>NZ_SDEA01000015.1 GCF_004522155.1 Paracoccus luteus | reverse complement strand
AAGGCAGAGGTCACAGGTTCGAATCCTGTCGGGTGCGCCATCAACTCAGCCACTTTGATCTGGCTTTGCACGGCCTGGCGCGTCGCATTCCGGTTGCGGATGAACGGCGCGCTGCGTGGGCGCAGCGGCCGGGGGCGTGCGAGCGTCTGGGCAGCAGCACATCCGGGCCTGACTGCACGACCAGGCCCCCTGCGCGACGCGGCTGCTGTCGGGGGAAGGCCTCTCTGCGGATCTGGAACCGGCTGCGCGTCCGCGGGCATCCCTGCCGCCTCGGAACGCCCCGCATCAACAGTGGTGGCCCCGCAGGATATCCGGTGCGCCGCTGGCCGGTCCCGGATCGGCCCCAGGACGCCACGCTCTCAACCGCCGTTCGACAGAACCGAACGCCCGGTTTCGTTTCTGTTATCTGGATCGAACACCATCCGCGCCTCATGTTGTTCGGGACGACATGAACGGCGGGCGCATGGGCGCCCCCAGACGAAAAGGAAACCACATGACCAAACCCCGGATTGCAGTCATCATCGGATCGACGCGGAAGGCGCGCTTTGCCGACAAGCCCGCCGCCTGGCTCATGGAGCAGGTGAAGAAGCGCCACGACATGACGTTCGATCTGGTCGACCTGCGCGATTTCGACCTGCCGCTGTTCGACGAGGTCGCGTCGAACGCGTGGGTGCCGTCGCAGGATCCCCGCGCGGTGGCGTGGCAGAAGAAGATCGGCGAATACGACGGCTATGTCTTCGTGACCGCCGAATACGGCCACTCGATCCCCGGCGCGCTGAAGAATGCGCTGGATCAGGCGTATCTCGAATGGGGGCGCAAGCCCGCCGCCGCGATGGGCTATGGCGGGGTCGGTGCGGCGCGCGCGATCGAACACCTGCGCGCCGTCGCGGTCGAACTGCAGATGGTGCCGCTGCGCAACGCCGTCCACCTGGGCGGGGGCGAGTTCTTCAAGGTCAGCCCGCTGGGCCAGAACGGCGACATGTCCGAGGTGGACGCCGTGCTGCAGCCCTCGCTGAGCGCGATGCTGGACGAGCTGGCGTGGTGGGCCAGCGTGACGAAAGCGGCCCGGAACGAGCTTGCCGAGGCTGCCTGACACGGCGCGGTCCGGCCACCGGCCGGGCCGCCCCACTCCGCCCCGCCGATCAGGCGAACAGCTCGCGGCAGAACTCGAGCCCGTCGATCAGCGCATCGACCTCGGCCAGGGTGTTGTACATCGCAAAGCTGGCGCGCGCCGTCGCGGGCAGGCCATAGTGCTGCATCAGCGGCATGGCGCAATGCGTGCCCGCCCGCACGGCGATCCCGCGCTTGTCCAGGATGGTCGAAATGTCGTGGGCATGCGCCCCCGGCATGGTCAGCGAAAAGATCGCCCCCTTGCCCGGCGCGTCGCCCTGCACCGACAGCCAGTTCAGCCCGTTCAGGCGCGCCCGGGCATGGTCGCGCAGGCTGCGTTCATGCGCGGCGATGTTGTCCATTCCCAGCCCCGTCAGGTATTGCAGCGCGGCGCCCAGGCCGATCTGGTTGACGATGCCGGGGGTGCCCGCCTCGAACCGCAGGGGCGGGTTGGCATAGGTGACGGCGTCGCGCGTCACCTCGCGGATCATGTCGCCGCCGCCCATGAACGGGCGCATCTCGGCCTGGCGGTCGCGGGCGATCCAGATCGCGCCGGACCCGGACGGGCCATACAGCTTGTGGCCCGTGATGCAGAAGAAATCGCAGCCAAGCGCGCCCACGTCCACCGGCATGTGGACGGCCGACTGGCTGCCGTCGACCAGCACCGGCACGTCAGTCCCGGCCGCGATGCGGGCGACGTCCACGACCGTGCCGGTCACGTTCGACATGTGGGTGACGGCGATCAGCCGGGTGCGTGGCCCGATCGCGGCCAGCATCTTTTCAGGCGGCAGGCTGCCGTCGGGTTCGGGTTCGACCCAGCGCAGCACGACGCCCTGCCGTTC
Organism: Paracoccus luteus; assembly: GCF_004522155.1. Taxonomy (GTDB): domain Bacteria; phylum Pseudomonadota; class Alphaproteobacteria; order Rhodobacterales; family Rhodobacteraceae; genus Paracoccus; species Paracoccus luteus. Next base: position 59,314 of record NZ_SDEA01000015.1, on the reverse strand, counting down.
GCGCAGGAAATGCCAGGGCACGATATTGGCGTGGTGTTCCAGCACCGACAGCAGGATCTCGTCGCCCGGACCCAAGCGGGGCGCGGCCCAGCCATAGGACACGAGGTTGATCCCCTCGGTCGAACCCGAGGTGAAGATCACCTCGTCCTCGTGCGGGGCGTTCAGGAAACGGGCGATGATGCCGCGCACGCGTTCATAGTTCTCGGTCGCGAGGTTCGACAGGAAATGCAGGCCGCGGTGGACGTTGGCGTATTCCGCGCCATAGGCGTTGGCAACCGCGTCGATCACCACCTGCGGTTTCTGCGCGCTGGCGCCGTTGTCCAGATAGACCAGCGGGCGGCCGTTGACCTGCCGCGACAGGATCGGGAAATCGGCGCGGACCTTTTGGACGTCAAAGCTCATACCGGCACCTCGGGCAGGATTCCCAGCGTCGCGGCCGCAAGCGACAGGACAAAGCCCGTGACCATCACCGTTCCGATGATGCCAAGGACGACCAGCAGCGGGTTGCGGAACCCGTGCAACTCCATCGTGAAGAGGATGACGAGCAGCGTCGCCAGCACCAGCGAGGCGATGCCGACCAGCCCGGCCAGAGGCGGCAGCACCAGCACCAGAACCAGTTGCAGCGCCTGCAGGGCGACCATCATCGTCTCGACCCAGCCGACCGCCAGCAGGGCGTCCGCAAAGCTGCCCGTGCCGCGGAAGATGCGCCCGACCTCGGCCAGCAGATAGGCGGCCAGCGCGGCCGACCCGACCTGCGTCGCGGCCATCGCCCAGGGCGTCACCGACAGCACATGCAGCACGTCGGCCGACCCCGCGGCGGGCGGCGGAAACAGCAGCGTGCCGACGAAGGACAGCACCGACGAGGCTGCGGCGGCCATGATGACCAGCCCCCAGCGCGCCGACATCGGCAGCGCCAGCGCGCGCAGCCGGGCGAATGCGCGGCGCGGCTCGCGCAGGGTCTGTTTCATCAGCGCGATCATGATGCCCGCCGTGCGCCGGGGCCGCGGGACAGCGCCTGCAACCCGGCGGCCCAGAACACGACAAAGGCGATGCCCGCCACCGTCTGGACCAGTGTCAGCCCCGGCCCCGGACCGATCAGTCCGCGCACCAGCCCGGCCAGCAGCATGGCGGGGGCGGTCGCCGCCAGCGCCCAGATCAGCGCCAGGCGCGAGCCGGCGCCGGTCAGCGCCAGGCCCGCCGCCCGCGCGGTCAGCCCGACGATCCCGGCGACCGCCAGCACCACCAGCGGCATCAGGAACAGCGTCCCCAACAGCGCCCCGCCCAGCCGCGCATTCAGCGGCACCGAGGGGTCCAGCTGCGCCGCGCGCGCCAGCCCCGGCCATTGCGCGACGAAATAGACCGCCATCGTGCCGACCAGCAGCGCCAGCATCGACGGCTCGGCCATGCCGCGCAGACCGGCGACGGTCGCGCGCGGCGACCGCCAGGTGGACAGGATGCGCGGCACCAGCGCCATGTCAGCCCGCCACGCCCGATGCGCGGGCGGTCAGCCAGTCTTCCAGCCGTTCGCCGATGCGGTCGCGCAGGCGCTCGTCCTCGATCTCGGCCAGGGCGTCGGCCACGAAGGACAGCACCAGCAGCACGACCGCGCGTTCCCGCGGCACCCCGCGCGAACGCAGGTAGAACAGCGCCGTCTCGTCCAGCGCGCCGGTGGTCGATCCGTGGGAACACTTCACGTCGTCGGCATAGATTTCCAGCTCGGGCTTTGCCAGGAACTGGCTGGCCTCGTCCAGCAGCAGCGCCTGGCTGATCTGATAGCCGTCGGTCTTCTGCGCGCCGGGGCGCACCAGGATCTTGCCCTGGAACACGCCGGTGGCGCCGTTCTTCAGCACCTTCTTGAACACCTGCCGGCTTTCGCCGCGCAGGCCGCCGTGGGTGACCCAGACGGTGTCGTCGTGGTGGACCTGCGACCCGTCGCCCAGCATCGCCCCCGCGACATGGGCCACCACGTCGTCGCCGGCCATGTCCAGCACCGCCTCGGACCGCATATGCGCGCCGTCGACCGACAGGGTAAAGCTTTTCAGCGTCGATCCGCTGGCCAGCCGAGCGAACAGATGGGTCAGGCTGACGCGGGGATTGCCCGCGCGCAGCGCCGCGACATGGTGCAGCTGGGCGCCGGGCGCCAGGTCCGCCTCGATCAGCAGGTTGCCGCGCGCGCCGACCAGCCCGTTTTCCAGCAGCGTCAGCTCCGCGCCCGCGTCCAGCCGCAGGACGTGGTGGCAGACGACATCCGCCGCATCGCCGCTGCGCCGATACAGGATCTGCACGGGTTTTTCGGCGCGCCCGGTGACATGGACCACCACGCCGTCGGTCGCCGACGCCGTGTTCAGCGCCGCGAAGGGCCGCGCCACCGGGGTCTGGCCCGCCTGTTCAAGCTGGCCATAGGCCGCGCCGACCCAGTGGCCGGGCTGCGCCTGCGCCTGCGACAGCGGCAGGATGCTGACGCCCGACATCGACAGATCGTCCGACGCCTGCGCGTCGAAGCGGCCGTCCACGAACACGATCCGCAGACGGTCCAGATCGGAAAACAGCGGCGGGTCGCCCGCCGCCGGATCGACCGGCTGCGCCGCAGGGGTCGCGGCAGTAAAGGGCGCGGGATCGGTATAGCGCCAGTATTCGTCGCGTGGACGCGGCAGGCCCATCGCGCGCAGCCGCGACAGGGCGTCGGCGCGCGCGGGCGCGGTCACGCCGCCATCGGGCAGCGCGCCCAGCCGGGCGGCCAGGGGGTCGGGGGCGCCCTGCCCCTCGACCGTCGGGGTCATGATGTCAAGCACGGCGCTGTCAGGCATCGGCGACCTCGGCCAGAATATCGGCATAGCCGTTCTGCTCGACTTCCATCGCAAGTTCCGGCCCGCCCGATTTCACGATGCGGCCGTCGGCCATGATATGCACCACGTCGGGGCGGATATGGTCCAGCAGGCGCTGGTAATGCGTGATCACAAGAAAGCTGCGGTCGGGCGAGCGCAGCGCGTTCACGCCGTCCGCGACCAGCCGCATCGCATCGACGTCCAGACCGGAATCGGTCTCGTCAAGGATGCACATCGTCGGTTCCAGCATCGCCATCTGCAGGATTTCGTTGCGCTTTTTCTCGCCGCCCGAAAAGCCCACGTTGACCGGGCGCTTCAGCATCTCGGCGTCGATCTGCAGATCGGCGGCCTTGGCGCGGATCGCCTTCAGGAACTCGCCCGCAGTCAGTTCCGGCTCGCCGCGGCTTTTGCGCTGCGCGTTCACGGCGGTCCGCAGAAAGGTCATGTTGCCGACGCCGGGGATTTCCACCGGATACTGGAATGCCAGGAACAGGCCGGCGGCGGCGCGGGCCTCCGGCTCCATCTCCAGCAGGTTCCGGCCGTTCAGGGTGGCCGTGCCCTCGGTCACGGCATAGCCGTCGCGCCCGGCCAGCACATAGGACGTCGTGGACTTGCCCGACCCGTTCGGCCCCATGATCGCGTGAACCTCGCCCGCCGGGACGGTCAGGGTCACGCCCTTGAGGATCGGCTTGCCCTCGTCCTCAAGCTCGACATGAAGGTTGTTGATCTGCAGCATCGTCGTTTCCTTTTCCTCGGCGCCGGTCCGGGACCGGCTGCGGGCGCGGCAGGCTCGCGCGCGCCCATGCATCACATCAGGCGGTGTCGTCCCGCCGGGGTTCGATCAGGTAATTCGCATTGCTCTTGCTGACCCGCCAGTCCTTGACCGGGCGATACCCCGCCGCCGCCTGCCAGTCCAGAAAGGCGGCAAGGTTGGCGTCGTCCACCTCGACCATCATCAGGGGGCGGGCGCGGGCGATGGTGGCGGACAGGCCCGCCAGCACTTCCATCTCCATCCCCTCGACGTCGATCTTGATCAGGGCGGGCGTCTCGCCGGTCAGCAGATCGTCGCCGCGGCAGACCGGGATGCAGCCTTCGCCGGGACGCAGGCGGGTGGCGCCCAGGTTGCGGTCGTGGCGGCGCATGCCAAAGCCCGTGGACGCGCCCGCACCCAGCGCCACGCCCAGATGGTCAAGGCAGACGACGCCCGCCAGCCCGTTCAGCAGCACGTTCGCCATCAGCGGCGCGGCGGCCAGCGGGTTCGGCTCGAACACGATGACGCGGGCCGCGCGCATCCGGCGGGCAAAGAACAGCGCGTGGTTGCCGACATTGGCGCCGATATCGACGATGGTGGCGCCGGGGGCGACCAGGCCTTTCAGCGTCCGCAGCTCGGGCAGTTCATAGAACCGGCCCTCGCGGATCGCGTTCTGCACCGGGTCGCGGCGATAGTTCAGCGCGAATGTCAGCCCGCCCCAATGGACCAGGTCAAAGGGCGGAAAGGCCACCGGCCCGCCCGACGCCAGCGCAGCCCGCGCCGCCGCCGCATCAAAATACGATGCGTCGGTCAGCTCGGGCCGCGGCAGGTCGATCGCCTCAGACATGGGGGGCGCAGGTCTCCTTGCGGTGCGTCAACCGACGCTGCCTTCCAGGCTGATCGCGACCAGGCTCTGCGCCTCCATCGCGAACTCCATCGGCAGCGCCTGCAGCACGTCGCGGCAGAACCCGTTGACGACCAGCGCCACGGCCTCTTCCTCGTCCATGCCGCGGGCGCGGCAATAGAACAGCTGGTCCTCGTCCACCTTGGACGTGGTCGCCTCGTGTTCGACGCGCGACGAGGTGTTCTTGACCTCGATATAGGGCACGGTATGCGCCCCGCACTTGTCGCCGATCAGCAGGCTGTCGCACTGGGTATAGTTGCGGCTGTCGGTGGCGCGCGGGTGCATCGTCACCAAGCCGCGATAGGTGTTCTGCGCGCGCCCGGCGGAAATCCCCTTGGACACGATGCGCGACCGGGTGTTCCGGCCCAGATGGATCATCTTGGTCCCGGTGTCGGCCTGCTGGGCGTTGTTGGCGATGGCGATCGAATAGAACTCGCCCTGGCTGCCCTCGCCGCGCAGGATGCAGGACGGGTATTTCCACGTGATCGCGGACCCGGTTTCCACCTGCGTCCACATCACCTTGGCGCGGGCCTCTCGGCAGTCCGCCCGCTTGGTGACAAAGTTGTAGATGCCGCCCTTGCCTTCCTCGTCGCCGGGATACCAGTTCTGGACGGTCGAGTATTTCACCTCGGCGTCCTCCAGCACGACGATCTCCACCACCGCCGCGTGCAGCTGCGCCACGTCGCGTTTCGGCGCGGTGCAGCCCTCGAGATAGCTGACATAGCTGCCCTTGTCGGCGATGATCAGCGTGCGTTCGAACTGGCCGGTGTTTTCCGCGTTGATGCGGAAATAGGTCGAAAGCTCCATCGGGCAGCGCACGCCCGGCGGGATATAGACGAACGAGCCGTCCGAAAACACCGCGCTGTTCAGCGTGGCGAAATAGTTGTCGCTTTGCGGCACGACCGAGCCGAGGTATTTCCGCACCAGATCGGGATGCTTGCGGATCGCCTCGCTGATCGAACAGAAGATGACGCCGGCCTTGGCCAGCTCGTCCTGGAAGGTGGTGCCCAGGCTGACGCTGTCGAAGACGGCGTCCACGGCGACGCGGCGCCCCTCGGCCGGGGCGCCCTCGGCGCCCTCGATCCCGGCCAGGATCGCCTGTTCCTTCAGCGGGATGCCCAGCTTTTCATAGGTCGCCAGCAGCTTGGGATCGACCTCGTCCAGCGACTTGGGCTTGACCGACATGCTTTTCGGGCGGGCGTAGTAATATTGATCCTGATAGTCGATGTCAGGGTAATTCAGCATCGCCCAGCGCGGCTCGACCATCGTCTGCCAGCGGCGGAAGGCGGTCAGCCGCCATTCCGTCATCCATTCCGGTTCCTCGTTGCGCTGGGAAATCAGCCGGACGATGTCCTCGGATACGCCCTTGGGGGCGTATTCCATCTCGATTTCGGTCTCCCAGCCGTATTTATAGGAACCCATGTTGGCGACGGTTTCCACCGTCTCGCGGTCGACGCCTTCGCGCACCTCGATCTCGGGCATGTCCAACGCGGCCATCGCTCACCTTCCTCGCTTGCCTTGCCAACGGGCGCGGGCGGCAAGCCACGCGTCGGCAAAGCGATCCAAATCCTCGACCGGGGTCGCCCATCCGAACGACACCCGCAGGGCGCAGCCCGCGTCATCGTCGGACAGCCCCATCGCGCGCAGCACCCCGCTGGCCCGGACCTTGCCCGACGAACAGGCCGACCCGGCGGACACGGCGAACCCCGCCAGATCCATCTGCATGACCTGCGTTTCCCCGCGCCATCCGGGCGTGAGGATTGACAGGGTGTTGGGCAGGCAGTCACTGTCGCGCCCCGGAAACATAGTGTTTCCCTCGGCATCTTCCAGTCTCATTCGCAGGCGATTTCGCTGCGTCGCCAATTTCTCCGCCATGCCGTCGGCCAGGTCGCGCTGCGCCGCCGCCGCCGCGGCCGCAAAGCCCGCGATGCCGATCAGGTTTTCCGTGCCCGCGCGCCGGCCCAGTTCCTGCCCGCCGCCGCGGATGCGGGCCGCCCGGTCAGTGCCCGCGCGCAGGATCAGCGCGCCCACGCCGCGCGGACCGCCCAGCTTGTGGGCGCTGACGAACCCCGCGCCGATGCCCAGCCAGTCGAAGGCCAGCGGGATCTTGCCGAAACCCTGCGTCAGGTCGCTGACCGCCAGCCCCTGCGGCAGCGGCTGGATCACCCCGGTTTCGCTGTTGGCCAGTTGCAGGGCGGCGCGGGCCGGGTCGGGCACCGTCACCTGCCCGTCGGGGGCCACCGCCAGCACCTCGTCGCACCAGGCCCGCACGGCATCGTGTTCGACGGCTGCGCAGGCCAGCCCCTGCCCTTCCAGCGCCAGCGCGGCAGCCTCGGTCGCGCCCGAGGTGAACACGATGTCGGCCTGCGCCGCGCCCAGCGCCTGCGCCACCGCCTCGCGCGAGCGTTCCAGCAGCATCTTGGCCGCGCGCCCCTCGGCGTGGACGCTCGACGGGTTGCCGACCACGTCCATCGCCGCGGCCATCGCGGCGCGCGCCTCGGGCCGCAGGGGGGCGGTGGCGTTCCAGTCCAGATAGACGCGGCTCATGCCGGACCGTTCGCGGGCGGATCGCCGCGGCCCAGCGCCGCCGCGATCCGCGCGGCCAGACGGCGCGCCACCTCGTCCTTGGGCATGCGCGGCCAGTGTTCGGCGTTGCTGTCGGTGATCAGCACCACGGCGTTTTCCGTGCCGCCCATGATGCCGGTCGCGGGCCGCACGTCGTTGGCCACGATCCAGTCGCAGCCCTTGCGCGCCCGCTTGGCGGTGGCGTGCGCCACGACGTCGTCGGTTTCCGCGGCAAAGCCCACGACCAGCGGCGGGCGGCGGTCGTCACGGCTGATCCACGCCAGAATGTCGGGGTTCTCGACCATGTCCAGCGCGGGGGGCCGGCCGCTGCCGTCCTTTTTCATCTTGCGGTCCGCGGCGTTGACGACGCGCCAGTCCGCCACGGCCGCCGCCATCACCGCCGCGTCGGCCGGCAGCGCCGCCTGAACCGCCGCCTGCATCTCGGCCGCGGTCTGCACGGGCAGGACCGTCACGCCTGCGGGCGGCGGCACGCTGGCCGGGCCGGTGACAAAGCTGACCCGCGCCCCCAGGTCGCGCAGCGCCGCAGCGACCGCCGCCCCCTGCGCCCCCGACGAACGGTTGGCGATATAGCGCACCGGGTCGATCGGCTCGTGCGTCGGCCCCGAGGTGACGATGACGTGGCGTCCGTGCAACGGGCCCGGCGGCGGCGTGACGATGACATCATCCGGGGCCGCCTGCGGGCGGGGCGGCACGACCACCGCCTCGGGCGGCAGGCGCAGCGGCGCCTCGGTCAGCAGGGCCGGGCCCAGCGCGTCCCGGATCGCGTCCAGGATCGCCTCCGGCTCGGCCATCCGGCCCGCGCCGTATTCGCCGCAAGCCATCTCTCCGACGTCGGGACCGACGAACAGGATGCCGTCGCCCTCCAGCGTGTCGCGGTTGCGGCGGGATGCGGGGTGATCCCACATGCGCACGTTCATGGCCGGCGCGACCAGCACCCGCTTGTCGGTGGCCATCAGCAGGGTCGAGGCGAGATCGTCGGCCAGCCCGCCCGCCATCTTGGCCATCAGGTCGGCCGTCGCGGGCGCCACAACAACCAGATCGGCGGCGCGCGACAGCTGGATATGCCCCATCTCGGTTTCCCGCGTCAGGTCGAACAGATCCCGGTGGCACGGCTGCCCCGACAGGGCGGACAGGGTCAGCGGCGTGACGAACTGCGCGCCCGCGGCGGTCAGGACGCAGGTGACCTCGCCCCCCGCGCGCTGGATCATGCGCACCAGCTCGGGCGTCTTGTAGGCGGCGACGCCGCCCCCCACGATCAGCAGAACGCGTTTTCCCTGCATGGCACCCCCCTGCGCTGGGTGCCAGTCCTAGGGGCAAGCGCCCCGGGGGGCAAGAACGGGATGCCGCCGGGGTGGGTGATCGGGCCCCCGCGCGGCACGGCTTTCGGGTGTATGCGTTGGCCCGATCCGGCGCGTGGCATTGCGCCCCACGGGGAAGGCTTCCCCTACCCGCCCGCAAGGAACGGCAGGCGATAGCCGATGGCCTCGGCCAGATGGGGCGCGCGGACCCGCGCCTCGCCGGCCAGATCGGCGATGGTGCGCGCGGTCCGCAGGATGCGGTGATAACCGCGCGCCGTAAGCCCCAGCCGATCCGCCGCGCGCCGGATCAGCCCGGCCCCCTCGGCGTCCGGCTCGGCGATCTCGTCCAGCAGCGCGCCGCCCGCATCGGCGTTCGTCCGCAATCCGGGATGGGCGTCAAAGCGGCCGGCCTGCACGGCCCGCGCGGCGGCGACGCGGCCGGCGAACGCGCCCGACGGCTCGCCCGTGGCGGGCATGTCCAGATCGTCCAGGCCGACCGCAGGAACCTCGATCCGCAGGTCGAAACGGTCCATCAGCGGCCCCGACAGGCGGCCCAGGTAATCGCTGCCGCACAGCGGCGCCTTGGCGCATGCCCGCGCCGGATCGGCCAGATGGCCGCAGCGGCAGGGGTTCGCCGCCGCGATCAGCAGGAAACGGCAGGGATAGCGGATATGCGCGTTGGCGCGGGCCACCACGACCTCGCCCGTCTCGATCGGCTGGCGCAGGGTTTCCAGCACGGGGCGCGAGAACTCGGGCAGTTCGTCCAGAAACAGGATGCCGTTGTGCGCCAGGCTGATTTCCCCCGGCCGCGCGCCGCGCCCGCCCCCCACGATGGCGGCCATGCTGGCCGTGTGGTGCGGATCGCGGAACGGCGCCGCGCGCGAGATGCCGCCGTCGCCCAGCAGCCCCGCCAGCGAATGGATCATCGAGGTTTCCAGCGCCTCGGCCGGGGTCAGGTCCGGCATCAGCCCCGGCATGCGGGCGGCCAGCATCGACTTGCCCGCGCCCGGCGGGCCGACCATCAGCAAGTGGTGGCGCCCGGCGGCCGCGATCTCAAGCGCGCGCTTGGCCCGCTCCTGCCCCTTGACGTCGACCATGTCCGCCGCCGGCCGGGGCCGCGCCACCTGCCCCGCGCGGGCCTGGCCCAGCGGGGAACGCCCGGTCAGGTGGTCGACAACCTCGCGCAGGCTGGCGGGCGCGATCACGGGGACGGCGCCGACCCAGGCCGCCTCGGCCCCGCAGTCGCGCGGACAGATCAGCGTGCGCTGGTCCTCGGCCGCCGCCATCGCCGAAGGCAGCGCGCCGGCGACCGCCACCAGCCGCCCGTCCAGCGCCAGCTCGCCCAGCGACACCACCTGCGCCAGCTCGTCGGCCGGCACGACCTCCAGCGCGGCAAGGATCGCCAGCGCGATCGGCAGGTCGAAATGCGACCCCTCTTTCGGCAGATCGGCCGGCGACAGGTTCACCGTCACGCGCCGCGACGGCATCGCCACCGACAGCGCGCCGAAGGCCGCGCGCACCCGTTCGCGCGCCTCGCTGACCGCCTTGTCGGGCAGACCCACGATGGTGAACGACGGAAGGCCCGGCGAGACCGCCGCCTGCACCTCGACCAGCCGGGCCTGGATGCCCTCGAAGGCCACCGAATAGGCGATGGCAACCATCCGCGACTCCCCCTTGCACCGACAGGGACAGCTAGCGCGAGAGTGGTTTAAGAAAGGTTAACGGCGGGGAGAAATGTGGGCAGTGCGACCGCCTCGCCGGGGGGTGGAGTTGTTGCTCGACGCAGGCGGCGTAGCCGCCTGCTCATCCGACGATGCCACAGGCGAGCGGTGCAGAACCCGGTGCGGCTTTGCCGGTTCTCGCGCCAAGACGGCGACCCGGCGCCGCGGGACGCCGATCTGGTGTGACCCGCAGAGACTGAACCGCGCAGGTTTCCCGCTTGGCGAGGCCCGCGTGGGCCCTCGTCTCGACCATGTTGATTCGCCACGCCGGGCTGGTCCCGTGGGACCACCCCCACCCGCGCCACACGTTGCGGCCTTGGCCCTGCCTAGCCCGCCGCCCGCCGCCGCTCGATCGCCTCCCAGATCAGCGCGGCGGCGTTGATGCCGTCGAACCGCTCCAGCTCCTGGATGCCGGTGGGCGAGGTCAGGTTGATCTCGGTCAGCCAGCCGTCGATCACGTCGATGCCCACGAAGATCTGGCCCTTTTCCCGCAGGACGGGACCGATGATGGCGCAGATCTCGCGTTCGCGCTCGGTCAGGCCGACCTTCTCGGGGCGGCCGCCGACATGCATGTTCGACCGCGCCTCGCCCTCTGCCGGGACGCGGTTGATGGCGCCGACCGGCTCTCCGTCGACAAGGATGATCCGCTTGTCGCCGCGGACGACGGCGGGCAGGTATTTCTGCGCGATCACCGGCTCGCGGTTGATGCCGCCGAACAGTTCCAGCAGCGCCGACAGATTGGCGTCGGCCTGCGGCAAGTGGAACACCCCGGCGCCGCCGTTGCCGTAAAGCGGCTTGAGGATGATCTCGTCGTGCTGCTTGCGGAAGGCGCGGATCGCATCGGCATCCCGCGCGATCATCGTGGGCGGTGTGAGGTCCGGGAAATCCAGCACCATCAGCTTTTCCGGCCAGTTCCGCACCCAGAACGGATCGTTGACGACCAGCGTGCCGGGATGGATCCGGTCCAGCAGGTGGGTCGATGTCACGTAAGCCATGTCGAACGGCGGATCCTGACGCAGCCAGACCACGTCGAACCCGGCCAGATCGACGCGCCGCCAGTCGCCGAAGTCGACGTGATCGCCCTTTTCCCGCCGTAGCGTGATGTCGCGGCCGGTCGCCATGACCCGGCCCTGATCGAAGACCAGCCGGTCGGGGGTATACTGGAACAGCGAATGGCCGCGCTCCTGCGCCTCGATCGCGATGCGGAACGTGGAATCGGCGGTGATCGAAACCTGTTCGATCGGGTCCATCTGCAAGGCAACGGTCAGGCCCATGAATCATGCTCCGGCTGGTCGATTGCGGGTCTTGTGGCAAGGCCCCCGTCTTGATGCAACCGCGTCAGTTCAGGCCGAAGGCATTGGGGATCAGGTCGATGGCGCCGGTCTCGTCAACCAGCGCCGCGTCAAAACGCTGTTCGGTCAGCGAGCCGTCGGGCAGATCGGCGCAATACTCCTGCGCGGCAAGGCAGATGCGATCCATCTGCCGACGCGACAGACGCTCGGCGGCAATGGCGTGGGTGGTGCTTTTCTTGACCTCGACAAAGACCATCGCAGGCCCGTCCCGCAGGATCAGGTCGATCTCTCCGGCCCGGCCGCGCCAGCACTGCGCCAGGATCTCGCAGCCGCGCGACCGATAGACCTCGGCGACGCGCCGTTCGGCATGGTGGCCCGACGCATGGGCCGTCAAGCCGCGCGCCACCCGCGCCGTGCGGAACGACCGCGCCGCGGGCACCGGTTGGGCGCGGTCGAACCGGTCAAAGGCCTCGTGTCTCATCGCCATCCTCCTGCATGGCCAAGGCCATGCGATACACATCCTTGCGCGGCAGGTTCAGCGCGCCCGCCACCTCGGCGGCGGCGTCGCGCACCGTCATCCGCCCCAGCCGGCCGGCCAGGGCCGTCCTGACCTCGTCTGCGCCGGCCAGGACCGGGGCCGGCGGCGCCAAAACGACCACCACCTCGCCTTTCAGCCCCGCGTCGGGAACCATCTCGCGGACCTCGGCCACGGTTCCCCGCAGCACCTCCTCGAACTTTTTCGTCAGTTCCCGGCACACCGCCATACCCCGATTCGCCTCAATCTCGCACAACTCATCCAATAATTGCTTAACGCGCCTCGGACTCTCGAACAGCACGACGGTCGCGTCGACCCCGGCCAGCCCGCCCAGCCATCTGCGGCGCGCCGCGGCTTGCGGCGGGGGGAATCCCGCGAACAGAAATCGGTCGCTGGGCAGGCCCGCCACCGTCAGCGCCGCCAGCAGGGCCGACGGACCCGGCACCGCATGGACGCGCGCGCCCGCCCCGGCCGCGTCGCGGGCCAGCGCAAAGCCGGGGTCGGCGACCAGCGGCGTGCCCGCGTCCGAGCAATAGGCCACCGACAACCCCTGCCCCAGCGCCGCCAGCAGGCCCGGACGGGCGCGGGCGGCGTTGTGGTCGTGATAGGCGACGATGCGGCGGCCGCGCAGCGGGATGGCGTGGATCGCCATCAGGTGGCGCAGCGTGCGCGTGTCCTCGGCTGCCAGCAGGTCGGCGGCGTTCAGCACGTCCAGCGCCCGCAGCGTGATGTCGCGCGCCACCCCGATGGGGGTCGCCACCAGATGCAGGCCGGGGGGCAGCGGCCTTGCCTCGATGGTGGCCGTAAGCGGGCGGGCCGGCTCGCGCGCGGCAGGCGCCTCTGCCCTGCGGGCCGCACCCTCGGGGCCGCCCGGCCCGGTCCGCGCATCCTTGGTCATCGTCCGCTCCGTGCCCCGGCATGGGCGCGTCAGGTTGCCACGTCGCGCTCCTTGTGGCTAGGCTTGCCCCGTCGGCCCACCGCCCAACGAGGAACCACCATGTCCACACTCGCCCCCCGCCGCGCCTTGCATGCGTTGCGCCGGCCCCTGTGGCGCGCCGCCGCGGCGGTTGCGGCGCTGGCGCTGGCCGCCTGTCAGCCGCTGGAACCGACCGCCTCGGGTCCGCAGACCGGCCCGATGATCGATCCGTCGCAGCCGGTGCAGGTCGCGCTGCTGGTGCCGACCGGGTCGGGCAACGCCGAGGTCGAGTGGCTCGCCCGCTCGCTTGCGAACGCGGGCCGCATGGCCGCGGCCGACGCGCAGGGCGCGCGCATCGACCTGCGCGTCTATGAAACCGCCGGCAGCGCCGAAACCGCCGTCGCCCGCGCGAACGAGGCCGTGGCCGCCGGCGCCAAGATCATCGTGGGCCCCCTGTTCGCCGAGGAAACCAACGCCGTCGGCAACGCCATGCGCGGGCGGGTGAACGTGCTGTCCTATTCCAACAACGCCGACATCGCCGGGGGCAACGTCTTTGTGCTGGGCAACACCTTCGGCAACACGGCCGACCGGCTGGTGTCCTATGGCACCAGCCAGGGCCTGCGCCGGTTCCTGGTGGTGTCGGAGACCGACACGGCGGGCCAGCTGGGCGGCGCCGCGATCGAAAGCGCGATCGCCCGCAACCGCGCCACGATGGCCGGCCGCACCAGCCACGGGATGAGCCGCGCCGACATGGACGCGGTCGCCCCGCAGATCGCGCAGGCCGCCCGCGCCAACAACGCGCAGGCGATCTTCCTGACCGCCAACCAAAGCAGCGTCCTGCCCGAGATCACCGCCGCCCTGGCCAATGTCGGGCTGAACGGGTCGGCCATCCAGATGATGGGGCTGACGCGCTGGGACACGCCGTCCGAACGGCTGGGCCTGGCGCAGCTGCAGAACGGCTGGTTCACGGTGCCGGACCTTGCCCGCATCTCGGCGTTCCGCAACCGCTATCAGGCGGCCTACGGGGAACAGCCGCACGAGCTGGGATCGCTGGCCTATGACGGGGTGTCGGCGGTCGCGGCGCTGGTCCGCGCCGGGCGAAAGAACGCCGTGACGACCGCGGGGCTGACCAGCGGCGGCGGATTCGCGGGCATCCAGGGGCCGTTCCGCCTGCGCCCCGACGGCAGCATCCAGCGCAGCCTGGCGGTGGCCACCATCCGCGGCGGCAGGCTGGTCATCCTTGACCCCGCAGGCCGCAGCTTTGGCGGCGCCGGGTTCTGACCTTGACCGCCCCGGCCACGCCCGGCGCGGCGGGCGACCCCGCCGCCCCCGTCCAAAGCGCCCCGGCATTGCCCGGGGCGCATGCGTTGTTCGACCCCGACCGGCTGGCGGCGGCGCTGGACGAACGGCTGGCGGGCCTGGCCGATGCCCGCGCGATCAGGGACGCCACGGTGGACCTGCTGTCGCGGGCGCGGGCCGAGGCGATGGCCGATATCGTCGCGGGGCTTGCCAGCCACCCGCGCGCGGGCCGCGAAACCGTGCGCGCCATCGCCACCCTGACCGATGCGACGGTGCGGGCGGTCCATCACGTCGCCACCTGCCACCTGCACCCCAACCCCCACCCGACCGAGGCCGAGCGCCTGGCCGTGGTGGCCGTCGGCGGCTATGGCCGGGCCGAGATGGCGCCGCAGTCCGACGTGGACCTGCTGTTCCTCGCGCCGTGGAAGATCAGCGGCTGGATCGAAAGCATCGTCGAGTCGATGCTTTACATGCTGTGGGATCTCAAGCTGAAGATCGGGCACGCGACACGCTCGCTGGACGAATGCCTGCGGCTGGGCGAACGCGACATGACGATCCGCACCAGCCTGCTGGAACACCGCCGCATCTGCGGTGACGCGCTGACCGCCGAAACCCTGCGCGACCGCCTGTGGCCGGAACTGTTCGAGCGCACGATCCCCGAGTTCATCGAGGCCAAGCTGGCCGAACGGGCGCAGCGCCACAAGCGGCAGGGCGGCCAGCGCTATGTGCTGGAACCCAACATCAAGGAAGGCAAGGGGGGCTTGCGCGACCTGCAGACGCTGTACTGGATCGCCAAGTACATCCACCGCGTGGACCGCGCGGTCGAGCTGGTGGATCTGGGGTTCTTTACCCGCGACGAGCACGCAACCTTCTGGGCGGCCGAGGATTTCCTGTGGGCGGTGCGCTGCCACCTGCACCTGATCGCGGGGCGGGCGGTCGATGTCCTCAGCTTTGACATGCAGGTCGAGGTGGCGGCCCGCATGGGTTATCACGACACGACCGGCCGCCGCGCGGTCGAGATCTTCATGCAGGATTACTTCCGCCACGCCACCCGCGTGGGCGAGCTGACGCGCGTGTTCCTGACCGCGCTGGAACAGCGCCACGTCTATCGCGCGCCGCTGCTGCCCGGCATCTTCCGCCGCCGAAGGGCGCTGCGGCCGGGGTTCACCGAAAAGACCGGGCGGCTGACAATCGACGCCCCCGATGCGTTCCTGACCGACCCGCTGAACATCCTGCGCCTGTTCCAGGAGGCGCTGCGCACCGCGATCCTGCTGCATCCCGACGCGATGCGGCTGGTCGCGGCGAACCTGTGGCGCATCGACGACCGCATGCGCCACGACCCCGAGGCGGCGCGCATCTTCCTGGACCTGCTGCTGGGGCACGGCAATCCGGTGCGCTCGCTCAGGCGGATGAACGAGTTGGGAGTGCTGGGCGCCTATATCCCCGAGTTCGAACGCGTCGTCGCCATGATGCAGTTCAACGTCTATCACCATTTCACCGTGGACGAGCATTCCATCCAGTGCGTCGCGGCCCTGTCGGCCATCGAGCGCGGCGACGAACAAGAGGATCTGCCCCTTGTCAGCGCCATCATGCAGGGGCCGATCGACCGGACGGTGATCTATCTGGCGACGCTGCTGCACGACATCGGCAAGGGCCGCCCCGAGGATCATTCCATCATCGGCGCCCAGATCGCCCGCAAGGTCTGCCAGCGCCTGCGCCTGGCGCCCGAGCAGGTCGAACTGGTGGAATGGCTGATCCGCAACCACCTGCTGATGTCGGACGTGGCGCAGAAACGCGACATCGCGGACCCCCGCACCCTGCGCGATTTCGCCAAGGCGGTCCGAACGCGCCGGCGGCTGGACCTGCTGACCGTGCTGACGGTCTGCGACATCCGGGGGGTGGGGCCGGGGACGTGGAACAACTGGAAGGCGGTGCTGATCCGCAAGCTGTATCAGCAGACCGCCGACGCGCTGGACAACGGGCTTGAGGACGTCAACCGCGAGCAGCGCGTGGACGAGGCGCGGCGCAGCCTGCGCCACCTGCTGACCGCCCAGGGGTGGGAGCCGCGGTCGATCCGGGCCGAGACGCAGCGCCACTATGACAGCTATTGGCAGGGGCTGCCCACCGACACGCAGCAGGTCTTCGCCCGCCTGCTGCGCGGCATCCGCGACGACGAAATCCGCATCGACCTGGACCCCGACCTGAAACGCGACGCGACGCGGGCGGCCTTCGCGCTGGCCGACCATCCGGGCATCTTCTCGCGGCTGGCCGGGTCGCTGGCGCTGGTCGGCGCCAACGTGGTGGACGCGCGGACCTATACCACCCGCGACGGCTATGCGACGGCGGTGTTCTGGATCCAGGACGAGGCCGGGCACCCCTATGCCGCCGACCGCCTGCCCCGCCTGCGCCGCATGATCGAGCGCACGCTGGCGGGCGAGGTCGTCCCGCGCGAGGCCTTCGCCGACCGCGACAAGGTGAAAAAGCGCGAGCGCGCGTTCCGCTTTCCCACCCATGTCACCTTCGACAACGAGGGCAGCGAGATCTATACGATCATCGAGGTGGACACCCGCGACCGCCCCGGCCTGCTTTACGACCTGACGCGGACGCTGGCGCAGAACCACATCCAGATCGCCAGCGCGGTGATCGCGACCTTCGGCGCGCAGGTGGTCGATACGTTCTATGTCAAGGACATGTTCGGGCTGAAGCTGCACCAGCAGGCGCGGCGCGACGCCCTGGAACGCCGCCTGCGCCAGGCCATCCGCGAGGGGGCCGAGCGCGCCGCCGCATGACGCCGCCGGGGCGCGGACGTCCCTTCCGCCGGGATAACCCTGTGCGGGGCGCGTGCCGCGCCCTTGCCCATTCCGCCGTCTCATGTCGGCAGCCCTGCGGGCGTCGCGCAGCCCGGTCTGAGCCGGCGCGTTCCATCCGTGCAACCTTCCGCCGCACCGTCCGCCCCACCATCCGCCCTTGTGGCAGCAGCCCCCTTGCCGGGTCCGCCGCGCCGCCCCGGTCGGGCCACGCGCGGCTTGCGGTGCGGCGCAATCGCGGGCACATCGGCGCGGCACCGGCGCCGGCGGGTGGCGCGCGCCCCGCGAAGGGCCGCCGCAAACGGAAAAATAGCGAGGGGGGACGGGCAATGCGGGGCGGACTGCTGCGGGGCTTTGTCTCGGTCGGGCTGTGGACATTCCTGTCGCGGCTGTCGGGGTTCGTGCGCGACATCCTGATGGCCGCCTGGCTGGGCACCGGCCCGGTCGCCGAGGCGTTCCTCGTGGCGCTGTCGCTGCCCAACATGTTCCGCCGGTTCTTTGCCGAGGGCGCGTTCAACACCGCCTTTGTGCCGCTGTTTTCCAAAAAGCTGGAATCGGGCGAAGACCCGCAGGGGTTCGCCCGCGACGCGTTTTCGGGCCTTGCCTTTGTCGTGGCGGTGTTTTCCGCGCTGGCGATGATCCTGATGCCGGGGCTTGTCTGGCTGATGGCCGCCGGTTTCGCGGGCGACGAACGCTTCGACCTCGCCGTCGAATACGGGCGGATCACCTTCCCCTATATCCTGCTGATCTCGCTCGCCTCGATGATTTCGGGCGTGCTGAACGCCAACGGGCGGTTCACCGCCGCCGCCGCGGCGCCAGTGCTGCTGAACCTTTTGTTCATCGTCGGCATGGTTCTGGGCCGGGCCTTCGGCTGGGATCTGGGGCTGACGCTGGCCTGGGCCACGCCGATCACCGGCATCGCCCAGCTGGCGCTGGTCTGGTGGGACGCCAGCCGCACAGGCTGGCGGCTGGTCCCCCGCCGGCCGCGCCTGACGCCCGAGATGCGGCGGCTGCTGACCATCGCCCTGCCCGCGATCTTTGCCGGCGGCGTGGTGCAGGTGAACCTGCTGGTCGGCCGACAGGTCGGCAGTTTCTTCGACGGGGCGATCGGCTGGCTCAGCTACTCTGACCGGCTTTACCAGCTGCCGCTGGGCGTCGTGGGCGCGGCGGTGGCGGTCGTGCTGCTGCCGGAACTGGCGCGGCGGCTGCGCGCGGGCGACGACAGCGGCGGCCAGTCGGCCTATAGTCGCGCGACGGAATTCGGGCTGTTCCTGACCCTGCCCGCCGCATTCGCCATCGCCGTCATCGCCGTGCCGATGGTGGCCACGCTGTTCCAGCGCGGCGCGTTCGACGCGCATGACACCCAGCAGACCGCCCGCGCGCTGGTCGTCTATGCGCTGGGGCTGCCCGCGTTCGTGATGCAGAAGATCCTGCAGCCGCTGTATTTCGCGCGCGAGGATACGCGCACGCCGTTCCGGTTTGCGGTGGCGTCGATGGTCGTCAACGCGGCCGTGGCGTTCGGCCTGATGCCGGTCGCCGGGTTCCTGGCGGCCGCCATCGGCACCAGCGTCGCGGCCTGGGTGATGGTCGGGCAGCTGTGGTGGGGCACCCGCGCAATGGGGATCGCCGCGCGCGCGGATGCGCGGCTGGTCCGGGCCGTCCCGCGCATCGTGCTGTCGTCGGCGCTGATGGCGGCGGCGCTGTGGGGCCTGCGCGGCTGGCTGGCTGCGGACGGCGAGGGCGACGTGCCCGGCCTCGCCCTGCTGGTGATGGGCGGGGCGGCGATCTATTTCGGCTTGAGCTTTGCGACCGGGGCGGTGCGCGCGGCGGATTTGCGGGCCAACGTGCGCCGCCGCTGAACGCAGCCACACCGACAGGCGGAACAGCAGCCGGAACAGCAGGCAAAGCGCGGGATGCAGGCGAATCGTCACGGGGCCACCTTTCCCCGCGACGGTCGCAGACGATCCTTCAGATCGGGTTAACGGTGCCTGACGCGCCCGCGCAGCCGGGTCCAGCCGCCCGGAACCAGCACGAAGGACAGGGCGAACCCGATCAGGAAGCCCGCGATCTCGGCCACCCAGTTCATCCCCGCGCCGCCGAACACGATGCCGAACACCAGCTGGAACGCCAGCAGGATGCCGATCAGCGAAAACGCCCGCATCTGGTTGGCGTTCTCGGCCCCCAGCCGCGCCCACAAAAGGAATGTGAACGCGCCCAGCAGGCCATAGACGGCGGGATAGCCGCCGACCAGCGGGTCGAACCGCACCCCCGGCAGCAGCCGCGCGGCGACGGCATAGACCAGGCCGCCGCCGACCGCCGCGCCCAGAAACACCAGCGCCACCGCGGCGGGCCGGAACGCGCGGGCCACCATGTTGCCCAGCGCCAGCAGGAACACGCACACGAACAGCGCATGGGTCAGCGAATAATGCACAAAGGGATAGGTCAGCAGCCGCCACAGCTGCCCGCCGACGGGCGTCCAGCGTTCCCACGCGCGGATGGCGAACTCGGGCGCAAAGGCGGTGCGTTCCACCATGATCTGGCGCGCGGCCCCGCCCGCGCCGGGGCCGCCGCCCAGAAAGCCCAGCCGTCCCAGCCCGAAATACGCCTCGGCCGCAAGGATCGGCGCGGCCAGGATCCAGATCACCGCGGGCACGGGGTTCAGCGGGCTTTGGTCGTATCCGGGGCGCATCGCGGTCCTTTCGTGGGGCGGTTGCGCCCGTTCCGGCCAAGGGCTATCCCGGCCGCATCCGTTTTTCCAGCAGGCTTGCCATGACCCACGCGCCCCGCATCTTTTCCGGCATCCAGCCGTCCGGCGGGCTGACGCTGGGCAACTATCTGGGCGCGCTGAAACGCTTTGCCGAAAAGCAGGGGCAGGTCGAGACGGTGTTCTGCCTGGTCGATCTGCACGCCATCACCGTCTGGCAGGACCCCGAACGCCTGCGCCAGCAGACGCGCGAGGCGGCGGCGGCGTTCCTTGCCTCGGGGATCGACCCGGCGCAGTCGGTGCTGTTCGTGCAGTCCCACGTGCCCGCCCACACGGAACTGGGCTGGATGCTGTCCTGCGTGGCGCGCGTCGGCTGGATGAACCGGATGACCCAGTTCAAGGACAAGGCCGGCAAGAACGCCGAGGCCGTCAGCCTTGGGCTTTATGCCTATCCGGCGCTGATGGCGGCCGACATCCTCGCCTACAAGGCGACGCATGTGCCGGTGGGCGAGGACCAGAAGCAGCATGTCGAACTGACCCGCGACATCGCGGCCAAGTTCAACCACGACTATGGCGTGGATTTCTTCCCCCTGCCCGAGCCGGTGATCGAGGGCGCGGCGACCCGCGTCATGTCGCTGCGCGACGGCAGCAAGAAGATGTCGAAATCCGACCCCTCGGACGCCAGCCGCATCAACCTGACGGACGACGCCGACACCATCGCGCAAAAGATCCGCAAGGCCCGGACCGATGCAGACCCTCTGCCGGGGTCGATGGCGGGGCTGAAGGACCGGCCCGAGGCGCGCAACCTCGTCAACATCCATGCCGCGCTGACCGGCGAGACCCCGGACGCGGTCTGCGCCCGGTTCGAGGGGCAGGGCTTTGGCGCCTTCAAACCCGCGCTGGCCGAGGTCGCGGTGGGCGTCCTGTCGCCGATCACGGCGCGGATGAACGCGCTGATGGCCGACCCGGCCGAGATCGACCGCATCCTGCTGGCGGGGGCCGAGCGGGCGCATGCCATCGCAGCCCCCATCGTGGCCGACGCGCGCGAGATCATGGGGATGATCCGCGGCGCACGCTGATCGGGCGCGCTGAAAAAGGGGGCGCTGCCCCCGGCCCCTGGCGGGGCCTCCCCGGGATATTTCGGGCCAGAAGATGCCTAGAACAGCGACAGCTGCTGGCCTGCGCGGGGCGGCGGGGCAAAGCGGCTGCAGTCGAGGGCCGGGCTTTCGGTCGCAAAGCCCAGCCGCTTGCGGGCGAGGCGGAAACGCTGGTGCAGCAGCTCGGCCTCGACCCCCTCGCCGCGCATCCGGCTGCCGAAGCGGGGGTCGTTGTCGCGCCCGCCGCGCATCGCCCGGATCGCGGCCATGACATGCGCGGCTTTGCCGGGGTGATGCCGGTCCAGCCAGTCGCGGAAAAGCGGCGCCACCTCGAGCGGCAGGCGGATCGGGATCATGCTGGCGGTGGCGGCGCCGGCGTCCCGCGCGGCGGCAAGGATCGATTCCAGCTCGTGCGCGGTCAGCACCGGGATCATCGGCGCGGCCATGACGCGCACCGCGACGCCCGCGTCCGCCAGCGCCCGGATCATCCGCAGCCGCGTCGCAGGCGCGGGTGCGCGCGGTTCCATCTGCCGGGCAAGCGCCGGGTCCAGCGTGGTCAGCGAGACGCCGACGAACGCCTGCCCGCGCGCGGCCATCGCGCCGATCAGGTCCAGGTCGCGCAGGATGGTGTGGCCGCGGGTGACGATGCTGACCGGGTGGTTCCAGTCGTGCAGCACCTGCAGGCAGCCGCGCATGATCCCCAGCCGCGATTCGGCCGGCTGATAGGGGTCGGTGTTGGTGCCGAAGGCGATGGCCGCCACGGCATAGGCGGGGCGGGCGATTTCCTCGGCCAGCCGGGCCGGGGCTTCCGGCTTGGCGGTGATGCGGGTTTCGAAATCCAGCCCCGGCGACAGGCCCAGATAGGCGTGGCTGGGGCGGGCAAAGCAATAGATGCAGCCGTGTTCGCAGCCGCGATAGGGGTTGACCGAGCGGTCGAAGGGCACGTCGGGCGACTGGTTGCGGGTGATGATCCGGCGCGGGTTTTCGGTCGCGATCTCGGTGCGCAGCAGGGCGGCGTCGGGCGGGGTGTTCCAGCCGTCATCCTCTCGCACCGGCTGATAGGGTTCGAACCGCGCCGCCGGGCGATGGGCGGCGCCGCGGGCCTTGAGGATCTCGTCGGGGTTGGCCGGGGGAAGGTGGGGCGGGGGCAGCATGAGGACAGGATAGAACATACCGCGAACTTCGTCATCCCTTTTGAATCGAATGCTGTGCGGCTTGTCGCCGCCCCGCGCGCCATCCCCCTTCCATCGCCGCGCGGCAGACCCCATATTCGGACCAGAACCGGAGGGAACGATGCCCCTGCCCCATTTCCTGCTGATGCTTGCCGCCGTGATCCTGACCGCGGGCGCCACGCTGTGGGCCGCGCTGGCCGCCGGTGTGCCGCTGCCGTTGATGGGCGGCGTGGTGCTGGCGGGGGCCGTCGTCGTGCATCTGGCCACGCGGTCGCGCGACGCGGGCGACGGGCCGCATCACCACCCCGGCGCCTGACCGCTCAGCTTTCCAGTTCGGCGTCCCAGTACAGGTAATCGATCCAGCTGTCGTGCAGGTGGTTCGGGGGGAATCGCCGGCCGATGGCGTGCATCTCTTCGGTCGAGGGGCGGCGCGGGGCATGGCGCAGCCGCAGCCCCGACTGGCGCAGGCTGCGGTTGGCCTTTTTCAGGTTGCAGGGCGAACAGGCGGCGACCACGTTTTCCCAGCTGGTCACGCCGCCCCGCGACCGGGGCACCACATGGTCGAACGTCAGATCGCCCCTGGCCCCGCAATACTGGCAGCAGAACTCGTCCCGCAGAAAAAGATTGAAGCGCGTGAAGGCCACGCGCTTCCTGGGTTTCACATAGTCCCTGAGGACGACGACCGAGGGGATTCGGATCACCTCGCGCTGGCTGCGGACCACCTCGTCGTATTCGGCGATGATGCTGACGCGGTCCAGGAACACGGCCTTGATCGCCTCTTGCCAGGGCCACAGCGACAGCGGGTAATAGCTGAGCGGGCGGAAATCGGCGTTCAGGACCAGCGCCGGATTGCGGCGCAACGACGCGGGGTCGCGCACGAACTGGGTGCGAAAGTCGGAACCGCCGTGATGGTCGTCCAGCATCGTGCGTCGCGCGCCCCCTGCCCCCGGCGTGGCCGGGCCTGTCAGAACCGTCGCGCCGACTATATCTGGCGGTCGCAAGCTGGCAAGTCCCGGACATCTGGTCACGCGCGGGTTGGCGCGCATTCGTGACGCGGCCGTGACAGGGCGGCCGCGGTTCGCTGTTTGGGGCGCGCGCCGCGCCGTGGTATGATGGCGCGCCGCCCCCGCGATGCAGACGGGCACGCGGCAGGAGGTCACATCATGAGCAAACCGATCAATCCCCTGCGCGCGACCCTTGCCGCATCGCTGCTGGGCCTGGCCGCGACGGCGGCGCTGGCCGATCCGGGGGTCGTGCGCATCAACACGCCCTCGGGGCAGGTCTATGCCGACGCGCGCGGCATGGCGCTGTATGTCTTTGACAAGGACGAGCCGGGCAAGTCGAACTGCGACGGCGACTGCGCGGCGAAATGGCCGCCGCTGGTGGCGCCCGCAGGGTCCACCGCGACCGGGGCCTTTGCGCCGATCACGCGCAGCGACGGCACGATGCAATGGGCGATGGACGGCCGCCCGCTGTATCTGTGGGTCAAGGACACCGCGCCCGGCCAGACGACCGGGGACGGCGTGGGCGGGGTCTGGCACGTCGCCAAGTGACGGGGGCCAAGTGACGCGGGCGGGCGGCGGACGGGCCGCCGCTCAGCCCTCGTCCAGCACGTCGCGCAGGAACGCCAGCGCCACCGACAGCCCGTCGGGCGCGATGCCGTGGCCGGTGCCCTGCATGGTGTGGCCATAGACGGTAAAGCCCGCGCCGGTCAGGGCCTGCGCGGCCAGGTCCATGTCGGCATAGGGCACCATCTCGTCCGCGTCGCCGTGGACCAGCAGCACCGGCGGGCGGACCCGCACCTCGGCCGCCAGCAGTTCGGGGGCCAGCAGCCGGCCGGAAAACCCGATGATGCCCGCGATGGCCGTATCGCGGCGCGGCACGACATGCAGCGCCATCATCGTCCCCTGCGAGAACCCGACCACGACCATGCGGTCGGGGGACAGCCCCTCGCGTTCAAGGACCGCGTCCAGAAAGGCGTCGATGTCGTCGGCCGCACGGGCCATCCCGTCGCGGGCGTCGGTTTCGGACGACCCGTCCAGCCACGGGATCGGAAACCACTGGCGGCCAAAAGGATTGTTGCGCGACGGGTCCGTGGCGTCCGGCGCATAAAAGGCCGTGGTCGGCAGATGCGGGATCAGCGGATCGGCCAGACCCAGCAGGTCGGCCCCGTCCGCACCATAACCATGCAGGAAGACGACGACCGAGCGGGCAGTCTCGGGGCCCTTGCGGCCAGAGGACAGGGGACGGGGGGGCATCGGCACTCTCGCAATTCGGAAAAACCCGCGCAGTTTGGGCGATGGGGGCGGGATGGTAAAGGCAAAGCCTCAGATCACGCCCTCGCGCCCCTTGGCGACGCGGTAATGCGCCCACAGCGCGCGGGCGGCGACGGCGCGCCAAGGGCGCCAGGGCTGCGCCAGTTCGGACAGCGCGCGGGGCGTGGGCCGGGCGTCCAGCCCATACAGCAGCCGCGCCGATTCCTGCAGCGCAAGGTCGGCGGGCGCGAATGCGTCGGCGCGGCCCAGCGCGAACATCAGATAGATCTCGGCCGTCCAGCGCCCGATGCCGGGAAGCGCGGTCAGCGTCTCGACGACCGAATCATCAGACTGCGCGGCCAGCGCGTCCCAGTCCACGCCCGCCGCGGCGATGCCGCGCAGATAGCGGATCTTGGGGCCCGAGAGGCCGCACGCCCTCAGCGAAGCCTCGTCGGCCTCCGCAATGGCGCCGGGCGTCACCAGCCCCGCCGCGGCCAGCCGGTCCGAGATGGCGCGGGCGGCATGGATCGACAGCTGCTGGCCCACCACCGCGTCGAGAATGGCGGCAAAGCCGCCCTCGCGCCGGCGCAGCGGCAGGTCGCCCAGGCCGGGCAACACCCGCGCCCAGACCGGACAGACCGCCGCCAGATGGGCCGCGCCCTCGGCCAGGTCGGCGTCGGACGCGATCAGGCGCATCAGCGGCGGTCCTGTTCGATGGTGTCGGCCCAGGCGCGCGCGCCCTCTTTCAGGCGCGTCTCGAACGCGGTCGAGATATGCTCGCGCAGCGCCTGTTCGGCGGCGGCCGCGTCGCCCGCGGCGATGGCGTCCACGATCTTCTGATGCTCGGCCATCGCCCTGTCGCCCCGTCCCGGCGCGGCCAGCGACGTGTGGGCCATCAGCGCCATCGTGCGATGCACGATGTCCAGCTGCTGCACCAGATAGCGGTTGTGCGACGCCAGATGGATCTGGTGGTGAAAGCGGCGGTTCGCCCGGCTCAGCGCCTGCGGGTCGGCGACGATGCGGCGGTCGTCCTGCACCATCTGGTTCAGGACGCGCACCTCCTCTCGGGTCGCATGGCGGGCGGCAAGGCGGGCGGACAGGGCCTCAAGCTCGGTCCTGACGGTGTAAAGCTCGGCCAGCTGGTTGTGGTCCAGCGTCGCCACGATCAGGCTGCGGCCGTCGCGGGTCAGCATCGACTGGGTTTCCAGCCGTTGCAGCGCCTCGCGCACGGGGGTGCGGCTGACGCCGAAGCGTTCGGCCAGTTCCGATTCGACCAGCCGGTCGCCGGGGCGATAGGTGCCGTTGTCGATGGCCGACAGGATCAGGGAATAGGCGTCCTTCATGCCGGCACAGTTGGGCCGCGCCGCCCGCGATTGCAAGCCGCACAAGGGCGGGCTAGGCCGCCCCCATGTCCGATGCCGTCCCCTGCCCCCCTTGCGGGCCGTCCGCCCTTCGCGCCGCCTTTGCCGGGGTGGATCTGTGGATCTTTGACCTGGACAACACGCTGTATCCGCCCGGCACGCGGCTGTTTGCGCAGATCGAGGCGCGGATGACCGCCTATGTCCAGCGCTTGCTGGGCGTCCCCGCGGCCGAAGCCGACCGCCTGCGCGCGCGATACTGGCGCGACCACGGCACCACGCTGGCCGGGCTGATGACGCATCACGCCATCGACCCGGCGGCCTATCTGGCCGATGTCCACGCCATCGACTTTTCCGCGCTGGCCCCCGATCCGGCGCTTGCCGCGGCCATCGCCGCGCTGCCGGGGCGCAAGATCGTCCACACGAACGCCGACGCGGCCTATGCGCGCAAGGTGCTGGCGGGCTGCGGCCTGGCGCCTGAACGGGCCGCGCTGTTCGACGCCGTCTATGGCATCGAAGAGACGGGCTTTCACCCCAAGCCCGACCCGCGGTCATTCGCCGCAGTCGCCGCCGCGCATGGCGTTGACCCCACCCGCGCCGCCATGTTCGAGGACGATCCCCGCAACCTTGAAACCCCGCATGCGCTGGGGATGCGCACGGTGCTGGTCGGCCCCGGACGCCACGGGCCGGACGATCTGGACCCCGACCACGCCCACGGTCCCCACGTCCAGCACCGCACCGACGACCTGCCCGCGTTCCTTGCGGCGCTTGCGGCCCGGCCGCGCCCCGTGGCAGACTGAGCGGGCGCAAGCCAGTTGCACGATCACACGAGGCCACCATGTCCCAGACCCACAAAGGCGCGGCCGAGACCGTCGGCGAGGCGCTGACCGGCGACGCCGAGATGCAGTCCCGCGCCGAGCTGCGGATCGCCACGCGCATCCTGGGCATCCTTGTGATGGTCGTCATCGTGCTGGCGGTGATCGTGATGCTGTTCGGCCTGCCCGCGCTGAACATCATCGGGCTGATCGGCACGGTCATCGTGTTCGGCCTGCTGATCGCCTATGCCGCCGGATTCTGACCGGGCGGTGACGTCGGTCGATGTGCTGGTGTCGGGCGGCGGCGTCGCCGGGCTGATCGCGGCCGCGGCCTTCGGGGCCGAGGGGCGCTCGGTGCTGTGCGTGGACCCGTTCGCCCCCGTCACGACCGAGGACGGACCGGGCGCGGACCTGCGCACGACCGCGTTCCTGCAACCCTCGGTCGATCTGCTGGACCGGATCGGGCTGTGGGGCCGGCTGGCGCCCCATGCCGCGCCCCTTCAGGTGATGCGGATCGTGGACGCGGGCGGCGCGCGCCCGGTGGCGCGGCTGACGCGCGAGTTCGACGCGTCCGAGATCTCGGACCGGCCATTCGGCTGGAACATCCCCAACTGGCTGCTGCGGCGCGAAATCTCGGCCCGGTTGGCCGAACTGCCGGGGGTCGAGTTTCGCCCCGGCACCGGCACCGCCGGGCTGACGCCGCGCGACGACGCCGCGCTTGTGACGCTGACGGACGGCAGCGCGGTTGCCGCGCGGCTGGTGGTCGCCGCCGACGGGCGCGATTCGCCCGTGCGCCGCGCGCTGGGGATCGGCGTGCGCACCATCCGTTACGGGCAAAAGGCGCTGGCGTTCGCGGTAACGCACGAGCGCCCGCACGACAACGTCTCGACCGAGGTTCACCGCTCTGGCGGGCCATTCACGCTGGTGCCCCTGCCCGACCGCGACGGCCGCCCCGCGTCGGCCGTGGTGTGGATGGAACGCGGCCCCCGCATCGCGCAGCTGCGCGCCATGCCGCGCGAGGATTTTGCGGCGGAACTGAACGCCCGGTCCGCAGGCGTGCTGGGGCATCTGACGCAGGCGACCGGCCTGACGGAATGGCCGATCATCAGCCAGATCGCCGACCGCTATGCCGGGCCCCGCACCGCCCTGATCGCCGAGGCCGCGCATGTCGTGCCGCCCATCGGCGCGCAGGGCCTGAACATGAGCCTGGCCGACCTGGGATCGCTGCTGGACCTGTCGCGCCACGATCCGGGTTCGGCGGACAGCCTGGCCGCCTATGCCCGCCGCCGCCGCCCCGAGGCGCTGGCCCGGCTGATCGGCATCGACGCGCTGAACCGCGCCAGCATGATGACGCCCCGCCCCCTGCGCGACCTGCGCGCGGCAGCCTTGGGCGGGCTTTACGCGCTGGCCCCGGTGCGCCGCACGATGATGCGCGCGGGGCTGGGGATGCGGTAAGGCCGGGGCCACCGCGCGGGGACGCTGCGGCGGCCTTTCTGCTGAGAGCATTGACGGGTGGTTCCGGTTGCCCGCAAGCCGAGTATTTGGACCAAGAAGAAACTCAGCCCAGCGGGCCGGGACGGCGTTCCTCGGACAGGACGACGTTCGCCTCGACCTGGCCCACGCCGGGCAGGGTCATGATGCGGCGGCGCAGGATGCGTTCGAAATCGGGGATGTCGCGGGCCACGATGCGCAGGCGGTAGTCAAAGCGGCCCAGCACGTGCTGGACGGTCTGCACCTCGGGGATGGCGGTCACGGCGCGCTCGAACGTTTCCAGGTCGATCCGCCCCTTGGCGGCCAGCCGCACGCCGAGGAACACGGTCACGCCGAACCCCAGCGCGGCGCGGTCCACCACGACGCGCCGGCCGGCGATGACGCCCGCGTCGGTCAGGCGGCGGATGCGCCGCCACGCGGCGGGCTGGGTCAGCCCCACCGCGCGGCCGATCGGCGCCGCCCCCAGCGTCGCGTCGGCGGCCAGCAGGCGCAGGATGGCGCGGTCGGTGTCGTCCAGATCGACGCTCACAGCGCAAGCTCCGCCGTGTCCTTGATCGTGGCGACCAGCATCAGCGGCTCGATATCCGTCACATGGGGCAGCGCCAGGATGCGGTCGCGCCAGATCTGCTGCCAATGGGCCATGTCGCGCGCGATCACCGACAGCCGGATATCGACCGACCCCAGGAAGGTCTGGATCTCGGTCACCTCGGGCACGTCGCGCGCGGCCGCGGTGAAGGCGTCGAAGGCGCGCGGTTCGGTCTTGTCGAGGGTAAAGCGCAGGCTGACCTGAACCTCGTATCCCAGCGCGCGCCAGTCGATGCGTGCCTCGGTCCCCTGCAGGACGCCACGGTCGCGCAGCCGGTCCAGCCGGCGCCACAGCGTGGCGGCGGTGACACCCGCGCGCGCGGCCAGCGCCGCGTTGTCGGCCTGCGGATCGGCCAGCAGGTGGCGCAGGATACGCCGGTCGGTGTCGTCGAGCATGATTTTTGCGCATGATCGGTATGAGGGACATAGATTTCGCGCATATTGCCCGCACGGCCTGAAGAATGCAACGCCCTCAGCCCGCCAGACGGCTAGGTTCCATCCATTACAAGGAGAAGAACCATGCGCGTTTACTATGACCGCGACTGCGACGTGAACCTGATCAAGGACAAGAACATCGCCATCCTGGGCTATGGCAGCCAAGGCCACGCCCACGCGCTGAACCTGCGCGACTCGGGCGCCAGGAACCTTGTCGTGGCGCTGCGCGAGGGCTCTCCCTCGGCGCAGAAGGCCGAGGCCGAGGGGCTGAAGGTCATGGGCATCGCCGAGGCCGCCAAATGGGCCGACCTGATCATGTTCACCATGCCCGACGAACTGCAGGCCGACACCTATCGCAAATACGTCCACGACAACCTGCGCGATGGCGCGGCCATCGCATTCGCGCACGGGCTGAACGTGCATTTCGGCCTGATCGAGCCGAAAAAGACCGTGGACGTCATCATGATGGCCCCCAAGGGCCCGGGCCACACG
Organism: Paracoccus luteus; assembly: GCF_004522155.1. GTDB lineage: Bacteria > Pseudomonadota > Alphaproteobacteria > Rhodobacterales > Rhodobacteraceae > Paracoccus > Paracoccus luteus. The sequence goes on along the minus strand of NZ_SDEA01000015.1, from coordinate 29,976 downwards.
GTGCGCGGCGAATACGTCAAGGGCGGCGGCGTGCCCTGCCTGGTCGCGGTGGACAACGACGCGTCGGGGCGCGCGCTGGACCTGGGGCTGTCCTATTGCTCGGCCATCGGCGGCGGGCGGTCGGGGATCATCGAGACCGACTTCCGCGAGGAATGCGAAACCGACCTGTTCGGCGAGCAGGCGGTGCTGTGCGGCGGGCTGGTCGAGCTGATCCGCATGGGCTTCGAGACGCTGGTCGAGGCGGGCTATGAGCCGGAAATGGCCTATTTCGAATGCCTGCACGAGGTGAAGCTGATCGTCGACCTGATCTATGAGGGCGGCATCGCCAACATGAACTATTCGATCAGCAACACCGCCGAATACGGCGAATATGTCAGCGGCCCGCGCATCCTGCCTTACGACGAAACGAAGGCGCGGATGAAGGCGGTGCTGAAGGACATCCAGTCGGGCAAGTTCGTGCGCGACTTCATGCAGGAAAACGCCGTCGGCCAGCCGTCGTTTAAGGCCACGCGCCGCATCAACGACGAACACCAGATCGAACAGGTCGGCGCCAAGCTGCGCGAGATGATGCCGTGGATTTCCAAGGGCAAGATGGTGGACCGCGCGCGCAACTGATGCCGCCGGGGGCGGGGGGCACTCCCCCCCGCCGCACATCCCGGCAAGGACAAGGGAGGGCGTCCATCGGGGCGCCCTTTTTTCGTGCAAATGCCTGTGGTTGACGGTCGCGACCGGCGGGAACCAACGACCCGCGGCGCGGATTGATCCGGGCATCGACAAGGGGGCGGATCATGGCGGACGAGGGCGAGTTCAGCGGGGCCGCCCCCGGCGGACATGGCGCGCAGGGTGAACGGCCGGACATCCGCACCATCCTTCTGGCGCTGATCGCGCTGGTTCTGGTCGGCTGGGCGCTGCGTGCGATGGCCGCCGTGGCGATCCCGGTGGTCGCGTCGATCCTGATCGCGCTGGCGGTGATGCCGGTGCGCGACTGGGTGCGGCGCAGACTGCCCGAAAAGCTGGGCGGGCTGGGCATCGTCGCCGCCATGACGCTGTTGCTGCTGGTGGTGGCGGTGTTCGCCGGTGCGCTGTGGCTTGCCGCGCAGCAGGTGGCCGCACAGTTGCCGGGCGGCGGCGAACAGGGGGTCGAGCTGCTGACCCAAGGCGGCGAGGCGACGGGCGATGGTTCCCGGCAGGCGCTGCCGCTGGGCCTGCCCGCGGACGTCACGGACCCTGCGGACGGGGCGCAGCCGTCAGGCGAAGGGGCGTCCGCCGGCGGCGGTCCCGGCGTTGCCGGGCTGCTGGAGGGACGGGCTGGCGACCTGGCCGCGCGTTTCGGCGACACCGTCATCGGCGTCCTTGCGGATACCGGGGCGGCGGTCCTGAACTCGGCGATGGCGATCGGATCGGCGCTGGTGGTGATCTTTTTCCTGGTCCTGCTGATCCTGATCGAAAGCGGCGACTGGCGGCAGAAGATCGCGACCGTCACCCGCCGCCGCGACGAATGGCGGCTGACCGAATCGGCCGAGGTGATCGCGCAGAAGGTCCGCACCTATCTGCTGATCCGGGCCGTGCTGGGCGCGGTGACGGCGGTGCTTTACGGGCTGTGGCTGTGGTTCTTTGGCGCGGGGCTGATCATCGTCTGGGCGATCCTGACGTTCCTGCTGAACTTTGTCCCCACCGTGGGGTCCATCGTCGCCGGGCTGCTGCCGGTCATCTATGTGCTGATCACGCAGGATGCCGGGACCGCGGCCGCCGTCGGCGTCGGCATCCTGGTGATCGAGCAGGTGATGGGGAACTATGTCGATCCGCGCGTTTCCGGCAACCGCATCGCCGTGTCGCCGCTGGTGGTGCTGGTGGCGCTGCTGTTCTGGGCGTGGGTCTGGGGCATCCCCGGCGCCCTTCTGGCCGCGCCGGTCACGGTGTCGCTGATCGTGCTGGGCGCGCATGTGCCGGTGCTGCGCCCCTGGGCGCTGCTGCTGTCGGACCGGACGGACATGCAGGGGCTGAAGGACGCGACGCGGCCCAAGTGACGCGGAGGGGATGACCGGCGCGGCGCGATGCCGCCTTGCGCGTCACAGGTCGTTGTGGCTGTTCAGCAGATCCGCCGCGCGCACGGTGCGGCCGTCGGGCAGCCGGCACAGATCGGCCCGCCTGCCCCCTGCGGTGCCCGCGATGACCGCGCCCCCGGTGCCCGCGCAATACAGCGCCGCCGGATCGACGATGGCGGCTGCCGCCGGTGCCCGCGCCGCCGACTGGGCCTGCGGGGACGCCCCGCCCCCGCAGGCCGCCAGCAGCAGGACCGACACGGGCACGGACATGGTCATTGGCATCATGCGGTTCATCCGGTGGTCCCTTGCGTCGGTTGCGTCGGTTGCGTGGGTGGCAGGGTGCCAAGCAGCGCCGCGGCAGGCAAGCCGCAGCGGACCGGCGCGCCGAAAAGATGCCGCGCGGCGCGGGCGCAGGGCCAGTGCAAACGCGATGCGCGTGACGCCCTGCGCCAGCATCCGCGCAATGGGCAAGCAATCAGGAACCGGCGCAGCCGGCCGCGCGGGCGGCTGCGCGGGCGGCCCCCAGCCGGGTCGCTGGTCGCAAAGGCCGCGACATGAAAGGGCGGACCTGTCCCGGCCCGCCCCTGTCGTTTCCCGGCGTGTCCCGTTACTTGGGGATCTGCGCCGTGATCCCCTCGACAAAGAAGTTCATGCCCGACAGTTCCTCGTCGGTGGCGACCGCGCCCTCGGCCAGCCAGTCGCTGCCGTCCTGCTTTTTCAGCGGACCGGTGAACGGGTGGTATTCCTTGCTGGCGATCTTCGCCTGCAATGCCTCGGCCTCGGCCTTGATCTCGGCCGGGACGGCGTCGGTGATCTCGCCGATCTCGACCTCGCCGTCGCCGATGCCCAGCCAGACGCCGTGCGAGGTCCAGGTGCCGTCCAGCACCTCGCCCACGCGCTTGATGTAATAGGGCGCCCAGTTGTCGATGATCGAGCTGACCCGCGGCGTCGGCTTGAAGTTCGCCATGTCGGACGCCTGACCGAAGCCGATCACGCCGGCTTCCTGCGCCTTGGCAAGCGGCGCGGTCGAATCGGTGTGCTGCAGGATGACGTCCACGCCCTCGGCGATCAGGGCGGCGGCGGCGTCGGCCTCTTTCGCGGGGTCGAACCAGCTATAGGCCCAGACCACCTTCATCTCGACGTCCGGGTTCACCTTGCGGGCGTGGATAAAGGACGAGTTGATGCCCTGCACGACCTCGGGGATGGGGAACGACCCGATATAGCCGATCTTGTTCGACTTGGTCATGCGGCCCGCGATGGTGCCGATCACCGCCCGGCCCTCATAGAAGCGGGCGTCATAGGTCGCCACGTTGTCGGCGCGCTTATAGCCGGTCGCATGCTCGAACTTCACGTCCGGGAACTTGGCGGCGGTGTTGATGACCGAATCCATGAAGCCGAAGCTGGTCGCGAAGATCAGCTTGTTGCCGGCCAGCGCCAGCTGGGTCAGCGCGCGCTCGGCGTCGGCGCCCTCGGGGACGCTTTCGATGAACGTCGTCTCGATCCGGTCGCCGTATTCCGCCTCGATCGCCTGCCGGCCCAGGTCGTGCTGATAGGACCAGCCGCCGTCGCCGACCGGGCCGACATAGATAAAGCCGACCTTCAGCTTTTCACCCTCGGGGATGGGGGCGGCGGTCTGGGCCACGGCGCGGACGCCGGGCAGCAGGGCCAGCAGCGCCGCGGCTGCGGCCGAGGCCAGAAGGGTTCTGCGGTTCATCGAAAGCTCCTTGCGGTCGGGGTTATCGCAGCGCGTGGAAGGTGCGGCCCAGCGAGCCGGGTGCCGCGCCGCCCCCTCCGCGCGCGTATTTCTGCCGGGCCGATATCAGCACCAGAACGATGATCGTGGCAAGATAGGGCGCCATGCTAAGCAGTTGAACCGGAACGGCGACGCCCGCCGCCTGCAGGCGCAGTTGCAGCACGGTCACGCCGCCGAACAGCCACGCGCCCGCCAGCACGCCCCACGGGTTCCAGCCCGCGAAGACGACGATGGCCAGCGCGATCCAGCCGGCGCCGGCGGTCATCCCCTCGGTCCACTGCAGGACGATGGCGATGCTGATATAGGCCCCGCCCAAGCCGGCCAGCGCGCCGCCCGCGGCGATGGCCGCGACGCGCACGGCGCGGACCTTGTAGCCCAGCGCGTGCGCCGCGTCATGGTTTTCGCCCACGCCGCGCAGGATCAGCCCCGACCGGGTGCGGTTCAGGAACAGCCACGCCAGCGGCACCAGCGCAAGGCCCAGCCAGATCATCCAGTTGACGCCCAGCGGCCCGCCCGGCATCGCGGGGGCCTTGATCCCCTCATACGGTTTGCCGAACATCGCGGTCAGCCCCAGCCCGAACAGCGTCAGCGCAAGGCCGGTCGCGACCTGGTTGGTCAGCAGCATCTGGGTCAGGGCGGCAAAGATCATCGCCAGCGCCGCACCTGCGACGGCGGCGGTGACAAACCCGGCGGCGGTGCTGCCGGTGGCGTGGGCGGCGGCGAACCCCGCCAGCGCGCCCACGATCATCAGCCCCTCGACCCCCAAGTTCAGGACGCCCGCGCGTTCCACGATCGCCTCGCCCAGCGCGGCGAACAGGATCGGCGTCGCGGCGGACACCAGCAGCAGCAGCGTCGTCAGATCGAGGATCATGCCCCGCCCTTTCCCAGCCGGATGCGGAACCGGGTCAGCGTGTCGAAACCCAGCAGGAAGAACAGCAGCATCCCCTGGAACACCTGCACGGTCGCGGCGGGCAGCTGCATGGTCAGCTGCGCGAGTTCGCCCCCAATATAGGTCAGCGCCAGCAGCAGCCCCGCCAGCAGGATGCCCAGCGGGTGCAGGCGGCCCAGGAACGCCACGATGATCGCGGTGAACCCATAGCCCGAGCCGAAGCTGTCGATGATCTGCCCGCCGGGGCCGGACGCCTCGAACAGGCCCGCCATGCCAGCCAGCGCGCCCGACAGGCCCAGGCAGAACGCGACCAGCACCGCGGGCCGCACCCCCGCAAAGCGCGCGGCGCGGGGCGCGAGGCCGGCGGCGCGGATATGAAAGCCGCGGATATGGCGGCTCATCAGGAACCAGGTGGCGACCACCGCCAGCGCCGCGGCGACCACGCCCCAGTGCGCGCCGGTGCCCGCAACCAACTCGGGGTTCGCGGCGGCCGGGTATTGCTGCAGGTTGCGCGACCCGGGCATGCCGAACCCTTCCGGGTTGCGCATCGGGCCGAACGCCATCCACGCCGCCAGTTTCTGCGCGACATAGACCAGCATCAGCGACACGAGGATTTCCGACGCGCCGAACCAGTTGCGCAGCATGGCCGGGATCATCCCCCAGGCCCAGCCGCCCGCCGCGCCCGCCACGACCATCGCGGGGAAAATCCATGCCCCCTCGGCCGGATAGGCGGCCAGCGCCACCGCCGCGCCGGTGATGCCGCCGACGATGTATTGCCCCTCGGCCCCGATGTTCCAGATGCCGGCGCGGAATCCCACCGCCAGCCCGCAGGCGATCAGGATCAGCGGCCCGGCCTTGACCAGCAGCTGCGGGCGCGAATAGCCCGCCGCCGTTCCGAACAGCGGATCCCAGAAGATCGTGCGGACCGCCGCGACCGGGTCGAACCCCATCAGCGCAAACAGGATGCCGCCCGCGATCATGGTCGCGGCGACCGCCATCAGGGGCGTGGCGAACTCCAGCCAGCGCGGGGCGGCGGGGCGGGGTTCAAGCCGCAACATGCGCGACCTCCATCCCGTGGGCGCCGCCCAGCATCAGGCCGATCTGCTCGATCGTCAGCCCCTCGGTCGGGACGGGCGCGGACAGCCGTCCGTTGTTCAGCGCGGCAAAGCGGTCCGACAGCTCCAGCAGCTCGTCCAGATCCTGGCTGATGACGACGACCGCCGCGCCGCCGCGCGCAAGGTCCAGCAGCGCCTGCCGGATGGCGGCGGCGGCCCCCGCATCGACGCCCCACGTCGGCTGGTTCACGACCAGCGCGCGGGGCTGCTGCATGATCTCGCGGCCGATGACGAATTTCTGCAGGTTGCCCCCCGACAGCGAGGCGGCGGGCGTCCCCGGTCCCGGCGTGCGCACGTCAAAGGCGGCGATGATGCGTTCGGCAAAGGCGCGCGTCGCGCCGTGGTCGATCAGGCCGCCGCGCGCCAGCCCCTGCCGGGTCGCCCCGGTCAGCAGGGCGTTTTCCGTCAGGCTCATCTCGGGGACGGCCGCGTGGCCCAGCCGATCCTCGGGCGCGGCCAGCAGGCCCGCGCGGCGGCGGGGTTCCGGTCCCAGGCCCGACAGGTCGGTGCCCGTCAGCGTCACCGTGCCGGGGCGGCCGACCGTCTCGCCCGACAGGGCGGCGATCAGTTCTTCCTGTCCGTTGCCGGCGACGCCGCCGATGCCCAGGATCTCGCCCGCGTGGACGGCAAAGCCCACGTCGCGCAGCAGCGTCCCGTCGTGGCCCGCAGCCGAGGTCAGGCCCGCGACCGTCAGAACCGCCTCGCCCGTCTGCCGGCCGCTGCGGTCCACCAGCCGCATTTCGGCGCCCACCATCATCGCCGCCAGTTCGCGCGCCGAATGGTCGCGCGGGCTGACGGTGCCCACCACGCGGCCCTGCCGCAGGATGGTGGCGCGGTCGCAATGGGCGCGGATCTCGTCCAGCTTGTGGCTGATATACAGGATCGCGGTCCCCTGCGCGGCCAGCTTGCGCAGGGTGGCGAACAGGATTTCCGCCTCTTGCGGGGTCAGGACGCTGGTCGGCTCGTCCATGATCAGCAGGCGCGGCCCGCCCAGCAGGCAGCGCACGATTTCCACCCGCTGACGCTCGCCCGCCGACAGGCTGGCGATGCGCCGCGCGGGGTTCAGCGGCAGGCCGTAGGCCGCGCTGACCTCGGCGATGCGCTGCGACAGTTCGCGCCGGGGCGGCGGCGCGTCCATGCCCAGCGCGATGTTTTCGGCGACGGTCAGCGCGTCGAACAGGCTGAAATGCTGGAACACCATGCCCACGCCCGCGGCGCGTGCGGCATGGGGGTCGGCGGGCGCATGGGCCGCGCCGCCCAGCCGCATGTGGCCCGCGTCGGGGCGCACCAGCCCATAGATCATCTTGACCAGCGTGGACTTGCCCGCGCCGTTCTCGCCCAGAAGGGCGTGGATTTCCCCCGCCCCCACGGAAAACGACACGTCGTCATTGGCGCGCACGCCCGGATAGGTCTTGCCCAGGCCCTCGGCCCGGAACAGCTCGGTTGTGGTCACGCGCGTCCCCGTCGGTCTTTGCCCCAGTGTTAGCGGATTTCCGCAGCGGGGCAATTGCGCCTGTTGGCCACCGGCCTATGTTTCGCGCCATGTCCGACACCCTGCCCCGATTCATCCACCTGCGCTGCCATTCCGAACACTCGCTGCTGGAAGGCGCGATCCCGGTCAAGAAGCTGCCGGGGCTGGCGGCCAAGCACGGGATGCCGGCCGTCGCGCTGACCGACACCAACGCGCTGTTCGCGGCGCTGGAGTTCTCGGTCAAGGCGATGGACGAGGGCGTCCAGCCCATCGTCGGCTGCCAGATGACGCTGGACGCAGGCGCCGCCTGCGGGCCGGTGGTGCTGCTGGCGCAGGACCGGGACGGCTGGATGAACCTCATGGCGCTGTCGTCCTGCCTTTACCTGCGCGAGGGCGGGGCCGCGCCGCATGTCACGCTGGACGAGCTGGCGGCGCACGCGGGCGGGCTGATCTGCCTGACGGGCGGCGCCACTGGACCGCTGGGGTTGCTGGTCGCGCAGGGCAAGCAGGCCGACGCCGAGGCGCTGGCCCGGCAGATGGCCGCGATCTTCGGCGACCGTCTGTATGTGGAACTGCAACGCCACATGCAGGACAACGGCCAGCCGATGCCCGCAGAGGCGGCCAGCGAAGGCGGCATGATCGACCTCGCCTATGCCTTGAACCTGCCGCTGGTCGCCACCAACGACGTGCATTTCCCGGAACCCAAGATGTTCGGCGCCCATGACGCGCTGATCTGCATCCGCGAGCGGGCTATGGTGGACCAGCAGGCGCCCCGCCGTCGCCTGACCGCGCAGCATCATTTCAAGTCGGCCGAGGACATGGCCGTCCTGTTCGCCGACCTGCCCGAGGCGGTCGAGAACACCGTGGAGATCGCCCGCCGCTGCGCATTCGCCGTCGCCAGGCACAAGCCGATCCTGCCCCGCTTTGCCGAGGACGAGGTGCAGGAGCTGCGCCGTCAGGCCAACGAGGGGCTTGCCGCGCGGCTGGCCGTCATCCCCCACGCCGTCGCGCCCGCCGAATACCAGGCGCGGCTGGATTTCGAGCTGGGCATCATCGAGCAGATGGGCTTCCCCGGCTATTTCCTGATCGTCGCGGATTTCATCCAGTGGGCCAAGCAGCAGGGCATCCCCGTCGGCCCCGGCCGGGGGTCGGGGGCGGGGTCGCTGGTCGCCTATGCGCTGACCATCACCGACCTTGACCCGCTGCGCTATTCGCTGCTGTTCGAACGCTTCCTGAACCCGGAACGGGTGTCGATGCCGGACTTCGACATCGACTTCTGCATGGACCGGCGGGAAGAGGTCATCCACTACGTCCAGCAGAAATACGGCCGCGACAAGGTGGGGCAGATCATCACCTTTGGCGCGCTGCTGTCCAAGGCGGCGGTCCATGACGTGGGCCGGGTGCTGGGCATGGGGTTCGGCCAGCGCGACCGCCTGTCCAAGATGATCCCGGTCGAGGGCGTGAAGCCCGTCAGCATCACCAAGGCGCTGGCCGACGAGCCGCGCCTGCGCGAGGCGGCGGCGGCCGAAGAGAACGTGCGCCGGATGCTGGATTACGCGGCGCAGGTCGAGGGGCTGCTGCGCAACGCGTCAACCCACGCGGCGGGCGTGGTGATCGGCGACCGGCCGCTGGACCAGCTTGTGCCCCTTTACCGCGACCCCGCGTCCGACATGCCGGCCACGCAATTCAACATGAAATGGGTGGAACAGGCCGGGCTGGTCAAGTTCGACTTCCTCGGCCTGAAAACGCTGACGGTGATCCAGAACGCCGTGGACCTGATCCGCGCGGGCGGGCGGCACCTGCATGTCGCCGCCGACGGACGCCAGCTTTACGACCCGCCGCCGGGCGCGGTGGACGAGATCAACGCCATCCCGCTTGAGGATGAGCCGACCTATCGCCTGTTCGCGTCGGCCCGCACCGTCGCCGTGTTCCAAGTCGAAAGCAGCGGCATGATGGACGCGCTGCGCCAGATGCGCCCGACCTGCATCGAGGACATCGTGGCGCTGGTGGCCCTCTATCGCCCCGGCCCGATGGAGAACATCCCGACCTATTGCAAGGTCAAGAACGGCCTGCAGCCGCTGGAATCCATCCATCCGACCATCGACCACATCCTGGCGGAAACGCAGGGCATCATCGTCTATCAGGAACAGGTGATGCAGATCGCGCAGGTCATGGCGGGCTATAGCCTCGGCGGCGCGGACCTTTTGCGCCGGGCGATGGGCAAGAAGATCGCCGAGGAGATGGCGAAGGAGCGGCCCAAGTTCATCGAGGGCTGCACCGCGCAGGGAATCGACGCGAAGAAATCCGGCGAGGTCTTCGACCTGCTGGAGAAGTTCGCCAACTATGGTTTCAACAAAAGCCACGCCGCGGCCTATGCGGTGGTCAGCTATCAGACCGCATGGCTCAAGGCGAACCACCCGGTCGAGTTCATGGCCGCGGTGATGAACTGCGACATCCACCTGACCGACAAGCTGGCCGTTTACCGGCGCGAGGTGGACCGCATGGGGATCGAGGTCGTGCCCCCTTGCGTCAACCGCAGCCAGCCCGCCTTCAGCGTCCACGAAGGCCGCATCGTCTATGCCTTGGGCGCGCTGAAGAACGTCGGCGCCGAGGCGATGCGGGTGCTGGTGCGGGCGCGGGGCGACCGCCCCTTTGCCGATCTGGCCGATGTCGCCCGCCGCGCACCGCTGAAGCAGATCGGCAAGCGCGCGCTTGAGATGCTGGCCCGCGCCGGCGCCTTCGACGCGCTGGACGGCAACCGCGCGCGGGTGCTGAAATCGCTGGACGCGTTGGTGGCATGGTCGGCGGCGGTGCAAGAGGCCGCGGCCTCGTCGCAGAACTCGCTGTTCGGGGGCGGCGAGGATCTGCCCCCGCCCCGCCCCGCCATCGCCAGCGTCTGGATGCCCGCCGAAAAGCTGGCCGAGGAACGCGCCGCGATCGGGTTCTATCTGTCAGGACATCCGCTGGACGACTATCTGCCCGCGATGCGTCGCAAGGGCGCGATGACGCTGGCCGAGGCGACGGCCGCCGCCGCGGGCGGGCCGCTGGTCGCGCAACTGGGCGGGACGGTGGCGGCGCGGGCGGAAAAGAAATCCGCCAAGGGCACGCGTTATGCGTTCGTCACCCTGTCGGACCCGACCGGGCTTTACGAGGTGACGGTGTTTTCCGACCTGCTGGACGCTGCGCGCCAGCATCTGGAACCCGGCCAGAACGTGCTGCTGACCGTCAACGTCGAACCCTCGGGCGACCAGGTCAAGCTGCTGGCCCGCGCCGCCGTCCCGCTGGAGGATGCGGTGGCCGACGCGGGCGCAGGGCAACTGGCGGTCGAGGTCGCGGACGCGCCGACCGCCATCGCCGTCCTGGACCGGCTGCGCAGCGTCAGCGCCGACATGGCGGTGTCGGCGCGCGGCCGCGGCCCCTTGCTGCTGCGGGTGCGCGCGGGCCACACCGTCTATGACGTCGAGGTCGGCCGCGACGTTCCGGTGACGCCGCGGATGCGGCAGGCCCTGCGCGCGGTCGAGGGCGTGATCGACGTGACCGAGGAATAGCCGCCAGCGGACCGCCGGGCCGACGTGGGGAAACCGCAATGCAGTTGCGTCCGCCGCGCCGTTCGGTGCCGTCTTGCGCGGTCGAGCGGCGCGCAAGCGGCGGCCGTTCAGCGGCTTTCCCCCGTGTCGAACGTCAGCCGGCCGAACTGACGCGGTCGCCCCCGTCGCGGTGCATCTGCGCCCGCAGCCGCCCGGTTCAGTCCAGGTGGCTTTGCAGCAGCCACAGATCCTTGTCGGCCTGCCGCGACGCGTCGGTCAGCAGGTCCATCGAATCCTGATCGCCCACCTCTTCGATCGCGTCGATGCCTTCGCGCACCCGGCCGCCATAGGCGCGCATCCGGTCGCAGATTTCGCGCAGATGGTCCTCGGTCGCGGTCAGGTCGGTGGGATAGGGGGCAAGCCGGGTGCCGCCGGCCACGGCCTCGACGGTGCCGATGGCCTGTCCGTCCAGTTGCTTGATGCGTTCCGCCATCTCGTCGATGTTGGGGTCCAGCCGCGCCTTGACCGCGTCCAGCAGCTCGTGAACGGCGATGAAGTTCGGACCCTTGAGGTTCCAGTGCGCCTGTTTCAGCGCCATCGACAGCGCGGCGGCGTCGGTCATGCAGGCTTGCAGTTCGTCGATCGCGGTCTTGCGGGCGTTGTCTTTCAGCCCGGCCAGCTTGACGGCCATTGGTCAGTTCTCCTGTGAAACGGAAATGCTTTCCACAACAACGAACTGGGTGCGGACAGGTTCCGCGGGGGTCGGCCGCCGTCAGCCGCGCTCCGCCGCCTCCAGCCGCTCCAGCGCCGCCATCCACAGCTCTTCGGCGCGGGGCAGCGCGGCGGTCGCCTCGGCGTGCTTGCGGCCCCATTTCTCGGCCTCGTGCGGGTCGTTGTACAGCGCCGGATCGGCCATCCGCTGGCTGATCTTGCCCAGCATCTCGGTCAGCTTGGCGACCCGCTCCTCGCCGCGGCGCACCTCGGCGCGCAGGTCCAGGATCTCGTCGCGGCCGGCGCGGCGGGGGGCGGGCCTGGCGGCCTCGCGCGGGCGCTCGGGCTCGTCGCCGGTCAGCAGCGTGCGGCGATAGGTTTCCAGGTCGTGCGGATAGGGGGTGACGCCGCCGTCCGCGACCAGCCACAGCCGGTCCGCGACCAGTTCCAGCAGGTGCATGTCGTGGCTGACCAGCACCACCGCGCCGGTATAGTCGTTCAGCGCCTCGGTCAGCGCCTCGCGGGATTCGATGTCCAGGTGGTTCGTCGGCTCGTCCAGGATCAGCAGATGCGGGGCGTCGATGGTGGCCAGCAGCAGCGACAGCCGCGCCTTCTGCCCGCCCGACAGCGCCGCGACCCGCGTCTCGGCCTGCGCCTCCATCAGGCCGAACCCGGCCAGCCGCGCGCGCAGCCGGGCGGGGGTCTCGGCCGGGCGCAGGCGGCGCACATGGGTCAGCGGCGTCTCGGCCAGGTCCAGCTCGTCCACCTGATGCTGGGCGAAATAGCCCACGCGCAGCTTGGACGACTGCGCCACGCGCCCCTTCATCGGGGCCAACCGGTTCGCCAGCAGCTTGGACAGCGTCGATTTCCCCTGCCCGTTGCGGCCCAGCAGCGCGATGCGGTCGTCCTGGTCGATCCGCAGGTCCAGCCGCCGCAGCACGGCCCGGTCGCCGTAGCCGACCGAAACATCGTCCATCGCCACGATGGGCGGCGACAGCGCGTCGGGCTGCGGAAAGGTAAAGCGGTGGAACTTCGCCTCGCCGGGGGCGGTGATCGGCTCCATCCTGGCCAGCGCCTTCAGCCGCGACTGGGCCTGCGTGGCCTTGGTGGCCTTGGCGCGGAACCGGTCCACGAAGCTTTGCAGATGGGCGCGCCGCGCCTCTTGCTTTTTCGCCTCGGCGGCCTGCAGCGCGCGGCGCTCGGCGCGGGCGCGGGCGAATGCGTCATAGCCGCCGGAATACAGCGTCAGGCGGCGATCCTCGACATGCAGGATCGCGCCGACCGCGCGGTTCAGCAGGCCGCGGTCGTGGCTGATGATGATGACGGTGTGGGGATATTTCGCCAGATAGCCTTCCAGCCACAGCGCGCCTTCAAGGTCCAGATAGTTGGTCGGTTCGTCCAGCAGCAAAAGGTCCGGGCGCGCGAACAGCACGCCCGCCAGCGCCATCCGCATCCGCCACCCGCCCGAGAAATCCGACGTCGGCCGCGCCTGATCCGCGATGGAAAACCCCAGACCCTGCAGGATGGACGAGGCGCGCCCTTCGGCCGACCAGGCGTCGATGTCGGCCAGCCGGGTCTGGATGTCGGCGATGCGGTGCGGGTCGGTCGCGGTTTCAGATTCCGCCATCAGGGCGTGACGTTCGCGGTCGGCGGCCAGCACCGTCGCCAGAACGCTGTCGCCGGTCGCGGCCGATTCCTGCGCCACGCCGCCGATGCGCGCCCGGGGAGGCAGGGTGATGTCGCCGCCGTCCAGCGCCAGCTCGCCCCGGATCAGGCGGAACAGCGTCGTCTTGCCCGCCCCGTTCGGCCCGATCAGCCCGACCTTGTGCCCTTCCGGGATCACGGCCGAGGCGTGTTCGAACAGCGGGCGCCCCGCGATGGAATAAGAGATGTCGTCGATCCGCAGCATGGGCGGGGCCATGCCGCAGCGGCCGGTCCGGGTCAATGGCCGCCGCGGCTGGGCGGGTTTTCGCCGTATGCCGGGAATCCCGGCACGCGGCGCTTGCGCGACGCGCACGGGCGTCCTATCTGGTGCCTGCAACGTTTAGCTATCTGCTCTCTGTCTCCGTTACCGGCTTCAGTCTGCTTTATCTGACCGCGCCGGGCCGTCACATGATGTGGACGGCATACTTGAGGGAGATCTCACGATGGCCAACGGCACCGTGAAATGGTTCAACACCACCAAAGGCTTCGGCTTCATCCAGCCGGAAAACGGCAAGCGCGACGTGTTCCTGCACGTCTCGGCGCTGGAGCGTGCGGGCCTGCAGGCCCCCGCTGACGGGCAGGCCGTGACCTATGACCTGGAAACCGGCCGCGACGGCCGCGAATCCGCGATCAACATCAAGTTCGCCTGATTTCAGGCCGGACTGACGATCAGGGCAGCCCTTCGGGGCTGCTTTTTTCATTGCCGAATCGCCGCCCGCCCGGCCCGTCGCGGGTTTCCCTTCGGTCCCCGCCATGATACCGCGCCGCGCAATCGCAAACCCCACGAGGACATCATGGCTGTCGAACGCACGCTGTCGATCATCAAGCCCGACGCGACCCGCCGGAACCTGACCGGCAAGATCAACCAGAAATTCGAGGATGCGGGCCTGCGCATCGTCGCGCAAAAGCGCCTGCACCTGTCGCCCGCGCAGGCCGGCCAGTTCTATGCCGTCCACAAGGACCGCCCCTTTTACGGCGAACTGGTCGAGTTCATGGCGTCCGAGCCGGTCGTCGTGCAGGTGCTGGAAGGCGAGAACGCCATCGCCAAGAACCGCGAAGTGATGGGCGCGACCAACCCGGCCAACGCCGACGCGGGCACCATCCGCAAGGATTTCGCGCTGTCGGTGGGCGAGAACTCGGTCCACGGGTCGGACGCGCCGGAAACCGCGAAAGAGGAAATCGCCTTCTTCTTCTCGGGGCTGGAACTGGTCGGCTGAACCCTGCGCTTTGCCGCTGATCGGGCCGTCCCTGCCGGGGCGGCCCTTTTCGTTGGCGGTCAGTCGCGCGTCGCGGTCAGCTCGACCGTGACCGGCACCGCAAAGCCCGCGGTGCTTTCGTCGGCATAGCCCTTGCCCACGCCGAAATCGCGCCGGTCCACGGCCAGCGTGCCGCGCGCCGTCGCCGTGGTGCCGTCGATGGTCAGGTCGAACGGCAGGGTCGCGGGCTGGGTCATGCCCGCGATGGTCAGCGTGCCGGTCGCCTGATGGGCCGTGCTGCCCTGGGCCGCACGGGTGATCGCCCCCTCGAACGTGGCCTGCGGGTTCGCGGCGGCGTTCAGGAAATCCGGCCCCGTCGCCGTGGACGACACCGCCCCCAGGCTGAGCGATGTCACATCCACGACCGCCGTCACGCTGCCGGTGCCCGTCGCCTCGTCATAGGCGATCTGCGCCGTCCAGGTGCCGAACTGGCCCGCAACCGGCGCGCCCGCCTGGTTGACCGAGATGGCGACGGTGCCGGACTGCACGGTCCAGGTGGGCACGGCCGCGGCGGCCGTATCCGCGGCCGGAGTATCCGCCGGGACCACAGGCGCAGCTGGCGCAGGCACGGCGTCGGTGGAGGCGGCCGCTGGCAGGGCGTCCGGCAGGGCGTCCGGCAACGCCGCCGCGGGCGCGGCGTCCACCGCCTCGGCCACGGGCGCGCCGTCCGCCGCCTCCTCGGGCGTTGCCTGCGCGATCACGGCCACCGCCGCCCACAGCACCACCGCCAGCAGCGGCGGCAGCCATCTGTTCCGGCGCGTGTCGGGCGGCGGCTCGGGCAGGTTGCGGGCATGGGTCATCCGCGCCAGCGTCGCGTCGCGGTCGATGACGGCGTGTTTCAGCGCCCCCGCGACATGCGCCGCGATCAGCCCCGCCAGCAGCCACCAGCCGGTGACGTGGAACGCGGCAAAGCGTTCCGACAGGGCGGCGTCGATCGGCACGCCCGGCAGGCGCTGGCCAAGGGGCCACAGGATGCGGGCAAACCCCTCGCCCGGCGCGGCGGAATGCAGCAGCCAGCCGGTCAGCGGCATCAGGACCATTCCGCCATACAGCGCCCAGTGGACGCTGTCCGCCACCAGCGTCTCAAGCCGCCGTTCGGGGTGCAGCGGGCGCGGATGCGGCCGCGTCGCCACCCAGACGATCCGCGCCAGCGCCAGCAGCAGCACGGCGACGCCAACGGTCTTGTGGACCGAAAAGACCTGGATGATGGCGGCAAGCGCGGCCGCGCCCTCTTGCGGCAGGCTGCTGGCGTACAGCCCCAGCCCGATGGCCGACAGGATCAGCAGGGCGATGGCCCAGTGCAGCAGCCGGTGGAAGCCGTCGTATCCGCGCGGCGCAGGATCGTGGGGCAGCATGTCCGTGGTCCTTGATCGTGGCCGCTGGTGGCGGGTGCGCCCGCCGGAGGCGCTGTTGCCTGAACGTCGCCCCCGCGTTATCCCCGATTCGATCCAAGAAAGGAACGCATCATGCGGGCATTCGTATTTCCGGGACAGGGCGCGCAGGCCATCGGCATGGGCCGCGCGTTGGCCGAGGCGTATCCCGCCGCGCGCGCCGTGTTCGACGAGGTGGACGAGGCGCTTGGCGAAAACCTCTCGACCCTGATCTGGGAAGGCGACGCCGAGACGCTCACCCTGACCCGCAACGCCCAGCCGGCGCTGATGGCGACGTCCGTCGCGGCGATGCGGGCGCTGGAATCCGAAGGCTGGGGGATCGAGGCGGCGTCGTTTGTCGCGGGCCACTCGCTGGGCGAATATTCGGCACTGTGCGCGGCGGGGGCGATCAGCCTGTCCGACACGGCGCGGCTTTTGCGCCTGCGCGGCGCCGCCATGCAAGAGGCCGTGCCCGTCGGACAGGGCGCGATGGCCGCGATCCTGGGGCTGGACCTGGCCGCCGTGGACCAGATCGCCCGCGACGCGGCGGGCGACGAGGTGTGCCAGGCCGCCAACGACAACGACCCGGCGCAGGTGGTGATCTCGGGACACGTCGCGGCGGTGGAACGCGCCGCCGCGCTGGCCCGCGAACGCGGCGCCAAGCGCGCGCTGATGCTGCCGGTCAGCGCGCCGTTCCACTGCGCGCTGATGCAGCCCGCCGCGGCCGTCATGGCCGACGCGCTGGCGGGGGTCGAGATCGCGGAACCCGCCGTGCCGGTCGTCGCCAATGTCCGGGCCGAGCCGGTGACCGAACCCGGCGCAATCCGCCGCCTGCTGGTCGAACAGGTGACCGGCGCGGTGCGCTGGCGCGAGTCGGTGCAGTGCATGGTCCAGTCCGGCGTGGTCGAGTTCTGGGAGATCGGCGCGGGCAAGGCGCTGACCGGGATGATCCGCCGCATCGCCCCCGACGCGCGGACCCGCGCCATCGGCACGCCCGACGACATCGCAAGCCTCAAGGGCTGACGCCGGCAGCGGCCGAAGGTCCCGGAATATTCACATCTTTGTTGCAGGGATGACCTGCCGCCGCGTCCGTGCCAGACAGGCGCGGCCACATGGAACCCGGAGAGACGACATGCGCCTGACCCTTGCCGCAGCCCTTGCCCTGATGCCGATTGCCGCCATCGCGCAGGACGACCCACGGCTGGACGCGGTCGCGGCGCGGCAGGGCTATTTCAAGCTGCTAGGCGCGAACATGGGCGTGCTGGCGGGCATGGCCAAGGGCGACCTCGCCTATGACGAGGCGCAGGCGACACAGGCCGGGGCCAACATCAAGGCGCTGTCGCTGTACCACGCGCCGGTCCATTTCGCCCAGGGCACCTCGACCGACGACCTGGGCGACCAGACCGCCGCGCGGCCCGAGATCTGGACCGACAGCGCCGGTTTCGCCGAGAAATTCGCCGGTCTCGCCGCCGCCGCCGCGCCCCTGCCCGAGGCGCTGGCCGGCGGGCAGGACAGCCTGGGCCCGGTCGTGCAGTCCCTGGGCGGGGCCTGCAAGGCGTGCCACGACGGCTATCGTGCCAAGTAATCCCGCGAACGCCGCCACGCACCCCCGGCCGGTGCGCGTCAGGGTCTGGGATCCCGCCCTGCGCGCCTATCACTGGCTGCTGGCGGCGGCGGTCACCGTGACCTGGCTGCTGGGCCAGTTCGGCCCGGCCAGCATGACGCTGCATTTCTGGCTGGGCTATTCGATCCTGGGCCTGCTGGCCTTTCGGCTGGTGTGGGGGCTGGCCGGGCCGGCCCCGGCGCGCTTTGCGTCGTTCGTGCGCGGGCCGGGGGCCACGCTGCGCTATGCCCGCGGGATCTTCGTCCGCCAGCCCAGCCTGACGGCGGGGCACAACCCGCTGGGCGCGCTGTCCGCCGTGGCGATGATCGCGGTGCTGGCGATGCAGGGGGTGACGGGCCTGTTCGTCGACCCCGACGACTATATCAACGTCGGGCCGCTGGCGGGCTCGGTCGATGCGGCGACGCGCAAGCTGGCCATCCGCCTGCATCATCTGGGCGCGACGCTGGCGGTCGTGCTGGTCGGGCTGCATGTCGCCGCGATCCTGTTCTATCGCGTGTGGAAGCGCGAGGATCTGGTCCGCCCCATGCTGACCGGATGGAAGCTGGTGCGCCCGCCCCGCGACTGAACCGCCCCCGCGACCAAACCGCTGCGGGGGCGGGTTTCCGCCCCTGCCCCGCCGTGGTAAGCGCGCTGTCAGCAATCACCCTGGGGGCCAGCCATGTTCGACCTGACCGGAAAGACCGCACTGATCACCGGGGCATCCGGCGGGATCGGGGGCGCCGTCGCCGCCGCGCTGCACGCCGCGGGCGCGACCGTCGCGCTGTCGGGCACGCGCGAAGACCCGCTGCGCGCCCTGGCCGACCGTCTGGGCGACCGCGCCCATGTGGTGGCGGCCAACCTGTCGGACCCCGCCGCCGTGGACGCCCTGCCCAAGCAGGCGGCGCAGGCGATGGGATCGGTGGACATCCTGGTCAACAACGCCGGCATCACCCGCGACAACCTGTTCATGCGGATGTCGGACGAGGAATGGGATCAGGTGATCGCGGTCAACCTCACCTCGTCGTTCCGGCTGGCGCGGGGCGTGCTGCGCGGGATGATGAAGGCGCGCTGGGGCCGCATCGTCAGCATCACCAGCGTCGTCGGCACCACCGGCAACCCCGGACAGGGCAACTATGCCGCCGCCAAGGCCGGGCTGGTCGGCATGTCGAAAAGCCTGGCGGCCGAGGTCGCCAGCCGCGGCATCACGGTCAACTGCGTCGCACCCGGCTTTATCGAGACGGCGATGACCGACAAGCTGAACGACGACCAGAAATCCCGCATCCTGACCCAGATCCCCGCCGGGCGCATGGGGGCGGCCGACGACATCGCGGCGGCCGTGCTGTATCTGGCCAGCCCGGCCGCAGGCTATGTCACCGGCACGACGCTGCACGTCAACGGCGGCATGGCGATGGTCTGAACCGGCCCCTCGCGCCGGTTTTGCAAGGCAAATCCTGCGTGTGAAAGCGGTTGCAGTGGGTGCGGGCGGTGCTGTATCCCCCGAATCCGAGGCCGCCGGGAACCGCCCGCGGCTGTCGCCGGTTCCTGTGCCGGCTGCATTCCGGGCGGATTGCCCGCTAGTAAGGAACGAGACATGAGCGATATCGCTGATCGCGTGAAGAAAATCGTCGTCGAGCATCTGGGCGTCGAAGAGGACAAGGTCACCGAGACCGCCTCGTTCATCGACGATCTGGGCGCCGACAGCCTCGACACGGTCGAGCTGGTGATGGCGTTCGAGGAAGAGTTCGGGATCGAGATCCCCGACGACGCCGCCGAGACGATCCAGACCTTCGGCGACGCGGTCAAGTTCATTCAGGGCGCCACCGCCTGATCTGCCACCGCCTGATCGGCCGGGCCTGACCGGCCCCGACCTGACCACACCGGACGGCGCCCCCCTGCGGGCGCCGTCTGCGCATGCGCCATCCCGCCGCAGCGCGGGTTTCGCGCCGGATCGGGCTTTTCCCCGGCGGGGCAATCCCCTATATAAACCGTCAGCCATGACGGGATACCGCCCCATGAACCAGCCGCAGACCCAACCGATGCTGGAAGGCGCGCCGCTGATCGCGCCGTCCACCACGGACCACCCGCTGTATGAAACCGTCGTCGAGGCCTGCCGCACGGTCTATGACCCCGAAATCCCGGTCAACATCTTTGACCTGGGGCTGATCTATACGGTCGCCATCGACGACACGAACGCGGTCCGCATCGTGATGACCCTGACCGCCCCCGGCTGCCCTGTCGCGGGCGAGATGCCGGGATGGGTCGCCGACGCCGTGGAACCGCTGCCCGGCGTGCGCCAGGTCGATGTCGAGATGACCTTCCAGCCCCCCTGGGGCATGGAGATGATGAGCGACGAGGCCCGGCTGGAACTGGGCTTCATGTAAGCCCGCACCGTGGCCGCGCTGGACGACATGCTGGCGGGCCGCGCCTATGACGCGGCCGACCCGTCGCTGACCGCCATGCGCCGCCACGCGCAAGGCCTGCTGCGCCGTTACAACGCCACCATCGAGGGCGACGACGCCTCGGCCCTGGGCGAGTTGCTGGGGACATGGAACGGCGCGGCGATCCGGCCGCCTTTCCATGTCGATTACGGCCGCCACATCCACTTCGGGCCGGGCTGTTTCGTCAACTTTGGCGGCGTGTTCCTGGACGTGGCCCCGATCCGCATCGGCGCGCGCGTCCAGATCGGCCCGCAGGTCCAGATCCTGACCGCCGACCACCCCCGCGACCCCGCCCGCCGCGCCACCGGCGAGGAAAGCGGCCGCCCCGTCACCATCGGCGACGACGTGTGGATCGGCGGCGGCGCGATCATCCTGCCCGGCGTGACGGTCGGCGGCGGCGCCATCATCGGCGCGGGCGCGGTCGTGACACGCGACGTGGCCCCCGGCGTCACCGTCGCGGGCAACCCCGCGCGGCCCCTGCGCCCCTGTCCCTAGCGGCGCGGCCTTTGCGCCTTCGCCCTGACGCGCGGCCCCTTCCGCCGGCTAGCGGCGCGGCCGCTGCGGCCCTGTCCCTAACGGCGCGGCTTGCCGCGCCAGCTGCCCAGCCAGCCGCTGAACCGCCCCCGCGCCTGCCGCGTCTGCGCCGCGACGCGGTCGCGGGCGCTGTCCATGCGTGCGTCGGCGCGGTCCAGCGCCCGGTCGGCACGGCTCATCATCGGGTCGATGGACCGTTCCCGGAACTGGTTCCACATCCGCCAGAACAGGAACAGCAGCGCCCCCAGCACGCCCAGGATCACCATCGCAGGCCAGTTCGCCGGATTGTCCGCGGGGCCGGCGACCGACCGGATGGAAATCGCGTTCGGATAGATCGACAGGAACGAGATGCGCCAGCCATAGGACGTGATGTTGACCCACTCGGGGTCGGCCGAGGTCGATTTGCGGTCCCCTGCGATCGCGTGCAGGTTCGAACTGTCGTACTTGAAATACGGCGGCCAGATCGTGCCGGTGTCCTCGTTGCGATAGACCAGCGGGCGGCCGTTCGGGCGCACCGTGTCGATGAACCGGATGTCGCGCTGGCCCTGGATGTTCTCGACCGTGCCGGTGTCTGCGGCGGCATAGAATATCCGGTTCCAGCCGACGTCGGTCAGCTTGTTATAGGTGTTGGTGATCCGCACCGTGTCGCGGGACGGCAGCACGTAATCCAGGAACAGGAACACCAGGACGCCGAAGGCGACCCCCAGAACAACCTGAAACGTCCGCATCGGGGTCTCCCTTCAGTCGAAGTTCACGATCCAGGCGATCACGACGATCGCCAGCGTCGGCAGGACGAACACCAGCCCGACAAGCCGCGCCTTGAGGCTGCGCCGGAACCCGGTCATCGAACGCCGGATGAACCGGCGCCGTTCCGGGCCGTCGCCGGGCCGGTCGGGATGACGCCGCGCCCACGCCTCCTCCAGCGCCTCGCGCCGCAGGGAACGCACATAGACCGAGATCAGGGCGTAGAACAGCGCCTCGACGGCCAGGACAAGGACGACAAGCCGGATCAGGGCCACGGACGCCCCCTGTCGGTGCGGGTTGCCGCGCCCCACGGGCCTGCGGCGGGCTGTTCGGTCAGCCGCACCCGCGCCGGACCCCAGGGCGAGGCGGCGGGCGAGGCGGCGGGGGGCGGGGTGGGCGCGGTGTCCTCGGCCATGCCGGGTTCGGGGCCGAACAGCGCCGCGCGCGTGCCCTGCTTGTCGATCTGGTATTCACGCGCCAGCTGGTCGGCGACATAGGCCTGCTTGCGCGCGTCCCAGCCCTGATACAGCCGATAGAACAGGGGCTTGTTCAGGATGAACAGCGCCCGAACGTCATGGGGCGCAAGGTCGGTCAAAAGCTGGTTGACCAGATTGCGCGCGGGTCCGGCGCTGGCCCGCAGCGCATAGAAATAGGCCGGGTCGCCCGAATCCACCGCCGGCCAGTCGCCGCCGGTCTCGACATAGCGCAGGATCGCCGACAGTCCCCTCAGCTCGGCCGGCAGGTCCGCGCCGTCCAGCCGCGCCGCGGCCCGGCGCAGGCTGGCGCGGGTGCCGTCGCCGGGATCGATGCCCGCGCGCGTGGCCGCATCGACAAGGATGAAGTCGATCTTCTGGCGCAGCACCGCCGCCGCATCCGCCCCCGCCGCGCCGGCGATGGGTTCGGCCAGCGCGTGGCGCGCCAGCCAGCCCGCGATGTCGTGGCGGTCGTCCAGCGTCATCACCCGCGCGCCCGCCAGCGCCGTCCGCTGCGCCGGATCGGCAAAGATCACCGCCGCCTCGCGGGCCGAGCGGATGACATAGACGCCGCCGAACGCGGGCGTCCAGAAATCGGGCACGTCAAAGCTGGTGTGCGCCAGCCGCACCGGGTTGCGGATCACGTCGCCGGATTTTTTCGCCTGCTCGATCATCGCGGCGATCAGCACGTCGTCCCACCACGCGTCCGGCTGGCTGCGGAAGCGGTCGATCATGGCGGTCAGGCGGTCGGCCTCGGCCACGTGGTTGCCGGTGGTGTCGGCGCTGATGCGGACCTGCCGGATGTCCAGCAGGTCGGCGGGCTGCGCGACCTGCCAGACCTGGTCGTCGATCTCGCCCACCACCGCATCCCGGGCGGTCAGGCTGAACAGCTGGCTTTCGTTGTCGGCGATGAACCGGCGCAGGATCGAGCGATAGACTGACAGATCCGCGGCCAGCATCGGCGCGTCCTTCTGCTCGGTCGTCAGCAGGATGAACTGGCGGTTGCCGCCTTTCGGGACGAGATAGTCCAGATCGCCCAGCTCATCCCCGACCTCGGGCGAAAGGCCGGTCAGGTCGATGTGGAACTCGGTCAGCTGCGTGGTCCGGCCGGTCAGCTTGTCCAGCGCGCGGTTATACAGCGCCACCCATGCGGGGCTGTCCACCCGGATCAGGTTCCCGAACATCAGGCCGCGTTCGATGAGGAGTTTCATGGCGCGTCCCGTGGCGCTGGGCGGGCGGCGTTGCACCTCATCCCGGTCATCCTGCCCGTTCCTCGAACCGCCGCCGCGCCTCGACCGCACGTTCCATGCCCCGCACCGCCTCGTCGATCGCCGTTTCGTCCGCCGTCTCGGCATAGCGCCATTCGCTGTCGGCGTAGCGGTTGATTTCCTGCACGACCATCGCGGGGGTGATCGGCTGGCGCAGGCCGGCGATCATGTCCAGCTTGCGGGCATAGGGCTGGTGCAGGAACGGCCTGGGCGTCTCGAACCAGTCGTCGGGCATGTCGAAGTCCATTGCGCGGGTCTTGATCGCGTCCGTGATGTTCTTGACCGCGCGGCCGGTGAAGCGCGGCTCGGCCCGGGCGATTTCGTGCAGATAGGTGCCGATGTCGGACAGCGTGTCCAGCGGGCCGAGTCGCGCCGACAGATCGTCGTGGATCGCGGCCAGCGCGGGTTCCGCGGGGCGGTCGTGGCCGGCATAGCCCTGCTGCACGGCCGCCCTGATCTCTTGCGCGCGCATCAGCTGGTGATCGCCCACGGGTATGGCGTGGCGGCGACCCAGCAGTAGGGACAGGATGTCGATGTAATCGGCCTGCGTCTTGGGGCCGTCGATCAGGAACCGCGCGCCCGCACGCTGGCGCAGCGCCTCGTCGATGGAGTCGGCGTGGTTGGAAAACATGCCGAAGGTGGCGTTGCCGCGCACCACCGTCCCCGCGCCGGCAAAGGCATCCATCAGCACGGCGGTGATTTCCTGCTGGCCCGAGGACGACTGCCGGTCGCCGCGCCGCCCCGCGACCTGGTCGATGTCGTCGATGGTGCCAAGGCCGATCACGGCGGGGTCGATGATCGCATCGACAAAGGCGCGCGCGTTCTGGCCCGACTTGCCCTGATAGCTGTCCACGTTGTCGATGCCCAGGTTCTGATAGCGGAACGGATAGCCCGCGACGGTGCAATAGTCGTTGACCAGCCCCGCCATCATCTGGATCAGCGTCGTCTTGCCCGTCCCCGGCCGTCCGTCCCCCAGAAAGGTGAAGATGAAACCGCCCAGTTCCACGAACGGGTTCATCCTGCGGTCGAAATCATAGGCGACCAGCATCCGTGCCAGCCGCATCGCCTGATGCTTGGCGATGGCGTTGCCGACCACCTCCTCGGGGCGCTTGAAGGCCATCTGCACGGGCTTGCCGCGGGCGCGGGTCGCAGGCGCGAATCCTGCGATGGGCAGGTCGTCCGCGGCCACGCGCCAGCGCGCGCCGGTGAATGCGGCGGTGCCCGGCGCGGCACCGGCCCGGGCGGCGGCGGCGGCCGCCAGCGCCTCGGCCCAGGCCAGCGTCACGGCGACCAGCGTGGCGTCGTCGGCGGCGTGGGCAGCCAGCTTGGCGTCCAGTTCCCACAGCGCGCCCTGCAGCGCGACGTGGGGCGCGTCGGTCAGGATCTCGGCCACGCCGCCGATGTCGGGTGCCTCGGCCTGCGCGTGTTCGGCCAGCAGGAACGCCGTCGCATTGGCCAGCACCGACAGCACGGCCAGCGATTCCGCCGCCAGCAGTTCCGCGAACGCGCTGCGGCGTTCGACGGGCAGGCGGCTTTCCAGGTTGGCGCGCTTCAGTTCGGCTGCGCCGGACCGGGCGGCGACCTCGTCCCCCACGGCCAGCGCGACCGCAAGCGCCCGGCGCATGGCGCGCAGCACGGTCGCGGCGGCGGGCGACGGCAGGTCGTCGCCGTCCGTTCGCCCGACGCGGTCGATCAGCCGCACGGCGCCGGGGCGCTGCGCGGACACGCCCGCCAGCCCCGGCGTGGTGGACCGAAAGCGCGAGGCGCGGGGCACGCCGGGCGAGCGTTCCGGCAACGTGGCGGGCGCGGCGGATGCCAGCCGGGGGGCGTGGTCGAACCCGGTCAGCAGCGCCAGCGCCTGCCCGTAATGCGCCCGTATCTTCGGCTCGGGCAGTTCCATCTCGTCGCGCGTGTCCATCAGCCGAACCCCAGAACGCGGCCGTCGGGGCCGGGAACATATTTGCGGATGCCGCGAAAGCCGGGCGGGTCCAGCCGCGCCAGCGCCTGATAGGGGCGCTGCGGGATCACCAGCAGCCGTTGGGCCGCCGTCGTCCCCTGCCCGGCCCCGTGCCGGTCCAGCGGGTCGATGCGCCAGATCTGGCGCTCGGTCACCGTGAACAGCCCCGAGGATTCCATCTCGGCCCGGTCGGACACCAGATCCTCGACGGACAGGGCCAGCGCCCAGTCCTGCCCCGGCTCGGCGCGCGCATCGTCCAGCACCTGGCGGATCGGGCCTTCCTGCACGGTGAACTCGCGCGAATGGATCGGCCCCAGCGTCAGCCGCCGCAGCCGCTGGGGGTGCAGCGTGTCGAAATCGGCGTCGAAGCCCTGCGCGATGGTCAGCAACTGCAGCGCCCCCACCGACTGCGCCAGCAGATGGGCGCGCGCCTCGGGCCAGCGCCGGGCGTCGTCGGGCAAGGGGCGGCGGCCGGTGTCGTCGCAGTCCATCAGATAGACCACCGGCAGGTTCTGGCGGCTGTCATAGACGCCCCAGTGGATCAGCCAGCGGCGGCGGTTTCCCTGCTGGCCCAGCCCCAGCGCCTGCGGGTGCATCTGCGGCCAGAACAGCCCGCCGGCGGCGAGCGATTCGTAATACATCCGCTGCGACAGCGCGTATTGCAGGCGCGTCGGATGGGTCAGGTCGCCGACGATCTGGCGGATCATGTCGTCCTTGATCGCGGCGGCGGTGGGGCTGCGGGCCAGTTCCTCGCCCGCCTGCGCGGCGTCGGCGGCGGTCTGGGCGATTTCCTGCCAGACCGGAAAGCCTGAATCGTCAATGTCGATGGTCAGCGCACGGCGCAGCGGCCCCTCGGCCCGCCCTACCAGCAGGTATTTCATCGACAGCGCCTGCGCCGTCGCCAGCAGCGCGCGCAGATAGCCGTCGATCACCTGCACCTCGGTCGCCGAGAAGATGCGGTCGCGCACCATCTCGGCCAGCGCGGGCGTCAGCGCCGCGGCCACCCGGCGCAGCTGCAGGACATAGGCCCGCGCGACCAGATCGTCGGCGATGGCCCGGTGATCGGCGGCAAGGCCGGACGCGTCGGACACTTACGACCCGCCATACAGGTTCTTGTCGTGCTTTTCGACGATCTGGGCAAAGCGGCGGGCAAAGCGCTCGTCGGCGCGGGCCTTTTCCTCAAGCACCTTGCGGGCAAAGACCATGTGTTCGCCGTGCGCGTCCAGCATGTCGGCCATCCGGTCGTTGGTCGCGGCGCCGATGCCGGCCATCGCGGTCTGCGCCTCCTGGTCGGTCTTGACGCCGATCTCGTTGATGCGGTGGGCCACGTCCTGCTGCTGGGCGGTCTTCAGCGACTTGGTCAGCGCGTCATACAGCACCACGCGCTGGCGGGTGTCGGTCTGCAGCTTGTTGATCAGCACCATCTGCGTCGCCGCCTGGTTCTGCAGGCTGTCCACCCAGGTCTTGCCCGCCTCGATATAGCGTTCCAGCGTCTGCGACCGCGCCAGCGCCACCTGTTCGTCCTGCACCAGGGCGTTGTGGTCCTTGTTGGCGTTGGCGAGTTCCGTTTCCAGCCGGGTCCGGTCGCTGGGGTCGGTGGTCGCGCCCACGCGGTTTTCCAGGTCGATCAGCTGCGGGTCCATCGCCCGGATGCGTTCGCGCAGCGATTCCAGCGTGGCGACCGCCTCTTCGCGTTCGGCAAGCGTCTGGGACAGATTGGTTTCCACCTTGGCCTTCTGGTCGTTCAGCAGGTCCAGCTGGCCCTGCAACAGGCGGGTGATAACGTCGGACTTGGAAATCAGATCCTGCAGCTTGTCGTCGATCGAGGCATGGCGCAGCCGTTCCTGGCGCATCGATTCCGATTTGCCGCGCGCGAAGATGCCGACGAAACTTTCCCAGCCGGTCTTGGACCGCATCTGTTCAAAGTCCTTGCTGAACCCGGCGGTCACGTCGTCCAGCCCCATGATCAGCTCGGCGATGTTGGCGTTCATCGCCTCGCTGTGCTTGTGGACGTCGTCCAGCGTGGCGTTGGCGATGTCCATCGACGGCGCCTGCGCGGACGCGTCGGCCCGCGCCATCCGATTCAGCGTGCTGCCGATGCGGGCGATCTTGTCCTGCGTGACGGCCACCTGTTTCTGGCTGTCGGTGATCTGCTGTTCCAGGCTGGCCATCATACGCTCCGTCGTTCACCGCTGCCGATAACGGGGTGAAAACTTGCGCGGATCAAGGGGGTTCCCCGCCGTGCCCGCCGCAACCCCGGATTGCAGCCCCCGCGCGGCCCGCCTAGCATGGCGGGCATGGACACGCTGAAAACCGCCATCGCCGCGCGCCGCGACGATCTGATCGCGCTGACGCAGGATCTGATCCGCATCCCCACGCTGAACCCGCCGGGGCGCGATTATCGCGCCATCTGCGACTATCTGGCCGCGCGGATGCAGGCGCAGGGCTGGCAGGTCGAGCTGATCCGCGCCCACGGCACCCCCGGCGACAGCGAGGCCTATCCACGCTGGAACATCATCGCGCGCCACGCGGGCGGGCGGCCCGGCGACTGCGTGCATTTCAACAGCCACCACGACGTGGTCGAGGTGGGCCACGGCTGGACCCGCGACCCGTTCGCCGCCGAGCATGTCGCCGCCGAGGACCGCATCTATGGCCGCGGCGCCTGCGACATGAAGGGGGGTCTGGCCGCCAGCATCATCGCCGCCGAGGCGTTCGTCGCCCTGAACCCCGATCACGCCGGCACGGTGGAAATCAGCGCCACGGCGGACGAGGAATCCGGCGGCTTCGGCGGGGTCGCCTATCTGGCGCAGCAGGGCCGGTTCGACCACGTCCAGCACGTCATCATCCCCGAACCGCTGCACAAGGACCGCATCTGCCTGGGCCACCGCGGCGTCTGGTGGGCCGAGGTCGAGACGCAGGGCCGCATCGCCCACGGGTCGATGCCGTTTCTGGGCGACTGCGCCGTGCGCCACATGGGCGCGGTGATCGACGAGATGGAGCGGACGCTGTTCCCCCTGCTGGCGGGCAAGCGCACGGCGATGCCGGTGATCCCCGACGGCGCGCGGTCCAGCACGCTGAACATCAACTCGATCCACGGCGGCGCGCGCGAACCCGAGGCGGACTATACCGGCCTGCCCGCCCCCTGCGTGCCCGACCGCTGCCGCATCGTGATCGACCGGCGTTTCCTGATCGAAGAGGAACTGGCCGAGGTCAAGGCCGAGGTCCGCGACCTGATGGAACGCGTCCGCGCCGACCGCCCCGGCTTTTCCTACGAGATCCGCGACCTGTTCGAGGTGGTCCCCTCGATGACCGACCGCGACGCGCCCGTGGTCCGCACCACCGCTGCCGCCATCGAACGGGTGCTGGGCCGCGAGGCGGGCTATGTCGTCAGCCCCGGCACCTATGACCAGAAGCACATCGACCGTATCGGCCGGCTGAAGAACTGCATCGCCTATGGGCCCGGCGTGCTGGACCTGGCGCACCAGCCCGACGAATGGATCGGGGTCGGCGACATGATCGACAGCGCCGGCGTCATGGCGCTGGTGCTGGACGACCTGCTGGGCTGACCCGCAAGGTTCCCGTTCACACCGGCGCGGCAACCGTGCATGGTGGCGGCGACCCGCCGGAACCGACGCCATGACCAAGACCCTGCCGATCAGCGCCCTTGTCTATTACCTCGCCATGCTGCTGCTGGGGCTGTATTTCGCCTTTGCCGCCGTGCAGGGCCCGTCGGGCATCCTGCGCCGCGTCCAGCTTGAGGCGGAAACCGATCAGCTGACGCGCGAACGCGACGCCCTGCAGGCGCAGGTGGCCGAGATGCGGAACCTGACCCGGCGGCTGTCGGACGATTATCTGGACATCGACCTTTTGGACGAACGCGCGCGCGACGTGCTGGGGCTGGTGCGCGCCGACGAGCTGGTGGTGCGCTGACGCGGCGCAAGGAAAAGCCTTGCGGCCCGCCGGATCGCCTGCCTAGGATTAGTTCAACGTTGAACTATCCTGCCGGAGGAATCGCATGGCAAGGAAGCCGTCCGCCCCAAGCGACAGCACGTCCGACATGGGCGCCCAGCCCAACGTGTCGCGCGACGAGCTGCTGAAACTTTACCGCGACATGCTGCTGATCCGCCGGTTCGAGGAAAAGGCCGGCCAGCTTTACGGCATGGGCCAGATCGGCGGCTTCTGCCACCTGTATATCGGGCAGGAAGCCGTCGTCGTCGGGCTGGAAGCCGCCGCCGAGGAAGGCGACAAGCGCATCACCAGCTATCGCGACCACGGCCACATGCTGGCCTGCGGCATGTCCGCGCGCGGCGTCATGGCCGAACTGACCGGGCGCGAGGGGGGATACTCCAAGGGCAAGGGCGGCTCGATGCACATGTTTTCCAAGGAACGCCATTTCTATGGCGGCCACGGCATCGTGGGCGCGCAGGTGCCGTTGGGCGCGGGGCTTGCCTTCGCCGACAAGTATCTGGGCAACGGCCGCGTGACCTTTACCTATTTCGGCGACGGCGCGTCCAACCAGGGCCAGGTCTACGAGACCTACAACATGGCCGAGCTGTGGTCCCTGCCCGTCGTCTTCGTGATCGAGAACAACCAGTATGCGATGGGGACCAGCATGAAGCGGTCCACCAAATCCACGACGCTGTTCGGCCGGGGCGAGGCCTTCGGCCTGACCGGCGAGCAGGTGGACGGCATGGACGTGCTGGCGGTCAAGGCCGCCGGCGAAAAGGCCGTCGCCCACTGCCGCGCGGGCAAGGGGCCGTATATCCTTGAGATGATGACCTATCGCTATCGCGGCCATTCCATGTCGGACCCGGCCAAGTATCGCACCCGCGAAGAGGTGCAGAAGATGCGCGACGAACGCGACCCGATCGAGAACGTGCGGTCGCTGCTGCTGACCGGCAGCCACGCGTCCGAGGATGACCTGAAGGCCATCGACAAGGAGATCAAGGACATCGTCAACGACAGCGCCGACTTTGCCCGCGAAAGCCCGGAACCGCATGCCGACGAGCTGTGGACCGACATCTATGCCGACGCCTGAGAGGGGACCGATATGGCAACCGAAATCCTGATGCCTGCCCTGTCCCCCACGATGGAGGAAGGGACGCTGGCCAAGTGGCT
>NZ_SDEA01000014.1 GCF_004522155.1 Paracoccus luteus | reverse complement strand
ATCGGGAGAACGCTTTCGCAGGGGCAAGTGGCGGAGGGAATGTAACAAATACCGAACTCTCTCCCGTGTCGATGGCTTCGGCACAGGATCGCCGCAAAAATTTGCGCATCAACGACCGTCAGACACTCGGTCTTTAGCCTGAAGAGACGCTCCGCCCGCCCGTACCATCAACGGTTGCCAGCTGGCGCACGGCCACCAGATGGCTCGATTGAGTGCTCCGCGGCGGCATGCTTCTCTGCCGCCATTAAGTCATCCCGCCAGCGCGAGGGAATCTTCCCAGCACCTCGTTGAAGTGTCGGTCGAGGGAGACCACGCGGCCCCCGCTCGGACCCTGCCGTCCGACAAAGCAGTTCTTCACACCTCTGATGGGCGCGCTAGAAGTATGGCCCGCGATCAGCCGCGGCCAGCATTGGACTGGCTTGCCCCAGCTTGCCCTGATATGGTCAAGAAAAAGAGGGCGATATGATGGCGGATGCGGCTGACCAAGCCATGACCGTGCGAGATGTGGCTGGCTACCTGAACGTCGACGAAAAGACGGTTTATCGGCTCGCCAAGCGCGGCGATCTGCCGGGTTTCAAAGTGGCCGGCGCATGGCGCTTCAAGAGGTCTGACCTCGATGGCTGGATCGATCTGCAGAAAAAAGCTGCGAAAAAAGAAAGTTTGAGGGGGCCCGAGTGAGCGATCTGAACATCAGCAATTTTATCTGGAACATCGCTGATGATGTTCTGCGCGATGTCTATGTTCGCGGCAAATACCGGGACGTCATCCTGCCGATGACCGTCATTCGTCGGCTCGACGCCGTGCTTGAACCGACCAAGGACGCGGTCTTGGCTATGAAGGCGCAGCTGGATAAGGCAGGAGTCGCCAACCAGCACGCGGCTCTTTGCCAGGCGTCGGGCGAAGCCTTCTACAACACATCGCAGTTCCGGCTTCGCGACCTCACGTCTCGCGCGCGCCGCCAGCAGCTGAAGTCGGACTTCGAGGCCTACCTCGACGGCTTCTCCCCGAACGTTCAGGAAGTGCTCGACAAGTTCAAGTTCCGCAATCAGATCCCAACGCTTGTCGAAGCGGACGCGCTCGGGTTCCTGATCGAAAAGTTCCTCGACCCATCAGTTAATCTCAGCCCTAAGCCCGTGTTGCACCAAGACGGAGGTGTGCGTCTGCCCGGGCTCGACAACCACTCAATGGGAACAATCTTCGAGGAGCTTATCAGGCGGTTTAACGAAGAGAACAACGAGGAGGCCGGAGAGCACTTCACGCCTCGCGACGTGGTCGAGCTCATGGCGTACCTGATCTTCATGCCGATCGCGGATGAAATTCAGTCAGGCACATATCTCGTCTACGATGGTGCCTGCGGCACAGGAGGCATGCTGACGGTCGCGGAAGAGACGCTGATCAAGTTGGCGACCGACCACGGGAAAGAGGTGTCGGTCCACCTCTACGGGCAGGAGGTCAATCCCGAGACATTCGCCATCAGCAAGGCGGACCTCATCCTAAAAGGTGAAGGGGCCGAAGCCGAGAACATGAAGTATGGCTCGACGCTCTCCAGCGATGCATTCCCATCGAGTGAGTTCGATTTCATGCTTTCGAACCCTCCTTACGGCAAGAGCTGGAAATCCGATCTCGACCGGCTCGGCGGCAAGAAGGACATCACCGACCCCCGCTTTGTGATCGAGCACGATGGCGATGCCGAGTACAGCCTGATCACGCGCTCTAGCGATGGCCAGATGGTGTTTCTAGCCAACATGCTGAGCAAGATGAAGAAGGCCACCAAGGTCGGCAGCCGGATCGCCGAGGTCCACAATGGCTCATCTCTGTTCACGGGCGATGCGGGATCGGGTGAGAGCAATGTGCGGCGCTGGGTCATCGAGAATGATTGGCTTGAGGCCATCATCGCGCTGCCGCTGAACATCTTCTATAACACTGGTATCGCGACTTACATTTGGGTGCTCAGCAATCGCAAGGCAGAGTCCCGCAAGGGCAAGGTCCAGCTGATTGATGCGACGGCGTGGTTCAAACCTCTGCGGAAAAACCTCGGCAAGAAGAACTGCGTTCTCGGGCCAGATGACATCAAGCGCATCTGCGACAGCTTCCTCAACAGCGAGGAAAGCGAGCAGTCGAAGATCTTCCCCAACGCGGCGTTCGGTTACTGGAAGGTGACGGTCGAGCGGCCCTTGCGCTTGAAGGTCGAACTGTCCGCGAGCGCGCAGCGTCGCTTCGCGAAGACGTGCGCGGAGGCTGCTGAAGAGCCCCTCATTGGCGTTGTGGAAGCGGTGGCTGAGCGGCTTGGCGAAGGCCCCCATCTCGATTTCAACCGCTTCCTTGAAGAAGCCGAAGCTGTGGCGGGCAAGCGCGGCGTCCGTATGACAGCCAAGCGCCAGAAGCTCCTGATGGCAGGGCTGTGCATCAAAGATCCCGGGGCGGAACCTGTGATCAAGAAGGTGTCCAAGATCAAGCCGGGCGCCGATGCTGAATCTGATGCGCTCTACGGCAACTATCATCTTACCGTCGGTGGCAAACCAGCGATCATCGAGTTCGAGCCGGACACGGAGTTGAGGGACACCGAACAGGTGCCGTTTTTGGAAAACGGCGGTATCGAGGCGTTCTTCCGTCGCGAGGTTCTGCCTCATGCGGCCGACGCCTGGATCGATCCCTCCAAGACGGTAATCGGCTATGAAATCTCCTTCACGCGGCACTTCTACAAGCCGCAGCCGCTGCGGACGCTCCAAGAGATCGAGGCCGACATCCGGGCTCTTGAGCAGGAAACCGAAGGCCTTCTTGAAGACGTGCTAACGGGAGGCCGCTGAGCATGGCCACCCAACGGTACTCAGTCACCCCCCATCCGATCGAAACCCTGCTTACCTGGGTGAAGTCCGGCGAGATCGCGATACCGGAAATCCAGCGCCCCTTCGTTTGGGATGCGACCAAGGTCCGCAACCTTCTGGACTCGCTCTATCAGGGCTATCCGGTCGGCTATCTGATCGCCTGGCGGAACCCGTCGGTCAGGCTGAAAGACGGTTCCACATCCTCGGGTAAGCGCATCCTGATCGACGGGCAACAGCGCGTCACCGCGCTTATGGCCGCGTTGCTCGGTCAGGAGGTGCTGACCAAGGATTACGAGACCGTACGCATTCGGATCGCGTTCCACCCGGTCGAGGAGCGCTTCGAGGTTTCGAACCCGGCCATCCAGAAGGACGCCTCGTGGATCCCTGACCTGGCAACGGTCTTCGCGCCTGATGCTAGCCTGACCAAGCTCACGCGCGAATATACAGCGCGCAATCCGGACGTTGATCAGGACCAGATTTCATTAGTGCTGGAGAAGGTCCGCAAGATCATCAACAACCAGGTCGGCATCATCGAGCTGGCCGAAGACCTCGACATCGAGACGGTCACTGAGATCTTCATCCGGGTGAATTCGGCCGGGGCATCGCTCAGCCAGGCGGATTTCGCCATGTCGAAAATCGCGGCGAACGACACCTATGGCGGCAACATGCTGCGCAAGGCGATCGACTATTTCTGCCATCTCGCCGTCGCGCCCGAATTCCTGCCTCGCATCGAGAAGGGCGACAAGGCATTCGCCGCTTCCGAGTTCCTGCCGAAGATGCGTTGGCTGAAGGACGTGAACGACGACCTCTACGACCCGTCCTACACCGACATGCTGCGCGTGGCGTTCACGTCGGAGTTCCGCAGGGGCAAGCTGCAGGATTTGGTCGCCCTGCTGTCGGGACGTAACTTCGAGACGAAGCAGTACGAGGAAGCGGTCGCCGAGGAGGCCTTCGATAAGCTGAAGGCCGGTGTCCTCAACTTCATCAATAAGACCCACTTTGACAGGCTCACGATGATCCTGCGCTCGGCCGGGTTCGTCACCTCCGGCCTGATCCGCAGCCAGAACGCCATCAACTTTGCGTACATCCTCTACCTTCGTGGCCGCGCCGAAGGCATGCCGGCCGCCGACATCGAGCGTCTCGTTCGGCGCTGGTACGTCATGTCGCTCCTGCGCGGGCGTTATTCGGGCAGTCCCGAAACGGCCTTCGATTTCGATATCCGTCAGATCGAGTCCCGCGGCCTGGCCTCATACACCGACGCGGTGATCGACGCGGAGCTGCCCGAAAGCTTCTGGAACACTCTGCTGCCGCAGGAGATGGACACCTCGTCCGCCTCTAGCCCCTATTTCCTTGTCTATCGGGCAGCCCAGGTGAAGCTCGGCGACCTCGGGTTCCTGTCGCGGGACATCACCGTGCGTGACCTGCTGTTGAACCGGAGCGACGTGCATCACGTCTATCCGCGCAACCACCTCAAGGGCCAGGGGCTGACGCGCGGCCGCTACAACCAGATCGCCAACTTCGTCCTGGCCCAGAGCGAGATCAACATTGGCATCGGTGACCGCGACCCGAAGACTTACTTCGCTGAGCTAGCGGACCAGTGCAACGGCGGCGCCAAGAAGTATGGTGGCATCACGACGATTGAGGAGATGCGGGCCAATCTTCGGATGAGCTGCTTGCCGGAGTGCATGCTGGACGGAGAGATTCCATCCTTCGATGACTTCCTGGAACAGAGACGCAAGCTGATGGCGCAGAAGATCAAGACCTATTTCGAGGGACTTTGAATTGTTCGCTGAATACGCTGTTAGAATGGGGAAATGGTGAATGGCTGAACGGGACGATCTTCTGGCTTCGATTGCAGCGACAACCGTCGACTATCGTGACGGCGACCTGCCTGCGCCGACGCCGGATCACGTCGGCAGATGGATCTCGCAATTCGATGCAGATCTGAGATTACCTATGCTTCGAGAGATGGATTATGTTCTCCAGAGAACATACTTTTCAAAGCGCGAAATCGAGAAAGAACTGGCCGACCATGCGCGAGTAATCGGCGATGGAGGCAAGGACTTAGACGACAACGCTGCAATAGCCTTTTGGCGCGGAACCGAAATTCTCAACATCCAACAACGAGGCCGCAGCCAAGCCGACATTAACGAGATATTCGAAGGAGCGTTGCGCGAGCGCTTTGGATTGCGCCTCGCAGACTGCCAAGGTGGAGATAGGAGGTTCGTATACTTTGATGACATCCTGTTTTCAGGCGACCGCGTTCAAAATGACCTTATGGCTTGGCTGGACAATACCGCGCCGAACGAGGGGCATGTCTCGATTGTTCTTCTAATCTCGCACTGCCTCGGAAAATGGGAGACAGAACGAAACCTAAAGGAAGCGATTGCGAGATCAGGCAAGAAGATCACCTTCGATATTCAGGAGCAGATAGTCCTCGAGAACAGGAAACGATATCGCAACGATGCCGACGTGCTGTGGCCGACTGAGCTTCCGGACGATGACATAGTGCAAGAGTATGCGGCAGCCCAAAGGTTCCCGTTTGAACCTCGAGCGCCGATCCCCGCTCCTCATACGAACATTTTCTCATCTGAAGCCGGTCGCCAATTGCTGGAACGAGAGTTCCTCTTAGCGGGACTGAAGATCATTAGCTTTTCCAGAAACCCTGCTCAGCGCGTGCGGCCGCTTGGGTACGGGAGATATGGCCTTGGGTTCGGGTCTACCTTGGTAACTTACCGGAACTGCCCAAACAACGCCCCTCTCGCGCTGTGGTGGGGAGATCCAAATGCAGCGCCGGGGCATCCGTTTAGGCGTTGGTACCCGCTTCTGCCTCGGCGCACCTATGAACAAGGTGTGGTAGCACATGACTTCGACTTCTGACGCGCGCCCGACCGGCCAAACCCGGGTCTATGACCGAGAGACAAGCGTCGTCTTCCTGAAGACGAAGGAACGCTTCGGGGGGCTGTCGAACATGGCGGCGGGCTTTCCCCTGCGCGTGAACGGGGTGCGCATCAAGACGTCGGAAGCGCTGTACCAGGCATGTCGCTTCCCGCACATGCCCGAGGTGCAGCAGCTCATCATCGGCGAAAATAGTCCGATGACAGCGAAGATGCGCAGCAAGCCGTATCGGCGGGTTTCCCGGCACGATTGGGACTTTGTCCGGGTCAAGATCATGCGCTGGAGCTTGCGCGTGAAGCTGGCGCAGAACTGGCGCGAGTTTGGCAGGCTGCTGTTGTCGACGGGTGACCGACCTATCGTCGAGCAATCCCGCAAAGACGATTTCTGGGGCGCGAAGGTTGCCGAGGATGGCACGCTGGTCGGCATGAACGTGCTCGGGCGGCTGCTGATGGAGTTGCGCGAGCAGCTGAAGGGCGACGAGGCGGAGAGCCTGCGGTTCATCGAGCCGCTGGCGATTTCCGAGTTCCTGCTGTTCGGCCAGCCCATCGAAGCGGTCCAGGCCGCTCCCAATGCCGAGATCCCCGGCTGGACCCCTCGGCGGCCATCCCAGGCCGATACCGCCCCACCGCAGCCCAGCGACCCCCAGCCCTCCTTATTTGAGCAGCCAATGATTTCAAACGCCGAACCTGTCTCTGCCCCGTCGCTCCCCACTCTCGCCAGAGATGATGATTCACAGAAGCATCGCTCAGACTATCACCCAGCAGTGCGCGATTGGCTTGGCGATCTGCCAAGTCGGTGGGACGTGCTACGAAGCAAGTATCTGTTTCGCGAGATCGACGACCGGACCGACACCGGGACGGAAACCCTACTGTCAATGCGACAGGCGCATGGTCTGATCCCCCATGCGAAGGTATCGACCAAGCCAGTCACGCCGGAAGAGCTCAAGGGATACAAGCGCGTCCGCATCGGCCAGATGGTGCTGAACCGCATGCAGGCGTCGAACGGCATGTTCGCGGTTGCGCGCGAGGACGGTCTGGTCAGCCCGGACTATGCGGTCTTCCAACCACTCCGGCCAATGGAGCCTGACTACTTCGTCGACCTCTTCAAGACCACCATCTACCGCGCAAAATTCCGGCAGGAATCGAAAGGGCTTGGAACCGGCATGTCCGGCTTTCTGCGCCTCTACTCGGATCGTTTCGGTGCCATCCATGTCCCGCAACCGCCGGAGGACGAGCAGCGCAAGATCGTGAAGTTCATCCGGGCCTATGACCTTCGCGTCCGCCGATTGATCCGCAATAAGCGGCAGCTGATCAGGCTCTTAAACGAACAGAAGCTGGCCATCATCAACCAAGCCGTTACGCGCGGTCTGGACCTCGACATCCAGATAAAACCCACGGGTATCGACTGGATGCCCGAGGTTCCGGCTCACTGGGATGTCAAACGCCTGAAGTATCTTACGAAGTTTTTGAATGGGATTGCTTTCAAACCTGCTGATTGGAAGGATAGTGGCGTCCCGATCATCCGGATCGAGAATTTGAATGGCAGCGAAAAATTCAATTATACTGACCGCCAAGACCTGCCGGAGAGAATGCTAATTGAGCCTGGCGATTTGGTGTTCGCATGGTCTGGCAATCGCGGAACCTCTTTTGGCTCGTTCGAGTGGACGCGTGACTTCCCAGCATACCTGAACCAGCATATCTTCAAGTTGGAAGGTTATGATCTCCATCGGAAGTACTTCTTTTATCTTCTGCGGGCCGTGACAAAGCATGTCGAGGATAACGCGCACGGCATCATTGGCTTGGTGCACATCACAAAGCCCGCGCTTGGTGCCATCTTCGTTCCGGTGGCTTCGCCAGAGGAACAAGCGGCGATCGCCCACAAGATCGATGAGGAATCGGCGGAACTAAATCAGGCTATCGAAAAGATCGCTTCCGAAATTCGACTCATTGGTGAGTACCGCGAACGCCTGATCGCCGACGTGGTTACCGGCAAGCTGGACGTGCGCCATATCGAGATCGCCGCGCCTGCGGACGAGCCGATCTTAGATGAGGACGACGCGCTGGAGGAGGAGCTGGAAGGCGACGCCGCCGAGGTGATGGAGGGGGCCGATGCCGACGAGTAGGCCCGCAATCCCGATCGAAATAAAGCGCGATGTGCTCTTCGAGGCTCGTCATCATTGCGCTGTCTGCTGCACGTCGCTGCCGCTCGAGTACGCGCACGTGGTTCCATGGAGCAAGTCGCAAGACCATTCGCTCGAAAACCTCATTGCCCTGTGCGCAAACTGTCACGAGCGGGCGGACAACGAAAAATGGGGCGTGAGCTACCTCCAACGATACAAGAAGTCACCGTGCATCATTGCACGCGGTGATCCGCCGCCGATGACGGCAGAGCAGAAAATGCTGGTCGATCTGATCGTGGCGCGCGATCCGGATGAGATGAACCAGAAAGAGCGGCAGCGCCTGGTGTCGATGGTAGCTGCTTATGTAGGTGTTCCATTCGGCCAAATAGGGATTTCATCCGTAACCCAAGCCAACAGCTCTCGAGTTCGTTTGGAAATGCCGTCTGACGCGGCGCGACGCTTGGTTGCTGGTTTCGAGGCCAAAGACCCAATGCTCGAGGCGTTCCTGAGCGAAGCGGGCCTAATTCGGGTCGATGCCGGCCCCTCGGTTCAAGGAGGCCGCGAAATGCGCCAGCACACCGACACAAGCGAAAAGGGCCTCGAAACCCTCATCTTCCGCTCGCTGATCGACGAGGCGGGTTACGTCGCTGGCGCCTCGAAGGATTTCGACCGGGACCACGCCATCGACCTGGCCAAGCTGTTCGATTTCCTGAACGCCACACAGCCAGAGGCCGTCGAAGCCCTCGGCATCGGGGAAGACGGTCCGAAGCGGCTGCAGTTCCTTCACCGGGTGCAAGG
This sequence comes from Paracoccus luteus, assembly GCF_004522155.1. Classification (GTDB taxonomy): domain Bacteria; phylum Pseudomonadota; class Alphaproteobacteria; order Rhodobacterales; family Rhodobacteraceae; genus Paracoccus; species Paracoccus luteus. Next base: position 64,139 of record NZ_SDEA01000014.1, on the reverse strand, counting down.
CGAGATCGCCAAGCGCGGTGTCATCGACGTGCTGCGCAACGGCGTGAAGCATGGCCCTGGATCGGTCGAGCTGTTCTTCGGGACGCCAACCCCCGGCAACGCCAAAGCCGAAGAGCTGTTCGCCGCCAACGTGTTCAGCGTCACCCGGCAGCTGCACTATTCCAAGGATGCGACCAAGCTGTCGCTCGACGCTGCGCTGTTCATCAACGGTCTGCCCGTCGCCACCTTCGAATTGAAGAACAGCCTGACCAAGCAGACGGTCGAGGACGCGATCGAGCAGTACAAGCGCGACCGCGATCCCAAGGAGCTGCTGTTCCAGTTCGGCCGCTGCGTCGTCCACTTCGCCGTGGACGACCACGAGGTGCGGATGTGCAGCCACCTGAAGGGCAAGGCGTCCTGGTTCCTGCCTTTCAACAAGGGCTGGAATGACGGTGCGGGCAACCCGCCGAACCCGCATGGCCTGAAGACCGATTACCTTTGGAAGCAGGTTCTTACGAAGCGCAACCTCACCGACATCCTGGAGAACTACGCGCAGGTGGTCGAGGAAACGGACGAGCGCGGAAAGAAGAAGCCGCCGAAGCAGATCTTCCCGCGTTTTCACCAACTCGACGTGGTGCGCAAGCTGCTGGCTGACGCCGAGGCCTCCGGCGCCGGGCGGCGGTACCTGATCCAGCACTCGGCAGGTTCGGGAAAGAGCAACTCGATTGCCTGGCTGGGCCACCAGCTGATCGGATTGGAGACCGGTGGCAAGCCGACCTTCGACACCGTCATCGTTGTCACCGACAGGCGCAATCTCGACAAACAGATCCGCGACACGATCAAGCAGTTCGCGCAGGTATCGTCCATCGTCGGAGCGGTCACGGAAGGTTCGCAGCAGCTTCGGACGTTCCTGCAGCAGGGCAAGAAGATCATCATCACCACGGTGCAGAAGTTCCCGTTCATCCTGGACGAAATCGGGGACAGCCATCGCGGGCGGACCTTCGCCATCATTATCGACGAGGCGCATTCCAGCCAAGGCGGCCGGACGTCAGCCAAGATGAACATCGCGCTTGCCGCGAATGGCGCCGAGGAGGAAGACGAAACCGTCGAGGACACCATCAACCGGCTGATGGAAGCGCGGAAGGTGCTGCCGAACGCGAGCTATTTCGCCTTCACCGCCACGCCCAAGAACAAGACGCTAGAGATTTTCGGCACGGCGGTCTCCGAAGGCGGGAAAGTCAGGCACGTCCCATTCCACAATTATTCGATGAAGCAGGCCATCGAAGAGGGCTTCATCCTCGACGTGCTCAAGCACTACACGCCGGTCGAGAGCTACTACCGGCTCATGAAGACGGTGGAGGACGACCCTCAGTTCGACGCCAAGCGGGCGCAAAAGAAGCTCCGCCGCTATGTCGAATCCCATGACCATGCCATCCGCAAGAAGGCAGAGATCATGGTCGACCATTTCCACGATCAAGTGATGGCCCATCGCAAAATCGGCGGAGCAGCGCGCGCCATGGTGGTTACCAGCGGAATTCACCGCGCCATCCAGTATTTTCACGCCTTCGGGGAGTATCTGAAGGAGCGAAAGAGCCCCTACCAGGCCATCGTTGCCTTCTCCGGAGAGCACGAGTACGGCGGCCAGAAGGTGACCGAGGCGTCGCTCAATGGCTTTCTGAGCAACAAGATCGAGGAGTTGATACAGAAGGATCCGTACCGGTTCCTCATCGTCGCCGACAAGTTCCAGACTGGTTACGATGAGCCGCTGCTGCACACGATGTACGTGGATAAAACGCTGTCGGGCATCAAGGCAGTGCAGACGTTGTCACGCCTGAACCGGGCACATCCGCAGAAGCACGACACCTTCGTGCTGGATTTCATGAACGATGTGGATGGCATCAAGGCGTCGTTCGAGGACTACTACCGCACGACGATCCTGAGCGAAGAGACCGATCCGAACAAGCTGCACGACCTGAAAGCGCGGCTCGATGGCTATCAGGTCTATTCCTGGGAGCAGGTGGAGGAACTCGTGGCGCTGTATCTCGGTGGCGCCGACCGCGACAAGCTCGACCCGATCCTCGATGCGTGCGTCGCGGTCTACAAAGCCGATCTCGATGAAGATGGCCAGGTCGACTTTAAAGGCAAGGCGAAGGCATTCACGCGCACCTACGGATTTCTCGCGGCCATCCTGCCCTATACGAACGCGGAGTGGGAGAAGCTCTCGATTTTCCTGAACTTCCTGACGCCGAAACTGCCTGCTCCGGAGGAGCAGGACCTGTCGAAGGGCATTCTGGAGGCCATCGACATGGACAGCTACAGGGTCGAGGCGCAGGCGACGATGGCGATTGCGCTTCCCGATGCCGACGCGGAAATCGGCCCCGTGCCGTTGGGCGGAGGCGGTCGCAAGCCTGAGCCGGAACTGGACCTGCTCAGCAACATCCTCAAGACGTTCAACGAGATGTTCGGCAACATCGACTGGAAGGACGCCGACAAGATCGGGAAGGTGATAGCTGAGGAGTTGCCCACGAAGGTCGCGGCCGACAAAGCCTATCAGAATGCCATGCAGAATTCGGACAAGCAGAACGCCCGCATCGAGCATGACAAGGCACTGGAGCGCGCGGTCATCGAACTGCTATCTGACCATACCGAGCTGTTCAAACAGTTCAGCGACAATCCATCGTTCAAGAAATGGCTTTCGGAGACGATTTTCGCGGCGACCTATGCCGACAAGGCGGCGCAGGCCGGTTCGGCTGCTACTCGCAGCTGAACCAGCGCATGGCGGTTTGGATCAGATGGTCATGATCCCCGCTTGTAGCCTCTTGGTAGAATGCATCGATCTCTTGCTGCGAGAGGCCCGCTTCTTTTGCGGCCCGTCGGCACAAGCCGAGGATCATAAAGGCATTGCTGTCCTGTCCAGTCAGCTGGACTGTTATGTTTGGATACTTGGGGGGCATTGCCCGGCTCCTCCAGCGCAGTAGACACGAAGCCTAGAACGCTCATTTATTCATTATTATCAACAGGATAGGACGATTCTATTCGCGCTTTTTCCATTGCAGTGTTTAAGGGCTTCGGCTGCGACAACTACGCGCCTGATCCCGCATGACGCTGTAATCGGCGATCATCTCGGCGATAGCCGACGCCTCCGGCAGCAGATTGAGCTCGTCGGCCGCGCGCGCCTGGAACTCACGGCTGTACTCGATGACGGGAGGGCAGACGGTTGCGAGGCGCTGTTCAGAAGCGACCGTTGCGCAGCCGGTCAGCAAGCTCGTCGCGGTCGCGAGGACGGCGAGCCGACGCATCCAGCATCCGGCGTTGAACATCATTGGTTTCCTCCAATGTTTCGAGACGTTCGACGAGGCGGCCCGTGCGTTCACCGGAGCGCCGGAGTGCGAACAGGAACAGGAGCACTGTGAGCGCGATGGCGCCGTAGCGGAGAGCCGTCCGGGCCCACGGGTTGGTGGCGAACCCAGCGAAGAGCGCACCAATCATCGGCGGCCCCGCTTCCAATCGTCCAGCCGCGCGTAGATCGTGATCGCGATCCCGCCGAGCGCCACGGCGATGAACACCCAGCGGAGCGTGTCGAGGTACGGCACCAGCGGCAGGATGGCGGACTGGGTCTCAGCCAGGACGCTCTGGGCGACCTCGACGCCTGCGGCGCCCAGCGTAGCCACACCGGCGGCCCCGCCGCCCTTCATGGTGCGGCTGTCGGCCAGCACTTCGCGCGCAGGCGGCGTTTCAGCCGCGAAGGCTGTCGCCCGGATTGGGAAGCGCTCGCCCCACTGGCGAGCGGGCCCGAGATCGACATGGATGAATCCCGAGCGCGGATAGAAGCCGAAGCCGAGGAACCCGACCTCCCGTGCCGCCGCCTCGAATGCCGCAGGGTCTTGATTCGCCATGGCGATGTCGAAGGCGGCGCCGTCGAGGTGCTTCGACCGAGTGGCGCCGCCCACGGCGCGGTTGTGCTCGGGGCTGCGATAGGCGGAGCGGACGATCAGCGGCTTGCCGAGCCGGTCGCGCAGCGCCTGCAGCTTGTCGAGCGCCGGTTCGTTGATCAGCAACTTGCCGGTGCCCCGGCAGGCGATTTCTGCGGGCGAGAAATTGGGCCAGCGCCAGGTGCCCTCGGGCGCTTCCCGCCAATGGTCGTAGAAGCTCGTGGTCATGTGGGTCCTCCAAAACGAAAAACCCGCCTCGAGGGCGGGTCATTGCGGGCTGATGAATGGGGAATGGTGAGCGGCTACGGGCCGCCGCCGAAGATCTTCAGCTTGATCGCGATGCCCGCGAGCAGCGCCAGAATGACGCCGGTGGTGATCATGCGGACGGCGGTCTGCATCGCGGTGCGGCGCACCAGCCGGATGCAGTCGACAAGCGAGCGCAGATCGCGGATGTCGAGTGCGGCCTCGTCGCCGTCGAGCCCGACATCGGCGAGCGCGCGCTTGGCGCCTTCCTCGGCCGCCCGGGTCAGGATCGCCTCGAACTCGGCATCGGGCATGCGCACGAAGCCCTCGGATCGGGGTGGGTTCATCGGATCCTCCTTCCGCCGCTCAGCCGACCTTGCAGCCCCAGAAGGACGTGTGGTCGGCGGCGAAGTAGCCGTCCGCGACCCGGAAATATCCCTGCAGCTCCACGGTATCGCCCGCGGTGAGCGGCACCATGGTCTGAAGCCAGATCGCGGTGGCGAGCGAGACATGGGTGGCGGAGATTTCGCCGAGGGAGCCGCGGATTTCCGTCGTGCCGTTCAGCACGAGCCGCCCGCGCATCCTCGCCGTAGCGCTGGCGTTGATCTTGTAGAGCAGCGTCGCGCCGAAGAGGTAGGTGCCGTCCACCGGGGCCACGAAGTGGTTGTTCGCGGCGTCGAACGCGCCCTGATCGTTGTAGTCGGTGTTGTTGAGGCCGATCTTCGTCCAGGTCCCGACCCCGACGTAGTTGTCGTAGTTCGTGTACGCCTTGAACCTCGGCAGCCGGGGCTGATCGACGATGCCGGTTGCGTTGTCGACGCTGAGCCCGTCAAAGAAGGTGCTGCCGTCGGCAGAGACCGCGAGGCGGAACCGGTCGGTTCCGAAGAGGCCGACCAGCGCCTTGGTCACGAAGCCGGTCTGCAGCGTGAGGCCGAGGTCGTCGCCCGCAGCCTCCTTGTTCATGGTGTAGAAGAGATCGCCGGTGCCGCCCTCGGCCACGGTCTTCGCCGTCCAGAGCGCGGCGTTCAGCTTGGCCGAGAACGGATTCGACGCATCCGCCGTCGTGCCGACACCCAGCAGCGCTATGTTCTGCAGCACCGCGGGCGTCGTGCCGATCCAGGTCGCGCCGTCATAGACCAGCAGCAGCCCCTCGTCCTCGACCCATGCGCGCCAGCCGGTGCGCGGCGGCAGCCGCAGCCAGGCGCCGTCGGTCCAGAGCGCCACGTTCAGGTCCCAGCCCGCCCAGTCGCCCGTCGCGCCCGAGCCGACGATGTAACGGTCGCCATCGGCGAGTGAACCGGGCGGCGCGGTCAGGTCCCTGTCGAGGACGGAGAGCTGGACGAGCCCGTCGAGGATCCGCAGCGCCTCATTGTGGGTGACATGCTTCTGGGCCTGCGCCGCGAGGATGTAGGGCAGCAGCAGATGGGTCGTGGCGTCGGACATGGGATGGCCTTCAGAACGTGAGCGCGACGGTCTTGGGCGCGCCCCGCCCCACGAGGGCGGAGAGCTGGTAGATGCGGATGTCGAGCGTGTCGCCGGTGGCGAGAAGCGCGCCCCAGTCCGCGGTCTGCTGGGCGGCGGTGTAGAGCGCGCTGGTCGTCGTCGTGCTCAACACCCGTTTCACGATGGTGCCGTTGAGGATCTCGACCTCGTAGGCTTCGAGCTCCTCGCCGAGTGGCACCTCCAGCCCGCCCCAGCTGTCGGCGGAAAGTGCGCGCGACCGGCGTGTCCAGCGGATCGTCAGATCGCCGGGCGTGCGCGGCCTGCGCCACGGCTGCTCGACATGGGCGACTGAGAACGGCCGCAGCCCCACGCCCTCAGGCGGGAAGGCCTGCGCCACATAGGTCTCGTCGCTGACCGGGCGGCTCGCGGGGCCAATGCGCCAGTTCCACGGGATACCGAGATCGGCCTCGGCGATGGGCAGTGACGCAAGCGCGGAATCCAGCACAACGACGCGGGCGCCTGCGGGCGCAGGGTTCCCCATCGCGCCTTCCGTACCCCGCTGACCGCGCAGCAAGCGGGTCACCCGATACCGACCCGGCGCCAACAGCTCGGCCGCACCCGCCTGCACGATCTCCCAGACGCCGGGCGCACTTTCGATCGCGAGTGCGTTCGCCCCGCCGAACAGCGTCAGGTCCGTGACGCTTTCGAGCGTGCCGGTCAGCAGATCGACCACCAGCGCATTGCCGAGATCGAAGCGCGCGGTGGGGCCCTGATAGAAGTCCGAGACCAGCGCCCCGATCCGGGCGCGGCTGCCGAACGTGGTCAGCAGATCGAACCCGTCCGTGGACGGGCTGCGGAACACCGCCATCTCGCCCGGCCGGGGAACCGCGTGGGCGGCGACCAGCGGCCGATGCGCGGGCTGGTCCTCGGTCAGCTGCGGCAGGTCCATCAGCACCGCATCCGGCGCGCCGAACACGACAGCCCGCGTCAGCGACGCCGCGCGCGGATCGCCGGGCGGCAGATCGTAGGTCGCGCGGTCCTGGCGGACCGCCTCGATGCCGCGCGCCTCGGCGTCGGCGATGGAGACGAGCCGCAGATCCACCAGCCGCCCGTCATGGGCGAGCCGGATCGCGTCGGCCGGATCCAGCGCCAGGCGCGAGGGCGGCAGACGGAAGGCCGCCGTCTCGCGCCCGACCCACGCCTCCATCAATGCGCGGCGGCATCGCCGCTCGGCTTCCTCGGGCGGAACGGCCATCGGGAAGGACTCGGACGCGATCCGCGTTGTGTCCACCGTGATGCGCCGCGCCTCAACGAGGGCCGCGTCGTAATCCTCGTCGGCGCGGGCGACCTGCCATTTCAACGCCTGCGGCAGCTCGGTCTCCTGGCCGCGCGTCAGTTCCAGCAAGTCGCCCTCACGGGCGGCCACGAGATCGTCGGCACCGAGCGTGGCGACGGAGGCCCGGCCGCGCATGACGAAGCGGATCAAGCCCTCGGTCTCGACGGCGTCGAAGCCGAAATGCCGCGACAGCGTTGTGATCGAGGCGCGCGGGCTTTCGAGCGCGCCGATGGCGTAGCCCTCGACCGCGCCCCAGAGACCGGAGACGTCGATCCGGTCCTCGGGCAGCCCGGCGCGTAGGCAGAGGTGCCGGACCAGAGCCGCGAGCGACACCGCGCCGAGCCGCCCGGTCAGCCAGTGGCCGAGCCGCCAGTTCGCCCCGTCCGTCCAGACGTCGGTCAGCGCCGGAAAGAACGGATAGGGCCGCGCGTCCCAGGTCCAGGCGGCGCATTCCGGCACATGCACCATGCGGCCGCCATAGACCGAGGACAGCGGATTGTTCGCGGCCTCGCCCCACCAGAGATAGGTCGCCTCGAGATACGCCCGCTGGATAGCGTCGTCGCGCCATCCGCGCGAGAAATGCGGCGTGAAGCTCTCGGATGACTTCGGGTCGAAGAAGACGTTCGGCTGGTTGGTGCCCCGGTCGATGGCCGGACAGCCGNGTCGAAGAAGACGTTCGGCTGGTTGGTGCCCCGGTCGATGGCCGGACAGCCGAGTTCGGTGAACCAGATCGGCTTGGACTGCGGCGCCCATGCCGTCGGCGTTCCGGACTCGACCCCGCCCGGGCGGTCGTAATGCGCGTTCGACCACCAGGCGCGCAGATCCTTGTAGCGAAAGACCCAAGGCTTGCTGGCCGCGCCGTCGGTGATCGGGGTCCGCACCTGCCCGGTGCGATCCGTCGCACTGGCATAGAACCAGTCGACGCCTTCGCCGCCCGCGATGTTCCCCTGCAGGTAGGCCTGGTCGTAGATCGCGGGCCAGCCCTCGGCCGCGTCGGCATGCTCGAAGCCGTCGCGCCAGTCCGAGAGCGGCATGTAGTTGTCGATCCCGACGAAATCGATCTCCGGATCCGCCCAGAGCGGATCGAGGTGAAAGAACACGTCGCCACTGCCGTCGCCCGGCTGGTGCCCAAAATACTCCGACCAGTCGGCCGCATAGCCGATCTTCGTCCCGGACCCGAGGATCGAGCGCACATCCGCGAGGAGGTCCCGGTAGGCCAGCACCGCCGGATAGCTGCTGGCGCTCGAGCGGATCGTCGTCAGCCCCGGCATCTCGGTGCCGATCAGGAATGCGTCGACCCCGCCCGCCGCCGCGCAGAGATGGGCGTAGTACAGCACCATGCGGCGCAGGCCCCAGTCGCCCGATGGCCCGGTCCAGGAGACCGACTGACCCGAGACGCTGAAGCTCGCGGGCGTCGCCGCGCCGAACAGCGCCGCGACCTGACTTTCGGCCGTTGCGGTCTTGTCCACGGTCCCGGCGAAACCTGCTGCTGGAGAACAGGTGATCCGGCCCCTCCAGGGAAAGGCAGGCTGGCCCGATGCGGCGGCATTGTCGGAATACGGGTTGGGCAGCGTGTTGCCCGGCGGCACGTCCATCAGGATGAACGGATAGAAGGTCACGCGCAGCCCGCGCGCCTTCATCTCCTGGATCGCCTGCAACACGGAGAAGTCGGACGGCGTGCCGCCATAGACCGGGCGATCCTGATCGTCTCGGCTGACGAGGAAGGCGCTGGCGCGGCTGACGCCATTGACCGACCAGCTGACCGGCGTGGTCGACTTGGCCGACACTTCGACGCCGGGCCGTACCTTGCAGGAGCCCGCGCGCAGATCGTCGCCGAACCACGCCACCACGAGGCTGACGCTTTCGACTGCCGGGGCCATCGCCTGCAGCCGGTCGAGCGCCTCCACCATGTCGGTGGAGTCTGCCAGCGCGTTCAGGTTCTCGGGCACTGTCGCGCCGCCGTCGGTCTTGCGGATCGCCTGCGTCGCGTAGGTGAACTCGCCCGAGGCCGGGATCAAGGTGACGGCGCGGGTCAGCCCCTCGGCGGTGTCGGCGTCGGCGAGCGGCCGAAACACCTCGAAGGAGAGCTGCGGCAGGCGGTTGCCGTAGGTCGAGAGCGCCAGCTCCTCGAAGACGACATAGGCCGTGCCGCGATAGGCGGGCGTGTTGGCCGCTCCCATCCTGGCCGCGATTAACGGGTCCGCCGTCTGGGTTTCGTCGCCCGGATACCAGCGCCAGGTGACGCCGGAGAGGTCCATCGGCTTGCCGTCGGCCCAGATGCGGCCGATGCCGGTGATCGGGCCCTCGCAGAGCGCGACCGCGAAGGAGGCGTAGTAGAGATACTCGGTCGTCTTGACCTTGCCGCCCCCGCCGCCCTTGCCGCCGCCCTGCGTGGTGGTCTTCGTCTCCTCGCGGAAATCCGTCGCCCAGATGATGTTGCCGCCCATGCGCATGCGCCCATAGAGCCGCGGGATCACCGCGCCCTCGGTTGAGGACGTGATCCGCAAGCTGTCGAGCCGCGCGCCCTCTGGACCTGCCCCGGTTTCGTTCCGGTCTTCTGAGAGCGATGCTCTCACCAAAGGAGACAGGATATGGCAGCGACACACGGCGACGAGTTCAAGCGGGATGCGGTTCGCATCGCGCTCACCAGCGGCCTGACGAGACGTCAGGTTGCGTCTGATCTTGGGGTTGGGCTTTCGACGCTCGGCAAGTGGATACGGGCGATTTCCGATGAGGCGAAGGTGCCTGACCGGGACGCCGATCTTCTGCGCGAGAATGAACGGCTGCGGAAAGAGAACCGTATATTGCGCGAGGAGAGGGAAGTATTAAAAAAGGCGGCTCAGTTCTTCGCGGCTCAAAAGCCGTGAGGTTTCAGTTCATTGCCAGCTATCGGGGCAGCCTTTCGCGCAGCCATCTCTGTCGCATGATGGGCGTAACGGATCGCGGGTTGCGCGCGTGGCTGCGCAGGCCCCCGTCCATCCGTCAGCGGCGCGACATGGTGATCCTGGCGCATATCCGCGAACAGCATCGGCTGAGCCTGGGCAGCTACGGCAGGCCGCGGATGACCGAAGAGTTGAACGAGCTGGGCCTGCGGGTCGGACAGCGTCGGGTAGGCCGTCTGATGCGCCAGAACGGCATCCGCATCATCCGCAGCCGCAAGTTCAAGCGCACCACCGACAGCGATCACGCCTTCAACATCGCGCCGAACCTCTTGCAACAGGACTTTTCGGCGAGTGCCCCGAACCAGAAGTGGGCGGGCGACATCACCTACATCTGGACGCGTGAGGGCTGGGTTTATCTGGCCGTCATCATCGACCTGTTCTCGAGGCGCGTGATTGGCTGGGCTATCAGCAACAGGATGAAACAGGATCTGGCGATCAGGGCGCTGAACATGGCTGTTGCCCTGCGCCGCCCGCCACCAGGCTGTATTCATCACACGGATCGCGGCGCGCAATACTGCGCCCATGACTACCAGAAACTTCTCCGCAAAAACGGGTTCAAGGTATCAATGAGCGGCAAGGGCAACTGCTATGATAACTCGGCCGTCGAGAGCTTCTTCAAGTCCCTGAAGGCCGAACTGGTCTGGAGGCGCGAATGGCACACCCGACGCGACGTCGAGATCGCCCTCTTCGAATACATCAATGGCTTCTACAACCCGCGCCGCAAACACTCAGCCCTCGGCTGGAAATCACCCGTGGCCTTCGAGCAGAGGGCCGCTTAACATGAGCACCTGACCGGAACAGAAGCGGTGCAGGTCCAAAGCTCTCGGCGTCACGCGCCATGATGGTTATGTTGACGCCTCCGCCTGCGCCGTAGCTCTGCGCCTCGCGCCGCGACAGCACGCGCTCGCCCCGCTGCAGGATCGCAGGAACCTCGTCGTGGCGCAGCGCACTGAACGACAGCCTCGATCTCGGCGCGGTGCTGGTAGTGGTAGCGTAGTGGCGAGAGCGTGACCTCCGGCTCGCCTGGCTCGCCGTCGCGCAGGATCAGCAGGCCTTCGGCCGGGACGCGCTCGGGCAGCACCTCACCGCGCAGGGCGGTGGCGGGCAGCGCCAAGAGCCGCGCGTGCAGCGCGGCGAGGATGGTTTCGCGGGGAGTGGGCATGGTTTACGGGCTGTCTGGGTTTTTGGGATGAGCCTTCCGGTCATCCGGGTGTAGGAGAGAGCGATCTTCCTCGATCTCGGAGTAGACCCAGACCATCCTGTCCAGGAGCCAAAGCTTCGACAGCATTGCGATAGCAACGCCAGTCATCGTCAGGGACAGATTCAACGCCGCAAGCCCGACGACCAGAAACACTGCGCCTGTCGACGTCGCAATCGTCAGGGCTCTGACCACCGGGACATGATGCGCGAGCGCCGCGTCCTTGCCCCGCAGCAGCCAGATGCGCTCGCCTAGGACACCCTTCGACATCCAGTTGTTGGTGGACGCCGGAGGTGGGAACAGGCGCGGGTTCAACCATGTCCAGATCAGCACTGCGCCTATTGGAAGCAGCGCCCACCAACCAATCCAGACGCGACTCCAGACGGCAACGGCAAGCAGGGGCAGGATCGAAACCCGCGACCAGCCACTCCAGGGATTCGCATGCCGCGCCCAGACTGTAGCGTTCATGGCCATGATCCGTTCGGCGCCAAAGCCGTTTAGCATTTCTGTGCCCCCGATCCTGCCAAATTACTGTAGCGCCGATGCAGGTCGTTGTCCGCCCGCCGGAGGTCCTGCCATTAGCCGATCCGCCCCTCGACCCAGTTCGCCACGATCAGCCCCGGCACGCTGTCCACCGCTCTCTCCGCATCCCGCGCCAGATCCAGCCGCTTGGGCAGCTTCACCTGCGGGACCAGCAGGAAGATCGGCGCGGTGACCTTGCCGCGTCCGGTCTTCGAGCGCGACACCACCGCCTGGCCCTTCGTGTTCAGCCGCCCCTCGGCCACCAGCAGGCTCGGACCGGTGCGGCGATAGACGAAGCGCAGCCGCAGCCCGCGTCGCCGTTCCCACTCGCCAGGAGTGATCCGGCCGCCGCGCAGGGACTTGCCCGCGGCGGGCAGCGGGATCGCCAGCCAGAACCCGTTTTTCGAGCGGATCAGCGGCCCGGCGTCATGCGCGCCGACGATGACCGGCGCCTTGGACCAGACCAGAGCTGCGGCGTCCAGGCTCTCGCCCGACCTCGGGAAGGTCTGGCTCCGGATCGAATTGGCGAGCCGTGTGCCGAGCCCCGCGCCGGTGATCTGCAACCGCCACGCCGACTTCAGCCCGGTCCCGGCCTCGCGCATGGCGGCGGTCACGGCGCGTTCGCCCGCGGCGACCTCAGCCGCCATCATCGCGACGATGTCGGGATCGATGTCGAGCTTCAGTTTCACGCGGGCCTCAGATCCACGGTCCAGACGAGCCGCTCGCGGTCGCGGACGGGCTCGCCCTGAATGAGGAAGGCGTCCCCATCGATCTCGATCCTATCGCCGGGACGCGGGTTCGCCACCTCGGCGACGCGCAGGTCGATCCGCGTGGTCTCGGACCAGAGCCGCGCATCGCCGAAGTCGGTGACCGCATCGGCACGCCGGGCGACGACGCGCACCAGGACGGGCGTGCCGCCGTCGGCGATGTAGACCGCGTCCCGGCCGATGTTCGGATCGGCGAAGAGCGCACCGACGGCGGCGGCGAAGGCGCTCATCAGAAGGCCGCGTTCAGCCGTACCCGGCCGATGGTATCGCTCGCGCCGCTCGCCACCGCCTCGACGGCCACGCCGATGAGGGTGTTGTCGGTGGCAACCGTGGTGCAGCGCTTGTTGGTGTCGTCCCAATAGATCTTGGCGCCGACGGTCCAGGCCTGGGAGCCGACCTTGGTGATGTCGAACACGCCGACGAGCGAGGTCTCGACGGGCTCGCCGAGGGCGGCCGCTCCGGCGGCGATGCCGAAGATGGAGCCGACGAGCAGACCATCGCCGGAGGCGACGGCATAGGGCGCGGTCAGGGTGATGGTGTTGCCGGGCTGGACGAAGTTTTTCATGGACGTGATCCTCGTGGAAAGACGAAGGGCGGCCCGTCAGGACCGCCCGTGTGTCAGGGTTCAGGATGGGTGCGTTACGCGCCCGGGTTCTTGTAGAGACCGCGCCAGTCGATCGCCTTGGCGCCGAAGTCGAGGCGGCACTTGATCTCGACGCCGTCGACGTCGAAGCCGTTGCGCGTCTCGATGTAGGCGCCCTGCTGACCCTCGAGATAGGCGTACTCGATGGTGTCGATCTGGTTCGGGCTGGCCGCGAGATACCAGGCGGTCTCGCTGGCCGCGTCGAGCCGGGGCTCGCTGATCGGCGCCAGTGTGCGGATCGACTGCGGCACCACGCTGGACGTCGCGGCGGGCACGAGGTTCTGCGCGACCAGCTGCTCGGCCTTCAGTTCCAACGAGGCGGGCACGATCAGGAAGGCGGGCCGGACGTTCAGCACCGTCTTCTTGTCGAGGCCCGTCTGCTTGGCCATCGCCGCCCGCGCCGCGCCCACCGCATCGACCGCCAGCGCCGCGCCGGTGCCCGCGAGGTTCTTGTGCGTGGTGTGGAACAGCGCGTTGCCGTCGGCCATGGCCGGGTTCGAGGTAATGATGCCCCAGACCACGTCCGACTCCAGCTGCGCGATGGAATTGCCGTACATTGCCGGGATCCGGGTGAAGGCGTCGAGATCATCGTTGATCAGCGTCTGGCGCATGACCCCGTCGCGCACCTGTGGCCAGACGAACTTGCCGCCCTCGAGCCGCTTGTGAACCAGCACTATCCCGGTCTGATCCCAGATCAAGAGCTTGATCCGATCCGCCCGCTTCGCTCGGAACACAAAGGCGGCTCCGCAGAACGGGTCTCTGGATAGTCCGGACCGGTTGTCCATGGCGCGACTTGCCGGCGGATTTCGGCAAGTGGAACTCAGTGTTCAAGCGGTTCCGGCGATGGGTAAAGGCCGATGCGTTCTACCGCATGTTCCGAGCCCTGGCTGAAGATGCCGATTTTGGATACGCCATGATCGACGGCAGCATCGTCAAGGTTCACCGCCACGGACAGGGCGCAAAAGGGGGACGCAAAGCCAGGCCATCGGGCGCTCTCGCGGAGGGATAACAACCAAGATCATGGCTTTGGCCGATGCGGTCGGCAACCTGACCGACTTTCGGCTGCTGCCGGGACAGGCCCATGATCTGCGCGGCACAGGGGCGCTGATCGATGGCCTGACGTGTGGCCAACTTCTTGCCGACCGGGCGTTCGATGCCGATTGGCTGCGCGAGGCGCTAACCGGTGCAGGGATCGAGCCGGTCATTCCGCCAAAGTCCAACCGCCGCTTCCCCGCCGAATTCGACCGCGAAACCTGCAAGTGGCGGCACCTGATCGAGAACCTCTTCGGCAGGCTCAAGGAATACAGAGGCATCGCCATGCGCTGCTGCAAGACTGATGAAAGTTTCAGCGCCTTCATTGCTCTCGCCGCAACCGTCATCCGACTCCGGTGAACGTCAACACACCCTAGCCGACCAGCGCCGAGATGATCAGCGCGTTGACGATATCGATGAAAAAGCCGCAGACCAGCGGCACGATCACAAAGGCCCGGTGCGCCGCGCCATGTTGCTGCGCCACGGCGGTCATACTGGCGATGGCGGTGGCGGTTGAGCCGAGCGTGATACCGCCAAACCCGGCCGAGATCACCGCCGCCTCATAATCGCGCCCCATCGCGGGGAACACGACCCAAATCGTGAATCCGACCGTCAGCAGGATCTGCATCACAAGGGCGGCGGTAATGAACAGAAGGACGCCGTTCAGCTCCCAGACCTGCAGGCCCATCAGCGCCATGATCAGGAAAAGCCCGAGTGACAGATCCGAGATCAGCGCCAGCGCATCATCGACCCCAGGCCAGATCCGCCGCACTAACCGCCTCGGGGCCAGCGGCAAAAGGTTGCGCAGCACGATCCCCGCGACAAGGCAGCTGACAAAGGCTGGAAGCGTGACGCCGGCCGCCGTGATCGCCTCATGCAGCGCCAGCCCGATCAGCACGGTGACATTCAGCGCCAGGATCGACCAGAGGATGCAGAAGTAATCCATCCGGACCGCGCGCCCCTCATTCGGAACGCCGATGTCCAGATCGCGCTTGTTTTCCGCCTTCAGCCCGCCCCGCCGGATCAGGAGCGCCGCAATCGGCCCGCCGATCACACAGGCCGCGATTAGCCCGACAGTATTGGCCGCGACCCCCAGTTCCAGCGCATTCGTGATCCCCAGCTTTTCGGCGAATATCGGTGCCCAGGCCAGCGTGGTGCCAACGCCGCCGGTCAGCGAAACCGAGCCGACCATCAGCCCGGCCTTCGGCTCCATTCCAAAGAGCCTCGCCAGCCCCATCCCCGCGAAGTTCTGCAAAAGGATGAAGCTGGTCGCAAGGATCAACAGGATCACCAACGGCCTGCCCCCCGCAAGCAGCGTGCGGATATCGGATTTCAGCCCGATACCGGCAAAGAACACCAGCAGCAGGAAATCACAGATCCCCACCTCGAATGAGACCTTCAGATCGAACAGCGCCCAGAGGAGCCCCGTTACCGCGATACAGAGAAAGCCGCCCGCCACCGGCTCGGGGATCGAATAGCGGCGCAGAAGATCAATGTTCAGGGTCAGGATCTTGCCCGCGATCAGCAAGACCACGGCAAGATTGAAGGAATGGAAGGGATGAACCGTAAAGAAGGTCACGCGGCGGCGCCTGTCAGAATGCTGTCAACTGATGTTGATTCCGCTTTGCCCCGGATCCGCCTTCCGGTCAAGGGCGGGGCCCCGCGCCTGCCTCAGGCGGTGGTGTGAAATCCGTTATCGGCATAGACCACCGATCCGCTCATGGGACTTGCGGCCTCGGTTGCCAGAAAGGCCGCCAGCGTACCGATCTCTTCGATGCTTACCAGTTTTCCCGCAGGCGTACGGGCGCGAATCTTATCCATCAGCGCATCGAACCGGTCGATCCCCGAGGCGGCGCGGGTCTTGACCGGACCGGTTGAAAGCGAAAAGGCACGAATCCCTTCGCCCGCCAGATCGGCCGCCGCATAGCGGACCGAAGCCTCCAGCGCGGCCTTTACCGGACCCATGAGGTTGTAATTCTCGACCACCCGATCCGCGCCGTAAAAGCTGACCGTGATCAGCGAACCACCCGCCTGCATCAAAGGCCGCGCCAGCCGCGCCATGCGCAGGAAGGAGTGGCAAGAGATATCCATCGCCGTCGCAAAACCTTCGGCCGAAGCGTTGACAACGCTGGTGTGCAGATCCTCGCGCGGGGCGAAGGCGATGGCATGAAGCAGAAAATCAAGCCGCCCCCATTCAGCGGTAATGCGGTCAAACACGGCTTCCAACTGGCCGGGTTCACGCACATCGCAAGGAAGGAACAGCGGCGCACCCACTTCCTGCGCCACGGGTTCGACCCATGGCCGGGCCTTTTCATTAAGAAAGGTCAGCGCCAGCTCTGCCCCCGCCGCGCGAAAGGCCCTGGCGCAACCGGCGGCGATGCTGGCCTCATTCGCCACGCCAACCACGAGGCCGCGTTTGCCTTTCAGATCAATCATGTCGCTGCCTCTTCGCTGACGGCCTCCTGGGCGATGATGCTTTCCTCATCGGTCGGAATGACAAGAAGCTGCACCCGGCTGGCGGCGGTGCTGATCCTGCGCGACCCTGCTTCATTGGCATCGGGGTCAAGCTCTGCCCCAAGCCAGGCCAGCCGCGCGGCGACACGGGCGCGGATACCGGGCTGATGCTCGCCGATTCCTGCCGTGAAGACCAGCGCATCGATCCCGCCCATGCTGGTCGCCAACCGTGCCACCTCGCCCGCGATGCGCAGGCAAAAGAGGTCGATCGCCTCGGCAGCCTCTGGGCGCGTGCTGGCCATCAGCTCGCGGCTGTCAGCCTCGAAACCCGACACGCCCAGAAGGCCGCTTTCACGATAGAGCATGGTCTCGACCTGTTTCAGGCTTTGCCCCATTTCGCCCATCAGATGCAGGATCACGCCGGGGTCCAGCGCACCCGAACGCGTCGCCATCGGGATGCCGTCCAGCGTCGAAAACCCCATCGAGCTGTCGATGCTCTTGCCGCCCCGGATCGCACAAAGGCTTGCGCCGCTGCCCAGATGTGCGGCGACCACCTTTGCATCGGTGGCCAGATCGCCCAGTTGCCCGGCGATATAGCGGTAGGAGAGACCATGAAAGCCATAGCGCTTGATCCCCTGATCATAAAGCGCGCGCGGCAGGGCAAAGCGGCGGATCAGGGGCGGGTTGGTGGCATGAAACGCCGTGTCGAAAGAGGCTGTCTGTGGCACATCGGGGTAAAGCCCCCGCATCGCCCGGATCAGCGCAAGGCTTTGCGGCTGATGCAGCGGCGCAAGCCGCGCCAGCGCGTCGATCTGCGCGATCACCTGATCGGTGATCCGGGCTGGTCCTGTGAAGACATCGCCGCCATGCACAACCCGATGGCCGATCACCGCAAGGCGCGAAAGATTGAAATGCCCGGCCAGCCAGGCAAAAGCCTGGTTCAGCACGGCTGTCAGATCGCCGGGATCCGCTGTGATCGGGCCTGAAAAGGTCTTGCCCTCGCGCGTCAGGCGCACTTCGAAAGGCTCATCGCGGAAATCGATCACGCCCGACGCCAGCGGGCGCGGCGCGGCGGCCTCCAGTGCGTAAAACCCCAGCTTGATAGTCGAGGATCCGGTGTTGAATGTCAGGATCAGATCGCGGGTCACGCCTTCCCCTCCGCTTTGCGGACCGCGACCATCTTGGCCAGCGCAGCCGAGGCGATGCGGGCCGATAAAGGATCCGCCCGGCTTGTCAGAACGATTGGCACCCGTGCGCCCAGAACCAGCCCCGCGGCCGTGGCGCCCGCGAAATAGATCAGCTGTTTGGCAAGCATGTTCCCGGCCTCGAGATCCGGCACCAGAAGAATATCGGCCTCGCCCGCCACCTGCGAGACGATGCCCTTCGTCGCCACCGCCTCGGGGCTGATCGCATTGTCGAAGGCCAGCGGCCCGTCAACCAGCGCGCCCGTGATCTGGCCTCGAGCCGCCATCACCGTCAGCGCGGCGGCATCCAGCGTGGCGGGCATCGTCGCGTTCACCGTCTCGACCGCCGCCAGCACCGCGACCTTCGGCTGATCGCGCCCCAGAAGCCGCATCAGATCGACGGCATTCTGGCAGATGTCGCGCTTATGCTCTAATGTCGGTGCGATATTGATCGCGGCATCGGTGACGATCACCGGCTTGCGATAGGCGGGCACATCCATCGCATAGACATGGCTGATCCGGCGTTCGGTGCGCAGGCCGCCGCTTTTCGAAACCACCGCCGCAAGCAGTTCATCGGAATGCAGGCTGCCCTTGACCAGCACCTGGACGTTGCCACAGGCCGCCAGTTCCACCGCCCGCGCCGCCGCTGCATGGCTGTGCTCTGTCTCCTCGATCCGGAAGCCGTCAAGCGAGACCCCGGCCTCGGCGGCCGCCGCGCGAATCTTTGCGCCGGGACCGATCAGGATCGGGTCAAGCAGGCCTTCGTCGCGCACCTCGATCGCGCCAAGGATCGCGGATTTCGAACAGGGATGCACCACCGCCGCCCGCACCGGGGGCAATGCGCGGGCCTCTTCGACAAAGCCCTGCCAGCGCCCCTTCGGCAAGACCACCGCCTCGGGAAGGTCACCCGGCACCCAGGTCACCTGCTCGACCGGGGCCAGCACCAGCGCCTCGCCCGAAAGCACCACCTCGCCCCGCTGATTGCGGGCGGTGGTCGTCAGGCGGACACGGTTCTTGCCCTCGATCAGCTCGGCCACTTCAACTTCGGCGGTGATGGTATCGCCTGGCGAAACCGGCTTGTTAAAGCGGATCTGCTGGTCGAGATAGATCGTCCCCGGCCCCGGCAGGCGGGTGCCCAGCACCGCCGAAATCAGCGCCGCAGTCCACATGCCGTGCACCACGACATGGCCAAACGGCCCATGGGCGGCGAAACCGGCATCCAGATGCGCGGGGTTGGCGTCGCCGGAAACAGCGGCGAACAATTCAATATCCTTGGGGCCGACGTGGCGGACAAGACTGGCGCGGTCGCCGATTTTCATCTGGTGAAACAGATAGTTGGTCAGAGTGCCGGTCATCTTGTCACCTCTGGAAAACATATGTGCCGGGCGCATCTGCCAGCGCGTTGCCCATTGCGGGCGGCGCGGCGGGGGCACCCGAACGCGCGGCAAGCCAGGCCTGCCAGGGCGTCCACCACGAACCCTCGGTTGCAGGATTGGCCTCGACCCAGGTCTCCGGCGGCAAAAGCGCGTCGTCATGGGCGCGGGTCGCCAGCCGGTAGCGGCGGCGCGGGTGACCGGGAGGAGAGACGATCCCCGCATTATGCCCGCCCGACGTCAGCGCGAAAGTCACCTCGCAATCGGTGAACTGGTGGATTTTGTAGACCGACTTCCAGGGTGCGACATGATCGCGCTCGGTCCCGACGGCAAAGATCGGCACCCGGATGTTCTGCAACAGAACTGTCTTGCCCCCGGCGGTGAAGCGTCCCGAAGAAAGCTCATTATTCAGATAAAGCCTGCGCAGATATTCGGCATGCATCCGATAGGGCATCCGGGTGCTGTCGGCATTCCAGGCCATGAGATCATTCATCGCCGTCCGCTCGCCCATCATGTAATCGCGCACCATCCGGGACCAGATGAGGTCATTCGAGCGCAAAAGCTGAAACGCCCCCGCCATCTGATCGGCAGAGAGATAGCCGCGGTTCCACATCATGCTTTCAAGAAGATGCAGCTGGCTTGGGTCGATGAACAACGCGAGCTCGCCCGGTTCGGCGAAATCGACCTGCGCGGCAAGCAGCGTCAGCGAGGCGAGACGCGCGTCCCCCTTCCCCGCCATGGCAGCCGCAGCGATCGACAGCAAAGTGCCACCCAGACAATAGCCGGTGGCGTGGATTTTCTGATCGGGCATTAGACGGGTGATCTCATCCAACGCGGCCATCACGCCCAGCCGGCGATAATCCTCCAGCGTCAGATCACGATCCTCTGCACCCGGATTGCGCCAGGAAATGGCGAAAACCGTGTGGCCCTGCGCCACCAGCCAGCGGATCAGTGAATTCTCCGGGCTGAGGTCGAGGATATAGTATTTCATGATCCAGGCCGGAACGATCAGCACCGGCTCGGGGTGCACGGTTTCTGTCGTGGGCGTATACTGGATCAGTTCGATCAGGTGGTTGCGGAAGATTACCTTGCCCGGCGTCACCGCCACATCGCGACCCGGTGTAAAGGCCTCGACACCCTCTGGCGGCTCCTGCCGGATCTGGCGGACGACGTCCTGCAGCCAGTTCTGCCAGCCCTTCACAAGGTTCATGCCTCCGGTAGCCCAGGTCCGTGCCACAACCTCGGGATTGGTAAAAGGGTTGTTCGAAGGCGCACAGACATCAAGGATCTGTTTCGCGGCAAAAGACACCACATCCTCGTGGTGCTTCGTCACGCCTGGAACCTCATGGGTGACGTTATGCAGCCATTGCTGCTGCAGCAGGAAAGCCTGCGACATCCAGCTGAAGGGCGGTTTCGCCCAGGCTTCACCGGCGAAACGGCGGTCGCCCGGCAAGGGCGTGATGACCGGCGCGGCCTGCGGATCCATCGCCGAGGCCATCAGATGCGCCATGAGACGCTGCCATTTGCGGCCCGCCTTGACGCCCAGTTCCATCTGCTTGCCCGGTGCCTGCGCCAGGTGAAAGGCCCAGTCGACATGGGCCATCATCAGCGAGCCGGGCGAGACCCCGCCGCTGAGCTGTCCCGAGAGCGCCTCTCGTATGCGGTCAACGGCCTGAAAAGCCTCGATGCCAAGGCTTTCATCGCCGGTTGCACCCGAGCCATCTGATTTGGGAGTAAGGACCATGTCGCGTCTCCAATTTACCGGCGGAAGTTAGCACAGAACTATCAACGAGTGTTGATCGAAATCAAAGAGTTCAAGATTTTTCTTGAACATAGGCATTGCGCCCAAGGCCCGATGCCGACGACATGTCGTAAAGCGCCGTCAAACCGCCGAAACAGCCGCCCCCGGACTGAACAGGCAAAGCATCGGCGTCCGGCGGCGGACACGGAATCCCCTGTCCCTGCCCTGATCATCATGGACGATTACCGGCAAAACGGCGCGACGTCGAGGCCATGACCCGGCCAATGCCGCTGGCACCAACGCCGGGCCAAGGCCGCGGCCTCAATCCGCCAGCACATCACCGATGCCAGTGAAGACACCACCGACCTGATTGAAGACAAAGGCCCCAGCCAAGCGTACCTCACCGAAAAGGGTGCTTTCAACCACAGCCCCGGCCTCGCCGGAAAGCAGGCCGACATAGCGGCTGTGGGCGGGATCATCGGTCGGAATATCGGTAATATCCACGATCCGTATTCCGGTCGCGACCGCCAGGCGCTGGACCGCCGGATCACGCACATCGACAAGCCCAAGCCGTATCCGACGTGCCGAAAGCCGCGACGACAGTTTCAGCGCCAGATCGTCCGAGGAGACGAGCACCGTGATGGGATGCTTCATCGGCCCAAGGCTGACCATCTGGGCGCGGAAAAGATCGATATCAATATCCGGGGCGGCAAGGATGACCTCGATCCGGTCCAGCACATCGTCCCGCCCGGCAAGACGCAGTTGCACCAGCGTCTCCATCGTCAGCCGCGCGCCCATGCTGTGAGCCAGCACCGGCACCGCGTCGGAAGCGGACCGACCCTTTGTCAAAAGCCGCAGCAGATCGGCAAGCGCCGCGCGGGAAAAGTCAGACGCGTCACGATCAGCCAGATAGGCGCCCGGATCGCCTGCCGAGGGCCATGTAAAAAGGACGGGCTTTTCCTCGATATGCGCATCGACCGAAAGCTGCGCGGTACGGAACAAGGCCTCATGAAAGCGGGTGTTGAAGCCGTGGACATAAAGCCCGACCCCCTCGCGCGAGAGACGCTTTGCAAAGGCGTCACGGCTAAGCGTCTGCCGGCTGCGCATCACGAAATTCCGGTCGGCGCTGCTGCCATTGCGATCCGGCCATTCAATCTTTCCCGGCCGATGGCCAGGCGGCACCGAGACCTCGTATTCCAGCCAGCTTGGCCGGATGGAGCGAGAGTCGCCAAAGGCCCCCGGCAGATTTGCCTCGGGCGCGCGGGTGGTCATGGTCAGCACCCGGACAAGGCGGGCGCCCTCGGGCAGGGCACCGGCATCGGGGGCCAGAACTTCCGGCCCCGGACGCGCAGCGCAGCCTGCAAGCGCAAGCGTCAGGATCAGAAGCAGGCGGCCCAACATATGCCTTACCGCAGGAATTTCTTGAATCGTATCAGTGCCACCCAGAACAGCGCCACCCCGATCGCCGCCAGCGCCGCGAACTGGGGCCAGACCACGTCAAGCCCCGCACCTCGGAACAAGATGCCCTGCGAGAGGATGATGAAATGCGTGTTGGGGGCTGCAAGCATGATGGTCTGGATGATCTCTGGCATGGATTCCCGCGGCGTCATCGCGCCTGACAGCACCTGCAGCGGCAAAAGCGCCATCATCAGCAAAAGCGCGAATTGCGGCATCGACCCGGCGATGGTGGCAAGGAAAATTCCAAGCCCCGTCATGGCGAAAACCATCAGCACCGCGCCCGCAAGAAACAGCACGACCGAGCCCTGCACCGGAACCGCCATCAGCGCCTGCACCACAACACTTAGCGAAAAGATCGACCCCAGCAGCACCACCAGCCCCATCGACCAGATCTTGGAAAACATGATCTCGGTCGGGGTGACGGGCATGACCAGCAGGTGCTCGACCGTGCCATGTTCCTTTTCGCGGATCAGCGCCGCGCCGGTCAGCACCAGCGACAGCATGGTGATCGACCGGATCACGGCGGAAATCGCGCCGAACCACTTCGGATCCAGCGAGGGATTATACCGCGCGCGGAGCGCCAGATCGACCGGCAGCGCGGTCTCGGCCCGGTAGCCCGCCACATATTCCGAAACCTCGGAGGACACGATCTGCTGGATATAGCCGCCGCCGGTGAAGGCCTGGCTCATCCTTGTCGCGTCGATATTCAGCTGGATCGCCGGGTTTTTTCCGGCCAGCACATCGCGCGCGAAATCCGGTGGGATGTTCAGCGCAAAAGTATCCAGCCCCTGATCCATCCGCCGATCCATCTCGGCCGTCGTGGTCATCTGCGGCTCGACAAAATAGGGCGGATAAAAGGCCGAGGTGATGCGGGCGGAGAGATGCGACTGATCCTCATCCACGATCGAGATCGCGGCATTCGTCAGCGCCTCGGGCGAGACGTTCGCAGAGGTCCAGATCGAGAGCGAAAAGGAATAGACGATCAGCACCAGCATCACCGGATCGCGCCAGAGCCCGCGCAATTCCTTGACGCCCAGATTGAAGGTGTTGCGCAGGTTCATCCGCCCCTCACTTCGCCTGTTTTTCCAGGAAGGCCGCCGCCAGCCCGATAATCACCGGAATGGCGATGCCCATGGCCAGCATCGGCCCGGCCAGTTCCGCCATTCCGAAGGCCTTGGAGAAAGCCCCCCGCGCGGCGGTGATAAACCAGGTCGAGGGGTAGATCTCGCCCAGAACCCGGCCAAAACCCGACAGCGAAGAGACCGGGTAGATCAAACCCGAATAGCTGACCGCCGGGATCATCGTCAGCATGGCGGTCGCGAACAGCGCCGCGACCTGACTTGCGATGAAGACCGACACCAGAAAACCAAGCGCCGTGGTCGCGGTGACATAGATCAGCGCCGAAAGGGTAAAGCCCAGAAAACTGCCGTTGAAGGGCACTGCGAAGAATGTGACCGCCATGGCCATCATCAGGAAGAAATTCAGCATGGCCAGCGCGATATAGGGCAGCTGTTTGCCAAGCAGAAATTCCAGCCGCGTCACCGGCGTGACGTAGAAATTGATGATCGAGCCCAGTTCGCGTTCACGCGCGACCGAAAGCGTGGTCAGGATCGCCGGGATCATCAGCAAAAGCAGCGGGATGATCGCCGGGACCATCGCATTCAGGCTGCGCACGTCGGGGTTGTAGCGGTATCGGGTCACCAGTTCGAAACTGCCGCCGCTCGCCTTGTCACCGTAAAGCTGACGCGCCTGACGTGTGATCCAGTTGGCATGCATGCCCTGCACATAGCCCTGCACCGTATTGGCGCGGCTGGGGTTGGCGCCGTCGAACCAGGCCCCGACCTGCACATCCCTGCCTGCCGCGATATCGGCGGCAAAGCCGGGCGGGATCTCGATCGCCAGCGCCAGCTCGCCCGAGCGCATTCTTGCGTCGATCTCGTCGTAACTTGTCAGGGCCGGCTGTTCGATGAAATAGCGCGATCCCGCAATATCGGCGATATAATTGCGGCTGGTGGTGGTCTGGTCGCGGTCAAGGGCGGCGAAGGTCAGATCCTCGACATCCATGTTGATGCCCAGCCCCACCACGATCATCAGAAGAAGGCTGCCGACCAACGCCATGGTCAGCCGGATCGGATCGCGCTGCAATTGCAGGCTTTCCAGCTGCGAATAGCTAAGCAGTCGCCGCAGGCTGAAGCCGGATTGCTGCGCGTGATGGGTCACCCCGGCTGCGGGGGCCTCGGGCGCGGCCTCGGGCGCAGCGGCGGGGGCGGGTGCCGTCTCGCCAATCGCCTCTTCAAGATAGGCGATGAACGCGTCTTCCAGCGTGGCGCAACCTTTGGCTTTCGTGATCCCCTCGGCGGTGTCCGAGACCAGCACCTTGCCCGCATGCATCAGGCTGATGCGGTCGCACCATTCCGCCTCGTTCATGAAATGGGTCGAGACAAAGATCGTCACGCCATCCTTGCGCGAAAGTTCCGCCAGAATGCGCCAGAAGCCGTTGCGCGCCACCGGGTCCACCCCCGAGGTCGGCTCGTCAAGGATCAGGATCTCGGGCGCATGGATCATCGCCACCGCCAGCGAAAGCCGCTGGCGGATACCCAGCGGCAACGCCTCGGGCAGGCTGTCGGTCACGTCGCCCAGATCGAACCGGGCGATCATCTCGTCAACCCTGGCGGGGATCTTCTCGGCCGCCATATCGAAAAGCCGCGCGTGCAGATCAAGGTTCTGACGCACCGTCAGCTCGGAATAGAGCGAGAAGGCCTGCGACATGAACCCGACCCGGCGGCGCACCGACAGATCGCTTGCATCGACCTCATGGCCGAAAAGCTTTGCCCGGCCCTCACTCGGCTCCAGAAGCCCGGTGAGCATCTTCATCGTCGTCGTCTTGCCGCAGCCGTTCGAACCCAGAAAGCCGAAAATCTCACCCCTGGGGATGCGGAAGGAAACATTGTCGACCGCCACGAAATCGCCAAAGCGCTGCGTCAGCCCCTCGGCCTCGATGGCGATATCGCTGTCATCGGTGGTCCGCGGCGGGATCACCACGGCACTGTCTTCGCCCCGGTCTTCTTCGGGCAAAAGCTCGATGAAGGCTGCATCAAGCGTGTCGGCCCCGGTCCGCGACAGCAGATCGTTGGTGGTGCCGGTGGCCAGCACCCGGCCCGCATTCATCGCAACCAGCCAGTCGAAGCGCGCGGCCTCTTCCATATAGGCGGTGGCGGTGATCACGCTCATCCCCGGCCGTGTCGCGCGGATGCGGTCGATCAGATCCCAGAACTGGCGGCGCGACAGCGGATCGACGCCGGTGGTCGGCTCGTCAAGAATCAGGAAATCGGGATCATGGATCAGCGCGCAGCACAGACCCAGCTTTTGCTTCATGCCGCCCGACAGCTTTGACGCCGGGCGCGACCGGAACGGCGTCATGCCGGTCGCAGCCAGCAGATCGGTAATCCGCCGCTCGCGTTCGGCCTTGTCATGACCGAAAAGCGAGCCGAAGAAATCAAGGTTCTCTTCGACCGAAAGCGTCGGGTAGAGGTTCTTGCCCAGACCCTGCGGCATATAGGCGGTGCGGGGGCAGACGCGGTTGCGATGCGCCACATCGCGCATATCGCCGCCCAGAACCTCGACCTTGCCCTGCTGGATCACACGTGCCCCGGCCAGCAGCGACAGAAGGCTGGACTTTCCGACCCCGTCTGGCCCGATCAGCCCGACCATGCGCCCCTCAGGGATCTCCAGCGTCACATTGTCAAGCGCCGTGACCTTGCCATAGCGCAGCGTCAGGCCGGAGACCCCGGCAACTGAGCCGGTCATTTCACGACATTGGAAAGAAAGTCAGGCCAGGCGGCATCCGGATCAAGCCGCAGATAGGCCATGCCCGGCAGGCCGGTTTTGACATCCTCGATATGCCGCGACAGCAGCTCGGGGTCGATGCGGGCACGGACGCGGAACATCAGCTTTTCGCGCTCATCGGCGGTCTCGACCGTCTTTGGCGTGAACTGCGCCACATCGGCAACATAGGAAACCGTGGCCGGGATCACGAATTCCCGCGCCGCATCCATGACAAGGCGCACCTCTGATCCGACCTGCACCCGGCCGACCTGCGATGTCGGCAGAAAAACCGTCATATAGACATCGCCCAGATCGACAAGGCTGAGGATCCGCCCGCCAGAGCCGACAATCTCGCCCTCTTGTGCGATGCGATACTGGATCCGGCCCGTGCGCGGCGCTTTCAGCGTGGCGTCGTCCAGAGAGGCCTGGATCGCATCAATCGACGCCTTTGCCGCCTCGACGGCCGCACTTGCATCGACCACCTGCGCCTGCGCGCTGCTGACCCCCGCCAGCGCTGCCGCATGGCTGGCTTCGGCCGAGGCCACACCGGCGCGGGCCTGGGCGTCCCGGGCGCGGTCATCATCCAGCACCTGCTGCGAGATCGCACTGGTCTTTGCAAGCTGCTCAGAGCGTTCAAGCCTGCGCGACGCGGCATCGGCAACCGAGCCTGCCTGATCAACCGCGGCCCGGGCCGCGCGCTCTTGTGCCTCGGCCTGAGCGACCAGCGCCCTTGCTGTCTCGACGCCGATTTCGGCGCGGGCAAGCTGCGCTTCGGCCTGACGTTTTTGTGCGTTCAGCTGCACCACGTCCATCTGCACCAGCACATCGCCTGCGCTGACCATGTCACCTTCGGCAGCGGTGATTTCGGCGATTCGGCCGCCGGTGAGCGCCGCGATATCCACCTCGGTCGCCTCGATCCGGCCATTGGCGCTGGCAAAACCCGCCGGCAGACCGGCGGGTTGCAGCCGGTCCCAGGCCAGCCAGCCAAGCACGGCGACAACGGCCAGGCCGCCCAGAATAATGGTGTTTCTGCCGGGCTTTGCCATGATCTGCCTCTGATTGCTGTGCTGATGGATGCTTCGCGCATGTCCCGATGCGGTTTTCGCCCTACGCTCCCCTGTTGTCAACGCTCAATGACAGGGTAAAACCCTGTATTGTCGCGCAAAAGCGGCTGCTGGTTGTTTGCTGTTGAAAAACCAGCTAAACAACACGACCCGGTGTGGGCTGCACCTTGCCGCACCTCTGCTCCGGGGCAGCATTTTCAGTTTCTTCGCGTCGAAGCCACCGGACGAACACAAGCCACCCATGCCAAGGACGCTCAACTCAGCCAACTCGACCGACCGCATGCCGGGGCAGGCAACCGGGAAAGAACGCATTCTTGCATCGGCGATGCTGCTTTTCGCGCGGATGCCCTATTCCGACACCAGCCTGCGCGACATCGCCGCCGCGGCTGGGGTCGATGTGGCCTATGTCCATCGCGCCTTCGGGTCGAAGGCCGAGATATTCCGTCAGGCCTTGCTGGCGCTTGCGCCCCTCGATGACATCGCCGCAGGGGGCCCCGATGGCGCGACCATGATCAACCGGATCTGCGATCTGGCCTTCCTGCGTGATCCGCGCAAGGTAGAAGATGTCAGGCCGCTTCATTTACTGACACAGTCCAGCCTCTGCAGCGAGGCGCGGGCGATCATTGCGCAATTCTTTGGCACGTCACTAGCCCTGCCTCTAAGCAGGGCGTTTGGCCATGCGGATCCGGGACGGGCGCATTTCGCGCTTAGCCTTCTCAGCGGTTTCGTGACCCATCGTGCGATTTTCGGGCCTGCGGATTTGCTGGCTATCCCCGAGGCGGATCAGCGACAGATGCTGCAAACCGCCCTGATGAACGCAATGCTGCCTGGTTGTTCAGATGGGGTATTCGGCTGGCGTCCCATCTAGACCACTATCCAAGTCAGCTTGCCAACTGCGATCCTGTATAAGTCATGTTGGGATTTCCGCGTTTCGTGCGGAGATTTCAACACGATTGATCGGACGCCTCAGGTGCTTTCAGGCGGCTATATACGGTCGGTCAGATGGCCGCTTGGATCGAGTGTCGGTCTCGTAGGTAGCGCGCCCCCGCACCAAACAAATCAAAGATATCAAAATGTTGGATCCCGACTTAAACCGTCGGGTTTTTGCTTTTGAAATTCTTGTCAACACCTGGTCAACATTTGCAGAGGCCCCCATCGAAGGCCCTGCGGATGGGCGAGTGCTTCCATTTTCCCGATCAATGGAAATCCCGACTCGGAAACAGCTTCCGTGCCTGTTCGCGGGGATGGCGCGCTGTTGGTCTCCTGCTGCCGCCAGTCGGGCGCTTCCCCGGTCTCGACCCATGTCTCGCCTAGGATGGTGTTGCGGAACGCCTTGATCGCCTCGTCCGACCCCTGAGCTGCGTCCCACGCCCGAACGATCCGCTCCCAGCTCAGCCAGCCGATCGGCGAATAGAGCGCCGAGAGGTGATACCCGACCGTGGTCGGATCGGCGGCCGTGGCGGTCGCCCGCCACTCGCCGCTTTCCAGCATCGCCGTCTTGTGGTGTTCCGTGATTGCCGCGTCGCAGCCCTCGCAGTGATATTCCGCCGTTTCCGGCTTACCCTTCTGCCAGCGCAGCCGGTCGAACTTCAGCCATTACATCGCGCCGCAATGCGGGCACGGCACGAAGTACCGGCGCTGGTCGCTCACCTCGTATTCCCGTTCGATCCGGCTCAGCCCCCGGATGGTGGGCGTCGACACCAGCAGCACCTTGCGCCGATGGGCGAAGGTCAGCGACCGTGCCTCGGCCAACGTGACCGGATCGCCTTCCTCGTCGGCCGAGGCGGGATAGGCATCGACCTCGTCGAGGAAGATGTACCGCGCCGGGGTGGACCGCAGCCCGACCGCCGAATTGGCCCCGGTCATGATCAGGATGCCACCCGCGAACTCCTTCGACAGCATCGTATTGCCCGCATCTCGCGACCGGGCCGGTTTGACCCGCTCCCGCAGCTCGGGGCTCTCGTCGATCAGCGGGTCGATCCGCTGGCGTGAGTTGCGCTTGGCAAGTTCCACCGTCGGCTGGACCGCAAGCATCGGGCCCGGTGCCTGGTGGATCGCAAAGCCGATCCAGTTGTTGCCCGCCTCGGTCGCCCCGACCTGCGCGGCCTTCATGAACACGATCCGCTGCATCGTGTCGCCGGCCGACAGCCGGTCCATGATCTCGCGCATGTAGGGCGTGCGCACCGTCCGGTGCCCGAGCACGATCACCGGCGCTTCGGTCAGCCCGAGCTGCGTCGCGGCCAGCACCCGGCCATGGCCCGCTATCAGTTCGCCGTCATCGCCGACGAGGCAGGGCACGGTCCAGCCGAACTCGGCCATGCTGGCGGCGATCTTGGCGACCTGGTCCGGCCCATGCGCCTTCGCGTTCTTCGCGTAAGGCTGCAGCCGCGACAGCGGCCACGTCTCGATCGCGTCCGGTGCGAAGCTCAGCGTCATGATGGGTAAGGTTCCTCGGTCGGGTGGATGCCGGTGGCTTCCGGACTCCGGATGCCGGGCCGGACTCCACACGGGGTCCAGCGGCCACCAGCGGTGTCCGGTCGGAAGGCCAGCGTTTATTGGGTTTCGTGCGCGGTCAGGCGGCTCCGGCTTCCGGGTGGCTTCCCAAAAATCCGGCCCTGTCGCTGGCGATGTCCCGCGCTTCGCCCGCCAGCATACGAAAACGCCCAGGAAGGAACCGGAAACTGCCGTGGGATGGATCCCGGCCGGACCCTCGCTGGATACCGGGGTCCAGGTGGCCCCCGTCAACGCAAAGGGGAGAGCGAGCTTTCCAGCGCACTCTCCCCATCTTGCCTTCGGAATAGCACGATCATGTTGCAGATGTCGAAGGAAAAAGTGTTGCAACACATTGGAGTCACTGCGCATTCAGCCGCGCAGCGATCTTCGTCAGCGCCAGTTGCCAGCGACGCCACGCCGTCGTGCGGTCGCAGCCGAGCTCTCCGCTGATCTGCTTCCACGGCACACGGGCCGCGCGGGACCAGACGAGCTTGCGCTCCGCCTCCTCGATCCAGAGCACCCAGTCGAAGGTCTGCTCGAGCCGGGTGATCGCGGCGGCCGAGGGCCAGACCCGCATCGGCTGGGGTTCCATCGCTGCGATCTCGCGGCTGGTCCGCACGATGTCGGGCCATGTGTTGAAGTAGCCCTGCGCCTTCACCGGCGGCAGCTTGCGCAGGGTGCGGAACGCCTCCTCGAAATGGTCGGCGACGCAGTCGGCGGTCCATTCGCGATCAGCCATAGCGCGCCTCCCTGTCGGCAGGGCGCGGGCCGTAGAGCTTCTCGCCGAGCTGGCGGACCAGTTCACGCTCGGGCCAGGTGAGGCGGTCGTCATCGGCGGAGACCGCGAGCACGCCCTGTTCCTGCCAACCCTCGCGCTTGACCTGCTCGGGATCCCGGCACCGACCGCCGTAGCCGTGGGGGTGCCATCTCATGCGACACCTCCCTTCGTCTCGATCGCCCAGAGCAGCAGGGCGATGGCGTCGGCCTCGTTGTCGTCGGCCGGGCTGAAGCCGCGGGCGCGGGCCGCGGCGATCATCGCGGCCTTGTCGGCGTTGCCCTTGCCCGAGGCGTGGCGCTTGATCGTGCCGACCGGAACGCCCTCGTAGGGCACGCCGCGCAGCTCGGCCCATGCGGTCAGCGTGGCCATGAGCCCGCCGTAGATGTGGCTCGCGTCGGTGCCCGCGTGGCGGCGGACTTCCTCGAACCAGATGGCGGCGACGGGCCCGGACAGCCGGTCGATCTCGGTCAGCCAGTTGGTGAAGCGAAGGTAGCGCATACCGCCCCCGTCGAAGCGGCCGGGGCGCAGAGAGACCGTGCCGCTGGTGATCAGGCCGTCATGGCCGCGGATTGCCCAGCCGGTCGAGGTGCCGAGGTCGAGCGCGAGGATGCAGCGGTTGCGGGGGGCGTCGAGCGGCAGCGATTCAAACCTTGCGCCGTCGCAATTGGGGATCAGAGTCGGCTGAGCCATGATGGGTCTCCTTTGCCGGTGGCCTGTGGTGGTGGAAGACGACGGCGGTCTGGTGCTTGGCGGTACGGGGCCGCCGTCGTCGGATCGGGAAGCACAAGAGAGCGTCACGGCGGCGCGCGCGGCTGGCCCAGACGTATGGGAGGAGTGGCCAACCCTGTGGGGTGGCCCTCCCATACGTAGTATGGGGGTTTGACACCTAACTGTTCCGGGGAGGACAAGTGGCTGAAATCATTGCGGAATAAGACTTCATGAAGTCTTCGGGCATGAGTCAGGGACCTAACTCTTATTTGCGCGTAACCCGTTGATTTCGTTGAGTGCACAGTTGGCGCTGTCATATGAGTCAGGCCTCACTCATATGAGTTAGGTCGTCCTCCAGCCCCTCCGGGTAGACCCAGACGGCGGGGTTTTCGACCTGCAGGCAGAGCCCGGATTGGGGGCATTTGAAGTGGCTGGGCAGGACCGGACGGGCGGTTGTGGTGACCTCGCCGGTGGCCGGATCGATCTCCTCGACGGGCGCGCCGAACTGCATGCCCTCGACGCAGAGATAGCCGAACCGCGACCGGGTGACGGGGAAGCCGAATCCCGAGGGGTCGCGCAGGAACTTCACGAAGCCCTTGGTCGCCAGCACGCTGAGCCGCTCGCGGATCGTGTGCTTGCTGCCCAGACCGCCCCGGTTCTCGAAGGTCTCCGCGAACTGCATCGCGGTGTAGAGGCGCTCGCTCGCCGCCTCGTCCAGCAGCATGCCGAGGATGACATCGTGCTTGCGCAGCCGCTCGGCATCGAGCTTGGCGCCGACCTCCTTGCGCACCAGGCGCTCGTTCAGCGGGTTCAGCTCGACCCATTCGCCCTTCACCTTGTCGATCAGCTTGCCCGGCAGTGCGGGGCCATTGCGCAACTCGATTTCCAGCCTGCGGACACTGCTGTCCTCGTCGGGCCGGTGCATGAGCAGCCCGGAGGTGTAGAAACCCCGCAGCGCGCTGGCGCCGGAGAGCGCGAGGAAGGGATCGTCCTTGACCTGGTGCTTGGTGGCCTTGCGGGTGTGGTGAGCGAGGATGACGCCCGCATCCGGATTGACCGCCTCGCGCAGGAGCTCCACCCGGTCCTTCAGGAAGAACATCATGGCGGTGTTGTCGTTCTCGCCGCCCCCCTCAGGTCCGCCATCGAAGAGGTTGCGGATCGGGTCGATGACGATGATGTCGGGCGGCGCGTCGGGGAATGCGGCCCGGATCGCCTCGGCCACGCGGGCGACGCCTTCCGCGTCGAGCAGCAGCTTCAGTTTCGGGGTGGCGATGAAGGTGTCGCGCGCGGCGGCGATCACGGCGGCGGGCAGCGCGATCTGCTGCATGCGCTCGCGCAGATAGTGATACTGGATCTCGGCCTGCAGATAGAACACGCGCAGCGGCCGGGGCGGCGTGAAGCCGAGGAACGGCACGCCAGCGGCCATGTGCACGAGCCAGCAGATCAGGAAGTCGCTCTTGCCGACCTTGGGCGCGCCGCCCAGCACCAGCAGCCCGCCCGGCGTCAGCACACGGGGGCCGATGACGTCGTCTGGCATCGGGCTCGTGTCGTCGAGCAGCGCGCCGAGGGTGAAGGTGGGCAGCAGGCTGGTCGGGGCATCGGCATGGGCTGCGCGCAGGAGCGGAGGGCCGTTGCGCTTCACATGCAGCGCCCAGAGGCGCTCGGACTCGGCCTGCAGCCGATCGAGCGGCCAGGATGGGCGCAGCATGGCGGCGTTGTAGCCGCAGATCGCCTCCCAGCCCGCGAAGGGATCGAGGCGGCCGTCGTGGACGAGGCGTATGTAGTGGCCGATGGCGGCGCTGGCCCCCTGGAAACGGGACCAGTCGTCCACCGCGCCCTCCCGCACCGGCGTGGTGAGCACCGCGTCGACGCCGGGCTTCGCGGTCGGCGCGGCAGCGTCGCTGGCGAAGCCCACGCCTGGCAGCGGCGGCATATCGGCGACCTTTTCGGCGAAATCCGCAAGGTCGACCTCGACGTCGCGATGTTCGCGGATCTGCACAAGGCGTTGATGGCCGTGCTTGTGATAGACCGTGCCGGGCACCCGTATCGGCTGGTGCGCCGAGCGGAAATGCGTGTCGCCGCCGACCTTCACGGCGATCTCGCCGCGCAGGCGACAGAGGGTGGCCAGATCCTCGCCCTCGGCGGGTTCGGTCAGTTGCCACCAGACATGGAGCTTCGCCGCGCCCTCGGGCGTGCGCCCGCCGCTCTCGATGATCAGCGTGGGCGCGCCGAGGTGGCGGGTGACATGGTCCAGCTTGGCCGGGATATCGCCCGCGTCGAGATCGACGACGATAGCCTGCATCTGCAGCACGTCGGCGGCGCGGGCCTGGCCCTGCTCGGCGACCGTGCCGGGGATGACATAGACCGCCGCCCCCTCGCGGTTCGCCCATGCGGCGAAGGTCGCGAGCTTTCCCGGCGCGGTGTCGTCGGCGGGGATCCAGATATTGTGCGGCTTGCCGTCCCGACCCTGACCCTTGTCCACGAAGCCGCGGAGCGGGATCAGCCCCTCGCACCAGCTGAACACGGTATCGAGGAAGACGGCGATCTGCTCGGGGTCGGGGTCGCAGCCGAACGGGTTCTCGGACGGCGGTCCGTCGTTGAAGTCCATCCACGGGTTGAAGTGCAGGATGCCGTCGTCGCTCATGCGGGAAGCCTCCAGCAGCGCTCGGACCAGGGGCAGAAACGGCATTCGAAGAAGTCGGGCGTGGCGGCGACGCGTGGCAGACGCTCGCCCGCATCGGTCGCCTGAAGGATCCGCACGCCCCGGTCGGACATGCGCTGCGCGAGATCGGCGTCGAAGGCGACCTGCTCATGGTGAAGCTCGGCCGTGTCCTTGTTGATCGCGGTGAACACTGCGGGCGCGGCGCTGATGCCGGGCACGCTGGTTTCCATGTAGGCCTGATAGACCGCGATCTGGGCTGCATAGACCGGCTTCGACTTCGTCACGCCGTCCTTGACGCAAGCGCGCCAGTTCTTCGCGTTCATAGTCTTGCATTCCCAGAGGGCGGGAACGGCAAGACCGAAACCCTCGGGCCCGGCGGCGATGATACCGTCGACATGTCCGCGGATGCGCCCGCCCGCGACGGAGAACCCGAACTGGCCGCCATCGGGCCGGTTGCCCTTGCGGGTGTAGAGGTCGAAGCCCGCGCCGCGCAGCCAGGCGACGGCCAGATCCTCGAGCGCGTGGCCGATGGCGAAGATCCGCAGCGATTGGCCCGAGAAGTCCTGACCCTCGTCCTTCGGCGTCGCCGTGAACTCGAACTGCAGCGCGCGCTCACAGGCATGGCCGAGGCGGGAGCCGCCGAGATAGTCGCGGGGCGGCCGGGTTGCCTGATCGGTGGTGAGCGCCTGGTCGACGACGGCGTTGACCCGATGAGCGAAGCTGGGACGGCGGTTATAGTCCAGCATGCTGGTCCCCCTCGTAGCTGCGGTGGGCAAGCCCGTGGCAGGTCGAGCAGAGCCATTGGACCGCGAGCGGCTCGGAATAGTCGTGATGATGCGCTTCGAGATCGGTCACGCAGCCGCAGCGCTGACACCAGACCGGCACGATGATCCGGCACGCCTTGACAGCGCTCCTGACGATGCTGTGCGCCTTGTTCTTTTCAGCGTGGCGCAGCCGATAGCGGCGCTGCGCCTCCCGGTGTTTTTCGGGATCGCGGAAGTTCTGCGCATAGGCACGCTGGTATTCCCGGCGGCAATCCCGGCACCAGGACTGCCGCCCATCGGGGCCGAGCCGTCGGCGGCCGAACTCGCAGACGTCCTTTTCGACGCCGCACTTTGTGCAGAGCTTGGTCAAAACGGCACCTCCGGCGTCTGCGCCCGGGCGATTTCGGACATGGCCTCGCGGAAGCCCTCGACGGCCTCCTCGATCAGCGCGCGCACCTGCGCCTCGGTCAGATCGGCAAGCGGGGTGGCCCAGCCGATCTCGTCCATCAGCAGCGCCACGCGCTTGATGGTGGCGGTGATCGCGGCGCGCTCTTCCTCGGTCAGGTCAACCATGGCGAAACGCTCCCTGGCCAAGCGCGTCCAGAAGGACTGGCAGGGCATCGAGCAGAACCAGACCGAGGGCCGGGGTCGCTTCGACCGGTGCGGATCGAACCAGCCAAAACCACGGGTGGGTTGCCGGCAGACAGCACAGAGCGTTCCACGCGGATGCCACAGTCGCCGCCGGTCCTCGGCCGAGATGGGGGTGGATGTGGACATGGGTCATGCCGCCCTCCGTTCGGGAGAGGCCGCCGTGTCGATCAGCTGGCGGATGGCGCGCTTGTTGAAGCCGAAGGTCATCAGCGCCGAGGCGCGGTAGCGCGTCAGGCCGAAGTCATGGCGGCACTCGGGCGGCAGGTACTGCAGCTGCTTTTCGGTCGGCGGCTGGCGCAGCCAGGACCGGGTCTTGAAGGCGCTTTCGTCGGTCTCATGGGTGTTCAGCCAGTCGTCGGCCTGCGCGAGGCAGACAGTGCGCTCACCGACACCCAACAGGTGGGGGCGCTCGCCCTTCGCCCCGCCGATGGCGTACCAGACCCCATCCAGCCAGAAGATGCCGCCCCAGGCGGCGAAGCCCGTGGCCATCAGCGCGTCGTCCGTGCCGTAAAGGTCGACCCACGCGAAGCTGGACCGCTTGAGAAGGTCGATCTCGGTCATCATGAAGCCCGAGAGCGGCGTGGCACCGCCACCTTCACCGGCCTCTTCGTCCTCCCGAGGGAACGCTTCGCCGCAGAGCGGGCATTCGGTGGCGGCCAGCGGGATCTCCGCCTCGCAGGCAGGGCAGGTCTTGGTCGGGGCGTCACCAGCCTCGGCCTTGCCGTCGAGATCGACATCCTGCTCCAGCGTGCCGTGGATCAGGCTCGAGGTGCCGAAATCCAGAACGACGCAGTCGGTCTTCACGATGCCGGGATGTTCCTCGGGGTCGACGGTGCGCAGGCCGCGCCCGACCATCTGGATCATGGTGGACTTGTAGGAGCTGGGCCGCAGCAGCACGACGCAGGAGGTGGGCGGGTGGTCCCAGCCCTCCGTCAGCACCGCCACGTTGACGACGACGCGGATGTTGCCCGCCGCGTAGTCGGCGAGGATCGCCTTGCGGGTCTCGGCCGCCAGATCGCCGTGGATCAGCGCGGCGGAAACGCCCGCCGCCCTGAAGGCGTCGGTGACGTGCTCGGCATGGGCGACGGTGGAGCAGAACACCACAGTCTGCCGGTCGCCCGCCTTTTCCTTCCAGTGGCGGATCACCTCGTCGGTGACGGGGGCGCGATCCATAATGCCCGCCACCTCCGCCATGTCGAAATCCGACATGGTCTTGCGGACCGAGCGCAGTTCGTCCTGCACGCCCACGTCGATGACGAAGGTGCGCGGCGGCACGAGGTGGCCCGAGGCGATCAGCTCGCCCAGCCGAATCTGGTCGGCGACATTGTCGAAGACCTCGCGCAGGCCCTTCCTGTCGCCCCGGTTCGGCGTGGCCGTGACCCCGAAGATGCGGGCGTCGGGATTGGCCTCCCGCACGCGGTCGATGATGCGGCGGTAGCTGTCGGCGACGGCATGGTGCGCCTCGTCGACGACCAGCAGGTCGAGGCGCGGCATGTCGGCCAGGTTCGAGGCCCGCGCCAGCGTCGGAACCATCGCAAAGGCGACCTGGCCGCCCCAAGACTTCTCCGTGGCGTCGATGACCGATGTGGCGACGCCCGGCACCACGCGCTGGAACTTGGAGCGGTTCTGCGCGGTCAGCTCGTCGCGATGCGCCAGCACGCAGGCCTTCGCGCCGTCTGCGATCATCTCGCCGGTGACCGCCGAGAGCATGATGGTCTTGCCCGCACCGGTCGGCGCCACGCCCAGCGTGTTGCCGCGGGAAGCGAGCGCAGCCACGCTGCGCTCGACGAAGGTCTTCTGGCGGGGGCGCAGGCGCATGGCCGCTCTCCCCCTTACTGCGCCCAGCTCGGCCGACCGGCGGCGCCGGGGGCCGACGCGGGCTGACTGGGCTGGGTGGCCGTGGTGGGCTGCTGCGGGGCATGGCCCTGCGCCGGGGCGGCGGCGAACTGCGGCGCGACCGCGCCCATCAACGCGGCGTAGTCGCGATGGTCGGGCGTGACCGCGGCGCGAATCTCGTTCTTGTCCTCGCCGTTTGTGTCGGTGCCGATGTCGATGCGGGCGACGAACTCGACGCCGTCGAGATCGCCGAAGCCGTTGATCCGGCGGCGGGCCTGCGCCTCGGGCGAGTTGTCCTTGTCGGACACGCCGCGCGCCGAGTTGAGGATGCCGCGGATCAACCCGCGCCCCATGTTCGCCCAGTCCGGGCCCTTCGGGCTGTAGAGGCCGATCAGCGACCAGACCTTCCGCCGGGCGTAGGGCCCTTCGAGCACGGTATATTCGGCGTCCAGGTAGACGGCGCCGGTGGCGGCGCGGCGCGCCCAGCCGCCGGTCCAGCCCTGCGAGGGGTCGTCGAAGCCGCCGGGGCGGAGCGTCAGGCGCACCTTGGCGAGCGTGCCTTTCGGGATGACGTTTGTGTTGGATTGCGCGGAGTTGAAGTCGTTCCAAGGTCCGGACATTGCGCGGCTCCTTTCAGTTGGAGGATGGGACGCGCGGCGGCGTCAGAGGGGAAAAGCCACCCCGGCGACCGGATCGGGACACCGGGGGTGGCGAGAGGCGCTCAGCCATGGCCGGGCTCCTGCGCGGCGGCGGGATCGGCCGGGGTCACCGGCGGCCAGGTCAGGCGTTCGGAGGCCGGTGCCGCGGGGCGCTGGATCTTCTCCATCAGCCGGCCGAGATGCGGGGCCTCGACCCTGTCGAGGCGGCCGGAACGGTCCTTGGCCGGATAGCCCCATGGGTTCAGCGTCTGGCACACGAACGCGCGCTGAGGCTGGCCGCCGGGATCCGGGATGTCGGCCATTGTGATGACTTGATCCACGATGCCCGGCAGCTCGAGCCCGGTCTTGCTGCCGTCGATCTGCGGCTGGAAGACCTTGCGATTGAAGTCGTCGAGCCGCTCGTCGAGGATCCCGACGAACCAGACATGCTTGCCGCGCGTGTGCTGCAGGTGGGTCAGCCAGCCGATCATCTCGCGGCCATGCAGCCCGTAGGCGCCACGGATGTCGGGCTTGCCGGTCTTCTCGGAGAACGCCTCGGGCTGGCCGCGGCACCACTGGAAGCAGAGCCGCCCGGCCACGGTGATCGAGTCGATGAAGACGGTCTCGTACTGCCCGATCACCGTGGGATCGCCGTAGCGCCCGCAGACCTCGTCGAAATGCGCCTGACTGTAGGGCTGGTCCTCGCGCAGCGCCGGGTTCGGCCCGCCGATGAACACCGCGAAATCCCGGCATTCCTTCCAGGTGCGGGGCCGGAGCGTGTCGATCTCCAGCCCCTCGACCGCCAGATCGCCAGCCTCTAGATCAAGGAAGAGCGTGGTCGAGGCATTCAGCG
Organism: Paracoccus luteus; assembly: GCF_004522155.1. Lineage (GTDB taxonomy): Bacteria > Pseudomonadota > Alphaproteobacteria > Rhodobacterales > Rhodobacteraceae > Paracoccus > Paracoccus luteus. The sequence continues at coordinate 25,620 of NZ_SDEA01000014.1, read as the reverse complement.
TCCAGAGCAGACTGGTCTTGCCGATGCCGGACCGGCCGAAGATGACGCCCTTGATGCCCTTGCGTTGCGCGAGCCGTTCGTCGGCGCCGATGATGGGAAGGGCCATCACTGGCCCTCCTTCTTCATCACCGCCGTAGCGGCGCGGTCGGCGCCGATGCACCCCGCCTCGCGGGCGAGCTTATAGAGCCGCTTCAACGCATCGGCGCGGCGGTAGGCGGCCGTGCTCTCGCGCTCCGCTTCCACGATCGCGAAGGCGATCTCGTCGACGGTCGCCTCGACGACCGGCAGCGGCTCGCGCGGCTCGTCACCGGCGCGCTGCGGAAGGGAGATGGTTTCGGGGAGGTCTTCGAGGGCGTAGCTCGCGGCGCGAAGACGGGTGATATCGTCCGGCTGGTCCGGCATGGCGGTTCTCCGTGAGATGATGTGATCGAGGAGGCGCATCACGCGGCCTCGCGGACGTCGGGCGCGGGCTCGGCGACGTAGATCGCCAGCAGCGGCGTCCCGTCGGCGTGGGTGCCGGCGTCCTCGATCTGATAGTTGCGGTTGGGCTCGCAGACCTCGGTCAGCTCCCAGCGGCGATAGAGCCCCGGAAGACGCCTGAAATCCTCGAGCGACAGATCGGCAGTGCGGTTCATGCGTGTCTGCTTTCGGTTGGAGGGAAGGCGCTCGCGGCGCTCGAATGGGAAAAGCCACCGGCGGGACCGGATCGGGACATCGGCTCAGGGGATTTCCTCGAGGGCGTCGTGCAGCCGGCGCATGGCGCGCTGGTACCGCTTGCGGGCGGCGGCCTCGGTGAGCCCCAGTTCCACGGCGACTTCCGCCTGGGAGAAGCCCTCGACCGCCACGCGGATCACCAGCAGCGCGTCATCGCCGAACAGCTTCCGCACGGCGCCGTTCAGTCGCGCGTACCCGGCCGCGCCGATCCCGCTGTCGCCGCTGTCCACCACCTCGTCGGGATCGGCGCTGCTGGCGAGATGTTCGCGTGCCTGGTCGCGCTGGCGCACGCGGATCATGTCGCGCTCGACATTCCGCAGCACCGTCGCCGCGATCCAGTTGACGCGCCCGAGGTCGAGGCCGCGGACCGCCTCGGTGGTGCGCGCCAGCACGTCGGACGCGATCTCGTCGGCGGTGCCGATCCTGCGCCAGATCGACCGGCGGCGGATGGCGTCGAGGCCGGGCCAGAGTGCCAGCAACAGCAGCGTCAGAGCGCAGTCGGACGCGGGCCCGTCGCCCTGCGCCGCCCTGACGAGCGCGGAGAGGATCACGTTCTTCTGGCCCTGATCGCCGGGCGTGCGGTGCAGCCCGTCCAGCAGGGCCGCCGGATCGCGGAACGGCGCGAGGGCGGCCTGCGCACGCCGGATGGCGTCGAAACTGCGCTGAAAGTGAAGGTTGGAGGATGAATGCATGAGGTGATCACGGATCTCGTGCCACGCGAAGGACATCGGACGCCTGCCTTGCGGCCAGGCGTCCGGCGCCTTCTCGTGGCCAGGTCAGGACGTCGCGCGTCTCTGCGATTTCAGGGGGTTGGGTGAATGCGCGCGTCAGCGCGCGGGTGCGGTCGCGTTGTTCAGCGTGCCGCAGCCGCGGCAGGTGGCCTGAACCGGAAAGCCCACGAGATACTCGTGCCCCCGCGCGAAGCGCAGGTGCATGCGGCCGTCCCGACAGACGCCGAGCAGCTTGTCACAGCGCGTACAGCGCCATTCCGAGTCGTGGGTGGTGGGCTTGGTCTTCGCGACGCCGGACCAGCTCGTCTGGGCTGCCTGGCGCGGGGGGAAGGGAGTCGGCATGGAAGTGCTCCTCTATGTGGAGCCCTTCCAGTAATCAGCGGCTTGTTAGACCGTCTCCCGCCGCATGTTAGACCGCTGTTAGACGGTCGCTTCCTCGGCTGGCTCGGTCACGGCTTCGGTTGGCTGCGCAGTGAGTAGCAGTCGCCAATATCCGTTCTTCGCACCCTTGCCGATATAGACGTCCCGGATGCTGTCCCAGGTCTCCTTCCGGAACGCCTGCTGGGGGCTTCTGGACTCAAAGCCTTCCATCAGCGCCTTTACCTGAACGTCGGGACTGCCTTTCGCGGCTGCGACCACAAGGCGCTCGAAGATTGTAAGTTGATCGTTCCCAGCGAGGTGAAGCGGCTCCCTGCCAGGAATGAACAGCGTGCCGGACTGCTTGCCTGTCCGAACCACCCGCGGCGACACGCCCCCGCGTGCGAGTGAAAGACCGTCTCGGTACGCGAGTTCTATTCCGTCGCGCGCGAACAGCATTTCCTCGTCCGCCGATGCGAGATGAGACAGCAGCGGCATGACGACGTTAGGCCCAAGATGTGACGGCATCTCCTCGCTCGCGGCGAAGACGATGCCCACCCCAGCGGTGCCCCGCGCGCGCAACATCAGATCCAGTCTCTGCGCAGCTTTGGGATCATTGAGCCGCCGGGCGAAATAGACGGGCACATCTGCCTCATCGATCTGGATGGCGCCGACGAGGGTCAGGTCCGGGTCCAGGATCTGGGCCGCCCGCTTGCTCAGCAGCGGCTTCATTAGGCGCATGAGCGTCTCGTGAAGCCACTGAGCGTTGATCGCGAACATCTCGACATCCGACGCGGGGCGCTTACCGACATCTTCGCCGAAAGGACCGACAGCCTGGATCATGCCTTCGGTTGCCGACGGCTTGACGGCGCCTTCCCCGTCGACCTCGTCGTCCTCGATGAGAACCACGTCCTGACGGTCGCGGCGCTCAAGCAGGCCGCCTTCGATGAGACGCTTCGGGTCAAGCCCGAGTTCCAGCAGATAACTTCCGCTGACCTCGTCCTCGATGCGGTCGTGGAGTTGAACAAGCTGGGGAAATATCGCGCGAAGGTCATCATGCGCGATTTGCCTGAACGCGCTCAGGATTCCCCATTCCTTGAGCAGCGCGAAGCCGAGGCTGCGTTCCTCCGGATCGGGCTTGCTCTGCAGGTTGCAGCTCTTCGTGCCCGCAATCGTGATATTGAGCGTCCGCTGCTTGTCATCGCCGATCAGGTTGTAGGCCACCGCGATGGTGATCCGGCTGAACGCTTCGGCGCGCCGAAAGATGTTCCGCGCCCCGAGATATCGGTCGGCAACCTCCTGGATGTCATCGTCGACCGTCACCTTGAGCTGAAGCTTGCGGCGCCAGGTTCCCAGCCGGATCTCGGCTTCGATGACGCGCGCGAACTCGAACGCGTACCCTTCGATCTCAGGGGGCTGCAGAAGAAGCGAAGAGCGGAAGCGCGAAAGATTATAGCGCTTCCAGGTCAGCGGTTTCTGGGAGATGTCGTGACCTAGCGCAACTTCGGCGAAGGAGTCGCTGACCGTCTGGCGCACCACGGGGCTGTCCGCGCAGACCTCGATCTGCCGCATTGAAGGCGTGTAGATCAACGTCGCCTCGTTCGGCGGTCGGTAGTAGATGGTTCCCCGCCTTCCGTCTTGCCGGTGATCGTAGACGCTCGAAAGCGGGCCACCGTGCCGGACGATCAGCATGATGGACGCAGGGTGCGTATCGGTGGCAGGCAGATCGAGCGCCTTGACCGTGCAGGATATCTCGGGCTTCAGCTCGAGCATGCCCTTGATCTTGGACGCCAGCGCCTTTTCGTCGATGGCCGCCGCGTCGAGGGCTACCTGGTTCTCCAGTTCGACCTCGAAGGCGTCGTAGAGCTTGCCGTGGTCGCGGAACTGTCGGGCGAAGTGAAAGCTCTCCGCATCCTCGAAGGTTTCGCGTTCATGGAGATATGCCCAGATGCTTCTGCAGAGCTCATCTGGCTGCCGGTGAAACTCCTGCGACCGTGTCTCATCGAGTTGTTGCTCGACAATGGTGGTGAGCGAGGTGACGCCCTTTTTCTCGGCGAGGGCCCGGATCCTTCGTGATCGTTGCTCCGCAGGTCGCAGCTCATCGCGGTCGAAATCTGACAGCGTCTCGACAAGTGCTTGCCGAAACGCCTCGACCGCTTCTTCGTCGGCGAGGTCGGGAACGTCCTCGGGCAGCTTGAATTCCGGCTCATTGTCTCCCTCGCGCACGGCAAGGGCAGCTCGGGCGAGGTCGACGCGCGCATCCTCGATCAGCGCCAGAACATGCGGACCGATCGGGGATGCTTTGCGCGCCATGAACTCACCTCAATGAACTACTGCTCTCGATTGATTCAACCTGCGATAATCATGGACAAATCCGTGATCGGCAAGCCCTGATGTTCTCTCCCTGTTCGCATTTCCGCATCCCGTTCCGCTGAGATGTCCCACCTCGGACGGCTGGGTGGCTTTTGATCGGTAGCACACCATCAAACACGGCCACCGAGACATGAACCGCCCCAATCCGCTACCTCCCGACCAGATGACCGCCGCCGAACGCCGCGCCGAACTGTGTGGCCTGCTGGCGCTCGGGCTGGTTCGGCTGCTCGGGCAGGATAGGCGTGAAGTATCTGACAATACTGGAGAACGTTGCCTACACTATCCCGACGACCAATGCCGTCATGCAACTCCAACTCACCGGAGAAATGCATGACGAAGCCCGATCCCATCCCCGCGCGCCTAGCAGCGCTGAAGTCCATGTCCGTCACCCAGCTGAAGTCAGAGTGGCAGACGATCTTTGCCTCGGCAGCGCCGAACAACAGCCGAGCGTTCCTCGAGAGCCGGTTGGCCTACCGCATCCAAGAGCTGACGTATGGCGGTCCTGATCGCGAAACCCGACGCATGCTGGACCTGCTGGCCGATGAGGTCGGCGGCACCCTGACACGCAAGAGCCAGATCGCCGATCCTCGCAATCCCGTGGTCGGCACGAGGCTGATCCGCGAATGGAACGGGGTCGAGCACACGATCACGGTCTTGCGGGACGGGTTCGAGTGGCAGGGGCGCCCCTACAAATCCTTGTCCGCGATCGCGCGGGCAATCACCGGGACGCGCTGGAATGGCTACCGCTTCTTCGGGTTGCGCGAACGCAAGCGGGGGAATGATTGATGGATCAGCGCGCAAATCCCGTCCGCCGCCAGCGCTGCGCCATCTACACGCGCAAGTCCTCCGAGGAAGGGCTGGAGCAGGAGTTCAACAGCCTGCACGCACAGCGAGAGGCCTGCGAGGCGTATATCGCCAGCCAGCGCTCCGAGGGCTGGGTGCTGGTCCGCGATCAGTATGACGACGGCGGGATCTCGGGCGGGACGCTGGAACGGCCCGGCCTCAAGCAGCTTTTGGCCGACATCGAGGACGGCCTGATCGATGTGGTGGTCGTCTACAAGATCGACCGCCTGTCGCGGTCGCTGATGGACTTCTCGAAGCTGGTCGAGGTCTTCGACCGCAACGGCGTGACGTTTGTCTCGGTGACGCAGTCCTTCAACACCACCACGTCCATGGGGCGGCTGACGCTGAACATCCTGCTCAGCTTCGCGCAGTTCGAGCGCGAGGTCACGGCAGAGCGCATCCGCGACAAGGTTCGCGCCTCCCGCATGAAGGGCATGTGGATGGGCGGATATGTCCCGCTCGGGTACGATGTGAAGGACCGCAAGCTCGTGGTGAATGAAGACGAGGCTGCCACCGTGCGGGGCATCTTCGAGAGGTTCGTCGAGGTCGGATCAGCGACCGTGCTGGCCCGTGAACTGCGCCGCAAAGGGCTCCGCAACAAGCAGGGCACGTTGGTCGACAAGGGATATCTCTACAGAGTGCTGATGAACCGCGTCTATCGCGGCGACGCCGTCCACAAGGGCAAGGCCTATCCCGGCGAACATCAGGCCATCATCGACGAGCAGCTGTGGGATCAGGTCCATGCCATCTTGCGGCAGAACCCGCGAAAGCGCGCCAACAACACCCGCGCACAGGCGCCTGCATTGCTCAAGGGTCTGATCTTTACGGCCACGGGCGCCGCCATGACCCCGAGCAGCACGAAGAAGGGCGCGCGGCGATACCGGTACTACGTCTCGATGGACGTCATCAAGAATCGCGAACCCAGCGACGCGGGCATCCCGCGCCGCCTTCCTGCCGACCTCGTGGAAGCGGCTGTGGTGACCGAGTTGCGGCGGGTGATGCGCGCGCCGTCGATCACGGCACAGGTCATTGCCCACTTGGCGCGCGAGGGTCACGCCTTCGCCGAGGCCGACGTGATCTCCGCGCTGCAGACGTTCGATGACGTCTGGGGCCAGCTGTTCCCTGCAGAGCAGACCCGGATCGTGCAGTTGCTGGTGCGCCGGGTCACCGTGACGTCTGAGGGGCTGGTGATCGATGTCCGGACCGACGGCGTCTCGGGCGTCATGCGCGACATGATGGCGCCACGAAAGAAGGTGGCGGCGGAATGATGAAACCCGACGAGTCCATCCAGATCTTCGTGCCGCTCAAGCTCCGCAAGCAGAACGGGCGGCCGAAGATCATGCCGCCCGCCACCTATATGCCCAGTGAAGACCGGACGCAGGATCCGCATATCCTGCGCGCCATAGGCCGGGCTTGGGGCTGGCGGCGGCGCATGGAGGCTGGTGAGTTCAATACGGTCACCGATCTGGCGAAAGCCGTGGGGCTGGCCGAACGCCATGTCAGCCGACAGCTGCGGCTTGCCTATCTCGCGCCGGGGGTCCTCAAGCGACTGGTCTACAAGCGCGAGGTGCCCGCCGTGACCCTTTTGAAACTGTCCGATGTCGCGGCACTGCCATGGCACGAACAGCCGGGGCAGGTGTTCGACTGATCCTCAGTGAAAGCTCGCCTGAAACGTCGTCGCGGTCAGGGAGACATGCGCGTCCAGCGGCGGATGCAACTCGAACGCCTTCGGCTCGCGTGAGAAGTTCCAGAGCCGGAACAGACGCCATTCCGACCTGCGCTCCTCGGCCACGGCCAGTTCGTTGCGGGTGATGTGGAAGGGCGTGCGCTCCCATCCGTTCGTCGTCTTGACCTCGATCAGCCGGGCGAGACCGTCCGGGGCGAAACTCGCGATGTCGTAGCCCACGCCATCGCCATCCTCCTCCGACACCCAGCGTACCTTGCGCGCCAGATCGTCCCGTCCTGCCGAGCGAAGAGACGCCCGTTCATGCGCCAGCACACGTTCCTCTCCCGCGCGGCCGAGGGCCCGGTTGCGCTCGTCTCGGCCCGCCACGTCGAACTTGCGGGCGATGTGCAGCATCTGGTCCAGTTCCTGCGGCGGCGGCTGGTTCGACAGCGTCGGCGGCGGTCCGATCCAGATCTGCGCTGCCTCGCGCAGGCCAGCACCGGGTTGCAGCCCAGGTTGGCGCCCGAGCCAGGCCGGGTTCAGCGCCAGCCATCGCGCCACGGCATCCACCAAGGTCATCTGGAAATTGAACGCAGGCTTGTAGCCGGGGACCCAGTCTTCGCCGAGCCCCTTCAGAACCGCGCTGATGTTCTGGTGCTTGAACTCGACGGACCCCTCGGACCGGTTGTTCAGTAGCGGCAGGAGCGCCCGGCGATGCTCGGCCTTGCTGTAGCGGCGCGCGGAGATGTCGTCGGCCAGCATCGCGAAGTAATCCGCGACGATCAGGTCGTTCTCTGCATCCGTCCAAGGCCCGTTCGACATTGCGCCAGGCTATGGGCGCGAAGTCTGTTTGTCATCAGAGACTTCTGGCAGGGTCTTGGCTCGCTTCGGACGCTTCCGCCGGACTTGGGGATAGGCCGCCACTGAGCCGTCCTTCTGACCGCCCTGCGCCTTCGTGTTGGTCTCCGTCACCGGATTATCTCGCGAACGGGGCGACCCCATGAACCTGACAACCCATTGGAAATACGAGGATGTTTCGCACCGTCCCGCGGCCGTTGAGGGGCGTTCAAAGAGAGACGCAGGCCATTCGGAGACCCGTTCTGCGTCAAGCGTCCAGTCTCCGAAGGGCGGATGGCCCGGCCAACGCCCTTTGAAACAAAAAGAAAAAAGGCCCCAATCGGGGCCCCTGGACGGATTCAGTATCTGAATGTGGCGGACGGTGAGGGATTCGAACCCTCGAGACGGTTCCCCGCCTACACACTTTCCAGGCGTGCGCCTTCGACCACTCGGCCAACCGTCCGTGCCCGGGGGATTTAGCTTGCGCGCGCGCAGGGCGCAAGGGCGGGCGGCGGCGGATTTACAGGCGGGCGATGCGCGCCTGCAGTTCGGCCAGTTGCCGGCGGATGTCGTCCATCGATGCGTCCCCGGCGGCGGGTTTCGCCGTGTCGGGCTGGGCGGCGGACCCCGGCCGGGGGGCGGCCGGGAGCGCGTCGGAGGACGGCGCGGCGGGCACGTCCTCCTCGCGCTGGGGGCCGCTTGCGCCGTGTGCGCCCCAGCCGGCCATCATCGCGCGCAGGAACTTCTGCTGCTGGCGCTGCATCTCGGCAAAGCCGGGCATCGAGGCGATCGGATGCTGCAACGCCGAAAACTGTTCCAGCATCTTGGACTGACCGTCGCGCAGCATCTCGAAGCTGGCGGCAAGGAACTGCGGCACGACCGACTGGGCCTGCGCGGTATAGCTGCGCACCAGGTCGGTCAGCACGTCCACGGGCAGGACGCTTTCGCCCCGGCTTTCGTGTTCCGCGATGATCTGCAGCAGATATTGCCGGGTCAGGTCGTCGCCGGATTTCAGATCGACGATGCGGACCTCGCGCCCTTCGCGGATCACGCGGGCGATCTCCTCCAGCGTGACATAGTCGCTGCTTTCGGTGTTATACAGCCTGCGGCTGGCATAACGCTTGACCAGCAGGGGCTTGGCGGGCGCATCGGCGGGCATGGCTGACCGGGTGTGTTGCATACGCAGCATGATGCGGCGCAGCATGGCGAAAGGCAAACGAAAACCCCGCGGCCGTGGGGCCGCGGGGCGGAACCTCGGGGCTGTCGTCCAGCCCCGCGACGATCACAAGGGCCGATCAGCCCTTGTTGATCATGTTCTTGGCCGCGTCGGTGGCCTGACGGGTGGCGTCGGTGGCCTGGCGGGTGGCTTCCTGCACGTCGCGCGTGGTCTTTTCGGCCATGCGCTGCATGTCGGCGCCGGCTTCCTTGCCCGCGTTCATCAGCAGGTCGACGGTGTCCATCTGCACCTTCTTGGCGACTTCGGCATAGGCAGCCATGTGCTCGGCGGCCAGTTCGGCGGCGGCGGACGCAAAGTCGCTCATCGCCTTGGCATAGTCGGCCGGCTGCTCTTTCTTGGTGGTCAGCTCGCCCATGCGGGCCAGCGTGTCCTTGGCCCAGGCGGCCGAGATCTCGGTCGAACGCTCGGCGGCGTCCAGGGCGACGCGGGTCATGCGCTCGCCCAAGGCGGTCTGCGACTTGAACGCATCGGTCATCGACGAGGTGTCGACGGGCATCTTCTGCATCATGTCTTGGAAGGTCTTGGTAAAGTCGGGGGTCTTGGCCATCGGTCGTCTCCTCTGCGGAAGCAGCGGCGCGCTGCCCCGGTCAATCATCATGACACAGTTATAGTTGCTGCAACGCAGCATTGCAAGAGGGTCATGCTGCAGTGCAGCATTCCGGACCGGCGCTTTGCCGGACCTCAGACCGTTTCATGGACATAGGTGCCCGGCGCGGCGCCCAGCGAGTTCGCCGGGGTGCGGGCCGGAACCATCGGCCCTGCCCGTTCGGCCAGCCATTCGCCCCACCGCGGCCACCAGCTGCCCTCGTGATGCTGGGCCTTTTCGCGCCAGTCGTTGGGCGTGCCGCCGAACCCCGCGTCCGAGACATAGTGGCCGTATTTCACCTTTCCGGGCGGGTTGATGATGCCGGCGATATGGCCGGACTGGGTCAGGATAAAGGTCCGGTCGGGCGATCCCATCTGGGCGATGCCGGCCCAGCTGTGTTTCCACGGCGCGATATGGTCGGCTTCGCAGGCGATCGCGCACAGCGGCACGGTGACGTCGCGCAGATGCGCGGTGGCGTCCAGCACCGGATAGCCCCCGGTCGCCAGCCCGTTGCGCTGGCACAGGCCGCGCAGATATTCCGTCACCATCCGCGCGGGCAGGTTCGTGCCGTCGCCGTTCCAGAACAGCAGGTCGAACGCGGGCGGCGACTCGCCCAGCATATAGCTGCGGATCGCCGGTCCCCAGACCAGGTCGTTGGCCCGCAGAAAGCTGAAGGTCCGCTGCATCAGCTTGGCCGACAGATAGCCCCTGCGCGCCACCTCCTCCTCGATCCCGCCGACGAAATCGTCCTGCAGGAAGGTGGTGAACTCTCCCTGGTCCGAGAAATCGGTCAGCGCCGTGAAGAACGTGGCCGAGTTGATCCGGTCGTCGCCGCGCTGCTTCAGCACCGACAGCGTCAGGGCCAGCGTGGTCCCCGCGATGCAATAGCCGATCGCGTCCAGCTTCGGCTCGCCGGTCAGTTCCAAGATCTTGTCGGTGATCTCGAGATAGGCCGACACATAGTCGTCCATGCCGGTGTTGGCATAGTTCTCGTCCGGGTTCTTCCACGACACCACGAACAGCGTGTGCCCCTGTTCGACAAGCCAGCGCAGCAGGCTGTTCTGCGGCTTGAGGTCGAGGATATAGAACTTGTTGATCCACGGCGGGAACATCACCAGCGGGGTCTTGTGGACCTGCTCGGTCGTGGGCGTGTACTGGATCAGCTCGAACAAACGGGTGCGGTGGACGACCTCGCCGGGGGTGGTGCCGATGTTCTCGCCGACGCGGAACGCGTTGCGGTCGGCCAGCGACACGACCAGCTGCCCGCCGCCCGCCTCGACGTCGGCGACAAGGTTTTCCAGGCCCTTCACAAGGCTCTCGCCCTCGGTCTGGATGGCCTTTTCCAGCGCGTCGGGGTTCGTCGCCAGAAAGTTCGTGGGCGACAGCATGTCGATGATCTGACGCGTGAACCAGTCGATGCGGCGGCGGTCGACGGCGGCCTCGATCTCCAAGTCGGCGATGGCGTTACGCAGCGCCTCGGCGTTGATCAGATATTGCCGCCGCACAAAGCTGTAGAACGGATTGGTCCGCCACAGCGGATTGGAAAAGCGGCGATCATCGGGCGCGTCGTCGGGCGGCGCGGCAAAACCGTTCAGCGCGAAGGCCTGCTGGGCTTGCGCCACATGGCGCAGCGTGTCGCCCCAGAAACGGACCTGGTTCTCGATGATGCGGGCGGGCTGTTCGGACGCAAGCTTCATCCAGCCCTGCACCGCCGAGGCGTAAAGTTCCGGCCCCGGCGCCTCGACCGCCGGCGAGGTGGGCGTGCGCTGCGCCAGCGCCCGCACCAGCCGCTGACCCAGCACCTCGATCCGCTCGATGTTCTCGGCCAGCTTGGCAGGCAGCAACGGGGCGGTCAGCGGGTTCGCCTCGTCCAGCGGCTGGGGGTCGCCGTCCGCTGTCGCGTCATCCGCGCGCGGGGCCGGATAGCGCGGGGTTTCGGCGGCGACAGCCTCGGTCCGGGCTTCGGGATGGCGGTCGATCGCCGACGCGGGGCGATCCGCGGCGGGGGTCGCGCGGGGGGGCGCGTCCTCGGCCAGCGACTCGTCCGATGCGGGCGCGTCGGATGCCTTGGCGGCGTCGGCGGCTGCCTTGCCGGCAGGCGGCTTTGGCGGCTTGCGGGTTCCGGTGCGCGGATCGTCGGTCCGGTCCTTGGTCCGGGCCCGCGCCGCTGTTCCCCGCGCGGCCGACGCGCGGACGGCGGCGGCGTGCGCGCGCTGGCCGGCGGGGTCCGCAGACGCAACCGCCCCGTCGTTCGGGTCGTCCGCGTCGTCGCCGCCGTCGCCCGCGTCCGGCGCCGTGTCGTCTGCCGCCGCTGGCTCTGCGTCCGACGCACCGCCTTGCGCCGTGTCCGCGGCCGGACCTGCGCCCGACGCGCGGCGCGCCGCGCCGTCGGCACCTTCGCCCGCGGCAGGTGATTCGCTCACCGCATCGTCCGGGTCGCCCGGCCCGTCCGATCCCGCTTTCGCCCGGTCCGGGCGCCCGGCCCCGCTCCGGTCGGCGCCCTGCCCCTCCAAGCCCGCGGCGTCGCTGGTTTTTTCTGCGCTGCGGCGTAGTTCGGAAGGGGCGGAAATCTCGGCCCCCGAGGCCAGGGGATCGTCGGTCGACGCACCGTTCTCGTCAGGTTTTCTTGCCATCGCCGAAAATCCTCCCTAGGCTCGCATTCCATTATGCGCGCCCTGTCAGCATCGTAAAGCGGATGTGCAGTCGCGGCACTCACGGGGTATCATCAATGGCATACAAGGGTCTGCGCGGCATCGTGTCCTATGACGCGATGGAAACCGTACGGAACACGAACGAATGGATGGGCGCCAGCGCCCGCGCCATCGCGTCCTATCCGGTGTTCGCGCTGTTCCCCCATCCGATGTTCAAGCTGATGAGCGCGTGGGGCCGCGTCACCGAACGCAGCTTTGCCCGCATGGTCATCAAGCCCGACTGGGAAATCCCCCCAGTCCCCGGCGCCGAAGGTCAGGACCACCTTGTCTATGTCGAACCCGCGGTCAGGCGGCCGTTCGGGGATCTGGTCCATTTCCGCGTGGCCCGGCGCGAACCGATGGCGCGGCGCGTGCTGCTGGTGGCGCCGATGTCGGGGCATTACGCGACGCTGCTGCGGTCCACCGTGACGTCGCTGCTGCAGGATTGCGACGTCTGGGTGACGGACTGGCACAACGCCCGCGACATCCCCGTCAGCAAGGGCAAGTTCGACGTCGAGGATTACACCGCCTATCTCGTCGATTTCATGCGCTATCTGGGGCCGGACCTGCATGTCGTCGCGGTCTGCCAGCCCGCGCCGCTGGCGCTGGCCGCGACCGCGATGCTGGCCGAACAGGATCCCTCGGCCCAGCCGCGCAGCCTGACGCTGATCGGCGGGCCCATCGACCCCGACGCCGCCGCGACCGAGGTCACGGATTTCGGCAACCGCGTCACGATGGGCCAGCTGGAACATCTGGCCATCCAGCAGGTCGGGTTCAAATACCGGGGCGCAGGGCGGATGGTCTATCCGGGGCTGGCGCAGCTGTCGTCCTTCATCGCGATGAACTCCGAAACCCACGTCAAGGCGTTCATGGACAAGATCGTCGCCGAGGCCCGCGGCGAGGCGTCCGAGGGCGACAAGCACAACAAGTTCTATGACGAATACCTGGCGGTCATGGACATGACGGCCGAGTTCTATCTGTCCACGGTCGCGCGCATCTTCCAGAACCTCGAGATCGCGCAGAACAGATTCACCGTGAACGGACAGCCGGTCGATCTGGGCAAGATCCGCGACGTGGCGGTGATGACGGTCGAGGGCGCGAACGACGACATCTCGGCCCCCGGCCAGTGCGTCGCGGCGCTGGCGCTGTGCACCGGCGTGCCGGATTCGAAAAAGGCGCAGCATCTGGAGCCCGGCGCGGGCCATTACGGCATCTTCGCCGGGAAAAGCTGGCGCCTGAACATCCGCCCGCTTGTGCTGGACTTCATGGACGAACACTCCGGCAGCGACCTCGCGGCGCGCACCAAGCGCAAGCGCGGCGGTCAGGTGGTGGGCGACACCAGCCCCCTCGGCCCCGAGGACGACGCCAAGATCGCGGTCTGACCGGCGCGCCGCCCGGAACCCGGCCACGGTTGCCGGGTTCATCCCCCGCACGCCGCATCCCGCGGCCGGGAGAGACGAGATGGCCGGAACCACCCCCACCGCCGACGACCGCGCGACGTTCTGGCAGCGGCTGGACGGCATCAACGCCGGCATGCTGGGCTGCGCGCCCGACTGGCGGCTGGTCCCGATGTCGCATTATGCCGACCCCGACCAGGGCGCGCTGTGGTTCATCACGGCCGAGGGCGTGCACATCGAAAAGGCGTTGCGTGACGGCCCGCAGCAGGCGGTCCACGCCGTCGGCGACGGCTCGGGCAAGCTTTATGCCCGCATCGAGGGGCAGCTGTCGCTGTCGAACGACGCGGCCAAGCTGGACGAGTTGTGGAACACCGTCGCCGCCAGCTGGTTCGAGGATGGCAAGCGCGATGACGACATCCGCCTTTTGAAACTGACCCTGACCGAGGCCGAGGTCTGGGCCACCGACAGCGGCCTTGCCTTTCTTTATCAGGTCGCCAAGGCCCGCCTGACCGGGGCCGAGCCCGACATGGGCGACCATTTCCAGGTCAGGTTCACCTGATCACGCCGCCCCGCCGACATCGGCCACCGCGGCCCGGATCATCGCCAGTTCCCCCGGCCCCGAAAAGCGGTGATCGGCGTCCTTGACCAGCGTCAGGCGGATGTCCGGCCCGGTCGCATGCCCGATCAGCGCGACCGCGTCGGACATGGGCACGTCCGCATCCGCCGTGCCCTGCAGAAAGCGCACCGGCATCGGCAGGTGCAGCGGCCCCGCGAACACCCGGCTTTGCGCCCCCTGCTCGAACAGCACGCGCGAGAACACGTAGTCCTCGCCATAGTCGCTGGGCCGGGTCACGAATCCCCGCCGCGCAAGCGCCGCATGGTCATCGTCAGTGAACGCCTGCTGCATCCGCGTGGTGAAATCGGGCGCGGCGGCAATCGTGACCAGCCGCGCCCAGCGGTCCGGCCGGTCCCGCGCCAGCAGCAGCGCGAGCCACCCGCCCAACGACGAGCCGACGAGGATCTGCGGCCCCGGCGCCAGCGCGTCGATGGCGTCCCGCGCGTCGTCCAGCCAGTCCGCGATGCCGAAGTCCTCGACCGCGCCACCCGACTCTCCGTGTCCGGCCAGGTCGAACCGCAGCATCGCGCGCCCGGTGGCGCTGCACCAATCCTGCAGATCCAGCGCCTTGGTCCCCTGCCGGTCCGAACGGAACCCGTGCAGGAACACGACGCCCGGTCCCTTCCCCTGCAGCAGGTCATATCCCAGCCTGCGCCCGGCGCGGGTGACATGGATCATCGCATCCCTCCGTTGTGTTTCATCGTGGCCCAAATATCCCACGGGATCGTCGTATACGACGATGGGGGGTGTGAAACCCCCGCATCGGCGGCCCGCCACGCGCCCCGGCCGCATTGACACGCCCGCCGCGCCGCGCCAAACCGCCGGCACATACCCGCAACCGGGCGTTCCGTGGGCGCCAGACCGACGAGGAGCCAGACATGGCCGAGCAGATTTCCCTGATTTTTCCCGATGGCAACGCGCGCGATTATCCCGCGGGAACCACGGCGGCCGAGGTTGCGGCCTCGATCGCGCCCAGTCTTGCCAAGAACGCGATCAGCGCGACGCTGGACGGCGACCACATCGATCTCGCCTGGCCCATCCAGACCTCGGGCCGCATCGCCATCAACACGATGAAGGACGCCGCGCCCGCGCTGGAACTGATCCGCCACGACCTTGCCCATGTCATGGCCCGCGCGGTTCAGGAAATCTGGCCGGACGTGAAGGTCACCATCGGCCCGGTCCGCGACTATGGCTGGTTCTATGACTTCGACCGCGCGGAACCCTTCACCCCCGAAGACCTCGGCGCAATCGAGGCGAAGATGAAGCAGGTCATCGCCGCCCGCGAGCCCGTGCGGACCGAGGTCTGGGACCGCGACCGCGCGATTGCGCACTACGAGGCCGCGGGCGAGCCGTTCAAGGTCGAGCTGGTGAACCGCATCCCGGAAGGCCAGCCCCTGCGCATGTATTGGCACGGCGACTGGCAGGATCTGTGCCGCGGCCCGCATCTGCAATCGACGGGACAACTGCCGGCCGATGCCTTCCGGCTGACGCATGTCGCGGGCGCCTATTGGCTGGGGGACAACACGCGGCCGATGCTGCAGCGCATCTATGGCGTCGCCTTCCGCAACCGCGACGAGCTGAAGGCCCACATGACCATGCTGGAGGAGGCCGCAAAGCGCGACCACCGCAAGCTGGGCCGCGAGATGGACCTGTTCCACATGCAGGAAGAGGCGCCGGGCCAGGTCTTCTGGCACCCGAACGGCTGGACCATCTACACCACGCTGCAGGACTATATGCGCCGCCAGCAGCGGAGCAGTGGCTATGTCGAGGTGAACACCCCGCAGGTCGTCTCGCGCAAGCTGTGGGAGCAGTCGGGCCACTGGGAAAACTATCAGGAAAACATGTTCATCGTCGAGGTGGACGAGGAACACGCCCGCGAAAAGACCGTCAACGCGCTGAAACCGATGAACTGCCCGTGCCATGTGCAGGTGTTCAACGTCGGCCTGAAATCCTATCGCGACCTGCCGCTGCGGATGGCCGAGTTCGGGTCGTGCAACCGTTATGAGCCGTCCGGCGCGCTGCACGGTATCATGCGCGTGCGCGGCTTTACCCAGGACGATGCGCATATCTTCTGCACCGAGGCGCAGATCGAGGCCGAATCCCGCCGGTTCATCGAGTTCCTGTCGGGCGTCTACGCCGACCTCGGGTTTGACAAATGGCGCATCAAGCTGTCCACGCGCCCCGAAAAGCGCATCGGAACGGACGAAAGCTGGGATCACGCCGAGGCGGCGCTTGCCAACGCCGTGACCGCCGCCGGCCACAGCTATGAGATCTTTGAGGGCGAAGGCGCGTTTTATGGTCCCAAGCTGGAATTCGTGCTGACCGACGCCATCGGCCGCGACTGGCAATGCGGCACGTTGCAGGTGGACCCGAACCTGCCGGAACGGCTGGATGCGGAATATGTCGGTGACGACGGGCAGAAGCACCGCCCCGTCATGCTGCACCGCGCCGTGCTGGGCAGCTTCGAGCGGTTCATCGGCATGCTGATCGAGAACTTTGCCGGCAAGCTGCCGCTGTGGCTGGCGCCACGGCAGGTGGTGGTGGCCTCGATCGTGTCGGACGCCGACTCTTATGTGGCCGAGGTGGTCGCCGCGCTGACCGCCGCCGGCATCCGCGCCGAGGCAGACCTGCGCAACGAGAAGATCAACTACAAGGTGCGCGAACATTCGCTGGGCAAGGTGCCGGTCATCATGGCCATCGGCATGAAAGAGGTCGAGGGCCGCAGCGTCTCGATCCGTCGGCTGGACAAGCAGGGTACGGAATCGGCGTCGCTGGCGGATGCGGTGACGGCGCTGGCGGCCGAGGCGACACCGCCCGACCTGCGCTGAAACGCACCCCGCCGCGGCGCATCGGTCATTTTCCGCCGAAAGGTTGACGCAACGTCATCCTTTTGGCTGAAACTGGTCTTGCGTTCGGTTCCGATTCGGGCATCCTCTCGTTTGCGTGAGCATGTCTTTCTACCGCCTCCCTTCACGGGGCAGCCGGACTGCGAAAGGGCTGCACGGCTCGGACGGCAATCTCGCGGTCCGAGGACTTGAAGGAGAGTAAGGTCATGGCGACCGGCACCGTCAAATGGTTCAATTCCACCAAAGGCTATGGGTTCATCGCGCCCGATGATGGCGGCAAGGACGTGTTCGTCCATATCTCCGCCGTCGAACGTGCGGGGCTGACCGGCCTGAACGACAACCAGAAGATTCAATACGAACTGCAGTCGGGCCGTGACGGCCGCGCCTCGGCGTCGGATCTTCAGCTGCTTTGATCCGCTGATCATCAACGATTCCCACGGCCTGCGGCAACGTGGGCCGTTGTCCATCCCGGGCCTTGCCCGCAAGGCGAACAGGACGGACCGCGTGGCCATATCGCTCGACATCTTTGCGGACCCGGTCTGCCCGTGGTGCCTGATCGGCAAGGCCGAACTGGATCACGCGCTGGAAAGCCGCCCCAACCACCCCTTCGCCATCGTGTGGCGTCCGTTCCGGCTGAACCCGGACCTGCCCCCGCAGGGCATGGACCGCGGCGAATACCTGCGCGGCAAGTTCCGGGACGAGGCGGGGATCGTCGCCGCGCATCGTCCGCTGATGCAGGCGGCGGAACGGCTGGGGCTGGCGCTGAACCTGCCCGCCATCGCGCGCGAGCCTTCGACCGCCGACGCCCACCGTCTGCTGCACTGGGCCGGGATCGAGGCGGCGCAGACCCGCGTGATGGGTCTGCTGCTGGCCGCGCACTGGCGAGAGGGGCGCGACATCGGCGACGCCGCCGTGCTGGCCGACATCGCCGCCGCGGCCGGCATGGACCGCGCGGTGGTCGCGCGGCTGCTGGACAGCGACGCCGACCGCCAGACGGTGGCCGCGGCCGAGGCGCATTCCCGCGAACGCGGCGTGCGCGCCGTGCCCACCTTCATCATCGGCAACCGCCATGTCGTGCCGGGCGCGCAACCGGCCGAGGTCTGGCGCCGCGTCATCGACGAACTGGCGGCCGCCTAGCCGCCCAGCACCAGCCCGG
This sequence comes from Paracoccus luteus, assembly GCF_004522155.1. Lineage (GTDB taxonomy): Bacteria > Pseudomonadota > Alphaproteobacteria > Rhodobacterales > Rhodobacteraceae > Paracoccus > Paracoccus luteus. The sequence continues at coordinate 7,571 of NZ_SDEA01000014.1, read as the reverse complement.
CGGCGATCGCCAGCATCACCGCCCCGATCAGCACGTCCAGCACCCGCCACGCGGCGGGCCGCGCGAACACCGGCACCAGCAGCCGCGCGCCGTATCCCAGCGAGAAAAAGAACAGGAACGACCCGCTCATCGCGCCCAAGGCGAAACTCAGGCGGTCGGGCTGGCTGGCCGACACCGCGCCCAGCAGGACGACCGTGTCCAGATAGACATGCGGGTTCAGCCAGGTCAGCGCCGCGATGGTGGCCAGCGTCGCGGCCAGCGACGGCACGGCCGCCCCCGCCGCGTGCAGCCCCTGCCCGCCGCGCCAGGCCGACACCAGCGCGCGCAGCCCGTACCATGTCAGGAACGCCGCCCCGCCCCAGCGCATCGCGGCCAGAAACCACGGCGCGCGTTCGGCGATGGCCCCCGCCCCCGCGACACCCGCCGCGATCAGCGCCGCATCGGACACGGCGCAGAACGCGCAGACGGCGAACACATGCTGCCGCAGCAGCCCCTGTTTCAGCACGAACGCGTTCTGCGCCCCGATGGCGACGATCAGCGACAGGCCCGTCACAAGGCCCGTCAGGAACGATGGCGTCACAGTTGCGCCGCCACATCCTCGCTGAGGTCAAAGTTGCCGGTCACGGTCTGGACGTCGTCGTCGTCCTCAAGCGTGTCGATCAGCTTCATCAGCTTTTGCGCGGCCTCCATGTCGCCGACCTCGGCGGGGGCCTGCGGCTTCCAGATCAGCTTGGCGGACTGGTATTCGCCCAATGCCGATTCCAGCGCCGCCGCCACGTCGCCCAGCGCGCTGTCGGCGCAATAGATCCAGTGCCCCTCGTCGTCCGATTCGACGTCGTCGGCCCCGGCCTCAAGCGCGGCCATCATCACCGTGTCGGCGTCGCCCGCGCCGGCGGGATAGACGATCTCGCCCACCCGGTCGAACATGAAGGCGACCGATCCGGTCTGCCCCAGGTCGCCGCCGTTCTTGGTGAAATAGGACCGCACGTTCGACGCGGTGCGGTTGCGGTTGTCGGTCATCGCCTCGACCATGATGGCCACGCCGCCGGGGCCATAGCCCTCATAGCGGATTTCCTCATAGCTGTCGGCGTCGCCGCCCTGCGATTTCTTGATCGCGCGGTCGATCACGTCCTTGGGGACAGAACTGGCCCGCGCCTCTTTCACCGCAAGGCGCAGGCGCGGGTTCTTGTCGGGGTCCGGGTCGCCCATCTTGGCGGCGACGGTGATTTCCTTGGACAGCTTGGAAAACAGCTTGGCGCGCAGCTTGTCCTGCTTGCCCTTGCGATGCTGGATGTTGGCCCATTTGGAATGGCCTGCCATGATGAACCCCGTCTTGCCTGCACTGGGCGGCCGCGCCGCCGATTGCGGCGGGTTCTATTCGCCGTCAGGTCCGCGCGCAAGTTGCGCCTGCGCCAGCACGACCAGCCGGATCGCGGTCGCCAGCCCCACAGCGGCGGGGCGGCCGTGATCGATCTGCGCGATCAGTCGCGCGGGCGTCGTGCCCTGCCGGCGCGCCAGCGCCGACAGTCCGCGCCAGAACGCATCTTCCAGGCTGACGCTGGTCGCATGGCCGTCGATGGTGATCGACCGCTTGACCGGCGGGGTCAGCGGCGGCAGGTCCAGCCGGTCATTCATCGGCGCCTTCACCGTCACGGCGGTGCGCGTCCAGATGGCGCGCGGCGCGGTCCGCCGCATCGGCGTCCGCCGACTTTTCCGCCCGGGTCCGGCCAAAGCGGGCGGCATTCTCGTCGCCCGCCTTGCGGTCGGCCGCGCGGGCGGCGGCCTTGCGCGCCTGCCGCAGGTTGACCACGCGGCCCACGCCGTTCAGGGCCTGACGATCAGCTGCCAGCTGACGCCGACCGCATCGACCAGCCACACAAAGCAGGGCGCAAAGTCATAGGCCCCCAGCGGCATCAGCACCTCGCCACCCTTGCCCAGGACATCGGCCAGCGCGCGCAGCTCGCTTTCGTCCGCGCAGGTCACGGTCAGCGAGAACGAGGGCGTCAGCCCGAAGCCATGCGGGATGGCGCTGTCCAGCAGGCGCAGGGGCTGGCCCGCGATCTCGACCTCGACCGGGGTGCCGGGAATGACGGTCATCGCCGGAAAGGCGCGGCGCCACAGATCCAGCGCCTCGTCCACGCGGCCCTCGAACATCAGCTGGGGAACGATGCGCATCTTCAGTCCTCGGGTCCGATCATCAGTTCCGGGCGCACGACCCGGTCAAAGGTTTCCTCGTCCACATAGCCCAGCGCGACGGCTTCCTCGCGCAGGGTGGTGCCGTTCTTGTGGGCGGTCTTGGCGACCTTGGTGGCGGCGTCATAGCCGATGGTCGGCGCCAGGGCCGTCACCAGCATCAGCGATTCCTTCATCAGCTTGTCGATGCGCGGGATGTTGGCTTGCGTGCCGACGACCATGTTGTCGGTAAAGCTGCCCGCCGCGTCGCCCAGCAGCTGCATGGATTGCAGCACGTTATAGGACATCATCGGGTTATAGACGTTCAGCTCGAAATGCCCCTGGCTGCCGGCAAAGCCCACGGCGGCGTCGTTGCCCATGACATGGGCGCAGACCATCGTCAGCGCCTCGGCCTGCGTCGGGTTCACCTTGCCCGGCATGATCGACGACCCCGGCTCGTTTTCCGGCAGGATCAGTTCCCCCAGGCCCGAACGGGGGCCGGACCCCAGCAGCCGCAAATCGTTGGCGATCTTGAACAGCGACACGGCCACGGTTTTCAGCGCGCCGGAAAAGAACACTATCGCGTCATGCGCGGCCAGCGCCTCGAACTTGTTCGGCGCGGTCACGAAGGGCAGGCCGGTGATCTTCGCGATCTCGGCGGCGATGGCCGTGTCCCAGCCCTTTTTCGTGTTCAGCCCGGTGCCGACGGCGGTGCCGCCCTGCGCCAGCTCATAGATCTGCGGCAGGCACAGCTTGACCCGCCCGATCCCCATGCGGACCTGATGGGCGTAGCCGGAAAACTCCTGCCCAAGGGTCAGGGGTGTCGCGTCCTGCGTGTGCGTCCGGCCGATCTTGATGATGTCCTTGAACTCACAGCACTTGGCCTCCAGCGCAGCGGCCAGCTTTTCCAGCCCCGGCAGCAGCACGTCGCGGGCGACCATGCCGATGGCGACGTGCATCGCGGTCGGGAAGGTGTCGTTGGACGACTGGCCCATGTTGACGTGGTCGTTCGGGTGGACGGGTTTTTTCGAGCCCATCTCGCCGCCCAGAATCTCGATGGCGCGGTTACTGATGACCTCGTTGGCGTTCATGTTCGACTGGGTGCCGGACCCCGTCTGCCAGACGACCAGCGGAAAGTTGTCGTCGAACTTGCCCTCGACCACTTCCGACGCGGCCTGCACCATCGCGCGGCCGATGCCGTGGTCCAGGCTGCCGGTGGCCATGTTAACCTGCGCCGCCGCCTGCTTGACGACGCCCAGCGCGCGCACGATGGCCGTGGGCTGGCGTTCCCAGCCGATGGGAAAGTTCTGGATCGACCGCTGGGTCTGCGCGCCCCAGTATTTGTCGGACGGCACCTCAAGCGGGCCAAAGCTGTCGGTTTCGGTGCGGGTGGTTTTGGTCATGGTTCCCTCGCAGGCTGGCCGCTGTGCGCGTTGCGCCGGGGTTCTAGGGCCGGACCGGCGGATTCGCAATCGGTATGCCGTGGTATGCGGTGGCCGGACGCAAAAGACCTGCCGATGCGGCAGGTCCGGGATCGCGGCGCGCCCAAGGCCCGCGGGGGCCGCCGGCGGCTATTTGCGCCACTTGTCCAGGCTGACGACCTCGGCCCCGCCCTGCGGCGCGTCCGGGGCCGCGTCATCGGCGTCATCCTCGTCGTCCTCGTCCTCGTCCTCGTCGCCGTCCTGCGTTTCGAACCGCAGGCCGAACTCGACCGAAGGATCGACGAAGGTGCGGACCGAGTCGAACGGGATGTAGAGCGGTTCGGGCGCATTGCCGAAGTTCAGCGTGACGGTGAACGCCTCGTGGGTGACGGTCAGGTTCTCGAACCAGTGCTGGATGACGATGGTCATCTCCTCGGGGTAACGCTCGCGCAGCCAGTCGGCCATCTGCACCCCCTCGTCGCGGGTGTCGAAGGTGATGAAGAAATGATGCTCTCCGGGCAGGCCACCATCGGCCACGCCCTGCAGGACATCGGCGATCAGCCCCTGCATCGCGCGGTGCATCATCCCGCCATAGTCGATTCCGCGCGCCATCTGTCGTCCCCTGCCTCGCATCGCGGCCAGCATAGGGAATCGAGGGGCGTTGAAAAGGGCTAGCGGCACGATGGCGAAACCATCGGCGGGGCTGGGCTTTTCGGAAGGGATGATGGCGCGGTTGACGGGGCTCGAACCCGCGACCCCCGGCGTGACAGGCCGGTACTCTAACCAACTGAGCTACAACCGCGCATCGGCCCGGGGCGATCGGTGGTGGTGGCGCGGTTGACGGGGCTCGAACCCGCGACCCCCGGCGTGACAGGCCGGTACTCTAACCAACTGAGCTACAACCGCGCATCGGCCCGGGGCGATCGGTGGTGGTGGCGCGGTTGACGGGGCTCGAACCCGCGACCCCCGGCGTGACAGGCCGGTACTCTAACCAACTGAGCTACAACCGCGCATCGGCCCGGGGCGATCGGTGGTGGTGGCGCGGTTGACGGGGCTCGAACCCGCGACCCCCGGCGTGACAGGCCGGTACTCTAACCAACTGAGCTACAACCGCGCAGCGACCACACCCAGATCGCCTCTGGGGTGCCGGGCATTTACGAAGCCGCGCGGATGAGGTCAAGCGCCAATCGGAAGGCAAGCGGCAGATAGGCCCGAAAAAGGAGAAACCCCGCGCGGGGCGGGGTTCCTTTCAGTCGCGGTATAGGCGGATCGTCCGCCCCTGCCCGTCAGTTCGCGGTATAGGGCGGCAGGTTCTGGATCTGGTCGGCGGGCGTGCCGACATACGCCTCGAGGTCGCCTGCGGCGGTGCGCTGGAACGAGATCTGGTCCAGCGGATAGGCGACCTGGCGTTCGCCGATCCCCAGGAAGCCGCCCACCGCAACGATCGCGGTGTTGGTTTCCGGGATGAACGAGTCGATCTCGCCGATCTCGTCATAGTCGCTGCCATTCGACGCAAAGACCTGCAGCCCGTCCAAGCCCTGGTTCGTAACCTCGACCGGATCGACGGCGCTATAGCCTTCGCGCAGCGCGATGTCCGTCGCCATGACCGGGGCAACGGCTACCGCCGTTCCGGTCGCAGCCACGGTGCCGGTCGCGGCGGCATCCGCGCCGGTGACGTTCACGGTCGGCTCGCCCTGCTGGATCTGGACCTGCGCCTCGCCGGCCTGTTCGACCTGCACGTTCGGCTCGGGGGCCTCGGCGACGGTCACCTGCGCCTCGCCGCCCTGATCGACCGTGACTGCGGCCTGGTTCTGGGTGATCTCGACCTGGGCCTCGGTGGCCTTGGTCACGTTCACGGTCGGCTCGGCTTCGGTCACGTTGACCTGCGCCTCGGCGCCCTGGACGACGACCCGCGGCTCGGGCTGGACGAAGGTCACGACCGGCTCGGGCGTCTCAACCGTGACGACCGGCGAGGTCTCGCCCACCATCACCTCGGGGTCGGCCATCGCGACCGACACGACGGGCTGCGGGATGTTCACCGAGACCGTGGGTTCAGCCTGCGTCACGGTGATCGTGGGCGCGCATTGCTGCACAGTCACCTCGGGGGCGGCCTGGGTGACGGTGACGGTCGGTTCGGGCTGTTCCACCGTGACCTGCGGGGCCGGCTGGTTCACCGTGACCTGAGGCGTGGGCACGTCCACGTTCACGACCGGCTCGGCCTGCTCGACCACGACCTGGCCGCCGCCCGCCATCGGAACCGCGGTCGAGGCGGCGCCTGCCGTCGCGTCCGTCGCCGGCGCGGCGTCAGGGGCGGTGGCATCGGTTGCGGGCATGGTCGCCGTGGCCGTTCCGGTGGCGGTCGCATCGGTCGTTGCGGCATCGGTGCCTGCGGCGGCGTCCGTCGCGTTCGCGTCCGCCGTGGTGTCCGAAGGCTGGGCAGCGGGCGCGGTGCTGTCCGCAGCCGTCGCAGCCGGGTCGGTCGCGGGCGGCGTCGCGTCTGTCGCGGTCTGCGCCAGCGCACCGCCTGCGACAAAGGACAGCACGGCCGCCGTTCCGAGCAGTTGCTTGATCATGAGATTACCCTTTCGGTGATTTTCTTGTCAGAGCGCCCGCCGGTGACTCAGGCCTCGCTTTCAAACCCGCGACAGGTGGCAGGGTTCCGCCGATCAACGAAAAGGGCGCCAAAGCGGCGCCCTTTCCCTGCATTCCGGCCTGGTCGCCCGCGAGGGCGGAAGGCTTAGCGCATCACCGTCGTGGCGTCGAAGTCGGGCAGCGCCTCAAGCTCTTCCTTGGTGAAGTTGGTGGCGAAGAACGCGTCGTCGCCGACCTGGACAAAGTGCAGCGCGTCCTTGCCCAGCAGCACCTGCTTGGCGCCGATCCCCAGGAAGCCGCCGATGTCGGCGATATAGCCCTGCAGGTTGCCGTCGGCGTCCACCACGAGGTCATCCACCTTGGCGATGTCGGCCCAGTCCGCCGGACGCTCGGTCAGTTCCGTGTCGGCCCAAGCGGTGCTGGACGGCTGGTTGGTCGTCCAGATGCGGCGGTTCATGATCCACGAACCCAGCATGCCGGGGTTGTCCGCGCTCATCACCGGGGCGTTCACGTCGGGGGCGACGACAACAGCGTCGGCCGGGGCGGCGGTGGTGGCGTCCGTCGTCGTGGTGGTCGTCGCCGTGTCCGTGCTGGTCGACGTCATCGGCGCCGTGGTCGTGGTCGAGGTCGCCGGCGCGGTTTCCGTGGTGGTCATCGTCGTGCTGCCCGCGGTGGTGGCGGCGTCCGCGGCATCCTCGGCGGAATCGGCCGCATCCTCGGCCCGGTCGGCGCTGTCTTCGGCGGCGTCGGCGGGCGACGTGGTCACCGATTCGTCAACCACGTTGCCCGCGGCGTCCACTGCACCCTCGGCACGGTCGGCGGCGCCTTCCATCACGTCGCCGGTGGCGGCGGCGGCGTCGCCGACGGCGTTGGCGGCATTGTCGCCGGCCTGTTCCATCGTGGTCGCCGGGGGGGTGGCGGTGTCAGTCGTGCCGGTCGCGGTCTGGGCAACGGCAAAGCCGGTCAGCGCCAGCGACGAGGTTGCGGCGAGAAGCAGGGCTTTCATGGATAGTCCTCCGGTTTTCAGCGCGCGGCGATCGTGCCGCGCATCGTGGCCATAACGTCGCCTTTCCGGCTTTCGTTCCCGCCACTTGGCCTTTGACCGGCCCCGGACCTGTGCGCGGCGTCAGGGCGGGCTGATGCGCCCGCCGCACACGGGGCGCGCCGCGCCGGTCGTGCCGGGGGCCGAAGTGGGCAGTCCCCGCACCACCCGCGCCGCCAGCCAGGCAAAGCACTGCGCCTCGATCATGTCGCCGTCCAGGCCCAGGGTTTCGACCGGCGCGACCCCGGTTCCGCAACGCGCCGCCAGCGCCGCCATCAGCGCCGCATTGTGGCGCCCGCCGCCGCAGACCAGGATGCGGGCAGGCCGGTCGGGCAGCAGCGCCA
>NZ_SDEA01000013.1 GCF_004522155.1 Paracoccus luteus | reverse complement strand
GCCCCGATCAGATACACAGACTTTCAGACACTCCCGACGATTGCCGAACACCTGCCTTGGGACGCCATCAACCTGAAAGCCATGCTGGAGCGTCTGCCGCTGGTGGGTGGTCGAATGTAGCCGCTGGGCTTGTCGCACAGCTCCTGAAACCTGCACTCTTCCCAGAGGACCAGATTTCCTAGCCATTTCGTGTAGCATGTCTTTATCGCAACCGGAAAATGTCCTGCTACGCGATTTGAGAAGGGCATGCCTTCGCGAATGGAAATCCTTCCTGCATTGCAGCCAGCGCCTGCGTGTGTGTGGGGGGAAAGCCTTCCCCCTGGCCGGCACTGCGTTGCCGGCGCACCCCCTTCTGCGGGGAGATCCCCGCAACGCCCCCGCTAGAGTGAGAGTGCGGGCCGGGTTTGCCGTGACGGGTTGAGGGCTGGGAGAGAGGCTCCCGGCGCCCGTCGCGGAGCCCCGCGATGTCCAGATATGACCGCACCCCAGGTTCCGGCTCGGACCGGACGAACCTCTATGACGAAATCACCGGCAAGATCATCGCCGAGCTTGAAGCCGGACGCTTCCCCTGGGTCCAACCCTGGGGCAAGGCCACGGCGGGCGCACCCATCGGCCTGCCGCAGAACGCCAGCACCGGCCGCGCCTATAGCGGCATCAACATCCTGATCCTCTGGGGGGCCGTCGTCCAGCACGGCTTCCCCGGACAGGGCTGGCTCACCTACCGCCAGGCGCAGTCGCTCGGCGGCAATGTCCGCAAGGGCGAGCGCGGCACCACTGTCGTCTATGCCGACCGCTTCACGCCCGAGGACGAAAAGCGGCGCGCACGCGAAACCGGGGAAGAGCCGGGGAAGATCGCCTTCCTGAAGCGCTTCACCGTGTTCAACACCGCCCAATGCGATGGCCTGCCCGAGGACATTGCCGTCGCTGCACCGCCCCCGCTGCCCGGCCTGATCGAGCCGAGGGTCGAGGCGCTGATCAAGGCGACCGGCATCGACTTCCGCATCGGCGGGGATCGCGCCTACTACGTCCCGGTCCTCGACCATGTGGTCGTCCCGCCGCCGCAGGCCTTCTTCGAGTCGATCAACTGGCACCGGACGGCCCTGCATGAGCTGGGTCACGCCTCGGGCCATGCGTCCCGTTTGGCCCGCGATTTCTCCGGCAGCTTCGGCACGAAGAAATACGCCTTCGAGGAGCTGATCGCCGAGATGAGCGCCGCGTTCTGCTGCGCCTCGCTCGGCATCGTGCCGACCGTGCGCCACGCCGACTACATCGGCTCCTGGCTCGAAGTGCTGCGCGAAGACAACCGCGCAATCGTGCGTGCCGCCTCGCAGGCAAGCAAATCCGCCGACTGGATCTTGTCTCACTTGCCGGATAATGAGGTTTCCGGCACCGATGCGGATGCTATCGACAGGAGGGCGGCATGATCCTCCTGACACCCGACCTGCGCGAAATGCTGCTGGCCAATGGCCGGCAGCGCGACGTCGACCATGCGCCGGTGGTGAAGTTCTTCAATCCATTCGGCATCGGCACATGGCTGGCGACTGAATTTGACGAGGACGGCGATATTCTCTTCGGCCTAGCCGATCTCGGTTATCCCGAACTGGGCAGTTTCTCGCTGGAGGAACTGTCTTCGCTGCGGCTGCCCTTCGGCCTGGGGATCGAGCGCGACATTCTCTTTGCCAGCGATATCCCGATTTCGCTCTGGGCTGAAGCGGCACGGGAGACGGGCAGCATTCGCGCCGCCGAGCGGGTCATCGACACGGTGGGACAATGGCGATGGCTGGGCAATTGATGCGCTCCGGTCGTTGACCCTTCATGCCACCGCGATGGCGCTGCCTTCTGAGAGTAAGAGGGCGGCGCTTCGCTTCGTGACGGGTTTAGGGTCGAGAGAGAGGCTCTCGGCGCCCGTCGCGGAGACGACCACCATGGCCCGAGCTGCCAAGAAAAAGAAGCCCGCCCTCCAGATGATCGAGTTCTCGCGGGCGCGAGACATTCCCTTCAACCGCATTCGCCTGTCCGCCGACAACGTGCGCGAGATCGACGTCGAGGCCGGGCTGGACGACCTGACCCACGACATCGAGCGCCGCGAGGATCTTGTGCAGGGTCTCAATGTCCGCGCCGTGTTCGACGAGGACGGCAACGAGACCGGCGATTTCGAGACCCCCGCCGGCGGTCGTCGCTACAGGTCCATCGCGCGCCTCGTGGAAGCCGGTCGTTTCCCGGCCGATGGACTCATCCCCTGCATCGTCAAGAAGGCCGACGCCAAGACCTCGGCCGTCGACGACTCGCTGGCCGAGAACCTGCTACGCCTCGCGTTGCATCCGCTCGACCAGTTCAAGGCGTTCAAGCGCATGTTCGACATGGGCATGTCGAAGGAAGAGATCGCCGATGCCTGGCGGACCACGCCCCGCTACATCATGCAGCGTCTTCGCCTCGCGACCGTCGCGCCGTCCCTGCTCGACGCCTATGCGAAAAACGAGATGACGCTGGCGATGCTGGAAGCCTTCACCGTCAACCCCGACCATGAGCGTCAGCAGCAGGTCTGGGAACGGATCAGCAATTCCTGGCAGAAGGAGCCCTGGCAGATCCGCAGCCTGCTGACCGAGACTACGGTTCCGGCCGCCGATAAGCGTGCCCGCTTCATCGGCATCGACGCCTACGAAGCGGCGGGCGGCCCCGTGCTGCGCGATCTCTTCTCCGAAGAGAACGGCGGCTGGTTGCAGGACGTCACGCTTCTCGACCGTCTGGTCGAGGAGAAGCTGCGCTCTGTTGCCGACGAGATCGCGATCCAGGGCTGGAAATGGATCGACGCCTCGGTCGAGCTTCCCTACGGCTATGCCAACGGCCTGCGCCGATTGGTTGGCGTGACCCAGGAGCTGACCGACGAGGAGCGGGCCGCCCGCGAGGCGCTGCGCGACGAATACGACGAACTCGAATCGCAATACGCCGATACCGAGGAATGGCCTGATGAGGTCGATCAGCGGCTCGGGGAAATCGAAGCCGAGCTGGAAGCGTTCGAGAACCGGCCCGTCACCTTCGCCCCGGAGGACATCGCGCGGGCCGGCGTGTTCGTCAGCATCGACCGCGACGGCGAGTTGGTCATCAGCAGCGGCTATGTTCGCCCCGAGGACGAGCAACCGGAGACTGTCGACGGCGAGAATGCCGGGGAACCTGCGGACCCGTCCGATCCCGACGCCGCGCAGCGCGCTGTCATCACCGTCGGCGGCGAGCCGGTCCCTGATGGCGACGATGATGAGGACGATGCCGTCAAGCCGCTGCCCGAGCGGCTGGTCATCGACCTGACCGCCTGGCGGACGCTGGCACTGCGCAATGCGGTCGCCGAGAATCCGCATGTCGCCATGACGGCCCTGCTGCACAAGCTCGTTCTCGACACCTTTGAGCGCACCTCCACGTCGGGAACGAGCCTCTACGCTGCCGTGCGTCATATCCACCTCCCGGCCGACGCGACCGGGCTCGCGGACAGCGCCGCCGCGAAGCTGATCGACGAACGTGCGGAATCCTGGCGGGGCGACATTCCCGTCAGTGACGATGCGCGCCTCTGGGATTGGATCGACGGCCTCGACGATGCGAGTCGCCTCGCGCTGCTCGCCCATTGCGTCAGCTTCGGCGTCAACGCCCTCTACGAGCGGCCCAATCCCTATTCGGGCAACGGCATTTCGCAGCACGGTCTCGATCGCCGCATGGCCGAGGCGGAACGGCTTGCCCAAGCCACCGGCCTCGATCTCATCGAGGCGGGCTGGAAACCCACGGTCGAGAACTACCTCGGCCGTGTCACCAAGACCCGAATCCTCGAAGCGGTGCGCGAGGGTGCGGGTGACCGCGCCGCCGATCTCATCGCCCACCTCAAGAAGGGCGATATGGCGAAGGAGGCCGAAAGGCTTCTGGCCGATACCGGCTGGCTGCCGGAACCGCTGCGTCCTGCCATGGACGCGCAGGCGGTGGATGGCGCGACCGATCAGGACGAGGACGGCGTGGCACTGCCCGACTTCCTGGCCGGGGACGATGAAGAGGTTGCACCCGATACGGATGCGACCGCCCTCGTCGCCGCCGAGTGACTCATCCCCGCGGGGCGGCCCCAGTCGCCCCGTTTTCCTTCCCCTTCCACTCCAAGGCCCGGCTCCCCGCCGGGCCATTTTCGTTTCAGGAGACCAGCTTCATGACCGCTTCCCTCATCTTCGACATCGCGCCGCTCGGTTCGCTCGTGGCCTACAGCGACGGCCAACCCAAGCCGCCGGCGCGCTTCACGAAGAAGCTCGCCGCGTGGAAGTCCCGCAACGGTGTCGGCCGTCTCGTGCGGAAGACGCCGGGCCGCGAGCGCCCAACCTATTCGGCCCCGCCGTCCTTCACCCTGCATGAGGGTGATTTCGGGGGCGACGGGATCATTCTCATCACTGTCATGCGCAGCTACGGCATCGACAGCGATCTGAGATTCCGGGTGATCGAGCGCCCGAAGATCGGCCAGGTTCGCGTCTTGCAGGATGTCGGCGAAAACATCGAGCTGCTGCATCTTGCAGAAAGCCGCGAGGCGGCCGAACTCTGGCTCGCGCAGAAAGGCTACAGTCGCGCCCGACTTGAAGAGATCACGGCCGACGAAGTGGGCGCGGATGCGATCGAGGGTCGCGCCGCCGCGTGATCCTCGCGACCCCATCAACATGGCCCGCTGTCCTTCGACGGCGGGCCATTTTCGTTTCAGGAGAACATCATGGCTATTCCCGATCCCGTCCGAACGAATTTCAACACGCTGCTGCGCGCTGCCGGTGATGGTAATCTTGCGTTGATGGAATGCCTCGACGCCGAAACCCAAGAGGTGCGCTACGTCCTGTGCGCTGTAGGCCGCGAGGCCGGGGATTACGTCTTCACCCCATTCGGTCATCTTGCCGATGGCAACCCCTATGACGCCTATCTGCCGCCGGACCCCGGCAACCCGAACGGCTTCCTCACACGACCCGAGACAGGAGGTGCAGCATGATGACCGTCGATGAAATCTTCGCCGACGACCGCAGCAATCCCCCCTCGGAGCGGTCGCTTCCCTGGGAGGAAACGCGCGGTGGCATCACCGTTGTCGTTGAGCCGAAACCGCATTGGGCCGAGGACATGCGGGCCTTCCGGCTCGATGCCCGCGAATACTGCCACTATGCGGATTGGACCGCCGATGGCGCGCGGACGCGGTTTTACGGTCATATCGACACCTCCGGCGACGATGTGATGATGAAGGCCCGCGCCATGATCGCCCGCGAGATTGCGGATGGGCTCTGGAACTGAACGTCGCGCACCCTGCCTAGGCACCGTGCCGTCGGGTATCGCTGCACAGGCAGCGATGGATCGAGGTCCAGCTTCACCATTGCGCCGTCAGCTTCTCGCGGCGGGACAGCGGATTCCATCCCCGGCCTGAAACACATCGGGAAATCATCCCGGAAACGAGGCTGGCGCGGCGAGGCATCTGCGACAGGTTTCCCGGCATCCCGTCAGAGGCAAAACAACATCCCCCGCTTCCATTCGCGAACCTTGGTCCAACCGTTTCTTCGTCAATCAACCCGCAAGGGGTCGGCTTACGCAAGCGTGCCGCCCTCGGGGATTCGGAGATAGTCCGAACGCCCGAGGGTGATTGCAGATCCGGTCAGACACTTCGGGCGCCTGTCGCGCGGGGGATGGTCCCCCGCCTCCAAAGACAGGAGCTGGAACCCATGTCCTATGCAGATGCCACCGCCTTCGCCGCCAGCCTCGCTTCCACGCTGATGGTCTCGATCGTCGTGTTCCAGGCCGGCGACGGAACCCATGCCGCCATGCCCGCCGACGAGTTCGACGGCGACGAGGACATGGTGAAGCTGGAACTCGATCCATGGAGCTGAGGCGCGAAAGCGCCTCACCCCGACGGCCCGGTCCCCAGGCGCAGCCGGGCCTTCTCCCGTCAATCACCGCCGATTGCCGCTTGCGTGCCGGTTCGCATTGCGATCTCGCCCCGCATCGGAAAGAACCGTCGGCGATCCCGCCGATTTCGCCCCTTCAAGATGAAAGCCGTTCGTCATGCTCAGCCATATCGTCGTTTCCGTTCTGCTTTGCACGGCGTCCTGCGAACCCGCCGAAATCCGCGTCTGGGACGGCGATTCCATCCGGTTGGGCACGACGCGGCAATTCGAGGCCGTCCGGATCTTCAACATCGACGCCCCTGAGATCGGGGGCAATGCTCGCATGAATCCGGCCTCGCGCTGCAATCGAAGATCAGGCTGGCCGAGCTTCTGAAAGGCCGCCGTGTCGAAATCCTGCGCCAGGGCACCGACCGCTATGGCCGGACCCTGGCGGCGATCCGCGTCGAGGGCCGGGATGTCGGAGACATTCTCGTCGGCGAGGGACTGGCCCGAACCTGGGCGGGCCGCCGCGAACCATGGTGCTGATCCACCCCGACAACGGAGAGTGAGAGGCGGGCCGGTTGGCCGTGACGGGTTGCGGGCGGAAGAGAGGCTTCCGCCGCCCGTCGTGGAGCAAGCCCCATGACCCTTTCCCACCAGCCCGGCTTTACCGCCATCGGCGACATCATCACGCGCGAGGTGCTGCCCCGGCTACGCCATGCGCAGAAGCTGCCGCTACGCCTCACCTGCATCGGCACCGCCGGTTACGAGGGCCTCGACGGCGCCGATGAAATCGACCGCACGGTCATCATCGGCCAATCCGCATCCGCCGAAGAGGCCATGATCCTTGCCAGCCAGCGCGTCGCGCGCGGCGACATTCGCGTCAGCACGGATGACACGCTGCGCTTTCGCCCGCGCGTGATCACCATTCAGGATGGCGATCTCGGTCTGGTTCTCGCTGGAGAGATCCGGGCTGGAATTATCCTCTGGCGGCAGCCGGTCGCCTCAGACGCGGAGGCCCGCCGCATCGTCACCGAAGCCAGCCGCTTGCGCGGGCTGGCCTTTGCCGCCTCCGGTCGGTGTGATCACAGGGCGGCCCGCGATCATCGTTATCGCGCCAGCCTCCTCGAGGCGCGGCTGGTCGATCCCTATTGGCGCGAGACCGCCGCGGACCTTCTGCGTCTGCCGCAGGCCGCCTGACACCTTCTTCCACATCCACGCCCGGCCTCGCGCCGGGCTTTCTCGTTTCAGGAGCCCGACATGGCCAACTATTTCACCCATTTCTCCTGCCTGCTCGACGTAGGCACCCCGGAAAACGCCGCCCGCGCGCTCGACCTCTACAACGCATTGTCGGCGGAAAACGCCGCCGAAGATCCTCCCTCGGAAGGATTCCTCCTGTCGATCCAGCCCGAGCATGGCGGCACCCAGCTCTGGATGCGCGATGATGAGACCGGCGACCCCGAGCATGTGATCCAGTTCGTCAAACGCTGCGCTGCCGCGTTCGGCCTGACCGGACTATGGGGCTTCCAGTATGCCACGACCTGTTCGCAAGCCCGGGTCAACGCCTTTGGCGGCGGCGCGCATGTCCTCGATCTCGCCACCGGCGAGACGGTGGACTGGATCTACAGCGGCAGTTGGCTGGAGATCGTCGTGGACGGAGGCGACCCCTATGCCTGAAGTCATAGAAACCACCGTCTATCGGCTCGCCGAGCTTTCCGACGAGGCGAAGGACAAGGCTCGTGCGTGGTATCGCGAGGGCGGCTTCGACTACGACTGGCATGATGCCGTCTATGAGGATTTCCATCAGATCGCGGAAATCCTCGGCGTCGTCTTCAAGACCCGCTCCGTCAGTCTCATGGGAGGCGGATCGCGACAGAAGCCCTGCATCTTCTTCTCAGGCTTCTGGTCGCAAGGCGATGGCGCCTGCTTCGAGGGCTATTATTCCTACCGGAAGAACGCCTCGGCCGCGATCCGAGCCTACGCGCCGCAGGATACCACGCTGCACGGCATCGCAGACGCCCTCCAGGCGGTGCAGCGGCGGAATTTCTACCAGCTTCGTGCCGAGGCAACCCATCGCGGGCACTACCAACACGAATATTGCATGGCGATCTCCGTCACCCGCGACAGCCCGACCTGGCAGGACATGACCGCAGATGCCGAGGATATCGTCACCGAGGCGCTGCGCGATCTCGCCTGCTGGCTCTATCGCCAGCTTGAACGCGAATACGAATGCCTGACCTCGGACGAGGCGGTCGATGAGGCCATCACCGCAAACGACTACACCTTTACCTGCGGCGGCGCTCGGTTCGGCTGACGATCTAGTTCGGCAATGAATCCTGCGCGCTACCCCGAGTTGGCATCACCTGCACGACCGAGCGCTGCGCTTTGTGGCCGATCTGTTTGTCTTCTTCTGAATTGTCTAGGGTCCGTGGACATTCGGGATTCCCACCCCGGTTGATTTCTGATTCAGACTTCCCAAAGGGAGGTCTGAATGGACGAGCAGCGATTTGTGGTGACGGATGAGGTTTGGATGCGTCTTGAACCCCACCTTCCCGGCAAAAAGAGCGATAGCGGCGTGACGGGCAGGGACAATCGCCTGTTCCTGGAGGCTGTTCTCTGGCGGGTGCGAACCGGTCTGCCCTGGCGGGATCTGCCGTCGGAATTCGGGAACTGGAACAGTGTGTTCCGCCGTTTTCGCAGATGGGCCAAGGGGGGTGTTTTCGAGCGCCTTTTCAAAGAGATCCGCGGTGAGCCAGACTTCGAATATGCGCTGATCGACGGCACCATCGTCCAGGCTCACCAGAAGGCGAGCGGCGCAAGGGGGGGACTCACGCTCAGGCCATCGGGCGCTCGCGCGGCGGACTGACCACCAAGATCGTGGCCTTGGTCGATGCTCTCGGGAACCTGTTCGACCTTGTTCTCCTGCCGGGTCAGGCCCACGACCTGAAAGGCGTCGCACCGCTGATCGAGGACGTGGCCTTCGATGCACTTCTGGCCGACAAGGCCTTCGATGCCGATTGGCTGCTTGCTGAGTTGGATATGCGCGGCGCGAGCGCAGTCATTCCACCGAGAGCGAACCGCAAGATCAAGCGCGACCACGACCGGCATGTCTATAAATGGCGACATCTGATCGAGAACTTCTTCGCGAAGATCAAGGAGTTCCGGGCCATCGCCACGCGCTATGAAAAGACCGCTTGCAGTTACGCTGCTAACTGGCACCTCGTGGCGACCATCATCGCCGCGAAGTGAATGTCCACGGACCCTAGTAGCCGACTACCGATGGCGGCAGGCATGACCTGTGCGCCCGATGTAGACTACTACTTATCGACAGGTTTCCGAACACGAGGGAGCGCCGAGAATGAATAGACGCAAGACGCTAACGCAATTTTTGGTTGAGCAACAAAGGCTTGAACATGCAATGCCCGCACAGTTGCGACTTCTCATAGAGGTAGTGGCCCGCGCATGTAAAGTCATTGGTCATACAGTTAACAAGGGGGCGATATCGGGGCTTCTGGGATCACTGGAGCAAGAAAATGTGCAGGGAGAAGTGCAGAAAAAGCTTGACGTGATCTCCAACGACATCTTGCTGGAGGCAAATGAATGGGGTGGTCATTTGGCGGCCATGGCTTCGGAGGAGATGGACACCCTGCACCCTATTCCGAATCGCCTACCAAAAGGCGAGTATCTACTTATCTATGATCCGATTGACGGCTCAAGCAACATTGATGTCAACGGCATCGTCGGCACAATTTTTTCGGTTGTAAAGGCACCCGAATCGACGGCTGGACGCGAGGTAATTGAAGCAGATTTTTTGCAGCCAGGCCGAAATCAAGTTGCCGCCGGTTATGCAATTTATGGTCCGCAGACCTTACTTGTGCTAACAGTTGGCACCGGCGTGTATGTTTTCTCTCTTGACCGCGAGATGGGCTCGTGGGTGATGACCTCCGAAAGACTGACCATACCACCAGAAACGAATGAATTCGCGATTAATATGGCGAATGAGCGGCACTGGGAATTACCCGTTCGGAAGTATATTGATGAACTAATGGCCGGAGCGGACGGACCCAGACAACGTGACTTTAACATGCGCTGGATGGGCTCTATGGTTGGCGACGTTCATCGCATACTTACGCAAGGCGGCGTATTCCTCTACCCCCGTGATAGCCGACCGCGAATGGAGAATGGAAAGCTTCGCCTTATGTATGAAGCTAATCCAATCGCATTTCTGGTTGAGCAGGCTGGCGGCAAAGCGACAGATGGGAAATCGCGAATCCTCGATATTCAGCCTAATTCGCTTCACCAGAGAACCGGTGTTGCTCTTGGCTCCAGTCAAGAAATTGAGCGGCTCGCTGACATGCAGTATGAATAGCCTCATCACATGGTGAAAAAAATCAAGTGGATGCGTCGAACTTCCGTCAACGACATTCGTAGATATTAGTATTGATAGCGCCCCGCCTCACGGCTGGGCCTTTGTCATTAACGCAGCTACAGCGGAATTCAGAGGGAGAGGGTGGCCGGAAGGGATTTGAGCCGGTGCGGTCGAGAGAGAGCGTCGCTCAGGCTCGATCCTTTCTGCTCTCCCGAGGAATCCCCCGATGAACATGATTTCCGCATCCGCGGCGGCCAGTGCTGCCGAGGCGCTTCCGCTCGCCCATGACGCCGAAATCGCAGCGCAGGTCTTCGCTGCTGCCGGACTGCTGCTTCCGCACCTCGAACGTGGCCAGCGCGTCGATGCCGCCGCCCTGCGTGGTGCCATGGAAGCAGCCTTCGGCGCTTCCGATGCCACCGGCGCCTGGACCTGGAAGCTGGCCTATGACGCCTGCGAGGCGGCGACCGTCCTCTTCCTGCGCAAATACGGCAAAGCGCTTTTCCGCAAGGCCGGGTCTCCGGCGGCGATCCTGCCGCAGCTTGGCAAGGTCGCCGGCCTGATGCCGACGCATACGCGCCGGTCGGAGGAAGCCCAGACCTTCCAGCAGTTCTCAACCCCGATCCCGCTCGGCTTCGCGGCGATGACGGCGGCGGCGATCACGCCCGCCGACCGGGTGCTGGAGCCCTCGGCCGGGACCGGGCTCCTCGCCATCCTGGCCGAGATCGCCGGTGGCACCCTGCTCGTCAACGAACTTGCCGAGGCGCGCGCCGGTCTTCTCTCTTCCCTGTTCCCGGCCCTTTCCGTCACCCGGTTCGATGCAGCCCAGATCGACGATCATCTTGATCCCGGCCTCGTCCCGACCGTGGTGCTGATGAATCCGCCGTTCTCGGTCATGGCCAATGTCGAGGGCCGCATGGCTGACGCCGCCTTTCGCCATGTCGCTTCGGCGCTGGCGCGCCTGGCGCCAGGCGGGCGGCTCGTCACGATCACCGGGGCGAGCTTCGCGCCCGACAATCCGGCCTGGACCGCCTCCTGGACCCGGCTGCAGGAACGCGGCCGCGTCACTTTCTCCGCCGCCATCGACGGTTCCGTCTATGCCAAGCACGGCACGACCGTTCCGACAAGGCTCACCGTCATCGACAAGCTGCCCGCCGAAGATCCGGCGGTCTTCCCGACCGCCCCAGGTGTCGCACCGGATGTCGCCACGCTGATGGGCTGGCTGGCCGATCAGCTTCCGGCCCGGCTTCCGGTCGATCCCGGCCTGACCGTGCCGGTGGCACGAGAGGCCGCGCCGCGCACCGTGCGCGGCTACGTCAACCGCGCCGCGAAACCCGCACCCGCCGCGCCGCTGGCCGAGCCGGACGGGGTGCCGCTCGCCTATGAGACCGTGGATTGGGCGCCGACGGAGGACGGCCGCCTCTCCGATGCGATCTATGAGGACTACGGGCTTCAGACTATCCGCATCGCCGGGGCGCAGGCGCATCCGACCCAGCTCGTGCAATCCGCCTCGATGGCGAGCATCGCGCCACCGAAGCCGAGCTACCGGCCGGTGCTGCCCGAGGGCACTCTCGGCAAACTGTCCGAGGCACAATTGGAGACGGTGATCTATGCCGGCGAAGCCCACGGTGGATTCCTCGCCGGAGCCTGGACGGTGGACGATACCTTCGACACCCTGTCGGCCGCACCGGAGGACGCCACGAACGCCATCCGTTTCCGGCAGGGCTTCATGATCGGGGACGGCACCGGCGTCGGCAAGGGCCGGGAATCGGCAGCGATCATCCTCGACAATTGGCTGCAAGGGCGACGCAAGGCCGTCTGGATCAGCAAATCCGACAAGCTGCTTGAGGACGCGCAGCGCGACTGGTCGGCCCTCGGCATGGAGCGGTTGCTGGTCACGCCGCTGTCACGCTTCCCGCAGGGCAAGCCCATCACCCTGAACGAAGGCATCCTATTTTTAACCTATGCTACGCTGCGCTCCAACGATCGCGGAAAAAGGGTTTCGCGCGTCAAGCAGATCGTCGAATGGTTGGGCTCCGATTTCGATGGAGTCATTATCTTCGACGAGGCACACCAGATGCAGAACGCCGCAGGTGGCAAGGGAGAACGCGGCGACGTCGCGGCGAGCCAGCAGGGCCGCGCCGGGCTGCGCCTCCAGCATGCCCTGCCGCAGGCCCGCGTGGTCTATGTCTCGGCCACCGGGGCGACGACGGTTCACAATCTCGCCTATGCGCAGCGGTTGGGCCTCTGGGGTGGCGAGGATTTCCCGTTCTCGACACGCGCCGAGTTCATCGAGGCGATCGAGGCCGGAGGCGTCGCCGCCATGGAGGTGCTGGCGCGCGACCTGCGCGCCCTCGGCCTCTACACCGCCCGCTCCCTCTCGTTCAAAGGCGTCGAATATGAGTTGCTCGATCACGAGCTGACGCCGGAACAGGTCCGCATCTACGACAGCTATGCCGATGCCTTCGCCATCATCCATAACAATCTCGATGCCGCGATGCAGGCCGCCAATATCACCGGCGGCGAGGGCGGCTCGGGGACGCTGAACCGGCAGGCCAAGTCCGCCGCGCGCTCGGCCTTCGAGTCCGCCAAGCAGCGCTTCTTCGGCCACTTGCTGACCTCGATGAAGACTCCAACGCTGATCAGGTCGATCACCAGCGATCTGGAAGCGGGGCATTCGTCCGTCATCCAGATCGTCTCGACCGGTGAGGCACTCATGGAACGGCGGCTGGCGGAAATCCCCACCGAGGAATGGGGCGACCTGAAAATGGACCTGTCTCCGCGCGAATATGTCCTAGACTACCTTGCCCATTCCTTCCCGGTCCAGCTCTACGAGCCGTTCACCGACTCGGAGGGCAACCTGTCCTCGCGCCCGGTCTATCGTGACGGCCAGCCGGTCGAGAGCCGGGAGGCCGTGGCGCGGCGCGACGAGATGATCGCCAGCCTTGCCAGCCTGCCGCCGGTTCCCGGCGCGCTGGACCAGATCATCCAGCATTTCGGCACCGACACGGTGGCCGAGGTGACGGGCCGCTCGCGCCGCATCGTCCGCAAGCGTAGCGTCACCATCGACCGCCTGGTGGTCGAGAACCGTGCTGGTTCGGCCAATCTGGCCGAGACCCAGGCGTTCATGGACGATGCCAAGCGCGTGCTGGTCTTTTCGGACGCCGGCGGCACCGGGCGCTCCTATCACGCCGAGCTTTCGGCCAGGAACACCCGGCTGCGCGTCCATTACCTGCTCGAAGCAGGCTGGAAAGCCGATGCCGCCATCCAGGGCCTCGGTCGGACGCACAGGACGAACCAGAAGCAGCCGCCACTGTTCCGCCCGATCTCGACCAATGTGAAGGCCGAGAAACGGTTCCTGTCGACCATCGCCCGCCGTCTCGACACGCTGGGCGCGATCACGCGCGGTCAGCGCCAGACCGGCGGCCAGGGCCTGTTCCGGCCCGAGGACAACCTTGAATCGCATTACGCGCGCGATGCGCTGCGCCAGCTTTATCTCCTGCTGGTGCGCGGCAAGGTCGAGGGTTGCAGCCTTGAGCGGTTCGAGGCTGCGACCGGGCTGAAGCTGATGGACAGCAACGGCATCAAGGACGAACTGCCCGGCATCACGACCTTTCTGAACCGGCTGCTGGCGCTGACCATCGAGCTTCAAGGCGTCCTTTTCACCGCCTTTGAAGGGCTGCTGACGGCCCGCATCGAGGGCGCCATTGCGTCCGGCACCTATGACGCCGGGCTGGAGACCCTGCGCGCCGAGAGCTTCGCCGTCACCGACCGCCAGGTGATCTACACCCATCCCCGCACCGGGGCGGAAACCAGCCTGCTGACGATCACCGAACGCAAGCGCAACCGGCCGGTGACGCTCGATGCCGCCCTGGCCGAACTCGACGACCCGCGCGCCAAGCTGCTGATCAACGAACGCTCCGGCCGCGCGGCGGTGCAGATCCCGACCACCAGCACCATGCTGGACGATGGCGAGATCGAGCGCCGCGTCCGCCTGATCCGGCCGATGGAGGCCCATAACGTGCCGGTCAGGATGATGGGCGAGACCCATTGGGTCGAGGCTGACCGCGACGCATTCGCCTCGGCCTGGGGGGCAGAGGTCGCCGAGGTGCCCGAGTTCGCCGACAGCACGCTGCATATGGTGACGGGTCTGCTGCTGCCGATCTGGAAGCGGCTGCCGAACGACTCCACCCGCGTCTATCGGCTCCAGACGGATGCCGGCGAGCGCATCATCGGCCGCAAGGTCTCGCCGGCCTGGGCCGCGAACGCCACCACAACGGGCATCGCATCGGTCACGCCGGAGGATGCCTTCGCGGCGCTGATGGAAGGCAGGACGATCCTCGATCTCTCCGAGGGCCTCCAGCTTCGCCGGGTCCGCGTCATGGGGGCGAACCGGATCGAGCTATCGGGCTTCACCGACACGATGCGCCAGCGCCTCACTGCCTATGGCCTCTTCCACGAGATCATCTCCTGGAAGCTGCGCTTCTTCGTGCCGGTCGGCGCACAGGGTCCGGCCATTATCGGCAAGCTCTTCGACCGCTGGCCGGTCGAGCGCATCGGTGAGCGGGAGGCCGCGTGATGCCCCGTCACGATGCCTCCGAACTGGCGATCCGCCTTGGCCGGGAGGCCGAGGCGGTTTGCCGTCACTATCTGTCGTCCGGTCATCGCGCCGGACGATACTGGCTGGTCGGGGATGTGCAGAACACGCCCGGCCGCTCCATGTTCGTCCGCCTGATTGGGCCGGACTCCGGCAAGGGAGCGGCAGGGAAGTGGACCGATGCTGCGACCGGAGAGCATGGCGACCTTCTCGACGTCATCCGCGAGACGCTCGGGCTGGTCGACTTCAGAGACGTGGCCGAGGAAGCGCGCCGTTTCCTCGCTCTCCCGCATCCCGAGCCGGAAAAGGCGAGGACGCCGACCGGCAACACGTCCAGCATGGCATCCGGTTCGCCCGAAGCGTCGCGCCGCCTCTTCGCCATGGCGCAGCCGATCTGCGGCACGCTCGCGGAGATCTACCTCAGCGGTCGGGCGATCACCTCCCTCTCCGGCACCGCCGCGCTGCGCTTCCATCCCCGGTGCTACTATAGACCTGACGGGCGTTCGCGCACCGAGATCAGGCCGGCGCTCGTTGCAGCCGTCACCGATCTGGCCGGCCATCAGACCGGCGCGCATCGCACCTGGCTCGCGCCCGACGGTTCGGGCAAGGCGGCTGTCGAGACACCGCGGCGGGCGATGGGCGACCTTCTCGGCCATGCGGTGCGTTTCGGCACCGCCGATGAGGTGCTCGCCGTCGGCGAGGGCATCGAGACCGTGCTGTCGCCCCGTCAGGTTCTACCCCGCATGCCGATGCTGGCGGCGCTTTCGGCCGCTCACCTCGCCGCCGTCCTGTTCCCGCCGTCGCTGCGCCGGCTCTATGTCCTCAGGGATCGTGACCCCGCAGGGGACGGCGCCAGAGACAGCCTGCTCGCCAGAGCAGCGAGTATCGGGATCGAAGCGATATCGCTCACGCCGCGCGAGGGCGATTTCAACGACGATCTGCGACGCCACGGCACCGACGCCCTCCGCGCGGCGCTGAAGGATCAGCTTCGTCCTGAAGACGCCCGCCGGTTCATGGAGGGGTAAGGGTGTAATCGGCCCCGGAGGCGCGGCCCGGCTCGTCGCCTGCCGGTTTCGCTCACCTGTCAACGGCAGACGCATCCTGCGTCGGAGAGTCCCGCGCCCACGGCCTTCTGAGAGGGCGATCGGCGCACAAGCGGGCCGGGCAGGCAATGGCCGGGAGCGGACTATTTTCCGCCGGCGGGGCGAGCCCCGCCTTTGCATCGCGAAAGTCAAAATAGCCCGCACCCGGCCATCAAGGCCCTCGCGGAGCGGGCGAGGGCTGCCAACCCGTCCCGCCCGTGCGCTTCGACGCCTGCGAAGGCCGCGATGGGCGCGGTCTCCAGACGAAGGATGCACCCGATGACACGCGAAACCGAATACGCAGGCGACGAGCCGGTCCACACCTCCTCCCAGACCGATCACGCCCTCACCGAACTCCAGCTCTACGGCTGGCGCCCGTTCCAGGACGAACCCGATCCCAGGCCGCTGCCCGAGGGCAATACCGTCGCCGCCGCCGTCACAGATATCTTCGATGCCCTCGTCGCGACGCTCAGTGATACCCGGCTTGAGCCCGATCTCGAAGAGCTGCTCTGGGGAGCCGTCAATCTCTTCCACCGCGCCACCAGCCGGGTGGAACGCGATCTGGACATGAACGAACAGGCGCAGCGCCGGCTTCAGCGGGAACAGGACGGCAGCGAGGTGAAGTCGGTCGAACTCGAACGCCTCACGGCAGAGGGGCAGACCCTGATCGAACGGCGCGCCAGCATGGAACTCTTCCGCGACATCGCCGCCGAGGCTTTCGAGCACCACACCGGCAGCGCCTGGCGGCCCCGCACCGGCTCGATGGTCAACCATCGCAACCTGACCGCCGCGATGATCGACAGCCGCGACTTCCTTGCCGCGAAACGCCGGGCGGAGACCGAGGTGATGCTGCCCGCCGGTCCGAAGGTCGCCCTGACCGGCGGCGCCGACTTCAACGATCACCACCTGATCTGGGCGAAACTCGATCAGGTCCATGCCAAGCACCCGGACATGGTCTTGTTGCACGGCGGCTCGCCGAAGGGGGCGGAACTGATCGCCTCCCGCTGGGCCGATCACCGCAAGGTGCCGCAGGTCGCCTTCCGGCCCGACTGGACGAAGCACGGCAAGGCGGCGCCCTTCAAGCGCAACGATGCCATGCTGGACGTGTTGCCGGTCGGCATCCTCGTCTTCCCCGGCTCCGGGATCCAGGAGAACCTCGCGGACAAGGCCCGCAAGCTCGGCATCCCGGTCATGAAGTTCGACGGCGGCGCGTAAGCGCCGCCGTTTGGCGGCTGAAAGGCCGCCAAACCTTGACAGTTGGCCCGTATCCGCCTTTGATGGAGCATCCTTGAAGAACCGGCGAAGCAGCATAGTCGCAGGCGGAGCGCATCTTCCGGCAGCCTGTCGCGCAACTCAACCGTTTCGCTGGAGGTTTCCATGACGCTGATCCTGCTCGCCATCTCATTGACCCTCACCGCCTGCGTGATTGCCTGGAATCTCGCGATCTATGCCCTGCCGGTCATGACCGCCATCACCGCCGCTCAGCTTGCCTGGGGTGCCGGTGCCGGCGTCCTGCTGTCCGGCCTTAGTGCCGCAGGAGCCGCCCTGCTGTCGGTCGCGCTGGTGATCCTGGTTCTCGGCTTCGCCCGGAATCCCGTTCTGCGTTTCATCGCGCTGGCTCTCTTCGCAGTGCCCGCCGTCATCGCAGGCTATGCGCGGTCTATGGCATCACCAAGAACGCCATCGACTCGAACCTCGCCCTCAACCTGCTCGGCGGCATCGGAGGCCTTGTCATCGGCGTCTCGGCCGTCATCAATCTGAACGCCCTCGGGGAGTCCGTCTTCTCGCGCTGAAACGGCGGGATGATCCTCCGCTTTCAAGGCACGAACCCGGCGACTTGCGCCGCCGGGCTTCCGGGTTCCCTCCCAGTTCCGGGTGATCAAGTCATCGCTGCCTTGGCGTCCTCGTTCCCCTTCGCCCGGCTTGGAAATCTGTCATCGGCATGATTTCCGCAGCCGTAGCGGTCAATGCCCGCCGCGTCCGTCCACTCCGTTCCGTGAGTGCAGCCGCGAACCAGCACCTTCATTGTCGCCTTGCGCAATGACGTTGGACCGGGCCCTCCTCAGTCGAAGCGGGGCAACGCGGTGCCATTCGGTGCCCTGGACCCGATAGCTGTTTCCTTCTCGACGTGGACGACATGGCCTTCCGGCGGCGAGCGCAAGGGTGGCCGGTAAGAAGGTGGGTGAGCGGTGGGGGCACCGGATAATCCGGGTTTCGGGGGCCTGTCTGTTCGCTGTTGCCGGCAATGACGATGAACGTGCTGTGCGTCTCCGATCCCCTCTCGAAAGCACCAATCCCTCCGACTGACTGATCCCCTAAGTCCGCTCGGTTTCCACCAGCAACCCCCGCGGCTCCCAGCCGTGTTGCCGCGCGGGGCGCGGCTGCCCGCCCCACCTGGGGCCTTAGGGGCAAGCTGCCGCGAGGGCGGCAGTTGCGGGAGTCTCCCGACGGCCTTGGCCGGGTCTCGTCGGAGGGATGGTCCCTCCGAGAAGCAACGGAGACTTACCATGCAGAACATCGTCATCCTCGCCGGCAACCTCGGTGACGCTCCCGAATCCCGGACCAACGCCTCGGGCACCACGATCACCCAATTCCGCCTCGCCACCTCGCGCCCCCGCTACGTGGAAGGCCGCGTCCTTCGGGACGAGAACGGCTATCGGGTCCAGGACACCGAATGGCACCGCATCACCTGCTTCAACGGCCTCGGCAAGACGGTCCAGCAGCATTGCGACAAGGGCATGAAGGTGCTGGTTCGCGGTCGCATCCATTACACGAAGTGGACCGACGCGGCAGGCATTGACCGCTACGGCTGCGAGATCATCGCCGAAACGGTCGATTTCCTGAGCTGGCCGAAGCAGACCGAGAACGACGAGGGCAAGTTCATCGACGACGATGACATCCCGTTCTGAGCGGGACACCCGGAACCCGGCGGCGTAAGCCGCCGGGTTTTCCCTGTTCGCGAGGGATCGATCCCGCCATTTCAGTGCAAGATTTCAGGCCGGAGCCGCCACGCGCTTTTGCGCGTTGCAGTCCGACACCTTCGCCGGAGCATCGGATCGTTCCCAAAACCGGAAACCACTTTTGGGTCCGATGCTCCCCGTATGAAAGGGGGGCAAGCCGCCCCTCTCAAGCTCTCCCCATGAAGGAAGGGGCAAGCCCCCTCCTTCAAACAACCTCCCCAAGGGAAGGGATAGAGCCCCTCCCTTGAACCCTCCCATGGGAAGGAGGCGACGGTTCCCTCCCCCTCCTTCCCAAACCCATCCTCCCCTCCCTGAGCTTGCGGCTTTCGCTCTCCCCGTCGGAAACGGCGAAGCGGTCCGGCGACCGAATCAGATAGGAGGCAAGCAGGCCAAGTTTCGTCCGATAAGGCATTTCGGCGCAAAAACAGGCTGGCGCGGCGAAACAGAGCGACTAAAATAGTCGTAGTTCTGGAGTGCGTGCAGGTCCGAATGGGAGGTGATCATGTATGATCACCGCCCGACAGTCTCGGGCCGCACGTGCGTTGCTGGGTTGGACACAGGAGACGCTCGCTGACAAGGCCCGAGTATCACTAACCGCGCTCAAGCGCCTCGAATCCGAAAACCGGCTTGAGGTGTATGAATCCACGCGCGATGAGGTTCGCCGGGCGCTCGAAGCCGCCGGGATCGTTCTCCTGTCCACCGACAAGGGCGAAGGTGTGCTGCTGCTTCACGAAGGCAGCAACGCGCAACGGTAACATCGCGGCCCCCGCGACGACGCGCTCTTGTCAAAAATGATGGCTATCTCCCAAGGGAGATGGTTAACAAATGCGTTACGCGCGACGACGAGAGAGTAATGGGACAGCCAGCACAGGCGTTTCTGGACAAACCGCCATCCAGTGATTCGCTGACATCTTATGACCGCGATCACATGAAGCTTTATATGCGGCTCCTCGATGCCGAACGCGACGGCGCCGACTGGCGCGAGGCCGTGCATGTTCTTTTCGGCCTTGATCCCGAATACGATCCCGACCGCTGCCGCTCGGTCCATGATACCCACCTTGCCCGCGCGCATTGGATGACCGAACACGGCTACCGCGAACTGGTCCGTGAAAGCCAGCGGAAGACCTGATCGTGATGCGCGCGACGCATCACCCGTTGACCCTCACCTGACTTCCCCAACTCAACTCGCGCGGGAATCCTGAGTCTTCCCAATCCCCTAGAGAAGACTCGGGAGGCCGCGATGACACCTGACGCATCGACCTGGCGTTCTTCGGCGGAATACGACCGTCTGGATGCGTTGACGGCATCCGACCTGGCATGGGAGTGCCTTCGCCGCAACGAAGCCTATGACGCCGATTTTGAAGCTTCGGCCTCTGGTCGTGGAGACCCCAAACCGCTGACCGAACATATCCGGCAGCGGTGGGGGTTGCGATTTCCCGGTCGATCCCCGGACCGCGCCTCCTGACACCCCCATTTTCTGGCTGCCTCAAGACGATACGAGCGTCGTGGTGCTGACCGAGGCCCCGCTGGCCCTCGGCAGCAGCGCCAGTAGCCTACCGGCAATCCGGCGAGTCCACGTCACCGCGGACGGCGCCGACAAAGATTTCCGTTTCGCGCTCGGCAACGGGCAACATCTCCAGATCCTGGACTGCGCCGACGGTGACAGCATCGCTGTCGCGGTGGTTCCGCTCGACCTCGATGGCTTCGATCGCCTCGAAGCCATACGCCGATTCCTCGCTGCCCTGCATGGCCGTGCCATCCCGCCGGATACCCGCCTGACCCGGCAACAGCGCGCACGTCTGCGACGTATGCTGCAAGCTTTCGACGGACACCGCGCCGGCGCAACGCAGCAGGAAATCGCTCAAGCCCTCCTGAACATCGGCCACCTCGACCGCGACGAATGGCAGGCATCGTCTGCCCGCCATGCCGTCAAATCGCTCCTGCGCGATGCCCGCTCGATGGTCGCGGGCGGCTATCGGAAACTCCTGCGTCATCGCCGCCCACGCTAGCGCGATTCCGCGCGTCCGATGGTGGGCGATTTCGATACCCCCCAACTTCGCCCTGCAACTCGCCGGTTCTTCTTCGCCACCGTGGTCGTTGCCCGCCGCTGATCCGCAGCGGCCGTCCCTACACCACGGAGGCCCGTTCAATGCCGCACGAACCCGTCGTTTTGCCGCCGCGCTTTCTGCGCACCAAGGAAGCCGCCGAATTCCTCAGCCTCTCAGCCCGCACCCTCGAAAAGCACCGCACCTACGGCACCGGTCCAGCCTATCGCAAGCTCGGTGGCCGCGTCGTCTATGCCATTGATGATCTCGAAACCTGGGCCGATCGCGGCGCCGTAACGTCGACCTCCGATCCGCGCGGTTCCGTGCTGCCCGCCAAACGACAGGCGATTCCGACCGGCCCACAGGCCGGTCGCTACGCCCGCTGACCGCTCGCGGTTCCCTTCATGTCGGTGCGACGTCGATCTCTTTCCGAGCGCGGGCAGCTCGACCTGTTCAGGGCGCTCCCCGGCGACTTCGCGCCACGAGACGCGCAGGATCTCATGGCCTATCCCTTTTTCTCCCTCGCCAAGTCGAAGCGCGTTGCGCCCATCGACTTTGCCGCCGGCAATGTGACGATCCGGGTCGAAGCCGTTCCCGATCACGGCATGGCCACGATCTGGGACGCCGACATCCTGATCTGGGCGGCCAGCCAGATCGTCGAAGCCCGCGACAACGGGCTTCGGACCTCCCGGCTGATGGCCGCCACGCCCTATGAGATTCTCACCTATGTCGGGCGCGGCACGTCGCTTCGCGACTACCAGCGCCTGAAGGCCGCCCTCGACCGGCTGCAATCGACCACGATCTCGACCTCGATCCGGCAACCGGCCGAAGGACGCCGGCATCGCTTTTCCTGGATCAACGAGTGGCAGGAGCGCACCGACCGCAACGGCCGTCCGGACGGTATCGAGATGATCGTGCCGGACTGGTTCTACCAGGCCGTCCTCGACGATGCCCTCGTGCTGACCATCGACCGGACCTATTTCGACCTGACCGGCGGCCTTGACCGCTGGCTCTACCGCCTTGTGCGCAAGCACGGCGGTCGCCAGCGCGAAGGCTGGCGCTTCGACTTCCACCATCTCCACCAGAAATCCGGCAGCCTGTCGCCCTTCAAGCGCTTCGCTTTCGAGATGCGCGACATTATCCGCCGCCAGCCGCTGCCGGGCTATACGCTGTTCCTGGAGGCCGAGATCGGCGGGCGGATGCTGCTCGCTTTCGAGCCGGTTCCGCCCTGTGGAAAACCTGTGAACGGCCTCGTGCTATCGGGAACCCAGGCTATCGTGCTATCGGGAACCGGACTATCGTGCTATCAGGAACCGAAACCGGTCCTAACGCACGGAAGCCATTCACGAAATCGCGCCCTTAACTTAGAGTCTAACATAGACTCTAACCTTGAAGAGCGCGCGCGCGATGTGGAAAACCTCATCGGCGACACCGCCCGAAGCCTCCGCGTAGAGGTGAAGAAGAGGGCAATCGCCACCCCTCCGGCGTCGCGATCCGCCTCCGATCAGGAGGCGACGACAGCCTCCGACGACACCGAAGCACCCCGCCTTCCTCTCGATCTTCCGGGAGGCGGCAAATGATCATCGCGCTCCTCAACCAGAAGGGCGGCGTCGGCAAGACGACGCTGGCGCTGCACATCGCCGGTGAACTGGCTGGCCGAGGCAATCGCGTCACCCTGGTCGACGCCGATCCGCAGGGATCGTCGCTCGACTGGTCACAGCAGCGCGCCCGCGAGGGTTTGCCACGGTTGTTCGGCACCATTGGCCTCGCGCGCGATACACTGCACCGGGAGGCGCCGGAGCTGGCCCGCGACGCCGATCACATCGTCATCGACGGCCCGCCCCGCGTCGCCGGCCTCATGCGCTCCGCGCTCCTCGCCGCCGACCTGGTGCTGATCCCGGTGCAGCCATCACCCCTCGATGGCTGGGCCTCGGCCGAGATGCTGGCCCTCCTGGCGGAGGCCCGCATCTACCGGCCGCAGCTCACCGCCCGCTTCGCGCTCAATCGCTGCGGCGCCCGCACCGTCATCGCGCGCGAGACGGCCGAAACGCTCGCCGACCACGATCCACCGATGCTCGCCACCGCCATCGGCCAGCGCGTCGTCTTCGCCGACGCAGCGCAGGCCGGGCGGCTGGCCAGCGAGATCGACCGCCAATCGCCCGCCGCCCGCGAGATCGCCGCGCTCACCGCCGAGATCGAAGGGCTGGGCATCGGGAGGGCCGTGCCATGACCGTGCTCACCGGCGATTGCCGAGAAGAAATGCCCTGGCACGCGCCATATGACATGATCCTCGCCGATCCGCCCTACGGCGACACCTCGCTTGCCTGGGACCGGCGCGTCGAGGGCTGGATCGCGCTGGCGCGCGCCGCCCTCCGACCGACCGGCTCGCTCTGGGTCTTCGGCTCGCTGCGCTGCTTCATGGCGACCGCCGACCGCTTCGCCGATGCCGGCTTGCGGATCGCGCAGGAGATCGTCTGGGAAAAGCAGAACGGCACCGGGTTTCATGCCGACCGCTTCAAGCGCGTGCATGAGCTGGCCGTGCAGTTTTATCGGGCAGAGACTGCTTGGCGGGACATCTACAACGACGTCCAGACCACACCCGATGCAACGGCGCGGACGGTTCGCCGCAAGCGCCGTCCTCCCCATACCGGCCAGATCGACGCCGGGCGCTACATCAGCCAGGACGGCGGGCCGCGCCTGATGCGCTCCGTCATCTATCTGCGCAACTGCCACGGCCGGGCGATCCATCCCACCGAAAAGCCCTCGGCGCTGCTGGAGATCCTGATCCGCACAAGCTGCCCCGAGGGCGGGCTGGTCGGGGACTGGTTCGCTGGGTCCGGCGCTGCCGGAGAAGCCTGCCGGCTTTCCAGCCGGCGCTATCTCGGCTGCGAGATCGACCCCGACATGGCCGAGCGCGCGCGGGCGCGCATCGCCACGGTGCTGCCGTTCCATGACGGAGGCGCGTCATGACCGGGCGCACCGAGAAGCGCGGCTTTGCAGCGCGCCCGTCCGATCCCGACGGCTGGATCAAGGCCAGCGACGCATCCCCGGCGCGTGCCACCGCTGCAACGGCCTACACCGCCAGACTGACTATCGACGTCACGCCCGAGCTTCGCGGGCGGATCAAGATCGCTGCCATCAGACGCGGCGGCACTGTCACCGACATGCTGCGTGAGCTGCTCGCGCGCGAGTTCCCCGACACGTCAGGAGATCGCCCATGATCGGCATCGGTTCCCATGACGATGATCTCACCCGCGTCGAACTGACATGGGTGGAAAAGAAGATCGAGTTCTGGATCAGGTTCGGTCACGAGGCAGAAACCCAGATCATCGACCGCTCCCATCGCATCGTTTCATTCCGGCCAGACGCTGTTTTCGGCTTCGTCCGCTGGGCGGCCAACGACTACGGCACGGTCATCTCGCGCATCGACATACTGCGTGCCGTTGCACCCGGCAGCGCGTATCAGACGCTGCCCTTCGTGCGGCCGGGCGGCGAAATCCTGCTCCGGATCGAGGGCTGGCCCAAGGTCGAGGACGTCCTTCGCCATGTCGATGCCGTCGAATCCCTCGGCATCGACCCCGCCGAGGTCGACCCCGATCACTGGCGTCATGTCGCCCACTGGATGAATGCGGGCGAAGCGCCGCGTCCCTACACCGACGAACGCCACCGGGCATGGCTCCGCCGCCGGGAGATCGGACAATGAGCCGCGCCCGCTATGTCATGGCGACGCCCGCCGCGCTCGCGATCATGCTCGCGAGCGGCGTTCCGACCGCGCCAAGGCTGGTCTGGAACGCTTCGGCCAGCGTGCCGATCGGCTTCTACGCGATTGCACCCGCAGACAGGATCGAGGTGCCCGATCTTGTCGCCGTCCTGCCGCCCGAGCCTATCGCCGACTTCATGGTCCATCGCGGCTATATCGCGCGCGATGTGCCGCTCCTGAAGCACGTCGTCGGACTGCCGGGACAGCGGGTTTGCCGAGACGGCCGCGCGATAACGGTCGATGCCGTTCCGCTCGGCGAGGCGCGGGACCGCGACAGCCAAGGCCGCGACCTGCCGGTCTGGCAGGGCTGCCGCATCATCGCCGAGGGCGAGGTTTTCCTGATGAACCTCGACGTGAGCGACAGTCTCGACGGGCGCTATTTCGGCCCGCTGCCGGCCTCGACCGTGATCGGTCGGGCCACCCCGCTTTTCACCGACGAAGACGGCGATAGCCGCTTCGTCTGGCGCGCGCCGGTGCGGTGACGGCGCGTCCACAGCGGGGCGTGCGAGCGGCCCGCATCTCATCCACCGCATGAGGAAGGAACCTCCAATGCCACAGATCGGTCAATTCACCCGCACTCCGTCCGGCTTTTCCGGGCAGCTTCGCACCCTCTCGCTCGACCTGGAACTGACCTTCGTTCCTGCCGACAATGCCGAATCCGAGAAGGCGCCCGCCTACCGCATCCATCTCGGCGACGAGGATGGCCCGGAAGTCGGCGCAGGGTGGAAGCACACCGGGGAAAGCGCAGGGCCATACATCGCGGTGCTGCTGGATGATCCCGCCTTCCAGCAGCCGATCCGCGCCCGCCTGTTCCAGTCGGACGAGGACGGCCGCGACTGGAACCTGCGTTGGACCCGCCAGAAGAAGCGCGACGAACAGGAGTGATGATGTTCACGTCCTGCACTCGTCCCGCCTCTGGTAGATGCGGCGCCCGCCGCCGCATCATCCTCTTTCTCCTTTCCGGCCTGCTGATCCCGGCCGCCGTCACGCCGCCTGCTTTGGCGCAGTCGGCTGCGCAGGATCGTGCAGCCGCAGCGCATCCGCACGACGCCCATATCGCCGAGGCGTCGCAACGCTTCGGCATCCCGGCGGCATGGATCATTGCCGTGATGCACGCGGAAAGCGCCGGAGATCTGCGCGCCGTATCGTCAGCCGGTGCGATGGGGCTGATGCAGGTCATGCCCGACACCTGGGCCGATCTGCGCATCCGTTACGCCCTTGGCCACGATCCCTATCATGCGCGCGACAACATCCTCGCGGGCACGGCCTATCTGCGCGAGATGTGGGACCGCTACGGCAATGTGGCCGCGATGCTCGCGGCCTACAATGCCGGTCCGGCCCGCTATGACGAATACCGCGTGGCGGATCGACCGCTGCCGGCCGAGACACGCGCCTATGTCGCTGCGCTTGCGCCCGCTTTGCTCGGCGAGCTGCCGGTCGGCGGCGGTGCGGTGCCCGCCCAACCGCTCGACTGGCGCGAGGCGGAGATCTTCGTCGCTCGCGGCGGAGGAGCCACGACCGCCGATCCGGCGTCGCCCGATCGCGCGCCGGACGACGCCTCTTCGCTCCTCCCGGCGCCCCCGGAATCGCTCACGGCATCGCAGCCGGAGGGGCTCTTCGTCACGCGCCATGCCGGTGGGGACCAGCCATGACCCTCCACGGCGCATTTCGCATTGCATCGGGCTCTGGCGCGTCATGGACGGCGCTGGGGGTGGTGGCAGGCACCACGACCGGAAGATGGCAGGATAAAAGAGCGCACGGTGCGGCTCATGTGGGCGGTTGTTTTTGTTCATGTTTCCGGCGCGTTCCGCACCGTGCAGCGCTTTCGCGCACCGTGCGCCCTGCGCCCATCTTACTGATTTTCCGCCGTGTTTTACGCCGTGCGGGGCATTGCCATGTCCGATGAGAACGAGTTCCGCATCCGTCCGGGGCGCATCCGCTCGACCCGCGCGCAGCAGGCCCGGCCTTTCATCGCGCAGGCCCTGGCAGCCGCGAAGAAAGCAGGCGGCGGCGTCTCGCGATCCGGCCGCGTTTCCTCGCCCAACCGATCCCGCTTCGGGCGCGGGCAGCGCGCCACCGTCCAGGCCAATCGCCTCATCTCCAACCGGACACGCGGGGCTGTCGTCAAGGCACGGGTGGTTCGCCATGGCGCACGATCCGCGCCGATGGGCACGCATCTCGACTATCTGCGCCGCGACGGTGTGACCCGCGACGGGGAGAAGGCACGGCTGCTCGGCCCGGGAACCGAGGATGCCGATGGCCGCGCCTTCGCCGAACGCTGCGGCGACGACCGGCATCATTTCCGGTTCATCGTTTCGCCCGACGACGCGCCGGATATGTCGGACCTCAGATCATTCACCCGCGATCTGGTCAGCCAGATGGAGACGGATCTCGGCACGCGGCTCGATTGGGTCGCGGTCGATCACTGGAACACCGCCCATCCCCATGTCCATCTGATCGTGCGCGGCGTGCGCGACGACGGCCAGGACCTCGTGATCTCCCGCGATTACATCAAGGAAGGGATGCGCGACCGGGCGCGCGACCTCATCACCCAGGAGCTTGGACCGCGCACCGATCACGACATCCACCGCACGCTGGAGACCCAGATCGAGGCGGAACGCTGGACCCAACTCGACCGTCAGCTTGTCCGCGACGCCGGCAAGTTCGGCATCGTCGACCTCGCTCCGTCCGCAGACCGCCAGCCGGACGAGTTCCATAGTCTGAAGGTCGGCCGGCTCCGCACCCTTGAAATCCTCGGAGTCGCCGGTCAGGTCGGGCATTCGCAATGGTTCATCAAGCCCGAGGCCGAGACGGTGCTGCGCGAACTCGGCGAGCGCGGCGACATCATCAAGCGCATGCACCGCGCCTTGACCGAGCGCGGCATCGAGCGCGGTTCGGCCAGTTATGTCCTCGCTGGCGAGAGCCTCGACGTTCCTATCATCGGCCGGCTGGTCGAGCGCGGTCTGGACGACGAGCTTAGAGGCTCGGCCTATGCCGTGGTCGATGGTGTCGACGGGCGCACCCACCACATCAAGCTGCCGCATCTTGACGCCGCCGGCGACAGCCCGCCCGGCTCAATCGTCGAGTTGCGATCCTATGAGGACGCGCAGGGCACGCGCCGGGTCGCACTCGCCGTTCGCTCAGATCTCGATCTTGGGGCACAGGTTGGCGCGACCGGCTCGACCTGGCTCGACCGGCAGGCCATCGCCCGCGAGCCCATCGCGCTTTCCGACAGCGGTTTCGGCGCAGAAGTCCGTCAAGCGATGGATGAGCGGGCTGAACATCTCATCGGTGAAAACCTTGCCGAGCGGCAGGGCGGTCGCGTCGTCTTCGCGCGCCGGCTGCTCGCCACCCTGCGCAATCGGGAACTGCGGGCGGTCGGCGAGCAACTCGCCTCGGAAACCGGCATGCCGTTTAACCGCGCCGGAAGCGGTGAGTATGTCGCCGGCACCTATCGCCAGCGCCTCGCCCTCGCGTCAGGCCGCTTCGCCATGCTCGATGACGGCCTTGGTTTCCAGCTCGTGCCCTGGTCGCCCTCCCTCGAAAAGCAGATCGGCCGCCATGTCTCCGGCGTCGCCCGCGACGATGGCGGCGTCGATTGGGATTTCGGGCGCAAGCGCGGCCTCGGCCTCTAGCCTCAATCGGAAAGGACCATCGCAATGTCCGCGACCAAGATTCTCTGGGGACAGATCACCATCGTCTTCCTCATCATCCTCGCCACCACCTGGGGCGCGACACAGTATGTCGCCTGGAGCCTTGGTTATCAGGCCCAGCTCGGCCCGCCCTGGTTCGTCCTCTTCGGCGTGCCGGTCTATTATCCGCCCGCGCTCTTCTGGTGGTGGTATTTCTATGAAGCCTACGCGCCGCCGATCTTCGCCAAAGGCGGGATCATCGCGGCGTCGGGCGGCTTCATCGCCATCGCCGTTGCCATCGGCATGTCGGTCTGGCGGGCGCGTGAGGCCAAGAACGTCGCCACCTACGGCTCGGCGCGATGGGCCGAGAAATCCGAGATCAAGGAGGCGGGCTTGCTCGATCCCGACGGCGTCGTTCTCGGCCGCTTTGAGAAGGACTACCTGCGTCATGACGGGCCGGAGCATGTGTTGTGCTTCGCGCCGACCCGATCCGGCAAGGGCGTCGGCCTCGTCGTCCCCTCGCTATTGACCTGGCCCGGCTCAGCGATTGTTCACGATATCAAGGGTGAGAACTGGCAACTCACCTCCGGGTTTCGTGCCCGCCACGGCCGCGTTCTCCTGTTCGATCCGACCAACCCGAAGTCCTCGGCCTACAATCCGCTCCTAGAGGTGCGGCGCGGCGAATGGGAAGTGCGGGACGTCCAGAACATCGCCGACATCCTCGTCGATCCCGAAGGCAGCCTCGACAAGCGCAACCACTGGGAAAAGACCAGCCACTCGCTCCTGGTCGGGACGATCCTCCATGTCCTCTATGCGGTGCCCGACAAGACCTTGGCGGGCGTGGCGAAATTCCTTTCCGATCCCAAGCAGCCGGTCGACACCACCCTGCACGCCATGATGAAGACGCCACACCTCGGAAAGGCCGGACCGCATCCGGTCGTCGCCAGCGCCGCGCGCGAGCTTCTGAACAAATCCGAGAACGAGCGCTCCGGCGTTCTGTCCACCGCAATGTCGTTCCTCGGCCTCTACCGCGATCCGGTGGTGGCAGAGGTCACGCGCCGGTGCGATTGGCGGATCAGCGATATCGTAGGCGGTGAGCGACCGGCGACACTCTACCTCGTGGTGCCGCCCTCCGACATCAACCGCACGAAGCCGCTGATCCGATTGATGCTGAACCAGATCGGCCGACGTCTCACGGAAGACTTGCAGGCGAACGCGGGGCGGCACCGGCTGCTCCTGATGCTCGATGAGTTTCCTGCGCTGGGCAGACTCGATTTTTTTGAGACGGCGTTGGCCTTCATGGCCGGGTATGGGCTGAAATCGTTCCTGATCGCGCAGTCGCTCAACCAGATCGAAAAAGCCTACGGGCCGAACAACTCGATCCTCGACAACTGCCACGTCAGGGTCAGCTTCGCCACCAATGACGAACGCACCGCCAAGCGCGTCTCGGATGCTCTGGGCACCGCGACCGAGATGAAGGCGATGAAGAACTATGCCGGGCACCGGCTGTCGCCTTGGCTTGGCCACCTCATGGTGTCGCGCTCCGAAACCGCCCGGCAACTGCTGACGCCGGGCGAAATCATGCAGCTTCCGCCCGCGGAGGAGATCGTCATGGTCGCGGGCATTCCGCCGATCCGGGCGATGAAGGCGCGCTACTACGAGGATGCCCGGTTCCGTGAGCGCCTGCTGACACCGCCGGAACTGAATCAGCCCGACGAAACCCGACCCGACGATTGGACCGCATTGCCCATTCCGGTCCGGCCGGAGAGTTTGGAGGATACGCCCGATCCATCCGTCGACGATGAAGATCCGACAGAATCCGAACGCCGCCTGCAACCGGAACTCAGCCGCGCCAAGCCTGTCGAGAAGAAAAAACCCATCGACAACGAGTGGGAGGCCGGGCTGACCGACGATGCCGATGAGGATGCCGCCCAGAACAGGCGTATGATCCAGCGTGTCCAGGGAATAGCGCGTCAGGTCGCGATGGACCCCCATGACGGTATGGATCTCTAGCGCCATGGCCAATCCCCGGAAAAAGAGAAAGGTCACGATCTACCTGGACCCCGATATAGAGAAGTCTCTGGCCGATTTCGCAGCGCGCCGCGACCAGTCGCAGTCGATGATCGCCGAGGCCGCGATTGCATCCTTCCTGTCCCCCGACGATGCCGAGCGGCGGGAGGCCATCATCGCCCGGCGTCTCGACCAGCTCGACCGCCGGATAGGACGGACGGAGCGCGATGTCGGTATCGCCGTCGAGAGCCTGGCCGTGTTCATCCGTTTCTGGCTGACGACCACGCCCGCGCTGCCGGAGCCCGCAGCCAAGGCCGCCAAGGCCAAGGCTGGCGAGCGGTATGAAGGTTTCATCACCGCCCTCGGGCGACGGCTTGCGCAGGGACCGACGCTCCGGCAAGAGATCCCCGAGGATGTGGATGGAGCGGATCAGCAGACAGAAGTTCATACTCACCGGCCTGGAGATTTGCGCCTTTAAACGACACTCGGGCAGGCAATGGCACAACGGGAGAGTTTGCCCTTGATGCGGAAGTCGCGGCCCAAGGTGGTCAGTCGCATTGTAGGCGCTGGCTCACTGCGGCTTCGTCCATGGACCGTAGGTGATACGCCCCCAAAAGCGAAAAATACCTACTTCCGTTCCGAGATCCGTTAGACGCCGGAACAAAGAAAATTGTTTGTGGAAACACGATTGGGGTGATGCATCTAACTATTGCGACGAAACGCCATCTCGGTAGGTTTAGACGTCAGCGCGTAAGAGCTGACCAGCGCACGTCGAACCATCTGAATGGGGAGTATCGACTTGCGAGCGCGCTTGGTCGATGGGGGCAAGATG
Organism: Paracoccus luteus; assembly: GCF_004522155.1. Lineage (GTDB taxonomy): Bacteria > Pseudomonadota > Alphaproteobacteria > Rhodobacterales > Rhodobacteraceae > Paracoccus > Paracoccus luteus. Next base: position 53,407 of record NZ_SDEA01000013.1, on the reverse strand, counting down.
ATCATTGAGCGGATTCAGATTGAAGAGGGATTCCTCAACGGCTTTGACGTTTGGCCGCGGCCCGGCCTCAACGTCGTCATCGGCGCGCGCGGCACCGGTAAGACCACACTGATCGAGTTGATTCGCTTCTGCCTCGGCGTTGACGGCTACACGCCGGAAACGACGAAGCGTAGCCGCGAGCATGCGCTCTCGGTGTTGGGATCGGGTCAGATCACGTTGACGCTGCTAGATGATGGGCGGCGGATCACGGTATCGCGGTCGGCCAACGATGCGGCCCCGCGCGCGTCGGGCCCATTCTTGGCGCCGATCGTGCTGTCACAGACGGAGATCGAGACGGTCGGCCTCCAGTCAGGTGGACGGCTGCGGCTGCTCGATAGTTTCATCGGCGACCAGCGCGCGGCCTTGTCAATGGAAACGGAGGCCATTGCCTCGATCCGTTCGCTGACGGCTGAAGCGAACACAATCCGCTCAGACATCGAGCAGCTAGATCAACAACTCGCGGAAATGCCATCCATTTTGGCGCAGATCGATCAGGTTGCGCCGCAGGAGCGGCAGTTGGCGGCTCTGTCGGCCGACACAAGCGCAAAGACCGCCCATCTGAACGAGCTCAGCAGCACCATCGCCGTGAAGGGCGTTGCGGCTGAGGCGATTCAAAGGTTTGGCAACGAGGTTGCGCGTTGGCGCTCGTCGCTCGGTAGCAGCGGCGAGATGTACTATGAGGCGTGGCCCGCCAATGCCGGTGGCGATCCGCTCGGAGAGCTGCGCAAGCGGGTCGGGAATGCCCACGAGCATGTCCGTTACGCCCTGCAGGAACTCAGCGTGGTCGAGTCGGCGACCGCCGCGCTGGCCAGCCAAGTCGCGGTAGAGAAAATGGGCTGGGAGGATCAGGCGCGTAATCTCCGCCGAGAGATCGAAGCTCTTCAAACTGGAGCGGGAGAAATTGTCCGCCGTGGACAGCTGCTCCGGGAGCGCAAGGCGCATCTGGAATCGCTGATGGCCGTCAAGCTATCGCGGATCGCGAGCATTCAAGCTGTCATCGCGCGCCGCAATCAGGCGCTGGACGCGCTGGAGGCCATGCGGTCAGCTCGGTTTGAGGCTCGGAGGGAGGCTGCAACACGCCTCAACCACGTACTCGGCCCCCGCATTCGAATTGGTGTGATGCGCGGCGGCCAGGCTGAGGCGTTCGCAAGTGCGCTGACCGAAGCGCTGCGTGGCAGTGGCCTGCGCTACAACGATTTGGTGTCCGCATTGGCGCCGCGGATCAGCCCGCGTGAACTACTGGACGCCGTCGACAATGACGATTTCGACCTGATAGCAACCCGAGGCTCGATGACCATCGACCGGGCGGCCAAGGTTGTCGTCGCGCTCAAGGATGCGGACCTTGGTAGCATAGCGACCGTGCCCGTCGACGACTATGTAACCTTTTCGCTGATGGACGGTCCAGACTACAAAGACATCGCCGAGCTTTCGACCGGCCAGCGCTGCACTGTGATCCTTCCGTTGGTGTTGCGCCACATGGAGCGCCTACTGATCGTGGATCAGCCGGAGGACCACATCGACAATGCCTTTATCACCGACACCCTGATCAAGTCGATCCTGGTGCGTCCGGCGAACGGCCAACTGCTCTTCTCCACCCACAACGCCAACATTCCAGTCCTCGGCTCAGCCGACTTTGTCATTCAACTCGGTTCCGACGGTCGTCGTGGCTTCCCCATTGCATATGGCGCACTGGCTGATGCCCCGGTTGTTCACGCGATCACCTCGGTCATGGAAGGCGGTGCGGCCGCCTTCCGGCAGCGCGCCAATTTCTATAGATCGCAAGGCTTGGCATGACCAGGGAAGAGGCGCTGGACAATCTGAAGGCATCGTCTGCGCACTTGCGCGGTCAGGCTGCCCGTGCCCTTGGAGACGTTGGGTGCGGTACCGATCTCCCCCGCATCCAAAAGGCCCAGCGGGAAGAGACCGTCACCTACGTCAACTATGCCCTGCAAGAGACGATCCGACGGCTGGCGCATGAGCAGGCGCCTGCGCCATCCACGGATGAAGCCGATGTAGTATCCGAGGATGTTCGCAAGCAGATCTACGGCAAGGCGATGGAGTGGATCACCGGATTCCTCCTCCACGAGATCTCGTCGCCCATCGGGCTGGTTCGACTCGCGGCCAAGCGCGAGCTTGGCGAGCGTTGGGATGGATCAGGCACACAGCGGCATCTGGAGTCGGTCACGCGGGTCTTTGATGCGATCGAGCTGCTGAAGAATGCTGCCAGCGTGCCGCGCCCCCAAGAGTTCGATCTGTCAGCCCTCGTGGACGAACTTCTTGATGTCTACGACCCCGGCGTCCGTGAATGGATTTCCACGATCGGCTCTCGCCCATTCATCATCAAGAGCGATCCCTCGCTTGTCCGGATGGTGGTCGTGAATGGCATCCGCAACGCCGTCGAAGCCCAGCAGGCGGCATCCGCACAACCGAACCCCCATGATGTGACGATCAGCTGGGGTGGCACCGACGTCGACTATTGGTTAGCGGTGGTGGATCACGGGGGCGGTATAAACGGTCCAATCGAAACTGCCTTCGAGATCGGAAACTCAACGAAGAAGAATCACATCGGCTTCGGCTTGGCCATCGCCCGGCAGGCGGTGGAGACGATGATCGGCTCGCTGACCCTCGAACCGGCGAAGCATGGCGGCGCCCTCTACACCGCACGGTGGCGCAAGTGACGGCGCACATCCTGGTCGTCGAGGATGACGAAGAATTTATCACGGAGCTTCAGCGGATCATCGCCGAGGCTGACGGCCCGGCGATCGCGACGTTTGTGACCAATCGCGATGACGCGGTGGCCACGCTGGAAAGCGGCTTCTTTGACTTGGCGATCCTAGACCTGAAGATCCCGACCGCTGCGGGTACGACCGATCTCGATCCTGAGCACGGCAAGTACGTGTTCCATCACGTGCGGAATGTGTCGCCGGGGACGAAAATCCTCGTGCTCACGGGGTCGCCTTCCGAAGATTTCATCGCACCGCTCCTCGCCCAGAAGCATGACTCGGATATCTGGAGCGAGGGTACCAAGATCGACACCGTCGAATTCCTGAAGAAGATGGATATCGATCAGGCGCCGGATAAAATCAGCAGGGTCGTATCCGCGATCCGTGCTTTGTCCGACATTGAACTCCAAGCTAATGGACTCAACTTGTCGACAGGCGAAGATCGGCTTGTCCGTATTTTTGCTAAGCATTTTAAAGCCCTCACCTGTTCCGTTCATCCAATTGGAGCGGGGAAATCCGGTGCCCGACCGCTTCGGCTGCAGATGTTTGATCAGACCGGTGCGCTTATCCGAGAAGTCGTTGCCAAGTTGGGCGAGCTTCCGAAAATGCAAGACGAGGATGCCCGATATGACGAGCATGTCGTGCTCCTCGATGGCGCGGCCACGCCCCGGAAGATGAAGTTGCTGGAGTTCGGCGCGGGGGCCACGGCTGGTCTCTTCTACCAGCTCGCGAGCGGACATGACGCCTCCATGTTCAAGGCCATGTCCGAGGAGGACGCGCTAGCTGCGAAGGCTGTCGCGGCTACTGCTGATGCCCTTTCCGGATGGTCGAACGGTCGAAATCAGGAACGTCGGACAATCGCATCGATTCGCGTGCAATGGGTTTCGGACGAATGGGCTGTCAAGCTTCATGCGGACTATGGGCTCACTTGGGCACCAGAGTTTGAGAGCCGCCAGGTACAGACGCGCTGGTGCTGCGTGCATGGCGACCTGCACGGCGAGAACATCCTCGTGTCGCCCGACGGCCGCGTTCTGGTCATCGACTATGGCGACGTCGGTTTCGGGTCTGCCGCTTACGACCCGATGACGCTGGAATTGAGCGCGGTGCTGCAGGAAAACCCGACGCGCGGGCCTAACTGGCCGACTGCTGATGCTTGTCGCCAATGGCACGACCTCAATACCTATCTTGTGGGCTGCCCCATGCCGGAGTTCATTCGGGCATGCCGGGCGTGGTCTGAAAAACTGATGGTCGGTCGGCGCGAACTAGCGGCGTGTGCGTACAGCTATCTGCTGCGCCAGTTGAAATACCGTGACACTGACAAAGACAGAATTCTTGCCCTGCTTGAGGGTGTCCACGGATGCTGGGAGGATTCATAGGCTTGATCCACAAGCCCTACATCATCGCGCTGGATGGTTCGCGTTAGTCACTCTGGTAGGGCAGCTCCGTTCCGCATAGGTGCCCGGCCGTTCCGTTAAATCGAATCACTTTCCTGTCGCGGTTGTTTACTTGCACTACTCGGGCCGAGGCGTAACTACCGCCGTTCTCCTGTATTTTTATCCCACAATACTACGACGACCGAAACTTGTTGAATCGACGCCTTTTGGGCCTCTTTTAGTCATCCCCATCCGGGGATCATCACTTGCCTCCCCGGTGGAACGGGGGACGAGATGGCAGGCATCAACCACAAACAGGCAACGGTGGACCGAGGCGCGCGCATGCTCCGGACGGCGCTCGGGCCTGCCATCTCAACCCTGTTGCAAGACCCCTCCGTCGTCGAGGTGATGCTCAATCCCGATGGCCGGATCTGGGTGGACCGTCTGTCCACCGGATTGGCCGATACCGGCGAGGTGCTGTCTGCCGCCGATGGCGAGCGCATCGTGCGCCTGGTTGCCCATCATGTCGGCGTCGAAGTTCATGCCCGCAGCCCGCGGGTCTCGGCTGAATTGCCGGAAACGGGTGAGCGGTTCGAGGGCCTGTTACCGCCCGTCGTCGCTGCGCCCGCCTTCGCGATCCGTAAACCCGCCATCGCAGTGTTTAGCCTCAACGACTATGTGGCGGCCGGCATCATGTCCGCCGATCAGGCCGCGACGCTGCGCGCGGCAGTTGCCGCCCGCGCCAATATCCTCGTTGCGGGCGGCACCTCGACCGGCAAGACGACCTTGACCAATGCGCTGCTGGCCGAGGTGGCGAAGACGCAGGACCGCGTCGTCATCATCGAGGACACCCGCGAGCTGCAATGCGCCGCGCCCAACCTGGTCGCCATGCGAACCAAAGACGGCGTTGCCACCCTCTCGGAACTGGTGCGGTCGTCCCTGCGCTTGCGTCCGGATCGTATCCCGATCGGTGAAGTGCGCGGCGCCGAGGCGCTCGACCTGCTCAAAGCCTGGGGCACCGGCCATCCCGGCGGCATCGGCACCATCCACGCCGGGTCCGGGATCGGTGCGCTGCGCCGGCTCGAGCAACTCATACAGGAAGCCGTCGTCACCGTCCCGCGCGCCATGATCGCGGAGACCATCGACCTCGTTGCCGTCCTTGCCGGTCGCGGCTCCGCGCGTCGGCTGGCCGAACTCGCCCGCGTCGAAGGACTGGGGCCGGACGGCGACTACCGGATTTCCCCCGCCTTTTCAGAACCCGACACCACTCACAACACTGGAGACCCCGCATGATCCGTCGCGCCTTTCGTATCCGCCGTCACGTCGCAACCGCCGCCGCCTTCGCCTGGGTGAGCTTGATGACTGCCCCCGCATGGGCCTCGGGCTCCTCCATGCCCTGGGAGGCGCCCCTTCAATCCATTCTCGAATCCGTTGAAGGGCCGGTGGCGAAAATCGTGGCCGTGATCATCATCATCGTCACCGGCCTCACCCTGGCCTTCGGCGATACCGGCGGCGGTTTCCGTCGCCTGATCCAGATCGTCTTCGGCATCTCCATCGCCTTCGCCGCCTCGAGCTTCTTCCTGTCCTTCTTCAGCTTCGGCGGCGGGGCGCTGGTCTGATGGCCGCGAGTTTCGAGGCGCTCGACACAGTGCCGGGCTTCAGCGTGCCGGTTCACCGTGCCCTGACCGAGCCGATCCTGCTCGGCGGAGCACCCCGCAGCGTCGCGATCCTAAACGGCACGCTGGCCGGGGCGGTCGGCCTTGGCCTGCAACTCTGGTTCGCCGGCATCCTGATCTGGGCCGTCGGCCATATCGCGGCGGTCTGGGCGGCGAAACGCGATCCGTTCTTCGTCGAGGTTGCGCGCCGCCATCTGCGCTTGCCCGGCCATCTCGCGGTGTGAGGACGAGAGCCATGATGAACCTTGCCGAATATCGTCGCACTGCCTCCCGCCTTGCCGACTACCTGCCGTGGGTGGCACTGGTCGGCGGCGGGATCGTCCTGAATAAGGACGGCAGCTTCCAGAGGACCGCGCGGTTTCGCGGTCCCGATCTGGATTCCGCGGTCGCGGCCGAACTGGTCGCCGTCGCCGGACGGTTGAACAACGCTTTTCGCCGGCTCGGCTCCGGATGGGCGATCTTCGTCGAGGCGCAGCGCTCGGAGGCCGCAACCTATCCAGCGAGCCGCTTCCCCGATCCGGCCGCGGCGCTGGTCGACGCCGAACGCAAGGCCGATTTCGAGGAAGAAGGCAGCCATTTCGTCTCAGGCTATTTCCTGACCTTCCTCTGGCTGCCGCCCGCCGAAGATGCGGCGCGCTCCGAATCCTGGCTCTACGAGGGTCGCGAGACCTCGGGCGTGAATCCTTGGGAACTGGCTCGCGGATTTGCCGATCGCACCGACCGGGTGCTGGCGCTGCTCGACGGCTTTATGCCGGAGTGCCGCTGGCTCGATGACGGCGAGACCCTGACCTACCTGCATTCGACGATCTCAACCAACCGTCATCGCGTCGCTGTGCCGGAGACGCCGATCTATCTGGATGCGCTGCTGGCCGATCAGCCTCTGACCGGAGGGTTGGAGCCGCGCCTCGGCAATCATCACTTGCGGGTGCTGACCATCACGGGCTTTCCGGGCGCCACCACCCCGGGCCTGCTCGATGAGATGAACCGGCTTGCCTTTCCCTATCGATGGTCCACGCGCGCGATCCTGATGGACAAGACCGACGCGACGCGGCTGCTGACGAAGATCAGGCGGCAATGGTTCGCAAAGCGGAAAAGCATCGCCGCCATCCTCAAGGAGGTGATGACCAACGAGCCATCCGTTTTGGTCGATACCGACGCTGCCAATAAGGCCGCCGACGCGGACATGGCCTTGCAGGAGCTTGGCGCCGATGTCGCGGGGCTGGCCTATGTCACCGCGACCGTCACCGTCTGGGATGCCGACCCACGCCTTGCCGACGAGAAGCTGCGCCTGGTCGAGAAAATCATCCAGTCCCGCGATTTCAGCGTCATGGTCGAGACGGTAAATGCCGTCGATGCCTGGCTCGGCAGCCTGCCCGGCCATGCCTATGCCAATGTCCGGCAACCGCCCATCAGCACGTTGAATCTCGCCCATATGATCCCGCTTTCGGCGGTGTGGGCGGGGCCGGAACGGGACGATCACTTCGGCGCACCCCCGCTGCTCTACGGCAGGACCGAAGGATCGACCCCGTTCCGGTTTTCTCTTCATGTCGGCGATGTCGGACATACGCTGGTCGTCGGGCCGACCGGCGCGGGCAAGTCGGTGCTGCTGGCGCTCATGGCGCTGCAATTCCGGCGCTATCCGCGCTCACAGGTCTTCGCCTTCGATTTCGGCGGCTCGATCCGCGCGGCCGCTCTGGCGATGGGTGGCGACTGGCATGATCTCGGCGGCGAACTGACCGAGGCAGCCGAGACGTCGGTTTCGCTGCAGCCACTGGCCCGTATCCACGAGACGGCGGAACGCGCCTGGGCCGCCGACTGGATCGTCGGCATCCTGCGGCGCGAGACCGTCGAGATCACGCCCGAGGTGAAGGAACATATCTGGACCGCGCTGACCTCGCTAGCCTCGGCGCCGGTCGGGGAGCGGACCATTACCGGTCTTGCGGTGCTGCTGCAATCCAATGATCTGAAGCAGGCGCTGCGGCCCTATTGCGTCGGTGGCCCTTATGGCCGCCTTCTGGACGCCGAAGCGGAGCAACTGGGCGCGGCCGATGTGCAGGCCTTCGAGATCGAGGGGTTGGTCGGGACCGGCGCGGCCCCAGCCGTCCTGTCCTACCTGTTCCATCGCATCGGCGACCGGCTCGACGGGCGCCCGACGCTGCTGATCATCGACGAGGGCTGGCTGGCGCTGGACGACGATGCCTTCGCCGAACAGCTTCGCGAATGGCTGAAGACGCTGAGGAAAAAGAACGCCAGCGTGATCTTCGCCACGCAATCGCTCAGCGACATCGACAATTCAGCTATCGCGCCGGCGATCATCGAGTCCTGCCCGACCCGGTTGCTGCTGCCGAACGAGCGCGCCGTGGAGCCGCAGATCACCGCGATCTATCGCCGCTTCGGCCTCAACGACCGGCAGATCGAGATCCTCGCGCGGGCGACGCCGAAGCGGGACTATTATTGCCAAAGCCGCAGGGGCAATCGCCTGTTCGAACTGGGGCTCAGCGAAGTCGGCCTCGCCCTCTGCGCCGCATCCGCCAAATCCGACCAGGCGCTGATCGGCGGGATAGTCGCTGAGCATGGCCGCGACGGATTCCTCGCCGCATGGCTGAGGGCGCGCGGCGTCGAATGGGCGGCCGAGCTGATCCCCGACCTGAGCAATCTGACGACCGACGACGAAGACCTGTCGCCCCTCATTCTCGCCGAGGACGAGTTCGAGTTCACCCTGGAAGAAGAGGAGATTACCCCATGACGCGGACGATGCCCCGGATGTCCCGGATGGCCAGCGCCTCCATGCTCGCGCTGACGCTGGCCTTTCCCATCACGCTCACCCCCATGCTGACGAGCCCGGCCCATGCCTGGCGCATCGTCTATGATCCGTCCAACTACGCGCAGAACGTGCTGACGGCGGCGCGCACGCTGGAACAGATCAACAATCAGATCACCAGCCTCCAGAACGAGGCGCAGATGCTGATCAACCAGGCCCGCAATCTCGCGAGCCTGCCCCACAGTTCGCTTCAGGCGCTTCAGCAGAACGTCCAGCGCACCCAGCAGCTTCTCGGTCAGGCGCAGAATCTCGCGTTCGAGGTCGGCCAGATCGACCAGGCGTTCCAGAGCCAATATGGCAATGTTGCGCTCTCGTCGACCGACGCCCAACTGGTCGCCGACGCACGTTCGCGTTGGGAAAACACCGTCGGCGGCCTGCAGGACGCCATGCGCGTTCAGGCCGGTGTCGTCGGCAATATCGACACCAACCGCGCGGAGATGGCCACGCTCGTCGGCGAAAGCCAGGGCGCCACCGGGGCGCTTCAAGCGACCCAGGCCGGCAACCAGCTCCTCGCCCTGCAATCGCAGCAGCTCTCCGACCTGATCGCAGTGATTTCGGCCAATGGCCGGGCCGATGCCCTGTCCGAGGCGGAGCGTGCGACCGCAGCCGAGCAAGGGCGCATCCAGCGCCAACGGTTCCTGATGCCGGGGTCCGGCTACCAGCCCGGCAACGCGCAGATGTTCAACTGAGGAAAGGAGGGAGGCCATGGAAGGGAAGGTGCTGGCCCGGATCGCGGCCATCGTGTTCGTCGCCGTAGCCATCACGGCGACCGTTATCGAGATGACCCGCGAGGACGTCTCCACCGCGCCCGCACCTTCCGCACCTTCCCTCCAGCCGCCGACCGATCCGTTACGCGAGGGGCAGCACCGTTGCCAACGATTGGGGGAAGCTGCGGCCAACGACGCCGAATGCCTGCATATCTGGGCCGAGACCCGCGACCGCTTCCTCGGCCGGACACCGGCACCGGCAACACCAGCACCGATTGGAGGGCGATGAGCCATGGGCGGAACGGGGGTCATCGACAATTTTCTCGGCATCTTCACCAGCTACATCGACAGCGGTTTTGGCCTGCTCGGCGGCGAGGTCGCCTTCATCGCCACCACCCTGATCGTGATCGACGTCACCCTGGCCGCGCTCTTCTGGGCCTGGGGTGCCGATGACGATGTGCTGGCCCGGCTGGTGAAAAAGACGCTCTTCGTCGGCGTATTCGCCTACATCATCTCGAACTGGAACAATCTTGCCCGGATCGTCTTCGAGAGCTTCGCCGGGCTGGGCCTGATGGCCTCGGGCACCGGCTTCTCCGTCGCCGATCTCCTGCGCCCCGGCCGCGTCGCCCAGACCGGGCTCGATGCCGGGCGGCCGCTATTGGAATCCATCTCCGACCTGATGGGCTGGGTCGCGGTCTTCGAGAATCTGGTGCAGATCCTCTGCCTCTTCTTCGCCTGGGCGCTGGTCATCCTCGCCTTCTTCATCCTGGCGATCCAGCTCTTCGTCACCCTGATCGAGTTCAAGCTGACCACGCTCGCCGGCTTTGTCCTTATTCCGTTCGGGCTTTGGGGAAAGAGTGCCTTCATGGCCGAGCGGGTGCTGGGCAATGTGATTTCCAGCGGCATCAAGGTGCTGGTTCTCGCCGTGATCATCGGCATCGGCTCGACGCTGTTCAGCCAGTTCACCGCGGGCTTCGGCGGAGCGACCCCCACCATCGACGACGCCATGGCGATCGTGCTGGCCGCGCTGTCCCTGCTCGGCCTCGGCATCTTCGGCCCGGGCATCGCCACGGGTCTCGTCTCCGGTGGTCCGCAGCTTGGCGCTGGCGCTGTCGTCGGCACCGGACTCGCCGTTGGTGGTGCCGCTGTGGCAGCCGGAGGCGCGACCATGCTCGCCGCGCGTGGCGGAGCCGCTGCCCTGTCTGGGGGCACCGCGCTCGGGCGCGGTGGTGCTGCGGCCGCCGGGGCTGCGTCGTCGGCCTATACACTTGGCTCCATGGGCGCATCCGGTGCGGCTGGTGTCGCTTCCGGCCTGGGCGGCGTGGGTCGTGCCGGCGCTGCGGCGACCATCTCGCCCCTGAAGCGCACCGCATCACGCTTCGCCGACACCATGAAATCCAGCTATGCGGACGGCGTCCGTGGTGGGTTCAGAGCCTCAGGTGGCAGCTCCTCGATGGGCACCGTCGGCGGAAACCCGTCGCCCGAGCCGCCCACTCCTCCCACCACCGAGGGTCCGCCAGCCTGGGCACAGCAGATGCGCCGCAGCCGAGCCATCGGTCACGGCGTCACGGCCGCAGCCCATGCGGTGCGTTCCGGCGACAGCCATGGCCCCGGCTCATCCGTCAGCCTTTCCGAAAGTGACCGCACATGAATCTCTTCAAACGACCGACAACCCATTACGGAAAAACCCCGCAGCCCGAGACGTCCTACCAGAAGGCCGCGCAGGTCTGGGATGAACGCATTGGTTCCGCCCGCGTGCAGGCGAAGAACTGGCGCTATATGGCGTTCGGTAGCCTGATCCTCTCGGTCGGTTTTGCCGCTGCCCTTGTCTGGCAATCGGCGCGCGGAACTGTGGTGCCATGGGTGGTGCAGGTCGATAATCTCGGCCAGGCGCAGACCGTAGCGGCGGCCGTTGCCGACTATCGCCCGACCGATCCGCAGATCGCCTTCCATCTCGGCCGCTTCATCGAGCAGGTGCGCGCGATCCCGTCCGACGCGATCATCGTCCGCCAGAACTGGCTTCGTGCCTATGAGTGGACGACGGATCGCGGCGCGGCCGCCTTGAACGATTACGCGCGGAGCAACGACCCTTTCACCAAGGTCGGCCGCCAACAGGTTGCCGTCGAAGTGTCATCCGTCATCCGGGCTTCTCCGGACAGCTTCCGCGTCGCCTGGACCGAACGCCACTATGAGAACGGGCAGCTTTCCACCACGGAACGGTGGACCGCCATCCTGACCATCGTGATCCAGACCCCACGCGATGCCGAGCGTCTGCGCGCCAACCCTCTTGGAATTTACGTCAACGCGATCAACTGGTCGCGGGAGATGAGCCAATGACCGCCACGTCTTTCCGTATAGTCGTGTTTTCGGCTTTCCGTAAACCCGCGCTCGCGGCTTTGCTGCTTTCCGCCACCATGTTGGCGGGCTGCGCCACCAACAGGACGCCGCAGTTCAGCTACGATTCCGACGTGCCGCCGCTACCCACCGCGCAGGTCGCCGTGACCGACAATAGGCCCCGTCCGCTGCATATACCTCCAGCCTGGACGGTGGCACGAGGCGGCACTGCCGCCGGCACGCCGGACGGCCGCGTGCAGAACGCCAATGCCGCCGCCCGTGTCGAGCCGCGCCGCGAAGGCTACTATAACGCCATCCAGATTTATCCGTGGTCGGAAGGCGCGCTCTATCAGGTCTATGCCGCGCCGGGGCAGATCACCAATATCACGCTGGAGCCGGGCGAAAGCCTAACCGGCGCGGGACCGATTGCCGCTGGCGATACGACCCCCTGGATCATCGGCGATACCGAAAGTGGATCGGGCACGAACCGTCGCGTCCATATCCTCGTGAAGCCGACGCGCCCGGACATTTCCACCAACCTTGTCGTCACCACCGACCGGCGCACCTACATGATCGAGCTGCGCGCGCGGGAAGCGCTCTACATGCCCTCCGTCTCATGGGCCTATCCCGCGCCGCCGGCAGGGAGCCGCGTCACCACGCCCGCCGCGCCCATCATTCCGGCCGAGGCGGCCCGAAACTATCGCTACGGATTGCAGGTGCGGGGCGACAGTCCACCGTGGCGGCCGGTTTCCGTCTTCGACGACGGCCGCCGGGTTTTCGTAGTGTTCCCGCGCGGCATCGTGCAGGGCGAAATGCCGCCTCTGTTCGTCATCGGGCCGGACGGAGAAACGCAGATCGTCAACAGCCGAGTCCATCAAAATGTCCTGATCGTGGATCGTCTGTTCGGCGCGGCCGAACTGCGCCTTGGCAGCGGCGATCGCCAGCAGGTGGTCAGGATCGTTCGTATGGAGCAAACGCAGGCCGCAGCCCAGCCGGCCCGCACCACCACGGGAGGATCGCCCTTATGAGTGAATCCGATACCGCCGCGTCCATGCGGCTGCGCGCCGAGCCGCCCCGCGTCACCCGGCTGTCCCGCAAGGTGCTGGCTGGCGTCGGGGCCGCAGCACTTCTCGGCATCGGTGGCGCGCTGATCTATGCGCTCCAGACTCGTGACATGGGATCGGGCGGCGAAGAACTTTACTCGACCGAGAACCGCCCCACGGCGGACGGTCTGGCCGGGCTGCCTCGCGACTATAGCGGTCCCGTCCTGGGGCCGGCATTGCCCGGCGACCTCGGCCGTCCGATCCTCGAAGCGCAGAACCGGGGCCAGCCGGTCGCAACGCCCGCCATCACGACGCCCGCCGTCGATCCCGAAGAGGAACGCCGCCGCGCCGAGGAAGAGGCCGCGCGGCTCAGCGACGTGTTCTTCCAGTCCGGGCCGCGTTCCGGCGGGACAGCGGGAACAGCCATGCCCGGCCTGGCCGGACTCGGCGGACAGCAACAGGACGCAGCCGAGCAGAATCGGCATGCCGCCTTCCTGAACGGGCCGGTGGACCGCCAAACCGTCGCGCCGGATCGCGTCACGCAGCCGCCATCACCCTATATCCTTCAGGCCGGAGCCGTGATCCCGGCCGCGCTCATCACCGGCATCCGCTCCGACCTACCGGGGCAGATCACGGCGCAAGTCACCGAGAACGTCTATGACAGCCCGACCGGCTCGCTGCTGCTGATCCCGCAAGGCACTCGCATCATCGGCCAATACGATGACGGCGTGACCTTCGGCCAGCGCCGCGTGTTGCTGGTCTGGAACCGCCTCATTCTACCGGGCGGCCGCTCCATCGTTCTGGAGCGCCTGCCGGGCGCGGACGCCAGCGGCTATGCCGGCCTTGAGGATGGCGTCGATTATCATTGGTGGGATCTGATGAAGGCCGCAGGGCTGTCCACGCTGCTCGCAGTCGGCACGGAGCTGGCGACAAGCGACGAGGACCGGCTGATCCGCGCCATCCGTGACGGGGCGCAGGATACCGTCAATCAGGCCGGCCAGCAGATTGTGCAACGCCAATTGCAGGTCGCGCCGACGCTGACCATCCGCCCCGGTTTCCCGGTCAGGGTGATCGTCTCCCGCGATTTAGTATTCGAGCCCGCAGGAGGTTGACCATGTCGAAACTGAAACTCGGTCCCATCGTTGAGGACAAGCCGGTCAAGGTCACGGTAGAGCTGCCGGGCCCGCTTCACCGCGATCTAATCGTCTATGCCGAGGTGCTGGCCCGTGAGACGGGCCAGCACCTGACCGATCCCATCAAGCTTATTGTGCCGATGCTGGAGCGGTTCATCGCCACGGATCGTGGTTTTGCCAAGGCACGACGAGACAATCATCGTGCTTCGATCGCTTCAGACGACCCAAACAAGGATGGCTCCATAAAGCAAGGAAACTGACCAGATGGCTGCGCCGCGCATCCCCTACGCAGGCCTCAATTGTTCGAGTTTCGGCTGTTCTGCAGTGCCATCGCCTTTGCCAGGCTGAGCAATCGCCGGAACGCCGGATTATCATTGCGGGCGGACCATACCGCCGAAAAGGGCAAAACCTCGCCGGGGATCGGCCTATAGGCTACCCCGGGAAACCGTGCAACGGTCATTGCCTCGCTAACCAAAGTCAGACCTCGCCCGAGCGCAACGAGTGGCACAAGGTTGTCACGGCTGACATACTGGACTTGGATCTCTGGGTGCCGACCAAGATCTGCGAGCCGCCGCACCAGGTGATCGGCAATCTCCTGACCAGGGGCTGCCTCGGTTACAATGAAGCTTTCACCGGCTATATCACTGCATCTCAGCTCTTCCCGGCCAGTAAGCGCATGGCTTTCGGGCAACACAGCAAACACACGCTCCGACCACAGGGGCGTGCGTTCGCAATCCTCCCACTCCCGCGTTCCCGTGATGAAGGCGACGTCAAGTTTCAATTGCCGGATCGCCGCGACATGCTCGGCGGGATTACCATCGACCATCACGATCCTGATGTTCTCGTAACGCCTGCCGTAGGTCCTGAGCAACTCAGAGAGAAATCCCGAGGCAAGCGAAGAGTAAATGCCGATTCGGAGCCTCCCCTCTTCAGATCGGCCGGCAGAAGCAACGTCGTGAACGCCATCGCCAATCATTCTGATAGCCTTGCGCGCGCGATGAAGGAAACGTCGCCCTGCATAGGTCTGCGATACGCCCCATGTGTGCCGGTGAAACAATGAGGCACCAATCCTGTCTTCAAGATCGGCGATGCAACGGCTGATTGCCGATTGTGACAACCCCAGAGAGGTTCCAGCCTTGCGGAAGCTGCCATGCTCGGCGGCAGCTATGAAATAGCGGAGGTGGCGAAGCTCGATAGCATCGTGGACAGGTGCGGGTTCATTGTTCATGAGGCCCCCGTTTCAAGCTTGTGCTTTAGGATCATAGGCAAGCCGAATATCCCCTTGTCGATGATCGAGCCGTTCACGCGTTAAAGCAGACATTTCCTTTCCGTGACCGTTCGTCACAAAGATATAACACATGATCACATAAACAATTGTTCAATAATTGGTGATTTGTCGACTTGGCCCGCATGTGGATGACAGCCCGTCCCCGCGCAAGCTGCCCTAGATGCCATCACGGCGGGCAGCGGACGCACTTTCGTTCCCATGGAAGTTTGCGGCTTGCAACGGTGGCGGGGTCAAGCAAGAGTTTCTGATCATCCCGCAGTTCTTGCCGAGATGGAAGGCGCCATACGCGGGCTGATCGACGCTAGGAAGGCTGGATCGTTCTGATTTCTGAACCTAGTCCAAGGTGCATTGCCGACCTCGGTTGAATCCTGACACCTAAAACAAGGTCCTCAACGCTGGCCCCTCGATGCCCTGCTCGTGGGATCTAAGCGTCTTTCGGAGATGGATCGTGCCTCGCGCGCGAACACGCAACTTTTCCTGCGACAGTCGGTTGACAAGTCGTCACATGAACAACTATTCAATTGTATAACTGATATGAAACGGAGCAAGCTATGGCTGACCCTTCACACTCTCACAGCGACCATCATCATGGTGACGGTCATGACCACGATCATTCTCATGTTCCCACCGTGACGAAGGACAATGAGCGTAAGATACTCATCTCCTTCTTCATCATTTTCACCTTCATGGTGGTCGAGGCCGTTGGAGGCGTGATCTCCGGCTCGCTCGCGCTGCTGGCGGACGCCGGACATATGCTGACCGACGCGATCGCACTCGGTCTTGCCTATGTTGCCTTCCGGCTCGGCAGGCGAGCCGCCGATGGCCAGCGCACCTTCGGCTATGCTCGCTTCGAAGTTATCGCGGGTCTGGTCAATGCACTCACGCTCTTCGGCATCGTCGGCTGGATTCTCTATGAAGCGATCCAGCGCTTTCAGGAGCCTCATCCTGTCCTTGCCGGATCAATGTTCGTCGTGGCTCTCATCGGGATGCTGGTGAACCTCTTTGTGCTTTGGTACCTGACGCGCGGGGACACTGACCATGTCAACGTCAAGGGTGCTGTCCTGCACGTCATGGGTGACCTGCTTGGGTCCGTCGGCGCCATCGTCGCGGCGGTCGTGATCTGGTTCACCGACTGGACGCCGATCGATCCAATCCTGTCGGTATTCGTCTCCCTGTTGATCCTGCGCAGCGCCTGGAAGCTGCTCAAGAACACGCTCCATATCCTTCTCGAAGGAGCGCCCGACAACGCCAGCAGCGCAGAGATCTCCGACCATCTTCGCAAGACCGTCCGGGGCCTTCAGAAGGTCAGCCATATCCATGTCTGGTCGCTGACGTCCGGTCGCGTGCTCGCAACGCTACAGGTGCAGCCGATGGACGGGGTCGATCTTCGTGAAGTCGTCAGGCAGGTGGGGCACGAACTGAAGACGAAGTTCAATATCGAGCACCCAACCATCGGTATCGATTGGGAGGGCGACGCCGATTGCAGCCTGGACGAGCCTGGCAAGGCGGGCGTCTCCCACGCGGGGCATACGCATTGATCGTCTCGACCCGATAGCTCACTCGATCAGCCCAAAAGGTCCAATGTTGAATATGATAGAGGCCCCATCGTCTCGGGAACTCGACTTCCTGGCTGAAACCTTTCGCCTGCTGGGTGATCCCAGCAGGCTGAAAATCCTGATGCACTGCGAGGATGGTCCGAAGTCCGTGACCGATATCTCCCAGACCCTCGAGCTTTCGCAGTCGCTTGTCAGCCACCATCTGCGTTTGCTTCGGGGCGCGCGGCTGGTGACGCACGTTCGACGCTCGAGGCAAATATTCTATGAAGTCGCCGACAGGCATGTAGGTGAAGTTCTGCTCGACATGCTCACCCACGTCAGGGAAGATGCGCCGATCATGCAACGCGTGATCGAGCAGCGATTGGGTGCGTCGCTCCCAGGGCGATCAATCGAGCGTCGCCGCTCCACCCGCAGGGCAGCACATTGCACATAAGCCCCAAACAGCATCGTCGACGCCATTTCATTGGCGGGGACGAAGAAAACCCCGCTCATCCCGATACGGCCCGCGAAAGTCCGCTATAGGCTTACTGCAACGACCGGCCGATTGCGCCGGGCCGAGGTCGGACCGAAAGGTCCTCGTCGTCGGGATCGCTTTCCAGTTCCTGCAGGATCGGGCAGTGCGGGCGGTGATCGCCATGACAGGCGTTGACCAGCATGGTGAGTGTGTGGGCCATATCCTGGAGGTCCCTGATCTTCTTTTCCAGATCTTCAATGTGCCCTTGCGCAAGACGTTTCACCTCGACGCTCTGCCGGGACTCGTCGCGCCACAGACTGAGAAGATCGCCGATCTCGGCCACCGAAAAACCCAGGTCACGCGCGCGGCGGATGAAGCGCAGCATATGGATGTCGGTATCCGAATAATCGCGGTAGCCCGAAGCCGTGCGATCAGCGGCCGGAATAAGGCCGGTCTGCTCGTAGTAGCGGATCATCTTGGCCGAAACGCCCGATGCCTTCGATGCCTGTCCGATGTTCATGAACGTTCTCCCGAATCTGGATCGGCAGCCGGCCCCTATATGGGGTCGACTGCCGAGGTTTGTCATTTCGCCACCTTGAAGGTACGCAATCGCAGGGCGTTGCCGAGCACGAAGACACTCGACAGAGCCATGGCGCCGGCGGCGAAGACCGGCGACAAGAGGATGCCGTAGACTGGATAGAGCGCACCGGCGGCAACCGGGATCAGGGCGGTGTTGTAGGCGAACGCCCAGAACAGGTTCTGCCGGATGTTGCCGATCGTCACCTTCGACAGGGCGATCGCATTGGGCACCCCCTGCAAGCTGCCGGACATCAGCACGACGTCGGCCGCCTCGATGGCAACATCCGTTCCAGTGCCGATGGCAAGACCCACATCCGCCTCGGCCAGCGCCGGGGCGTCGTTGATGCCGTCGCCGACGAACGCCACCTTGCCGTGCTCGGCCTTGAAGCGACGGATCGCATCGACCTTGCCGTCCGGCAGCACTTCCGCCACCACCTCGTCGATCCCCAGACGCGCCGCGATCGCCTTGGCCATGCGGGCATTGTCGCCGGTGATCATCGCGACCTTGAGGCCAAGATCGTGCAGGGCCTTGATCGCAGCGGGCGTCGTCTTCTTGATCGGGTCGGCGACGGCGATGATCGCCGCCAGCGTGCCGTCGATCGCGGCATAGAGAGGCGACTTGCCTTGATTGCCAAGACGCTCGGCAATCCCGGAAAAGGCCGCCACATCATGGCCAAGCTCGACCATGTAGCGATCAGCACCGATCTCGACGTGCGTCCCATCGACGATCGCCTTTACGCCAAAGCCGGTCACCGACTCGAAATTCGACACGGCCGGCAAGGAGATGTTTTCCTCGGCGGCTGCATCGACGATCGCACGAGCGATCGGGTGTTCGGACTTGGCCTCGACAGCAGCGACAAGTCCCAGAACGTTCGCACGTTCAAAGCCGTCCGCCAGTTCTAGATCGGTCAGGGCCGGCTTGCCTTCGGTCAGCGTCCCCGTCTTGTCGACAGCGACAACCTTCGCATCTTTCAGCAGTTGCAGCGCCTCGCCCTTACGGAACAGAACGCCCAGTTCAGCTCCGCGACCGGTGCCTACCATGATCGAGGTCGGCGTCGCAAGACCCATGGCGCACGGGCAGGCAATGATCAGGACTGCAACGGCATTGACCAGCGCGAAAGTGAGCGCGGGCGATGGGCCGAAGTAAAGCCACGCAGCGAAAGTCACGGCGGCCACAGCGAAAACTGCCGGCACGAACCACATCGTCACCTTGTCGACCAGCGCCTGAATCGGCAGTTTCGATCCTTGCGCTTCCTCGACCATGCGGATGATCTGCGACAACACGGTGTTGCCGCCGACAGCCGTTGCGCGGAACGCGAAGGCTCCCTTCTGGTTGACGGTGCCGCCGACCACTTCGCTGCCATTGGTCTTGGAGACCGGAATCGGCTCGCCGGTGATCATCGACTCGTCGACATAGCTTTCGCCTTCGACAACCTCGCCGTCCACCGGGACACGCTCACCCGGACGAACCTCGATGATGTCGCCGGACATGACGGAATCGATCGGCAGATCAAGCGCCTTGCCGTCCCTGCGCACCCGCGCGGTCTTGGCCTGAAGGCCGACGAGCCGCTTGATCGCCTCGGACGTCCGGCCCTTGGCACGAGCCTCCAGCAGCCGACCGAGCAAAATCAGCGTCACGATGACCGCGGCTGCTTCATAATAGACGTTCACCGTTCCGGCGGGCAGGAGCCCAGGCGCGAAGGTCGCGACCAGCGAATAGCCGTAGGCTGCGAGCGTGCCGACCGCGACCAGGGAGTTCATGTCGGGGCCAAGACGCCACAGCGCGGGGAGCCCCTTGTCATAAAAGCGGATGCCAGGAACGAACAGGACAATCGTCGTCAGCACGAACTGGATATACCAGTTCGTCTGCATGCCGATGGTCGACGCGATCAACTCATGGGCGCTCGGTATGACGTGGGATCCCATCTCGAGGATGAAGACCGGCACCGTCAGCACCGCTGCGATGGTGAAATCACGGGTCAGTTCGCGGCGTTCCGCCTCTTTCTTCTCGGCACGTTCGTCCGCTTCCGCCGGTGCATCGTCGCTGGCGTTGCCGATCACTTTGGCGTCGTAGCCTGCGCTCTCGATGGCAGCCACCACGGCTGCCGCATCGGCTGTGCCCTGAACCGTGGCCTTTTCAGTCGCCAGGTTCACGACGGCATTGGTGACGCCGGGCACGGCGTTGAGCGCCTTTTCGACACGCCCCACGCAGGATGCGCAGGTCATGCCTTCGATCGCCACTTCAAGCGGAGTTCCCGCTGGCGTGGAGAAACTTGCCGGAACCTCATAGCCCACATCCTCGACAGCCTTGACGAGGGTCGCGCGATCGACAGCGCCGCTCATCGTGATGCTGGCCTTTTCGGTCGCGAGGTTCACGGTCGCGCCGGCCACGCCCGGCACGGCCTTCAAAGCCCTCTCGACACGGCCTNCGGCCACGCCCGGCACGGCCTTCAAAGCCCTCTCGACACGGCCTACGCAGGATGCGCAGGTCATCCCCTCGATAGGCAGGGAAATGGCCGCGTTCGTCGTGTCCGCAGCTCGAACAGGCGCATTCATGGCCGCCTCCTTTCTGGTTCAGAATTCGAGTTCGGACACACATATGCTCCTTCCAACGATGGGAAGGTCAAGAGCAAAAAACATCATTCCGACCCCTTGACCTTCCCATCGTTGGAAACCCCACCTTGAGTGGCATGAGACCCAACCAAGGAGAAATCTCATGGAACTCAGAATCGAAAACATGACCTGCGGTGGCTGCGCCAAATCCGTCACCAAGGCGATCCAGTCGGTCGATCCGAACGCCCGGATCGACACCAATCCGGATGCCCGCACGGTCACGGTCGAGACGACCGCAACGCTGGCAGCCCTTCAGCAGGTTCTCGAAGAGGCCGGCTATCCCGCGACCGTGAACTGACGGGCAACGGACCCATGAACAAACTCACGCCCATATTTATCGCCGGCGCGGTGATTGTCGCGGGTGGACTCACCTACGCGCAATCGCAGATCGGCGAGCAAGGACAAAGAGAAGCCATGACCCAGAGTCAGCATGCCGGGCACGGCACGAGCACCCCCTCCGACAATCCCATCATCCGCGCCTACACCGAGGCCAACGACAAGATGCACGCCGATATGGGCATTGAGTTCACAGGCGATGCAGATGTGGATTTCATGCGCGGCATGATCCCCCACCATCAGGGCGCCATCGACATGGCTCGCGTCGTCCTCGAACATGGTTCCGATCCCGAAGTGCGCAGGCTCGCCGAAGAGGTAATGGCCGCTCAGGAAGGTGAGATCGCCATGATGAGACAATGGCTTGCCGAGCGCGGAAAGTAGCTTCGAGCTTCTGAGCTCAGCAACCGACATCCCGCGCCTCGGCGCTATCGGCCGGCGGCTGTTCGCAAAGACCAGCAAGGTTCGAAACAGACGCTGAAATCAAGCCAGCCGCGACCGTTGGCGGCTGGCTTTCTTCGTTGATGAAATAATCATAGAAACCGACGCGTTACTCCGCGGTCACCGAAGCGGGAAGCACCTCAGGCGTAAAGAATACGTCGGGATGCACGTCCTCGCTGCGCAGCCTCCGCGCGACTGCCATCTTCGTAGCGGCATCCACCATACGGGGCGGACCAGCGACATAGGCTTTCCACCCGTCGAGGTCAGCAAGGTCCTCGACCACCGCCTCGGTCACGAAGTCGCGCCGATATCGGTCGACCGTGCCTCGGAAAGCACGGCCGCGAAGGAAAGATCGGCGTGGCGTTCGGCCAGCGTCTGGAAATGCTCGACAAGATAGAGATCCCGTTCGCTGCGGACTCCGAAGTAGAGATGAATTGGTTGCTTCATACCGTGGGCGAGCGCGGTATCCACGATCAACTTGATCGGCGCTAGCCCGGAGCCATCAGCGATACACAGGACCGGGCCGGTGTGATGCTGGCGCAGATAGGAGGAACCCAGCGGGGACTCGATCTCCACCTCGTCGCCAGCCTTGAGTGTACAATGCACATGCTCCGACGTCGCTTCTCCTGGAACACGGCGAATATAGAATTCAAGGTTGCCATTCCCTTGCCGGTTGGCCATGGAGTAACTGCGCGTGGGCACTTCATCGAAGCTTAGCTGCGCATACTGCCCCGCAGCGAACTCCAAGGGCGCACCGTCCGCAGGCGTGATCTGGAGCAGCTTGATATCGTGGGTCAGATCATCGAGGCGGGTTACGGTCGCATCCAGTTGGCGGACGGATGCAACGACATCGTCGTCGCTGCCCAGTCAGGCGACTGTCGCATTGTCTGCGGCTGCGCACGGCACGCCAGGATCAGGTTGTCGGCCTTTTCTTCCTCCGTAAGGGCAAAGCGTGAATGTTGGAGCAATTCCACCTTGCCCTCGATCGGCGGGCCGGCTGGTCACTAGACGCCACTGATCAGACAGCGCCGCCAATCGACAGCGGCGGTGTTCCGCATTGCGATTGCGCGCTCTTCCGGTAGATTGGATCCGACAAATCAATATGGACAGTGCCTCGCCGCCGACGCGGGCGGGCTGCGTCCCCAGCACAGGTGAATTATGCAAATGACTGCTCGTAAGCCGAAACCAAAGGCTGAGGAACAGGCTAAGGTCGCAAAGCCCGTCGAGGCCAAAGCCCACAGCCACCTGGACCCTTCCTCGCTCTCACCGAACGAGGTCACGATCCTTGCGGAAACCTTTCGCCTGCTGGGGGATCCGTCGCGGTTGAAGATTATTCTGAGCTGTATGCCAGGCCCGATATCCGTCGGCGACATCGCCGAAAAGCTGGACTTATCCCTTTCCCTTGTCAGCCACCACCTGCGCCTGCTGCGCGGCGCGCGGCTCGTCAAGGGCGAGCGGCATGCCAAGCAGATCTTCTATGAAATTGCCGACCATCACGTCAGCCATGTCCTGCAGGACATGGCGATCCACATCGCAGAAGATCACGCGGACGAATAGGCCGGCCCCGCGCATCCCCACGCCCGGTGTCTTGCCCTGCAAGCTTCTCTGGCAGGTCACAATCCAGGATGCGAACCTCCATGAGGCACAATGAGGATTCTTTTTCGACTGATACTTGAATAGTTGTTCAATTGAGTTATTGTTCTGAGCCAAACTAGGCAGATTCCCGAAGGCGAATGAACGCCCGCTGCCGGCAAGAAAGGAGTTCAGGATGACAGCAGGACTTTCGACCACGAGAGCCGACGAACGGCTCGGCTTCCATGTCGGCGGCATGGATTGCGCGAGTTGCGTGGGCAAGATCGAAACCGCGCTCGGCCGCCTGGGAGGAATCTCGGACGTGGCCGTCAACTTCACCACGGAAACCCTGGTGCTGTCCCGCGATCCTGCCGGCAAGACGACGGCGAAGGATATCGCCAGGAAGATCAGGTCGCTTGGGTTCGACGTCACGCAACTGCCTGAATCCGCCGTGCCGGCCGCACCTGCCCATCGCCCGGACAGCCATGCCCACAAGGGCGACGATCATAGTGGCTGCGACGGGGCCCATGACCATGGCGTCGCCAGCGGCCACGATCACCAGCACGATCATGGGAATTGCAGCGGCCACGACCACGCAGCACATGCTCCGACGCACCGCACCGCGCCATCCGCTCCGCCCAACCTGTCGATGCGGGTGGAGGGTATGGATTGCGCAAGCTGCGTCGCAAAGATCGAGACCGCCTTGTCGCGCATGCCCGACGTTTCTGACGTCCGGGTCAACTTCACCGCAGAAATCCTTGAGCTCAGTCTCGCACCGGGCGCGACCACCAGGGGTCCCGACATCGAAAAGGCGATCAGGAGCCTAGGGTTCGGCGTATCGAACGCACGCCGGCTCGATGAGGTCGCGGATACAGCCGTCGAGGCCGCCGCTCCGGTCGGCAAGGACCAGCGTTGGTGGCAAACCCGCAAGGGCAAGCATGTGCTTGGCCTTGGTCTGCTGCTGGGCTCGGCCTACGGCATTGCGCACTTCTTTCCCGATTACGGCATCTGGATATTCGCCGCTGCCGTGGTAATCGGCGTCATTCCGTTCGCACGACAAGCGTTCGCGCTCGCAATGTCAGGCTCTCCATTCTCGATCGAAACGCTGATGTCGGTTGCGGCACTTGGCGCGCTCTTCATTGGCGAGTCCGAAGAGGCTGCGCTGGTCGTATTCCTCTTCTCCGTCGGACAGCTTCTCGAAAGCGTTGCAGCGGGCCGTGCCCGTGCCGGCATCAAGGCACTGGCCTCGCTCGTGCCGAAGACGGCCGTCATTCTTGATCCCGGTGGTGGCCAGCGTACCGTTTCTGCCGCATCCCTGCGCGTCGATAATCTCGTTCTGGTTCGGCCGGGTGACCGCGTGCCGGCCGATGGGCAGATCGTCCATGGGACTTCCAGCCTAGACGAATCTCCGGTTACGGGCGAATCGGTTCCGCGCTCCAAGGCGAACGGCGACAGCGTGTTCGCCGGCTCGATCAACGTCGACGGCGTTCTGCATGTGCGTGTCGAGAAGACGGCAGCCGACAACACCATTTCGCGCATCATCCAGCTCGTTGAACAGGCCCAGGGCTCCAAGGCCCCGACCGCTCGCTTCATCGAGAATTTCAGCCGCTACTACACGCCAGCGGTAATGCTGATTGCCGCCCTGATCGTCGTCGTTCCCCCGTTGGCGATGAATGGTGGCTGGGATGAATGGCTCTATCGCGGCCTCGCACTACTCCTCATCGCCTGCCCCTGTGCGCTGGTCCTTTCCACCCCGGCCGCCGTCGCATCCGGTCTGGCCGTCGGGACGCGTCGCGGCTTGCTGATCAAGGGCGGCAACGCGCTCGAAACCATCGGCAAGGTGCGCGCCATCGCCTTCGACAAGACCGGCACCCTGACGGAAGGCAAACCACGGGTCACGGAAGTCTTGCCGCTCGGGAACCGCAGTCAGAACGAGGTCCTTGGACTTGCCTCCGCGATCGAAAGCGGCTCGAATCATCCCCTTGCGAAGGCAATTATCGCCCGAGCCGAAGCTGCCGATATCACCATTCCGGCAGTCACAGACGCCTCGGCCACTCCTGGCAAGGCAGTCCATGCGACCGTCGACGACCGGCGCCTTGCGGTCAGCTCTCCTTTGCATGCCGCTCAAGTAGCGACCATCGGTGCCTCGGATCGCAAGGCCATCGAAAGACTTGAGGATGGCGGCAACACCGTCGCGGTCCTGTTCGATGAGCAGGAGAAGGAACTTCTCGGTCTCATTGCCCTGCGTGACGAGCCTCGTCGCGATGCGCGCGAAGGTGTCGCCCAACTCAACGCCATGGGCGTGCGCTCCGTCATGCTGACCGGGGATAACAAGCGTACCGCGCAGGCTATTGCCAAGGGTCTCGGCATCGAATGGAACGCCGAACTGCTGCCCCAGGACAAGCTCGATCTCGTCAACCAGATGAAACGGCAGTCCAAGGTCGCCATGGTCGGCGACGGCATCAACGACGCCCCGGCGCTTGCGACTGCGGACGTCGGGATCGCCATGGGCGGCGGCACGGATGTAGCAATCGAGACGGCCGATGCGGCTTTGCTCAAGAGCAACGTGACAGATGTCGCCCACCTCGTGGCATTGTCGCGCGCCACCATGGCCAACATCCACCAGAACGTCATTTTCGCTCTGGGACTCAAGGCTGTCTTCCTCGTGACCAGCATTCTCGGCATCACCGGGCTGTGGATCGCCGTGCTTGCCGATACCGGCGCCACCGTGATCGTCACGCTGAACGCCATGCGGCTTCTGCTCTTCAAGGGGGCGAAGCCTGCCGACGACGGGCGCGACAATGGGATGCCGTCACGTCCCCTCGTGGCTGCCGAAAGCCACTGACGTTCCGTATGGACCCGGTCGCCAGTCATACCTGACTGGCGGCTTCGCACGACCGGCCTGTGTCACGACCGCGCCCCAGCCCATATGTCCGACCGGCAATTTATGTCGTTTTCGTAACCGACGCGAACAGGCCGGTCCCCGGCTTGAATTCCAGAAGGACGTCAATCTTGGATATCGGCATCGGAGAACTCTCGCAGAAAACAGGCGTCAAGATAGCGACTATCCGCTATTACGAACAGATCGGGCTTCTGCCCAAGGGTTTGCGAAACACAGGAAATCAGAGGCGCTACGAACCTGCGGCAGTCCAACGTCTGCTGTTCATTCGTCGCGCCCGCGAACTCGGATTCAGTATCGACGCCATCCGCGACCTGCTGTGCCTGGCTGATGCATCGTACTCCCATCCGTCCGACGCCCTCCGCATTGCAAGAGAGCAGCTCGCTGCGGTCGAAGAAAAAATCGTCCGGCTGGAGGCACTCGAAAAGCTCGTTGAGCTTGTAGCTGAAGACGCGAAGCCATGTCACACGATCCCTCAACCTTCTGTAACGAACCCGCTGTGGTGAGGTGTTCAGGCAAGACGGACGAATCCATTCACTAGCCTCGGCATGAAAACATGCGGCAGTTGGTACACTTGAACCTCTTATTTGAACCGGGCCAAAACAACCGTCTCATGGGCAACGGCTGCTGACCCGTCATCCTGACGGCAAGCAGGGCTAGACCCGCAGCTTCGAACGCAACTTTGTCGAACTGTCGCTCGAAGCGACCGGCAGGAGATTT
This sequence comes from Paracoccus luteus, assembly GCF_004522155.1. Classification (GTDB taxonomy): domain Bacteria; phylum Pseudomonadota; class Alphaproteobacteria; order Rhodobacterales; family Rhodobacteraceae; genus Paracoccus; species Paracoccus luteus. The sequence continues at coordinate 27,103 of NZ_SDEA01000013.1, read as the reverse complement.
CCCATGGCAGAGATAGGCACCTTCACCCGCACCGAAGCCGGCTATGCGGGGGAGCTTCATTCGTTCGGCCTCAGAGAACAGCTATTCATCGTCCCGGCCAAGCCGAGCGACGTGAAGAACGCACCCGACTATCGCGTGCGCCTCGGCAGCGAGGACGGCCCGGACGCCGGCCCCGCATGGAAAGACTCCAGCGAGAACGCTGGCGAGTTCGTGTCGATGCGATTGGAGGGGCCAATCTTCCCGTCCCCGATCCGCGCCAAACTGTTCCAGTCCAACGACGATCCTTCGGTCTGGACCCTGCGTTGGAAGCACGCCCGGAAGATCGAGGATGAGGAATGACAGCCGCGCGCGTTCGGCCCGCAATCCGGTCAAAGATCGGCATCCCTTTGTTCGCGGAAAAGCCGTCTCATCCCTTCGTCCCGCTCGGCGACCAGACGGCCGGCGCGCGCAGCGAAGGTCAGGGGCGGCCCCCGGCCGGCGCTTGCGCCTTGCCCTTGACCGCAGCGAGCACGCTGGCAGGCTGGCGGCGAAGCGGAGACAGGCCGGCATGGCATTATGTCGTCCTGCTGCTGGCGGGGGCGCTTTCCGTCTGCATAGGACCGGGCGTCGCCGTCGCGCAATCCGCATCGGTCGAGCGCCCGGCCGTTGCCCATCCGTATGCGGCGCACATCGTCGAGGCGTCGCAGCGGTTCGGCATCCCCGAGCACTGGATTCGTGCCGTGCTGCGCGCCGAAAGCGCGGGCGATGTGCGCGCCATATCGTCGGCCGGAGCGATGGGATTGATGCAGGTGATGCCCGACACATGGGCGGGCCTGCGCGTCCGCCATGGCCTCGGCCGCGATCCCTACGACCCGCGCGACAACATCCTCGCAGGCACGGCCTATCTGCGCGAGATGTTTGACCGCTACGGCAATGTCGGCGCGATGCTTGCGGCCTATAACGCCGGCCCCGGCCGCTATGACGAGCACCGCACGACGGGCCGCCCGCTTCCCGCCGAGACACGCGCCTATGTCGCCGCGCTCGCCCCGATCCTTGGCGGCGCGGCTCCATCGGATGCGCCGTTGCAACCACCGGCACCGCCGCCCGACTGGCGCGAGGCACCGCTATTCGTCATGCGCCCGGACGACACGCGAGCTGCCGCCGCGCCGCCGTCCGAGGTGCAAACAGGCGACGGCCGCGCCCGTGCGGAGCCGCAGGACGGCAGCATTTTCGTGGCGAGCGCCAGCGATGGGAGAACCCCATGAGGGCGGCGTTCCCGCGCTCGGCGGCGCTGGTTTCGGCATCTGGTCGGGCAGGTTTGCGCCCGGCAGGATTCCCGGCAGGAGGGGCAGAAAAGACAGAAAGGGCGGAGGGCAAGATTAAAGAAGACGGCACCATGTCGGGCCGCTTCTGGAAATTGTTGTTGTCTGCACACTGGTTAGGTGGCCGGTTCCGGCACCATGGTTTTGAGGGGCCGCGTGCCGCGATTTTGCGCAAAGCCTTGGCTTTGCAGGGTTTCAAGCGGCACCATAGGCGCAGATCGGCGGTTTTCCGGCGGTTTGGGCTGGAGTCGCGCCCTTGAGCGCCGACGACGAAAACCGCTTCCGACCGAAGCCCGGCCGCATCCGATCCGACACGCCGAAGGCTGGCAAGACCAAGAGCTTTTTCACGCAGGTCAGGAAGATCACCCGGCAGCATCAGGCGGCAGCCTCCCGCGACCCTTCCATGCCGTCATCCGCCCGCCCGTCATCGTCGGGCCGGTCCCGTGCCGTGGTCGCCAGCGGCAAGGGCGTGAAGCGCGGCCGGGGCGCGAGCTTCGTGCGTGCCCGCAATATCTCGGGCAACTGGCATCATCGCCAGCCGGGCAGCCGCCGCGTCATCGTCAAGCAGCGCAGCGTCAGGGCCGCATTGAAGGGCGGCCGTGCCCGTGCACATCTGCGCTATGTCCAGCGTGACGGAACCTCACGCGACGGCGAGCGGGGCCGGCTCTATTCGGCGACCGAGGACCGCGCCGATGGCGACGCCTTCCTTGATCGCGGCAAGGACGACCGCCACCAATTCAGATTCATCGTCTCGCCCGAGGAGGGGGCGGAGCTGTCGGACCTCACGGCCTACACCCGCGATTTCATGAAACAGGTGGAAGCTGACCTTGGCACCAAACTCGATTGGGTTGCCGTCAATCACTACAACACCGGCCATCCCCATGTGCATATCGTCGTCAACGGCCGCGACGATATGGGCGGGGATCTAGTCATCAACGGCGACTACCTTTCCGCCGGCCTGCGCGAACGCGCCAGCGAGCTTGCCAGTCTCGAACTCGGCCCCGTGACCGAGATCGAGCAGGCCCGCAAGCTATCCGCCGAGATCGACCAAGACCGTTTCACCCGGATCGACCGCGCCATGGTCGAGGAAGCCGATGCCCGTTTCCTCGACCTGCGCCATGAACTGGCAGAGCCGAGGCGGCAGTTCGAGCGCACCTTGCGCCTGCGCCGCCTTACCAAGCTGGAGAAGATGGGGCTGGCGACCGAGCACGCGCCCGCCGTTTGGGAATTGAGCAAGGACATGGAACCGGCCCTGCGCGAGCTAGGCGAGCGTGGCGACATTATCCGCACCATGCAGAAGGCGCTCGGCCCGCAGGCAGGCGAACGCGATCCCATGAGCTTCCAAATCCATGACGGAGCGCCCGAGACGCCTATCGTCGGCCGCGTCGTGGACAAGCACCTGTCCGACGAGTTGGGCGAGAACCTGACAATCGTGGTGGACGGGATCGACGGTAGGACGCACCACATCGCCGGCATCACGCCCGAGCGGCTGGAGGACGCCCGCATTGGCAGCGTCATCCAGATCGGCCCGGCCGAGGTGGCACCCCGGCCGTCCGACCGCACCATCACCGCCATCGCCGAGGACGGCATCTATCGGCCGAGCCGCCATCTGGAGCAGGCGAAATTCGAGGGCCGCGTTCCCGGCGGCGACGATGAGGGCTATATCGATGCCCATGTCCGGCGGCTGGAGGCGCTGCGCCGGGCCGGCATCGTCGAGCGCATCGACGCCGACCAATGGCGCATCCCAGATGATCTGGTCAGCCGCGCGGCTGATTACGATACCGGCCGCGACCGGCAGGCCAGCGTTCGCGTGCTTTCCCCGGTTGATCTGCAAAGGCAGATACGTTCGGACTGCGCGACATGGCTGGACCGGCGATTGGTCCATGGCGAAACGGCCGACCTTGCGCCGACCGGCTTCGGGCAACAGGTCCGCGAAGCCATGGACCAGCGCCGCGAGCATCATATCGAACAGCGCGACGCCACGCGCAACAGGGACGGCCGAATCTTCTACCGGCGCAATCTTCTCGCCACCCTGCGCGAGCGGGAAGTTGCGCGCGCCGGTGCGGAGATGACCGAGGGCAAGGCGCTGCCGTTCCGCGCCGCCAAGGATGGTGAGAGTGTCAGCGGCAAGTTCACCGGGACTGTCCAGCTAACGAGCGGCAAGTTCGCCATCGTGGAAAAGAGCCACGAGTTCACCCTTGTCCCGTGGCGGCCGATCATCGACCGCCAGCTCGGCCGCGAGGTCGCGGGTATCATGCAGGGCGGTTCGGTGTCGTGGCAGTTAGGGCGGCAGCGGGGGTTGGGGCTATAGGAGCCAACGATACCGCATTGCAACGCAACAACTAATTCGATAAGAGCTGCTATTCAATTTCGTAATCGTGGAGCCATCAGCATGGGAAATTCCAAGTCAGCAGACAAGTAAGCCGCAACATCAGAATTGTTGTTGCGGCGCTCTGTAAGACCAATCCCATCTGATTGCTGACGAGCAGACGCTGCCCGGTATCCTTAATCGAGCGGTTGATTCGTCATGACCACCACACGCCCCGCGTGGGCCTATACGCTGCCGGCAGCCTTGCTGCTTATGGCTCCCTTCGACATCCTCGCCTCGCTGGCGATGGATATTTATCTTCCAGTCGTTCCGGCGATGCCGGGCGTCCTGAACACGACTCCATCCATAATCCAACTCACGTTGAGCCTCTACATGGTGATGCTCGGTGTGGGCCAAGTGATCTTTGGGCCACTCTCCGATCGCGTCGGGCGACGGCCGATCCTGCTTGTAGGCGCAACGGCTTTCGTTGCTGCGTCTCTGGGAGCGGCTTGTTCTTCAACTGCATTAGCCTTTGTTGCGTTTCGTCTGGTTCAGGCTGTTGGAGCATCGGCCATGCTGGTGGCCACCTTCGCGACCGTGCGCGACGTATATGCCAATCGTCCCGAAGGTGCCGTCATCTACGGCCTTTTCAGTTCGATGCTGGCGTTCGTGCCTGCGCTCGGCCCTATAGCCGGTGCGCTGATCGGCGAGTTTTGGGGATGGCAGGCGATCTTCATCACACTGGCTGCACTGGCTTCGCTCGCACTCTTAAACGCCAGTTTCAGGTGGCATGAAACCCGACCGTTGGATCAGGCCAGAACGCAACGATCTGTTTTGCCGATCTTCGCGAGTCCGGCCTTTTGGGTTTACACGGTCGGATTTAGTGCCGGCATGGGCACATTCTTCGTTTTCTTCTCGACAGCCCCCCGTGTTCTCATAGGCCAAGCCGGCTATTCCGAGATCGGATTTAGCTTGGCCTTCGCGACTGTCGCGCTGGTCATGGTCACGACAACCCGCTTCGCAAAGTCCTTCGTTGCCAAATGGGGTATCGCGGGATGCGTAGCGCGCGGGATGGCGTTGCTCGTTTCCGGCGCGATCCTGTTGGGGATCGGCCAACTTTTCGGATCGCCGTCATTTTTCAGCTTCATCCTGCCGATGTGGGTTGTCGCGGTCGGCATTGTCTTCACGGTGTCCGTTACCGCCAACGGCGCACTTGCGCAGTTCGACGACATCGCTGGATCAGCGGTTGCGTTCTACTTCTGCATCCAAAGCCTGATAGTCAGTATCGTCGGGACATTGGCGGTGACGCTGTTAAACGGCGATACAGCGTGGCCCGTGATTTGTTACGCCACGGCAATGGCAGTGCTGGTGTCGTTGGGGCTGGCGCTCCTTCGATCCCGTGATGCTGCCACCGAGAAGTCGCCAGTCGTCTAGCCGACGACTGGAAGCAAGCCCGCTTTGATGCGGCGCAATAATCTTCGAAACCTCGTGAATGGCGGTATCCTGTCTGGCAAGATACCGCTCATTTCCCTTGTCCCGTGGCGGCCGGTCATCGACCGCCAGCTCGGCCGTGAGGTCATGGGCATCGTGCAAAGCGGATCGGTGTCGTGGCAGTTGGGGCGGCAAAGGGGCATAAGCCTCTAATCTGTTGTAGATGAACGCAGCCGCTCGAAACCAGCGATGAGGCTGTCGAGTCCGAAGTTGAACGCAGCATCCATGCCGTCTGTTTCCAACTCGTGAAACAGATCGTGCAGGAAGGACGACGGTGCTTGCTCGGACACATCTGGCCTGTCCGGAACTCTCTCATCGGCATCAGATGCCTGCTGCTCGAGAACGGAACCGACCACATAGTGACTGACCGCCCGGAGCGCCCAAACGGCGCGCTTCGGACAAAAGCCCTCCGCGCAGAGAAAGCGTATTTGCGTCTCGGCGGTGCCAAAATTCGGTTCTGTCGGTCGAGTGCCGGCATGGATACGCGCGCCGTCGCGATAAGAGAGCAACGCCGTTCTGAAGCTCAGGGCATTCTCTTTCAGGAACACCCGCCAGTCCTCATTCTCTTCGGGTAGCGAGCGGGTATGGCGTTCCGCCAGCATCGCCTCGGCGAGCGCATCAAGCAGCGCTCGCTTGTTCTGGAAATGCCAGTAAAGCGCAGGCTGCTGAACCTTGAGGCGTTCAGCGAGCTTCCGCGTCGTCAGGCTGTCCATGCCAACCTCGTTCAACAGCTCTAGCGCCGCCGCGATCACGGTGCCCTTGTCCAGTTTGGTCATTCACGTTCCTTCGCCAGTGCTTGACAATTTATCACCGATAAGTTCTATGTCCATCTCCTTATCGTTGATAAAGTCGCTCCATTGAGCGGCGCTGGAGTTTCAGGTGCGCAGCTCTGCCATCATTGCCCTGCTGATCGTGGGTCTTGACGCCATGGGTCTCGGCCTCATCATGCCCGTCCTTCCGACGCTTCTGCGTGAGCTTGTGCCAGCAGAGCAGGTCGCTGGACACTATGGTGCCTTGCTGTCGCTCTATGCATTGATGCAGGTCGTCTTCGCGCCCATGCTTGGACAGCTTTCGGATTCTTACGGTCGGCGTCCGGTACTTCTGGCTTCTCTTGCAGGAGCCGCAGTCGATTACACGATTATGGCATCAGCGCCGGTCTTATGGGTGCTCTATATCGGCCGACTCGTGTCCGGCGTCACGGGCGCAACCGGAGCTGTAGCAGCCTCAACCATTGCCGATTCGACGGGGGAAGGTTCTCGCGCACGCTGGTTCGGCTACATGGGGGCCTGTTATGGGGCGGGCATGATTGCCGGGCCAGCACTTGGTGGCATGCTCGGTGGTATCTCTGCTCATGCCCCGTTTATCGCCGCCGCCCTTCTCAACGGGTTCGCGTTCCTGCTTGCCTGCATTTTCCTCAAGGAGACTCATCACAGCCATGGCGGGACCGGAAAGCCGGTTCGCATCAAACCATTCGTTCTGTTACGGCTGGATGATGCATTGCGCGGGCTAGGTGCGCTTTTCGCAGTTTTCTTCATTATTCAACTGATCGGCCAAGTGCCTGCAGCCCTATGGGTCATATATGGCGAGGACCGTTTTCAGTGGAACACCGCGACCGTTGGTTTGTCGCTCGCGGCGTTTGGGGCAACACATGCGATCTTCCAAGCGTTTGTTACCGGCCCGCTTTCAAGCCGGCTTGGAGAGCGGCGCACGCTGCTGTTTGGCATGGCTGCGGATGCGACTGGCTTCGTTCTTCTGGCTTTTGCCACGCAGGGATGGATGGTGTTCCCGATTCTGTTGCTGCTTGCCGCCGGGGGTGTTGGCATGCCGGCCTTGCAGGCAATGCTCTCAAACAATGTCAGCAGTAACAAGCAAGGGGCTTTGCAAGGAACGCTAACGAGCCTCACCAATCTAAGCTCTATCGCAGGACCGCTTGGCTTCACAGCACTCTATTCTGCCACCGCCGGGGCATGGAACGGTTGGGTTTGGATTGTCGGCGCGATCCTCTATTTAATATGTCTGCCAATACTACGCAGACCATTCGCAACTTCATTGTGATTTAGTCATGGCGATTTGGCATGCGTAGACTTAGGAGAAATGACGGATTAAATCTGTTGAGCAATCATCTCCTTTCGGGGCGAGTGCCAATGATGACCTTAGTTCACACTCTCGCTGTCGCCGAATATCTCAACTTCCGTCACGCCGCCAACGCGCTCGGCGTTGCACAGTCCAGCGTCAGCGCCCGCGTGAAGGCACTGGAAGAAGACCTCGGCATCCTCTTGTTCGAGCGTCATGCGCGCGGCGTTCGGCTGACCGAGGCCGGACGCCATTTCGTCGAGCGGATAGCCGTAGGTATTGACCAACTCGACCATGCGGTGAAAACCGCCGGCATGGCGGCAGCCGGAGAAAGCGGCCGGCTTCGTATCGGTATCCATGCCCTGATTCCGCATAGCTTCCTCGCAAAGCTGATCGGCCAATACCGCAAGGATTACCCCGATGTTGAAGTCGAGATCGCCGAAGGCCCGGCCCGTGAAGCGGTGGTGCAGCTTCGCGCCGGCAGGTTGGACGTGGCGTTCGTCGCGGGCACGCCCCAACCACCCGACTGCCATTCCCGTCGCACATGGACCGAACCGCTCTTGGCGGTGCTACCGGAACGGCATCCGCTCGCCAAGCGGTCAGCCGTCACATGGCCCGATTTGGCAGGCGAGACGTTCCTTGTCAGGCATGGCGGCACTGGACCGCAGGTTCATAGCCATATCGTGCTACGCCATGCCGAGCGCTGGCCTGCGCCGTCGATCCTGCGCTTCGACGTGGGGCGTGGCACCCTTTTGTCTTTGGTCGGACAGGGCTTTGGCATCACCATCGTCGGCGCGGCCACGGCGCTGTTGCCGACAAACGGCATTGTCTTTTTGCCCTTCACCGACGAGCCGGAGCCGGTCGCCTTCTCGGCTGTCTGGTCGCCGTCCAATCGCAGCGCGGCGCTTCGCAACCTGCTCAGCCTCGCCAACGACATGGGCCGGAAGGTCTGCACGGACTACCGTTCGATACTACCACGGATAGCGAAGGCGTGAGCGACAAGTCCACCGGCACCGTACAATTATCCAGCAGCCAGTTCGCTGTGGTTGAAAAGAGCCATAAATGCACCCTTGTCCCGTGGCGGCCGGTCATCAACCGCCAGCTCAGCAGCGAGGTCTGCGCGGGCAGATAGGACCGGCGCTATAGGATCAATGCTCTATTCGACCTTCCTCTCAAAAGCGTTATCTGACCATCGTTGCGTAGCGAACCGAAGTGTTTGCGGAAGCACAGTCCGGGACTGTTACTGCCATCGCCGGAAAGCGACACTTGCATTAACACCGCCAAAGCCGAATCCGTTGGAAATGGCATGTTCCATGAGAATGGGCCGCGCAGATTGGCGAACGAGGTCGATACCAGCGGCAACAGGATCGGGGGTTTCTAAATTTCTCGTTGGGGGAGCAATTTGATCGCGCAAAGCGAGCACCGTGAAGATTGCCTCAATACCGCCTGCGGCACCAAGTAGGTGCCCCGTAGCCGATTTCGTGGCGCTTACGACCACATCATGATTGCCGAACACGGATTGTATCGCGGCAATTTCTCCTCGATCTCCTACGGGGGTGGAGGTGGAATGTGCGTTCAAATGTTGAATATCGATTGGTTTCAACCCAGCACTGTGGAGTGCAATTCCCATCGCACGGGCCGCGCCTCGGCCGTCATCTGGACCGGCAGTCATATGATGTGCATCGGCGCTTGTGCCGTATCCCACCAATTCCGCTATGGGCTTGGCACCCCGAGCGAGGGCATGTTCTAATTCCTCTATGACGATCAGACCCGCCCCTTCAGACATTACGAAACCATCGCGCCCGGTGTCGAACGGCCTCGACGCCAGTTCCGGGGTAGTATTGTAGCCGGTGGATAGTGCTCGCGCGGCAGCAAATGCCCCAAGACTAACCTTATCAATGCATGCTTCTGCCCCGCCGCACAGAGCGATGTCGGCCTCGTTAGAGCGTATCAGCCGCGCGGCGTCGCCGATGGCTTGAACGCTGGCAGCGCAGGCGGTTACAGGCGTGCCAATAGGACCTGTAAATCCATGCCTGATGGTAACATGTCCTGCCGCGAGATTGGCCAGAAACGATGGCACGGTAAAGGGTGATAGCCTCCGTGCTCCCCGTGTATCCGTTATACGAACTGCTGAAGCAATTGCAGGAAATCCGCCTATACCAGAGGCAATAATTGTCGCCGTGCGCTCACGTTCGTAGTCGCACGTAGGATGCCATCCCGCCGTTTCAAGAGCCTCCATCGCGGCCGCTAGTGCGAACAGAATGAAGCGATCCATTTTTCGTTGATCCTTTGTGTCAACGATCACATCGGGATCGAAACCGGCTTCGGAATCTTCAATCAGGCTGGGAACGAGTCCTCCGATTTTCACCGGCAGGTCGCTGGAGATTTCATCGGGCAAACTCCTAATTCCTGATTTTCCTTCCAAGAGCCTTTTCCAGCTTGTTTCGGTCCCGGAACCAAGAGGGCCCACCAGACCCATGCCGGTTATAACAATTCGACGCATTTGATTATTCCGCTTTTTCTGAGTTTACCCGCTTCACACGGTTTATGACGCGCATCGTTTCTTCCGTCGCCGCTGGGCCTGCTAGAAGAACCGTGTTTTCAGGAGTGATTTTTTCTCCAGTATCCGCATCGACTATGATGGCGTTTCGTTCCCTACCGGTTTCCCTGTCGCCAAGGCGCATGGCTATTTCATTGGGCGCAAGATTCCGGTTTCCCCATGCGAACAGGGCGATTGCTACCGGATAGAAATCTCGCCCCTTGTCGGTAAGGACGTATTCAAATCGAGGCGGATGATCATTGTATCGTTGCCTTTCAAACAACCCTTCGGCTGTGAGATGTTTCAATCGCCTCGCCAAAATGTTCGTGGAAATACCGAGATTCTTCTCGAATTCATCGAATTTGCTCAACCCTTGGAAGGCGTCCCGCAGGATCAGGATGCTCCACCAGTCACCGACGCTTTCCAGCGCTCGGGCTGCGGGACATTCGGATGATAGAAAGCTTGTTCGTTGCATGGCACATCCATAATGGCGTTACTTCCATTATGCAAGTTACATATGTGACAGCGGCGACATGACGCGAGGGCTATCCGAGGCATCCATTGCGGCGATTCGCCCGACCAGTTGAGCAGCGGCGATCACCCGGCCGGATGGCGGTGAATGCAACCCGTCCTATTTGCCGCCGATAGTATCCGGCAGCCCTCTCGCATCCGCTTTCCTGTTGCCTGTCCCGATTTTGCCTACTCTCTGATCGGCTCCGTCTCTTTTGCCGACTGGAGCCTGCATTGCGCGGAGGCCGAATCCTTTGGGGTCAGATCGCCGTAGTCTTCACCATCGTCTTGGTGATGACGTGGGCGGCGACGCAATGGGTAGCGTTTCGCCTCGGCTTCCAGCCCCAGCTTGGCAATCCGTGGTTCGAGCTGGTTGGCCTGCCGGTCTATTATCCGCCGGCCTTCTTTTGGTGGTGGTTTTCGTTCGACGCCTACGCGCCCGCGATCTTCGTCGAGGGCGGCATCATCGCCGTATCGGGCGGTTTCCTCGCCATCGCCGCCGCCATCCTCATGTCGATCATCCGGGCACGGGAGGCGCGCAACGTCGCCACCTATGGTTCGGCGCGATGGGCAGAGGATAGGGAAATCCGCACCGCCGGCCTGCTCGGTCCCGATGGCGTCCTGCTCGGCCGATACAACCGGGACTACCTGCGCCATGATGGCCCGGAGCATGTCCTATGCTTCGCCCCGACGCGCAGCGGCAAAGGTGTCGGGCTGGTGGTGCCGACGCTGCTGACATGGTCCGCATCCGCCATCGTCCACGACATAAAAGGCGAAAACTGGACGCTGACAGCGGGCTTCCGCGCGAAGCATGGCCGCGTGCTGCTGTTCGATCCAACCAACGCCAGATCGTCGGCCTACAACCCGCTGCTGGAGGTCCGGCAAGGGGAATGGGAAGTCCGCGACGTGCAGAACATCGCGGATATTCTGGTCGATCCCGAAGGCAGCTTGGACAAAAGGAACCATTGGGAAAAGACCAGTCATTCGCTGCTGGTCGGCGCGATCCTGCATGTCCTCTATGCGGAGAAGGACAAGACCTTGGCGGGCGTTGCCAACTTCCTGTCCGATCCGCGTCGCCCGGTCGAGGCGACCTTGCGCGCCATGATGGATACGCCGCATCTCGGCGAGGCTGGCGTTCATCCCGTCATCGCGTCGTCGGCCCGCGAGCTGCTGAACAAGAGCGAGAACGAGCGCAGCGGCGTCCTTTCCACAGCCATGTCATTTCTCGGCCTCTACCGCGATCCCGTGGTGGCGCAGGTGACGGCACGATGCGACTGGCGCATTGCCGATCTGGTCGGCAGCCGCCGGCCCGTCACGCTCTATCTGGTCGTGCCGCCGTCCGACATAAACCGCACCAAGCCGCTTATCCGCCTGATCCTCAACCAGATCGGCAGGCGGTTGACCGAGGAACTGACCACCTCCGGCAAGCGCCATCGCCTGCTGTTGATGCTGGACGAGTTTCCGGCGCTCGGCCGGCTCGACTTCTTTGAATCGGCGCTCGCCTTCATGGCGGGGTATGGAATCAAAGGCTTCCTGATCGCGCAGAGCCTCAACCAGATCGAGCGCGCCTATGGGCCGAACAACGCCATCCTCGACAACTGCCACGTCCGCGTCAGCTTCGCCACGAATGACGAGCGGACGGCCAAGCGGGTGAGCGACGCGCTTGGCACCGCGACCGAGTTGCGCGATTCCACCAACTACGCCGGCCATCGCCTTGCACCGTGGTTAGGTCACTTGATGGTTTCACGGCAGGAGACGGCTCGGCCGCTGCTCACGCCGGGCGAGATCATGCAGCTTCCGCCAACCGACGAAATCGTCATGGTCGCGGGCACGCCGCCGATCCGCGCAACCAAGGCCCGCTATTTCGAGGATGCGCGGTTTCAGGAACGCATCCTGACCCCGCCCGATCTGGTCGCCGCTCCGCTGGCGCCCAGCCCATCCGCCGATGACTGGTCCGGCCGCGTGGTCGCGGCGGGAAGCCGTTCCGCAACGGTCGCCGCAGATGCGACCGAGGGCGATCCGGCCAACGCCGGCATCCGCCGCGAGCCGGAATTGCCCGAGCATGAGGAAATCGTCACCCCGCCGCCATCCCCCGAACAGGAGTTCGACATTCTGGACGACGAGCCGGATGTTGACGCGGCCAAGGCCCGCACTATCCGCCAGCGCATGAGGATGGTGGCGCGGCAGGTGGCGATGAACCCCGATGATGGAATCGAGCTTTGAGGACACGCCTATGACCACACGCACCCGCCTGAATCTCTATTTCGACCCAGCGCTCATCCCGCAGATCGAGGCGATGGCGCTGCGCCGCTCGGCGGCGCTGCGCCGCAATGTCTCGAAATCCGCCATCGTGGAGGCGGCGGTCATGTCCTACCTGTCCGGCGATGCCGACGACCAGCTTGAAGCCGCCATGTCTCGCCGCTTGGATAAACTCGGCCGCCAGATCGACACGCTCGACCTAGATCTCGCCGTCCTCGGCGAGACGGTCGCGCAGTTCATCCATTTCTGGATGACCATCACGCCGCCGCTTTCAGGAGCCGCGCAATCTGCTGCCCGCGCGAAAGGTGCGGAACGGTTTGAAGGATTCATGCAGAATCTCGGCCGGCGTCTGGCGACGGGCGACAGGTTCTTGAAGGAGATTACGAGAGATGTTGGGCCTGAAGAAGGTCTTCCGGGGTTGAACAATCATCCAACGCAGGAGCGCTGATGAAGATTATTGCACCGACTATAGTCGCTATGCGCGGCGCTAGGTTCGCCTACTTCTCTCCGTCAACGCATCAATGTTATCTAGAGCTTCCGAATTGCTGAACTACCTCTCCGGTTATCCACGCGCTATCAGGCATCAGATCAAAGTGATTTCGCCCAGGGCGTTCGAGATACCGTGCTGATGGGAAATGTGCGACGGCGGCGGCTGTTGCATTCCGAAAAAAGCACTTTTCGCCTGCATAAAGTAAAACTGGCGCAGTGAACGACTCAGAAGCCGCACCCAAGGGCGGCCATTCAGCTTCAGCGGTGCGTAATGCATGAAGTGCGTTGGTGTTGACGCGAGCAAGACGGGTGGCCATGCCGTCCGGCACATCGAACATTTGCATCCAAACAGCAAGCCAAGCTTGTGCTCCACTGGAAAATGTTTCGGCAACCATATCTGTCGCCAAATCGACTTCAGAGTGAAGCTCGAACCCCCCAAGAATCAATCCTCGATAAGCCTCTGGATTTTGAACGGCGGCAGCGAGCGCTATTTTTGCGCCGAGCGAGTATCCCCAGACTAATGGATTTACTAGATCTAGGGTGTTGATTACCGTTTCAATGTCAGAAGCCATTTTGGGCAATGCGTAAGAGGACGAATTCGTGGGGCATGTGCTTAGCCCGTGCCCGCGAGGTTCGACACATACGACATGAAATTCCTTAGCCAATCCTGAGATGTAGCCAAGTTCTAACCAGTCCTCACAGGTCATGCTGATGCCAAAGATCAGGACAAGAGGCAGGTTCGTTTCATCACCAAACGTCTCATACCTCACGAGAACGTCGTCATTTTTAACATAGGGCATGACCATTAATAACGTGCGACAAGCCTGATCGCAACTTCGGTAGCAAAAAGGAGAGGTGGAAAGGCAGCAGAATCTCGGCCGGCGTCTGGCGACCGGCGACAGGTTCCTCAAAGAGCTGTCGCGCGACCTCGACTCACTTCCCGACGATCCGTTGCCGGACGAATCCGAGAGCAACGGCGATCAAGAATAAGTATTCGGACCCGTCCTATTTACCGCCGATGGCCGCCGATTGCCGCCGCCGCTTAGATACTTGTTGAACCGGCCCAATTCCGGGCTTTCTTAATCGACCCCGATCCGGGGACCGCCTGTTGCGCCCCGCCAGAAGCCGGGGCCGACATGACCACCAACCACCACAGACAGGAAGCGATCCAGCGCGGCGCGCGCATGTTGCGCACCGCGCTCGGCCCCGCCATTGCCCGGCTGCTCGAAGACCCGGCCGTGGTCGAGGTAATGTTGAACCCGGACGGTCGCCTTTGGGTGGACCGGCTGTCCGAAGGGCTTTCCGACACGGGCGAACGCCTGTCCGCCGCCGATGGCGAACGCATCGTGCGGCTGGTCGCGCATCATGTCGGCGCAGAGGTTCATGCCCGCAGCCCCCGCGTCTCGGCAGAGCTGCCCGAGAGCGGGGAACGGTTCGAGGGCCTTTTGCCGCCCGTGGTCGCCGCGCCGGCCTTCGCCATCCGTAAACCTGCCGTCGCGGTGTTCACGCTCGACGACTATGTGGCCGCCGGCATCATGTCTGCCGATCAGGCGGAAACGCTGCGCGAAGCCGTCGCAGCCCGCGCCAATATCTTGGTGGCGGGCGGCACTTCCACCGGCAAGACCACGCTCACCAATGCCCTTTTGGCGGAGGTCGCCAAGGGCGCGGATCGTGTCGTCATCATCGAAGACACCCGCGAGCTGCAATGTGCCGCGCCCAATCTGGTGGCGCTGCGCACCAAGGATGGCGTCGCCAGCCTGTCGGACCTTGTGCGGTCCTCGCTGCGCCTGCGCCCCGACCGCATCCCGATTGGGGAGGTGCGCGGATCGGAAGCCCTCGACCTGCTCAAAGCATGGGGCACGGGCCATCCCGGCGGGATCGGCACCATTCACGCCGGCACCGGCATCGGCGCGCTTCGTCGCCTTGAACAGCTCATCCAAGAGGCTGTCGTCACGGTCCCGCGTGCGCTGATCGCCGAGACTATCGACCTTGTTGCCGTCCTTTCCGGGCGCGGTTCCGCGCGCCGGCTGGCCGAGCTTGCCCGCGTCGAGGGGCTGGGGCCGGACGGCGACTACCGCATCACGCATCCCATCCCTTCGGCAATCCCCACCAGCACAGGAGAATCTTCATGATCCGCACCCTTACGCGCGGCTATCGCTTCGCCACGACCGCCGCATCTGCCCTTGCCATCAGCCTCATGCTTGCCCCGGCCGCCCATGCGTCCGGTTCGTCGATGCCATGGGAACAGCCCTTGCAGCAAATCCTCCAGTCCATCGAGGGGCCGGTCGCCAAGATCATCGCCGTCATCATCATCATCGTGACGGGCCTGACCCTCGCGTTCGGCGATACCAGCGGCGGCTTCCGTCGCCTGATCCAGATCGTTTTCGGCCTGTCCATCGCGTTCGCCGCATCGAGCTTCTTCCTGTCTTTCTTCTCGTTCGGCGGCGGGGCGCTCGTTTGATGGCGGGCGGCCTCGAACTGCTCGACGCGGTGCCGGGCTTCACGGTCCCGGTCCACCGGGCGCTGACCGAGCATATTTTGCTCGGCGGCGCACCGCGCTCCATCGCCATCATGAACGGAACGCTGGCCGGAGCCGTGGGCCTCGGTTTGCGCCTCTGGCTGGTCGGCATCGCCATTTGGGCAATCGGCCATTTCGCAGCCGTATGGGCGGCGAAGCGCGATCCCCAATTCGTCGAGGTCGGGCGTAGGCATCTGCGCGTCCCCGGCCATCTGGCGGTGTGAGGGCGCGGCCATGATGAACCTTTCCGAATATCGCCGCACCGCCGCCCGGCTCGCCGACTATTTGCCATGGGCCGCATTGCTCGGCTCCGGCGTCGTCTTGAACAAGGACGGCAGTTTTCAGAGGACCGCGAAGTTTCGCGGTCCCGATCTGGATTCCGCCGTCGCGGCCGAGCTGGTCGCCGTCGCCGGCCGCATCAATAACGCCGTGCGCCGCCTCGGCTCCGGCTGGAGCATCTTTGTTGAGGCGCAGCGCAGCGAGGCCGCGACCTATCCCGACAGCACCTTTCCCGATGCGGCATCGGCGCTGGTCGATGCCGAGCGCAAAGCCGGGTTCGAGGAAGCAGGCACGCATTTCGTGTCGGGCTATTTCCTGACCTTCCTCTGGCTGCCCCCGGCCGAGGAAGCCGCCCGCGCCGAAACATGGCTCTACGAGGGCCGCGAGAAAACCGGCGTGGACCCGTGGGAGCTGCTGCGCGGCTTCATCGACCGCACCGACCGCGTGCTGGCTTTGCTCGACGGCTTCATGCCCGAGTGCCGTTGGATGGATGATGGCGCGACGCTGACCTATCTCCACTCCACCATCTCGACCAACCGGCATCGCGTGCGCGTGCCCGAGGTGCCCATGCACCTCGATGCGCTGCTCGCCGACCAGCCCTTGACCGGCGGGCTGGAGCCGCGCCTTGGGACCAAGCATCTGCGCGTGCTGACCATCGTGGGATTCCCGACCGCGACGACGCCGGGCCTGCTCGACGAAATGAACCGCCTGCCGTTCCCCTACAGGTGGAGCACGCGCGCGATCCTGCTCGACAAGACCGACGCGACGCGGCTGCTGACCCGCATCCGCCGCCAATGGTTTGCGAAGCGCAAGAGCATCGCCGCGATCTTGAAAGAGGTGATGACCAACGAGGCGTCCGCGCTGGTGGACACCGACGCGGCCAACAAGGCGCTCGACGCCGACATGGCCTTGCAGGAACTCGGCGCGGACGTGGCGGGCATGGCCTATGTCACGGCCACCGTCACCGTATGGGATGCCGACCCGCGCCTAGCCGACGAGAAGCTGCGCCTGGTCGAGAAGATCGTTCAGGGGCGCGACTTCACCGCCATGCCCGAGAGCGTCA
Source organism: Paracoccus luteus (assembly GCF_004522155.1). Taxonomy (GTDB): domain Bacteria; phylum Pseudomonadota; class Alphaproteobacteria; order Rhodobacterales; family Rhodobacteraceae; genus Paracoccus; species Paracoccus luteus. The sequence continues at coordinate 10,273 of NZ_SDEA01000013.1, read as the reverse complement.
ACGCGGTTGACGCATGGCTCGGCAGCCTGCCCGGACACGCCTACGCCAATGTCCGCCAGCCGCCCATCAGCACATTGAATCTCGCCCACATGATCCCGCTGTCGGCGGTGTGGGCGGGGCCGGAACGGGACGAGCATTTCGGTGCGCCCCCTCTGCTCTTTGGAAAGACCGAAGGCTCAACCCCGTTCCGGTTGTCTTTGCATGTCGGCGACGTAGGGCACACCCTTGTCGTCGGCCCCACGGGCGCGGGCAAGAGCGTGCTGCTCGCCCTTATGGCCTTGCAGTTCCGGCGCTACGCCGGATCGCAGGTCTTCGCCTTCGACTTCGGCGGCAGCATCCGCGCCGCCGCGCTCGCCATGGGCGGCGACTGGCACGACCTTGGTGGCGGGCTGACAGAAGGGGCCGAGGCGTCCGTCTCGCTCCAGCCGCTCGCCCGCATCCACGACACCTATGAACGCGCATGGGCGGCGGACTGGATCGCCGCCATCCTCATGCGGGAAGGCATCGCCATCACGCCCGAGGTCAAAGAGTATCTTTGGACGGCGCTGACTTCGCTGGCCTCGGCCCCGGTCGAGGAACGCACCATCACCGGCCTTGCGGTGCTGCTGCAATCCAACGATCTGAAACAGGCGCTCCGGCCGTTCTGCGTCGGCGGTGCCTATGGCCGGCTGCTCGACGCCGAAGCCGAACATCTCGGCTCGGCGGATGTGCAGGCGTTCGAGATCGAGGGCCTTGTCGGGACTGGAGCGGCCCCGGCCGTGCTGTCCTACCTGTTCCACCGCATCGGCGACCGGCTCGACGGGCGGCCGACGCTTCTCATCATAGATGAAGGCTGGCTTGCGCTGGACGACGAGGGTTTCGCCGGCCAGCTCCGCGAATGGCTGAAAACGCTCCGCAAAAAGAACGCCAGCGTCATCTTCGCCACGCAAAGCCTGTCCGACATTGACGGCAGCAACATCGCGCCCGCGATCATCGAGAGCTGCCCGACGCGGCTTCTGCTGCCGAACGAGCGCGCCATCGAGCCGCAGATTACCGAGATTTACCGGCGTTTCGGGTTGAATGACCGGCAGATCGAAATCCTCGCACGGGCCACGCCCAAGCGCGACTACTACTGCCAGTCGAGGCGCGGCAATCGCCTGTTCGAGCTTGGCCTGTCCGAAATCGGCCTCGCGCTCTGCGCCGCATCCGCCAAATCCGACCAGACGCTCATTGCACAGATCGTCGCCGAACACGGCCGCGACGGCTTCCTCGCCGCATGGCTACGCGCGCGCGGCGTCGAGTGGGCGGCCGAGCTGATCCCCAACCTCACCAATCTTGCCGACCGGCCGGAATCCGCCGCGCCGGCCCGGCTCGATACCCACCCCACACAGGAGATTCTTCCATGACCTATCCCAAGTTTGTCGGGGCTTCGGCCCTCGCGCTGGCGCTCGCAGTGCCCGTCGCGCTGTCGCCCATGCTGGCAAGCCCGGCCCATGCGCAATTCGGTTTCGGCCGGATCGTCTATGACCCGAGCAACTACGCGCAAAACCTGCTCACGGCAGCGCGCACGCTGGAGCAGATCAACAACCAGATCACCAGCCTCCAGAACGAGGCGCAGATGCTCATCAATCAGGCCCGCAATCTGGCGAGCCTGCCGTATTCGTCGCTCCAGCAGCTCCAGCAGAACGTGAGCCGGACGCAGCAGCTTCTTAGCCAAGCGCAGAACATCGCGTTCGAGGTCGGGCAGATCGACCAAGCGTTTCAACAGCAATACGGCAACGTCTCGCTTTCGACGACCGACGCCCAGCTTGTCGCCGATGCGCGCAGCCGGTGGGAGAACACGGTCGGCGGCTTGCAGGACGCAATGCGCGTGCAGGCGGGTGCGGTCGGCAACATCGACAGCAACCGCGCCGAGATGGCCGCGCTTGTCGGCCAGAGCCAAGGCGCGACCGGCGCGCTGCAAGCCACGCAGGCCGGCAACCAGCTTCTCGCGCTCCAGTCACAGCAGCTTTCCGATCTGATCGCGGTCATCTCGGCGAACGGCCGCGCCGACGCGCTGACCGAAGCCGAGCGCGCGACCGCCGCCGAACAGGGCCGCATCCAGCGCGAGCGTTTCCTGACGCCCGGCAGCGGCTATCAGCCGGGTAACGCGCAGATGTTCAACAACGGCAACAACTGACCGGGAGGCTCGCCATGGACGGCAAGATGCTGGTCCGGCTCGGGGCCGTGGTGTTCGTTGCGATTGCCTTGACAGTGACCGCAATCGACATGACGCGGAAGGACGAGCCTTCCGCGTCACGGCCGGCATCGGCCCTCCAGCCCCCGGCCGATCCCCTGCGCGAAACCCTGCGCCGTTGCCAGCAACTCGGCGAGGCGGCGGCGAGCGACACCGACTGCCTCGCCGCATGGGCTGAATCCCGCGACCGCTTCCTCGGCCGTGACCGCAGCGAGGCGCGCTGACCATGGGAAACACGGGCGTCATCGACAATTTCCTCGGCGTATTCACGCGCTACATCGACAGCGGGTTCGGGCTGTTGTCTGGCGAAGTCGCCTTCATCGCTACCACCCTGATCGTCATCGACGTGACGCTTGCCGCGCTCTTTTGGGCATGGGGCGCAGATGACGACATCATCGCTCGGCTGGTGAAGAAGACCCTTTTCGTGGGCGTCTTCGCCTACATCATCGGCAATTGGAACAACCTCGCCCGGATCGTCTTCGAGAGCTTCGCCGGCCTCGGTCTCATGGCGTCGGGCACCGGCTTTTCTGTCACCGGTCTGACGCGGCCGGGCCGCGTAGCGCAGACCGGCCTCGACGCCGGCCGCCCGCTGCTCGACTCCATTTCCGACCTGATGGGCTGGATCGCCTTCTTCGAGAACTTCATCCAGATCGCGTGCCTGCTGTTCGCATGGGCGCTCGTGGTGTTGGCCTTCTTCATCCTCGCCATCCAGCTTTTCGTGACCCTCATCGAGTTCAAGCTGACCACGCTTGCCGGCTTCGTCCTCATCCCCTTCGGCCTGTTCGGCAAGACCGCCTTCATGGCCGAGAAGGTCTTGGGCAACGTGGTGTCCTCCGGCATCAAGGTTCTGGTGCTCGCCGTCATCATCGGTATCGGCAGCACCTTGTTTTCGCAATTCACGGCCGGTTTCGGCGGGGCGACCCCGACCATCGACGACGCCATGGCGATTGTGCTGGCAGCTCTGTCGCTGCTCGGCCTCGGCATCTTCGGCCCCGGCATAGCAAACGGCATCGTTTCGGGCGGCCCGCAGCTCGGCGCGGGTGCTGCCGTGGGAACCGGGCTTGCGGTCGCAGGTGCAGCCGTCGCCGCTGGCGGCGGGGCCATGCTCGCCGCCAAAGGTGGTGCCGCTGCCCTGTCCGGCGGGGCCGCGGCCGTCCGCGGCGGCGCGGCCACCGCGGGCGCGGCGACCGCCGCCTATAGCGTCGGATCGCTTGGCCAGTCCGGCGCGGCAGGCGTCGCCTCCGGTCTCGGCGGCGTCGGCCGCGCAGCAGGTTCGGCCGCCATCTCACCCCTCAAACGCGCCGCCGCGCGGGCCAGCGAATCCGTCAAATCCAGCTTCTCCGAAGGTTCGAAGGCCGGATTCGGCGCAAGCGGCGGCAGCTCCACCATGGGAACGGTCGGCGGGAGCGATGCTGCGCCCGCATCGCCGGCACCATCCGCCGGTCCTCCGGCCTGGGCGCAGCGCATGCAGCGTTCGCAAGCCCTCAACCACGGCACGACCATGGCCGCCCATGCGGTGCGCTCCGGCGACAGCCACGGCTCCGGTTCCTCCATCAATCTTTCCGAAAGTGACCGCTCATGAGCATCTTCAAACGACCAGCAACTCATTACGGCAAGACGCCGGAACCCGAGACGCCTTATCAGCGCGCCGCGCAAGTGTGGGACGAGCGTATCGGCTCGGCCCGCGTGCAGGCGCGGAACTGGCGGCTCATGGCCTTCGGCTCGCTGATCCTCTCGGCCGGCTTCGCCTCTGCGCTGGTCTGGCAGTCCGCGCGTGGGACCGTGGTGCCTTGGGTCGTGCAGGTGGACAATCTCGGTCAGGCGCAGACCGTCGCGCCAGCCAATGCCGACTATCGCCCGACCGATCCGCAGATTGCTTTCCATCTCGGCCGCTTCATCGAACAGGTCCGCGCGATCCCGGCCGACGCGATCATCGTCCGCCAGAACTGGCTTCGCGCCTATGAATGGACCACGGATCGCGGCGCGGCGGCATTGAACGATTACGCCCGCGCCAATGACCCTTTCACCAAGGTCGGCCGCCAACAGGTCGCCGTCGAGGTGTCCAGCGTCATCCGGGCCTCGCCCAACAGCTTCCGCGTCGCGTGGACGGAAAGGCATTTCGAGAACGGCCAGCTTTCCACCACGGAACGATGGACGGCCATCCTCACTATCGTCATCCAGCCGCCGCGCGACGCCGAGCGCCTGCGCGCCAATCCGCTGGGAATCTACGTCAATGCAATTTCGTGGTCGCGGGAGATGAGCCAATGAAAACGTCAGCTTGCATCAATCACCTCGCTGATCTTTCCCTTGGAGATCATGAAGAACGAGGTGCCCGCTATCTCGATCTTCTGCCCAGCCTTCCAGCCGTTGGGCAGGTCGGCCTTGACCTTGGCGCGATAGCCGATGCGCACCGCTGCACGGTCCTCAATGGCGATGCAGTCGAGAATTGTCTGTTCTCTTTCCGCAAACAATTCAACACCCTGTTCCGCCAACGCGCGAAATGCCTCAATCCCATGCGTCTCGTTCGTCACTTCTCCGTTCGATCTGTTGATAAACCGAACGTCGCCCGACAGGCAGTCGAGCATCGCCTGAACATTCATCGTGTTGTAGGCGTCGATATACCGGGCAACAATCGTCGGGACAGTATCCATCCTGTCAGTTCCTCACTACTAATCCTAAAGCCGCTATCGTATGCTATTTTTGTGACGGTCGTGGCAATCGCTTTGACCGGCTGCGCCACCAATCGGATGCCGCAATTCAGCTATGACGCCAGCGTTCCGCCGCTGCCGACCGTGCAGGCGGCAGCAGTCGACAACACGCCCCGGCCGCTGCATGTGCCCCCGGCATGGACCGTGGCGCGGGGCGGTACGGCTGCCGGCACGCCGACCGGCCGCGTCGAGAACGCCAATGCAGCCGCCCGCGTCGAGCCGCGCCGCGAAGGCTACTACAACGCCATCCAGATATATCCGTGGTCGGAAGGCGCGCTCTATCAGGTCTATGCCGCAGTCGGGCAGATCACGACGATCGCGCTGGAGCCGGGCGAGAGCCTGACCGGCGCGGGGCCAATCGCGGCGGGCGACACCGCCCGCTGGATCATCGGCGACACGGAATCCGGTTCGGGCGCGAACCGCCGCGTCCATATCCTCGTGAAGCCGACGCGACCCGACATCGCCACCAACCTTGTCGTCACCACCGACCGGCGCACCTACATGATCGAGCTGCGCGCCCGGGAATCGCTCTACATGCCCGCCGTCGCCTGGGCCTATCCCGCGACGCCCGGCCAGCGCCGCACCGTTCCGACAGCCCCGATCATCCCCGCCGAGGCGGCGCGGAACTATCGCTACGCCTTGCAGGTGCAGGGCGATAGCCCGCCATGGCGGCCCGTCTCCGTCTTCGACGATGGCCGCCGCGTCTATGTCGTCTTCCCGGCCGGGATCGTGCAGGGCGAGATGCCGCCCATCTTCGTGCTTGGCGCGAACGGCGAGCCGCAGATCGTCAACAGCCGAGTCCACCAGAACGTCCTGATCGTGGACCGCCTGTTCGGCGCGGCCGAGCTGCGCCTTGGCTCTGGCAGCCGCCAGCAGGTCGTCAGGATCGTCCGCACCAACCCGACGCAGGCCGCCGACGCGCAGCCCGCCAGCGCGACCGGAGGCTCCCCGTCATGACCGACAACACCATCACCGAAACCGCAGCCCCCATGCGGCTGCGCGCCGAGCCGCCGCGCGTCACCCGCCTGTCCCGCAAGATGCTGGCGGGCGTCGGCGCGGTTGCGTTGCTCGGCATCGGCGGCGCACTCATCTATGCGCTCCAGACCCGCGACGGAGGGCCGGACGGCGGCGAACTCTACTCGACCGAGAACCGGCCCACGGCGGACGGCCTCGCCGGTCTGCCAAGCGACTATAGCGGGCCGGTGCTCGGCCCCGCGCTGCCCGGAGATTTGGGCCGTCCGATCCTCGACGCGCAGAACCGAGGGCAGCCCGTCGCACCGCCTACGATGGCGACGCCCGCCGTCGATCCCGCCGAGGAACGCCGCCGCGCCGAGGAAGAAGCCGCGCGCTTAAGCAATGTGTTCTTCCAGTCCGGCCCGCGCACGGGATCGCCGGCAGGGACGGCCATGCCCAGCCTTGCCGGTCTTGGCCTCGGCGGACAGCCCGCGACGCAGGACCGGCACGCGGCTTTCCTCAATGGACCCGTGGACCGGCAGACTGTCGCGCCGGATCGTGTCGCGCCGCCGGCATCGCCCTACATCCTTCAGGCCGGGGCCGTGATTCCGGCCGCGCTCATCACCGGCATCCGTTCGGACCTGCCGGGCCAGATCACGGCTCAAGTGACCGAGAACGTCTATGACAGCCCGACCGGGTCGCTGCTGCTGATCCCGCAGGGAACGCGCATCATCGGCCAATACGATGACGGCGTGACCTTCGGCCAGCGAAGGGTGCTCTTGGTGTGGAACCGCCTGATCCTGCCGGGCGGCCGTTCCATCGTCCTTGAGCGTCTGCCGGGTGCGGACGCTTCCGGTTACGCCGGGCTTGAGGATGGCGTGGATTACCACTGGTGGGATCTGATGAAGGCCGCAGGGCTGTCCACGCTGCTCGCAGTCGGCACGGAACTGGCGACCAGCGACGAGGACCGGCTTATCCGGGCCATCCGCGACGGGGCGCAGGATACCGTCAATCAGGCGGGGCAGCAGATCGTCCAGCGCCAGTTGCAGGTCGCACCGACGCTGACCATCCGGCCCGGCTTCCCGGTCAGGATCATCGTCACCCGCGACCTTGTATTCGAACCGGCAGGAGGTTGACCATGACCAAGCTGAAACTCGGCCCGCTGCCCGACGACAAGCCCGTGAAGATCACCGTGGAGCTGCCTGCGCCACTTCACCGCGATCTGGTCGCCTATGCCGAGGTGCTGGCCCGCGAGAGCGGCCAGCCCGCCGCCGATCCCGTCAGGCTCATCGTGCCGATGCTGGAGCGGTTCATCGCAACGGATCGCGGCTTCGCCAAGGCACGGCGAGCCGCCAACTGAGTCCCATCCCGGCAGGGGTGCCGCCAGCGCATAGGCGCAAATGCGGCACGCTACAGGCCGCCGACTGCCCTCCATGGTTCGCCTAATTCCGGGGCCTTGAGCGCCTCGGATTCCAACAGAACCAAGGAGGATTCCATGTGCGCAGAGCGCCGCCGCGCCCGGAGAGGGCGACCGCGACAGTCGATCCCCGAACCACTTCCCGACGATCTTTTCGACTACGCCGACGATCCTACGCCCGACGGCCGGACGCGAGCCGGCAACATGCCACTTCTCGGCCCGGATGGGCAGAGGATGCGTGTCACCGACGACTGGCCCGAAGACATTCCCGTCACCGAAGCCGAGATTGACGTGTTCGAGCGTTGGTTCGGCGATGTGTTCGACGAACTCTTGAACCCGAGAAAGCCGAATGACAGCTTGCAATACCTATCACAAACTGATAGGAAAAAGACGTGAGCGTGGATCGTGATCCAAGCCTCGACACGCTTCTGGACCTCGACGGACAGATGCTCTTTGTCGATCCCGAGGGCGGCCATTGGGTGAAGTTCGTCGTCACCCGCGTTCCGGCCTCGCCGGAAAAGCCGCACGGCCTCGATTATTCGCTCACGCTTCACGAGCTTTCGGGCGAACGGCTGGTCGGCTTCGACAATGCCCATCCGGTCGGCCGAGGCAGGCGCGGCGCGCCGATGGACCATCGGCACCGCTTTCAGACCGTGAAGCCTTACGCCTACGAGGATGCGGCCACGCTGCTGGCCGACTTCTGGCAGGCCGTGGACGCGGTATTGAAGGAACGAGGTGCCCTATGACCACATTGAAAGTCGGGATTGCCGACTATGAAGAAATGAAGGCCCGCACCATGCGGATCGCGCGCGGCGAGGAAAAACCTGCGCCCAGCGATCCGAAGGTGTGGTTCACCTCGACCGAATCCTTTGCCAAGGTGCTGTCGGCCGGCAACCGCGAACTGCTGCGCATCATCGCCGAGAAAGCCCCGGCATCGCTGGAGGAACTGGCGGAAATCACCGGCCGGGCCGGCTCCAATCTGTCACGCACCCTGAAAACCATGGAGAACTACGGTCTTGTGCGACTCGAACCGGGGCATGGGCGTAAGCTCGCGCCCAAGGTGGTGCATGACCGCGTGGAGCTGGCGTTGCCCCTGATCGACCACCCCAAGATGAAGAAAGCTATGGGAGGCCGACCATGAACATTCACAGCCCAACCACTACCGCCCGCGCCGCGCTCTACCTGCGCGTTTCGACTGCCCGGCAGGCGGAGCATGATATTTCCATTCCCGACCAGAAGCGGCAGGGCGAAGCCTATTGCGAGCAGCGCGGCTATCAGCTCGTTGAGACTTATGTGGAACCGGGCGCAACCGCCACCAACGACAAGCGCCCCGAATTCCAGCGCATGATCGAGGCGGGCACGTCGAAGCCCGCGCCCTTCGACATTGTCGTGGTGCATAGCTTCTCGCGCTTCTTCCGCGATCACTTCGAGATGGAGTTCTACGTTCGCAAGCTGGCGAAGAACGGCGTCAAGCTCGTGTCCATCACGCAGGAAATGGGCGACGATCCCATGCACCAGATGATGCGGCAGATCATGGCGCTGTTCGACGAATACCAGTCCAAGGAGAACGCCAAGCACGTCCTGCGCGCCATGAACGAGAATGCCCGGCAGGGTTTCTGGAACGGCGCACGGCCGCCCATCGGCTATCGCATCGTCGCGGCCGAGCAGCGCGGATCGAAGATCAAGAAGAAGCTGGAGATCGACCCGCTGCACGCCGACACCGTGCGGCTGATCTATCGCCTGTTCCTCGAAGGAGACGGCACGTCCGGCGCGATGGGCGTCAAGGCCATCGCCACCTATCTCAACGAGCGCCGCTTCTTCACCCGCGACGGAGGGCGTTGGGGATTGGCGCAAATCCACGCCATCCTGACCCGCACCACCTATATCGGCGAGCACAGGTTCAACACCCGCTCGCACAAGGATCGGGAGAAGAAGCCGGAGAGCGAGGTCGCCATCATGGCGGTGCCGCCCCTAATCGAGCGCGAGACGTTCGACGCGGTGCAAGCCCGCCTCAAGTCCCGCAATCCCATGGTGACGCCTGCACGTGTCTCCAGCGGCCCGACGCTCCTGACCGGCATTTGCTTCTGCGCCAAGTGCGGGGGAGCGATGACGCTTCGCACCGGCCAAGGCAGCACGGGCGCGACATACCGCTACTATACCTGCTCGACCAAGGCCCGGCAGGGCAAGACCGGCTGCAAGGGTCGCACGATCCCCATGGACAAGCTGGACCATACGGTCGCCGATTATATCGGGGACCGCCTGCTCCTGCCCAAGCGGTTGGAAACCGTCCTTGCCAGCGTCATCGACCGCCGACAGGAACGCACCGAGCGCCGCCGCGAGCATCTTGCCGAGCTTCAAAGGCGAATCACGGAAGCCGACCAGCGGCTCGGCCGTCTCTTTGACGCCATCGAAGCCGGCATGGTGGACAAGGACGACGCCATGGCAAAGGAACGCATGGTGAGCCTCAAGGCATTGCGGGATCAAGCCGCCGCCGACGCGGAGCGCACGCAGCTCGCGCTCGATAGTTCAGGCAATCAGGGCGTCACCCCCGATATGCTCAAGGGGTTTGCCCGCAAAGCCCGTGAACGGATCAGGCTCAACGATGGCGGCTACCGCCGCGACCATCTACGCGCGCTGGCGCAGCGTGTCGAGGTTGCCGACGACGAGGTTCGCATCATGGGATCGAAGTCGGAACTGCTGCGAACGCTGGTCGCCGCTTCAAGCGTAGAAACGGCGGCGTTCGGCGTTCATAGTTCTGTTCTGAAATGGCGCACCCATCAGGATTCGAACCTGAGACCTCACCCTTCGGAGGGGTGCGCTCTATCCAGCTGAGCTATGGGTGCCTTCTGCTTACGCAGTGCTTACGCGAATTTTTCGTCGGTTGGAAGACCAGAAATCCGATCTTTCAAGTTGTTGTTTTGTCGGCCTCTTTTCACATCTCGCAACTAGCATTCGAGGTTGACATCCGCCTTCGGAGGG
>NZ_SDEA01000012.1 GCF_004522155.1 Paracoccus luteus | reverse complement strand
GCGGCCGGCGCGGGCCTCGCGGGCGTCGGATGCAGCGCGCTCGGCGTCGCGTTCGACCGCGGCGGCGGTCATCAGCGCGGATTCGGCCGCCGCCAGCGCGGCGCGCGCGCGGTCCAGCCGGGCGGCGGCTTCGGCTGTGCGCACGGCCAGATCGGCGCGGCGCGCGGCCAGCTCGGCCGGGCGCGCCCCGGCCTCGGCCAGTTCGGCCGCCGATGCGTCCCGGCGGGCGGTCAGTTCGGCGGCCCGGCTGCCCGCCTGTTCCAGCCGCGCGCGCCAGCCCGCATCCTCGCGCGTAATGTCCTGCAGGCGGGCGGCGCGGGCGGTGCCGTCGCGCCCGATCTCGTCCAGCGCGCTGCGCCGGGCCAGCGTCGCCAGCCGCGCCGCATCGGCCCCGGTCCGGGCGTGCTGGACGGCCGCTGCGGCTGCAGCGCGGTCGGGCAGTTCGGCCAATGCGCGGTCGGCCTCGGCCAACCGGCCGGCGGCGTCCGACGCATCGGCGCGGTGGCGGGCCAGTTCGGCGCGGGCGGCCTCGGCCCGGCCCTGCGCCAGCGACAGGTCTGATTCGGCGCGCGTCGCGGCGCGGGCGGCGTCGGCCAGCGCGCGGTGGGCGGCGCGGGCGGCATCGCGGGCGGCGGTTTCCGCTGTCGTGGCCTGCACCAGCGCCCGGCGCGCGGCGTCATGGGCGGCGATCGAGGTGGCGGCGGCGCTGCGGGCGGCGGCGGCCTGACCGGTCAGCGCGGCAAGGCGGTTGACCTGCTGCAGATGCAGCGCGGCGGCAGAGGCCGCCTGCCCGGCGGGCAGCGCCAGCCCGTCCCAGCGCACCAGATCGCCGGCGGGCGTCACCAGCCGCTGGCCGGGTGCGAGGCGCGGGTGCAGCGCCGCCGCCGTGGCCGCGTCGGGCACGACACCGACCTGCGCCAGCCGCCGCGCCAGTTCGGGCGGACCCGTCACCTGCGCCGCAAGCGGCGTCGCGCCATCGGGCAAGTCCGGGCCGTCGCAGGGCGGCAGCGCGCGCCAGCCCGCGCCAAGGGCTGTGGCGGGCAGGCGCAGGTCGTCGCCCAACGCCGCGCCAAGCGCGCCTTCGGCGCCGGGCGCCACCGTCACGGCGTCCAGCATCGTCCCGCCCGCGCCACGCGCGCGTTCGACCAGCCGGGCCAGTGCGGCCCGTTCGCCGTCCAGCGCCGCAGCCTCGGCCTCGGCCCCGGCGCGGGCGGTGCGGGCCGCGGTTTCCGCCGTGGCTGCGGCGGCGCGGTCGGCCTCGGCCCCGGTCAGCCGGTTGTCCGCCGCCTCGGCGTCGCCACGGGCCTGCGTCTGGGCGGCCTCGGCCGTGGTCAGCGCCGCCCGCGCGGCAAGGCCGGTCTGATCGGCCAGGGCGGCCGCCTGCCCGGCCTGCTCGGCGCCCCGCGCGGCGCGGTCGTGCATGGCGCGCAGGTCGGCGGCCAGCCGTTCGGCGGACTGGTGGCGCGCGGCGAGCCGGGCCGATTCGTCCGTCAGCCCGGCCAGCGCCTGTTCCACCGTCAGCAGGGCCGCGGCGGCGTCCCGGGCCGCGTCGGCCGCGGCCGACAGCCGCGCGTCGTGGCCCGCGTGGGCGGCGTCCAGCCGGGATCGTTCCGCCGCCAGCCGGGCCACCGTCTCGGCGGCGTCGTGGTTCAGCGCCTGTTCGCGGGCGAGGTCGCGGTCAAGCTGGGCGATGCGCGCCGACAGCGTGGCGATGGCGTCGCGGGCGCGGGCCTCGGCCTCGTCCAGCGCCTCGGTCTCGGCGCTGGCGCGGGTCTGGATGGCGGCGGCGACGGTTTCCTCGGACCGCAGGGGGGGCAGGGCGGTCTCGGCCCCCTCTCGGGTTGCGGTGGCGCGGCGGGCGGCGCCTTCGGCCTCCGCGGCGGCGGACCGGGCGGCGGCCAGCGCGGCGGCGGCCCCGTCCAGCGCCGCTGCCGCGTCCAGCCAGCGCCGCCACAGGGCCGCGCCCTCGGCTGCGCGCAAGTCCCCGCCGATCTGGCGGTATCGCGCGGCCGTGCGCGCCTGCCGCGCCAGCGCCGCCGCCTGCGCGGCCAGCTGGTCCAGCGTGTCATCGACGCGCGACAGGTTCGCCTCGGCCCCGGTCAGCTTCAGCTCGGCCTCGTGCCGGCGCTGATAGAGGCCCCCGATGCCCGCCGCCTCTTCCAGGATGCGCCGCCGGGCCTTGGGGCGGGCGTTGATCAGCTCGCTGATCTGCCCCTGCCGCACCAGCGCCGGCGATTGCGACCCGGTCGAGGCGTCGGCGAACAGCATCTGCACGTCGCGCGCCCGCACCTCGCGGCCGTTGATGCGATAGGCCGACCCCGCGTCGCGGGTGATGCGCCGCGTGATGTCCAGCCCGTCGGCGTCGTTGAAGCCTGCTGGCGCCAGGCGTTCGCGGTTGTCGATGGCCAGCGTCACCTCGGCCTGGCCCCGCGCGGGGCGGCGGGTGGTGCCGGCGAAGATCACGTCCTCCATCCCGTCGCCGCGCATGGCGGTGGGGCGGCTTTCGCCCATGACCCAGCGCAACGCCTCAAGCAGGTTGGACTTGCCGCAGCCGTTCGGGCCGACGACGCCGGTCAGCCCCTGCCGGATCACCAGCTCGGTCGGATCGACAAAGCTTTTGAAGCCGGTCAGGCGCAGGCGGTCGAAGCGCACGGATCAGACCTCGCAGGCGGGAATCGGTGCGGGCAGTGTCCGGCGCGGGACCGCGCCTGTCAACGGCGCGCGCAAGATATGGTAATCGGGGGGCCGTCCTCCACAAGCTGTCGTCCGCGCGGCGCGGGTGGAAATCGGCGCGGCGGCTGCTAAGCATGGCGCATGGTTCCGGCGCTGGTCACGATCCTGACGTTTCAGCTTGCGGGCGAGGTCGTCTCGCGCGCGGGCGGGCTGCCGCTGCCCGGCCCGGTGGTCGGGCTGGTGGCGCTGGTGGCCGCCATGCGGATCTGGCCGGGGCTGGCCGGGCGGCTGCGTCCGGCGGCGCAGGGGCTGCTGGCGCATCTGTCGCTGTTCTTCGTCCCGGCGGGCGTGGGGATCGTCGCCCATCTGCCCTTGCTGCGCGAACACGGGCTGGCCCTGGCGGCCGCCATTGCGGTGTCCACGGTGCTGGCGCTGGTCGCGGGCGCGGCCGCCTTTACCGCCGTCGCGCGGCTGACCGAACCCGGCGGGCCCGAAGGGTGAAGGCCGATCCCGCCCTGATCTGGGCCTATCTGACGCAGGGGCCGCTGTTGTGGCTGACCGCGACGCTGGGGGCCTATGCGCTGGGCGACGCGGTTTTCCGCCTGTCGCGCCGGCAAAGCTGGGCGAACCCGGTGCTGATCGCGGTGGTCGCGCTGGGGCTGCTGCTGACGGTGACGGGCACCAGCTATGCCACCTATTTCGAGGGCGCGCAGTTCGTCCATTTCATGCTGGGCCCCGCCACTGTGGCGCTGGCGCTGCCGATGCACGACAACCTGCCCCGGATGCGGCGCGCGGCGCTGCCCATCGCGGCGGGCTTGGGCGCCGGATCGCTGGTCGCCGTCGTCTCGGCGCTGGCCATCGGCCGCGCGCTGGGGTTGGGGCTGCCCGAGCTGGCGTCGCTTGCGCCGAAATCGACCACCGCGCCCGTCGCCATCGGCATCGCCGAGGGGCTGGGCGGGCAGCCCACGCTGACCGCGGTGCTGGTGCTGTGCACCGGCATTTTCGGGGCGATGATCGTGACGCCGCTGTTCGATGCGCTGGGGCTGCGCGACTGGCGGGCGCGAGGGCTGGCGGTCGGCACCGCCGCGCACGGGATCGGCACCGCGCGGGCGTTGCAGGTCCATCCGACGGCGGGCGCATTCGCCGGCATCGGCATGGGGCTGAACGCCGTCCTGACGGCCATCATCGCGCCCCTGGTGCTGCGCCTGTTCGGCTGATCGGGCGCGGGTGGGCAGCGAAAAGGCCGCCCCCTTGGGCGGCCTGCGCTTCACCGCGAACGGGGGCGGGGGCTTACGCCGCCTCGGCCTCTTCAGCCTCGGCGGCCATGCGGCGTTCGCTTTCCTCGCGCGACAGCGCGACCGAGGTGCGCACGCCCTTGCCCACGAACTCCACCAGGCCCTTGACCACGCGTTCGTTGGGGTCGATGCCCGCGCAGCTCAGCACTTCGCGCCCGTCGCGCGAGCGCGCCCACCGGGCGATCTGCTCGGCGCCGTTGCCGTATTTCTTGTCGTCCGCGATGGCGTCGTCCAGGGCCGCAAGAACCACCGCCGCAAACAGCTTGCGGGCGCGCTGTCCCTGTTCGAAATTAAACGCCGAACCGTCAACAAAATCGCGCATATTCATCATCCTGTAATCGCCCCGCGCAAGACGGGGTGCGGGCGCCGGACCCGCGGTTGTTCATGTTCGGGCGTCGGACAGCCATATCCCGCCGGACGTCTGATTCGTTATCCCTGCCGCCGCATTGCCGCCATGCAGCATGTGCAATCCGTGCTTTAGCCATGTTTCATGACATTCCGGCAGCACCTATGTACCCGTGACCCGCTTGACAACCTTTGCGAAGCGTTTTGGTTGCACGTCGCCGCGTCGCATTATACCAGCGCCGCCTGCGCCCTTGGGCGCATGGTCCCATCCCACGCAAGGTCAGCCCAGATGCCCAGGATAAACGGCAACGAGATCAAGCCCGGCTTTGTGCTGGAACACGACGGCGGCCTGTGGGCGGCGGTCAAGGTCAGCCACGTCAAGCCCGGCAAGGGCGGCGCCTTTGCCCAGGTCGAGCTGAAGAACCTGCGCGACGGGCGCAAGCTGAACGAGCGCTTTCGGTCCGAGGACCGGGTCGAGCAGGTGCAGCTGGACATGAAGGACCAGCAGTTCCTGTATGAAAGCGACGGCAAGCTGGTGTTCATGGACAGCGCGACCTTTGAGCAGATGGAACTGGACGCCGATCTTCTGGGGGACCGCCGCCCGTTCCTGCAGGACGGCATGACCGCCGCCGTGCAGTATTACGGCGACGAGGCGCTGGCCGTGTCGATCCCGCAAAAGGTCGTGTGCCGCGTGGCCGAGACCGAGCCGGTGCTGAATGGCCAGACCGCGTCGAAAAGCTACAAGCCCGCGATTCTGGACAACGGGCTGCGCGTGATGGTGCCGCCCTTTGTCGGCCCGGGCGAGGCGATCGTGGTCAACACCGAACTGGTCGAATACTCCGAACGCGCCTGAACCGGCCGGCGCGGGTCAGCCGCGCCCGTCCAGGAACCGGCCGAAGGCGGCCAGCGTGCTGTCGGAAACGTGATGCTCGATCCCCTCGGCGTCGGTTTCGGCGGCGTCCGAGGGCACACCCAGCGCCAGCAGCACATCGACGACCATCCGGTGGCGCGCGCGCGCCCGCGCCGCCATGTCGCGGCCGCTGTCGGTCAGAAACACCCCGCGATAGGGGCGCGACTGGGCCAGCCCCTCGCGCCGCAGGCGGGCCACGGTCTTGGTCGCGGTCGGGTGGGTCACGCCCAGATGCGCGGCGATGTCGGTGATCCGCGCCTCGCCCGTTGCGGCGATCAGGTCGTCGATCAGTTCGGTATAATCCTCAAGCAGCGCCTGCGCCTGCGCCTGCCGCGCCCGTTCGTGACGGTCGGGCTGGGGCACCGGCGGACTCGGCGCGGGGGACGGCGCGGCGGGCTGTCCTGTGACCCCGGCGGCGCTCTGCGGGGTTGGCTGCGCCCCAGGCTGCGCGGCCGGCGGCGTGACCCCGGCGGCGGGCTGCGTGGCCGGCTGCGCCTCAGCCTCCGCGACGGGCGGCGTGACCGCGGCGGCGGGCAAGGTCGGGTCGGGGTCGGGGCGGGGGCGCGTCATGGCGCCAGACTAGGGCCGCGCGCAGATCGGCGCAACTTGGTTGCCCTGTTGACACAAGTTTAGCCAAGGCTACATTTCATCTCGACCGACCCCAACGGAAAGCCCGACTCGTGCGCCTAGACGTGATGACCGCCCCGCCGAAATCCGCGCACGGCCCCGGCCTGATCACCCCCGACGCGCTGACCGAACGCACCCGGCACGGCATGGCCGAGGCGCTGGCCGGGCGCGGCGGGCGCTGGTCGTTCCTGCTGTTCGCGGGGCCGGCGGTGATCGCGTCCATCGCCTATATGGACCCCGGCAACTATGCGACGAACATCCAGGCGGGCGCGAAATACGGGTTCGCGCTGCTGTGGGTCGTGTTGATGGCGAACCTCATCGCCATGCTGTTCCAGGCGCTGTCGGCGCGGCTGGGCATCGCCACCGGCCAGAACCTGGCCGAGGTCAGCCGCGACAACCTGCCCCGGCCGCTGGTCTGGGTGATGTGGGCGATCTCGGAAGTCGCGGCGATGGCCACCGACCTGGCCGAGTTCCTGGGCGGCGCCATCGGGCTGTCGCTGCTGTTCGGCCTGCCGCTGATCTGGGGCATGGCGATCACCGCGGCCATCACCTATGCGATCCTGATGCTGGGCGGGCGCGGCTTTCGCCCGATGGAGCTGGTGATCGCCGCCTTCGTGGGCACCATCGGCCTGTGCTATCTGGTGGAACTGTTCATCGCGCCGGTGGACTGGGCGGCGGCGGGGGCGGGGTTCGTCACCCCCAGCCTGCCCGACCTGGGCGCGCTGACCATCGCCGTCGGCATCATCGGCGCGACCGTCATGCCGCACGCGATCTTCCTGCATTCCGGGCTGACGGCGGAACGGATGCCCGGCGCGACGCTGGCCCAGCGGCGCAGGCTGGTGCGGTTTTCCAACATCGAGGTGGTGGTCGCGCTGGCCATCGCCGGGATGATCAACGCCGCCATGATCATCATGGCCGCCGCCGCCTTTTTCCAGGGCCATGTCGAGGTGGCCGAGATCGAGACCGCGTATCACTCGCTGACGCCGCTGCTGGGGGGCATGGCCGCGACCGCGTTCCTGGTGTCGCTGATCGCGTCCGGCATCTCGTCGTCGGTCGTCGGCACGATGGCGGGACAGGTCATCATGCAGGGGTTCCTGCGGTTCTATGTCCCGATCTGGGTCCGCAGGCTGGTGACGATGGTGCCCGCCTTTGCGGTCGTCGCCGCGGGGGTCAACGCCACCGATGCCCTGGTGATGAGCCAGGTGGTGCTGTCCATCGCGCTGCCCGTGCCGATGCTGGCGCTGGTCTGGTTCACCGCGCAGCGCCGCGTGATGGGCGAGTTCGTCGCCTCGTGGCCGGTGCGGGTGCTGGCGGGGATCGGCGCGGCGATCGTGCTGACGCTGAACTTTGTCCTGCTGGCCGGGGCGTTCGGCCTGCCGATGGGGTTCATGGGCTAGTCGAACAGGCCAAGCTGGTCGGGCGGCGGCTGATCGGTCGCGGGTTCCAGCGCCGACAGCGTCACCCCCAGCAGCCGCACGCCGCGCGGGTCGGGCAGCACCTGCGGCAGCATCGCTGTCGCCTGCGCCAGCAGCGCGTCGCGCGACGCCACCGGCAGGGGCAGGCTGCGGGCGCGGGTGACGATCCGGAAATCGGTGTATTTCGCCTTGAGCGTGACGGTGCGCCCGCGCAGGCGGTGGGTCTCGGCGTGGCGCCACACCTTGTCGGCCAGCGGCACCAGCGCCAGGGCGGCCGCGGCGGGGTCGTGGATGTCCTCGAAAAACGTGTTCTCGGCGCCGATGGACTTGCGGATGCGATCCGGGCGGACGACGCGGTGGTCGATGCCGCGCGCCACGTCAAAGTAATACTGCCCCGACTTGCCGAAACGCGCGGTCAGGAACGCCAGCGTCTGGCGGCGCAGGTCGGCCCCGGTGCGGATGCCGTGGCGTTCCATCTTGGCCGCCGTCGCGGGGCCGATGCCGTGGAACCGCCCGATGGGCAGCGACAGGACGAAATGCGGCCCCGCCTCGGGGGGGATGACGAACAGCCCGTCGGGCTTTCTGTGGTCCGAGGCAAGCTTGGCCAGGAACTTGTTATAGCTGACCCCGGCCGAGGCGGTCAGCCCGGTCTCGGCCCGGATCAGTGCCCGGATCTGCTGCGCGATGCGGGTCGCGGTGCGGCCGTCCAGATGGTCGGTCAGGTCCAGATAGGCCTCGTCCAGCGACAGCGGCTCGATCAGCGGGGTAAAGCGGGCGAAGATCGCGCGGATCTGCTGGCTGACGGATTTATAGACATCGAACCGCGGCTTGACGAAGATCAGGTCCGGGCACAGCCGCGCCGCCCGCACCGACGGCATGGCCGAGCGCACGCCGAAGGGCCGCGCCTCGTAACTCGCGGCGGCGACGACGCCGCGCAGGGACGAGCCGCCGACAGCGACGGGACGGCCGCGCAGCGCCGGGTTGTCGCGCTGTTCCACGCTGGCGAAGAACGCGTCCATATCGACGTGGACGATGCGGCGGACCGGGGGCGGGGCGTCAGCGGTCATGGCGGCCACGCATCGGGGCGTCGCGTCCGCAGGGTGCGTGGTTCCCACGCACCACCTGCGCAAGATGGTGCGCCTGCGGAACCTGCTGCGTGCAGGGCACGCACCCTAGGGCGCTGTCGCGCGGGCCGCCATCAGGCCCGCGGGATCGCCGTCACCGCCGCGTCCCCGGCCCTCAGCCCCGGCGCGATGCGGTCGAACCGCATCTGGGCGATGGCGCGGCCGGCGGACTGGGTGAACAGCGTCCCGGCCTCGCGCCCGTCGGCCGCCAGGACGGGGGTGCCGACCGGGGCCGCGCCCTCGATCCCCACGCCGACCAGCCCCTTGCGCAGTTCGGTCTTGTGCTTCATGCGCGCCGTCACCTCTTGCCCGACGAAGCAGCCCTTGCGGAAATCGACGCCGTGCAGCCGCTCGAACCCGGCCTCGAGCACGAAGGTCTCGTTCGGGATCAGCTCGACCAGCGATTCCGGGATGACATGGGCCACGCGGACCGCGTCCCAGTCGGTGCCGTCCTCGCCCGCCGCGCCATAGTGGCGCCAGCCCAGCGCGGGGTGGCGCGGATCGGGGATGGCGCCCGCGGGCGCAGGCCCGGTGCCGCGCGCGACGGTCATCTGCGACCGCTCGATCTGGACGTCGGATCGCAGCCGATACATCGACAGTCGCCGCATGAGGTCGTCGGCTAGCCGTTCGTCGACGTCGATCAGCAGCGCGTCGCCGTCCGGCACGATCAGGAAATCGGCCAGATACTTGCCCTGCGGGGTCAGCAGCGCGGCCCAGCAGGGGGCGCGGGTCACGTCGTTGGTGACAAGCCCCTGCAGGAACGCCTCGCGGTCGGTTCCGGTCACGCGCAGGATGGTCCGCATCAATCGCCTCCGAATTGCAGGCGGACCAGCGCCGCATAGGTGCCGTCCGCCGCCATCAACTGGTCATGGGTGCCCTGTTCGACAACCCGCCCGGCCTCGATCACGACGATCTTGTCGGCGGCGCGGATGGTGGACAGGCGGTGGGCGATGACCAGCGTCGTGCGCCCGGCGCTCAGCTCCTCCAGCGCCTGCTGGACCAGCCGCTCGGACGCGGCGTCCAGCGCGCTGGTCGCCTCGTCCAGCAGCAGCACGGGCGCGTCGCGCAGGATCGCGCGGGCGATGGCGATGCGCTGGCGCTGGCCGCCCGACAGCGCCGATCCGCGCGGCCCGGCCGGCGTTTCCAGCCCGGCGGGCAGGGCGTCGGCGAAATCCGCCACGCGGGCGGCGGTCACGGCGCGGCGCAGCCGGTCGGGGGCGACGTCATGGCCCAGCACGATGTTCTCGCGCAGCGTCTCGTCGAACAGCGCGCTGTCCTGGCTGACGGTGGAAAACTGGTCGCGCAGCGTGCCCAGATCGTATTCGGCGACCGGGATGCCCCCCAGCGTGACCGATCCGCGGTCGGGATCGGCCATCCGCGCCAGCAGGTTGAACACTGTGGACTTGCCCGCGCCGGACGGGCCGACCAGCGCGGTGGTCTGCCCCGCCTCGGCGGTAAAGGTCAGCCCGCGCAGCACCGGATGCGCGCCATAGGCCAGATGCACGTCCGTGAGCCGGATCGTGGTGTCGTCCGGCGCCGTGCGGCGCGGCCCCGACCGGATCGTCGGCTGTTCGTCGAAGATGGCATAGATCCGTTCCAGCGAGGCGGCGGCCGTCTGCCAGCCGCCCGCCAGCCCGCCCAGCCGGCGCAGCGGCTGGAAGGCCAGTGACAGCGCCGTGAAGAACGACATGAAGTCGCCGATGGTGCGTTCGCCGCGCATGACCTGCGCGCCGCCCAGCGCCAGCACGCCGACAAAGCCCAGACCCGTCACCACGTCGATCAGCGCCGGGATCAGCGCCGAGATGGCGCTGACCTTGGTCTGGCGGCGGCGGATGCCGGTGATGATGCGGTCGAACCGGCGGGACTGATACTCCTCCATCCGGTTCAGGCGGACGGCGGCGATGCCGTGCAGCACCTCGTCCAGCCGGGTGGCGCGCAGGCTGGCGTCGGCGCGGGTCTGGCGCGTCTTGCGCCGCACGTATCGCTGGACGAACACCGTGGGCAGGATCAGCAAGGGCACGCCCACGGCGGCGGCCAGCGTCCACCACGGGTCGATGGCGATGGCCACCCCGAACAGCGCCACCAGCGACACCGCGTCGCGCCCGGCGCCGGTGATGAAGGTCGTCCAGATCCCCTGCACCGCCTGGGTGTCGCCCTGCACCCGCTCGATCAGCGCGCCGGGCGGGTTCACCTGGAAGAACGCGCCGTCCAGCGTCAGCATGTGGCGCAGCAGATCGCCCTGCATGGCCACGGCGACCGCCTGCTGGACCGAGGTCAGGATCGCGCGCGTGCTGATATAGGTCAGCGCGCGGGTCACGAACAGCGCCAGGATCGCCGCGCCGACCCACCAGATCGCGCCCTCGTCGCGGCCCACGAACACCCGATCGAACAGCGGCTTGAGCATCCAGGACAGGATCGCCAGCGTCGATCCCTCGATCACCATCAGGGCGCTGGCCACGCCCATGCGCGGCCAGTGCGGGCGCAGATAATCGCGCCACAGGCGGGCCGCGAGGCCGCGCGGTCGGTCGGCGCGAGTGGGCATCCGGTCCCTTCCCAAGTCTTTGCCACGGATAGCGCGGCGGGCAGGGGTTGGAAAGGCGGGGCTTGGCGAGGGCAGGAAAGGGGCGGGCACGCAGCGGGCAGGCATCGCGCGGCCTGCGGCGGAATGGTGGCGGGCCGGGGCGATCAGGGCGCGGGCTTGGGTTCGAGCGCCACGCCCCGCAGAGCCCGACCCTGCGGGCCGCCGCCCGCCGGCAATGTCCTCCGTGGCCCATGACACCGCCGAAATCCCACCACTGGACGCCCGCGCGCCGGCGACCTAGTCATGGCCGTCCCATCCAGTCGAGGTTCATGATGAGTTTCGCCGCCGGCCGTCCCGTGCTTGCCATTCCCGGTCCCTCGCCCGTGCCGGACCGGGTGCTGCGGGCGATGCACCGCGCCTCGCCCGACATCTATGGCGACGAGCTGACGCAGCTGAACCTGCGGCTGATGGCCGACCTCAAGCGGCTGGCGGGCACGCGCCAGAACCTTGCCGCCTATATCGGCAACGGCCATGCCGCGTGGGAGGCCGCGAACATCAACCTGTTCGCGCCGGGCGACCGGGCGCTGGTCCTGACCTCGGGTCATTTCGGGCGGGCATGGGCCGCCAACGCCCGCGCCATCGGGGTCGAGGTCGAGGAGATGGACTTTGCCAACGCCGCCCCCGACCCGCAGCGGCTGGCCGACCGGCTGGCCGCCGACCGCGAAGGTGCGATCCGGGCCGTGCTGGTCTGCCAGGTGGACACCGCCAGTTCGGTGCGCGCCGACATCCCCGCCCTGCGCGCGGCGATGGGCGGCCACCCGGCGGCCTTCGCGGTGGACGCCATCGCGTCTTTGGGGTGCGAGCCGATGCGGATGGACGAATGGGGCGTCGACGTGCTGGTCTCGGCCAGCCAGAAGGGGCTGATGGTCCCCGCCGGGCTGGCGTTCGTCTGGTTTTCCGACCGCGTCGCGGCGGGCCGGGGTGCTGCGACCCCCTATTGGGACTGGACGCCGCGCGCCACGGCCGAGGAGCTGTGGCGGTTCTGGGGCGGCACCCCGCCGGTCCAGCATCTTTACGGGCTGGCCGAGGCGCTGGCCATGCTGCTGGACGACGAGGGGCTGGACGCCGTCTGGCGCCGGCACGAGGGGCTGGCCCGCGCCACCTGGGCGGCGCTGGACGCCTGGGGCGCGGGCGACAGCGGCATCGCGGCCAACGTCGCCGACCCCGCCGCGCGGGCGTGGTCGGTGACGGCGGCGCGGGTGCCGGGCGCGGACCGGCTGCGGGCCTGGACGGACCGGACCGCCGGGCTGACGCTGGGCATCGGCCTGGGGGCCGAGACGCCAGCCGACGCGCTGCGGATCGCGCATATGGGCCACATCAGCGCCCACGGGCTGCTGGGCACGCTGGCGGTCGTGGAATCGGGGCTGGTCGCGCTTGGCATCCCGCACGGGCCGGGCGGCGTCGCCGCCGCAACCGCCGAGATCGCGAGGCTGGCCGGGCAGAACGCCTGAGGCGGCGGAGCAGGCAGGCGGCGGGACGCGAGGCGCGACGCGCCCCGCAGTCGGAAGGGGGGCGAACACGCCATCCCGGCAGTCCGGCCGGCCGGGGGATGGCATGACAGCCGGGCAGGACCGGCGGTCGCGTCAGTTCAGCGGCGGGCGGAGCGCCTAAGGCCCCTCGCGTCAGTTGGCAGGGCGAAGAAGGCGTGACACGCCACCCCGGCAGTCGGCCGGCCGGGAACGGCATGACACGCCCCGCCGGGCCGGCGGCGGGCGGCAGAGCGCCTGAGCCGCCCCGCCGAACAAGCGGTGGAGCGGGCGCGCGTCAGTTCGACGGCGGGGCGGCGGGGGCCGCGGGCCTCGCCTCGGGCGGCTCGGTCCCGGCCGGCTTCGCCTCGGGGACCGGCACCGGCGTCTCGGCGCCGGCGGGCTTTGCCTCGGGCGGGGCGCCGGTCACGGGGCTGCTGGCGGCCATCGATTCCATCTTGGCGGCGTCGGCTTGCGCAGCGTCGGGGGCGTTCGCCGCCAGCCACGCCTGCATCGTCGCGATCTCGGTTTCCTGCGCGGCGATGATTTCCTGCGCCATCTCGCGCAGTTCGGGGTCGGTTCCGTGTTCCAGTTCGATCCGGGCCATGTCGATGGCGCCCTGATGGTGCGGGATCATGCCGCGCACGAAATCGACGTCGGCGTTGCCGGTATAGGCGATGGCCATGCCCATGTGCATCTTGTCCATCGCGGCCATATAGGCGGCGGTGGACGCCGCGGTGCCGGGTGCGGGCGCCTGGCCCTGCGGCGTGTCGTGGGCATGACCGGCGGCGGGCGCGGTCTGGTCGGGTGCCGTCTGGGCGGCCGCGGGCAGCGCCAGCAGCGGCGCAAGCGCGGCGGCGGCGGCAAAGGCGCGCAGGAAAGGTGCGGGGCGGGTGCGGTGTCGGGTCATGTGCGGTCCTTTCTGGGTCACGGCGACAACGCCCGGCGCAGCCCTTCGGATCCACCGCCCTTGGCCCGCGCGCGGGCCGCCCCGTCACTTGCGCCGCAGCGCCCGGAACGCGGTCGAGGCCGCCCAGCCCGCCGCCATCGCGATGGCCAGCGACATCAGCCCGT
The DNA here is from genome assembly GCF_004522155.1 of Paracoccus luteus. Taxonomy (GTDB): domain Bacteria; phylum Pseudomonadota; class Alphaproteobacteria; order Rhodobacterales; family Rhodobacteraceae; genus Paracoccus; species Paracoccus luteus. Next base: position 71,856 of record NZ_SDEA01000012.1, on the reverse strand, counting down.
ACCAGAACGGTTTTTCCAGCGCGAGGCGATACAGCCACAGCTCCAGCCCGACCTTGCGCACCTCGATGGGGGCGCGGTGGACGTCCACCACCCGGCCGCCCCGGACCAGCAGGATGCGCGCCTTGTAGGTGCCCTCGATCAGGTTCGAGGGCAGCGTGACATCGGCACGGAACAGGGTCTGCTCGACGATGCGCACCGTGCCCTCGTCCACGCGATAGCGGCCCTGTTCCGTGCGCAGGCGCAGCAACGCCTCGGTGAAGGCGGTGGCGTCGGGGATGTCCACGGGGCCGGCGAAGGACCGCACCGCAAGCGCGGGCGAGATGCGGTATTGCGTGTCGCTTTCGTCGCTTAGCAGCTGGTCCAGCGGCGCGCTGGTCGCCACCACATAGAAATCCGGTGCGGCCCCGATCTGCAGCTGCGCGGCGTTGATCCAGATGCCCGCGCGGCGGTCCTTGCGGCGGACGGTGACGGGCTGGGACGGCCCCTCGACCGTGACGATGACGCCAAGGTCCGACCCCTGGGGGATCGGGGTCTGCCGCTTGATCGCGCCATAGATCAGGATCTGCGACCCGTTGAAGCTGGTGGTGATCGCCACGTCGTCCTGCGAGAGGCCTGCCACCACCTCTTCGGCCGGAGGGGCGGGGGCGGGGATCGTCGTGCGGGTCGGGCCGGGCGGGGCCGCCCCCTCCTGTGCTCCGGCGTCCGGTGCCCCGGCGTCCTGCGCCGCCGCCGGTGCGGCCAGCGACATCATCAGCGCCGCCAGCAGCGCGGCGCGCCGCGCGGGGCCGCGCGGGATGCCGCCCGCGCCCGTCACCCGCGCCCCGGCGCCAGCGAATACAGATCGTCGGGCCGCGCCACCAGGTCGAAGGCCAGCTTGGCGCACACCCCCAGCACCAGCAGCGCCAGCAGCACGCGCAGCTGTTCGGCGCGCAGTTTCGCGCCCCATTGCGTGCCGACCTGCGCGCCGATGACGCCCCCCACGATCAGCAGCACCGCCAGCATGATGTCCACGGTGTTGGAACTGACCGCGTGCATCAGCGTGGTGAAGGCGCTGACCGCCGCGATCTGGAACAGCGAGGTGCCGATCACGACCTTGGTCGGCATCCCCAGCAGATAGATCATCGCGGGCACCATGATGAACCCGCCGCCGACCCCCATGATCGCCGCCAGCACCCCCACCGCAAGCCCGATCAGCAGGGGCGGGATCACGCTGATGTAAAGGCCCGAGGCGCGGAACTTGATCTTCCACGGCATGCGGTGGACCCAGCTGTGTTCGTGCAGCCGCCGCCGCGTGGGCGCGGCCGCGTGCGAGGCGCGCAGCGCGCCCAGGCTTTCGCGCAGCATGGTCAGCCCGATGAAGCCCAGAAACACCACATAGCTGATCTGCACCACCAGCTCGACCTGGCCCCATCGCTGCAGCAGGACGAAGACACCCACCCCCAGCGCCGACCCCGCGATGCCGCCGATCAGCAGCACGACGCCCATGCGGACATCGACGGTCTTGCGCTTCAGATGCGCCAGCACGCCCGAAAAGGACGACGCGACGACCTGGTTCGCCCCGGTCGCCACCGCGATGGCGGGGGGGATGCCGATGAAGAACAGCAGCGGCGTGATCAGGAACCCGCCGCCCACGCCGAACAGCCCGCTCATCAGCCCGACGATGCCGCCAAGCCCGACCAGCGTGAAGGCGTCGACCGACACCTCGGCGATGGGAAGATAGATCTGCATGGCTGCCCGCGTTTTCCCCATCCTGACCGGGGCCGCGGACCTCGTCAAACGGCGATTCGCGTGCGGCTTGCAAGGGTGCGCCCGGGGCGGCTAATCAGGGTGCGGGCGGGACGCGGGCCGCCGCGCGCGGCAAGGGCAAGGGGGCGCCGCCCCCTCGCGCCTGGCGGCGCTCACCCCCGGAGTATTTGGGCAAGGAGAACGCCTTTTCCGCGACGCGGGGGCAGGCGGGGCGTAAAGGGGCAGGATGCGGATTCTCATCACCAACGACGACGGCATCAATGCGCCGGGACTGGCCGCGCTGGCCGACATCGCCGCCGAACTGGCCGGCCCGGACGGCGAGGTCTGGACCGTGGCCCCCGCGTTCGAGCAATCGGGCGTGGCGCATTGCATCAGCTATACCCACCCCACGATGATCGCCGAACTGGCCCCCCGCCGCTGGGCGGCCGAGGGCAGCCCCGCCGACTGCGTGCTGGCGGGGCTGGCCGACATCATGGCCGGATCGCCCCCCGACCTGGTGCTGTCGGGGGTGAACCGCGGCAACAACGCGGGGGAAAACGTGATGTATTCCGGCACCATCGGCGGCGCGATGGAGGCGGCGCTGCAGGGTCTGCCCGCCATCGCCCTGTCGCAGTACATGGGCCCCGAGACGGCGCGGCTGGACGACCCGTTCGAAGGCGCGCGCGTCCACGGCGCGCGGGTGATCCGGGCGCTGCTGGACCATGCCGACTGGTCCGAGGAGGATGATTTCCGCCTGTTCTACAACGTGAACTTCCCCCCGTGCGGGGCGGCGGCGGTGCGCGGCACCCGTGTCGCGCCGCAGGGACGGCGGCAGGGGGTGCGCTTTGGCGTCCAGCCCCATGTCGCGCCGAACGGCCGGCGGTTCCTGTGGATCACCGGCGGGCCGCAGCACGCCCCGGCGACCGCGGGCAGCGACGTCGAGGCGCTGCGGGCGGGCTATGTCTCGGTCACGCCGATGCGGCCCGACATCACCTGCCGCGCCGAAACCAGCCGGCTGGCCGCCGTGATGGACGAGGGATGATGGCCGGCGACGACACCGGGGGCGACGACGGCGGCGCGGGCCACGACCCCGCGGAACGGCAGATGCGCCTGTTGCTGGCGCTGCGCTCGCGCGGGGTGACCGACCCGCGCGTGCTGGCCGCGATGGAGCGGATCGACCGCGGCGCCTTTGTGCGCGGCCATTTCGAGGACCGCGCCTATGACGACACCCCCCTGCCCATCGCCTGCGGCCAGACCATCAGCCAGCCCAGCGTCGTCGGGCTGATGACCCAGGCGCTGAACCCCGGCCCCCGAGACACCGTGCTGGAGATCGGGACCGGCAGCGGATACCAGGCCGCCGTCCTGTCGGTGCTGTGCCGCCGCGTGCTGACCGTCGACCGCCACCGGCGGCTGGTCGCCGAGGCCGAGGAGATCTTTCGCCGCCTGGGGTTGACCAACATCACCGCGCGGGTCGCGGACGGGTCGCGCGGGCTGCCCGAGCAGGCGCCCTTTGATCGCATCATGGTGACTGCCGCGGCCGAAGACCCGCCGGGGCCGCTGTTGTCGCAACTGAAGATCGGCGGTATCATGGTGGTGCCGGTCGGGCAGTCGGACGCGGTGCAGACCCTGATCCGCGTGACGCGGACCGAGACGGGCTATGCCTATGACGAGCTGCGGCAGGTGCGGTTCGTGCCGCTGATCGAGGGGTTGGGACAGACATGACCCCCGAAGACGAATGATGAGGACGGGCAGATGGTCACACGAGTTTTGCTGCGCGCGGGTTCCTGCACGCTGATTGTGGCGCTGGCGGGATGCGTCCAGCCAACCGGCGGCGCGCCGGGGGCGGCGCCCGGCCAGCCGGGGACCGTGGCGCAGGGGCCCGCCGCCTCGACCCCGCTGGCGATGTCGCGGATGCAGCTGCCGCAGGTCCGCATTCCGCAGATGCCGGGCCAGCCGGCGGCGGGCGCGCAGGCGCAGGGCACGGCCGCACCGGGGTCGCGGATGGCGATGCCGCGGTTCACCCTGCCGTGGGGGCGCCCGGCTGCGGCCGGTGCGGCCCCGGGGCAGGTCACCGACCCCTTTGCCGGGCAGGGCGTGCGGCAACCGGCGGTCGAGGGCGGCCTGCCCGCCCGCAGCAGCGGCGCGGCTGCGCAGGCGGCGACGCAGTCCCACACCGTGGCCGCGGGCGAGACGGCGTGGTCGATCGCGCGCAGATACGGCGTTTCGGCGGATGCGCTGGCGCAGGCCAACGCGCTGCCCGCCAGCATGGCGGTCAGGGTGGGGCAGCGCCTGGCGATCCCGGCGCGGGCGGGGACGACGACTGTCGCCGTCGCGGCGCCCGGCGCCGGCTCGGCCACGCCGCAGCCGCCGTCGGCGTCCCGGCCGTTGCCATCCGAACGGACCCGGCCCGCGTCCACCCCCGCGCCCAGGGCGGACGCACCCGACATGGGCCAGACCCGGACCGCGGCGTCCGGCAGCGGCCGGTTCGCGATGCCGGTGAACGGATCGATCGTGCGCCCCTACAAGAAGGGGACGAACGAGGGTATCGACATTTCCGCCGCGCCGGGCGCCGCAGTCCGGGCGGCGTCGGCTGGAACGGTCGCTGCAGTCACCCGCGACACCGACGGCGTGCCCATCGTGGTGGTCCGCCACGATGGCGGGCTGATGACGGTCTATGCCGGGATCGACGGGCTGAAGGTCGCCAAGGGCGACAGCGTGTCGGCCGGGCAGTCCATCGGCACCGCCCGCAACGAGGGCGTGGTGCATTTCGAGGTCCGCAAGGGCTTCGACAGCGTGGACCCCGAGGGGTATCTGTAAGCGGCAGCGGAGGGCGGCAGCGGCGGCAGCCGTGCTGCAGGGCGGCGGCAGAAGCAGCGGCCTTGCAGCGGGGCGGCAGAGGCAGCAGCAGCGGCAGCAGGGCGGCAGAGGCAGGGCAGCGGCCGTGCGCAGGACGGCGGCAGAAGCAGCGGCTTGCTGCAGGGCGGCGGCGGCAGCGGCAGCGGCCGGGCGGGTGCCGCTCGCCCGACGCGCGCAGTCCCGGCCCACCGGTGCCCGGCCGCACCCCGTCGGGGGTCACCTGTGCAGGGCGCGGTCTGCGTCGCCGAAGACCTCGGCCACGGCGCGCGCCACCTCGGCCCGGATCAGGCGGTGCAGCGGGCCGGTCACGAGGCTGTCGATCTCGCCCCGCAGTTCCTGCCGGATGGCGGCGCGCAGCAGGCCGCGCAGGCTTGCGGGATCGGGCGTGCCGTCCGACTGCGGCGGTTCCGGCGTCGCCGCCGGGCTGTCATTCGCGGCAGGCGGCGGCGGGTCCAGGTCGGTGGCTGCGGACGTGGCCTGATTTCCGAACGGCGCATGGCTGTCGTCGTGCAGGGCGGTTGTTGCATCCGCAGAAACGTCGCCTTGACCCTGCGCGGGGACGGTCCGGGGCTGCTCCAGCCGGGCGGGCGGGACAGCGGCAGGCGCTGCGGACGCGGCCTGATTTCCGACCGGCGCATGGCTGTCGTCGTGCAGGGCGGCTGTTGCATCCGCAGAAACGTCGCCTTGACCTTGCGCGGGGACGGTTCGGGGATGCTCGGGCCGGGCCGCCGGGACAGCGGCAGGCGCTGCTTTCGGTTCCTGGCGCGGAGAGGTTGCTCGGTCCGCAGCGAAGCTCACCAGCGGAACCGCGGACGAATCCGCCGCAGCGGGCCACTGCGGGGCGGCGTCGCTGTCGCGGATATCCGCAGCGCCGGTCCGGTCGGCCGGCGCCGGGGCGGCCGCAGCCTCAGCCCCGGCGGTTCCCAGCACCGACAGCAGGCGCAGCCGCCCTTCGGATCGCGGCACCGGCCGCGCGGGCGGGATCAGGGCATCCGGGCGCAGGCGCAGGGGTGCATCAGGGGCATCACCCGACCGCGATCCCGCGCCCGCAGGGCTGGCGGCGGCGGGCGCGGCCGTGAACCCGCCGGGCAGGTGCGCCCGCGGCGCCTGCATCGCGGCGTCCTGTTGCGCCCCGGCCTGCCGCAGGCTGTCGGCCCGTTGCGCGGTCGCGGCCATGCGGGTCGAGGCGGCATCGACCGCCTGCGCCAGCGCCGCCGTGCTCGGTGCGCGCAACATGGGGGCGGGGGCCGTCCACAACGGCGCGGCGGGCGGAACCGCGGCGGGCGCAGTGCCATCCTCTTGCGCGATCAGGCGGCGGATGGACGCGAGGACGTCGCCGATGTCGTCGGGCTGCGCCGCGGACCGCGCAGCGCCTGTCAGCGACTGCGGCAGCTGGCGGGCGGGCAGGTCGGTCATCGCGCACCGCCTTGCGGGCCGGCGGACCGGCCCCGCCCGTCAGTCCTTGCCGATGGCGCGCAGCACGCGGTCCAGGTTCTCGCCCTGGCGGCTGGTATAGGGCGCGTCGCGCACCGCGTTGTAATAGGCCGATGGGTCATAGGTGGGTATCCCCAGCTTCAGGTCTTTTGCCGTCAAGACCCCCATAGCAGCCAAAAGTTGATAATGTGCTAACTGCAGATTGGCTTCCGCCGTGATCGCATCCGCCCGCGCCTCGAGCAGATCCTGCTCGGCGTCCAGCACGTCCAGGGTGGTGCGCGCGCCCAGCGTCGCCTCTTCGCGCACGCCCTCATAGGCCTGCTGCGCGGCCGAGATCTGTTCGTTGATCGCCCGGATCTGCGCGCGGGCCACGTCGATGTTCGCCCAGGCGGTGCCCACGGCCTGGCTGACCTGCCGGGCCGAGTTCAGCAGCGTCGCGCGCGACGCATCGCGGCTGGCCATCGCGCGGCGGTGCGCGGCGGGCAGGCGGCCCCCGGAATACAGCGTCTGCTGCATCTGGATCGAGGCCGAGAGCGTGGCGGAATTGTTCGCCTCGACCCCGGTGGCCAACCCCAAGGCACCGCGCGTGGCCTGCGGCTGACGGGTGGCCGACAGGCCCGCGCTGCCGGTCACGGTCGGCATCCGTTCGGTCGCCGCCGCCGCGACCTGCAGCTCGGCCGCCGCCGCCGCGCGCTGCGCCTGGCGGACGACCGGATGGGTGCCGCGCGCCGACGCCTGCGCCGCCTCGACCGACTCCGGCCGCTTGGGCAGGGGCGGGGGGCTGGCCAGATCGCCGGGCGAGCGGCCGACGGCGGTGCGATAGTTCTCGCGCGCGATTTCCAGCGCGCCCTGCGCGGCGGCCAGCCCCGCGCGGGTGGCGGCCAGCTGCGCCTCGGCCAGCGCCACGTCGGTCGAGGTGATCTCGCCCACGTCAAAGCGGTCCTGCGCGGCCTGGCGTTCCTGGCCCAGCACGTTGACCGAGTTTTCCTGCAACGCGACCTGCTGTTCGGCCGACCGCACGTCCAGATAGGCCTGCACGGCGGTCAGCAGAACGTCCTGTTCCACCGCGATCAGCGATTCACGGGTGGCGAGGACGTTTTCCTTGGCGATGTCGATGGCCAGCTGGTTGCGGCCCCAGTCATACAGCGTCATCTGGGCGACCAGCTGCGCGGTCGTCTGGACCGACTCGACCCCGTCGGTGCGCTGGAAATTGTGCGAGGCGGCCCATTGCACGATCGGGCGCAGCGCGGCCATCGACACGGCCACATCCTCGTCCGCGGCGCGCAGCAGGGCGCGGTTCTGGTCCAGCAGCGCCGAATGGCGATAGGCGGCGACCATCGCGTCGGCCAGCGTCTCGGCCCGGGCGGGCAGGGCGGCCAGCACCAGGGCGGTGGCCAGCATGGCCTTGCGCAGCGCGCTCACAACGCGAATCCCCGTTGATGGGCAAAGCCGGGCAGGACCGGGGCATGGGCGTGGAAGGCAAAGCGCCAGACCACCCGCCCGTCGATGCGGGTGCCCAGCCGCACCGTCCCCAGCGCGCCTTCGACCCACAGGGCGATGATGCGGCCGCCTTCGGCCAGCTGGTCGGCGATGGCGTCGGGCATCTGCTCGACCCCGCCGCCGACCAGGATGGCGTCATAGGGGGCCTGGGCGGCTGCGCCCGCGGTCAGTTTCGCCTGCACGACGGCCACGTTGTCCGCGCCGCTGGCCGCCAGCCGCGTCTGTGCCGCGGCGCCCATCTCGGCGTCCTGCTCGACGGCCACGACGGCCTGCGCCAGCCGCCCCAGCACGGCCGCGGAATAGCCAAGCCCACAGCCCACATCCAGCACCAGATCGGTCGGCTGCACGTCCAGCGCGTCGATCATCTTGGCCAGCGTGCGCGGTTCCAGCAGGACGCGGCCGTGGCCCAGGTCCACGTTCTCGCCGGAATAGGCGATGTCGCGGCGGGCGTCGGGCACGAAATCCTCGCGCGGGACGTCAAGCATGGCGGCGATCACGGGATATCGGGTGACGTCGTTGGGGCGGACCTGGGTGTCCACCATCATCGTGCGGCGCTGCTGGAAATCGATCATCGAGGGGGAACCTGACTGAGCCATCTTGGCCGTTCTTCGCACGGTTTTCCGGCTGTCGCAACGCCGGGCGGGCCTTGGGCGCGCCGCGCGCCGGGGCTGCGCGCGCAAACTTGAACCGGCGGGGAGGGGTTGCCGGTGCGCCCGGGGCGGTTTCCTTTGCCGCGTCGCCGGGGCAGGATGGGCCGCGGCGGCCGTCCGGGCCGCCGCGCGCCGTCCCCTAACCGCCAGGCCCCGCATGACCCAACGCCAGACCGCCCGCATCGCCATCGTCACCGTGTCGGACCGCGCCAGCCGGGGCGAATATCAGGACAAGGGCGGCCCCGCCGCCGAGGAATGGCTGCGCGCCAACGTCACCTCGCCGGTCGAGATCGCCCGCCATATCGTCCCCGACGGCCGCGAGGGGCTGGCCGTAACCCTGCGCAAGCTGGCCGACGGCGACGGCGCCGATTTGATCCTGATCACCGGCGGCACCGGCCCCGCACCCCGCGACGAGACGCCCGAGGCGCTGGCCGACGTCATCGAGAAGGAACTGCCCGGCTTTGGCGACGAGATGCGCCGCGCGTCGCTGGCCGAGGGCGTGCCGACCGCGATCCTGTCGCGCCAGACCGCCGGCATCCGCGACGCCTGCCTGATGATCACCCTGCCGGGCAAGCCCGCCGCCATCGGCACCTGCCTGGACGCGGTCTTCGCGGCCGTGCCCTATTGCCTGGACCTGATCGGCGCGGCCCGGATCGAGACGGACCCGGCGCGGATCGCGGCGTTCCGGCCCAAGGGATAGGCGCGCGCCTGCGGGGGGCGGCACCCCGCGGGCGCCCCTCAGACCGGCAGCGCCGTCGTCTGCAGCACCGTCCTGAGCGAGAACGAGGAATGCATCTGCGCCACGCCGGGCAGCCGCGACAGATACTGGCGGTGGATGCGGGCAAAGTCGTCGGTGTCGGCGGCCAGCACCTTGACCAGATAATCGGCGGTGCCGGCCATCAGGTGGCATTCCAGCACGTCGGGGATGGTGCGGACGGCCTTCTCGAACGCGTCCAGCACCTCGTCGGCCTGCCCCGACAGGGTGATTTCCACGAAGACGGTGGTGGTCCGCCCCAGGCTGCGCGGGTTCAGCAGCGCGACATAGCCGGCGATGAACCCCGCCTCCTCCAGCCGCTGGACGCGGCGGTGGCAGGCGCTGGCCGACAGGTTCACCCGCGCCGCAAGGTCGGCGTTGCTGATCCGCCCGTCTTTTTGCAGGACCGACAGGATGCGGCGATCGGTCGCGTCCAGATGCTCCATCGTCGCAGATCCTTCGGTTCCTGCCGGATAATCCCCGCATACCGGCGATTTAGCCTGACAACCGCGCGCAGATAAGCAGAAACTTGTGTCTGCCCCGTGACAGCATCGGGCCATCCCATCAACAGGAGTCGCCCGTGCAGATCGGTTGCCCCACAGAGATCAAGCCGCAGGAATACCGCGTCGGGCTGACCCCGGACGCCGCGCGTGAACTGGTCGGGCGCGGCCATGACGTGCTGGTCCAGTCCGGCGCGGGGCTGGGGTCGGGCTTTGCCGACGAGGCCTATGCGGCGGCGGGCGCGCGCATCGCGACCGACGCGGCGGCGGTGTTCGCCGAGGCCGGGATGATCGTCAAGGTCAAGGAACCGCAGGCGGCGGAACGCGCGATGCTGCGGGCGGGGCAGGTGCTGTTCACCTATCTGCACCTTGCCCCCGATCCCGACCAGACCCGCGACCTGCTGGCGGCGGGCGTGACCGCCATCGCCTATGAAACCGTGACCGACGCGCGCGGCGGCCTGCCCCTGCTGGCGCCGATGTCCGAGGTGGCGGGCCGGCTTGCCCCGCAGGTGGGCGCGTGGACGCTGCAAAAGGCGAACGGCGGGCGCGGCGTCCTGCTGGGCGGCGTGCCGGGGGTGCGGCCCGCGCGCGTCGTCATCATCGGCGGCGGCGTCGTGGGGACGGCGGCGGCGCGGGTCGCGGTCGGCATGGGCGCGAACGTCACGGTGCTGGACCGCAACGTCGCGCGGCTGAGCTATCTGGACGACATCTTCATGGGCAAGCTGACGACGCAGTATTCCAGCGCGGGCGCCATCGCCGACCTGCTGCCCACGGCCGATCTGGTGATAGGCGCGGTGCTGATCCCCGGCGCCGCCGCGCCCCGGCTGGTGTCGCGCGCGCAGCTTTCGACGATGCTGCCCGGCGCGGCGCTGGTGGACGTCGCCATCGACCAGGGCGGCTGTTTCGAGACGTCGCGCGCCACGACCCACCAGGACCCCATCTATGAGGTGGACGGCATCATGCATTATTGCGTGGCCAACATGCCCGGCGCGGTGGCGCGGACGGCGACGCAGGCGCTGGGGAACGCCACGCTGCCCTATGTGCTGGCGCTGGCGGGCGGGTGGCGGCAGGCGCTGGCGGCCGATCCGCATCTGCGCGCGGGGCTGGCGGTCCATGCCGGCACCCTGACCTCGCCCCCGGTGGGTGAGGCGCTGGGGATCGCGGCCGTGACCCCCGACCAGGCGCTGGGGGGCTGACCCGCGCGCCCCGGACCTGCGCCCATCAGACCTGCGCCCGCCAGACCTGCGGCCCCGTCTGACCTGCACCCCGCCAGACCTGCGCGCATCAGACCTGCGCCCCTCACACCTGCGGGCGGCTGGCCAGCAGGTCGCGGATTTCGGCCAGCAGCGCCTCTTGCGAGGGGCCGGCGGCGGATGCCTGCGCCTGTTCCTTGCGCATCGCGGATTCCTTGATGCGGTTCACCGCCTTGACCAGCAGGAACACCACGAACGCGATGATGAGAAAGTTCAGAACGGCCGTGAAGAACGACCCATAGGCCCAGACCGTCGCGCCCGCATCCTTGGCCGCGGCCAGCGGCGCGCCGTCGGGCGCGGTGCCTTTCAGGACGACATAGTTCCCCGAGAAATCCGTGTTGCCGGTGATCAGGCTGAGGATGGGGTTGATGAGGTCGTCCACCATCGACGTGACGATGGCCGTGAAGGCCGCGCCGATGATGATGCCCACGGCCATGTCCATGACATTGCCCTTGGCGATGAAGTCGCGGAATTCCTTGATCATGTCCTGTCCCCCGTGTTCGGGCAGTTTGAAACGGATCGCCCGCGGGCCTAGTTGATATTCGGCAACTCTGCCCAGACAAGGGATTTCCGATGGCCGCCGATCTCTCAGACTTTCCGATCACCCGCCGCTGGCCGCCGCGCCGCCCCGGCGTGATCCAGCTTTACAGCCTGCCGACGCCGAACGGGGTCAAGGCGTCGATCATGCTTGAGGAATGCGGGCTGGACTATGACGTCCACCGCATCAGCATCGGCAATCCCGAGGATCAGATGACGCCCGAGTTCCTGTCGCTGAACCCCAACAACAAGATCCCCGCCATGATCGACCCGGACGGGCCGGGCGGGCAGCCGATCGGCCTGTGGGAATCGGGGGCGATGCTGATCTATCTGGCCGACAAGACGGGCCGGTTCCTGCCGCCCGAGGGGGCGGCGCGCTATCACACCATCCAGTGGCTGATGTTCCAGATGGGCGGCGTCGGGCCGATGTTCGGGCAGATCGGCTATTTCTTCCGCTACAAGGGCACCGAGATCGAGGACAAGCGCCCGCTGACCCGCTATGTCGACGAGGCCAGGCGCCTGCTGGGCGTGATCGACCGCCAGCTTGACGGGCAGGACTGGATCGCGGGCGAATATTCCATCGCCGACATCGCCCTTGCGCCCTGGGTGCGCAACCTGCGCACCGGATACGAGGCGCATGAGCTGGTCGGCCTGGACGATTTCCGCAACATCGCGCGCTGGATCGACGCCTTCACGTCCCGCCCGGCGGTCGCGAAGGGGCTGACGATCCCCGCCGCATCCGACGCCTGAGGTCGCGTCGCCTGGGTCGCGGCCCGGGGGCGGGCGGGGCCGCATGGGCACCGGCCCGCCGTCCCGCTGGGATGCGAACCCGCGCGCCCGGTTGGGTTGCGGTCAGGCGACGGACCGTGGCAAGCCGCGACGCCGCCGACGATGACCCGACCGGCAGGCCGCGCGCGCCCGGCCTGCGGCGATCAGGCGGATGGCCCGCGAGCCACGACGCCGCCGATGATGTGACCGGCAGGCCGCGCGTGCCCAGCCTGCGGCGATCAGGGACGCCCCCCAGCCGCGACGCCGCCGACGATGACCCGATCTCCCCGGCAGGCCGCGCGCGCATGGCCTGCGGCGATCAGGCGGACGGCCCGCGAGCCGCGGCCACCGACGATGATCCGACCGGCAGGCCACGCGCCGGCCTGCGGCGATCAGGCGGGCGGCCCGCAATCCGCGACGCCGCCCACCATGCGACGGATCAGCTCCGCAGCGTGCCGCCCGTCGCCTTGCCGACCTTTTCGACGATCTTCGCGGCAACCGCCTCGATGTCCTTGTCGGTCAGGGTCTTGTCGCGGGGTTGCAGGCGGGCGGTGATGGCGACCGACTTTTTCCCCGGCCCCATCTGCGCCTGCGCCTTGTCGCCGGTGAACTGGTCGAACACCCGCACGCTTTCGATCAGCGCCTTGTCCGCGCCCTGGGCCGCGTTGACGATGGCCAGCGCCTCGACCCGGTCGTCCACGACAAAGGCAAAGTCGCGGTCCACCGGCTGCAGGTCGCTGACTGCCAGCGCCGGGCGGGTGGGCGTCCTGACCTTGGGCAGCGGCACGTTGGCGACGTGGACGGTGAAGGCGACCGCCGGTCCCTTGACGTCCATCGCGCGCAGGATGCGGGGATGCACCTCGCCGAATGTCGCCAGCCGGTTCGGCCCCAGCGCGATGTTGCCGGCGCGGCCGGGGTGCCACCAGCCGTCCAGCTTGCGGTCGATCTGCGCGCGGGCGGGCGCGCCAAGGGCCGACAGGATCGCCTCGGCATCCGCCTTGGCGTCATACAGATCCACCGTCCGGCGGCTGCCGTGCGGGTCGCGGGCGGCGCTGGCGCCGACCAGCAGGCCCGACAGCTGCACCGCCTGCTGGCCCGGCTCGCCGCCGGAAAACACCGGCCCCACCTCGAACAGCGCCAGATCGGCAAAGCCGCGCGCCTGGTTGCGGGCCGCGGCCGCCAGCAGGCCGGGCAGCAGGTCGGGGCGCAGGTGGCTCATTTCCGAGCTGATCGGGTTCTCGATCCTGACCGCGTCGGTGCCGCCGCCGAACAGCGCCGCCGCGTCCTGCGCGATAAAGCTGTAGCTGACGCATTCGTTATAGCCCAGGGCAGCCGCCATCCGCCGCGCGGCGCTTTCGCGGCGCTGCAGCGGCGTCAGCACCGGCAGCGGCACGCCCGCGCGCGGACGGGGCAGGGGCTGGCCCTGCAGGCAGGTCAGGCTGGCGATGCGGGCGATTTCCTCGATCAGATCGGCCTCGCCCTGCACATCCGGGCGCCAGCTGGGCACATGGGCCAAGTCGCCGTCCAGCCGGAACCCCAGCGCGGCCAGGGTGGCGCGCTGATCCGCCTCGGGGATGTCCATGCCGACCAGGCTTTGCGTGCGGCCCGCGTCCAGCCGATACGCGCGGGCGTGGTCCGGGGCGGCGCCCGCCTCGACGACGTGCGACGGCTCGCCCCCGCACAGATCAAGGATCATCCGCGTCGCCAGTTCCAGCCCCGGCCGGGTGAACGCCGGGTCGACGCCCCGTTCAAAGCGATAGCGCGCGTCCGAGTTGATCCTGAGCGCGCGCCCCGTCGCCGCGATGCCGATGGGCTGCCAGTAGGCGCTTTCCAGGAACACGTCGGTGGTGGCTTCCGTCACGCCGGACCCCTCGCCGCCCATGATCCCGGCCAGGCTTTCCGGCCCGTGGTCGTCGGCGATCACCAGATCGGTGTCGCGCGGCGCATGGGTCTTGCCGTCCAACGCCAGCAGCGTTTCGCCCGCGCGCGCGTGCCGCACGGTCAGCCCGCCCGAGACCTTGGCCGCGTCAAAGACGTGCAACGGCCGGTTCAGGTCAAAGGTGAAGAGGTTGGTGATATCCACCAGCGCGGAAATCGGGCGCAGCCCGATCGCCCGCAGCCGCCGTTGCAGCCAGTCGGGGCTGGGGCCGTTGGTGACGCCGCGGATCAGACGCCCGGTGAAATGGGGGGCCTGCGCCGCGGCCTCGGGCGCGATGGCGACCGTGACGGCGCTGTCGAAGCTGCCGGCGACCGGGGCGACCGGCAGCGGTTTCAGCGTGCCGAGGCCCCGCGCCGCCAGATCGCGCGCGACGCCGCGCACACCCAGCGCGTCGGGGCGGTTGGGCGTGATCTTGATCTCGATCACCGGGTCGATCCTGTCGGGCGCGTTCTCGGCCAGCCAGTCCACGAAGCGCTGCCCGACAGCCCCCGAGGACAGGTCGATGATGCCGTCGTGCTCGTCGCTGAGTTCAAGCTCGCGTTCCGAGGCCATCATGCCGTGGGATTCGACACCGCGAATCTTTCCCACGCCCAGCGTCGTGTCGATCCCCGGCACATAGTCGCCGGGCCTGGCGAGCACGCCCACCAGCCCCGCCCGCGCATTCGGCGCGCCGCAGACGATCTGCTTCTCGCCCTGATTGGTTTCCACCCGCAGCACCCGCAGCCGGTCGGCGTCGGGATGCGGCTCGGCATGGGTGATCCGGGCGATGGTGAAGGCGGAAAGCTTCGCGGCGGGATCGACGACCTCCTCCACCTCGAGCCCGAGGTCGGTCAGCGCGTCGGTGATCTCGGTCAGGGTGGCCGTGGTGTCGAGATGGTCACGGAGCCAGGAGAGGGTGAGTTTCATTTTTTTCTCCGAAGCTTGCGCTTTACCAAAACGAAAAGCCCATAAGTAGAACACACCACAAAGGTCATGAGGATTACTGGAGCAGACAAAAACGCGATAATGGACGCAATCCCGTATGTGCCTGCAATGTAGCCGCCGGCACCAGTCAAGATTGCGGCGCCGGAACTATGCGCTACCGCAGAAAAACCGAGAGCCGACAACAGGGCATTCGCGCCCATACCAGCCACACCGATCCCGGTTGCCGCTCCTACGACCCAGTGACCTTCGCGGCTACGCTCGTAACCAGCAATCTTAGCCAAGAAGGGCACGAACATACTTCTTATCCGCCGCAATCTTGTCATCAAACTATCAAGCCGGTTCGTTGCTCAATCTGCTTCTTCACAAAAGCAACAGCGATGTTTTTCATGATCTCTAGTGAAGCAGAGCCGCCCTGCTCGGCTACGACTTCCTTAGTCTTAGCCCAAATACCGTTATCTTTTATTGCCGCCAAGTAGTCATGGCCGGTGCTTGTAAGCCGAAAGGTCCCGCTAGAAAAATCCGTTATTAAACCAGCGTCAGCAGCGAGCTCAAAGTGGTAGCGGGCCTTCCCTGGATCACTTGATTTCAGAAGTTGAGCGCGATGGACAAAGACCCACTCAGGATCAGCTTCAAGGCTCAGCAACAAATCACGCAGAAAATCATCATCGCGTTTCACCTGCTCAACCCTCCACTCACCGACGGCACATCCCCTGCTGCAAACCCGTAATGCCGCAGCCAGCGCAGGTCGCTCTCGAAGAACGCCCGCAGGTCCGGAATCCCGTATTTCAGCATGGCGATCCGGTCGATGCCCATGCCGAAGGCAAAGCCCTGCCACTCGGCCGGGTCGATGCCCCCAGCGGCCAGCACCTTGGGATGCACCATGCCGGACCCGAGGATCTCCAACCACGAATCCCCCTGTCCGATCTTCAGCTGCCCGCCGGACCAGTCGCAGCGGATATCGACCTCGGCCGAGGGCTCGGTGAAGGGGAAATGCGAGGCGCGGAAACGCAGTTCGACCTCGGGCACCTCGAAGAAGGCGCGGCAGAACTCTTCTAGCGTCCATTTCAGGTTGGCCATCGAGATGCCCTTGCCGATCGCAAGCCCCTCGACCTGGTGGAACATGGGCGTGTGGGTCTGGTCCATGTCCATGCGATAGACGCGGCCGGGGCAGATGATGCGCAGGGGCGCGCCCATCGCCTGCATCGCGCGGATCTGCACGGGGCTGGTGTGGGTGCGCAGGACGTGGGGCGGGCGGTCGTCGCCCGGCGCGCGCGCCATGAAGAAGGTGTCGTGTTCCTGCCGCGCGGGGTGTTCGGGCGGGATGTTCAGCGCGTCGAAGTTGAACCAGTCGGATTCGACCTGCGGCCCCTCGGCCACGGAAAAGCCCATGTCGGCGAAGATCGCGGTGACCTCGTCCATCACCTGCGACACCGGATGGATCGTGCCCTGCGGGCGCGGGCGGCCGGGCAGGGTCACGTCCAGCCATTCGCCCGCCAGCCGCGCGTCCAGCGCCGCGTCGTCCAGCGCCAGCTTGCGGGCGCGCAGCGCGGCGTCGATCTCGTCCTTGACGCGGTTCAGGGCGGCGCCGGTCGTCTGGCGTTCCTCGGGGGTCATGCGGCCCAGTTCGCGCATCATCAGCGCGATCTCGCCCTTTTTCCCCAGGGCGGCCAGGCGCACCTCCTCCAGCGCCGTGACGCCTTCGGCCTCGGCGACGCGGGCAAGCCAGGTGGAACGCAAGCTGTCGGGATCGGTCATCGTGGCCTCGCGGGAATTGCGCGGTGCCCTTAGCACGCGGGCGCGGGCCGTTCCAGCGTCGCGGCTGTTGCTGCCGCGGGACGCGGGCGCATAGAGTTGGCGCAACGAGGGGAAAGCAATGACCGACAGCAACGCGCCGCGCAGATCGCGCATCACCGCCGAAGAGGCGCTGGCCTATCACCTGGAACCGCGGCCGGGCAAGTTCGACGTGGTGCCGTCCACCCCGATGGCCACCCAGCGCGACCTGAGCCTGGCCTATTCCCCCGGCGTGGCCGTCCCGGTCGAGGCGATCGCCGCGCGGCCGGAACTGGCCTATGACTATACCACCAAGGGCAATCTGGTCGCCGTGATCTCGAACGGGACCGCCATCCTGGGCCTGGGCAATCTGGGCGCGCTGGCGTCCAAACCGGTGATGGAGGGCAAGGCGGTGCTGTTCAAGCGTTTCGCCGACGTGAACGCCATCGACATCGAGCTGGACACCGAAGACCCCGAGGAGATCATCCGGGCGGTGCGGCTGATGGGCCCGACCTTCGGCGGCATCAACCTGGAAGACATCAAGGCGCCCGAGTGCTTCATCATCGAAAGCCGCCTGAAAGAGCTGATGGACATCCCCGTGTTTCACGACGACCAGCATGGCACGGCGGTGATCTGCGCGGCGGGGCTGCTGAACGCGCTGGAACTGTCGGGCAAGCGGATCGAGGACGTGAAGATCGTCCTGAACGGCGCGGGCGCGGCCGGGATCGCCTGCCTTGAATTGCTCAAGACGATGGGCGCGCGGCACGACAACTGCATCATGGCCGACACCAAGGGGGTCATCTGGAAGGGCCGGACCGAGGGCATGAACCAGTGGAAATCGGCCCATGCCGCCCAGACCGAGGCCCGCACGCTGGAGGATGCGATGCGCGGCGCCGACGTGTTCCTGGGCGTGTCGGCCAAGGGCGCGGTGACGCAGGCGATGGTGCAGTCGATGGCCCCGAACCCGGTCATCTTCGCGATGGCCAACCCCGACCCCGAGATCACCCCCGAAGAGGCGCACGAGGTCCGCCCCGACGCCATCGTCGCCACCGGGCGGTCGGATTACCCGAACCAGGTCAACAACGTGCTGGGGTTCCCCTATCTGTTCCGCGGCGCGCTGGACATCCACGCGCGCGCGATTAACGACGAGATGAAGATCGCCTGCGCCCGCGCCCTGGCCGAACTGGCGCGCGAGGACGTGCCCGACGAGGTCGCGGTCGCCTATGGGCGCAAGCTGACCTTCGGGCGCGATTACATCATCCCGACGCCGTTCGATCCCCGGCTGATCCATGTGGTCCCGCCGGCGGTGGCGCGGGCCGGCATGGACACCGGCGTCGCGCGGCGGCCGATCATCGACATGGACGGCTATGTCCAGTCGCTGAAACAGCGCATGGACCCGACCGCCGCGATCCTGCAGGGCATCCACGCCCGCGCGCGGTCGGTGCAGGCGCGCATGATCTTTGCCGAGGGCGACGACCCGCGCGTCCTGCGCGCGGCCGTCGCCTGGCAGCGCGGCGGCATGGGCCAGTCGCTGGTCGTCGGGCGCGAGGCCGACGTGGCCGAAAAGCTGGGCCTTGCCGGTCTGGGCGACGCGGTGCGGGAACTGACCGTCGTGAATGCCGCGACCTCGGCCGCGCTGGGGCAATATCACGATTTCCTTTACAGCCGCCTGCAGCGGCAGGGCGTGGACCGCGAGGATGCCAGCAAGCTGGTCAACCGCGACCGGCATGTCTTTGCCGCGCTGATGCTGGCGCACGGGCATGGCGACGGGCTGGTGACGGGGGCCACGCGCAAGGGGCCGCATGTGCTGGCGCAGCTGGGCCAGGTCTTCGACGTGCGCCCGCAGGACGGGGCGGTCGGCATCACGGCGGTCCTGCACAAGGGCCGGATCGTGCTGATCGGCGACACCCTTGTCCACGAATGGCCCGAGGCCGAGGATCTGGCACTGATCGCCACCCGCGGCGCCCATGTCGCCCGCGGCCTGGGGCTGGAACCCCGCGTGGCCTTCCTGTCGTTTTCCACCTTCGGCTATCCGGTCAGCGAGCGGGCGACCAAGATGGCCGAGGCGCCAAGGGTGCTGGACGCCCGCGGCGCCGATTTCGAATACGAGGGCGAGATGACCGCGGACGTGGCGCTGAACCCCGAACAGGCGGCGCGATACCCGTTTTCGCGCCTGACCGGCCCGGCCAACGTGCTGGTCGTCCCGGCGCGCCATTCGGCGTCGATCAGCGTCAAGCTGATGCAGGAAATGGCGGGCGCGACGGTGATCGGTCCGATCCTGACCGGGGTGCCCCGGCCCATCCAGATCTGCGGCACCAATTCCACCGTGAACGACATCCTGAACATGGCCGCGTTCGCGGCGGGGCGGCTGGGGCAGGTGCGGTGAACGGCTGGACAGCCTCGCGATGTTTTGGCAAACTTTGCCAAACGGAGGGTGTCATGGCTACGATGAACGTCTCGCTGCCCGAGGGGATGAAGGACTGGGTCGAACGCCAGTCCGCCTCGGACCGCTATGCCAATGCCAGCGACTATGTCCGCGACCTGATCCGCCGGGATCAGGAGCGGGCCGAGAAGATCGCCCGCTGGCAGCGTCTGGTGGAAGAGGCGCGGGCCGCCGGTCCGGGCACCCGCACCCTGCAGGAGTTGCGGCAGGAAGCGCGCAGGCGCGCCGCCGCTCTCGCCGAGTAATGGGGCATATCCTCAGCGAGCCGGCCGAAGAGGATTATCTTCAGCTTTATATCGAAGGTGTCGCACTATTCGGTCGCCGACAGGCCGAAGCCTATCTGGACCGGCTGGACCGCGTGCTGGATCTGATCGGGGACAATCCGCTGCTTGGGGCGGTCCGGGGCCATCTGCCCGGTGCCCCGCGCAGCCATCTCGCTGGCTCTCATGTGATCCTGTGGGACGTGGCGCCGGACGGCACCGCGTTCATCCTGCGCATCCGCCACCAGCGCGAGGACTGGCAGGGCTGAGCCCTCACCCGGCGAACAGCTCGCCCCGGTCCACCTGCCGCTGGCGCTCGCGGAACCGGGCCCGGTCGGCCTCGCCGTATTCGTCCGCGCACAGGTGGCAGGCGACGCCCTCCTCGTATTCCGGGCGGGCGGTGTCGGCGGGGGCCAGCGGGCGGCGGCAGGCGTGGCACAGCACATGGCCGCCGGGTTCCAGCCCGTGCGTCAGGCTGACGCGGCGGTCGAAGACAAAGCAGGCGCCGTTCCACAGGCTGTCGTCCACCGGCACGTCCTCGAGGTATTTCAGCACCCCGCCGTCCAGGTGGAACACCTCGGGGACGCCCTGGGCCAGCAGGAAGTTGGTCGATTTCTCGCAGCGTATGCCGCCGGTGCAGAACATCGCGATGCGCTTTCCGGCAAAGCGGCCGGCGTTGGCGCGCCACCACGCCGGAAAGTCGCGGAACGAGCGTGTGCCCGGATCGACCGCGCCGCGGAACGTGCCGATCGCCACCTCATAGGCGTTGCGCGTGTCTATCACCGCCACGTCGGGCGCGGCGATCAGCGCGTTCCAGTCGGCGGGCGCGACCCGCGCGCCGACCCGCGCCGTGGGGTCCACGCCGGGCTGGCCCATCGTCACGATCTCGGGCTTCAGCCGGATCTTGATGCGGCCGAAGGGCATCGCGCCTGCGCGGCTTTCCTTCCACCGCAGCCCACCAAAGCCCGGCCATCCCCGGATATGGGCCAGCACCGCCGCGACGCCCTCGGCGGGGCCGGCGATGGTGCCGTTCACGCCCTCGGCCGCCAGGATCAGCGTCCCACGCACGCCCGCCGCCGTGCAGGCCGCCAGCAGCGGGTCGCGCCGGGCCGGCGCGTCGGGCAGGGCGGCGAAATGATAAAGCGCGGCGACGGTCAGCATGCCGCGCCCCATAACGGCCGCGTGACATTGACGCAACCGGCCGACGTTCCTAGGGTCCGGCGAACGAAAACGGGGGGGGGTGCCATGCGGGCGTTGATCGTCGTCGACCTGCAGGTCGATTTCTGCCCGGGCGGCGCGCTGGCCGTCGCCGGAGGGGACGGGATCGTGGGCGCGGTCAACGACCTGATGCCCGATTTCGACGCCGTCGTGCTGACCCAGGACTGGCACCCGCCGGACCATTCCAGCTTTGCCGACAACCACGCGGGCGCCGAACCGTTCTCGACCGTGCCGATGGCTTACGGCCCGCAGGTGCTGTGGCCCCGCCACTGCGTCATCGGCTCGGCCGGCGCCGCGTTCCATCCGGGGCTGGCCGTGGACGTGGCGGATCTGGTGATCCGCAAGGGGTTCCGGGCGCGGATCGACAGCTATTCCGCGTTCTTCGACAACGACCGCACGACGCCCACCGGGCTGGCAGGATACCTGCGCGACCGGGGGCTGGCAGACCTGACGTTCGTCGGCCTTGCCCATGATTTCTGCGTCGCCTGGTCGGCCATCGACGCCGCCCGGCTTGGCTTTCGCGCCACGGTGGTCGAGGACGCGACCCGCGCCATCGACCTGAACGGATCGCGCGCCGCGGCGCAGGCGGCGATGCGCGCCGCGGGGGTGACGCTTTCATGATGATCCCGACCGCCGACATCGCCACCCGCGTCTATAACCACAAGTGGAAGATCGACCCGATCGTCAGGTCGCTGATCGACACCGATTTCTATAAACTGCTGATGTGCCAGTCGGTGTTCCGCAACCGGCCCGACGTGAACGTCACCTTCAGCCTGATCAACCGCACGAAATCCATCCGCCTGGCCGAGCTGATCGACGAGGGCGAGCTGCGCGAGCAACTGGACCATGTGCGCAGCCTGTCGCTGGCGCGCGGCGAATCGACCTGGCTGCGCGGCAACACGTTCTATGGCAAGCGCCAGATGTTCCGCCCCGACTTCATGGAGTTCCTGGAGGGGCTGCGCCTGCCCCCCTATCACCTGGAAAAGCGCGACGGCCAGTATGAGCTGACGTTCGAGGGGTCGTGGCCTCAGGTGATGCTGTGGGAAATCCCGGCGCTGGCGATCATCATGGAACTGCGGTCGCGCGCCGTGCTGAAGGATCTGGGCCGGTTCGAGCTGCAGGTGCTGTATGCCCGCGCCATGACCCGCATCTGGGAAAAGATCGAGGCGCTGCGGGCGCTCGGCCCCGATCTTCGCATCGCCGATTTCGGCACCCGCCGGCGTCATTCCTTCCTGTGGCAGGACTGGTGCGTGCAGGCGCTGATCGAGGGGCTGGGCAACCGGTTCACCGGCACCTCGAACTGCCTGATCGCGATGCGCCGCGACATCGAGGCGATCGGCACCAACGCCCACGAACTGCCGATGGTTTATGCCGCGCTGGCCGACACGGACGAGGCGTTGCGGCAGGCCCCTTACAAGGTGCTTGCCGACTGGCACGAGGAACACGACGGCAATCTGCGCATCATCCTGCCCGACACCTATGGGACGCCGGGGTTCCTGTCGGGCGCGCCCGACTGGCTGGCGGGCTGGACCGGCATCCGGGTGGACAGCGGCGACCCGGTGGCGACAACGGAATACGCCATCGAATGGTGGAGATCGCGCGGCGAAGACCCGACGCAGAAACTGGTCATCTTCTCGGACGGGCTGGACGTGGCCCAGATCGCGGCGCTGTTCGGGCGCTTTCACGGGCGCGTCAAGGTCAGCTTCGGCTGGGGCACGCTGCTGACCAACGATTTTCGCGGGCTGGTGCCGGGCGACGGGCTGGCGCCGTTCTCGCTGGTGTGCAAGGCGGTCGCGGCGGATGGCAGGCCGACCGTCAAGCTGTCGGACAACCCCAACAAGGCGACCGGCCCGGCGGACGCGATCGCGCATTACCGCCGCGTCTTCGGGGTGGGCGAACAGGTCCGGTCCGGCGTGATCGTCTAGGACCAAGCGCGAAGGCCCCCGCGATGCGACGGCCTTGCGGTCGGTGGCAGCCGATCACACGCGCCGCTGCGCGCGCCCCCTTGCGGCCGGACGGTTCACGCCACGACCAGCGGCTGGCCCAACTCGCCCGCCTTGATGCGGATCGGCCGCTGGCCGGGATTGGCGTCCGGCATCGCGGCGCGGCCTTTCGGACCCGATCCAGCGGATCGGCTGCATCCTGTGGCCGTTGGTCCTGACCGGATCGCCGGGTTCAGGCTGTTCGGCCAGACGCAGGCCGTCCGCATTCTCGATCCGGGTGCCAGCGGCAAGGCAATGAATAGCCGCGGCCTCCGCGAAGGTCAGGATGCCGGTGTTGGGTCAGGCGGGATGGAACAGATTCGTGGGCGTCGTCGAAACGTTGGCGGTGGTCTTGGCCGTCCCAAGGTGCCGGATCTGGCAGCCCGGATCATGGTCCTGACCGGGGCTGACTCTGGAACACCCGATAATCTTCACAACTTTGGTTGTGTAACCCATAGGTTCGCACGCTTGTCCCATTGCGACGCCGCGTCGGCGGGATGCCGCCGCCCTATCCCCGGTCGCGCCACTTGTTGACCAGCGGATAGCGCCGGTCCAGCCAGAACGCGCGCGGCGACACGCGCGGGCCGGGCGCCGCCTGATAGCGTTTCCATTCGCTGCCATACAGCAGCCGCTCGACCTGCCTGACCGTCTGGGGGTCGTGGCCCTGCGCCACAAGGTCCGCGACTGACCCGTCGCGTTCGACCAGCCCGTAAAGGATCGCGTCCAGCACCTCATACGGGGGCAGCGAATCCTCGTCCTTCTGGTCGGGGCGCAGTTCGGCCGAGGGCGGCTTGTCGATGATGACCGGCGGGATCACCTCGCCCGCCGGCGCCTGCATCCAGTCGCGGTGGTTCTCGTTCCGCCAGCGGCAGGTCTGGAACACCCGCGTCTTGTAGAGATCCTTGATCGGGTTATAGCCGCCCGCCATGTCGCCATAGATGGTGGCATAGCCGACTGCGACCTCGGACTTGTTGCCGGTGGTCAGCAGCAGTTCGCCGAACTTGTTCGACATCGCCATCAGCAGCAGCCCGCGCAGGCGCGACTGGATGTTCTCCTCGGTCAGGTCCGGCGTGGTCCCGGCCATCACCGGGGCCAGCGCCTGCGTCACCGCATCGACCGGGCCGTTGATCGGCACCGTGTCCAGGCGGATGCCCAGCCGCGCCGCCAGATCGGCGGCGTCATCCAGCGAATGCTGGCTGGAATATTCCGACGGCAACCGCACGCCCCGCACGTTGTCCGGCCCCAGCGCGTCGGCGGCGATGGCCGCGACCAGTGCGCTGTCGATGCCGCCCGACAGGCCCAGCAGCACGCGGCGGAACCCCGACTTGCGCATATAGTCCGACAGCGCCAGCACCATCGCGCGATAGTCCTGTTCCCACGCGTCGGGCTGCGGGACCATCGGGCCGGGTTCGGCCCGCCATCCATCCGCGCCACGGGTGAAATCGACGTGGGCCAGCGCCTCCTCGAACGGGGCAAGCTGCACGACTTTGTGGCCGCCGGGGTTCAGCACGAAGGACGCGCCGTCATAGACCTGATCGTCCTGCCCGCCGACCATGTTGACATAGACCAGCGGCAGCCCGCTTTCGACGACGCGGGCGACCATGTGGCCCATGCGCAGGTCGAGCTTGTCGCGGTGATAGGGGCTGCCGTTGGGCACCACCAGGATCTCGGCCCCCGTCTCGGCCAGCGTCTCGGTCACGGGCTGCCACCAGGCATCCTCGCAGATGGGCGACCCGATGCGGACGCCCGCGACCGCATAGGGGCCGCTGATCGGGCCGGGGTCGAACAGGCGCAGCTCGTCGAACAGCTCCTTGTGGGGCAGTTCGTGTTTATAGACGCGGGCGGCGATGCGGCCGCCCTGCAGGACCAGCCAGGCGTTGTGCAGCTTGCCCCCCTCGGCCCAGGGGCCGCCGACGCCGATGGCGGGGCTGTCCGTGCAGTCGGCGGCCAGCCGCTCCACCGCCGCCATCGCGTCGCGCAGGAACGCGGGCTTCAGCACCAGATCCTGCGTCTGATAGCCGGTGATGAACATCTCGGGCAGGGCCAGCATGTCGGCCCCCGCCGCGCGTGCCTGTTCCCACGCGTCGCGCGCCTTGGCGGCGTTGCCGGCCAGATCGCCCACCGTGGCGTTCAGCTGGGCGATGGTCAGGCGAAAGCGGTCGGTCATCGGCGGCCTCAAGCAAGCGGGTCGCGGCAACGATAGGGCGGGCCGCAGGCAAGGGAAAGATGCAGGCGGCGCGCCGCCGGCCCACCCCCATTGCCCGTCGGTCAGGCTTTGCGTCGGGCGGCCCGCTGGGTTAGACCGATGCCCGCAGGCGGGCGCCGGACCCGCCCGATCAGACCCGCGCGAAGGAAGGCTCAGCCGATGAAACCCGCAATCTGGGCGGCCGCCGTGGCCGTGGGGCTGGCCGCCGGGGCGGCCGCGCCCACGGCCGGGCAGGCGCAGCCGGTGGTGACCAAGCAATACGACGACGGCGGCGTCTATGAAGGCACGTTCCGCAACGGCCGCCAGCACGGGCGCGGCAGCTATTCGCTGCCCTCCGGCTATCGCTATGACGGCGACTGGATCGACGGCGAGATCATGGGGCAGGGGCGCGCGACCTATCCCAACGGCTCGGTCTACGAAGGGCAGTTCGCCCGGGGCAAGCCGCACGGGCGCGGCAAGATCACCTATGCCGACGGCGGCAGCTATGACGGCGACTGGCAGGACGGCGAGATCACCGGCACCGGCACCGCCGCCTATCCCAACGGGTCCAGCTATCAGGGCGGGTTCCTGAAGGCGCTGCACCACGGCCGGGGCGTGATGACCCAGCAGAACGGCTATCGCTATGACGGCGACTGGGCGGGCGGCGTGAAAGAGGGGCAGGGCACCATCACCTATCCCGACGGCTCGGTCTATCAGGGGGGCATGCTGGCGGGGATGCGCGCGGGCAAGGGCGTGCTGACGATGCCCGACGGGCTTGTCTATGACGGGATCTGGGCGGCCGGGCAGATGTCCGGGCAGGGCAAGCTGACGCAGGCCAACGGCGACATCTATGAGGGGCAGATGCGCGACAACCGCCGCGAGGGGCTGGGCCGCGCCACCTATGCCAACGGGGACGTCTATGACGGTGGCTTCCGGGCCGACAAGCGGCACGGGCAGGGCGTGTTCACCGGCATGGACGGCTATGTCTATCAGGGCGACTGGGTCGACGGCCGGATGGAGGGGCAGGGCCGCATCGCCTATCCCGACGGGTCCGTCTATGAGGGCGCGCTGAAGGCCGACCAGCCCGACGGCACCGGCCGCATCACCTATGCCGACGGCGCCACCTATGAGGGCGGCTGGGTCGGCGGCGTGATCGAGGGGCAGGGCCGCGCCACCTATGCCAGCGGCATGGTCTATGAGGGCAGTTTCAAAGCTGCCCGGAACGAGGGACAGGGCCGCATGACCTATCCCGACGGCTATGTCTATGACGGCGAATGGAAGGCCGGGCAGCGCCACGGCACCGGCACCGCCACCTATCCCGACGGCACCGTCTATCAGGGCGGCTTCGTGGACGGGCTGCGGCAGGGGCCGGGCGTGCTGACCACCGCCGACGGCTTCCGCTATGACGGCGGCTGGACGGGCGGCGAGATCGACGGCGAGGGCACCGCCACCTATGCCAACGGCGACCTGTATCGCGGCCATTTCGTCGCGGGCAAGCGGCAGGGGCAGGGCGTGATGACCTATGCCAGCGGCCGCGTGGCGCAGGGCGACTGGCACGACGACCGCCTGAACGACGAAGGGGCGGCGGCGCCCGTCGCGCCCCCCGCCGACCCGGCCACGGGCGCGCCCCCGCAGGCGACGCCCGCACCGGCTGGCGACGACGCGTCCGAAGGCGGCGCGGACGGCGAAGGCGTCGCGCCGGTGCCGCCGGCGGGGGACGGACCCGCGCAGGCGGCGGACCCCGCCACCGGCACCCCGCCGCAGGACGCAGCCGCCGAAGACCCCCGCGGCTGAGCGGAACGCCGCGCCCGCGACGGGAAGCGCCGGTTTTGCTGCCCCGGCCCGCGACATCAAGCGCCGCGCCCCATGCCGCGTCCCGCGACATCAAGCGCCGCGCCCGATGCCGCGCCTGCGACAACATCCTCCCTTACCGCTCGTGCGGGCGGCGGGATGGGGCACGGTCGCGCACCGCAAACGGGCCGCGTCCCAAATCCCACACCTGCGGCCAAATGCGTCACCCGCCACGCGGCTGGCGGCTGGACTGACAGAATATTGATCGCTAGAACCGCGCCTGCGAGGGCCTGCCGCAAGGCGCGGCCCGACCTGTCGTTCCGGCCCGTCCCAAGGGCCACGAAATCGGAGAACCACCGTGTCCCACGCTGACGATCACGCAGGAGACCACGGCGCCACCCGGAGGGACTTCCTCTATTACGCGACCGCCGGTGCCGGCGCGGTCGCGGCTGGTGCTGCCGCCTGGACCCTGATCAACCAGATGAACCCCTCGGCCGACGTGCAGGCGCTGTCGTCGATCCAGGTCGACATCAGCGCGGTCGCCGAAGGGACGCAGCTGACCGTCAAGTGGCTGGGCAAGCCGGTCTTCATCCGCCACCGCACCGCCGAGGAAATCGAACGCGCCCGCGCCGACGACACCGCCGCGCTGATCGACCCCAACGCCGAGAACGCCAACAAGCCCGGCGAACCCGCGACCGACGCCAACCGCACCCTGGACGAAGAGGGCAAATGGCTGGTCATGATCGGCGTCTGCACCCACCTGGGCTGCGTGCCGATCGGCGACGGCGCGGGCGACTTCGGCGGGTGGTTCTGCCCCTGCCACGGGTCGCATTATGACGCCTCGGGCCGCATCCGCCGCGGTCCGGCGCCGACCAACCTGCCTATTCCCGTCGCTGCCTTCATCAACGACACCACCATCCAGCTGGGCTGAGGAGACGCGACCATGGCCGGTATTCCAACTGACCACTACGAACCCAGAACCAAGGCAGAGCGCTGGATCCACCGCCGCCTGCCCATCGTGGAACTGATCGTCGATTTCACCACGCTTCCCACGCCCAAGAACCTGAACTGGATGTGGATCTGGGGCATCGTGCTGACCTTCTGCCTGGTGCTGCAGATCGTCACCGGCATCGTGCTGGCGATGCACTATACCCCGCATGTCGATCTGGCCTTCCGGTCGGTCGAACACATCATGCGCGACGTGAACGGCGGGCACATGCTGCGCTATCTGCACGCCAACGGCGCGTCGCTGTTCTTCTTCGCCGTGTATCTGCACATCTTCCGCAACCTCTATTACGGCAGCTACAAGCCCCCGCGCGAGATCACCTATATCATCGGGATGCTGATCTATGTCGCGATGATGGCGACGGCGTTCATGGGCTATGTCCTGCCCTGGGGCCAGATGTCGTTCTGGGGCGCCACGGTCATCACCGGCCTGTTCGGCGCGATCCCGGGCATCGGCGAGCCGATCCAGACCTGGCTGCTGGGTGGCCCGGCGGTGGACAACGCCACGCTGAACCGCTTCTTCTCGCTGCATTATCTGCTGCCGTTCGTGATCGCGGCGCTGGTGATCGTCCACTTCTGGGCGTTCCACACCACCGGCAACAACAACCCCACCGGGGTCGAGGTGCGCCGCACCTCGCGCGAGGAGGCTGACCGCGACACCCTGCCGTTCTGGCCGTATTTCGTCATCAAGGATCTGCTGGCGCTGGCCCTGATCCTGGTGCTGTTCTTCGCGGTCGTCGGCTTCATGCCGAACTATCTCGGCCACCCCGACAACTATATCGAGGCGAACCCGCTGGTGACGCCCGCCCATATCGTGCCCGAATGGTATTTCCTGCCGTTCTACGCGATCCTGCGCGCCTTTACCGCCGACGTCTGGGTGGTGATCGCGGTCAACTGGCTGTCCTTCGGCATCATCGACGCCAAGTTCTTCGGCGTGCTGGCGATGTTCGGCGCGATCATCGTGATGGCGCTGGTGCCGTGGCTGGACACCAGCCGCGTGCGGTCGGGCCGCTATCGCCCGCAGTTCAAGTGGTGGTACTGGCTGCTGGCCATCGACTTCGTCGTCCTGACCTGGGCGGGGGCGATGCCGGCCGAGGGGATCTATCCCTATATCTCGCTGGCGGGCGCGGCCTATTGGTTCGCCTATTTCCTCATCATCCTGCCGCTGCTGGGTGTGATCGAGCGTCCCGAGCCGATGCCCGCGACGATCGAGCAAGACTTTGACGCCCATTACGGGCTTGCCAACCATCCGGCCGAATAAGGAGAGGCGCGAATGTCCCTGAGAAACGTTACGCTCACGGCGGTCGCGGCCCTGTCCTTCGGGATGGCGGCGCATGCCCAGACGCGCACGATCACCGTGCCGATGAACGAACCCGGCGCGGCGACCCCCGCGCCGGCAGGCCCCGGCACGACGCTGACGCGGAACCCGGACGGCACGACCACGGTCGACACGACCGCGGTTCCCGCGCCGGACGCGGGCGCGGCGGCCACGGCCGAAACGCCCGCCCCGGCGGCGAGCGACGCCGAGGCGGCCACCGCCGCCGAGACCGGCACCGCGGCGACGGGCATCGACCCCGCGACCCCGCAGCCGACCGCCACCCCCGAGGAGCCGCCGGCTGCCCCGCAAGAGGGCCTGCCCGCCGCCGCCACCGACGCGGGCGCCACGGACGCGGCCCCCGCCGACGCCGAGGCCCCCGCCGAAGCCGGGGCGCCCGGCCCCGACGCCGAGGCGCAGCCGGTCGAGGAACCGACCGAAAGCCAGACCGCCGCGTCGGGCGAAGGCGAAGCCACGGCGACCGACGCCACGGCGACCGACGCCACGGACGCGCCCGCGGCTGACGCTGCGGCGACGACCGCTGCCGGCACCGACGGCGATGCCGCCGCCGATACGGCATCGCAGGCCGCGCCTCCGGGCACCGAGTCCGAGGGCGAGACGGCAACCGCCGCCGAAGCCGACGCCACCGCCGCAGCACCCGAAGGCGAGCCTGCCATCGAGGCCGAGGCCCCGACCGTCGATGCCGCCGGTGACGTCGAGGCCGGCCCCGCGTCCGAATCCATGCCCGAGGCCGGGGCCACCCCCGACGCCGAGCCCGAGCCCGGCGAGGACACCGCCCAGACCAACACCGGCAGCGAGGGCGGCGCGCCCGCGCAAGAGGAAGCGCACGCCGAGACCCCCGGCGCCTCGCACGAGCAGCACATCGAGGATGTGTCGTTCAGCTTCGAAGGGCCGTTCGGCAAGTTCGACCAGTTCCAGCTGCAGCGCGGCCTGCAGGTCTATACCGAGGTCTGCGCCGCCTGCCACGGCATGAAGCAGGTGCCGCTGCGCACGCTGGCCGATCCGGGCGGGCCGGAACTGCCGATGGACCAAGTCCGCGCCTATGCCGCGGAAATGTCCATCATGGACGCCGAAACCGGCGAGGACCGCCCGCGCCTGCCGACCGACCACTTCCCGACCGTCACCGGCGAGGGGATGGGGCCGGACCTGTCGCTGATGGCCAAGGCGCGCGCCGGGTTCCACGGACCCTATGGCAGCGGCCTCAGCCAGCTGTTCAACGGCATCGGCGGGCCGGAATACATCGTCTCGATCCTGACCGGCTATACCGGCGAAGAGATGGAGCAGGCGGGCACCGTGCTTTATGAGAACACCGCCTTCCCGGGCGGCTGGATCTCGATGCCGCCGCCGCTGGCCGACGACCAGGTCACGTTCGAGGACGGCGCCCCCGCCGATGCGCACAGCGCGTCGATGGATCTGGCGGCCTTCCTGATGTGGACGGCCGAGCCGAAGATGATGGACCGCAAGCAGATCGGGCTGGTGTCGGTGCTGTTCCTGATCGTGCTGTGGGCGCTGCTGTACCTGACCAACAAGCGGTTGTGGTGGCGCGTCAAGCACCGGCCGGACGTGCCCGGCGACGGCATGTGACCACGGCCTGCACCATCAGCCGGACGCGCCCTGCGGGGCGCGTTCGCATTTCCGGGCACGAGAGGGGGCGACCGGCATGGCAATCTGGAACCTGGGGTCGATCAACATCGACCACGTCTATCGCATGGCCCGCCTGCCCGCCCCCGGCGAGACGGTGAACGCCGCCAGCCTGTCGCATGGTCTGGGCGGCAAGGGCGCGAACCAGTCCGCCGCCGCCGCGCGGGCGGGCGCGACCGTCCGCCACGTGGGCGCGATGGGGGCGGGCGACGACTGGGTGATCGAACGGCTGGCCGCCGCCGGGATCGACTGCACCCATGTCGCCCGGCTGGCGGGGCACGCCATCGGCCACGCCCTGATCCTTGTGGACGACGCGGGTGAAAACGCCATCGTTGTGCATCCCGGCGCGAACCGCGCGCTGTCGGCCGACGCGGTCGGCGCGGCGCTGGCGCGGATCGGCCCGGCCGACACGCTGCTGATCCAGAACGAAACCAACCTGCAGGTGCAGGCCGCAGCCGAAGGCCGCGCCGCCGGCGCCCGCGTCATCTACAGCGCCGCCCCGTTCGAGGTGGAGCCCCTGCGCGCGGTCATGCCCCATGTCTCGATCCTTGCGCTGAACGAACCCGAGGCGGCGGCGCTGGAACAGGCGCTGGGCGCCCCGCCGCCGGTCCCCGCGATGCTGGTGACGCGCGGCGCGCGCGGGGCCGAGTATCGCGACCTGCTGGCCGGCACCGTGACGCACCAGCCGGCGTTCCCCGTGCGCGCGGTGGATTCGACCGGCGCGGGCGACTGCTTCGCGGGCTGGTTCGCCGCCGCGCTGGACGCGGGCAACGACGTGCCGCAGGCGATGCGCCGGGCCGCCGCCGCCGCCGCGATCCAGGTCACGCGGCCGGGCGCGGGCGACGCGATGCCCGACCGCGCCGAGGTCGAGGCGTTTCTGTCCCGTCACCCCTGAGGGCCGCGCGCCCCTTGGTCACGGGACGCTTGCCCCGCGGCCCGTGGTTGCCTATCTGCCGGTCATGCGCATTCCCTTTTTCAGCCCCCGGCGCCCGACCGTCGCCGTCATCCGCCTGCAGGGCGCGATCGGCATTCCGGCCCGCCACGGCGCGGCCGGGCTGTCGGACGCGGGCCTGGCGGCGCTGCTGGACCGGGCGTTCCGGCGCGGCAAGCCCGTGGCCGTGGCGCTGGCGATCAACTCGCCCGGCGGCTCGCCGGTGCAGTCGTCGCTGATCGCCGCCCGCATCCGGCGGCTGTCGGAACGCCACGACGTCCCCGTCCATGCCTTTGTCGAGGATGTGGCCGCGTCCGGCGGATACTGGCTGGCGACCGCCGCCGACCGGATCTGGGCCGACGAGTCGTCGGTCCTGGGGTCGATCGGCGTCATCTCGGCCGGGTTCGGCTTTGCCGAGCTGATCGCGCGGCACGGCATCGAACGGCGCGTCCACACGGCGGGGCGGTCGAAATCGTGGCTGGACCCGTTCCGCCCGGAAACGCCCGAGGATGTGGACCGCCTGCACCGCCTGCTGGAACCGATCCACGCCGCGTTCAAGGCGCAGGTCGCGGCGCGGCGGGGCGACCGGCTGGCGGCCGGCCGCGACCTGTTCACCGGCGAGATCTGGGTCGGGCGCGAGGCGGTCGAGGTCGGGCTGGCCGACGGCATCGGCCATCTGGAACCCACGATGCGGCAGATGTTTGGCGACAAGGTGCGGCTGGTGTCCTATGGCCAGCGGGTGCCGTTCCTGCGCCGGTTCGGCATCTCGGCCGACGACTGGGTCGATGCGGCGACCGAACGCGCGGCCTTCGCCCGCGTCACGCCGCAAGGTTAGGGGCGCGCGATGGTCAAGACGGTTCTGCTGTTCCTGCTGATCATGGTGGCGATCGCGCTGGCGGCCGGGCCGGGGTTCCGCCGCATCGTCGCGCGGCTTTTGGGGCTGACGCGTGGCCGTTGAGGGCGCGGCGCTGGTCACCGGCGCGGCCCGCAGGCTGGGCAGGGCGATGGCGCTGGCGCTGGCCGGGCGCGGCCATGACGTCGCCATCCACTATGACCGTTCGGCCGCCGAGGCCGAGGCGACCGCCGCCGAGGCCCGCGCGCTGGGGGTGCGCGCCGAGACGTTCCGCGCCGACCTGCTGGACGAGGACGCCGCGCAGGCGCTGGTTTCCGCGGTCGCGGCCCGGATGGGGCCGCTGGGGGTGCTGGTCAACAACGCCTCGACCTTTGACTATGACAATCTCGCCGGGGCGACGCGGGCGGGATGGGACCGCAACATGGGGTCGAACCTGCG
Organism: Paracoccus luteus; assembly: GCF_004522155.1. Classification (GTDB taxonomy): domain Bacteria; phylum Pseudomonadota; class Alphaproteobacteria; order Rhodobacterales; family Rhodobacteraceae; genus Paracoccus; species Paracoccus luteus. Next base: position 39,163 of record NZ_SDEA01000012.1, on the reverse strand, counting down.
CGCGCCCTTCGTGCTGACCCAGCATTTCGCCGCGCAGGTGCCGGAACTGACGGGCGGGGCCGAACCCGAGGCCCGCGCGCTGGTCGTGAACATGGTCGATCAGCGGGTGCTGAAGCCCACGCCCGAGTTCATGACCTATTCGCTGGCCAAGGCCGCGCTGTGGACGCTGACCCGCACCGCCGCGCAGGCGCTGGCGCCGCGCATCCGCGTCAATGCCATCGGCCCCGGCCCGACCCTGCGCGCCGCGCGGCAGACCGAGGATCACTTTGCCCGTCAGCGCGCCGCCACCATCCTGCAGCGCGGCGCCGACCCGCAGGACGTGACCGCCGCGCTCATGTATCTGCTGGACGCGCGGGCGGTCACCGGTCAGCTGATCTGCGTCGACGGCGGGCAGCATCTGGGCTGGCGGACCCCCGACGTGCTGGGGCTGGACTGACCCCGCGGGGCGACGTTGCGGCAGTTTGTCCACTTTACTTGCGCCCGTCACAGAACTGTCAGGAAAGTTCCTGCTATTTCAGCGCCTTCGGTCATCGAGATAAAAAATCAAGTGAAAACAACCTTGTGCAAACCTGCCCAAAAAACAGGCAGATCAAATGATGGCCTGCCTTTGCTGCCGAACCGGGTTTCCGGCAACAGCGGCTCCACAGGTTTATCCACAGATTCCGTGGACAGGTTTCTGCTTGCGCCGGTGCCGGACTTGCGGGCGGGCCGAGGAATCACTTTCTTGGTCCGATGACTGCCAGCTTGCCCCCCGAACCGCCGCCCGGTCCGCCCGAGGGCGTCGCCTCCGCGGACCGCGCCGACGCCGCCCCGACCCCTGCGCTGACCCCCGCGCCGACCGGCCACGCGCTGATCCAGGATTACTGCCGCCGGCTGGATTCCAGCCCAGGCGTCTATCGGATGCTGGATGCGCAGGGCGCGGTGCTTTACGTAGGCAAGGCCCGCAACCTGCGGGCGCGGGTGTCGAACTATGCGCGCCCGTCGGGCCATTCGGGCCGCATCGCCCTGATGATCCGCGACACCGCGTCGATGATGTTCCTGACGACGCGCACCGAAACCGAGGCGCTGCTGCTTGAGCAGAACCTGATCAAGCAGCTCAAGCCGCGCTATAACGTGCTGCTGCGGGACGACAAGTCGTTCCCGAACATCCTGGTCGCCAAGTCCCATCCCTTTGCGCAGATCAAGAAGCATCGCGGCGCCAAGTCGGAAACGGGCGACTATTACGGGCCGTTCGCCAGCGCCGGTGCGGTCAACCGCACGCTGAACCAGCTGCAGCGGGTGTTCCTGCTGCGGTCGTGCACGGATGCGACCTTCGCCTCGCGCACGCGGCCCTGCCTGCTGCACCAGATCAAGCGGTGCAGCGCGCCCTGCGTGGGGCGGATCGACCGCGACGCCTATCAGGCGCTGGTCAGCGACGCCGAGCGGTTCCTGCAGGGCAAGTCCACGGCCGTGCAGTCCAATCTGGCGGCCGAGATGGCCGCGGCCGCCGAGGCGATGGAGTATGAGCGCGCGGGGGCGCTGCGCGACCGGATCAAGGCGCTGACGGCGGTGCAGTCGGTGCAGGCGATCAACCCCAAGGGCGTGGCCGAGGCCGACGTGATCGCGCTGCACCTGGACGGGGGGCAGGCCTGCGTGCAGGTGTTCTTCATCCGCGGCAACCAGAGCTGGGGCAACCGCGATTTCTATCCCAAGACCGGCGGGGCCGAGAACCCGGCCGAGATCATACAGGCCTTTGTCGCGCAGTTCTATGACGACAAGGTGCCGCCACGCATGGTGCTGCTGAGCCACGAGGTCGAGGACGCCGACCTGATCGCGGAACTGCTGCGCGCGCGCGCCGGGCGGCGGGTCGCGGTCGGCGTGCCGCAGCGGGGCGAAAAGGCCGAGCTGGTCGCCAACGCCGCCCGGAACGCCCGCGAAAGCCTGGCCCGCCGCATGGCCGAAAGCGCGACCCAGCGCCGCCTGCTGGACGGGCTGGCCGAGGCGTTCGACCTGCCCGCGCCGCCGCGCCGGATCGAGGTTTACGACAACAGCCACATCCAGGGCACGGCGCCCGTGGGCGGCATGGTCGTGTCGGGGCCGGACGGCTGGATGAAAAGCCAGTATCGCAAGTTCAACATCAAGGGCACCGAGATCACGCCCGGCGACGACTTCGGCATGATGCGCGAGGTGCTGACCCGCCGTTTCGCCCGCCTGCTGAAGGACGATCCCGACCGCCAGTCCGAGGCGTGGCCCGACCTGCTGCTGATCGACGGCGGCGCGGGGCAGGTGTCGGCGGTGGCGGGCATCATGGCCGAGCTGGGGGTCGAGGACATCCCCGTGATCGGCGTCGCCAAGGGCGTGGACCGCGACCACGGGAAGGAAGAGTTCCACCGCCCGGGCAAGCGGCCGATGGCGCTGCCGATGAACGACCCGGTGCTGTATTTCACCCAGCGCCTGCGGGACGAGGCGCACCGCTGGGCGATCGGCACCCACCGCGCCCGCCGCGCCAAGCAGGTGATGGCGAACCCGCTGGACGAGATCGCGGGCGTCGGCGCCACGCGCAAGCGCGCGCTGCTGGCGCATTTCGGCAGCGCCAAGGCGGTGGCCCGCGCCGGACTGGCCGACCTGCAGGCGGTGGACGGCATCTCGGCCACGCTGGCCGCGACGATCCACGACCATTTCCACGCCAAGGGATAAGCGGAGGCGGGGGCTGCGGGGGCGCGGTTGCCCGGCACCGGCCGCATGCGTCATGCCAGCCGCGACCCGCCGCCTGCGTCACGCCAGCCGCGACCCGCCGCCTGCGTCGCGCCAGCCGCGACCCGCCGCCTGTGTCACGCCACCCGCCCATGCCACGCCGCCTGTCTCACGTCCCACGCCAGCCGCGTCCGCCTGCCTCACGCCGCATGTGCCAGGCCAGCCGCCGCCGCCTGCCTCACGCCGTCGTGCCGCGTCGCTGCCCGCCGCCCGCCGCCCGTTTCAAGCCACGTCAGGGCGCGATTCCGGCGTCAGTTGCAGCTGTCCGGGAATGTTGAAGCACAGGACATTGCGCTGATCCTCGCGGAAATGGAACAGCGACTGGGTCAGGTCGCGGATGATCATCCAGCCGAACCCGCAGGCCGCCATCGCGGCGTGTTCGGGCGTCCGCTCGACCTCGGGGCCGGCAAGGCAGCCGGCCGGCAGCGGCGGGCCGTCGTCGGTCACGGCGCAGGCAAGGCCGCGGTCGTGCGCGGCGACCGACAGATGGATGGTCAGCGCCCGCCCGGGCCGGGCCGGGTCCGCCGTCTTGCCGCGCCCGGTGCCGTGCTGGGCCACGTTGTTCATCACCTCGGCCAGCACCAGTTCGACCCGCGCCAGCGCGTCCGCGTCGATCTCGGGCCCGAAGCGGTCGCGCATGTCCAGCAGCGTGGCCTGGATCGCGCCGGTGTCGGCCGGCAGGACGCGGTGAAACATGGGCCAGCCCCGTGACTTGGCCGGCAGGGCGCGGTCCCCGTCCCGGCGGTTCCCCGCGCCGCCCGCCCGGCGCATCAGGTCATGGGGGGCGCGCCCCCCGGCCATGAACCCGCGCAGCTTGCCGCGGTCGGGATCGCTCATGGCGCGCCCTCCTGCACCCGGGCCGTCGGTTCGGGCTGCTCCGGGCCGATGGGCGGGTGGATGACAAAGACCATGTCCATCCGCGTCAGCCGCAGCACCCGTTCGACATTGGGCGTCAGCCCCGTCAGCTCGATCCGCCGGTCCGGCGGCAGCGTGCGCCGGATCGCCAGGATCGCGCCCAGGCCCGAGCTGTCCATGAAGTCGACGCGCGACAGGTCCAGCAGGATCACCGGCCCGTTGCGCGCGGCGATCTCGCGCAGGCGGTCCTTGAACCGGATCGCCAGCGCGGCGTCCAGGCGGTTTTCCAGGACGCACACCCTGACCCCGCAAGCCATTTCCTCGGTCATCAGCGGCATTCTGGCCCCCTTGCAGCGAATCCGTGCTTAGCCCATGCCTACGGCAAAACCCTTACCATCCCGTTACCGCGACAGGAGCGATCATGACCGAAGTCTATATCCACGCCGCCGTCCGCACCCCGATGGGCGGGATGCAGGGTGCGCTGTCGGGCCTGAGCGCGCCGGAACTGGGCGCGGCCGCCATTGCCGCCGCGCTGGACCGCGCCGGCATCGGAGGCGACACGGTGGACGAGGTGCTGATGGGCTGCGTGCTGCCCGCCGGGCAGGGGCAGGCGCCCGCGCGGCAGGCGGCGCTGGGCGCGGGCCTGCCGCAGTCGGTTCCGGCGGTCACGCTGAACAAGATGTGCGGATCGGGGATGCAGGCGCTGATGTCGGCCGCCGATTCGATCCGCGCGGGGTCGGCCCGCACCATCGTCGCGGGCGGCATGGAAAGCATGACGAACGCGCCCTATCTGCTGGCCAAGATGCGGGGCGGCGCGCGGCTGGGCCATGCCGAGGTCAAGGATTCCATGTTCCTCGACGGGCTTGAGGACGCCTATGACAAGGGCCGCCTGATGGGCACCTTCGCCGAGGATTGCGCGTCGCAGTTCCAGTTCACCCGCGAGGCGCAGGACGACTATGCCCTGCGCTCGCTGACCCGCGCCCGGGCGGCCATCGACGACGGGCGTTTCGCGTCCGAGGTGGTGCCGGTCACCATCCGCGGCCGGTCGGGCGACGTCGTGGTGGACACCGACGAACAGCCCGGCAACGCCCGCCCCGACAAGATCCCCACGCTGAAGCCCGCGTTCCGCAAGGACGGCACGGTGACGGCGGCGAACTCGTCGTCGATTTCCGACGGCGCGGCGGCGCTGGTGCTGTCGGACCGGGCCGAGGGCGCGCTGGCCCGCATCGTCGGCCACGCCGGCCACGCCCAGGCCCCGGCCGAGTTCCCGACCGCCCCCGTTCCCGCCGCCGAAAAGCTGCTGGAAAAGCTGGGCTGGGACCGCTCGGACGTCGATCTGTGGGAGGTGAACGAGGCCTTTGCCGTGGTGCCGATGGCGTTCATGCAGAAAATGGGGCTGGACGCCGACCGGGTGAACGTCAATGGCGGCGCCTGCGCGCTGGGTCATCCCATCGGGGCATCGGGCGCGCGGATCGTCGTGACGCTGCTGAACGAGCTGGCGCGCCGCGGCAAGACCCGCGGCATCGCCGCGATCTGCATCGGTGGCGGCGAAGGCACGGCCATTGCCATCGAACGGCTGTGATCGCCGCGCGCTAATGGAATCGTAACATATGGCGTGGTAAGGGCTGCCCTGACCGGGCCGCGCATGCCCGTGGCCCCAGTCACAACCGCCGACGGAGACGTGATGCCCAATTCCCCGACCGACGCCGGACCCCGCCCGGTGTTCGCCACCTATCTGACGCCTACGGTCTGGGAATCCGGCGATGCGGCGGAGAGCCGGGCGACCACCGCGCGCATGGCGCCGGGGCAGGTCTTTGGCGGGACGATCGCGAACTCGTACGATCACGACTGGGTCGCCGTCACGCTGACCGCCGGGCAGACCTATCGGGTGACGATGACCGGGAACGGCCACTACGCGATGGGCGACACGATCGTGGCGCTGCGCGGGCCGGGCGGCGGGGTGCTGGCGTCGAACGACGACACCGGCACCTGGGACAATTCGGTCGTGACATGGACGGCCACGACGACGGGAACCTATTACATCGACGCCAGCGGCTATGGCGGATCGACGGGCGACTATGCGCTGCGGGTCGAACACATCACCCCGCCCGACCAGCCTTGGACGATGGACCGCATCGCCGATTACCTGACCGACGGGTTCTGGCAGGCGACGGGATGGGACCGGCACCATTTCGACGCGCAAGCCGGCGACACGCTGACCGTCAACCTGACGGCGCTGCGCCCGGTCGCCAGGGATCTGGCGCTGGCGGCGCTGTCGGCCTGGTCGCAGGTGTCGGGGCTGCAGTTCCAGGCCGTCACCCACGGCGACGCCAACATCATGTTCGACGAGGTCGACGACGGGCAGGGGGCCTATTCCACCGTCCTGCGGTCGTCGGGCGGCTATGACACCCAGGCGCTGGTCCGCATCCCGCAATACTGGTTCGACAGCCCCGGCACGGGCTATAACAGCTATGAATACCAGACCTATATCCACGAGATCGGGCACGCGCTGGGTCTGGGCCACGCCGGGCTTTACAACGGCACCGGCGATTACGCGACCGATGCGCTTTATGCCAACGACAGCTGGCAGGCGACGGTGATGTCGTATTTCGACCAGCTGGACAACACCTGGGTCGATGCGTCCCGCGCCTATGTCGTGACGCCGATGATCGCCGACATCCTGGCGGTGCAGGAACTTTACGGCGCGCCGCGCAACCTGTTCGCGGGCGACAACGTCTGGGGGGCGGGGGCGAATGTCGGGGGCGCGATGGGCATCGCCTCGCGGATGATGGCCAATGGCGCCGACATCACCATGACGATCCTGGACCAGGGCGGCGTCGATCTGCTGAACCTGGCCAACGACGCCCAGGCGCAGCGCGTCAGCATGACGGGGGGGACCGTCTCCAGCTGTTATGGGCTGGTCGGGAACCTGTCCATCGCGCGCGGCACGGTGATCGAGAACCTGTCCTGCGGATCGGGGGCCGACGCGGTCTGGGGCAATGCCGCGGGCAACCGCATCCTGGGGAACGGCGGCGCCGACACCCTGCAGGGGGGGCTGGGCGCCGACACGCTGATCGGCGGCGCGGGAACCGACCGGCTGGCCGGCGGGATGGGCGACGACCTGTTCATCGTGACCCCGGGCGACACGGTGGTCGAGCTTGCGAACGCCGGCACCGACACGGTGCAGACGGCGTTGAACCTGACGCTGGGCGCGCATCTGGAAAACCTGCAGCTGCTGGCGGGGGCCGTGACCGGCACCGGCAACGTGCTGAACAACTGGCTGCTGGGGAACGGGGCGGCGAACCGGCTGCTGGGCGGGGCAGGGGCCGACACGCTGACCGGCATGGCCGGGAACGACACGCTGACCGGCGGCCTGGGTGCCGACCGGCTGGTGGGCGGCGCGGGCAACGACGTCTATGTCAAGGATTCGGCCGACACCGTGGTCGAGGTGGCGGGCGGCGGCATCGATCGCATCCTCAGCGCCGGCGACCTCGTGCTGGGCGCGCATGTCGAACACGCCACCCTGACCGGCACCGCCGCATCGCGCGTGATGGGCAATGCGCTGTCCAACACCATCGTCGGCAATGGCGCGGGCAATGTCATCGACGGCGGCGGCGGCTGGGATGTGATCTCCGGCGGCGGCGGCGCGGACGTGTTCCAGTTCCGCGCCGGCAGCGGCGGCCGCATCGCCGACTGGCAGGACGACGTGGACGTGCTGCGGATCGTGACCGGGCGGGCCGGCGTGACCGCCGCCGACGTGCTGGCCGGCGCGGTCGAGACCGCCACCGGCGTCAGCCTGTGGATCAACGGCGCGCGGCTGGTCATCGACGGGGCGACCACCGCCTCGTTGCACGACGATCTGATCCTGATCTGAGATTCCGTCCGATCGGGGGGACGGTCCCCCCCCGGTCGGACAGGCGGGCACGGTGAGGCTGTCCTCCGCCCCCGGTCAGACCGACAGGCGTGGCGGGATCTGCCCCCCGCCCCGTCCATCAAGCAGGCAAGCAGGGCGGAGGGGCGCCCTGTCCTCAGGACCTCCCCTGTCCCGATCAGGGCTTCCCCTTACGCCGACGAGACCGGCAGACATGGCGGGGACCGTTCCCCGCCCCCCTCGATCAGCCTGGCAGGCAGCTCCAAGGCCGCCCCGATCAGCCTGGCAGGCAGTTCCAAGGCCGCCCCGTTCTCAAGGGCGAACGCCATTTTGAAATCCGCCCCGCCCCCGATCAAACCGACAGGCAGACGTATTTCAGTTCCAGATAGTCCTCGATCCCGTGGCGCGACCCCTCGCGGCCCAGCCCCGATTGCTTGACGCCGCCGAAGGGGGCGACCTCGGTCGAGATGATGCCGGTGTTCACGCCGACGATGCCGTATTCCAGCGATTCCTGAACGCGCGTGATGCGGCCGATGTCGCGGGCATAGAAATAGGCGGCAAGGCCGAAGATCGTGTCGTTGGCCTTGGCGACCACCTCGTCCTCGGTGTCGAAGCGGAACAGGGGCGCAAGGGGGCCAAAGGTTTCCTCGGTCGCGACCTTGGCGTCCGCCGGAACCCCCGTCACCACCGTCGGCTGGAAGAACGAGCCGCCCAGGTCGTGGCGCTTGCCGCCCGTGACGACCTGCGCGCCGCGGTCCAGCGCGTCGGCGATATGCTCCTCGACCTTTTCCACCGCGTCGGCGTTGATCAGCGGGCCGGTGGTGGTCCCGTCCTTCAGCCCGTCGCCCACGGTCAGCTTGTCCACCGCCTTGGCCAGCCGCCGGGCGAACTCGTCATAGACGCCCGCCTGCACATAGATGCGGTTGGCGCAGACGCAGGTCTGGCCGTTGTTGCGGAACTTGGACGCCATCGCGCCATCGACCGCCGCGTCCAGGTCGGCGTCGTCGAAGACGATGAAGGGTGCGTTGCCGCCCAGCTCCATCGAGCATTTCAGCACCTGATCCGCCGCCTGCCGCAGCAGGATGCGCCCGACCTCGGTCGATCCGGTGAAGGTCAACTTTCGCACCGCCGGGTTCTCGCAGAACTCTTTCCCGATGTCGGACGACCGCGACGAGGTCACGACCGACAGGATGCCCTTGGGCAGCCCCGCGCGTTCCCCCAGCACGGCCAGCGCCAGCGCCGACAGCGGCGTTTCGGCGGCCGGACGGGCGACAAAGCCGCAGCCGACGGCCAGCGCCGGGCCGCATTTGCGGGTGATCATGGCGTTGGGAAAGTTCCAGGGCGTGATCGAGCCGACGACCCCGATCGGCTGGCGCAGCACGGTCAGGCGCTTGTCGGGCATGTGGCCGGGGATCGTCTCGCCATAGACGCGCTTGGCCTCCTCGCCGAACCACTCGATGAACGACGCGCCATAGGCGATCTCGCCCTTGGCCTCGGGCAGGGGCTTGCCCTGTTCGGCGGTCAGGATGCGGGCCAGATCGTCCTGATTCGCCATCATCAGGTCGAACCAGCGCCGCATCACCTGCGCGCGGTCCTTGGCGGTGCGCGCGGCCCAGTCCTTCATGGCGGCCGCCGCCGCCCCGATGGCGCGCCTGACCTCGGCGCGCGACAGGTCCGCGACCTCGGCGATGACATCGCCGCGGGCGGGGTTGCGGACCGGAAAGGTCCGGCCGTCGTCGGCATCGACCCATTCGCCCGCCACGAAGGCGCGGGTTTCCAGCAGCGACGGGTCTTTCAGCAGGGTGCGCAGGTCGGTCGAATGGGCGGTCATCGGATCCTCGGGGAAATTGGCGGCGGACGGTTGCGCGCATCCTGACCCCGCCGGACCGTCCTGTCCAGCCGCCACCCGACGCAACGATCTTGTGAACGAACCGGTCCGGCACGCCGCCTGTTGTCACCCCGCCAGCCGCTGAAAGGCGGCCGAACACAAGGAATGAACCGATGCGCAACCTTTTCCTGACCACCGCCGCCGCCGTGACCGTCCTTGCCGGGGCGGCGTCCGCCCAGACGATGGCCACCGCCGGGACCGACCTGAACCTGCGGTCCGGGCCGGATTCGACCGCGCCGGTGGTCGGCGTCATCGCCAACGGCGACGAGGTTTCCGTGACCGGCTGCATTGAGTCCGCCAACTGGTGCCAGGTCACCTACAAGGACCAGCAGGGCTGGGCCTATGGCGACTATCTGACTGCCAAGGTCGGTGACGCGATCCAGCCGCTTTATCCCAACCGCCAAGCCGTCGGCGTGACCGTGGTCGAGGCGCCCGCCCCCGATCCGGCCAACCAGGCCGCCGACGCCGCCGTGGGCGGCGCGACCGGGGCCGCGATGGGCGCGCTGATCGCCGGTCCGGTGGGCGCGGTCGTGGGCGGCGCGATCGGCGGTTCCGCCGGGGCCGCGGCCGACATGCAGCCCGCCCCCGAGGTCCAGACCTATATCACCGCCAATCCCCAGACCCCCGTCGTCCTTGACGGAGAGGTCGTGGTGGGCGCCGGCATCCCCGACTCGGTGACGCTTTACGAGATCCCCGAGCAGCCCGATTACCGCTATGTCGTGGTCAACGGCCAGCCGGTGCTGGTGAACCCGACGGACCGCCGGATCGTCTATATTTATCGCTGATCGTCGCCGGGTAATCCCTCACCCAAGGCATGGCGATGGGGCGGGACCGCACGGTCCCGCCCTTTGCCATGCGCCCAGGCGGGTTGCAGGTCGCCCGCGGCGGCCGTGGCGCTGAACACCGCCCGCGCCACGGCCCGCGCCAGCACGCAGGCGGCCGCATGCGACAGCATGAATGCGTCGGCGTGCGACAGCGCGAAGGCGTCGGCGGCGGGGCGCGCGGCGGTGGACAGGGCGAACACCAGGTCGCCGTCGAACGGGCTGTGCGACGGCACGATGGCGCGCGCCAGCCCGTCGTGCGCGGCCGTCGCCAGCCGCGTCAGCCCCGCCTTGTCCAGCGCGGCGTCGGTCGCGACGACGGCGATGGTCGTGGCCTCGCCCAGCCGCTTTTGCGCCACGGGCTCGTCGGCGGGCCGCCAGGGTCCGCCAAGGCCCAGGCCGCCGAACTCGGCGTCCAGTTCCCAGGGCGCGGCCCAGAACTGACCAGACGGCGCCGTCACCGACCCCAGCGCGTTCACCGCGACCAGCGCGCCGACCGTCGTTCCATCCGCCAGCACCGCCGAGGCGGAACCCAGCCCGCCTTTCCACTGCGCGGTCATCGCGCCCGTCCCTGCGCCCACACTGCCCAGGGCAAAGCGGGCTGCTGCCGCGTCCAGCGCCCGCCGCCCCAGCGCCGGATAGGGGTTGTCGGTCCAGCCCTTGTCGCCGCCGTTCAGCAGGTCGAACAGGATCGCGCCGGGCACGATGGGGACCAGCGCCGGACCCACGGCAAAGCCGCGCCCGGCCGCGCGCAGCCCCGCCATCACCCCGTCGCAGGCGCCAAGGCCGAACGCCGACCCGCCCGCCAGCACCAGCGCGTCCACCGCCTGCACCAGCTTGTCGGGCGCCAGCAGGTCGGTTTCCCGCGTGCCGGGCGCGCCGCCCATCACATGCACCCCGGCGGCAAAGGGCGCATCCGCCGTCAGCACCGTCACCCCGGATTTCAGCGCCGCGTCATCGGCATGGCCGACGCGCAGGCCGGCGACGTCGGTGATCAGGTTCAGCCGCCCCGGTCGCATGGCCTAGATGCAGCGCCCGCCGTCCACGGTCAGCACCGCGCCGGTGATCATCGCCGCCTCGTCCGAGGCGAGAAAGCAGGCGGCGTTGCCCAGATCCTCGGGCGTGGAAAAGCGGCCCAGCGGGATCGTCGCCAGGAACTTGGCGCGCATCTGGGGCGTGTCCTCGCCCAGGAATGAGGCCAGCAGCGGCGTCTCGCCCGCCACCGGGCACAGCGCGTTGACACGGACGCCGCCGGGCGCAAGCTCGATCGCCATCGATTTGGTCGCGGTGATCATCCAGCCCTTGGATGCGTTGTACCAGCTGAGCCGCGGGCGCGGCGACAGCCCGGCGGTGGACGCGATGTTGACGATCGACCCGCGGCCCATGTCGGTCATCGCGGGGACCAGCGCCCGCGCGGTCAGATAGACCGACTTGCAGTTGACGGCGAACACGCGGTCGAACTCGGCCTCGTCCACGTCCTGCATGGGGGTCGGCAGATGGGTGATGCCGGCGTTGTTGACCAGGATGTCCACGCGCCCCCAGGCCGCCAGCGCCGCGGCGGCCATTTCGGCCACGCTGTCGGCGTTCGACACGTCCACCGTATGGGCGAGGCCCCCCACCTCGGACACCAGGGCGCCGGCCGCCTCGGGGTTGATGTCGGCGACCATGATCTCGGCCCCTTCGGCTGCGAGCTTGCGGGCGATCCCCGCGCCGAACCCGGACCCGCCCCCCGTGACGATTGCCGTCCTGCCGGTCAGCCGCATGATCGTTTACTCCTCCGCACCCATTTTCCGCGCGCGACGCAGCTTGGCAGAACCTTGTGGCAGCGCAAGACGTTGTGCAATCGCCCTGCCGCCCCTAACTGTGGCGCAACATGAACAGGAGCCTGCCATGACCGCCCCCATTCACGCGATATTCGGCCGTCCGATGGGCGCCCCGGCCCCCCACGGATACGAGGAAATCGTGCTGGGCATGGGCTGTTACTGGGGGGTCGAGCGGCTGTTCTGGCAGCTGGACGGCGTCTGGCTGACCGAGGTCGGCTTTGCCGGCGGCACGGCCGACGACCCAAGCTATCGGCAGGTTTGCGCCGGCGGGACCGGCCACGCCGAGGTGGTGCGCGTCGTCTTCGACCCCAGCCGCGTCAGCCTGGAACAGATCCTGAAGGTTTTCTGGGAAAACCACGACCCGACCCAGGGCAACCGCCAGGGCAACGACGTGGGCGACCAGTATCGGTCGGTCATCTTCACCACCCACGACAGCCAGCAGACCGCGGCCGAGGCAAGCCGCGTCGATTACAACAACCGGCTGGCCGTGGCGGGCTTTCCCGCCATCACCACCCAGATCGCGCCGCTGACCCGTTTCTGGCGCGCCCGCGAAGAGGATCACCAGCAATACCTGCACAAGGTGCCTAACGGCTATTGCGGGCTGCGCGGGACCGGCGTGCAGGCGTCGCAGGCGGCTGCCCTGCACGAGGCGGCGGCGGGCGGCGGCGACGGCAATCCCGAACCCTCACCCTCGTCGTCGGGGGGCGGGTCGGCGGTCGCGGGCGGCGCCGCCTGATGCCCACCTGGACCGCGCTGACCACGGCGGCCGGGCGCGAGGCCGCCGAGGCGCTGGCCCTTGCCTGCGAGGATCTGGCGCCCGAGCCGTCGGGCACGGGCGTCTTCGAGATCGAGGACGGCTCCGGCCTGTGGGAGGTCGGCGCCTATTTCACCGAAAGCCCCGACCAGATCGCGCTGTCGCTGCTGGCCGCCGCGCACGGGGCGCGCCCCTTTGCGGTGTCCGAACTGCCCGAGGTGGACTGGGTCGCCCATGTCCGGCGCGAGCTGACGCCCGTCGTCGCGGGGCGGTTCTTCGTCCACGGCGCGCATGACGCCGACAAGGTGCCGCCCGGCGCGCAGGCCCTGTGCATCGAGGCGGCGATGGCCTTCGGCACCGGCCACCACGACACCACGCGCGGCTGCCTGCTGGCGCTGGACCGGCTGGCGACGGCCGGGGCGCTGTCGGGCCGCGTGGCCGACATCGGCTGCGGCACGGCGGTGCTGGCGATGGCCGCGGCCCGGGTGTTGCCGGGGGTGGTGCTGGCGGGCGACATCGACCCGCAGGCGGTGGAAACCGCCGCCGCCAACGTCATCGCCAACGGGCTGGCGGGTCGCGTGGAATGCGTCGTCTCGCAAGGCTTCGCCCATCCGCTGCTGGCCGATGCCGCGCCCTATGGGCTGATCTTCGCCAACATCCTCAAGCAGCCGCTGATCGACCTGGCCCCGCAGATGGCCGAAAACCTCGAGCCGGGCGGGCGGGCGATCCTGTCGGGCATCCTGACCACGCAGGCCGATCAGGTCGCCGCCGCCTATGCCGCGGCCGGTGCCCCGGTCGCCGCGCGCGAGGATCTGGGAGACTGGACGACGCTGGTCGTGCGCAAGGGCTAGGGCGGCGGCCTACGCCGGGCGATTGCGCGAGAACCGCTTGTGTCGGTATGGCGGCCAGTGCCCCGGTCGCCGCGCGCCACGATCCGGGGGACCGGGCGACGCTGGTCGCGCGCAAGGGCTAGGGCGGCGGCTTACGCCGGGCGATTGCGCGAGAAGCGCTTTTCGATATAGTCGCGCAGCTCCTCGATCTCGATCCGGCTTTCGCGCAGGCTGTCCGCGGCGGCCGCTGCCTCGGCCTCGGCCGTCGTCAGGCGGTCGGCCAGCTCGGCCTCGCGGGTTTTCAGATCCGCCACGGCCCGGTCGCGTGCCGTTTCGGCGTCGCGCAGTTGTCGGGCAAGGCGGTCCAGTTCGCCCGGCGCGGGGCGCGCGGGCCGGGACAGGCGGTGGATCAGCCAGCTGGCGAACCAGCCCAGCAGGAACGCCGCGAACAGCGAGGCGGCGGTGACGATGATGAAGTCCGACCGGTTCATGCGCCCAGTCTATGCCCGCGGACAGGCATTGTGAAAGGCCCGTTGCGCCGCCCGCGACGGCCGGTCAGGGCAGGTCGTCGGGGCGCGGCGGGGGGCGGTCGGCCGCACCGCCGCCGGGCGCGCCCCCAAGGCCGGCGGTCGAGGCCGCACCCCCCGGCAGAACGGGCGGCACGGGGGTTGTGATGCGGTCGCCGTCAACGGTGATCTCGGCGGGGCGCAGGGCGATGCCCTCGCGGGCGGCAATCTCGTCGGGGGTCGGCGGCAGGGGGGGCTGCGGGGCTGTGTCCGCGGCATCGTCGCCCGCGGTCGTCTCGTCCGCAGCCATTTCGTCGGCGCTCGGCTCCGGGGCGGGTTCGGCCTCGATGTCGCCGGGTTCGGGGCCGCCGACCGCCTCGGCCCCGTCGTCGCTTTCGGCGCCGACTTCGCTTTGCGCCATCGCCTCGTGATCCGGCGCGGCCGGGCTGTCCGCCGCGGGTCCGGTTGCGGGGCGAAGGTCGGTCATGATCGTCGCCGCCGCGCCGGGGCGCGCGCCGCCCGGCGGGGCCGCGCCCGCAAGCGCAGGCGGCAGGGCGGGCAGACCAGCGTCCGCCACACCCTCGGCGGCGGGGGCGGGGGCGGGCGCGGGCGGCAGGGTCGCACCCTCGGCCGTGACGCCGGTGACAGCGGCGGCGGGCGCGGGAACAGGGTTGACCGGCGTTTCCGCCAGCAGCCGGAACGCGATGCGGCGGTTCGCGGCGCGCCCCGCGTCGGTGTCGTTGGCGGCCACCGGATCGCTTTCGCCGTATCCGTGCGCGGTCAGGTTCCGCGTCGGCGCGCCCGCCTGACCCAGCGCGGCCAGCACCGCCTGCGCCCGGTCGGACGACAGTTCCGCGTTGAAGCTGTCGGACCCCTGCGCGTCGGTATGGGCGCCAATCTCGATGCGGAAATCGCCGCAGTCGGCCAGCGCCCCGGCCAGCCCCGCCAGCGCCGGCGCGGGGTCGCCGTCAAAGACCGCGCGGTTCAGTTCGAACGCCACCGGCGTCGCGGCCTGCGCCGCGTTCAGGCGGGCCACGCAGTCAGCGCCGGTCGGCAGGCCCAGCGACGGGTCCAGCCGTTCGTCATAGGCGATCGCCAGTTCATACCGCGCGCCCGGACCAAGCCGCGCGCCCAGCCGCTGCGCCGCCTCGGCCGAGGCGTTGCGGCTGCCCGACACGCCGGTCAGCCGGATCAGGTCGGGCGTGACCGTGACGGTGCCCCGGCGCAGCTGCGCCATCGCCTCAAGCGCGCCGATCACGCGCACGGTCCAGCCGGACGGCACGGTGCCATCCGCGCGCAGGGCGCTGTCGGCCGTGCCGAACCGGGCCTGCGCAAGGCTTTCGACCGCCGCGCGCATGCGTTCGTCGGTGATCCGCCCGCGCATGCGGATACCGTCCGGCGTGACCTCGGCGGTAAAGACGGCGGGGGTCGCGTCGTCGGCCGCGGGCGGCTGTTCGCGGGTCGCGGTCAGCGAGAACACGTCCGGCAGGGCCTGTTCCAGCCGCGCGGCCTGTTCGTCGAACAGCGCCTGCGGAACGGTCGCGGGGGCGTCCAGCGCCACCGCCGCGTCGGTCAGCGTGACCGATCCGGCGGGCAGCCCCGCCAGCGCGTCGATGACGGCGACAGCGGCCGCGCCCCATTGCGGCGAGGGCGCACCCAGCCCCAGCGCGCAGTCGGGCTGCGCGTCCACCCCCGCGGCCGCAGCGGCCGACAGGATGCTGTTGCGCGCCGCGTCCGTGTCGGCGGAACAGGCGTCGATGCGCAGCCCCGCGCCGGTGTGGACCAGCCGCAGGGTGAACGGCGTGATGACCGGGCGCGGCGCGCTGATGTCGGTGGTCAGGGTGACGCCCGGGGGCGTCGCGCGGGTCAGCGCCTCGGTCAGCCTTGCCTGTTCCGCCGCGCCGTCGGTGATGGCGGTGACGACGACCGCGCCGGCGGTGACCGACACCTTGCCGCGACGCGCCTGTCCGGCCGCCTGCACCCCAAGGTCCAGCGCCGCGTCCCACGCCGGCGGCGCGGGGTAATCGGCCAAATCCAGCAGGTCGGTCACCCGGCCCGCGCCTGCGCTGCGTTCCAGCCGCGCAATAAGCGCCGCCTGATCCAGCCCCGCGGGCGCCAGTCCGATGACCGAGATGCCCTGATCGTTGCTCAGCAGCTCGACCCGAAAGGCGGGGGGCTGCACCGCCTTGGGCGGGGTCACGGTCATGGCGTCGCGCACGCGCGCGGCATCGACGGCGGTTCCGGCGGCGGTGGCGGCGCGAAAACGGGCGATCTCGTCCGGGGCGGTGCCGGTCAGCCGCACCTGCAGCCCGTCGGTGGCGACGTGTGCCCAGTCAAGGCCCGCCGCGTCCAGCGCCGCGCGCACATCGCGGGCGGACCGCTGTTCGATCAGGTCGGCGGCCAGCTGGCCCGCGCCCCACGCGCCCGCGCCCGCAAGCCCCAGCACCACGACGGCCGCCACCGCGCCACCCGCCGACCGGCGGCGGGCGCGGCGGCGTTGCAGGGCAGGCTGGGGCGCGTCAGGTTCGTGGGTGGGTCGGGCCATCAGGCCTGCCTTGTCGCTGTTGGCGGATCAACGGGACTTAGGCGCTCGACCCCGTGCGCGCAATCAGGCCAGCCCCGCCGCGGCAAGAAACAGCGCAACCCACAGGCCCGCGTCGCGGTTGGACCTGAACAGCGCCAGCAGGCGGCCGTTGTCGTCCGGGTCAAAGCGGCGCATCTGCCACCACAGATGCGCGGCGAAACCGGCGATGCCGACCGTGACCAGCGCCGCCTGCACTGGCGTCGGGCGCGCCGCGGCCGCGGCCAGTGCCAGAAACAGCACCGCGACCGCGGCGAATGTCAGCAACCAGCGCGGCGTGTCGGCCCCGAACAGCCGCGCGGTGGATTTCACGCCGATCAGGGCGTCATCCTCGGTGTCCTGATGCGCATAGATGGTGTCATAGAACAGCGTCCACGCGATCCCCGCTGCATAGGCGAGAGCCGCGGCAGGATGCAGCGTGCCGCCATGCGCCGCGAACGCCAGCAGCGCGCCCCAGTTGAACGCCAGCCCCAGGAACACCTGCGGCCACCAGGTGAACCGCTTGGCAAAGGGATAGACCGCGACCAGCGCCAGCGAGGCCACGCCCAGCACGACCGCCGCCACGTTCAGCGTGAACAGCGCCAGCGCCCCCACGGCCAGCTGCGCGCCCAGCCAGGCAAAGGCCCCGCGCAGCGTGACCTGGCCCGACGGCAGCGGCCGCGACCGGGTGCGCGCGACCTGCGCGTCGAAATCGCGGTCGGTGATGTCGTTCCAGGTGCAGCCCGCGCCGCGCATCACGACGGCCCCCAGCGCGCAGACGGCGACGATCCACAGATCGACCCACGCCGGGCGGTCCACGATCATCGCCAGCCCCACCCCCCACCAGCAGGGCAGCAGCAGCAGCCACGTTCCGATGGGGCGGTCGGCGCGCGACAGACGCAGCCACGGCCGCCAGGGCGCGGGCGCCAGCCGGTCGACCCAGTTGCCCTTGGGCGCGTCTGACACCGTTTGCGTCGGGGCGGGGCGTTGCATAGGGTCGGCCTGATGGGAAA
The DNA here is from genome assembly GCF_004522155.1 of Paracoccus luteus. Taxonomy (GTDB): domain Bacteria; phylum Pseudomonadota; class Alphaproteobacteria; order Rhodobacterales; family Rhodobacteraceae; genus Paracoccus; species Paracoccus luteus. The sequence goes on along the minus strand of NZ_SDEA01000012.1, from coordinate 21,509 downwards.
AATCAGGCTGTTCATAGACCACCCGCTTGCCGCCGGACAACCCGTGCCGCTGGACGGCGCGCAGGCGCATTACCTGTCCGGCGTGATGCGGCTGGCCGCCGGGGACGAACTTGCGGTCTTCAACGGGCGCGACGGCGAATGGCGGGCGCGGCTGACGCAGGCGGGAAAGCGCGGCGGCCTGGTCGAGCCGCTGGCCGCCAGCGGCCCGCAGGTCGATCCGCCCGACGTCTGGCTGGTCTTTGCGCCGCTGAAAAAGGCGCGGACCGACTTCATCGTCGAAAAGGCGGCCGAGCTGGGCGCGGCCCGCATCCTGCCCGTGCAGACCGACCACACCAACGCCGACCGCATCCGCCGCGACCGCCTGCAGGCCCACGCCGTCGAGGCGGCCGAGCAATGCGGCGGCACCTATGTCCCGCCCGTCGAGGATCTGCAGCCGCTGTCGCGCCTGCTGGACCGCTGGGACAGCGCGCGCCGCGTCCTGTGGGCCGACGAGGCGCTGGTAGGCCCGGCCGAGACGCTGGCCGCTTTGCCGCCCGGCCCCTGGGCGATCCTGATCGGGCCCGAGGGCGGCTGGTCGCCGGCCGAGCGGGCGCGGCTGTCGGGCACGGCGGGCGTGACGCGGGTCAGCCTGGGGCCGCGGGTGCTGCGCGCCGACACGGCCGCGGTCGCCGCGCTGACGCTGTGGCAGGCGGCGCTGGGCGACTGGCGCAAGGCTGCGCAGGCGAGTGCAAGCGCAAAATGAGCGGGCGGCCAAGTTGACGTTGGGGTAAGCTTTCCGCGTGCGACAAGATGTCCGGGGGCGTAAACCTTCTGTCAAGGCCGCGTTCGGCGCAAGGAAGCTGACCCGAATAAGGCCAGGGCGCAAAGAAACCGCGGGGATGGGCACCCAAGCGGGGCTTTGTTGCTTGGTTCACGCCGCCGTCAGCCATGTTTCACCGGCGTGAGTGGCGGGTGCCTTGCGCCTGGCGCATGACGGGCCTGCCCGCTTGCGCGTGGTCGCAGAACGGGCGGGTGGCTATATCCCAAGCACTCCCCGCTGATGCCTGCATCCGGCAGGCCCGCAAGAAAAAACAGGTTCCATCATGTCCACCTTCGATACCTTCCGCGCCCCCGCAGCCCCGTCGTTCGGCGTCGTCGCCAAGCTGCGCGAAATGATCTCGTCCTGGGCCGACGTCCGCGTCACCCGCAACGCGCTGAACCGCCTCAGCGACCGCGAGCTGGACGACATCGGCCTGAGCCGCAGCGACATCGAGCGCGTCGCCCGCGGCCTGTAATCGCCGCACCGGCCACGCGCCGGATTGATAAAGGCCGGGTCTTGCCCGGCCTTTCGTCATTCCACCCTCTGCCGCACAGGCCGGGCCAGCCGCCCGGCCTTTTGCATGCAAAGGCGTCAGACGCCCGCGTCCACGATGGCGCGCGCCAGAACCGGGACGCTGTCGCGGTTCAGCCCGGCGATGTTCAGGCGCGAATCCCCGACCATATAGATCGCCGCCTCTTCCTTGATCCGGCGGACCTGTTCGGGCGAGGCCCCCAGCCGCGAAAACATGCCCCGGTGCCGCGCCACGAAGTCGAAGCGGTCGGTCCCGGTCAGGTCGCGCAGTTCGGCCGCAAGCTGCTCGCGCAGGGCCAGCATGCCCAGCCGCACCTCCTCCAGCTCGGCCCGCCAGTCGGCGGTCAGGCCGTCGTCGTCAAGGATCGTCTGCACGATGCGCGCGCCGTGGTCGGGGGGGAAGGAATAGTTCTGCCGGTTCAGATAGGCCAGCGTGCCCTGCGCCACGTCGCGGGCGCCCGCGCCCTCAACCTGGACCATCAGCACGCCCGTGCGTTCACGATAGATGCCGAAGTTCTTGGAACAGGACGCCGCCACCATCGCCTCGGGCGCGCGCGACAGGATCAGCCGGGTGCCGGCCGCGTCCTCCTCCAGCCCGTCGCCGAAGCCCTGATAGGCCAGATCGATCAGCGGCACCGCGCCGGTGCGCTCAAGGATCGCCGACACCTCGGCCCACTGATCCAGCGTCAGGTTGGCGCCGGTCGGGTTGTGGCAGCAGCCGTGCAGCAGGACGACATCGCCCTGCTTCGCGCGCGCCAGATCGGCCTTCATCCCCTCGAAATCGACGCCGCGGGTGGCGTCGTCGAAATAGCGGTATTCGACGAAGGGCACGCCCATGAACTGCATGATCGACAGGTGGTTGGGCCAGGTCGGGTCGGACACATGGACGGTCACGCCGGGGTTGCCCAGCCGCGCCAGCTCCAGCGCCTGCCGGATCGCGCCGGTGCCGCCCACCGTGGACAGCGAGGCGGTGCGGCCCGCGTCCAGCCCGTCGCCCAGCACCATGCGGGCCATCGCCGCCAGATACGCAGGCTCGCCCGCCAGCGCGGTATAGGCCTTGGTCGTCTCGGCTTCCCAGATGCGCTTTTCGGCGGCCTTGACGGCGCGCATCACCGGGGTCAGCCCGGTCGGATCCTTGTAGACGCCGACCCCCAGGTCGATCTTGCCCTGCCGTGTGTCGGCCTTGAACTCGCCCATCAGGGCCAGGATCTTGTCGGGGGCTTGTGGTTTCAGGGCGGCGAACATTCAGGCGTCTCCGGTTGCAATTTTCAGGTCGGGAAAGCTGCCCCATTCGGTCCAGCTGCCGTCGTAAAGCGACCAGTCCCGCTTGCCGATGCGTTCCAGCGCCAGCGCCAGGCTGGCGGCGGTGATGCCCGACCCGCAGGTGGTGATGGCGGGGCGCGACAGGTCCACCCCGGCCGATTCAAAGGCGGCGCGCAGGGCGGCCGCGTCCTTCATCGTGCCGTCGGGGTTATAGAGGCTGCCCACCGGCACGTTCAGCGCGCCGGGGATGTGGCCGCTGCGCAGGCCGGGGCGCGGCTCGGGCGCGTCGCCGCGGAACCGTTCGGGCGGGCGCGCGTCGATGATGACGTGATCGCCCAGCTTGGACGCCGCCGCGACCTGCGTCACGTCGCGCACCCGCGCGGCCTGGCGCTGGACCGTCATGTGGCGGTCGCGGGTGACGGGGGGCATGTCCTCGGTGGCGCGGCCCTCGGCCCGCCACTTGGCAAAACCGCCGTCCAGCATGGCGACGTCGGACTTGCCCATCAGGCGGAAGGTCCACCAGACCCGCGCCGCCGAATGCACGTCGGAATTGTCGTAGACCACGACCTGGTGCCCGTCGCCGATGCCCATCGCGCGCAGGCGGCTGACGAACATTTCCGGCTGCGGCGCCATGTGGGGCAGGTCGCTGCGCGTGTCGGCGATGGCGTCGATGTCGAAGAACCGCGCGCCGGGGATGTGGGCGTCGCGGTATTCGGCCTGCGCGTCGCGCCCCGTGGCGGGCATGTGCCAGCTTGCGTCGATGATCCGCAGGTCGGGGTCGTTCAGATGCGCGGCCAGCCAGTCGGTGGAAACCACAGTGCGCGGATCGTCAGTCATGTCACCTCTCCCCAACCGCCTTGGCCGGGTTTAGCGGGCGGGGCGGGGGGCTGCAATCGCTGCCGGCGGCGCCGCATGCAAAGGGGATCAGCCCTGTTTCAGCAGGCGCTGCTTTTCGCGGCCCCAGTCGCGCTTGGCCTCGGTGTCGCGCTTGTCGTGGTTCTTCTTGCCCTTGGCCACGCCCAGCTTGAGCTTCACGATGCCGCGGTCGTTGAAATACATCACCAGCGGGATCAGGGTCATCCCCTCGCGCCCGACGGCCTGCCACAGCCGCGCCAGTTCCTTGCGGCTGACCAGCAGCTTGCGGCGCCGCCGTTCCTCGTGGCCGAAGACGCCGGCCTGCTTGTAGGCGGCGATATAGCCGTTGATCAGCCACAGTTCGCCCTGTTCGACGCTGGCATAGCTTTCGGCGATGTTGGACTGGCCGGTGCGCAGGGATTTCACCTCGGACCCGGTCAGGATGATGCCCACCTCGAGGTCGCTTTCGATGAAATAGTCGAACCGCGCCCGCCGGTTCTCGGCGATGATCTTGTAGTTGGGGTCGGATTTCGCTTGGGCCATGATCGGGTTCAGATAGGGGTGGGGGGCGCGCGTGTAAAGCCGCGCGGTGCCGGGCTTGCCCCCGCGCCGCCGCTGCCCCAAGGTCCGGCCGCAGCAGCAAGGGGGGACGCGATGCGGCACGGTGGACGGATTCTGGCGGACGCGCTGGCGGCGCATGGCGTGGGCCGGGTGTTCTCGGTGCCGGGGGAAAGCTTTCTGGCGGCGCTGGACGGGCTTTACGACCTGGGCATCCCGAACATCGTCTGCCGGCACGAGGGCGGCGCGGCCATGATGGCCGAGGCGCATGGCAAGCTGACCGGGCGGCCGGGCGTCTGTTTCGTCACCCGCGGGCCGGGCGCGGCCAACGCCAGCGCGGGCGTGCATGTCGCGCGGCAGGATTCGACGCCGATGATCCTGTTCGTGGGCCAGATCGCGCGCGCCGACCGCGACCGCGAGGCGTTCCAGGAGGTCGATTACCGCCAGATGTTCGGCGGCATCGCCAAATGGGCGGCCGAGATCGACCAGACCGACCGCATTCCCGAATACGTCGCCCGCGCCTTCGACCTTGCCATGTCGGGCCGCCCCGGCCCGGTGGTGCTGGCCCTGCCCGAGGACATGCTGTCGGCCCCCTGCGATACCCCCGACCTGGCCCCCGCGCCGCGCCCGGTGGCGGGCGTATCGGCCGCGCAGCTTGCCGCGATCACGGACGCGCTGGCCGGGGCCGAACGGCCGCTGGTCATCCCCGGCGGGTCGGTCTGGGATCAGGGCGACGCGGACCGGCTGGCGCGCTTCGCCGCCGACTGGGGGCTGCCGGTCGCCGCACCCTTCCGCCGCCAGCACATGATTGACAACCGCCTGCCGCAGTATGTCGGCGACCTGGGCGTCGGCATGAACCCGAAACTGGGTCAGGCGCTGCGCCAGTCCGACTGCATCCTGTCGCTGGGATCGCGGCTGGGGGACACGCTGACCAACGGTTATGACCTGATGAACCCGCGCGGGCAGGGCCGCCGCATCATCCACGTCCACCCCGACCCTGACGAGATCGGGCATCTGTGGCGCGCCGATCCCGGCATCGCCGCCTGCCCGCGCGCGGTGCTGGCGGCGCTGTCGGACGCGCCCGCGCCGCGCCGGTGGGCCGGCTGGACCGCCGACCTGCGCGCCGACTATGAGGCGTGGCAGACCCCGCGCGGCACCCCCGGCGCGGTCAGGATGGAGCGGGTGATCGCCTGGCTGACCGCCAACCTGCCCGACGACGCGATCATCACCAACGGCGCGGGCAATTTCGCGTCCTTCATCCACCGCTATTTCCGGTTCAAGCGGGCGGGCACGCAGCTTGCGCCCACGTCAGGATCGATGGGCTATGGCCTGCCGGCGGCGATCTCGGCCAAGATCCACCATCCCGACCGCACGGTGGTCTGCATCGCGGGTGACGGCGACATCCAGATGACGCTGAACGAGATGTCCACCGCCGCCCAGCACGGCGCGGCGGTGATCGTGGTGGTGGCCAACAACGGGCGTTACGGCACGATCCGCATGCACCAGGAAAAGCACTATCCCGGCCGGGTGTCCGGCACCGATCTGGCCAACCCCGACTTTGCCGCGCTGGCCCGCGCCTATGGCGGGCATGGCGAGACGGTGACCGAGGACGCGGGCTTCGCCCCCGCGTTCGGCCGGGCGCTGGCGGCGGGGACGCTGGCCATCATCGAACTGCGGCTGGACCCGCAGGCGCTGACCACCGGCGCGACGCTGGACGAGGTGCGCGCGCAGGGCGAGGCCGCGCAGGGCGGCTGAGGAAGGCGCGGAGTCGGCCCGTCGGCCCGTCGGGGCGGCCGCCGGCAGGCGCGCAGGGTCCGGTCCAGCAGATTGCCCGGCCATCCAACGCGTCTAAAGCGCGCGCCAGAACGCGGCCTCGCGCCGGACGGCGTCGGCCAGGGGGCCGTGTTCCTCGCGGCGGCCGTCGTGCACGCGGTCGCCCAGCAGGCCGTTCGGGCACAGCCGGTCGTCGTCCCAGCCGGGATGGTTGGCGATGGGGTAAAGGCACACGCCCTCGACCCGGACGCCGCGGGCGCGGGCGCGGCGGGTTTCGTCCATGACATGGTTGAACCATGCGGCGCGGCGGACGCCTTCGGTTCCCGTTTCGGCGATGACCACCGGGCGGTCATAGCGCGCCGCGACCTCGACCAGCAGGTCGGACAGCGGGCGATGGATGACGTCGTCCACGTCCACAGGCCGTCCGCCGTGGATCCACTGGTTGTTGAAGTAATAGTTCACCCCGACCAGATCGAGGAATGACGGATCGCCCCCGATCTGCGGCCAGATGCGGCCGCTGACCAGATCGAACGCCTGGAACTGCGCGTCGTGCCAGCCATGCGCCTGCCACAGCGGCAGGCCGGTCCAGCCCGCGTGGTGGATGGCGATCAGCGGCTCGGCCATCAGGAACCGGGCGCGCGCGTCCACCGCCCGCAGCTCTGCCGCGGCCGCCAGCCAGGCGCGGGCCAGCTGCACCTTCAGCTCATATCCCCGGCCCGCGGCAAAGGGGTTCAGATAGCGCGCATCGCCCCCCGCCCAGGCAAAAAAGCTGACCTCGTTCACCGGGCACCAGAACGGCACCGCGCCGGTCAGGCTGCGGTGATGTTCGCCCACGGCGCGGGCAAAGGCGGCAAAACGGTTGACGAAGGCGGGCGACCAGATGTCCAGATCGTCGGGCCAGCCGTAATGCAGCAGATCCCAGACGACCTGCGTTCCGCTGTCGCGCGCGGCCGTGATCATCGGGGTCAGGCTGGCGAAGTCATACGCGCCGCCCCGGTCGATCAGGTGCCAGCGGGCGGCGTCGCGGCAGGCGCGGATGCCAAGCCCCTGCAACTGCCGGTAATCGCGCGCGGCATGGGCGTCGTGGCCCGTCGCCGCCAGCAGGTCCAGCCGCCGCCCGTGGTGCAGCCGGTGGGTCGAACTTTCCCAGCCGCCCAGCACGAAGCTGTCGAAGGTCGAGGGCGGCGGCGCGGCGGGTCGTTCGGCCAGCACCTCGGCGAACAGCCGTTCCCATTGGGGCACGACCACCGCCGCCGAATAGCTGGCGACGACATGATCGCGCAGCCCGTCGCCAAGGCGGCGGCGCAGGGCGGGGTCGCGGATCAGGCGTGTCATCGCCTCGGCCACCGCCTGCGGGTCTTCGTGGGGAACGAAGATGCCGGTCTCGCCATCGCGGATCTGTTGCAGCGCGCCGTTGTCGGGCGTGGCGATCACCGGCAGGGCGGCGGCCCCGGCCTCGGCGATGACATGGGGCATCCCCTCGCCGCGCGACAGCCAGCAGAACACGTCCATCGCGGCCAGCAGGTCGGGCACGTCCTTGCGGTCGCCGGTGAACTGCAGCCGCCCGTCCAGCCCGAGGTCCGCGGCAAGCCGGTGCAGCTCGTCCCGGTATTCCGGCATGAAGGCGTCGGCCCCGCCCACCACGACGAACCGCGCCTGCGGTTCCTGCCCGGCGACGATGGCCGCGGCGCGGATGAAATCCTCGACCCGCTTCTTGCGATCCAGCCGGCCGACCCAGCCGATCAGGATCTGGCCGTCGCGGATGCCAAGGCTGGCGCGGACCGGGCCGCGCGCCTCGGGGCGGAACTCGGCCAGATCGACCATCGACGGGATTTCCAGCGCGTGCTGCCGCCGGTCGGGCATCCGGGACGCGGCCGCCTCGCGGATGGAATCGCAGACGCCGACATAGCGGGCGGTGAAGTGCTTCGGCCCCGACAGCGCCTCGGACACCAGGCCGCCGTGTTCGATCAGGGGCGGGCGCACCGCCAGCCGTTCCAGCGCCGGATAGATGTCGGCCACGTCCTGCGAGGATATCACGATGTCCGCGCCGTTCAGCTTGCGGCGCAGATAGTCGATCGTGTCCTCGAAGCTGAGGCCATAGGCGGTCGTATCCACATGCACGCCCAAAGCGCGCAGCTGCTCGTGGCTCTGGTCCGGCATCCCCTCGCGCCGGAAACAGGGGATCACGTCGATGCGATAGCGCGAGCGGTCCAGCGTGCGGGCGAGCAAGCGCACCTCGGTCTCCTCGCCGCCGACGACCAGCCAGGCAAAGACCCACAGGATGCGGATCTTGCCCGCGTCGGGGTTCGGCTGCGGGATGTGGACCGACTGCATCGCCGCGGCCGCCTCGCGGTCGTCCAGTTCACGCTGCGTCAGGCCGGTCGCGCCGTGGTGGGCGGGCTGGTCGTCGGATGCGGCGGGCGAGACGGTCAGCGCCGCCGCGTCGCGTTCGGTCAGCGGGTGGTGGTCATTCATGGGCGAACACGATCTGCAGGAACTCGGGTCGGTCGGTGAGAAGATGGCGCAGGAACCCCGGCGCGTCATCATAGGGGACGACATGGGTGATCATGTGTTCCCGGATCAGCTCGCCCTCGTCGGCCAGCAGGTGCAGCGTTTCCTGCGCCAGCCGCCGCTGGTCCCAGGCGTGCGCCAGCTGCCGGGGCATGCGGTTGATCTGCGCGCAGCGGATTGCCAGGCCGTTGTGGTGGAACTCTTCGCCCAGCCGGGTGCAGTCCAGCCCCCCCTGATAGAAGGCAAGGTCGATCACCGTCCCCTGCGGGCGCAGCGCGCGCAGGGCAAGGTTCAGGCTTTCGGACCGGGCGCGGGTCTGGAACACGACATCCGCGCCGCGCCCGCCGACCTTGTGGTGCCAGCGGGACTTGGCGTGGCGCCACGCCTCGTCCTCGCCCATCGCGTCAAAGCCCATGCGCCGGGCCAGATCCTGCCGCCAGGGCGAGGGATCCACGACGACGATGTCGGATGCGCCGCCCTGGCGCGCGAACAGCGCGCAGAACAGGCCGACCGTGCCGCCCCCCCAGACCAGGACCGGCCGCCCCTCGACCCCCGCGCCCAGATAGGGCACGGCCGCGCCGAACTGCTCGGCGTCGGCGTGCAGGATGCCGTTGGCCGCGATCGGCCCCATCTGCGCCACGAAGATGCCCAGCATCGGGTCGATGCCCTCGGGCATGGTCAGCAGCAGGTCGCGGGCCGGGTCGGCGGTGTGGCCGGTCTTGTGGCCGAATGTCGTCGCCACCACGTCGCCGCGGGCGAACCCGTGGGCGCGGCTGTCGATGACGCGCCCGACCTCCATATAGCCCATGAAGTTGACGGGGAACCGCGCCGAAGGCTCTCCGGGGACGAACACGCCCTGCCAGTCGTCCCAGCGGCTGTGCAGATAGGGATTGGTCCCCTTCATGAAGGTCAGTTCCGTGCCCGCGGACAGGCCCGTGAACATCAGGTCCAGCCGCACCTGCCCGTCGCCCGCAGGCCCTTCGTCATAGCCGAAGAAATACGGCTCGTTCGGACGCTCGACCCCAAGGCTGCGGATGTGGCGGTGCTCATGCGGCAGGGTGGGCATCCTGCGCAGCGGACGGACGAAAAAAGGGCTGCGGGTTGGACCGCAGCACCTCCATCGTCACGAGGGCGCCCGAGGCCGCGGATTTCGACACCGCCAGCGCGACCCGGTGGGTCTCCAGCGCCTCGGCATAGGGGCAGCGGATGCGGTTCTCGCGGCCCTGCACGGCGTCGATGAAGTCGCGATCCTCGCGCCAGACGGGATCGCCCTGCGCGTGGCGGACGGGGCGTCCCTGTCCGGTGTCGATCATGATGTCGTGGTCGGTGATCTCGATCGCCAGCGCATCCGCAAAGACATGCAGGCCGACCCGATGGTTCCAGCGCAGCAGGCAGGTCGCGGCCAGGTTGGCGATGGTGCCGGACGCAAAGCGCAGCGTGGCCGTCGTCGCCGTGGGGACCGTCAGCCCCTGGAAATCGGCGCGCTCGCGGTGGCTGGCCAGGCCGAACACCTCGGTCACGTCGCCCGACAGGAACCGGGCCAGGTCGATGATGTGGGTCGCCTGCTCGACGACCTGCCCGCCCGAGGCGTCGTCGCGCCACCACCATTGCGGGGGCGGCGTCTGGTCCAGCCAGAACCCGGTCATCAGCTGGGCCGGGTTGCCCGCCAGCAGGGCGCGTGCCTCGTCCACCGTGTCCAGATAGCGCCAGTGATAACCGACGGCGGTGATCAGGCCCGCGCGTTCCACCTCGGCCGCGATCTCTTCGGCCAGCGCCAGATCCAGCGACAGCGGCTTTTCGACAAAGAACGGCAGGCCGCGCGCGATGCAGGCGCGTTCGGCGTCGCCGTGGGCAAAGGGCGGCACGCAGATATAGACGGCGTCCAGTTCGACCTCGTCCAGCATCGCGGCGTGGTCTGAAAACGACTGGGCGCCAAAGCGGCGGGCGGCATCGTCCGCGCGCGACCGGTCGGGGTCGGCCACGGCGACGATGCGGACGTCGTCCATCGTCTCAAGCACGCCAAAGTGGCGGTGCGCGATGCCGCCCGCGCCGATGAATCCCAGCCGTGTCGTCATGTGGTCTGTCCTTGGTCTGCCGCGCAGGACGGCGGCGTAAAGCCGGGCGGTGTCGTCGCCCATGCGGGTTGCGGTATAGAAATCGTCGAAACGCCCGCGCTGCGCCAGCGCGGTGTCGGCCCGGCGATCCGGGTCGTCCAGCGCGTCGGCCAGCGCATCCGCCAGCGCGCGCGCAGCCGGGCGCGACCAGCCACGGGTGATCGGGGCCAAGCGCCTCGACCACGCCGCCGATGCGGGTGGCGACGACCGGGGTGCCCAGCGCCATCGCCTCAAGCACGACCAGCGGCAGCCCTTCGAAGTTCGAGGGCAGAACGGCCACATCCGCCGCCGCCATCAGCGCGGGCACGTCGGCGCGGTTGCCCAGGAAATCGACGGCGTCGCTGACCCCCAGCCGGGCGGCGCGGGCGCGGATCGCGGCCTGTTCCGGGCCGGAACCGACCAGCGCCAGCCGCACGCGCGGGTGGCGGCGGCGCAGGCGCGCCAGCGCCGAAATCAGCGTGCGATGGTTCTTTTGCGGGGTAAAGCGCGCCACGCACAGGATCGTGGGCGCATCGCCTGCGGGGCGCGCGGCCGGACGCTCGGGCGGCTCGATCCCGTTGGGGATGCAGGCCATCGGCAGGCGCGGCCCGGGCATCGTCGCCAGCACCGGCCGCCAGCCATGCGCGGCGGCGCGGCTGACGGTGATGACGGCGTCCACGCCGCCCACCATTGCGGCATAGGCGGCGCGCTGGTCCGGGCAGGTGATCAGCCACGGCAGGTGTTCGGTGCGCACCACCGCCGCGCCGGCCCGGCGGGCGGCGGCGGCGATGCCGTGCCCCTCCCATCCGATCCCGGCGTGGACGTGGACCAGCCGCGCGCCCGCAAGCGCCGCGGGCCACCCGTCGCGCCGGACGGTCGCGGCGTCCAGCCCGCGCGCCGCCGCCTCGGCCACCAGCGCGCGGCCGGGGGCGTGTGCCGGAAACAGCAGCCGCGGCGCGGGCGCGCCATCGGCCCGCGCCAGCGCGGCGGCCAGCGTCAGCATGTGCCGGCCCACGCCGGAGGGGTCGGCGCTGTCGGTCGCCAGCACCACGGTCGCAGTTGAAATCACGTCTTATTCCCCGGCGACCAGCGTTCCCGCCGCCCGGCGCTCGGCCAGCCGCGCCGCCATGCGGCGATGGATCGACAGCGCCTGCCCGACGACCTGATCCATGTTATAGTAACGATAGCTGCCCAGCCGCCCCGCAAAGATCACGTCGGGGCGTTCCAGCGCCAGCGTCTCGTAACGCTTGAACAGGGCCTGGTTTTCGGGGCGCGGGATCGGGTAATACGGCTCGCCCACGTCGGACGGGATCTCGTAGGTGATCGAGGTCTGCGGGTGGATCTGCCCGGTCAGGTGCTTGTATTCGGTGATGCGCGTCCACGGCACGTCCTCGGCCGGATAGTTCACGACCCCCACCTCCTGAAAGCGGCGCTGGTTCACCGTCTCGTGCCGGAACGACAGGCTGCGATAGGGCAGGTGGCCGAAGCGGTGGCCGAAGAACGCGTCGATCGGCCCGGTATAGATCGTCAGGGGCGCGAGGTCGCGCGCGGGCAGGTCGTGGAAATCCTGCCCCAGCGCCAGGTCGATCAGCGGATGATCCAGCATCCGTTCGAACATGCGGGTAAAGCCGTCCAGCGGCATCGCCTGAAAGCTGTCGGTGAAATAGCGGTCGTCGGCGTTCGTGCGCGTCGGCACGCGCGAGGTGACGGACTTGTCCAGCTGCGACGGGTCCAGCCCCCATTGCTTGCGGGTGTATCCCTGAAAGAACGTCTCGTAAAGCCTTGTTCCGACGGCGTTCACCACCACGTCGCGGCTGTTGCGGATGTCCGCCACGGGTTCGGCCTGCGCGGCCAGGAAGGCGGCCGCCTCGGCGTCAGTGGTCAGGTTCAGGCCATACAGCCCGTTGATCGTGGTGCGGTTGATCGGCATCGGCAGGCGCCGGTCGCCGACCTGCGCCAGCACCCGATGTTCATACGGGCGCCAGCGGGTGAACCGGCTGAGATAGCCGACCACGTCGTCGCTGTTGGTGTGGAAGATGTGGGGGCCATAGCGGTGGACCAGCAGCCCCGCGGCGTCGGCGTGGTCATAGGCGTTGCCGGCGACATGGTCGCGCTTGTCCACGACCAGCACGCGCTGGCCCGACGCCTCGGCCAGCCGCTCGGCCAGCACCGACCCGGCAAAGCCCGCGCCCGCGATCACCACGTCATAGCGGCGCGCCCCGCGCCGGATCCCCGGCGCGGGAAAGCGGTCGTCGGACCGGCGCGTGGTGCGGGCGTGCGCGGCCTCGGCCACAAGGCGGTTCATGTGGCGGAAGGTGGTGTCCCAGTTCAGCGTCGCCAGCGCGCGGTCGGCCTCGTCCCGCCAGGGGGCGGGGTCCGCGCGCGAGGCGATGGCGGCGGCGCAGGCATCCACGAACGCCGCCGCGCCGTCGGCGATGCGCACGGCGGCGATGTCGCCGTAATGGCGCACCACGTCGCGGACCGGCGTGGACACGACGGGGCAGCCGCCGGCCAGGTATTCCGGTGTCTTGGTCGGGCTGATGAAGCGGGTGGCGTCGTTGATCGCGAACGGCATCAGCGCCACGTCCCAGCCCGCCAGATAGGACGGCAGATCGTGATAGGATTTCTGGCCCAGCCAGTGGATGTTGGGGGCGCGGGGCAGATCCCCGGGGGCCAGCTTCGCGACAGGCCCCACCATCACGATCTGCCAGTCCGGCCGGGCGGCGGCGGTGGCGCGGATCAGGTCAAGGTCCAGCCGTTCGTCGATGACCCCGTAATAGCCCAGCCGCGGCCGCGGGATGCCCGCCTGATCCGCCGGGTCGGGGCGGGCACCGCGGGCTTGCGCGAAATGCGCCGCATCGACGCTGGACGGAAACGGGTGGATGTTGTCGTGACGGCCGCGCTTGGCCTCATAGATGCTGTGGCCGCCGGTAAAGACGGCGTCGGCGGCGGCCAGCAGGTCGCTTTCGTTCCGGGCAAGGTCGGGGGGCGCAAAGCGGAAGTTCGACAGCTCGTCCATGCAGTCATAGACCACGGCGCCGGCGTCCACATGGCGGGCGAAGGGCCACATCTGCGGCGTATAGAACCACAGCACCGGCTTTTGCGTCCGCGTCACCGCCAGCATCTGGTCCAGCAGCCCGGCCAGCGCCCGCGTCGTATCGTCGGCCGAGAAATGCCGCGGCACGCGCGGGCGGATCGCCTGCACGGTGGTGCCGGAAAAGGCGTGGAACTCCAGATAGGGCAGGTGGTGGTCGGCGGGGATCGCCTCCTCCCAGAACCAGACGGGGCGGTCGGCGGCAAAGCGGCCCATCAGGTGCTGGGGGCGCTGCAGAACGAAATCCCAGCGCAGGTGCGAAAAGCAGATCAGCGGGGCCACGGCGGGGGCGTGGACGGGCAGGGCGGGCGCGTTCAGCGGGGCGATGGTCATGCGGAAACCTTTCTGGCGTGGCGGACCAGTGCTGCGTCGATCAGGTCGGACAGGCGGCCGACGGAATGGGGCCAGGTCCACTTGGACTGCACGACGGCGCGGGTGTCATAGGTGGCGTGGCGGGCGATCAGCCGGTCCAGCGCGGCGGCAAAGTCGGGTTCGGCTGCGGTCAGGCCGGTGTCGGGGCGGATATACTGGCGGCCGCAGACCAGCCCCGCGTTGGCCAGCACGGGCAACCCGGCCAGCATGTATTCGGTCAGGATCGCGGGTGCGCCGTCATCGACCCCGCAGACGACGCCGACGCGGGCGCGGTTGATCAGGGCGTTGACCTCGTCATGGCTGACCGGGCCGACCCAGTCGATGTCCAGGCCCCGCGCGCGGGCCTGATCCTGCAGCGCCCCGGTCAGGTGGCCGTATCCCACGACGCACAGCGCCCGCGTGCCCGGCCGGCCCGCCAGCGCGTCCAGCAGCAGGTCGTGACGCTTGTAGGGCTGGGTCGCGGCCACATACACGACGTCATAGTCCTTGGCGGCGCCGGTCGGGTGAAAGGTGATGTCGGACGCGAACTCGGGGCCGATCGGCAGCACGCTGCACAGCGCGCCGGGGTGGCGGGCCAGGATCTCGGCCGATTGCCAGTCCGCCCCGGTCAGGAAGATGTCCACATGCCGGCTGATCGCGGGCGGGATGCGGATCGCGGGCGCGTCGATCGAGTTATAGATGATGACGCTGTCCTGACAGGCGTCCAGCAGCGCCTCGTTCACGCCAAGTCCCCAGACGCACAGGATGTCGGGCGCGCCGTGGACCGCGATATGCGCGAGAGCGTCGGCCGACCCGTAAGGCGCGGCATGGCCGTCGGCGCGAAACACCCGCCGGGTCAGCCCGGCGGGCGCGGCCGAGACCAGCCCCGCGCTGTCGCGGGGACTGTCGTCGCGGCCCGCAAAGCTCCAGACCTCGGCGGTGTCGGCAAGCCCGGCGGCCACCGCCGCCAGCGGCAGGCGTTCCAGATAGCCGCCGACCACGGGGCCGGGACCGGGGGCGCCGGACGCGGGCAGGGCCATCCGCGACCACGCGGCGTGGAAGTCGCTGTAATCCAGTTCGGACGGGCACGGGGGCGCGAAGTCGCAGAAATCCGATACGGCGACGATGCGTCTGTTCATGCCTGCTCCTGACTGCAAAAGGGCCAGGTCGCCGGCGCCTTGTCAGGGCCATAACAACGCCGTGAGCGTTTGGTTGCGCAACGAAACAAATGTTGTGCAGCTACGGGGCCTTGGCGCGTTTCCCAAGAACGGGGAAGGGGCCGGGAGCCGCGAGCGGGGCGGCGACCGGGACGGCGACCGGGACCGGGAACGGGACCGAAGCCGAGGTCGAGACCCGGACCCGGACCGGGACCGGCGCGCGTCGGCAAGGTCAGGCGGACACCGTCCACTCGCCGCTTTCCCGCCCTGCCGCCGGTGCAGCCTTGCAAGGCGCGCGGCTTTGCGCTTTGCCTTCGCCATGACCCCACGCCTTGCGCCCATCCCCGCCAGCCTGCCCGACGCGGTTCCCTTCGTCGGCCCCGAAACGCTGGAACGTCAGCGCGGTGCCCCCTTCCGCGCGCGACTGGGCGCGAACGAGAACGGCTTCGGCCCCTCGCCCCGCGCCATCGCCGCGATGCAGGCCGCCGCGCCCGAGGCGTGGAAATACGGCGATCCGACCAGCCACGACCTGCGTGCGGCGCTGGCCGCGCGGCTGGGCTGCACCCCCGACCATCTGGTGATGGGCGAGGGGATCGACGCGCTGCTGGGTCTGGCCGTGCGGCTGCTGGTCGGGGCGGGGGACGCGGTCGTGACCTCGCAGGGGGGCTATCCGACGTTCGATTTCCACGTCGCGGGCTTTGGCGGACTGCGCCGGACCGTGCCCTATCGCGCCGACATGCAAGACCCGGCCGGGCTGATCGCCGCGGCGCGGGACAGCGGCGCGCGGGTGATCTATCTGTGCAACCCCGACAACCCGATGGGCGGCTGGCATCCGCCCGAGATCATCGAGGCGGCGGTGGCCGCGGTGCCCGGTGACTGCGTGATGCTGCTGGACGAGGCCTATGCCGAGTTCGCCCCCGCCCTGCCGCGGATCGACCCCGACGACCCGCGCGTGCTGCGGTTCCGCACATTTTCCAAGGCCTATGGCATGGCGGGCGCGCGGATCGGCTATGCCCTGGGCGCGCCCGACCTGATCCGCGCCTTTGGCCGGGTCCGCAATCACTTCGGCGTGAACCTGATGGCGCAGGCGGGCGCGCTGGCGGCGCTGGACGATGCCGCGTGGCTGGCCCGGACCGTGGCGCAGGTCGCCGCCGCCCGCGACCGCATCGCCGGGATCGCCCGCGACAACGGGCTGGACCCGCTGCCGTCGGCCACGAACTTTGTCACCATCGACTGCGGCGCGGACGGCGCGCTGTCGCGCCGGGTGCTGGCGGGGCTGGCCGAGCGCGGGATCTTCGCGCGCATGCCGTGGGTGGCGCCGCAGGACCGCTGCATCCGCGTCAGCTGCGGCCCGGATGCGGAACTGGACGCGCTGGCCGAGACGCTGCCCGGCGCGCTGGCGCAGGCGCGCGGCTGAGGCGGGGTCTGAGGCGCGGGGCTGACCGCGCCGCTCAGTGCAGGCTGGTCTGCGAAAATCCGTTGATGACGATCACGCCCGCCAGGATCAGCCCGATCCCGATCACCGCCGGCAGGTCCGGCTGTTGGCGGAACACGACCAGGCCGATGCCGGCGGTCAGCACGATGCCCAGCCCGCTCCAGACCGCATAGGCGACGCCCAGGGGGACAAAGCGCAGCGCCTGCGACAGGAAATAGAACGACAGCAGATAGCACAGCGCCATGATGATCGTGGGCAGCGGGCGGGTGAACTGCTGCGACATCATCAGGAACGAGGTGGCGATCACCTCAAGCACGATGGCGATGGTCAGGACGGCATAGGCCATGCGCGCGGTCCCCTGCCGGTCAGATCAGCCCGGCGTGCGCCATCGCCGCGTCGATGCGGGCGCGGACCCCGGCGGTCAGCGGCGTCAGCGGCAGCCGCACGGTTTCGGCGCAGAAACCGTTGCCCAGCCGCGACAGCGCGTATTTCACGCCCACCAGCCCCGGTTCAAGGAAGATGGCGATGTGCAGCGGCATCAGCCGGTCCTGCAGCTCCAGCGCGGCGGCGTAATCGCCGCGCAGGCAGGCCTCCTGCATCTGCGCGCACAGGCGCGGCGCGACATTGGCCGTGACCGAGATGCAGCCGACGCCGCCCTGCGCGTTGAACCCGTGCGCGGTCGCATCCTCGCCCGACAGCTGGATGAAATCGGTCCCGCAGGTGATGCGCTGGCAGCAGACCCGTTCCAGCTTGCCGGTGGCGTCCTTGACGCCCGCGATGCGGGGCAGGCGCGCAAGCTCGCCCATCGTCTCGGGCGTCATGTCCACGACCGACCGGCCGGGGATGTTATAGATGATGATCGGCAGGTCGGTCGCGTCGTGCACGGCAGTGAAATGCGCGACCATCCCGGCCTGCGTCGGCTTGTTGTAATAGGGGGTGACGACCAGCACCGCGTCGGCGCCCACGGATTGCGCGTGGCTTGCCAGGTCGATGGCCTCGGCCGTGGCGTTCGACCCCGCGCCCGCGATGACCGGCACGCGGCCCGCGGCGGTGCGGACGACGCGCTCGACGACCTCGCGGTGTTCGTCATGGCTCAGCGTCGGGCTTTCGCCGGTGGTGCCGACCGGGACCAGCCCGTGGCTGCCCTGTTCGATCTGCCATTCGACCAGGCGTTCCAGCGCGGCCAGATCGACGGCGCCGTCGGCCGTCATCGGCGTGACCAGCGCGGGCATGGAACCTTTGAACATCGGGGGCGTCCTGACAGGGGTTTGGGGGGGCATACAACCGCGCGCCGGGGTTGCCAAGCGGCCCTGCCGAGGATGTGAGTTGCCCCGCCCGACCCGTGCCCCCAGATTGGCGGGCATGAGGCGCACCCGTCTGACCCTGACCGCGTGGCTGACCGCCGCGGCGCTGGCCCTGCCGGCCGCTGCCGTGGCCGAGGATGCGGGCGCGCTGCGCCGGGCGCTGGCAGCGGCGGGCGCGCGCGACTGGGCCGCGGCGGACGCGGCCGCCCGCCAGTCGGGGCCGATCGCCGCCGACCTGGTGGCGTGGCAGCAACTGCGCGCGGGCCAGGGCACATGGGCGCAATACCGCGACTTTGCGGCCCGCAATCCCGACTGGCCGGGGATGGACCTGCTGTTGCAACGGGGCGAGGCGGCGATGCTGCCGGTCCCCCCCGCGCCCGACGTCGCGGCATGGTTCGGCAGCCGCCGCCCGCAGACGCCGGTCGGGGCGCGGGCGCTGTTCGCCGCGCTGTCAGGCCCCGCGCGCGCCGATGCCATCGCCGATTTCTGGACCCACACCGCGCTGGAACCCGCCGACGAGGCGGCGTTCCTGACCGAGTTCGGCACCGAGGCCGCGCCCCACCACGCCGCCCGGCTGCGGGCGCTGCTGGACGCGGGCGAATGGCGCGCGGCCGAACGGATGCTGGCGCTGGTCGGCGGCCCCGACGCCGATCTGGCGCGCGCGCATCGCGGTGCAGGCGCGGCGCACGGGCGTCGATGCGCTGATCCTGGCGCTGCCCGCGCCCCTGCGCGACGACGCGGGGCTGGCGATGGACCGGTTCCGCTGGCGGCTGGCGGTCAAGCAGCGCGACGGCGCGCAGGCGCTGATGCTGGAACGCTCGACCTCGGCCGAGGCGCTGCGCGATCCTGCGCGGTGGGCAGGCGCGCGCCGCGATTTCGCCCGCGCCGCGCTGCGGGCGGGCGACTGGGCGCTGGCCGAACGGCTGGCGGCCGCGCATTTCCTGCCGGGCGGCGAGGATGCGGTCGATCTGGACTGGCTGGCCGGTTACGCCGCGCTGCGCGCGGGCGCGCCCGACCGCGCGGCGGCGCATTTCGCCCGGCTGCCCGACCGCGACAGCGGCCCCATCACCCTGTCGCGCACCCATTACTGGCGCGCCCGCGCCGCCGAGGCGATGGGCGATGCGGCCGCCGCCCGCACAGCCTTTGCCGACGCGGCGGCGCATCAGTCGGCCTTTTACGGCCAGCTTGCCGCCGAACGGATCGGCGCGCCGATGGACCCCGCGCTGGCCGTCGCCGGGCGCGCGGTCGAGACATTGCCCGACTGGCGGGGTTCGGCGCTGATGGAAAGCCCGTTGTTCCAGGCCGGGATATGGCTGGTCGCGGGCGGCCAGCCCCAGCAGGCGCAGCGGTTCTTCCTGCACTTGGCCGAGACTGCGGCGCATGACGACATCGCGCGGATGGCGCGGCTGATGCTGGAACTGCACCGGCCCTGGGACGCGCTGCGGCTGGCCAAGGCGGCGGCGGCCCGCGGCGGCATCTATCCCGCCGCCTATTTCCCGCTGACCGGCCTGGAACGCGCCGATTTGCGCCTGCCGCCGGAACTGGTGCTGTCGATCGCGCGGCGCGAAAGCGAGTTCAACCACACCGTCGGCAGCCCGGCGGGCGCGCTGGGGCTGATGCAGGTCATGCCCGACACCGCCCGGATGATGGCCCGCACCTTGGGCGAACCCTATGAGCTGGCGCGCCTGACCACCGACGCGGCCTATAACGCGCGGCTGGGCGCGGCGTATCTGGACGGGCTGCAGGCGCGGTTCGGCACCTCGGTCGCGCTGGTCGCGGCGGGGTATAACGCGGGGCCGGGGCGATCGGCGCGCTGGCTGCGCGATTTCGGCGACCTGCGGCGCACCGGGCGCGGGGCGGCCGACCCGGTGGACTGGGTCGAGATGATCCCCTTCGATGAAACCCGCACCTATGTCATGCGCGTGGCGGAATCGCTGCCGCTGTATCGCGCGCGGATCGCGGGGCATCCGGTGCCCCTCGTGCCGACGTGGGATCTGCGCGGGGGCGGGCTGATGCCGCCGCCCCGCATCTCGGGGCTGGTGCTGGCGCTGTCTGACCGGCCGCGGACGACGCCCGGCTGGGTGCTGGCCCGCGCCGCGGCCGAGGATGCGCTGGCGGCCGCTGCTCCGGCCGCCCCCGTCGCGTCGGCGGACGGGCGCGCCGCCGTCCCGCCGACGGCCGCCGTCGCGACAGCGCAAGCGCCGGTCGCCGCCCCTGCGTCCGCCGCAGACCCGCGCACGCTGGCCGACGGCGGGCTGGACGCGGACCCGTGGCCCGCCGCGCCGATCCTGCGGCTCAGCCCCGGGGCGTATGCGCTGCCGGACGCGCCCGCTGGACCGACCGCCACCAGGTGAACAGCCCGGCGGCGACGATCACCGTCGCCCCGATCACGACGTTCGGCCCGACCCGTTCGCCGAACACCACGAACCCGATCAGGCTGACCCAGACCAGCTGGGTATAGGCAAAGGGCTGCAGGCTGGACGCCTCGGCCAGCTCATAGGCGCGGATCAGCAGGTAATGGGCCACCGCCGCGCAGGCGCACAGCGCCGCCAGCGCCGGCCAGTCCGCCCGCGCGATGGGTTCCATCCGCCAGACGCCGACCAGCGTGATGCCGACCGCCCCCGACAGGCCGGTCCAGAAGAAACTGACCGCCGCGCTGTCGTCGCGCGCCACCATCCGCGTCAGCAGGC
The DNA here is from genome assembly GCF_004522155.1 of Paracoccus luteus. Lineage (GTDB taxonomy): Bacteria > Pseudomonadota > Alphaproteobacteria > Rhodobacterales > Rhodobacteraceae > Paracoccus > Paracoccus luteus. The sequence continues at coordinate 1,095 of NZ_SDEA01000012.1, read as the reverse complement.
CATAGGCCGCGAACATCAGCGCCGCCAGCAGCGGCAGCGCCGCCCAGGGCGAGAACACCCGCAGCCCCGGCTGCAGGATGACAAGAATGCCCGCGAAGCCCGCGGCCACCGCGACCCAGCGCCGCCAGCCGATCCTTTCGCCCAGCACCGGCCCCGACAGCGCCACCACCAGCAGGGGCGAGACGGTAAAGATCGCATGCGTCTCGACCAGGCCCAGCTGGACATAGGCCACGATCATCACCACCACCTCGGCCACCAGCAGCAGCCCGCGCGCGACCTGCATCCCCGGCCGGCGCGACCGCACCGCCGCGCGCAGGCCCCCCTGCGACCGCGCCGCCAGCGTCACGACGAACAGCGCAAAGAACCAGTAACGGATCATCACGATCAGCACGGGCGGATAGGCCGCGCCCAGTTGCCGCGACAGCGCGTCCTGGATGGCGAAGATAAAGCTGACCAGGCACATGATGCCGATCGCCAGCGCCTGCCTGTCGCGCGGCGTGGCCGTCGGTGGGGCGGGCCGGGCCACGGGCTGGGCGGCGGGCTGGGCGGCGGGCGGCGCTGTCGCCAGCGCCGAACCGGACGCGGCCCCGGCCTGCGTCACCGGCGAAGAGGGGGGAGAGTGGCTCATCGCGACATTCCGACGCGCCCATGCGGCGCCAGCCAGCGGTCGCCCCAAGGGCCGACAGAGTCAACGGGGCGGACAGCGGGAACGTCGCGCGGCGGGCCGGTTCGATGCCGCGAGACTGGGCTGTCGCAGAAATGCGACAGGCGCAGGATGGAAACCGCAACCGCCGTGGCTGCATCGGGGCAGGTTCGCAACCAGCCGCCGGAAGGCTGGCCGTGACCTGCCATCATGCCCTCAGGATCGGTCCCGAGGCGCTGCACACGTTGACCGCGATCGCAAAACACCGATTGCAGCCGTTACCGCCGGAACATGCGTCTCGGTGGGGGGCGGGGGGCGGCGGGTTCCGTCGCGGAGGACGTGAGGCGTCAGTCGCAGCAGCTTCAGCCCGGCCGCAGCGCCGGCCTTCAGTCCCGCGTGCGCACGATTTCCGCGAAGGGCGCGAACAGCACCGCGTTGGCCGCGACCAGCTC
>NZ_SDEA01000011.1 GCF_004522155.1 Paracoccus luteus | reverse complement strand
CAGGATGCGGGCAGGCCGGTCGGGCAGCAGCGCCAGCCCCGCCGCGACCGCCGCCGCCGCGGCATGGGTCAGCGTCGCCGCGGCGTCCGCGTCGTCCATCTGCGCGACAGCCGCGCCCAGGCCTGCAAAGGCGTCGCGGTCCAGCGACTTGGGCGCGGGGCGCGCAAGGAACGGGTGGCGCAGGAAATCCGCGACGACGCTTTCGCGGACGACGCCCGACGCGGCCAGCGCGCCGCCCTCGTCCCGCGCCAGCCCGCGCCGCGCCCGCATCAGATCGTTCAGCGGCGCGTTCGCCGGTCCCGTGTCGAACGCCACGCAGGCGTCCTGCGGCGCGGCGATGCGCGGGTCGCACCATGTCAGGTTGCCGACCCCGCCCATGTTCAGGAACGCGACCGGCGCGGCGTCCAGCCGCCCCTGCGCCACCGCCCAGCGGGCCAGCGCGTGGTGAAAGAACGGGGCCAGCGGCGCGCCCTCGCCGCCCTGCGCCATGTCGGCGGCCCTGAAATCCCAGACCACCCGGCACCTGGTCGCGCGGGCCAGCCGCCAGCCCTGCCCGGCCTGATGGGTGCGCCCCGCCGCCGGGTCGTGGGCCAGCGTCTGCCCGTGATAGCCGATCAGCGCGGCGTCGGGGAAATCGGCGGCAAGCGCGGCGTGGCTGTCCACCGACAGCGCCGCCGCGCGGTCCACGCCGGGCTGCCCCGGCCAGCGGCCAAGTGCTGCGTGCAGCACGTCCGTTTCAGCCGGGGAATACGGGCGAAAGCCGGTGCGGCCAAAGCCCGCGATCGTCTCGCCGTCGGTGTCCAGCACCGCTGCGTCCACCCCGTCCAGCGAGGTGCCCGACATCATCCCCAGGACCAGCATCCGCCCGCCTCCGCCTCGCTTTTCCTTGCACCCGGCTGGCTGTATAGGCACGCAGAGAAAAAGGAAAACGCCGATGACCCACCGCCCCACGTCCGAGTTCCTGACCGTCATGGTCGAGCGCGGCTATCTGGCCGACTGCACCGACATGCAGGCGCTGGATCAGGCCCTGACGCAGGGTCCGGTGACGGCCTATATCGGCTATGACGCGACGGCGGCGTCGCTGCACGTCGGCCACCTGCTGAACATCATGATGCTGCGCTGGTTCCAGAAGACCGGCAACCGGCCCATCACGCTGATGGGCGGCGGCACCACCAAGGTCGGCGATCCCAGCTTCCGGTCCGAGGAACGGCCGCTGCTGGACGCGGCCGCCATCCAGTCGAACATCGACGGGATGCAGCAGGTCTTTGCCCGCTATCTGGATTATGGCGCTGACGGCGCGGTGATGCTGAACAACGCCGAATGGCTGGACGACCTCAACTATCTGGATTTCCTGCGCGACATCGGACGGCATTTCAGCGTCAACCGGATGCTCAGTTTCGAATCCGTCCGCTCGCGGCTGGACCGGGAACAAAGCCTGTCGTTCCTGGAGTTCAACTACATGATCCTGCAGGCCTATGATTTCCTTGAACTGTATCGCCGCCACGGCTGCCGGCTGCAGATGGGCGGGTCCGACCAGTGGGGCAACATCGTCAACGGCATCGACCTGACCCGGCGCGTCGTGGACGGCGCCGTCTGGGGCCTGACCAGCCCGCTGCTGACCACCAGCGACGGGCGCAAGATGGGCAAGTCGGCGGGCGGCGCGGTGTGGCTGAACGGCGCGATGCTGTCGCCCTATGAGTTCTGGCAGTTCTGGCGCAACACCACCGACGCCGACGTGGGCCGGTTCCTCAAGCTGTATACCGAACTGCCGGTGGCGGAATGCGACCGGCTGGGCGCGCTGTCGGGGTCCGGGATCAACGACGCCAAGGTGATCCTGGCCAACGAGGTCACGGCCCTGCTGCACGGGCCTGACGCCGCAGCGTCGGCGCAGGCGACCGCGCGCGCGGTGTTCGAACAGGGCGGCGCGGGGGGCGATCTGGAAATCGTGACCCTGCCGCGGGCCGAGGCGGCGGACGGCATCTCGGTCGCGCAGATGCTGGTGCGCACCGGCATCGCGCCGTCGGGGAAAGAGGCCAAGCGCCTGATCGCCGAAGGCGGGCTGCGGCTGGACAACGATCCCGTGACCGACCCCCAGCGGATGCTGGACGCGGACCTGATCGGCGACGGGATCAAGGTCAGCGTCGGCAAGAAGAAACATCGCATGCTGCTGTTGGCATGACACCGCAGATCCTGTGCATCGGCGCCGTGCTGTGGGACGTGATCGGCCGCAGCCCCGGCCCGATGAGCGCAGGCGACGACGTGCCCGGCCGCATCCGGCACCTGCCCGGCGGGGTGGCGCTGAACGTGGCGCTGGCGCTGGCCCGGCGCGGCTGGCGTGCCGCCGTGCTGGGCGCCGTCGGCCGCGACGCCGAGGGTGACGCGCTGGCCGCCGCCATCGCGGCCCGGGGGGTTGCGACCGGCTGGCTGACCCGCGGCGCGGGGCCGACCGACGTCTATATGGCCGTCGAGGACAGCCGCGGGCTGGTGGCCGCCATCGCAGACGCCCATTCGCTGGAACATGCGGGGGCCGCGGTGTGGTCGGCGCTGTCGGACGGGCGGCTGGGCGCACCCGACCGGCCGTGGTCCGGGCCGGTGGTGCTGGACGGAAACCTGACCCGCGACCAGCTGGCCGCCGCCGCGGCCGATCCCGCGCTGGCCGCGGCCGACCTGCGCGTGGTCCCCGCCAGCCCCGGCAAGGCCGACCGGCTGCTGCCCCTTCTGGGCCGACCCCGCGCCACGCTGTATCTGAACCGGGCCGAGGCCGAGACGCTGGCCGGCCGCCCCTGCCCCGACGCCGCCGCCGCCGCCGCCGCGGTGGCCGCCCGCGGCGCGGGGCGCGTGCTGGTCACCGACGGCCCCCGCCCCGCCGCCTGCGCGGTCGCAGGCGGGCCGGTGTTGACCGCCGCGCCGCCGCGCGTCACCGTGGCCCGCGTCACCGGCGCGGGCGATTGCTTCCTGGCCGCGCATCTGGTGGCCGAACACGGCGGCGCGGACCGTCAGGCGGCGCTGGACGCCGCCGTCGCCGCAGCCGCAGCCCATGTCGCCGGAGCGGACGCATGACCCACGACCTGATCGACCTTTCCCCCGAGGTGCGCGATGCGCTGGACGATGGCCGCCCCGTCGTGGCGCTGGAATCGACCATCATCACCCACGGGATGCCGTTCCCCCAGAACCTCGACGTGGCCCGCCGGGTCGAGGGTGCGGTGCGCGAGGCGGGGGCTGTCCCGGCCACCATCGCGATCATGGCCGGCCGCATCCGCGTCGGGCTGGACGACGCCACGCTGGATGCGCTGGCGCGCACGCCGCAGGACCAGGTGATGAAGCTGAGCCGCGCCGATCTGGCCGTGGCGCTGTCCACCGGCCGCACCGGCGCGACGACCGTCGCCGCGACGATGATCTGCGCCGACCTGGCGGGCATCCGCGTCTTTGCCACCGGCGGCATCGGCGGCGTCCATCGCGGGGTCGAGCAGACGATGGACGTCAGCGCCGACCTGCAGGAACTGGCGCGCACGCCGGTCACCGTCGTCTCGGCCGGGGCCAAGGCGATCCTAGACCTGCCGCGCACGCTGGAACTGCTGGAAACGCTGGGCGTGCCGGTCATCGCCGTCGGGCAGGACGCGCTGCCCGCGTTCTGGTCGCGCGATTCGGGTCTGTCCGCGCCGCTGCGGCTGGACGATCCCGCCCAGATCGCCGCCGCCGCCCGGATGCGGCGCGCCCTTGGCCTGCCCGGCGGGCAACTGGTCGTGAACCCCATCCCCGAGGATGACGAGATCCCGCGCGCGCGGATGATCCCGCTGGTCGATCAGGCGCTGGACGAGGCGCGCGCGCAGGGCATCGCCGCCAAGACGGTGACACCCTTCCTGCTGTCGCGGCTGTTCGAACTGACCGGCGGTCAGTCGCTGAACGCCAATATCGCCCTTGTCATCAACAATGCCCGGCTGGCGGCGCGGATCGCGGCCAAAGGCGCTTGACCGCCCGGCCCGCGCCGGAGGACGGTGCGGCCATGCGACAACCCGACAACCTGCCTCCGCTGCAGGCCCCGCCCCAGCCGCCCCGCCGCCCCCGCCGTTTCGGCACGCTGCGCGCCTCGTTCCTGACCGGGCTGGCGGTCATGCTGCCGATCGCGCTGACCATCTGGCTGTTCTGGACGCTGACCGGGTGGGTCGACGGCTGGGTCATGCCGATGGTCCCGACGCGCTGGCATCCCGACCGCTGGCTGGGCATCAACCCGCGCGGCGTCGGCGTCATCATCTTTCTGGTGTTCACCGTCATCGTGGGCTGGTTCGTCAAGGGTTATGTCGGCCGCAGCCTGCTGCGCACCGGGGAAAACCTGCTGGACCGGGTGCCGATCGTGCGGTCGGTCTATGGCGGGCTGAAGCAGATCAGCGAAACCCTGCTGAGCCAGGGCGACGCCAAGTTCGACCGCGCCTGCCTGATCGAATACCCCCGCAAGGGGCTGTGGGGCGTGGGCTTTGTCGCCGGCCCCGCCAAGGGAGAGCTGGCGGGCGTCGGCCCGCAGGGCGAACGGATCATGGCCGTGTTCCTGCCGACGACGCCAAACCCGACCTCGGGGTTCCTGCTGTATGTCCCCGAAGCCGACGTGCATTACCTGGCGATGAGCGTCGAGGACGCGGCCAAGCTGATCATCTCGGGCGGGCTGGTCTATCCGGCGGCAGCACCCGCGCCGCAGGCGGGTGCCGCAGGTCAGCCGTAAAGGCCGCGCAGGTCCACCGAGTCGCGCAGCCCCACATTCGCCAGATCGCCCGCGACAAAGCGGTCCGCCGCCGCGCGGCCCGCGGCCTTCATCCGCGCCAACAGGCCGGGGCCGGGCATGATCTTGGTCCGGCTGCCCAGCGAGATCATCAGATCCTCGTCCGAGATCAGGTGGATCAGCGGGGTTTTCATCGCGCGGCTTTCCAGCCGCCCCTCGTCCGCCAGCCGCTTGACGAAGGCGATCGCGCGCAATTCCCGCTGCAACGACGAATTGAAGCTGATCTCGTTGATCCGGTCCTGGATCTGCACGGGTGTGCGGGGCACGCCCTCGCGTTCCTGGGGGTTGATGGTGACGATCACGATGTCGCGCGGCAGGTCGGCCGGGAACAGCGGGAACAGCGCCGGGTTGCCGGAATAGCCGCCGTCCCAGAACGCCTCGACCCGGCCGGTCAGGGGGTCGGCGATTTCCACCGCCCGGAACATCGTGGGCAGGCAGGCCGAGGCCATCACCGCCTCGGGCGTGACCTCGTCGCCCGAAAATATCCGCACCCGTCCGGTGCGGACGTTCGTCGCGGTCACAAAGAACCGCGGCCCGCCCGCGCGGGTCAGGTCGGGATGCGGCAGGCGGCGGATGATCCGCGCCAGCGGGTTGGAATAGAACGGACCCGAATCATAGGGGCTGAAGACCCGCGTCAGGTTTTCCAGCAGCGCGGCGGGCGACAGCATCTCGGCCAGGCGGTCCCAGCCGTGCGGCACCGGCAGCGACGAGGCCATCCACCGCGCCATGCGCCCGTCGCCGACATGGCCCACCTGCGACCAGACATGGTCCAGGTTTTCGCGCGCGGCGCGGCGCCCGTCCGCGCCCGGCGCGCTGGCCAGCCCCGCCTTGACCGCGGCCCCGTTCAGCGCCCCCGCCGAGGTGCCGCTGATCGCCGCGATTTCGATCTCGTCGCCTTCCAGCAGGCGGTCGAGGACGCCCCATGCAAAGGCGCCATGCGCGCCGCCGCCCTGCAGGGCCAGGTTCAGCATCCGCGTCATCGACCGCACCCCCTGTCTTTGCCGGATCGTTGCCCGCAGGCCGACGGAACCGCCGGTTCAATCGTCGGCGTTTGCCTCGGCCCGCGACTTGCCCGACACGTCCATCGCCAGCGTCGCCGCCATGAAGGCGTCCAGATCGCCGTCCAGCACGCCCTGCGTGTCGCTGGTTTCCACCCCGGTCCGCAGATCCTTGACCATCTGATAGGGCTGCAGGACATAGCTGCGGATCTGGTTGCCCCAGCCGGCGTCGCCCTTGGCGTCGTGGGCGGCGTTGATCGCGGCGTTCCGCTTGTCCAGTTCCAGCTGATACAGGCGCGAGCGCAGGGCGTTCATCGCGATCTCGCGGTTCTGGTGCTGCGACTTCATGGAACTGGTGACGACGATGTTCGTCGGCAGGTGGGTGATCCGCACGGCCGAGTCGGTGGTGTTCACGTGCTGCCCGCCCGCGCCCGACGACCGGTAGGTGTCGATGCGGATGTCGCGGTCGGGGATGTCGATCTCGATGTTGTCGTCCACCACGGGATAGACCCAGACCGACGAAAACGACGTGTGCCGCCGCGCCGCGCTGTCATAGGGGCTGATGCGGACCAGCCGGTGCACGCCCGATTCGGATTTCAGCCAGCCATAGGCGTTCGGCCCGCTGATCTTGTAGGCGGCCGACCGGATGCCCGCCTCGTCCCCGCCCGTCTCGGACTGCAGCTCGACGGAATAGCCCTTTTTCTCGGCCCAGCGGACATACATGCGCGCCAGCATCGACGCCCAGTCGCAGCTTTCGGTGCCGCCCGCGCCCGCGTTGATCTCGACAAAGGTGTCGTTGCCGTCCGCCTCTCCGTTCAGCAGCGCCTCCAGTTCCTTCTGCGCGGCCAGCGCGGCCAGCGACTTCAGCGAGGCCTCGGCGTCGGCCACGATCTCGGCGTCGCCCTCGGCCTCGCCCAGTTCGATCAGGTCCAGGTTGTCGCCCAGGTCGCGGTCGATGCGGCGATAGGTGTCGATGGCGTCGGACAGCATCTGGCGGTCGCGCATCAGCTTTTGCGCGCGGGCCGGGTCCGACCACAAATCGCCGTCCTCGATCATCGCGTTCATCTCCTCCAGCCGGTGGGGCGCGGTGTCCCAGTCCAACCGCTGCGCCAGCAGGCGCAGGGATTTGCGGATCGTGTCGGCGGTGGCCTGTGTTTCGGCGCGCATCGGGCGTCCTTTCGGCGGGTCGGTTCGGCGCAAGACGCCGGACGGCCGCAGGCAAAGGCGGCCGGCCGCGTCGGCAGCGGGTGATAGCGCGGGGCAGCCCGGCGCACAAGCGCCGCGCCTTGGCGTCAATACAGCCCGCCCGAGCTCATGGTGCCGAAATCGGCTTTTTTCGGAATGACCTTCTGCCGCCCGGTCGAGGTCGTGACCGACTTGGCGCGGGTGTTGGTCACGTCGTTGCCCCGCAGCCCCGGCAGCTCCACCCGGCCAAAGCCGCCGTCCACCACGTGCAGCATGCTGCCTGCGTCGGTGCCGTCGCGGAAATATTCGGCGATGGTGCCCTTGCCATAGGAGATGTCGACGAAATGGCCGCCGGGCGGGACGCGGAACGCGCTGCCGCCATACTGCTTGACCGCCTGGCGCATGAAGGCGTTGAACACCGGCACGCACAGCGTCCCGCCAAAGGCGTTCTCGCCCAGCGATCGCGGCTGGTCATGGCCCAGATAGCACCCGGCGACGATGTTCGAGGTGAAGCCCACGAACCACACGTCCTTGGCGTCGTTCGTGGTCCCCGTCTTGCCCGCGACCGGCACGTCCAGCTTGACCCCCCGGCCCGATCCGCGCTTGACCACGCCTTCCATCATCGAGGTCAGCTGATAGGCGGTGATCGCGTCCATCACCCGTTCGCGGTCCGACGCGATCAGCGGCGCCTGCCCGGCGGGCAGCGCGGGCTGGTCGCAGGTCTCGCACACGCGCTGGTCGTGGCGATAAACGGTGCGGCCGCGGCGGTCCTGCACGCGGTCCACCAGCGTCGGTTCCACCCGCTCGCCGCCGTTGGCGAACATGGCATAGGCCGCGACCATCTTGAACAGCGTGGTTTCCTGCGCGCCAAGGCTGTTGGCCAGGAACGGGTCCAGCTTGTCATAGACGCCGAAGCGTTCGGCATAGCGCGCGACCGTGTCCATGCCGATGTCCTGCGCGATGCGGATGGTCATCAGGTTGCGCGACTGCTCGATCCCCGTGCGCAGCGGCGTCGGGCCATAAAACCCGCCGCCCGCGTTCTTGGGCGTCCACAGCCCCTGCGGCGTGTTCACGGTGATCGGCTCGTCCGCGACGATGGTCGCGGGGGTATAGCCGCTGTCCAGCGCCGCCGCATAGACAAAGGGCTTGAACGACGACCCCGGCTGGCGCCGGGCCTGCGTCGCGCGGTTGAACACCGACGACTGATAGGAAAACCCGCCCTGCATCGCATAGACGCGGCCGGTGTTCACGTCCATCGCCATGAACCCGCCCTGGATCGCGGGCACCTGCCGCAGCGTCCAGCGGATGAACGCGCCGGTGGCGTCGTCGGTCATCTGCCGCACCAGCACGACGTCGCCGACCGCCAAAAGGTCGCCCGCGACGCGGGCCTGCGGCGCGCGCTCGCGCCCCGGCATCAGCTTGCGCGCCCATTGCACGTCCTTGGCGGGGATCCAGTGGCCGTCCTCGTCCTCGGGGACGTCCTCGATGCCGATGCGCGCGTCGGTGTCGCCGACGTCCAGCACGACGGCCGGGTGCCAGCCCTCGACGTCGCGCGGCACCTGCGCCTTGCCCAGCGCGGCGCGCCACAGCTTTTCGTCGCCAAGCTGGTCGGCCGGAATCGTCTGCCCGGAACCGCGCCACAGCCCCAGCCCCCGGTCATAGTTTTCCAGCGCGTCCTGCAGCGCCTTGGCCGCGACCTGCTGCAACTGCGGCTCGACCGTGGCGCGGATGGAAAGGCCGCCGCCATAGAACTGGTCCTCGCCGAACTGGGCGGACAGCTGGCGCCTGATCTCGTCGGTGAAATAGTCGCGCGGCGGCAGGCTGTCGCGGAAGGACGGGAAGTCGCCGTTCTGGACCGACCGCAGCGGCTGCGCCGCCTCGGCGCGGAACGTCGCCTCGTCCAGATAGCCGTTCTGCCACATCTCGCGCAGGACATAGTTGCGCCGCTCGGTCACCCGGTCCTTGTCGCGCACGAGCGAGCGCGAGGGCGCCTGCGGCATCGCCGCCAAGGTCGCGGCCTCGTGCGGGGCCAGTTCCGACAACGCCTTGTTGAAATAGGTCTGCGCGGCCGCGGCGACGCCCGCGCTGTTCTGGCCCAGGAAGATCTCGTTCAGATACAGCTCAAGGATCTGGTCCTTGGTCAGCGACTTTTCCAGCCGGGTGGCCAGGATCAGCTCCTTGACCTTGCGCTCGGCGGTGCGGTCCGACGACAGCTTGAAGTTCTTCATCACCTGCTGGGTGATGGTCGATGCGCCGCGCACGGATTCGCCCCGCGAGCGGACCGCCTGCACCAGCGCGCCCATCATGCCGCGCGGGTCATAGCCGCGGTGGGTATAGAAGTTCTTGTCCTCGGCCGAGATGAAGGCCTGCTTGACCACGTCGGGAATCTCTTCGACCGGGACGAAGATGCGGCGTTCCTCGGCGAACTCGTCGATCAGCTTGCCTTCGCCGGAATAGATGCGGCTGATCGTCTTGGGCGCATAGTTCGCCAGTTCCTGATGACTGGGCAGGTCGCGCGAATAGATCCAGAAGATGCCGCCCAAGGTCAGCGCGATGAACGCCGCCGCGGTGACGAACCACGAAAAGATCGCGCCCAGAAAGTTCAGAACGAAACGGATCACATGCGCCAGCCTCATGGGGGGATCGCCCGCAAGGGGATCGGCGGTCTCTATACAGTCGGTGCCGGGGTGCGTCAAAACAACGTTGTGTCAGGCGCGCCCCGGCTTGCGCGGGTCAGCGCCGCGCGGGTTCCTGTGGGCCGGGGGCGCCGGCGGGGACAAGTTCGCCGCCCGCCGCCGCCCAGTCCCGGACGCTGGCGGCGATGGCGCGGGCCATGCCTTCGCGCCATTCGGGATTGAACAGATTGGCGCGGTCCGCCGGATCGGTCAGGAAGCCCAGTTCCAGCAGCACGGACGGGATGTCGGGCGATTTCAGCACCGAAAACGCCGCCCCGCGCATGGGCGTGCGGTGCATGCCGATGCCCGCCGCCGCCAGTTGCGCGGTCAGCCGGCGGGCGAAATCCTCGCTGCGCGGCTGGGTGTTGCGGCGCGCAAGGTCGATCAGCGCGCCCGTCACCGCCTCGTCCGTGTCGGCCAGGTCGATGCCCGCCAGCATGTCGTCGCGGTCATGGCGCAGCGCCAGTTGCCGCGCGGCGCGGTCGTTGGAATCCTCGTCCCACGTGTAGATGGTGGCCCCTGCCGCAGCACCGGCCGGCAGGGCGTCGGCGTGCAACGAGATCAGCAGGTCGGCCCCCTGCGCCCGCGCGATCGTCGTGCGCCGTTCCAGCGCGACAAAGCGGTCGTCGTCGCGGGTCAGCACCGCCTCGATCCCGGCGGTCCCCAGCGCGGCGGCAAGTTCGCGGGCAAAGCCCAGCATCACCGCCGCCTCGGATATGGCGCCGACCTGCGCGCCGGGGTCAAAGCCGCCGTGGCCGGGGTCGATCACCACCCGCACCCTGCCATCGCGCGAGGCGGGCGGCCGGACCTCGGCCGGTTGCGGCAGGCCGCGCAGCACCGCCAGTGCGTCGCGCCGGGGACCAAAGTCGTCGGCCGCGACCGGGGACAGGCGGACCACCAGCGCCGGGCCTTCCGACAGTGCCGCCCGGTCGATCCGCATCGGGCCGGGCAGTTCCACCACCACCCGCGACCAGCCGCGCTGCCCCGTCCCCCAGCGCAATGCGGGCACCAGATCGGCGCCGGGCAGTGCCGTCTGCGGCGGTAGCACGGCGCCGTCGAGATCGATGACAAGGCGCGGCGGCGCGTCGATCAGCGCCACCCGATGCGGCACCGGCCGCGTCAGGCCCAGCGTCAGCGTCAGGGGGCGCGGCTTGCCCCCGTCGCGCCCATCGGCCGTGATCGACGACCGGGCGGGCACCAGCGCGGGCGCGGCAGACGGGTCGGCCGCCTGCCCAGTCGCCGCAGGGCCATCTGCCCCCTGCGGCCAGGCGGGTGCGGACAGCAGGACCAGCATCAGCGAAAGGGCTGCGCCCGCCCGGATCACCGCGCCGCCATGAACCGGGCCAGCCGTTCCAGACCCTCGGCGATGTCGTCGGTGGACCGCGCATAGGAAAACCGCAGCGTCCGCGCCCCCCGGACCGGATCGAAATCCAGCCCCGGCGTGACCGCCACCCCGGCGCGATCCAGAATCTCGGCCGCAAAGGCAAGGCTGTCGTCGGTCAGGTCGGACACGTCGGCATAGACATAAAACGCGCCGTCCGGCGGCGCGATGCGCGTGAACCCCATCGCGGGCAGCCGGTCCAGCATCATCCGGCGGTTCTCGGCGTAAACCTCCAGGTTTGCCCGCGCCTCGGCATCCGCCTGCGGCGACAGCGCGGCCAGCGCGGCGATCTGGCTGGCGTGGGGCGGGCAGATGAACATGTTCTGCGCGATGCGCTCGACCGTGCGGATCATGTCGGGGGGCACGACCATCCAGCCCAGTCGCCAGCCCGTCATGCTGAAATACTTGGAAAAGCTGTTGATGACGACCACATCGTCGGTCACCTGCAGCGCGCTGACGCAGGGCGCCCCATAGCTCAGCCCGTGATAGATCTCGTCCGAGATCAGCGCCGCCCCCTGCCCCGCCGTCCGGTCCGCCAGCGCCGACAACTGGTCGCGGGTCAGCATCGTGCCCGACGGATTGCCGGGCGACGCCAGCATCACCCCCGCGACGCCCGCCGGAATGTCGTCGGGCACCGGCTGATAGCGGTTCTCGGCCAGCGTGGACATCCCAACCGGTTCCAGCGACATGGCGCGCAGGATCTGGCGATAGCTGGGATACCCCGGCTCACCCACCGCGACGCGGTCGCCCGCATCGAACAGCGCCGAGAACGCCAGGATGAACGCCCCCGACGATCCCGGCGTCACCACGACCCGCGCGGGGTCCAGATCGACGCCATACCAGCGCCCGTAAAGATCGGCGATCCCCCGGCGCAGCTCCGGCAGCCCCAGCGCGACGGTATAGCCCAGCGGCTGGTCCAGCGCCCCGGCCAGCGCCGCGCGGGCCGCCGCGGGCGCGGGTGTCGAGGGTTGGCCCACCTCCATGTGGATGATCGACCGTCCGGCGGCCTCGGCCGCGCGGGCCGCCTCCATCACGTCCATGACGATGAATGCGTCGACCTGACCGCGCTGTGACTGCCGCATCTGCCTGCCCCCGTTTTGCGCCGCTTTTGGCCCGCATGGGCGGCGCGGGTCAAGCCGCTCACGCAGGCGTGGCCGCGCCGGGCGGCGGCGGGGCTGGACAGGGACGCGGCGGGCGGCCAATCTGTCGCGCGACACGCGAAAGGACGCATGATGAAAGCCCTGAGGACCGCCGTCATACTGCTGGCGGGCGCCGCGCTGCCGCTGACCGCGCTGACCATGACGACAGGCCCCGCCGCCGCATTCGACCCGGCGGCCATGTCGGACAGCGAAAAGGCCGCCTTCGGCGAGGCGGTGCGCGATTACATCATGGCGAACCCGCAGGTGCTGATCGAGGCGGTCAACAGCCTGGAAGAACAGCGCCTTGCCGACGAGTCCAAGAACGACCGCGTCATGGTCGAGACGAACAAGGCCGAGATCTTTGACGACGGTTATTCCTGGGTCGGCGGCAACCCCGACGGCGACCTGACGATGGTCGAGTTCATCGACTATCGCTGCGGCGTCTGCCGCAAGGTGAACGCCGAGGTCGAGGAGCTGGTGAAATCCGACGGCAACATCCGCTGGGTGCTGAAAGAGTTCCCGATCCTCGGGCAGGAAAGCGACCTGTCGTCGCGCTTTGCCGTGGCGGTCAAGCAGTTGCTGGGTCCCGACGCCTACAAGACCGCGCATGACCGGCTGATGGCGCTGCGCGGCCCCGCCACGCTCGAGGCGTTCGCGGAACTCGCCAAGGCCGAGGGCTGGGACGCCGACCCGCTGATCCAGCGCATGAACACCGAGGATGTCAGCGCCGAGATCCGCAAGAACCACCAGCTGGCCGAACGCATGCGCGTGATGGGCACGCCGACCTTTATCGTCGGGCCAGAGATGCTGCGCGGCGTGCCTTCGACCGGGATTGCGGGCGCGGTCGCGCAGGTGCGGGCCGGGATGAAGGGCTGACGGCCGGGGGCTGCCGTCCGTCACGCCCGGCTGACCTGAACGCGTAAGACCGGGGCCCGCGCGGCCCCGTTTCCTATTCCGCGGCCTGTTCGGCGGCGGCAAGCGACGCCGCGCGCGCCTCGACCAGCTGGACGATATGGTCGATCATCTGAGCGTTCGACATCTTGTGCGCCTGCTTGCCGGCCATATAGACCATGCCGCTGCCCGCGCCGCCGCCGGTGAAGCCCAGGTCGGTCATCAGCGCCTCGCCGGGGCCGTTCACGACGCAGCCGATGATCGACAGGCTGATCGGGGTGCGGATGTGTTCCAGCCGGCGTTCCAGCTCTTCGACGGTGCGGATCACGTCAAAGCCCTGGCGGGCGCAGCTGGGGCAGCTGATGATCTGGACGCCGCGGGTCCGCAGGCCCAGCGACTTCAGGATCTCATACCCGACCTTGACCTCTTCGACGGGGTCGGCGGACAGGCTGACGCGGATCGTGTCGCCGATCCCCGCCCACAGCAGGTTGCCCATGCCCACGGCCGATTTCACCGTGCCGCCGCGCAACCCGCCCGCCTCGGTGATGCCAAGATGGATCGGCGCGTCGGTCGCATCGGCCAGCGCCTGATAGGCGGCGGCCGCCAGGAACACGTCCGACGCCTTGACGCTGATCTTGAACTCGTGAAAGTCGTTGTCCTGCAGCAGCTTGATGTGGTCGAGGCCGCTTTCGACCATCGCGTCGGGGCACGGCTCGCCGTATTTCTCCAGCAGGTGGCGTTCCAGGCTGCCGGCGTTGACGCCGATGCGGATGGAACAGCCGTGGTCCTTGGCGGCCTGCACCACCTCGCGCACGCGGGCGGCGTCGCCGATGTTGCCGGGGTTGATCCGCAGGCAGGCGGCCCCCGCCTGCGCCGCCTCGATGGCGCGGCGATAGTGGAAATGGATGTCGGCGACGATCGGCACCGGGCTTTCGCGCGTGATCTCGCGCAGCGCCCGCGTGGCAGCCTCGTCGGGGGTCGAGATGCGGACGATGTCGGCACCCGCATCCGCCGCGGCGATCACCTGCGCCAGCGTCGCGCGCACGTCGGCGCTGTCGGTGTTGGTCATCGTCTGCACGCTGATCGGGGCGTCGCCGCCGACCGGGACATTGCCCACCATGATCCGGCGCGAGCGGCGCCGTTCGATGTTGCGCCACGGGCGGATCGGGTTATGGGACATGACGCGGCCTTTCGCTGACAGCGCACAGATAGGACGCGCGGCCTGCGGGGGCAACCGCCCTGCCGAGGGCGTGATCCGCCCGGCTGCGGTGCAAGATGCGGGTTCTGCCTTGCCGAAAACCCCCGCCCGCGTTCAGCGGATCGGCGGGCGGTCGGACGCGGTTCCGGCCGCCTCGGTCGTGGCCCCGAAGGGCGCGGCCGAGGCGACGGCGATCATCTGCGCCAGTTCGGGGTCGGCCGCGGGATCGGCCTGGGCGTATGCCGCGGTCAGCGCGCCGGGCGACAGCTCGACGTTCTTGACGACCTGCGCCCCGGGCGCGGCGGGACCGAAGGTCTGCCCGTTCACCGCGAAATAGACCGCGCCCGAGTTGCCCGTGCGCAGGACCGGCGGCTGCTCGGTCTTGGGCAGGGTGAACCGTTCGCCCGCATCCATCGTCTTTTCCAGGATGACGGTGCCGTCGGCCGAACTGACGCGGACCCATGCGGCGCGCGCGGCCAGTATCTCGACGTCGGGCGCATCGGGGGCGACGGTGCGGACGGCAAGCTGGCCCGCAGGCAACTGCGGCCCGGTCAGCATCGCCTGGCCCTGCCCGGCCGGCGCCGCCTCGGCGACCGCGGCGGCGGTTGCGGCCGCAGGCTCTGGCAGGCCCGGATCGATTGCGGCGATGGGTTCGTCGCGGGCGGTCAGGACCGGCACCTCAAGCGCCTGCGGGCGATAGACGCGGTCCAGCGCCTCGGGCTGGGGCAGGTCGGCGGACGCCATGTCGACGTCGCCCGCCGCGCCCGCGTCCTGCACCGGATCAAGCGTCGCCACCACTGCGGGCGCCTGGTCGGACGGGGTCAGGTTGACCTTCTGCACCTCTTTCAGGACCGACCAGCCGCCGTATCCCAGCCCCACCACAAGCGCCATCATCACCATGATCGACCCGATGGCCCGAGGTTCCACCGACGACCAGAAGCTTTCGGGCTGCGGGATGAACAGCGCGCGCGGGTTCGCCAGCGCCTCGGCCGGGTCGGACGGGCGGCGCTGCGGCTTGGGCCCGGAGGCGGCGGGCGCCATGCCGTGGGTCGGCTGGAACCCCGATTCCTCGCAGAACCGGCGGAAGACCCAGTCCGAATCCATCCCGAGATAGCGCGCATAGGACCGCACGTAGCCCGCGATGAAGCTGGGGGCGTCAAAGGCCGAGACGTCGCAATTCTCGATCGCGGCGACATAGGACGCGCGGATGCGCAGCTCGCGCTGGACGTCCAGCAGCGACTTGCCCAGCGTGGCCCGTTCGCCCCGCATCATGTCGCCCAGCCGCATTTCGAAATCGTCGAAACCCGGCGCGGCGATCACAGTCGTGCTGGGTTGATCCGTCCCCGACGGTGCCCGCATCCCGATCATCAACGCCTGCCCCATTTCTGTCGTCCAGACCCGCCGCAAACGCGAATCTGACACGCATTCATTAAGACAAGCTTATCACGCGCACGAGAGGCGTCACACCCGCTTCGTCGCGATCACGCAACGGCATGCGCACGATTCAGCGCGCAGCGTGACCACAGCGCATCCATCGCCCGCACCAGATGGTCGATCTGTTTGGGGTCATGCACCGGCGAGGGCGTGAAGCGCAGACGCTCGGTCCCGCGCGGCACGGTCGGGAAGTTGATCGGCTGCACATAGATGCCGAAATCGGCCAGCAGCATGTCCGACAGCATCTTGCAATGCACCGGGTTGCCCACGTGGACCGGCACGATATGGCTGCCGCGGTCGTCGATCGGCAGGCCCAGCCCGCGCAGCCGCATCTTGAGGATGCGGGCGTGCAGTTGCTGGGCGTCGCGCAGCGCCTGCCCCTCGGGGGTCTTCAGATGCGCGATGGCCGCCGCGGCCCCCGCGGCCACCGCCGGCGGGATCGACGTCGTGAAGATGAAGCCCGGCGCATAGGACCGGATCGCGTCGCACATGCGCGCGGACGCCGCGATATAGCCGCCGAACACCCCGAAGGCCTTGCCCAACGTCCCGTTGAAGATGTCGATGCGCCCCGACAGCCCGTCGCGCTCGGCGACGCCACCCCCGCGCGGACCATACATGCCGACGGCGTGAACCTCGTCCAGATAGGTCAGGGCGTCGAACTCGTCCGCCAGGTCGCAGATCGCCTCGATGGGGCCGAAATCGCCGTCCATCGAATAGATGGACTCGAACGCGATCAGTTTCGGCAGGGCGGGATCGTCGGCCGCCAGCAGTTCGCGCAGATGCGCCACGTCGTTGTGGCGGAAGATGCGCTTGGCGCCGTCGAAACGCTTGATCCCCTCGATCATGGACGCGTGGTTCAGCTCGTCGGAATAGATGATCAGGCCCGGAAACAGCTTGCGCAGCGTCGAAAGCGTCGCGTCATTGGCGATATAGGCCGACGAAAAGACCAGCGCGGTTTCCTTGCCGTGCAGGTCCGCGATCTCGGCCTCCAGCCGCTTGTGATAGACGGTCGTGCCGGAGATGTTGCGCGTGCCCCCCGAACCGGCGCCGGCGGAATCCAGCGCCTCGTGCATGGCGGCCAGCACGACGGGATGCTGGCCCATGCCCAGGTAATCGTTGCCGCACCAGACGGTGATCTCGGTCTCGGACCCGTCCGGGCGGGTCCAGACGGCTTGCGGAAAGGCGCCCTTGCGCCGCTCGATGTCGATGAAGGTCCGATAGCGGCCTTCCTGATGCAGACGGTCGATGGCCTGATCGAGTGCGGCGTCATAGTTCATCGCTGGCTCCCTTGCGTCGCGGGCTGGGTGCGATCATCGTCGGATCGTGTGGGTCCGGCTTTGATAAGGGTCAAACCGCGGGGATTACACCCCAAAATATCCCGGGTGCGACGAAAAGACGTCCAATGAACTTGACGTAATCGGTCAGAATAGGAATGCGGAATGGCTGAAAACACGGATGCCGATGCGGTGCTGGCCGCGCTGGACGATGGCCTGCCGGCGGCGCTGGACCGGCTGATGCAGTTCCTGCGCATACCGTCGATTTCCACCGATCCGGCCTTTGCGGCGGATGTGCGGCGCGCCGCCGGCTGGCTGCGGGACGAGCTGGCGGGCGTGGGTTTCGCGGCCGCGATCCACGACACCGCGGGCCACCCGATGGTGGTCGCCCGGACCCCGCCCGGCCCCGGCCGCTCGCTGCTGTTCTATGGCCATTATGACGTGCAGCCGGTCGATCCGGTCGCCCTGTGGGACCGCGATCCGTTCGATCCCGCGATCCAGGACACGCCCGCCGGCCCCGTCATCCGCGGCCGCGGCGCGTCCGACGACAAGGGCCAGCTGATGACCTTTGTCGAGGCGTGCCGCGCCTGGAAATCCGTCCGCGGCGCCCTGCCGGACGGCCTGACCCTGCTGTTCGAGGGCGAGGAGGAATCCGGCTCGCCCAGCCTGCAGCCGTTCCTGCGCGAGAACGCGGACGCGCTGCGGGCCAGCCTTGCGCTGATCTGCGACACCGGCCTTTACGCCGACGGCCGGCCCGCGATCACCACCCAGCTGCGCGGCCTGATGGGCGAGGAGATCGTCGTGCGCGCCGCCGACCGCGACCTTCACTCCGGCAGCTTCGGCGGGCTGGCCGCGAACCCGATCCAGGTGCTGGTCAATGCGCTGGCCGCGGTCAAGGACGCGGACGGGCGCGTCACCCTGCCCGGATTCTATGACGGCGCGCCGGAACTGACCGACGCGCTGCGCGCCGACTGGGATGGCTTAGGCTTTGACGCGGCGGAATATCTGGGCCGGGTCGGCCTTGGCCAGCCCATCGGCGAACGTGGCCGCACCGGGCTGGAGATGGCGTGGAACCGCCCCACGTTCGAGATCAACGGCATCACCGGCGGCTATACCGGCGACGGGTTCAAGACCGTCCTGCCCGCCGAGGCCCGCGCCAAGGTCAGCTGCCGCCTTGTCGGCACCCAAGATCCCGAGGCGATCCGCGCCGCCCTGCGCGCCCATGTCCGCGCGCATCTGCCGCCCGATTGCACGGTCGAGTTCCATCCCCACGGCAGTTCCCCCGCCAGCGTCATGGACACCAGCGATCCGGCGTTTGCCGACGCGCGAACGGCGCTGACGACGGAATGGGGCCGCGAGGCCGCGTTCATCGGCTCGGGCGGGTCGATCCCGATCGCGGGCGACTTCAAGACGATCCTGGGGATGGACACGATGCTGATCGGCTTTGGCCGAGACGACGACCGCATCCATTCCCCCAACGAGAAATACGACGTCGAAAGCTTTGCCAAGGGCGCGCGCAGCTGGGCGCGCATCCTGTCCGCGCTGCGCGCGGCATGAAAAAGGGCGGGGCGCGCATGGCCCCGCCCGATCAATGACTTGCGCGAAAGACCTCAGGCGGCGACGCGCGTTGCATGACAAAGGGCGGGGCGCGCATCGCCCCGCCCGATCAACGACTTCCGCGAAAGACCTCAGGCGGCGACGCGCGCGGTCAGCACCTCGCCCACGCGGCGTTGCGCGCCGGCCTCGTCGATGCCGCTGACGGCCGCGACCTCGCGGGTCAGCCGGTCCAGCGCAGCCTCGTACAGCTGGCGTTCGGAATAGGACTGCTCGCGCTGGTCGTCTCTGCGGTGCAGGTCGCGCACGACCTCGGCGATGGACAGCAGGTCGCCCGAGTTGATCTTCTGCTCATACTCCTGCGCGCGGCGCGACCACATGGCGCGCTTGACCCGCGCCTTGCCCTTCAGCGTTTCCAGCGCGCGGTTGACCATGTCCGGGCTGGCCAGGCTGCGCATCCCGATCTCGGTGGCGCGGGCGGTGGGCACGCGCAGGGTCATCTTGTCCTTTTCGAACGAGATCACGAACATTTCCAGCCGCAGGCCCGCGACCTCCTGTTCCTCGATCGAGATGATGCGGCCGACGCCATGCGCGGGATAAACCACGAAATCGTCGGGGTGGAACTCGTTCTTCTTGCCTTTGGACATCCGGTCTCCTTCCAGTGGCGCCGGCTTGCGGCGCAAAAAGAACCCAGGACGGGTTGCACCGCCGCGGATCCTGATGTGATATTCGACAAGGTCCGGGCGGGCAGCGGCCGGACAGGCAGGCGAAATCCCCGCGGCGCGCAGGCTGGCATAGCCTGCGTGTTGCGGGGCGTGTGACGATCTTGTATCACGAATCACCCCCAAAATAAAGGCCGATGACGTCCCCGGTCCGTCCCGTCACCCGCGGCCGGTCCCGCGCGCGATCTGGAAAGCCCGCGCCGCAACAACTAGCCTGCACCGAACGCCGCGAGAGAGGACCGATGGACCTGACCTTCCTGAGCGACCGCATCGGCGACAACGCCGCCTCTGCCGTGATCGGCGTGGCGGTCGGCATCGTTTTCGGCGTCGCCGCGCAGCGTTCGGCGTTCTGCCTGCGCGCGGCCACGCTGGAGCTGTCGCGCGGGCGGATGGGGCCGCGCTTTGCGGTGTGGCTGTTCAGCTTTGCCTCGGCCGCGATCCTTGTGCAGGGCGCGCGGATGGCGGGCGCGCTGGACCCCGGCGCGGCGCGGACGATGGCGATGGGCAGCCTCAGCGGGGCGGTGGCGGGCGGGCTGATCTTCGGGTCCGGCATGATCCTGACGCGCGGCTGTCCGGGGCGGCTGGCGGTGCTGGCCGCGACCGGCAACCTGCGGTCGATCGTGTCGGGGCTGATCTTCGCGGTGACCGCGCAGATGACGCTGCGCGGCGTGCTGGTGCAGCCGAACGTGCGGATCGCGGGCCTGTGGACCACGCCTGACGGGGCGAACATCGACCTGACGACCGCGGGCGCCCTGCCCTTGTGGTCGGGGCTGGCGCTGGGTCTGGCGGCGATGGCGTTCGCGTTGTGGCTGGCGCAGCGCAGCAGCGTGCCGAACCGCATCCTCATGTTCGGCGCAGGCGTCGGGCTGTCGGTCGCGGCGGGGTTCTATCTGACGTTCCAGCATGCGCAGGTCGCGTTCGAGCCGGTGCCCGTGACCTCGATCACCTTCACCTCGCCGTCGGCCAGCGGGCTGATGGCGCTGCTGGCGCCGTTTCCCAGCCTGGGCTTTGACGTGGGCCTGATCCCCGGCGTCCTGTTGGGGTCGTTCCTGGCCGCGCTGGTCGGGGGCGAGCTGCGGTTCCAGACGTTCGAGAGCATCAGCCAGACCCGCCGCGCCATGATCGGCGCGGTGATGATGGGCTTTGGCGGGGTGCTGGCCGGCGGCTGTTCGGTCGGCAACGGCGTCAGCGGGACGGCGATCTTTGCCGCGACGGCCTGGGCGGCGCTGCTGTCCATGTGGGCGGGCGGCATCGCGACCGACTGGCTGGTCGATCGCCGCGCAGGCGGTGCGTCCTAAGGCAGGTGGCCCTCAGCCCGCCTCGGGGACAAAGGCAAAGGCGTCGCCCTGCCGCACGCAGCGGCCGATCCCCCCGCCCGGCAGGTGATAGCCGATCATGCGCCAGTTCTCGTCCGCCAGCCGCGCCAGCAGCGCCTTGCGGCTTTCCGCCGCCCTCGGCTGATCCTGATCGCCGCCGCCGGGCAGGTCGGGGCGGGCGAAGGCGAACGTCGCGTTGCCGATGGCGTCGCCGGTCACCATGATCCCGGTGTCGGGCGTGCCGATGGCGAACGAGGTGTGACCCGGCGTGTGGCCCGGCGTCGCCACTGCCGTGACGCCCGGCAGCACCTCGGCGTCCGGTTCGAACAGCGCCATGCGGTCGCCGACGGCCGCCAACCGGCGCGCGGCGCCGACGGCAAACGCCTGCCGCGCCTCGCCGATGGTCGCGGGGGTCTGCGGATCGGTCCAATATTCATGCTCGGCCGCCCCCATCTGCAGGCGCGCCCTGGCAAACACCGGCTCGTCGAACTCGTCCAGCAGGCCCCACAAATGATCGGGGTGCGCATGGGTAAAGATGACGTCGGTCACGTCCGCAGGCGTGATCCCGACCGCCGCCAGCGCCCCGGCCAGCTTGCCCGCCGTGGGCATGAAGCCGGGGCCGGACCCCACGTCGAACAGCGCCACGCGATCGCCCCGGCGCAGCAGCGTGATGTTCATCGGGGTGACGATACGGTCCGCGGGAATGGCAAAGCGGGCGATGATGTCGGCACGTTCAGCGTCGGGCAGCGCATCGGTGACAAAGGCCGCGGGCAATTCCAGCGTGCCATCCGAGACGCTGTCGATCCGCAGGTCGCCGGCGGTCAGGGTGGTCACCGCCCACAGGCGGCGCGGGATCATCGCGCCCGCGGCCAGAACGGCCGAGGCTGACAGGGCAAGGCGGCGGGTGATCGGCATGGGACAGGCTCCGGCGGAGGAAAGAAAGGGGAAACGCAAGGATAAACCCTGCGCGGGGGGATTGTTCAGCCCATGATTTCCGGTGCCGTTGCAGGCGGCCACGGGGACAGCTCCTCAAGCGGACGGGACCGGACGATCATGCCCCGCTGACGGTGACGGTCTCGCGCGGTTCGGCCCGGACGCTGCCCAGCTTGCGGACATGCGCCTCGATCACGTCCCAGATCTGCGGGCCGTCGGTCCCCTCGTTCACGCTGGCCCAGCCGGCGACCGAATAGGATTTGGCCGGGTCCACCGCCTCGCCCCCGTCCAGCGTCAGGGCCGAGATGCGCTGCCCCATCGGCTTGGCCACGTCGATGGCATAGGACAGCCCGCCCACGCGGACCATGTCGCCCCCCTGCTGATAATAGGGGTCGGGGTTGAACAGGTTGTCGGCCACATCCTCCATCACCGCCTTGATCGTCTCGCCGGTCATTTCGGTGCGGTAGACCTGGCCATAACTCATCGAGCAGGCGTTGTGGATATCCTCGCGCCGGATCGGATCGCCGGGCAGCAGCGACGGCCCCCAGCGGACGCCGGGCGACAGCGCGATCTGGACGTCGCGTTCGGACCGGATCGCGTCGCAGATCAGATCATCCCACGTCCCGTTGAAGTTGCCGCGCCGGTAAAGCAGGCTTTCGGTGGTGCCGACGACCTCGTCCAGATCCGCCGCAAAGGGTGCGCGTTCGGCGTCGATCAGCGCGGCCATGTCGGGATCGGGGGCGATCACGTCCGAAAAGACCGGGATCAGCTTGTGGCGGAACCCCATCATGCGGCCGTCGCGCACGTCCAGATCGACGCGGCTGACGAACTTGCCGTTCGACCCCGACGCGATCAGGATCGTCTGGCCGACCAGCACGGGTTCGGGGATGGCATCGTGGGTGTGGCCGGTCAGGATCACGTCGATGCCCTGGACCTGGCCAGCCATCTTGTGGTCCACGTCAAAGCCGTTGTGCGACAGGCAGACGACCAGATCGACCTTTTCGGTGCCGCGCAGATGGTCCACGACCTCCTGCATGCGCGCCTCTTGGATGCCGAAGCTGTAATCGGGGAACAGCCAGCGCGGGTTGGCGATCGGCAGATAGGGGAACGCCTGCCCGATGACCCCGATGCGCGCCCCGCCCT
Organism: Paracoccus luteus; assembly: GCF_004522155.1. Taxonomy (GTDB): domain Bacteria; phylum Pseudomonadota; class Alphaproteobacteria; order Rhodobacterales; family Rhodobacteraceae; genus Paracoccus; species Paracoccus luteus. The sequence continues at coordinate 74,031 of NZ_SDEA01000011.1, read as the reverse complement.
TGTCAAAGATCTTGTAGGGCTCGAACGCAGGCTCGTCCCATTCGGCGTCGAAGATGTTGGCGCCAAGGAACGCGAACGGCAGGCCGTCCACGATCTCGCGCACACGGTCCTGCCCCAGCGTCCATTCCCAGTGGCTGGTCATGGCATCGACGCCAAGCGCCGACATGACGTTGACCATGTCCTGCCCCTGCGTCCGCAGCGCCGTCATGGACCCGTGCCACGTGTCCCCGCCGTCCAGCAGGATCGCGTCGGGCCGGGCGGCGCGGATCGCCTTGACGACGGTGGCCACCCTGTCCATGCCGCCCATCCGGCCATAGGTCCGGGCCAGCGCGGTGAAATCCTCGTGGGTCAGCGCATAGGCGTCGGGTGAGCCGGGCGCGATGCCGAACATCGACAGGAAATCCTTGCCGGTGACATGCGGCGGGCGGCCGCGCGCCTCGCCCACGCCGATGTTGACCGCAGGCTCGCGGAACCACAGCGGTTTCAGCTGCGCGTGGATGTCGGTGACGTGGATCAGCGTGACGTTGCCGAAATCGTCGAACTGCAGCAGCCTGTCCTGCGACAGCGCCTGTTGCGCGGCCAGCCGGCCCCAGTTGCCGTGCCCCGACAGGCCCCACAGCGCGGTGGTCGCCAGCGCGGCCTGCAGGAATTCGCGTTTGTTGATCATGGCAATCCTTCCGGTCAGCGGCCGCCGGGCCGCCGGTCGTCGTCGGTGCATCGGGCGGAACGTCGGGCCGGGCCGTCAGTGACGGACCGCCACGCCCTCGACCGGCAGGCCCATGCCGCGCGAGGCGACATACAGTTCCAGCGCGCGGAACTCGTCCGACCCGGCCTTGAACGTCTCACCGCGGGTGTCGCGCACGCAGCCGACGAAACGCTGGTGGCTGGACACCATGCCCGCGTCCTTCAGCCGATAGGTGGGAAAGCCGTTGATCTGGCCCTGCGACAGATGGTCCGCGCGGATGTTCTTGCCCGAGTTCTCCTCGTGGCAATTCGCGCAGGCCAGCTCCAGCTGGCCGAAGCGGGTGTAATACATCTCGCGCCCGCGTTCCCACCACGCGGCGGCGGGGCCGTCGATGGCGACATCGACCGGCATCCCGCGCGATTGCAGCGAGATGGCGGCGGTCATGTTCTTCATGGGCGCGCTGTTCCAGCCCCATTCCTCGGCGCCCATGCGGTTGACGCGGCAGTCGTTGATGAAGTTTTCCATCGACCACAGATTGTCGCCGGCGGCGTTCATCCTGGGCATGGCGGCACGCAGGCCCTTCATGCTGTCGATGCCGTTGTGGCAGTCCGCGCAGGACTTGCCTTGGGTGCCGTCGGGCGTTTCCCAGCTGTCCAGGCCCAGGTCCGCGAACACCATGCCGGGGTTCTCGAAATCGTCCATCTGCATGGCGCGCGTCGCCTCGTCGCGGTAAAGCCAGCCCGAGCGCACCTCGGGCAGCACGCCTTCAAGATACGCGGGCGCGGGGGCGCGGGTCGGCAAGGCGATCTCGCCATCGTTGATGACGATCTCGGTCGCGTCGATGGGGTCGGCCTGCGCCGGGGCCGTGCCCGCCAGCGTCAGCGCCAGCATCGCGGCCGCAAGGTGTGTGCTGGTCATCTTGGTTCCCCCGTTGGTCGGTCCGGCGCGCCGGCGTTCAGGCTGGTCGGGGCACGGCGCGCGCCGCGCCCCTGCGGGCTGTCAGGCGATCGCGATCGACTGCTTTTCCTCGTAGACGGAGCCGTCGTCGTCGTACCAGGTAAAGGTGAACTCGCCCGCCTTGTCGATCAGCACGCCGAACTCGAAGTAAGGGTTGGTCGAGATCGCCGGTTCCATCTGCACGTCCAGCACGTTGGCGCCGGCGAAATCGACGACGAAGCGGTTGATGATCGAACGCGGGATCGTCTGGCCATCCGCGTCCTTGCGCTGCCCGGACTCCATCTGGTGGCTGATCAGCGTCTTGAGTGTGATGATGTCGCCCGCGCTGGCGGTATCGGGCACCCTGACGCGGGGTTTGACATTCTCGGCCATGCTCTTCTCCTGAAACTGCGGTGGCGGGCGGGTCAGCCGCCGCAGCCGCCGATGGTGACCTTCACGTTGGCGGTGGCCTGGCGGAAGGTTCCGTCCTCCATCTTGGCCACGCCGATGATGTCCTGGGTCCGGGCCAGGCGGATGCGGGTGGCGATCTCGCGCCGGCCGGCGGCGGGGCCGAAGCGGGCGATCATCACGCCGCCGACCGGATTGCCAGTGGCGACCAGCAACACCTCGGACGCGCCGTCGGCGGCAACGGACACGGGCACGGTGTTGCCGTTCTCGGCGATCTCGGGCGCGGTCAGTTCCACCCCGCCCTCGGTCACCCCGGCGCCGCCGGTGAACTCGGCGATCCATTGTTCGGCGGTCTTGCCGGGGGTAACGGGGGCCGCAGGCGCGGCCGCCGGTGCCGTGGTCGTTGCCGGGGCCGTCTGGGCCAGCGCCGCGGTGCCGATCAGGGCCGCGACGCCGCCCGCGCCCAGGGCGATCGTCTTGCGTCGGTTCATTTCCATGCGAATTCTCCTTCGTGTCGTCTGCGGGTCCGGCCCGCGCGTCACCTGAGCGTCAGAAGATAGGCGACGACATTCTCGATCTGTTCGGCGTCAAGGACGGGGGACAACTCGCCGGTGGGCGCCTTGCCGGTATAGCCCTCGCCCGGCCGGATGAAGCCTTCGGTCTTGTAAAAGGCCGGCATGACCGTGTCGGGGAACGTCTGCTTGGCGTTGGCGACCAGCCCGCGCAGATGCGCCTCGTCATAGCGGTCGGCCACCCCGTCCAGCGAGGGGCCGACATTGCCCTGGAAATCCACCTCTGGCAGGGCGCTGATCTGGTGGCAGGCCACGCAGTTGCCAAGCGCGGCGGTCGAGATGATCGCCTTGCCCGCCTCGGGGTTGCCGGGCGCGCCGGTCAGCGACTGCGCGACGCCGCCATCGACATAGACGACGCCGCCGGGCGCGACGGCATCGGCGGCCTGCGCCTGCGGGGCGGCAAGCGTCAGCGCCGCGGCGGTCGCGGCAAGCGCGCTTTCGCGCAGGTCGGTCGGCCAGTTCATCCGTCTTCCCCCAGGGGTCATGGCTGGAACATAGGCAGCATGCTGCCGGCCGCAAACGGTTGTTTCGCGTTGTCAATGATTTTCATCAAATCCGCCACAAACTTTCTGGCGCATCGCAGAAAGACGGAAATCTTTCCTCGGCCGCGGCCGTCCGCAACTCAGCCCGGCGGCTTCAGCACCTGCGCCAGCGTCCGCCCGGTCGCCGGCCCGCCCTGCCGCGCCCAGTCGAACAGCGCCGCCGTCTGGTCCGCCACCAACGGTCCGGGGATCACCGCCATCGCCGCACGGGCCGCGCCGACGCCGGGTTCCGGGTCCGCGGGCAGCAGCAGCATCGTGGGCGTCACCGTCACCCCCCACCGGCCGGCCATGCGCTTTTCGCTCAGCACCTCGCCGTCCAGGTCGGTGACGTCGGTCGCGCCGAACAGGTCGACCTGCACCACGTCGAAATGGTCGCGGATCAGGGCCTCGACGCGCGGGTCGGTGAACACCTGCTCGTGCATCTGCGCGCAATAGATGCAGCCGCGCTGTTCGACGATCACCAGCAGGGTGCGCCGCGCCGCCGTCGCCTCGGCCAGATCTTCGGGCAGATCCTTGAAGCTGGTCTTCAGCCAGGCGGGCTTGTGCAGCCCGTCGTCGCCCAGCGGCACGTCCGCCCGCGGCGCCAGCGGGATCAGGGTCAGGACGGCCGCCAGCGCGGCGCCAAGGATGCGGGTCATCGTCATCGGATCGTCACGCTCCAGTCCATGTTGTTCACCATGATCGCCGCGATGCGGTTGACGCTGTCGGTCGCGATCAGCACCGCAAACAGGATCAGCATCACGCCCATCGCCTTTTCAACGCGCCCCAGCAGCGCCCGGTGCCGTGCGATCCAGGACAGGAACGGCCGGGCAAAGAACGCCGCCAGCACAAACGGCAGCGTCATCGCCAGCCCATAGACCAGCAGCAGCGCGCCGCCCCGCCACAGATCGCCCTGCCCGCCCGCCACGAACAGGATCGCGGCCAGCGCGGGGCCGGCGCAAGGCGTCCAGCCGAACCCGAACGCCAGCCCCATGAGATAGGCGCCGGGCAGCGTGGCCGCGCTGGCCGTGCTGTCCAGCCGCGCCTGCCGGTACAGGAATGGCACCCGGATCACGCCCAGGAAATGCAGCCCGAACACCAGCAGGATCGCCGCTGCGGCCCACGAAAGCTCGGTCCGCCACTGGGCGAAGGCCGATCCCAGCGCCGTCGCGCCCAGGCCCAGCAGCACGAAGATCGTCGTGACCCCCAGCGCAAAGGCGATGGACCCGGCCACCAACCGCCGCCGCGCGCCCGGCGCCAGCCCGTCGCCGCGCAGTTCGCCCATCGAGATGCCGGCCAGATAGGCCAGATAGAACGGCACCATCGGCAGGATGCAGGGCGACAGGAACGACAGGAGCCCGGCCAGCATGGCCCCGCCATAGGAAATCTCGGGCATCTTCGTCCTTGCCTTGCCGGGCCGTGACTTGTCGGGCCGTGTGAAACCTGCCGCGGCACGTCGGCGTTGCGGTCCTGACCACAAGCGTGACAGGCTGCGCCAGTCAGCCGCGCCCGTCAACCGACCCGGCCGGGATGCGGTCCGCCACCGCGCCGCCCAGATGAGGTAAGATCGTTGCGCCGCCTTTCCAGACCTGTCCGCCTGCTGCTGACGGCCGCGATGGCGGCAGGGATCGCCATGACCGGCGCCGGGGCGGGCGAACTGCGGCTGGTGATGTTCGAACGCGACGGCTGCATCTATTGCGCGCGCTGGCACGAACAGATCGGCCCCGCCTATCCCGACACGGCCGAGGGCGCGGCCGCGCCGCTGTTGCAACTCGACATCAAGGCCCCGCTGCCCGACGGCATGACCCTGATCGGCGGCCCGCCCGCCATCACGCCGACCTTCGTGCTGACCGACGACGGGGCCGAGGTGGCGCGGATGGCCGGCTATCCGGGCGACGAGTTCTTCTGGGTGCTGCTGGACGACATGCTGGAACAGGCCGGGTGGACCGACCCTGCGGCACCGCCGCAGCAAGGCGGCACCCTGCCGGCCCCTGCCCCGCCCCCCGCGAACTGACCTTTCCCCCGCAGTGGAGACGCCGATGACCCCGATCCCGACCCTTGCCCGGCTTGCACTGGCCGCGGCGCTGGCGCTGCCCGCCGCAGCCGCCGCGCAGGCGCCCGTTTCCGTCCCCGCCTATGCCAAGACGGTCGAGGCCCCGTTCGAGGATGCGACCTTCGCCGTCGAACAGGCCATCACCAACGCGGGGCTTGTGATCGACAGCACCAGCCAGGTCGGCGACATGCTGGCCCGGACCAAGGCCGACGTGGGCGGCACCAAGGATCTGTATGCCGCCGCCGACGCCTATACCTTCTGTTCGGCCGCCGTGTCCCGCCAGGTGATGGAGGCGGACGTGACCAACATCCAGTTCTGCCCCTATTCCATCTTCGTCTATGAGACCGTGGACCAGCCGGGCCAGGTGACCGTCGGCCACCGCATCTATCCGGGCGAGACGATGCAGCCGGTCAACGACATGCTGTCGCGCATCGTGGACGACGCCACGGCGAACTAGGCGGCAACGGCAAAGGCCCGGCGCGTGGCCGGGCCTTGCCTGAAAGCGCAGCGGTGCGGGGATCACGCGCATCGTGGACGGCGCCACCGCGAACCAGGGCAACGGCAAGGCCCGGCGCGGGGCCGGGCCTTGCCTGAAACTGCCGTCGGTGCGGCGATCAGTCGCCCTCGCCCGGCGCGGGCGAGAAGTATTTCTCAAGCTTGCCGGGCTGGCCGTCCATCTCCTGATAGCCGGGCAGCGGGTCTTTCTTGCGGGTGATGACCGGCCACTGATCGGCATAGGTCCGGTTGAACTCGACCCATTTGTCCATGTCCGGCTCGGTGTCGGGGCGGATCGCGTCGGCCGGGCATTCGGGTTCGCAGACGCCGCAGTCGATGCATTCGTCGGGGTGGATGACCAGCGTGTTCTCGCCCTCATAGAAACAGTCCACCGGGCAGACCTCGACGCAGTCCGTGTATTTGCACATGATGCAGTTTTCGGTCACGACATAGGTCATCGGCGTATCCTCGCGCGGGCGGTCGGGCTTTCACCTAGACCTTTGCCCGCCCCGGTTCAAGCGGCGCCGCCGATCCCCCCGGCCGGGCCATCGTCGGCGGCGGGGCGGTCCAGATCCTCATACAGACCCTGCGCCTCGGCCGCGGGGCCGCGGCGTTCGCCCGGCGCCAGAACGCGCAGGCTGCGCACGCCGCCGGGCACGGCGGCGGTCACGACATCGCCTGGGCGGACCTCGTGCGCGGGCTTGCGGCAGGGGGTGCCGTTGATCCTGACGCCGCCCGCGGCGATGCGGTCGGCGGCCAGGCTGCGGGTCTTGAAGACGCGCGCGTGGCACAGCCAGCGGTCCAGCCGGATCGCCTCGGGCACGGCCCTGGGCGCGTCATCGCGGCCGGCGCGCCGCGCCATCAGGGCCGCCCGGCCGCTGCGGCGATCAAGGCTTGTTCTTCAGCGCGGCCAGCACGGCAAAGGGGCTGTCGGGGTCCAGCGGCTTTTCGGCGCGGGGGGGCCGCGCCTCGAACCGTGCGCCCTCGGGCTTGCCCTTGCCGCCGTGGCCGCCGGGCTTGCCGCCCTGCTTGTCGCCGGAGCGGTGGCCCTGCGGCTTGCCGCCCTTGCCGCCAAAGCGGGCGGGCTTGCCGCCCTCGCGCGCGGTCCGGTCGGGCTGACCCTCGGCCCCGGCCTCGCGCGCACGCTCGCCGCCGGGCTTGGACCCCGGGCGGCGTTCGCCGCGCGGCCGATCGCCGCGCCCGTCGGCCGGCGCACCCTGTTCGCCACCGCGGTTGCCGTCAAAGCGGCGGTGTCCGCGATTGTCGCCACGGCCATCGCCGCGATTGTCGCCGCGCCCGTCGCCCTCATGCGCCCTGCGCGGCCCGCGCGAACGCGGTGCCCAGACGAAGGTGTAGAAGCTCTCCATCTCGGACGCCGCGGCGCTTGCGTCGGCCTCGCCCGGCGCGGTGTCGGCCGCGTGCACGTCATTGCCTGCGGCCGGGCCAACAGCGGCCTTATCCCCGTCAGCGCCTGCGTCAGCAGCGGCCGCGCCCGTATCGACGGCGAGCGCATCCGCGTCAGCGGCCACCGCATCCGCGTCAACGGCACCCGCATCAGCATCAGCGGCACCCGCATCCGCGCCAACGGCAACCGGCCCGTCCTCGCCGCCCGCCGCCGCTGCGGCCTCGGCCTCGGCGCGGCGATGGACCTCGGCGGCCGCGTCGGCGGCGCGGCGCTCGGCCTGCTCGGCCTCCCACCGGGCGCGGGTCTCGGCGGCCAGCACGCTTTCCTCTTCGGTCATCGGCGCCGCGGCCTCGCCCTCGGGCAGGGCGGCGGGTTCCGGCGCGGCCGCCGAGGTTGCCGCCGCGCGGGCCTTGACCCGCTCGGCCTTGGTGGCGCGATAGCCCAGCCCCCCCATCAGGTCGGCGAACTGGTCCAGCGTCATGCCGGTGATCGACAGCATCTCGGGCGTCGCCTCGAACCCGCCGCGGCTGTCCTGGCCGCGCAGCATGTCGGCCAGCCGTTCCAGCATGTCGATGCGGATCGCGCGGTCGCCCGCCGGGTGATACCCCGACAGCGTGTAATAGCCGCGCGGAACGTCGGGCAGGTTCGGGATGGTCACCAGCCCGGGCGGCGGGCTTTCGGGGAACTCGTCCGCGCCGTCCCACAGGGCCGACAGCAGCAGGCGCAGCCGGGTCGGCGCGGGCTTCAGCACCGCCGGCAGGAAGATGGTGTATTGCCCGAACCGGACGCCGTGCTTGCGCAGGCTGCCGCGCGCGTCCTGGTCCAGTTCCTTGATCTCGGACGCGATGCCTTCGCGCGGCAGCACGCCCATCGCCTCGCCCAGGCGGAAGGCGACGCCGCGCGCCAGACCGGTCACGGCCTCGTCGGCCAGCAGGCCCAGCAGCGGCTCGAACCCGGTCGCGATCTTGCGGTCGATGAAATGCTGCAGGCGGCGGCGCACCTTGTCGGCGATCTCGGACCCGGCCTCTTCGTCGACAAAGACCTCGATGCCGGGCTTCAGCGGCTCGGCGCCCTTGACCAGCTTGCCGACGGCGGCCGACCCCCACATCAGCCCGCCCTGCACGGTAAAGTCCAGTTCCGGGTCGGGCGCGTTCAGAAAGCGGTCGGCGCGCAGGTGGAACTCGGGGCGCAGCGCCTCATAGGCGGCGCGGGTCAGCATCCTTGCCTCGTCCCCCGCGGCGGCGGGGTCGGCCCGAAACCGGAAACCGTCCAGACGGCCGGCGAACTCGCCCTCGACCGTCACTTCGCCCTTGTCGTTCACCTCGGCCACCAGGCTCTCCTTCTGCTTGAGCCGGCGCATCAGCACGGATGTGCGCCGGTCCACGAATCGCTGCGTCAGCGCCGCGTGCAGGGCGTCCGACAGGCGGTCTTCTACAGCCCGCGTCTCGCCCCGCCAATGGGCTTCGTCCCTGACCCAGCCGCTGCGCTGCGCGACATAGGTCCAGGTACGGATATAGGCCAGCCGCTTGCTGATCGCGTCGATGTCGCCGCCGGGCTTGTCGATGCGGGCGACCGACCGCGCCAGCCAGTCGCCGGGGATGCCGCCGTCCTGCAGGAACCCGAAGATGCGGGTCAGCAGCGTCGTGTGTTCCGCCGGCGAGATGCCGCGGAAATCGGGGATGCGGCAGACGTCCCACAAAAGCCGCACGTCTTTCGGGTGCGTCACCCGGTCGCGGATCTCGGGCATCTCGCGCAGCACCTTCAGCGCAGACAGGTCGTCGGCCTCGCGCCCGCGGCCCAGCCACTCGTCGCCCGACGGCTGTTCCAGCGATTGCGCCAGCCGGTCCAGCGTCCCGAACTCCAGCGCGGAATTGCGCCAGACCAGCCGGCTGATCGGGGCAAAGCGGTGGTTCTCGATGGCGTCGATCAGCCCTTCGTCCAAGGGCGCGGCCTCGCCGGTGACGCCGAAGGTGCCGGGTTCGGTGTGACGCCCGGCGCGCCCGGCGATCTGGCCCAGTTCGTGCGGGAACAGCGGGCGCAGGCGGCGGCCGTCGAACTTGTGCGTCGCCTCGAACGCGACGTGGTGGATGTCCAGGTTCAGCCCCATGCCGATGGCGTCGGTGGCGACCAGGTAATCGACCTCTCCGGCCTGATACATGGCCACCTGCGCATTGCGCGTGCGCGGCGACAGCGCGCCCATGACGACGGCGCAGCCGCCCTTTTGCCGGCGCAGCAGTTCGGCGGTGGCATAGACGTCATCGACGCTGAACCCGACGATGGCCGATCGCGGCGGCATCCGGCTGAGCTTGCGCGACCCCGCCCAGCTGAGCGTCGAGAACCGTTCGCGCCGCATGAACTGCGCCTCGGGGACCAGCGCGGCGATGGCGGGGCGCATTGTGGCGCTGCCCAGAAACAGCGTCTCGTGCAGGCCGCGCATGTGCAGCAGGCGGTCGGTGAAGACGTGGCCGCGTTCAGGGTCGGCGCACAGCTGAATTTCGTCGATGGCGACGAAATCGGCCAGCACCTCGGGCATGGCCTCGGTGGTGGCGACCCAATAAGCGGCGCGTTCCGGGACAATGCGTTCTTCGCCGGTGATCAGCGCCACGACCGACGGGCCGCGCGCCCTGACGATGCGGTCATAGACCTCGCGCGCCAGCAGACGCAGCGGCAGGCCGATGACGCCGGTCCGGTGGGCCAGCATCCGCTCGATGGCATAGTGAGTCTTGCCGGTGTTGGTCGGCCCCAGCACGGCCGTGACGCGCCCCGCCACCTCAGACGTCCTGCCCGGTGTGCCGGGCGGTCAGCCGCGCAACGCCGTCCAGCGCCTCGGGCTGGTGGGGGTTGATGTCCAGGCTGGCGCGCCAGGCGGCCAGCGCACGGTCGTCGTCGCCCGCCTCCTCCAGCATGGCGGCAAGCTGGGTCAGCGCCGGCCAGTGACGGGGTTCCAGCGCCAGCGTCTGCGCCAGGTCGGCGGTCGCGGGGCCGAACTGCCCGGCCATCGCATAGGCCTGCGCGCGGGCGGCAAAGCCCGCCGGAAAATCCGGCGCATGGTCGATCAGGGCGGTCAGGTGGCCGATGGCGGCGATGGGGTCGCCCGCGTCCAGCGCCGCCTCGCCCCGCTGCAGCAGCAGGTCCAGCGCGGCCGACCCGGAACGCGACCACGCCCGTTCGATGTCGGACCGGGCGCGCATCCAGCCGTCGCCGTCGGATTGGGCCAGTTCCGCGAAAAGCCGATCCATCTCGGCCGGGGCCTGGGCGGCCATCGGCGCGGCGGTCAACGAAATCGCAACCACTCCGGTGCAAAATGCCGCGACGACGGGATGGAAACGGGCGGAGACGCGACGCATAGTGCCGATGTAATGGCTGACGCGACGCGACGCCACCCAAAGGAGGATAAAGATGAGTGCTGTGATCGAGGGTGCCGTGAAGGCGCTGGGCGCCAAGATTTCGTCGTTCGATTCGACCGCCAAGTTCGTGATCGAGGGCGAAGGCGCGATCATGATCGACGCCGGCGGCGTGCGCGCGGGCGACGAGCCGGCCGAGGTGACGCTGACCGCCAGCCGCGACACGTTCGAGGGCATCCTGAACGGCGACGTGAACCCGGCGATGGCCTATATGTCGGGCAAGCTGAAGATCGACGGCTCGCTGCCCGACGCGATGAAGCTGGGCGCCGCGCTGTCGTAGGTGGCCGCGTGCGATCCCCGGGACGGCGCGCACGACGCCGCGCCGTTCCACGTCCTGCCGGGCGACCCCGCGCCGCCCGCCGCATGGTGGCTGCATGCCGACGACGGCGTGCGGCTGCGCGCCGCGCTGTGGCTGCCCGAGGGCGCCGCGCGCGGGACGGTGCTGCTGTTCCAGGGCCGCACCGAGTATCTTGAGAAATACGGCACCGTCGCCCGCCGCCTGACCGGCGAGGGGCTGGCGGTGATCGCCGTCGACTGGCGCGGGCAGGGCCTGTCCGACCGGCTGCTGCCCGACACCCGGCGCGGCCATGTCGCCGACTTCGCCGATTACCAGCGCGACGTGGTGGAACTGGTGGTCGCGGCGCAGGCGCTGGACCTGCCCCGGCCGTGGCATCTGCTGGCCCATTCGATGGGCGGCTGCATCGGGCTGGCCGCGCTGATGAACGCGCTGCCGGTGGAGAGGGCGGCGTTTTCGGCGCCGATGTGGGGGCTGCACCATCCGCGTGTGCCGGGGGCGGTGCTGGCGGGGATCACCCGCGCCGCCGACCGGCTGGGCCGCGCCGATCGCTGCGCTGTGGGCACCGGCGGCGGCGGCGCCTATCTGCTGGACGCGCCCTTCCGGTGCAACGCGCTGACCGGCGACGCGCGGCAATGGGCGCGGCTGGTGGCGCAGGCGGGCAGCTGGCCGGAACTGACGCTGGGGGGCGCGACCTATGCCTGGGTCGCCGCCGCACGGGCCGAGATGCAGCGGCTGGCCGCCCTGCCCTCGCCCGATCTGCCGGCGCTGATCGGGGTCGGCGGGGCCGAGCGGGTCGTCTCGCCAGCCGCGATCCGCCACCGCGCCGGCGACTGGCCGGGCGCGCGGCTGCTGGAGTTTCCGGGTGCCCGGCACGAGCTGATGTTCGAGACGGCAGACGTGGCCGACGCATTCATGGCGGCAGCAATGCGGCTTTTCGTGGGATGAGTCGGTCGCGAGAGGCGCGCGGCCCGTGCCGCCTGCGCGCTGACCGACCGGCCGTTCGGCCGCGCTGGCGGCGATGCGGCATTCTCGTGGGCTGAGGTGGTCGCGCACGCGCAGGTCGTGCGGCCAGCGCGATAACCTCCCGACCGTTCCGCTGCGCGACGCAGCGATGATGCCAGGCGACGACAACCGCGCGGCGATGACAGCGGGGCGATGACCGTGCGACGACAGCCGCTGCTTGCCCGATGCCGCCATCCTCGCGCCCGGCGGCGATGGTGCGCGGCCGCCGCGCCCTTCGGTCACAGAACCCATCGCGCCGCAGCGGTCACACCATCCCCGCGCGTCCGACCGACCGTCGCAGCCGGCCGTCTCAGGCGCATTGCACCCACAGCCCCCCCGCCTCAGGCGTCGCCGCGCAGATCCCTCACCCGCCGGGCCAGCGCGAGGGTCGAACCGTCGTGCCCCTCGGTCGCCCCCCCTTCCAGCAGGGGCGCGACGCGCAGCGCCAGTTCCTTGCCCAGCTCGACCCCCCACTGGTCAAAGCTGTTGATCCCCAGGATCGCGCCTTCCACGAACACGCGATGTTCATACAGCGCGACGATCTGCCCCAGCGTGAACGGCGTCAGCTGCGGGATCAGCAGGGTGGTCGAGGGGCGGTTGCCGGGAAAGACGCGGTGGCGGGCCTGGCGTTCCGCCTCGGGTCCGGTCAGGCCGCGCGCCGCCATCAGGGCGCGCGCCTCGTCCAGCGAGCGGCCGCGCATCAGAGCCTGGCTTTGCGCCAGGCAGTTGGCGACCAGCAGGCGGTGGTGGTGGTCCAGGTCGGGTTCGTGCCCGCGCGCGGCGACGATGAACTCGCAGGGGACGACCTCGGTGCCCTGATGGATCAGTTGATAGAACGCGTGCTGGCCGTTGGTCCCCGGCTCGCCCCACACAACGGGGCCGGACGGGCGGGTCAGGTCGGACCCGTCCATCACCACGCGCTTGCCGTTCGATTCCATCTCAAGCTGTTGCAGATAGGCCGGCAGGCGCAGCAGCCGGTTGTCATAGGGCAGCACCGCGCGGGTCGGATAGCCGCAGATCTGGTGGTGCCAGATGCCGACCAGCGCCAGCATCACCGGCATGTTGCGGTCCAGGGCCGCGGTCTGGAAATGCGCGTCCATCGCTGCGCCGCCCGCCAGGAAATCGGCAAAGTCGTCCGGCCCGATCGCCAGCATCAGCGACAGCCCGATCGGTCCCCAGACCGAATAGCGCCCGCCCACCCAGTCGGCAAAGCCGAACACGCGAGAGCTGTCGATGCCCCATTCCGCGGTCCGCGCCCCGTCCGACGACAGCGCGGCGAACTGCGCGCCCGGATCGGCGACGGTGCGCGCCATCCAGTCCCGCGCGGTGGCGGCGTTGGTCATCGTCTCGATGGTGGTGAAGGTCTTGGAGGCCACGACCACCAGCGTCGTCGCGGGGTCCAGCCCGCGCAGCGTGTCGGCGATATCGGCGCCATCGACGTTGGACACGAAATGCACCCGCGGCCCATCGTGATACGGCGCCAGCGCCAGCGTCGCCATGACCGGGCCAAGGTCGGACCCGCCGATGCCGATGTTGACGACATCGGTGATCGCCCCGCCCTGCCCCCGAAACGCGCCTGACCGCACCGCGCGCGCGAAATCCGCCATGCGGGCGCGGGTCGCCAGCACCTCGGGCATGACGTCGCAGCTGTCGGACGGCACCGGCCCGCCCGCGCGGCGCAGGGCGGTGTGCAGGACGGCGCGGTCCTCGGTCTGGTTGATGCGGTCGCCGCGGAACATGGCGGCGCGGCGGTCGGGAACACACGCGGCCAGCGCCAGCAGCAGGTCGCGCGCCCGCCCGTCGATCGCGGTCTTGGACCAGTCCAGCGCCAGCCCGTCGGCCAGCGTGGTCATGCGGTGGGCGCGGTCGGGATCGGCGGCGAACAGCGCCTCGATCCGCCGGCCGGCGGTGGCGGCGCGGTGGGCGGCCAGCGCGTCCCAGGCGGCGTCCCCGATGGTTTTCGGCGCGGCGGCGCGGTCAGTCGGCATAGTGAACCGTCAGATCCCTGAGCAGCCCGGCGATGGGGGCCTGTTCCGGCGACAGGCCCGCGGCGCGTTCAAGGGCCGCGCGCTTTTCGGGACCGGTGATCATCAGGAACGCCTCGGTCGCGCCTTTCAGCACCGGCAGGGTCAGCGTCACCCTCGGCTCCTCCGCCGTGTCGCTGCGGATCGGCAGCACGGGGGCCGCGTCGGCGGCCAGCGCCGCGGCCAGCCCCTGCGCGCCGGGAAAGAGGCTGGCGGTGTGCATGTCCTCGCCCATGCCCAGCAGCAGGACCGACAGCGGCAGGAAGCCGGCGACGCGGGCCGACGCCGCCGCCGCGCCCGCGTCGGGATCAAGCGCGGGGTCGTAAAGGTCGATCAGGTCGGCCGCCACGCCCTCCTCCAGCAGATGACGGCGGATCAGCCGCGCATTCGACCGGGCGTGGTCGGACGGAACCCAGCGTTCGTCGCCGGGGATGATCGTCACGCGGTCCCAGTCCAAGGGTGCCGCCGACAGCGCCTTGAACACCGGCACCGGCGTCGATCCGCCGGGCAGCGACAGGGTGGCGCGGTCCTGAGCGCGCAGCACCATGCCCAGCGAGGTGACGATGTCGTGGGCGACGGCCAGCGTCAGCGCCTCGCGGTCGGGGTGTTCGTTGATCCTCATCGCGCCCTCATGCCTTGATCTCGCGCCAGCGGCGGCCGTCGCGGTGCATCAGCCCCAAAGCCTCGTCGGGGCCGCTGGTTCCGGGGTCATAGGGTTCGGGCCTTGCCGTCCCCCCTTCCCATGCGGCGATGATCGGGTCGGTCCACGCCCAGGCGGCCTCGACCTCGTCGCCGCGCATGAACAGCGTCTGGTTGCCCCGGATCACGTCGGTGATCAGCCGTTCATAGGCGTCGGGCATGTCGGTGCCCTCGGGCCCCAGCGCCTCGGCGAAGGACATGTCCAGCGGCACCTGCACCAGCCGCATGCCGCCCGGCCCCGGTTCCTTGATCATCACCTTGAGGTTCATGCCCTCGTTCGGTTGCAGCCGGATGACAAGCTCGTTCGGCTTGTGGGGGCCGGTCTGGTCAAAGATGGAATGCGGCGGCTCGCGGAAGACGACCGCGATTTCGCTGGTGCGGGCGCGCAGCCGCTTGCCGGTGCGCAGATAGAACGGCACCCCCTGCCAGCGCCAGTTCGCGATCCGCAGCTTGAGCGCGACAAAGCTTTCCGTGCGGCTGGCGGGGTTTTCGACGTCGTCGAGATAGCCGGGGATCGCGCCCTCTGCGACATACTGGCCGCGCACGATGTCGCCCGCCGCCAGCGGCTCGAGCGCGCGGATGACCTTCAGCTTTTCGTCCCGCACCGCGGCGGGGTCGAAGTGGTAAGGCGGCTCCATCGCGATCAGGCAGACAAGCTGCATCAGATGGTTCTGGATCATGTCGCGGATCGCGCCGGACTGATCGTAATAGGCGCCCCGGCCGGCCACGCCGACCGTTTCGGCCACGGTGATCTGGACGTGGTCGATGTAATGGGCGTTCCACAACGGCTCGAACAGCATGTTCGCAAACCGGACGGCCATCAGGTTCTGGACGGTTTCCTTGCCCAGATAATGGTCGATCCGATAGATCTGCCCCTCGTCGAAATGCCGCGCCAAGGTCTGGTTCAGCGCCCGCGCGGACTCGAGATCCCGGCCGAATGGCTTTTCCACGACGATGCGGCTGTCGGCGTCGGCGATGCCGTGGCCCGCCAGCCGTTCCGCGATGGCGCCGAACAGGCTGGGCGCAACCGAGAAATAGAACGCGCGGATCGCGCCCGGGCGCATCAGCGCGGCAAGGTCGGACCAGCCATCGTCGCCGGTGGCATCGATCGGGACATAGTGCAGCCGGTCCAGAAAGGCGGGCAGTTCCGGCGCCTGGGCGCGCGCCGGGTCGAACTCGGCGATGGCGGCGGCGGCATCTGCGCGGAACTCGGCATCGCTCATCGTCGTGCGCGCGGCGCCGATGATGCGCGCGGCGTCGGGAAACTGGCCCGCGGCATGGCGCCGGAACAGGCCCGGCAGGATCTTGCGGCGCGCGAGGTCGCCCGTCGCGCCGAAGATGACAAGGTCGAAATCATCGACCCGGATAAGCCGCGAGACCATCAGGTTCTCCGTCCGTGATGGGACGGTGCTAGGAGATGTTAGCGATAACGGCAAGCCTGTTGGTCTCATCGCGCGGGCGGTGTCCCGGCGCGGGCCAGCGCCTTGGCCAGACGCGGCAGCCGCGCCCGCGCCATCAGGTCGCGCAGGGCCAGCGGCCCGCCCATCGCCTGCGCCCGCGCATGCGATGCGGCGACGATGGCCGCGACGGCGTCGGGGTGCGCCCGGTGCAGGTCGGTCAGGAACGCATCCGGGTGGACGGCGGCCAGCCCCAGCGCGGCGGTGGCGCGGCGGGGGAAATCGCGCAGGTTGGCGGTGACGATCAGGGGCGCATCCGCGGCCAGCGCAGCCTCGGCCACGTGGCGGTCGGCGGGGTCGGGCCAGTCGATCCCGATCGCCGCGCAGCCGTCGTCGCGGGCGCTGGCGCGGGGAAAACGGTTGGCCAGCAGCGCGATCTCGGCCCCTGCCACGGCCACCTGATCGGGGCCAAGCCGCGCAGCCGCGTGCCGCCATTCCCCAAGGATGCGGGCCGACCAGACCGGCTGGAACAACCCCGCCCCGGCCGCGCCGGTCAGGATCTCGCGCAGGACGGTCGGGTAAAGGACGCAGGCGTCCAGGACCGCCTTCATCCGTCCAGCCGGAAGAACAGCGCCTTGAGGTATCCGCTTTCGGCCAGTTGCGGCAGCATCGGGTGGTCGGGACCGGCAAATCCGGTGTGGATCAGCTGCATCCGCCGACCCCCCCGCCCGATGCCGCGGGCGCTGGCGTTGCGGAACGCCGACAGATCGGCCGCGTGGCTGCACGAACACAGCCCCAGATAGCCGCCGGGCGCGACCAGCGGCGCGGCCAGCCGGGCCACGCGTTCATAGGCGCGCAGCCCCGCGTCCAGCGCGGGCTTGGCGGGCGCAAAGGCGGGCGGGTCGCAGATCACCACGTCGAACTGCGCGCCTTCGGCCGCCAGCGCCTCCATCTGGGCAAAGGCGTCGCCCTGGCGGGTGGCCAGCCGGTCCGCCGCGCCCATCGCCTGCGCCCCCGCCTGCGTCAGCGCCAGCGCCGCGCCCGAGGCGTCCACGCAGGTCGCCTGCGCCGCCCCGGCCGCCAGCGCCGCAAGCCCGAAGCCGCCGACATGGCTGAAGACGTCCAGCACCCGCGCGCCTGCCGCCAGCCGCTGGGCAAAGGCGTGGTTCAGCCGCTGGTCGAAGAACAGCCCGGTCTTCTGCCCGCCCAGCAGGTCCGCCATATAGATCGCGCCGTTCATCGGCACCGGCACCGGCGCGGACAGGCCGCCCGCCAGCACCTCGGTCCGGTCGTCCAGCCCCTCGAGGCCGCGCGCGCGGCCGCTGCCGTTCAGGATGATGGTCGCAACGCCCGTCGCATCCGCCAGCGCGGCGGCCAGATCACCCGCCATCCGGTCGGCCCAGGCGGCGTTCGGCTGGATCACCGCGGCATCGCCGAAACGGTCGATGATGACGCCCGGCAACCCGTCGGCCTCGGCATGGATCAGCCGATAGAACGGGGCGTCGAACAGCCGCTCGCGCAGCGCCAGCGCCCGCCGCAGGCGCGCCGCCAGCCAGTCGCGGTCGATCAGGGCGGCCGGGTCCGCGTCCATCACCCGCGCGACGATGCGGGATTTCGGATTGACGGTGACGACGCCAAGCGACCCGCGCTCGGCATCCTCGAGCCGGGCAAAGCTGCCGGGCGGCAGCGCGCCGGTGCGGCGGTCCATCACCAGCTCATCGGCATAGACCCACGGGAACCCGTGGCGGACGGCGCGGGCGTTCGCCTTAGGGCGCAGCCGGACGACGGGAAGATCGGCGGGCGGGTCGGCGGGGATTGGGGTCATCGCAGGTTCCTTTGCGGCGGGCTGTCGCACAGCGCGGCTTGTGGGACAAGCGGCGTGGCGCGGCCGCGGGCATGGTGTGGCGGGCAAGACGGCGGCCAGCCTTTGGGCCTGCCGGCCCCTGCCTCGCTGAAACGGTCCACGGGTGCGCCCGGCAGCCCGGAGTATTTGCGCCAAGAAGAAGCCCGGACAGCGGGCGCAGGATCGGGCTGTCTGCCGTCAGGCGGCCGCGCGCAGTTCGGCGGGGGCAAAGGGCGTGATCGTCACCTCGGCCCCGTCGAAGACGCAGAACGACCCCTGCGGCACCTCGATCCAGTCGGACTGCTCGACCTCGAGCGGTTCGGACACGACGGCGCAGCCGTGACGGCTGTCGGACCAGCGGTGATACAGCGACGGCGCCTGGTCGTCCGAGGCATAGCGCGCCGCGTATAGCCTGCGCCCGTCCGAGAACGCGCAGGTCAGCCGCACATGCGGGGCCGCCCCGCGCGCCAGCGCCAGCGCCTGGAACCGGGCCGTGGCGCGGGCCAGCGCGCCCGCGGGGTCGGCGTCCAGCCCGTCGCCCAGCGCCGCAAGGAACAGCGCCTCGCTGTCGGTCGCGCCCTTGCGGTGCGGATACATCTCGTCCGGGATCAGCACCTCGGCCGAGCGGCGCCAGCCGTCATAGCCGCCGAACTGGCCGTTGTGCATGAACGACCAGCGCCCGACGGCAAAGGGATGGCAGTTGTTGCGGCTGGTCGCGGTCCCGGTCGAGGCGCGGACATGCGCCATGAACAGATGCGATTTCACCGTCGCGGTCAGGCTGCGCAGGTTCGGGTCGGACCACGCGGGCATCACGTCGCGGTAAAGGCCGGGTTCGTCGCGGTCGCCATACCAGGCGATGCCGAACCCGTCCGCGTTGACCGCCGTGTGGCAGCGCGTGGCGCCGTGGCTTTGCCGGATCAGCGAATGGCCGGGCCGGCTGACGATGTCCTCAAGATAGATCGGCCTGCCGATATAGGCCGCCCAGCGACACATGCCCCGTCCCTTTTCTTGTGCTTTGCGCGCAGGCTAGCAGGCAAAGCTTGACCGATCACGTCATTTCGTGCCGTCGCCGTTCTCTTCGACGATCACAAGGTCGCGTTCGGCAGCGCCCCGGGCGTGGTCCAGCGCCGCCTGGTATTCCGCCGAGCGATAGCACGCCTCGGCAGCCTGCAGGCTGGGAAAGCGCGCCACGACGTTGCGGGCGCGGTCGCTGCCCTCAAGCTGGACATACGCCCCCGAGCGGACAAGGAACTGGCCGCCATGCGCGGCGATGGCCCCGGTCGCCAGCGCCGCATAGCGGGCATAGCGGTCCGGGTCGGTCACGGTCACATGGGCAATCCACAGCGCGGTCATGCGGCGTCCCTTACAAGCTGTTCGACAGCGGCGATGGCGGCGGCGGCGGCGTCCAGCGAGGGCGCGCCGCCCTGCGCGCGGTCCGGCCGCCCGCCGCCGCCCTTGCCGCCCAGCGCGGCCACGGCGGCCTGCACCAGCGCGACGGCGCTGAGGCGGTCGGCCAGATCGGGCGTGACGGTGGCGGCGACGGTGGCCTTGCCGTTGTCCTCGGCCATGACGACCACCGCGCCGCGGGTCAGCCCGCCGCGCATCTGGTCGGCAAGCGCCCCCAGTTCCTTGCCGGAAACCCCGCTGACGGTGCGGGCAATCAGCTGCAGCCCGCCGATTTCCCTTGGCCCGGCCTCGGTCCCGCCGCCGCCCATCGCCAGCTGGCGGCGCAGCTGCGCGACCTCGTTGGCCAGCGCCTTGCGTTCGTCCGCCAGCGCCCGCACCCGGTCCACCACGTCGCCCGCCTGCGCCTTGAGAAGAACGGCGATCTCGGTCAGTTGCCCCTCAGCGGCGCGCAGATGGGCCAGCGCGGCGGGGCCGGTCAGCGCCTCGATCCGGCGGATGCCCGCCGCCGACGCGCTGTCGCCCAGCAGCACGAACGCCCCGATGTCGCCGGTGCGGGCGACGTGGGTGCCGCCGCAGAGTTCAATGGAATAAGTGTCGTTGTTCGACCCCTTGCCCGCGCCCGGCTTGCGGCCCATCGACACGACGCGCACCTCGTCGCCGTATTTCTCGCCGAACAGCGCCTGCGCGCCCAGTGCGCGGGCGTCGTCCGGGGCCATCACGCGGGTTTCGACCGGCGTGTTCTGGCGGATGATGGCGTTCACCTCGGCTTCGATCTGCGAAAGCTCGTCGGCCGACAGCGCCTTGCCGTGGCTGAAGTCGAAGCGCAGCCGGTCGTCGGCGTTCAGGCTGCCTTTCTGCGCGACATGCTCGCCCAGCGCGGCGCGCAGCGCCTCGTTCAGCAGATGCGTCGCGGAATGGTTGGCCCGGACCTTGCCGCGGCGGTCGCTGTCCACCGACAGCGTGGCCCCCTGCCCGCGCGTGATCTGGCCCAGCGTCACCTCGGCCACGTGGATGAACAGGCTGCCGGATTTGCGCGTGTCGGTGACGCGCGCGGCCCCGGTTTCGGTCTTGATCAGCCCGGTGTCGCCCACCTGCCCGCCGCTTTCGGCATAGAACGGCGACTGGTTCACGACGATCTGGACCTGCTGGCCCTCGGCCGCGGTCTCGGCCTCGGTCCCGTCGATCACCAGCGACAGGATCGCGCCCTCGGCGGTTTCGGTGTCATAGCCCAGGAACTCGGTCGCGCCGAAGCGGTCGGCCATCTCGAACCAGATCGCGGCGTCCTTGGTTTCGCCCGTCCCGGCCCAGGCGGCGCGGGCCTTGGCCTTTTGTTCCGCCATCGCGGCGTCAAAGCCCGCGACCTCGACGCCGCGCCCCTGCTCGCGCAGCGCGTCCTGCGTCAGGTCCAGCGGAAAGCCATAGGTGTCATACAGCTTGAACGCCGTCTCGCCGGGCAGGTCGGCGCCCTCGGGCAGGCGGCCAAGCTCATCCCCCAGCAGGCGCAGGCCGCGGTCCAGCGTCTGGCGGAAGCGCGCTTCCTCGCCGCGCAGGGTTTCCTCGATCATGGCCTGGCCGCGCACCAGCTCGGGATAGGCCGCGCCCATCTGGCGCACCAGCGCGGGCACCAGCCGGTGCATGACCGGGTCTTGCGCGCCCAGCATGTGCGCGTGGCGCATGGCGCGGCGCATGATCCGGCGCAGCACATAGCCGCGCCCCTCGTTCGACGGCATCACCCCGTCCGCGATCAGGAAGCTGGTGGACCGCAGATGGTCCGCGATGACCCGGTGATGCACCTTGCCCGGCCCGTCGGGATCGCTGCTGGTCGCATGGGCCGAGGCCTCGATCAGCGCCCGCATCAGGTCGGTGTCATAGTTGTCGTGCTTGCCCTGCAACAGCGCGCCGATCCGTTCCAGCCCCATGCCGGTGTCGATGGACGGGTTCGGCAGCGGCTTCATGCTGCCGTCCTCGAACTGCTCGAACTGCATGAAGACGAGGTTCCAGATCTCGATGAAGCGGTCGCCGTCCTCGTCCGGGCTGCCGGGCGGGCCGCCGGGGATCGACGGGCCGTGGTCGAAGAAGATTTCCGTGCAGGGGCCGCACGGCCCGGTCGGGCCCATGCGCCAGAAGTTGTCGTCGGTCGGGATGCGGATGATGCGGTCGTCGGTCAGCCCCGCGACCTTTTTCCAGATCTCCGCGGCCTCGTCGTCGGTGTGATAGACGGTGACCAGCAGCCGGTCCTTGGGGATGGCGAAATCCTTGGTCAGCAGCTCCCACGCATAGGGGATCGCCTGTTCCTTGAAGTAATCGCCAAAGCTGAAGTTGCCCAGCATTTCAAAGAACGTGTGGTGGCGCGCGGTATAGCCGACGTTGTCCAGGTCGTTGTGCTTGCCGCCCGCGCGCACGCATTTCTGCGCCGTGGTCGCGCGGGTATAGTCGCGCTTTTCCAGCCCGGTGAACAGGTTCTTGAACTGCACCATGCCCGAGTTGGCGAACATCAGCGTCGGATCGTTCCTCGGCACCAGCGGCGAGCTGTCGACGCGGGCGTGCCCGTTCCGTTCATAGAAATCCAGGAATGTCGCGCGGATGTCGTTCAGGCTGGCCATTGGGGTGTCCTGCGGGGAAATGCTGCCGCGCAGAGATAGCGATGCGCGGCCCCCCTGTCCAGAATGGCGCCGTCACAGCAGAAAGCGCGGGTCGGCCCCAAGATCCAGCCCCGGAAAGACGCTGCGTTCGACCAGCCCCGCGTCCAGCCCGAACAACCCGCGCATCGCCCAGCCGGCATAGGCGCGCACGTCGCGGGTCGGCAGCAGGTCGCGGTCCTGATACAGCATCCCCTCCCCCAGACCCGGCCAGTCGCCATAGACCCGGCCGCCGCGCACCGCGCCCCCCGCCATGACCAGCGCGCCGCCGGTGCCGTGGTCGGTGCCGCCCGACCCGTTCTCGCGCACGGTGCGGCCGAATTCGGTCATCGCCAGCACGGTGGTGCGCCCCCAGTTCGCGCCGAGCGCGGCGCGCAGCGTCAGGATCGCGTCCGACAGCGCGCCCAGCGACCGGGTGATGACCTGCGGCTGACGGGCGTGGCTGTCCCAGCCCGACAGCGAGAACGAGGCGATGCGCGTCGCCCCGTTCAGCCGGTCTGCGGCAAACCGCGCCAGCTTGACGGCGTCGCCTTTCGGGCCGCCCTCGCCCACCGGCGCCATGCTGGCCGATCCGATCTCGGCCGCGTCGGCGGCGGCCTGCCGGAACAGCGGGTCGTCGTGATAGACCTCGGTCAGCAGCAGCTGCGCCTGCGCCGAAAGCGACAGCCGCGCGTCCGGTGCCCAGCTGAGCGCGTGGGCGGGGCCGGACAGGATCAGCATCTCCTCGGTGCCGACGGAATAGGCGGTTTCGGCGCTGGCGCCGGGCATCTGCTGCAGCAGCCGGTTCAGCCAGCCGCCCTTTTGCGCGTCGATGGGCAGGTCGTTGCCGGTCCCGGCCTCAAGCACATCCTGGCCGTCGAAATGGCTGCGCTTGTCGCGGTAAGGGGTGGCGACGGCCTGCGCGAAACCCAGCTCGCCCGCCTGCCACAGCGGCATCAAGGGGGCGAGCGCCGGGTGCAGCGCATAGAACCCGTCCAGGTCCAGCGCCCCGCCCTGCGGCCCCAGCGAAATGCCGCGCCGCAGGCCGCGCAAGGCCCGGTCGCCGTATGGCTGCACCGCGTCCAGCCCGTCCATCGCGCCGCGCAGCACGATCACCACCAGCCGGTTGTCGCCGGGCGCGGCGGCAAAGGTCATGGTGGACAGCAACGGGTGGGCTGCCGCCGAACAGGCCGCCATCAGCGCGGATTTCAGCAGGAAACGGCGTGTGTGCATCATGCCCCCTCAGCGGCGGTTGAAGTCCGAGGAGGCCAGCACGATCGCCACCCCCTCGCGCGCGGATTCGGCGCGCGGCACCGCCCGGGCCAGCGGCTCGGACGCGGTGCTGCCCAGCGCCGTCGCAAGGAACGCGCGCGGGTCGGGCAGCGGATCGACCAGCCGCGCGGGCTGGCGCAGCGACCAGCCGATGCGCGCCGACAGCATCTGCGGCGTGATCCAGTCCTCGGCCCGGTCGGGCCAGCCGTCGGGGCCGCGCGCGCGGTTCCAGGGCTGGCCCATCAGCGTCAGCGGATAGGCCAGCGCCTGCTGGACGCGCTGGCTGTCCAGCGCCATCACCCCCGCCTCGCCCAGTCCCAGCGCCCGCAGGGATGCGGCGATGAAGTCGAAGGGCTGGCGCGCCTTGTGCCGGAATCCGGCCATCAGCGCGGGATGTCGGACCAGCACGCCATAGACCGTCGCCAGATCGCCGCCGCTGCCCCGCCACGCATCGGTCAGGTCGGCCACCAGCGCGTCGGGCGGGTCGTCGGCCACAAAATGCACCGCCAGCTTGCGCGACAGATGCGCGGCCGTCGCGGGGTGGCCGGCAAGGTCGGTCATGGCGCGCCGGATCTCGTCCATCCCGGACGTGCCCGGCCCGCCATAGCTTTCCCCCAGCACCACGTCCGCGCCCGGCTCCGCCGCCTGCGCGATATAGCGCGTGCCCTTGCGGTTGTCGGCGCTGAGGCCGGTCAGAAGCTCGGCCAGTTCGCGCACGTCGGCCTGTGTATAGGCGGCGCCGACGCCCAGGCTGTGCAGCTCGATCGCCTCGCGGGCCAGGTTCTCGTTCAGGCCCAGCCGTTTTTCGGGCCGCTTGCGTACGAAGACCGAACCGGGACCGAAGCTGTTCACCTGGTTGAGATAGACCAGCATCATCGTATGGGTGTCGGCCGCGAACAGCAGGTCGGCAAAACGGCCGTTCAGGTTCGGGCGGATCGCCTCGTCCACGAAGGCGGCGGCCATCATCTGCTGGGGCAGGTTCGGGGCGACGGTGGTGAAATGGTCGGTCCAGAACTGGACCAGCCGTTCGCCGAATCCCGCCGGAGCACCCACCGCGCGCGCGATCCGGCGGCGCAGCACGCCCCGGTTCAGCGCCGTCAGCTCGTGCGAGATGCGCTTGTATTCGTCGGCCGAGATGGTGCCCGCGTCGCGGTCGCGCCGCGACTTGGCGAACTGGCGATGCGCCTCGCCCGCGCGCGGGACGGTCCAGCCGTCACCCGCGCGGGCCGCATCGACCGACGCCAGCATCGCGGCCGCATCCGCGGCGGCCGGGTCCGGTCCAAGGCCAAAGCCCAGACGGATGGCAAGAACGTCGGCGAAATCGGTCGTCTGTGGCACGGGTCGGCCCCTTGTCGCCGCGCGGGATCGCGCCCCGCACGGTCCGTCTATGCCACGCCCGGCGCGGCAGGGCACCTCACGCTTTGCTGACATGGGCGCGAGCGGCCGGGGGCGCCCGCCGCCCGGCAAAGCCCCGCGTCAGGCGTCGCGGTCAGGCGTCCCTGGGCAGCACCCGCAGGCGCAGGTCGCGCAGCTGTTCGTTCGTCGGTTCGCTGGGCGCGCCCATCATCAGATCCTCGGCGCGCTGGTTCATCGGGAACATGATGACCTCGCGGATGTTGCTCTCGTCGGCCAGCAGCATCACGATGCGGTCGATGCCCGCGGCGCAACCGCCGTGCGGCGGCGCGCCATAGCGGAACGCCTTGACCATGCCGCCGAAACGCTTTTCGACCTCGTCCCGGCCGTAACCGGCCAGTTCGAACGCCTTGAACATGATTTCCGGCGTGTGGTTGCGGATGCCGCCCGAGATCAGCTCATACCCGTTGCAGGCAAGGTCATACTGCCAGGCATGAACCTTGAGCGGGTCGCCGTTCAGCGCGTCCAGCCCCCCCTGCGGCATGGAAAACGGGTTGTGGCTGAAGTCGATTTTCCCGTCGTCGGTCCGCTCATACATCGGAAAATCGACGATCCAGGCGAACTTGAACTGGTTTTCGTCGATGAGGCCCAGCTCGCGCCCGATCTCGGTCCGCGCGCGGCCCGCGACGGCCTCGAAGTCCGAGGGCTTGCCGCCGAGGAAGAACGCCGCATCGCCTTCCTTCAGGCCCAGCTGGGCGCGGATCGCCTCGGTCTTCTCGGGGCCAAGGGCCTTGGCGATGGGACCGGCGGCCTCGGTCGTGCCGTCGTCAGCCTTGCGCCAGAAGATATACCCCATCCCCGGCAGCCCCTGCGCCTGCGCGAACGCATTCATGCGGTCCGCGAACTTGCGCGACCCGCCGGTCGGCGCGGGGATGGCGCGGACCTCGGTCCCCTCCTGCTCAAGCAGCTTGGCGAA
Organism: Paracoccus luteus; assembly: GCF_004522155.1. GTDB lineage: Bacteria > Pseudomonadota > Alphaproteobacteria > Rhodobacterales > Rhodobacteraceae > Paracoccus > Paracoccus luteus. The sequence continues at coordinate 48,663 of NZ_SDEA01000011.1, read as the reverse complement.
GATGCCGAAGCCCGAGCCGCGGAAATGTTCGCTGACGTCCTGCATCTCGATGGGGTTGCGCAGGTCGGGCTTGTCGGTGCCGTATTTGCGCAGGCTTTCGACATAGGGGATCAGCGGCCATTCGCTGTCCACCCGGCGGCCGCCGCCAAATGTCTCGAACAGCCCCTGGATGACCGGCTGGACGGTGTCGAACACGTCCTGCTGTTCAACGAAGGACATCTCGATGTCGAGCTGATAGAAATCCGTGGGCGAGCGGTCGGCCCGCGGGTCTTCGTCGCGGAAACACGGCGCGATCTGGAAATAGCGGTCAAAGCCCGCGACCATGATCAGCTGCTTGAACTGCTGCGGCGCCTGCGGCAGCGCATAGAACTTGCCCGGATGCAGGCGCGAGGGCACGAGGAAGTCGCGCGCGCCTTCGGGGCTGGACGCGGTGATGATCGGCGTCTGGAACTCGGTGAACCCCGCGTCCCACATCGCGTCGCGCAGCCATTTGACCACGCGCGACCGCAGCATGATGTTGTTGTGCAGGCTTTCGCGCCGCAGGTCGAGGAAGCGATAGGCGAGGCGCGTTTCCTCGGGATAGTCCTGATCGCCGAACACCGGCAGCGGCAGGTCGTCGGACGCGCCCAGCACCTGAACGTCGGTGGCATAGACCTCGATCTCGCCGGTCGGCAGCTTTGGGTTCACCAGGCTCGCGTCGCGCAGCTTGACGCGGCCGTCGATGCGCACGACCGTTTCCGCCCGCAGCCGCTCCAGCGCCGCAAACGCGGGCGAGTCGCCGTCGGCGATCACCTGGGTGATGCCGTAATGGTCGCGCAGGTCGATGAACAGCACGCCGCCATGATCGCGCACGCGATGCACCCAGCCCGACAGGCGGACGGGCGCGCCCGCCTCGGTGGCGGTCAGGGCGCCGCAGGTATGGCTGCGATAGGCGTTCATCGGGTGTCCTTCCGGGCGTCGGGGCCGCGGGTGGTGGCGGCGCGTGTCGGGCGTGCTTACACGGATTTGCGGCCGCGAAGTCAAGGCGCGGTCACGGCAGCGGGGTCGCGGACGGCCGGGTCAGAACGGCCGCACCACGTTGCCCGACCAGAAATACGTCCCCATCCCCACGGTGAACAGCACGTTGCCGGCGACGGCGTGCAGCATCCACACCGCCGCAAAGCCGCGAAGCTGATAGACGCGGGCAAAGATCCAGCCGCCGACAAAGGTCATCACCGCGACCACGACCGACCAGTACATCAGATGCGCCAGCGCGAACACGGCCGCGTTGACCAGCCGGGCCGCGCGCGGATCGGGCAGCAGGGGCGCATAGCGGTGAAAGAACAGGGCGCGAAAGATCAGTTCCTGCGGCAGCGCCGACAGCAGCGGGTAAAGCAGCCACAGCACCGCCAGGAACCGCAGGCGTTCGGGCGACAGGTACGGGACGAACCCCGGCCGGGTCGCCGCCATGATCAGGAACCCCGTCGCGCCCACGAACAGCGCGAACGCGGCCGTCCGCCCCCAGCGCACCCGGCCCCAGCCGCGCACCAGCTCGCGCCAGTCGAACTCTCCGGTCAGCCAGATCAGGCCCAGACCGACCAGCGTGAACCCGAACAGCGCGGCAAACATCCAGTCCGGGTTCAGAAACAGCGCGATCGCCAGCGGCGCGCCGGCATACAGCGCGACGAACTCGGCCCACAGCCAGCCGCGCCCGCGCGCGCCGGCCGGCCGCGCCGTCACCGCTGCGAGCGGGCGGCCAGCCAGCGGTTCCATTGCGGCCTGCTTCCGGCAAAGGCGTTCAGGTCCACGTTGCCCGAAAAGCCCGGCGCGGTCCCGGTGCCGGTATACTGCCAGAAACTCCAGCGCTGGCCGGGATAGATGCGGCTGGGATGATCGGCGACCGAGCGCAGCCAGAACTCGGCGTTGATGTTGCGCACCCCGGTCTGGTGATAGAAATCGACGGTCGTGTAGATGATCGGCCGCTGGCCGTAATGGCGCGACACCATGCCGATGAAGGTGTTGACCTCGCGCTGCACCTCGGCCGGCGACGGCCGGTGCTTGCAGCTGCGCGAGGCGTGGTTCCATTCCAGGTCCAGCACCGGCGGCAGCGCGCCGCGCTCGCGCGGCACGTTGGCGATGAACCAGGCCGCCTGTTCCGCCCCCGACCGGCAGAAGTAATAGAAATGATAGGCGCCGCGCGGGATGCCCGCCGCCCGCGTCTGCGCCCAATAGGTGCCGAACGCGGGGTCGGAATGGTCGCCCCCCTCGGTCGCCTTGATGAACGCAAAGCTGATCCCCGCCCGGCGCGCCGTGTGCCAGTCCACCCCGCCCTGATAGCGCGAGACGTCGACGCCGTGGACCTGGTGGTCATAGGGGTGGCCGCTGGTCCAGACATGGGGGGCGCTGTCGCCCAGCGCGGGCACCGCGCCGCCCCGGAACGCGCCCTGGACCGACTGGCCCGACCCGATGCTGATGTTGGTGACGACGCGGCGCGGCGGTCCCCCGCACGCGGCCACCGCCGCAATCGTCAGAACCGCCATCGCCTTGAACAAGAACCGCATGCTGCCTGTCGCCCCAAAGTCTTGATTATCGTTGGCGGGCATCTTTCATGGCGGGCGCGGGATTGTCACGCTGCCCCCGTGCCGGCGCGGACGCGGGGCGGATCACGAACGCGTCAGGACCGCCGCAGGGGCCGCGCCGGTCAGTTCATGTCCGGCACCATCTTGCCCGGATTCATGATGTTGTTGGGGTCCAGCGCGCGCTTGATCGTGCCCATCACCCCCCATGCCGCGCCGTGCTGGGCGGCCATCAGCGGGCGCTTGCCCACCCCGATGCCGTGTTCGCCGCTGATCGTCCCGCCGACCGCGATGGCGCGTTCCGCCATGCGGGTGGCGACGCCCTTTGCCGCGGCCAGTTCCTCGGCGTTGCCGGGTTCAAGCAGCATCAGCACGTGGAAATTGCCGTCGCCGACATGGCCCACCACGTCGCCCAGCAGCCCGCTTGCGTGCATGTCGGCCGACGCCGCGGCCACCGCGCCGGGCAGTTCCGACATCGGCACGCAGATGTCGGTGGACATGCCCGTCGCGCCCGGCCGCAGCCGCAGCGCCGCGTAATAGGACGCGTGGCGCGCGGCCCACAGGCGGTTGCGGTCGTCCAGGCTTGTGGCCCAGGCAAAGCCCTGCCCGTTGTGGTCCGCGGCCAGCGCGCCGAAGGCCTCGGCATCCGCCTTGACCGCATCGGGGCTGCCGTTGAACTCGACCATCAGATGCGGCTGTTCGGGATAGGACGATCCCAGATGCAGGTTGACCGCCCGCATCGCCAGCTCGTCCATGAACTCGATCCGCGCCATCGGGATGCCCATCTGCATCGTCTGGGCGACGCAGTTCACCGCATCCTCCAGCGTGGCAAAGGCGCAGACGGCGGCGGCCACGTCCTCGGGCTGGCCGTGCAGGCGCAGGGTCAGTTCGGTGATGATGCCCAGCGTGCCTTCGGACCCGACGATCAGCGCGGTGAGGTCATATCCGGCGCTGGATTTCGCGGCGCGCGTCCCGGTGCGGATCACCGTCCCGTCGGCCAGCACCACCTCGAGCGCCAGCACGTTCTGGCGCATCGTGCCATAGCGCACGGCGGTCGTGCCGCTGGCGCGGGTCGCGGCCATGCCCCCCAGCGACGCGTTGGCGCCGGGATCAACCGGGAACATCAGCCCGGTCGCGCGCAGTTCGCGGTTCAGCGCCTCGCGCGTGACGCCGGGCTGGACGGTGGCCTGCATGTCCTCGGGGCGGACGGCCAGCACGCGGTCCATCCGCATCATGTCCACGACCAGCCCGCCGTGGACCGCCAGCGCGTGGCCTTCCAGCGAGGTGCCGGTCCCCCAGCCGATCACCGGCACGCGGGCGTCGTTGCAGATCCGCAGAACCTGCGACACCTCGTCGGTGGTCTGCGGGAACGCCACGGCGTCGGGCGGGGGCGCGCGGTGGAACGTTTCGGACGCGGCGTGCAGTTCAAGGTCCGACGCGCCGGTGGACAGCCGTTCGCCCAGCACGGCGCGCAGTTGGTCAAGGACAGTGGCAGGGATCGGCATGGCAGGCCTCGGGCGAGTGGGTGAAGAACGTCGCGCGACCATGCCGCCGCGCGCGCCGCCGTTCAAGCGCGACCCTTTGGCGCGGCATCGAAGCCCCGGTCCCGTGCCGCCCCGCAGGCTCTCGCCATGGCTTCTTCTTGGCGGAAATACTCCGGGCTGCCGAGCGCCCGGAAAACGGTCCAGCGGACCGTTTTCAGCGAGGCGGGGCCGGCAGGCCCAAGGGGGCTGGCCCCCGGTCGGACCCGGACCCCCGCGGCGTCACAACGGCGCGCTCGCCTGCGCCAGCCAGTCGCGGGCTGCGGCGTCGTCGATCAGCGGTCCGATCTCGGCCGCGACGCGGGCGTGATAGGCGTCCAGCCATGCGATCTCGGCCCGGCTCAGCATGCCGGGTTCGATCAGGCGCGTGTCGATGGGGACCAGGGTCAGCGTCTCGAACCCCAGCAGGTCGCGGCCGTCCGGGCTTTGGGCGGGTTCGACGGCGACCAGATTCTCGATGCGGATGCCCCAGGCGCCCTCGCGGTAATAGCCCGGCTCGTTGGAAAAGATCATCCCCGGGCCGATCGGCAGCTCTGACCGGCGCGAGATGCGCAGCGGCCCTTCGTGGACGCACAGCGCCGCGCCGACGCCGTGGCCGGTGCCGTGGTCGTAATCCATCCCCGCCTGCCACAAGGGCGCGCGCGCCACCGCGTCGATGTCGCGCCCGGCCAGCCCGCGCGGAAAGCGCAGGCGCGACAGCCCGATCATCCCCTGCAGCACGCGGGTATAGGCGTCGCGCACGGCCGGGTCCGGCTTGCCCACCGGCAGGGTGCGGGTGACGTCGGTCGTCCCGCAGGGATACTGGCCGCCCGAATCCAGCAGCAGCACCTCGCCCGCCCGCACGATGCGGTTGGTGGCGCGGGTCACGCGGTAATGCACGATGGCCCCGTTCGGCCCCGATCCGCAGATCGTGTCGAAGCTGATGTCGGCCGCGCCAGCCTGCTGGCGGAAGGATTCCAGCACCCGCACCACGTCGATCTCGGCAAAGCTGCCGGGCGGCTGCGCGTCGATCCAGGCCAGCGTGCGGATCATCGCCACGGCGTCCTGCCGGTGCGCGGCGCGCATGCCGTCCAGTTCGGCGGCCGTCTTGCGCGCCTTGGGCAGCGCCACTGGATCGCGGTCGCGGGCGACGGCGACGCCCGCGGTTTCCAGCGCGGCAAAGACCGCCTCGGGGGCGGTGTCGGCATCGACGCGGACCGGACCCTGCAGGTCCGCCAGCGCGGGCGCAAAGCCTGCCGGCGGGTCGATGCGCACGGCGTTCCCCAGATGCGCCCGCACATCGGCGCCGAACTTGGCGGGGTCGGCGAACAGATGCACGGCACCCGCCGCGTCGATGGTGGCGAACGCCTGCACGATAGGGTTGCGGGGCACGTCCGCGCCGCGGATGTTCAGCAGCCAGGCGATGGAATCGGGGGCCGTCAGCACGGCCGCCCCCTGCCCCGCCGCCGTCAGCGCCTGCGCGATGTCGCCGCGCCGCTCGGCCGACGTCGCGCCCGCAAGGGTCGCGTCGTGGATGCGGGCGGCGCCCTGCGGCGGGGCCGGACGGTCGGGCCAGATCGCATCGACCGGGTTCGCCACGGCGCGCAGCGCGACGCCGCTGCCGTCCAGTCCACGGGCCAGCGCCTCGATCTCGGCCCGCGTATGCAGCCAGGGGTCATAGCCCACCACGCCGCCATTCGGCAGGGCATCCCGCAGCCAGCCTGCGGCCGGGGTTTCGGGCCAGTGGACCGGCGCAAAGGTGGCCGGGTCCGTCTCGGCCCGGACCTGCACCCGATAGCGGCCGTCGATGAACACGCCCGCGCGGTCGGCCGTCACGACGGCGAACCCCGCGCTGCCGGAAAACCCGGTCAGCCAGCGCAGCCGCGCGTCGCAGTCGGCGACATATTCGCCCTGATAGGCGTCGGCGCGGGGCACGATGACGGCGTCCAAGCCCTGGCGCGCCATCAGCGCGCGCAGCGCCGCGATGCGGGGCGCGCTGTCCGCAGGCGAACCCGCCTGCTCGAAATCCTGAAGCGCCATCACTGCCCTCGTTGCCCGCGTCGCGGGGACAGTCGCGCATCCCGGCGGGGGCGTCCAGCGTCCAACGCGGATCGGCCCGCCGGCAACGCGGCGCAGTTTGGCTTTGACTCCGCGCGGGGCGGCGGCCAACTGTCGCGCTGACAAGACACAGGTGCCCGTGGCAATGACCTCCTTACTTCGCTTGGGCTATCTGATCCCGCAGTTTCCCGGACAGACGCACATCTTCTTCTGGCGCGAGATGAAGGCGCTTGAGGCGCGGGGCGTGGCGGTCGAACTGCTGTCCACCCGGCCGCCGCCGCCGGGGCTGGTGGCGCATGAGTGGTCGGACGAGGCGATGGCGCGCACGACCTATCTGGGCCGCGCCGATCCGCTGGCGGCGCTTGACGCGCTGCGCCGCCTGCCGCTGGGCGATCTGGCGCGCGCGCGGCGGGGCGAACCCCGGTCGATGATGCGCGACCTGCTGCTGGCCCTCCCCGCGGCCCGCCGGCTGGTGCGGGTGGCGCGGTTGAAGGGGATCGATCATGTCCACGCCCATTCCTGCGGCCGCGCGGCCCTGATCGCGGCGCTGGCGTTCCGCATGGGCGGGCCGCGCTATTCGCTGACGCTGCACGGCCCGCTTGAGGATTACGGCCCCGGCCAGCCGTATAAATGGCGCCACGCGGCATTCGCCACGATCATCACGGAAAAGCTGCTGTCCGAGGCGGGCGCCACCCTTGCCGGCGCGGTGCCCCCGCTCGTCGCCGTCCAGCCGATGGGCGTCGACACCGACCGGCTGAAACGCACCGCGCCCTGGCAGCCCCCTTCGGCGAGCGGCCCGATCCATGTCGTGTCCTGCGGCCGGCTGAACATCGTCAAGGGTCACCAGGATCTGCTTGCGGCGGTCCGCCAGCTGCGCGACGGGGGCCATGACGTGCGGCTGACCATCGCCGGAGAGGATGACGCAGGCGGCACCGGCTATCGCCGCGAGCTTGAGGCGCGGGTCCGAGAACTGGGGCTTGCGCCCTTTGTGACCCTGCTGGGCGCCGTGTCCGAGGGCGAGGTGCATCGCCAGCTGACCTCGGCGCATGTCTTCGCGCTGGCAAGCTGGCACGAGCCGCTGGGCGTCGCCCTGATGGAGGCGATGTCCTGCGAGGTTCCGACCATCGGGACGGCGGCGGGCGGGGTGGCCGAACTGATCACCGATGGCGTCGACGGGCTGCTGGTTCCGCCCAGATCACCCGCAGCGCTGGCGCAGGCGATCCTGCGCGTGGCGGGCGACCCGGAACTGGCGGGCCGGTTGGGACGCGCCGGGCGGGACCGGATCGTCCGCGGCTTCGGCGCGGCCCGCGGCGCCGAGACGCTGATCCGCCTGATTGCGGAAAGCCGCGGCTGAGGTCGGGCGGCCCTGCGGGCGGTGCTGACCGGATCAACGGGCCAGCGGCAGTCAGGCGCCGTCACGGTCGGGCGCAGCGGGCGCGTGGCCCGCCGCCCCGATCAGCGCCGCGATCCGGCCGCCATCGCGCGGGCGCGCTTGCGGGGGTCGGGTTCGAACAGCGCGGCCAGCTGTTCGGTCATCGCACCGGCCAGCTGGTCCACGTCGGTGATCGTGACCGCGCGCTGGTAATAGCGCGTCACGTCATGGCCGATGCCGATGGCGATCAGTTCCACCTGCTGACGGCGTTCGACCATCGCGATCACGTCGCGCAGGTGCTTCTCCAGATAGTTCGCGGGATTCACCGACAGGGTGCTGTCGTCGACCGGCGCGCCGTCGGAAATCACCATCAGCACGCGCCGCGCCTCGGCCCGGCGGGTCAGGCGGCGGTGCGCCCATTCCAGCGCCTCGCCGTCGATGTTTTCCTTCAGCAGCCCTTCCTTCATCATCAGCCCAAGGTTCGGGCGCACCCGCCGCCACGGCGCGTCGGCGGATTTATAGACGATGTGGCGCAGGTCGTTCAGCCGGCCCGGCGCCGCCGGCCGCCCCGCCGCCAGCCACGCCTCGCGCGACTGGCCGCCTTTCCAGGCGCGGGTGGTAAAGCCCAGGATCTCGACCTTGACGGAACAGCGTTCCAGCGTGCGCGCCAGCACGTCGGCGCAGATCGCGGCGATGCTGATCGGCCGCCCGCGCATCGAGCCGGAGTTGTCGATCAGCAGCGTCACCACGGTGTCGCGGAACTCGGTGTCCTTCTCGACCTTGAACGACAGCGGCGTCGTCGGGTTCGCGACAACGCGCGCCAGGCGGCCGGCGTCCAGCACGCCCTCTTCCTTGTCGAACTCCCAGCTGCGGTTCTGCTGGGCCTGCAACCGGCGCTGCAGCTTGTTGGCCAGCCTGCTGACCGCGCCCCGCAACGGTTCAAGCTGCTTGTCCAGATAGGACCGCAGGCGTTCCAGTTCCGCCGGTTCGGCCAGATCCTCGGCCCGGATCTCCTCGTCGTGGGCGAGGCTGTAGACCTTGTAGTCGGCGGACGCCTCGCTGACCGGGGGCGGCAGCTCGGGCGGCATCTCGCTGTCGGCCATTTCGGCGTCTTCGGCCATCTCGTCGTCGGACTGGTCGTCAAGGCTGACCTGGGCCTGGCGTTCGTCCTGCGTGCGCTCCTGGCTCTGCTCGGGGGTGGCGTCGGCGTCGTCGCCCTGCTCCTCCTCGCGGGCCTGGTTGTCGCCGGATTCGGGATCGGGCTCGGCGGTGTCGTCGGCGTCGTCCTGATCGGGCTGGTCGGGGTCGTCGCCCAGCTGGTCGCCATAGCCCAGGTCGGCGATCACCCGGCGCGCCACCCGCGCGAAGGCCGCCTGATCGGCCAGCGCGGCGGTGGCGTCGTCCAGCGCGGCGGCGGCCTGCTGTTCGACAAACGGGCGCCACAGGTCGGCCACGTGCTGCGCCGCGGGCGGAAGGGCGCGCCCCGTCGCCGCCTGCCGCAGCAGATAGCCCGCCGCGACCGCCAGCGGCGCGTCCGCCGGGGCCTTGATCTGGCCGTAACCCTTGCGGTCCGCCTCGGCCCCCAGCTTCGCGTCGATGTTGGACAGCGCCCCCGGCATGTCGCGCGCGCCCAGCGCCTCGCAGCGGGCGGTTTCCATCGCCTCGTAAAGGTCGCGCGCCATCGGGCCGGCGGGCGCATAGCGGGCATGGGTCGCGGCGTCGTGGTGGCGCAGCCGCATGGCCAGCGCGTCGGCGGTGCCGCGCGCCTGCACGATCTCGTCCCGCGTCATGCGGCGGCTGACCTGCGGCAGGCGCATGGTGTCGCCGGCCACGCCCGACGGGTCGGCGGTGAAGGTGACGTTCAGCTCACGCTCGTCCGCCAGGGCGCGGGTCGCCTCGGCCAGCGCCTTCTTGAACGGGTCGGCGGGGTTGTCGGTCGGTTTCATGTCTATCTTTTCCGCCAAGCCGGGGCGACTGTCCACCGGGCAAACGAGGTGCGGCGAACCGGACCGGGCCGTCCGGCGTTGCCCCCGCGCAACCGACCGCGGGGAACGACATGCGCCTTGCCCTTGCCCTGGCCGCGCTGGCCGCGATCGCGGCCCCTGCGTCGGCGGAAACCCCGCAGCAGGCCTATCGCCGCGGGTTCCAGGACGGGGTCGCGGCGGTGAACGCGCAAATGGGGCCGGTGACGGCGCAAATCCAGCAGCAGGTGCAGGACCAGGTGAACGCCCAGCTGGCGCAGATCGAGGCGCGGCGCGGGCGCGAGCTGGACGCCCGCCTTGCCGCGGCCCAGGCCGAGGCGCTGGCCGCCCCGGCGGACCGCTCTGCCGGGGCCGCCCCGAGCGGCGCGCCCGCAGCCCTGCCGGTCAGCCGCATGCCGACGCTGCCGCCCCTCACGCTGCCGCCCCGCCCGGCCGTTAACCCGCCCGCAGATGTGCCCGCGACCCCTGCGGACCTTCCGCCGGGCACCACGATCACCATAACCGACCCGCAATCGCTGCCCCCCGACCTGTTCCGCGCGCTGATGGACTATGCCCGCTAGTGCGGGTGCCAGCGGCCCCAACCCGAAAAGGAAACCCCATGCCCAAGCCCCGCATCGCCGTCATCATCGGATCGACCCGCAAGGCCCGCTTTGCCGACAAGCCCGCGCAGTGGCTGATGGGCAAGATCAAGGATCACGCCGAACTGGATTTTGAACTGGTGGACCTGCGCGATTTCGACCTGCCGTTCTTTGACGAGGCGGCGTCGAACCTGTGGGTGCCCTCGTCCGATCCGCGCGCGGTCGCGTGGCAGGACAAGCTGGCCCAGTTCGACGGCTATCTGTTCATCGTGGCGGAATACAACCGCTCGATCACCGGGGCGCTTAAGAACGCACTGGACCAGGCCTACAAGGAATGGAACCGCAAGCCGATGGCGGCGCTGGCCTATGGGTCGCTGGGCGGCGCGCGGGCGCTGGAGCATCTGCGAAACTCGGCGGTGGAACTGCAGATGGTGCCGCTGAGAAACGCCGTCCACATCGGCGGCGGCGATTTCTTCAAGGTCTGGACCGGCGGCCAGGACGCGCCGATCAGCGAGATCGAGGACCATCTGCAGGGCTCGCTGGACGCCATGCTGGAGGAGCTGGTGTGGTGGACGAGGGCGACGAAGGCGGCGCGGGAGGGGTGAGGTAAGCAGAGGAGCCGGTTACTCAGTGGCTGACCGGCCCATTCCCGCTCTTATTCGGCCTCGTGGGCGGGCCGAGAAAAACTGGCGATCTGCGCCCAATTCTCTCTGTAGGGGTCAAGCCATCCCGCTTTCAGAGGAAAGTCAGATCCGCAAATCTTGGTATAGTCGAGATTCAGTCGACGAAACTTTGTATCATTGCGTGATTGACCCTTCTTTCCCAATTTTTGCCGCCAGGCAACATGGCTTGTTCTGACTGCGTCCGCCACCTTTTCCGACGGAACGACATACACTGTCGGCGTCGCGTCGGCGTTCTTACCAAGATCGACAAGCGCGTAGAATATGCTGTCGGCAACAAGCGCCTCGTGCTTTTCCTGCATATGCCAGCCGCGGTCACTCCCCTTCTCCCAACTCGTCTTAACCTGAAAGGCGCAAAGACGCGCCCCTTCCGGCGAGGTAACGACAATGTCGAAATTCAGAACGCCTTGCGGGGCTAACGCAGCGATGTAACCACGGCTCAACAGCCGCGACATGACCAGATGCTCGCCGGCCGCCCCTGTTAGGGAGCTTGCGCGAACATCCATCACCCCGCCTTCGCCGCGGCGCTCTCCGGCAGTTCCTCGTCGAACAGGCGCTGATAGAACTCGGCAACCGTCTGGCGTTCCAGCTCGTCGCATTTGTTCAGGAACGTCAGCCGGAAGGCGTAACCCACGTTGTCGAAGATGCGGGCGTTCTGCGCCCAGCTGATCACCGTGCGGGGCGACATCACCGTGGACAGATCGCCCTGCATGAAGGCGGTGCGCGTCAGGTCGGCCAACGTCACCATCTGGGCGACCAGCTTGCGGCCCTTGTCGGTGTTGTATTGGGGCACCTTGGCGATGACGATCGCGGTTTCGGCGTCGTGGGACAGATAGTTCAGCGTGGCCACCAGGTTCCAGCGGTCCATCTGGCCCTGGTTGATCTGCTGGGTGCCGTGGTAAAGCCCCGTGGTGTCGCCCAGACCCACGGTGTTCGCGGTCGCGAACAGGCGGAAATACGGGTTCGGCGTGATGACCTCGTTCTGGTCCAGCAGGGTCAGCTTGCCCTCGGCCTCCAGCACGCGCTGGATCACGAACATCACGTCGGCGCGGCCCGCGTCGTATTCGTCGAAGACGATGGCCGCGGGGTTGCGCAGCGCCCAGGGCAGGATGCCCTCGTGGAAGACGGTGATCTGCTTGCCCTCGACCAGCTTGATCGCGTCCTTGCCGATCAGGTCGATCCGGCTGACGTGGCTGTCCAGGTTCACCCGCACGGTGGGCCAGTTCAGGCGCGCGGCGACCTGTTCGATATGGGTCGATTTTCCGGTGCCGTGATAGCCCTGGATCATCACCCGCCGATTATAGGCGAAGCCCGCAAGGATCGCGAGCGTGGTGTCGGGGTCGAACTTGTAGGTCGGGTCCAGGTCGGGCACGCGCTCGGTCCGCTCGGCAAAGCCCTTGACCTTCATGTCGCTGTCGATGCCGAAGACGTCGCGGACGTCGATGTCCTCGGTCGGTTTCGCGTTGTGGTCCAGATCGGCCATGCCCTGCCCCTTTCCTGATCCGGGTTGTGATGGCGCATCGCGGGGCGGGGTGCAACCCGCAGCCGCCCCGGCCCCGCCGTTTGCAAGCCACGCGCCGGCACGGCAGACAGGCGGTGAACCGCAGCCGCGCTGGCGCGTTCTGGCGGGCAGGCAAGGCAAGGGGACTGGGGATGAGCGGGCTGATTGCACTTCTCGACGACGTGGCGGGCATCGCCAAGGTGGCGGCGGCCTCGATCGACGACGTGGCGGGGATGTCGGCCAAGGCCGGGATGAAGGCGGCGGGCGCGGTCATCGACGACGCGGCGGTGACGCCCAAATACGTCCACGGCTTCGACGCCAGCCGCGAGCTGCCGATCGTGTGGCGCATCGCCAAGGGGTCGATCTTCAACAAGGTCGTGATCCTGCTGCCCATCGCGCTGCTGCTGTCGGCGTTCGCGCCCTGGCTGATCTCGCCCCTGCTGATGATCGGCGGGTCGTATCTGTGTTTCGAGGGGGCCGAAAAGGTCTGGCACGCGCTGAACCCCCATCCCCACCATGACACCTATGAGGGGCAGGAAAAGGGCGATGCGGGACAGCTTGAGGAAACCAAGGTCAAGGGCGCGATCAAGACCGACTTCATCCTGTCGGCCGAGATCATGACCATCGCCCTGTCCACCATCCCCGCGACCGAGGGGATCGTGATGCGCGCCGTCATCCTGTTCTTCGTCGCGCTGGCGATCACCGTCGCGGTCTATGGCTTTGTGGGGCTGATCGTGAAGGCGGACGACGTCGGCCTGTCGCTGGCGCGCCGCGGCAACGGCGCGTCGGCCGCGCTGGGGCGCTGGATCGTGCGGATCATGCCGGGGTTCATGAAGATGCTGACCATCGTCGGCACCGCCGCGATGATCTGGGTCGGCGGCAACATCGTCATCCACGGGCTGCACGAGCTGGGGCTGCACCAGCCGTATGAGTGGATCCACGATCAGGCCGTATGGGCGGCGCAGGCGCTGGGCACCGCGCAGGGGTTCGTCCGCTGGCTGGTCACCGCCTATTTCGACGGCGTCTTCGGGCTGGTCCTGGGGTTCGCGCTGATCCCGCTCAGCAAGGCGGTGTTCATCCCGCTGTGGACGGCCGGGACGCGCGCGCTGGGGATGGCGCCCGCGCAGTAGCCGCGCGCGACCTGCTGCGGTGTCATGCCGTGCGGCAGGTCGGTGCGGACTGGCGCGGTAATGCCTGGGCCTATCCGACCGCCTGCCGTTGCGGGTGCAGTGATGCCGTCCCCGCAGTCGTGCATCACGGCCGGGGCGTTCCCCGGCGCCGAACGGCAACTCCGCCTTGCGCCGGTGGAACGTGGCGCGGCCGGGGCAGGTCCGGGCGGCGCCATCCACCCTGACCCACAGCCCGAAACCGGACCGGCATTGCCCCCGGCGTCCGTTCGGCCGAAACTGGACCTCTCATGACCGACGACCTTCCCTTTCGCGCAGCCCTTGCGCTGACGCCCGATCACGTCGCCCGCGCCCACCGCGAGGTGGCGGAACCGCCCTATGACGCCGGCTGGACGCTGCTGACCGACGACGAGCTGGACGCGCTGGCCGATCAGCTGACCACAGGCCGCCCGCGTCCGGTGCCGATCTTCGCCTATGGCTCGCTGATCTGGAATCCGGGGTTCGCGGTCGGGGCCACGCGCCTGGCCACGGCGCCCGACTGGCACCGCAGTTTCTGCATCCACCTGAACCACTGGCGCGGCTCGCCCGACTGCCCCGGCCTGATGCTGGCGCTGGAACCGGGCGGCAGCTGCACGGGCCTCGTGATGGAAATCGCGGCGGGGACCGAACAGGATTCGCTGCGCGCCATCCTGCGCCGAGAGCTGGTGGCGCATGAGCTGGTGGCGAACGCCTGCTGGATCACGGTGGACACTGACCGGGGGCGCGAGCAGGCGCTGACCTTTTATGCCGGAACGGTCGGGCAGACGCTTGTGCATCTGCCGGTGCAGAAACAGGCGATGCGGCTGGCCCATGCTTGCGGCCACGCGGGGTCCGGGGCGGAATACCTGCACCGCACCGCAGAGGCTTTGGCGGCGCACGGCCTGCACGACCCCTATGTCTGGCAGTTGCAGCAGCTGGTCGCCGCCGAAATCGACCGCTGGCCCCGGCGCGGCGCCCCCATCGGCGACGTCTGAGGAACGGCCGCGGACCACCCGCGTTGTCCCCTGCCGACTTGCACGGAGCAGCCGAATGTCATCCAGCGAAACCACCACCGACCATGACGTGATCCGCCAGTGGATCGAACAGCGCGGCGGCATCCCCACCGTCGTCAGGGGCACCCAGGACGACGAGGGCGAAGGCATCCTGCGCATCGACTTTGCCGAACGCGACGACGCGCTGGAGGAAATCCCTTGGGAGGAGTTCTTCGAAACCTTCGAGGATCGCGGCCTTGCCTTCCTGTATCAGGACGAAACCAAGGACGGGAAGGAAAGCCGCTTTTTCAGGTTCGTGAACCGCTAGCGGGATCAGCCCCGCCCGCCACCTTGTCCAGCCGGACGACGCGGTCCATGCGGCCCGCCAGGTCCATGTTGTGCGTGGCGATCAGCGCCGACAGGCCGGTGTCGCGCACCAGCGCCATCAGCACCTCGAACACCCGGTCCGAGGTTGCGGGGTCAAGGTTCCCCGTCGGCTCGTCGGCCAGCAACAGCGCAGGTTCGTTCGCCAGCGCCCGGCAGAACGCCACCCGCTGCTGTTCGCCGCCCGACAACGCGGCGGGACGGTGACGGGCGCGGGCCGCCAGCCCCACCCGGTCCAGCAGGCCGCGCGCCCGGTCGCGCGCGGCGCGTTCGGACACGCCATCGGCAAGCTGCGGCAGCACGACGTTTTCCAGCGCCGTGAACTCGGGCAGCAGGTGGTGGAACTGATAGACGAACCCCAGCTCGCGCCGCCGCGCCTCGGTCCGGGGGCGGTCGGCAAGGCCGGTCATGTCGCGTCCCGACAGCAGCACGCGGCCCGCGTCGGGCGTGTCCAGCAGCCCCGCGATGTGCAGCAGCGTCGATTTGCCGGCCCCGCTGGGCGCGACCAGCGCCACCACCTCGCCCCGCGCAACCGTCAGGTCCAGGTCGCGCAGCACCGGGACCGCGCCCGGCGTGCCGGGGTTATAGGTCTTGGCGATGCCTTCAATCCGCAGGACGTCATTCATAGCGCAGCGCCTCGACCGGGTTCATCCGCGCGGCGCGCCGGGCGGGAAAGATGGTGACGACGAACGACAGAACCAACGACAGCCCGACCGCGCGGGCGATGTCCACGCCGCGCAGCTGGGCGGGCAGCTCATAGATGCCGCGCACCGCCGGATCCCACGCGCCGCCACCCGAAAACCAGTTCACCGCCGCCATGATGTGATCGACGTTCAGCGCCAGCGCGACGCCCAGGACCACCCCCGCGATGGTGCCGATGACCCCGGTGAACGCGCCGCACAGGAAGAACACGCGCAGCACCGCGCCCTGCGTCAGCCCCATCGTGCGCAGGATGCCGATGTCGCGGCCCTTGTTCTTGACCAGCATGATCAGCCCCGAGGTGATGTTCATCGACGCGATCAGCACCAGCACCGACAGGATGATGAACATCACGTCATCCTCGATGTCCAACGCCTTGAGAAAGCTGCCGGAACTGTCGCGCCACGTCCACACCAGACTGCCCGGCAGCGCCTGCATCAGCGCAGGCGTCAGGTCGTCCACCCGTTCCGGGTCGGCGACATAGACCTGGATCTCGTCCACCACGCCCTCGCGGTTGAAATAGGACTGCGCCTCGGCCAGCGGCATATAGATGCGGGTGCGGTCGATGTCATAGCGCCCGGCGGTAAAGACATAGACCACCTCATAGGCGGCGACGCGGGGGGTGGTGCCGAACGCCGTCTGCGCGCCCTGCGGCGAGATCAGCTGGATGCGGTCGCCGATGCCCAGGTTCAGCTCGCGCGCGAGGCCCGACCCGATGGCCACGCCGCGATCAAGGGCCGCGATGTCGCCGACGGCGGTCTGCGGATCGGCAACGCGGGGGATTTCCGCAAGATCCGCCGCGGTTATCCCAAAGACCTCGGCGACGTTCGAACGGTCGCCGGCGCTGGCCATGACCTGTCCCTTGACCACCGGATCCGCCCGCGTGACGCCCGGCAGCGCCGCCATGCGCGCAGCCACGGCATCGTAATCCGCGACGGTGCCCGCGACCGCATAGGTTTCCCCGGTCAGGTCGTTCTCGATATAGCTGGGCGGCATATAGACGGTGGTGTGGGCGTTCGCGCCCAGGATGGTGTCCACGAACTCGGCCCGGAACCCGGAACGGACGGCCAGCGTGGCGATCAGCGCCATCACCCCCAGCGCGATCCCGATCAGGCTGATCCAGGTCATCACCGACACGCCGCCCTCGGCCCGGCGGGCGCGCAGATAGCGCCAGGCGATCATGAACTCGTAGGGCGCAAAGGGGCGCGGGCTTGCCATCGGGGGGCCTTTCGTCGGATCGCGGCAAACTGGCCGCAGCCGCCGCGCTTGGCAAGGCGACAAGGGCGTGAGCGCGGCGGCGGTCCTGTTCTTCCTTCACCGTATCCCACCGCGTGGGCAGCGCGCCCCGCGTCTTGCGGCCCGCCCCCGACCTCTGCCACAACCGCCCGCATCATGGCCAAGCCCGTCACCGCCTTCACCTGCACCGCCTGCGGCGCGTCTCACCGGAAATGGTCGGGGCGCTGCGACGCCTGCGGCGAATGGAACTCGATCGTCGAGGAGGCGCCGCTGTCCCAGGGCCCCGGCCGTGGCCTTGGCGCGGCGCGCGGCCGGGTCATCCCGCTGACAGGGCTGTCCAGCGACGAGCCGCCGCCCGCCCGGTCGGCCTCCGGCATCGCCGAACTGGACCGCGTGCTGGGCGGCGGGCTGGTCCCCGGCAGCGCGATCCTTGTCGGCGGCGATCCGGGGATCGGCAAGTCCACGCTGATGCTGCAGGCCGCCGCAGCCTTTGCGCGCGCGGGCGCCCGCGCCGTCTATGTCAGCGGAGAGGAGGCGGGCGCACAGCTGCGGATGCGCGCGGGGCGGCTGGGGCTGGCCGACGCGCCGGTGCGGCTGGGGACGGAAACCGCGCTGCGCGACATCCTGACCACGCTGGACACCGAACGCCCCGACGTCGCGGTGATCGATTCGATCCAGACGCTGTGGTCCGACACCGTCGATGCAGCCCCCGGCAGCGTGGGGCAGGTCCGGGCCGCCGCGCACGAGCTTGTGACCTTTGCCAAGCGCAGCGGAGTCGCCGTCATCCTTGTCGGCCACGTCACCAAGGACGGCCAGATCGCCGGCCCCCGCGTGGTCGAGCACATGGTCGATACGGTCCTGTATTTCGAGGGCGAGCGCGGCCACCAGTTCCGCATCCTGCGCGCCGTCAAGAACCGCTTCGGCCCGGCCGGAGAGATCGGCGTCTTCGAGATGACCGGGGGCGGGCTGGCCGAGGTCGCCAACCCCTCGGCCCTGTTTCTGTCCGAACGCGGCCAGCCGAACCCCGGCAGCGCCGTCTTTGCCGGGATCGAGGGCACGCGACCGGTGCTGACCGAGATTCAGGCGCTGGTCGCGCCCTCCACGCTCGCCTCGCCGCGCCGCACGGTGGTCGGGCTGGACGGCGGGCGGGTCAGCACCATCCTCGCCGTGCTCGAGGCGCGCTGCGGTGTGCCCTTTGCGGGGCTGGACGTGTTCCTGAATGTCGCGGGCGGCATGCGGGTCAGCGAACCCGCTGCCGACCTGGCCATCGCCGCCGCCCTGCTGAGCGCACGCGAGGATCACGCCCTGCCCGCCGAAACCGTGTTTTTCGGCGAGGTCAGCCTGTCCGGCGCGCTGCGCCCGGTCGGTCAGGCCGAAAACAGGTTGAAAGAGGCGCGGAAACTTGGTTTTTCACAGGCGATCCTGCCCACCGTCCAGAAGGTCGAGGGCACGGACGGCATGCGCGTGACCCGCGCCGCCGATCTGACGAGTTTCACGGGCGAGACATTCGGGGCCGGATGACCGCCCCCAACCTGCGGCGAAAGCCGCAAAAGGGCGGTTAGAATGGACGGCTTTACCCTTGTCGACGGCATCGTGGCGGCCGTCATCATCCTGTCGGCGATCCTGGCCTATTCGCGCGGCTTCGTGCGCGAATCGCTGGCGATCATGGGCTGGATCGGGGCCGCGATCCTGGCCTTCATCTTCGCCGCCGCAATGCGGCCGCTGATCGCGCAGATCCCCTATGTGAACGAAATCCTGGCCGACAGCTGCGAACTGGCGACCATCGCGGGCTTCGCCGTCGTCTTCGCGCTGGCGCTGGTGGTGTTTTCCATCCTGACGCCGCTGTTCTCGTCCGTCGTGCAGCGCAGCGCGCTGGGGGGCGTCGATCAGGGCATGGGGTTCCTGTTCGGGGTGGCGCGCGGCATCCTTTTGGTGGCGGTGGCCTTTATCGTCTATGACCGGGTGATGACCACGCAGCCGGTCCCGATGGTGGACGATTCGCGGTCCGCACAGGTGTTCCAGCGGATGAGCGGGCAACTGGACCAGCAGATCCCGCAGGACGCGCCGGGCTGGGTCGTGGCGCGCTATGACCAGCTGGTGCGGTCCTGCCCGGCCACCGCCGCCGCCCCGGCGCCGACCGCGCCGCCCGCCGCGGCGACCCCTGCGCCCGCGTCGAACTGACCGGCCGATCCCCGCCGCGGGACGCCGCGATGTCGTTTTCCGCCCCGGCCTGCGCGCCGGGGCGTGACTTTTGCCCTTGGGCTACCTAGATAGCCCCCGTTCCCCCAGCGACAGACAGGCGTTCGATGCAGCCTTTCCTTGCCCATCCGTTCGATTCGGACCGCCTGCATGAGGAATGCGGCGTCTTCGGCGTGATCGGCGTGACCGACGCCGCCAGCTTTGTCGCGCTGGGGCTGCACGCCCTGCAGCACCGCGGCCAAGAGGCGGGCGGAATCGTCGTCCACCACCCCGACCACGGGTTCAACAGCGCCCACCGGTTCGGCTATGTCCGCGACAACTTCACCAAGGCGTCGCTGATGGAGACCCTGCCGGGGCCGCTGGCCATCGGCCATGTGCGCTATTCCACCGCCGGGACCAAGGCCAACACCGCGATCCGCGACGTGCAGCCGTTCTTTGGCGAGTTCGCGATGGGCGGCTGCGCCATCGCCCACAACGGCAACATCACCAACGCCATGGCCCTGCGGCGCGAGCTGATCGAGCGCGGCTCGATCTTCCAGTCGGGCAGCGACAGTGAATGCATCATCCACCTGATGGCGCGGTCGATCCAGCGCAACATCCCCGAGCGGATGAAGGACGCGCTGCGCCGGGTCGAGGGCGCGTTCAGCGTCATCGCCATGACCCGCACCAAGCTGATCGGCGTGCGCGACCCCCTGGGCGTGCGCCCGCTGGTGCTGGGCCGCCTGCCCGGCGACGCCTTTGTGCTGTCGTCGGAAACCTGCGCGCTGGACATCGTGGGGGCCGAGTTCATCCGCGAGATCGAGCCGGGCGAGATGGTCGTGATCTCGAAGGGGCAGATCGAAAGCTCGCGCCCGTTCGGCCCGTCCACGGGGCGGTTCTGCATCTTTGAACACGTCTATTTCAGCCGCCCCGATTCGATCATCGGCGGCCGCTCGGTCTATGAGACGCGCCGCCAGATCGGCGTGGAGCTGGCCCGCGAGGCCCCGGTGGACGCTGATCTGGTCTGCCCGGTGCCCGACAGCGGCACCCCGGCCGCCATCGGCTATTCGCAGGAATCTGGCATCCCCTATGCGATGGGGATCATCCGCAACCAGTACATGGGCCGCACCTTCATCGAACCGACCGAGCAGATCCGCAACATGGGCGTGCGGCTGAAGCTGAACGTCAACCGCGCGCTGGTGCGCGGCAAGCGCGTGGTGCTGGTCGACGATTCGGTCGTGCGCGGCACCACCAGCCGCAAGATCAAGGACATGATCCTGGACGCGGGCGCGGCCGAGGTGCATTTCCGCATCGCGTCCCCGCCGACCGCCTGGCCCTGTTTCTATGGCGTGGACACGCCCGACCGCGACAAGCTGCTGGCCGCGAACATGACCCCGGCCGAGATGCGCGACTGGATCGGCGTGGACAGCCTGTCCTTCGTGTCTCTGGACGGGCTTTATCGCGCCGTGGGCGAGCCTCGCGGGCGCAACAACGCCTGTCCGCAATACTGCGATGCGTGTTTTTCGGGCGATTATCCCGTCGCGCCTTTCGACCAGCTTGAGCGCGGGTTCCGCATGCGCCCCGACCCGCTGTCCGGCGACGCCGAGGCGCAGGCCGACCAGACCGGCTATCGCACGGTGGACCACACGCTGCCCCCGAACAGCGCGACGCGGGCGGCGGAATAGCGGCAGCCCCGCGTCCCGCGCCCCGCACCTGATTCGGCTCGTCTCCCGTGAAGAAGAGCCGAAGTTGGACGCGTGGCCTCAGTTCCGGTTTTCCGTGGGCACGGCGGGCGGGTTGCGCAGGATCTCGAACACCGTCTCGGCCGGGCGGGCCAGCCGCGTTCCCCTGTCCGTCACGACAAAGGGCCGGTTCAGCAGGACCGGGTGCGCCTCGACCGCGTCAAACAGCTGGTCGTCGGTCAGCGACGGATCGTCCAGCCCCAGTTCGGCATAGGGCGTGCCCCGCTCGCGCAGCGCCTGGCGGATCGTCAGCCCCGCGTCGGCCGCCAACCGGCGGATGGTGTCGCGATCCGGCGGGGTCTTCAGATAGTCGATCACCTCGGGCGTTTCGCCCCCCTCGCGCAGCATCGCCAGCACGCTGCGCGACGTGCCGCATCGGGGGTTGTGATAGATCGTGGTCATCGCGTCCTCGGTCGCCTTGGTCGGCCGCAGGGTCGGCAATGCGCGGCGCGGGCGCAAGGGCGCGCCTTTGCCATCGTCACCCGAACGTGTCCGGGCCGTCATGCCCCGTGCGCCAGATCGCCTGCGACCGCAGGTTCCGCCCCGCCGCCATCGCTGGCATGATGGCATCGGCGATGGGTCCGCAGGGACCGCGGATGTTCGGCGGGGCGGATCAACAGGGGGGCCGACCATGCGGATGATCGTGGGACGGGCCTGCGTCCTGGCGCTGGCGGGCCTGCTGGCCCTGGTCGGCTGGTTCGGCGGGCTGCACGCCAGCGGCAATTTCCAGACCGTAGTCGCGGGGCAGCTTTACCGGTCGGGCACGCTGCCCGCCGACGACCTTGTCCGCGTGATCGAACGGCACGGCATCCGCAGCGTCGTGAACCTGCGCGGCGAACAGCCGGGCACACCCTGGTATGACGCCGAGGCCGCGACGACCGCCGCCGCCGGCGTGCGGCTGCTGGATTTCCCCATCCGGGCGGGCGCCCCCCTGGACGAGGCGCGGGCCGAGGCGCTGATCCTGCTGATGGCCGGCGCGCCCAAGCCGTTGCTGATCCACTGCGAGGGCGGGGCCGACCGCACCGGGCTGGCCGCGGCGCTGTATCTGACGGCGGTTCAGGGCGCGTCCCCGCGCGTCGCGGGCCGGCAGCTGTCGGCGCGCTATGGCCATGTCGGGATCAAGGGCGTGACCTATGCCTGGCCGATGACGGAAAGCTGGGACCGGCTGAAAAATCGCGTCCAGTCGCGGTTCGCGTCGAGGCACGGCGGCGGCTAAAGCGCGGCCAGCAGCCCGGCATAGCGGCGTTCGGCCTCGGCCTGGGCGGCGGCGACCGCGGGGATCGCCCGCAGGCGCGCCATCTCGGCCCCCACGGCCTCGCCATAGCGGGCGTCGATGCTGCGATCCTCGATCCGGGCGCCGGCGATGCGGGCAAAGTAATCCTCGGTGTGGCGCGCGTTCCCCTCGCCCACCGCGACCGCGCCCCGGCCGCGTTCGTGGCGCAGCAGGAACGACGACAGCGACTTGACGGCATAGTGGTTGTAATGCGCCAGCCCGTGCGCGATCTGGTCGGGCGCCACGTTGCGCAGCACCTGCCACAGCGGCGTGCCGGGCGCGATGGCCGACAGCGCGCCATCGCCCCGCATGACCTGCAACGGCAGCTGGCCGCGATAGCCGTTGACGCAATGATTGTGGATCGTGCGGAACCGCTTCAGCCCGCGCGTCAGGGTCTTGACCGGCCGGTTCGCGCGGTTGCGGGCGGGCACGCGGCGCAGGAACTGCTGCGTGACGCGGCCGGGGCGCCAGTCCTCGTCCTCGGACGTGCCGAAGGTCATCGGGTTCAGCGCGATGATGTCGGTGCCGTCCGGCGCGGCGGCGGTCAGATCCTGCACGCGCCCCTGCCCGGTCGTGACCTGCAGGAACTCGTCTGCGTCCAGCACCATCAGCCAGTCGGCGCGGTCCAGCCCGTGTTCGGCGCGCATCCGCGCATAGCCCTTGTGCTGCGGAATGTCGCCCGGTTCCAGCACGTTGCGGGTGTGCCCGATGGCCCCCGCCCCCGCCAGCGCGTCCAGCACCGCGTCGGTGCCGTCGCGGCAGTCGTTCGAGGCGATGAAGATCCGGTCGAACCCCAGAACGCGGTGATGGGCCACGAACTCCAGCACATAAGGCCCCTCGTCCTTCATCGAGGAGATCAGCACGTGGCCAAGGCTGTCGGTCATCGTCGGCTCCGCATGGGGGTGCGCGCACGAACTCGGCCAGAACTGGGTCCGAGATCAAGCATGAACGTCGCGGGACGCCGGGGCCAAGGGGCGACGCTGCGGCCGCCCGGCCGGTTGCACCGCCCGAAACCGGGGTCTATGCCCGCGCTGATGCGTGCCGCGACAGATATCCGCTTCCAGAACGTCACCAAGACCTGGCCGCAACCCGGCGGCAGGGCCGTGACGGCGCTGGACGACGTGACGCTGAACGTCCCCGCCGGGTCCATCACCGGCATCATCGGGCGGTCCGGCGCGGGGAAATCGACGCTGCTGCGGATGGCGAACGGTCTGGAACGCCCGACCGGCGGCACCGTGACGCTGGGCGAACGCGACGTGGGCCGGGCCAGCGGCGCGGGGCTGCGCCGCATCCGCCGGGACGTCGGCATGATCTTCCAGCACTTCAACCTGCTGTCCAACCGCACCGTGCGCGGCAACATCGCCCTGCCGCTGGAGATCGCGGGCCAGCGCGGCCCGGCGGTCGCCGCCCGCGTGGCCGAGTTGGTCGGGCTGGTCGGCCTTTCCGAACAGGCCGACCGCTATCCGGCGGAACTGTCAGGCGGCCAGAAACAGCGCGTCGGCATCGCCCGCGCGCTGGCCACGGGGCCGCGCGTCCTGCTGTCGGACGAGGCGACCAGCGCCCTTGACCCCGAAACCACCCGGTCCGTCCTCGGCCTGCTGTCGGACATCAACGCGCGGCTGGGGCTGACCATCCTGCTGATCACGCACGAGATGGCCGTGGTGCGCCAGATCTGCACCCATGTCGCCGTGATCGATGCCGGCCGCATCGTCGAGGCGGGCGAGACCTATCGGGTCTTCTCCAACCCCGCGCATCCGGTCACGCGGTCGTTCCTGGCCGGGATCACCACCGTCGCGCTGCCGGGTTTCGTCGCCGGGCGCATCACCCCCGAACGCGCCCCCGGCCCCGCACAGGCAGTCATGCAGGTGACGTTCATCGGCGATCATGCGACCGAACCCATGCTGTCGCGGCTGACCCGCGACCTGGGGCTGGACGTCAACATCCTGGCCGGCGCCATCGAGGAGATCGGCCCCCGCCCCTTCGGCAACCTGCTGGTGGCGCTGGACGCCGACCGCGCCCCGCAGGCCGCCGCCACGCTTGAGGAACACGGCATGATGACCAGGGTGCTGGGCTATGTCGCCTGAGCTGATGCTGCTGATCGCAGAGGCCACGGGGCAGACGCTCTACATGGTGGCCGCCTCGGCGATCCTGGGGACGCTGATCGGGCTGCCGCTGGGGGTGTTCCTCGCGACCTCGCGCCGGGGCGAGCTGCTGGCGGCGCCAGCCGCCAACGCCGCGCTGGGGCTGATCGTGAACGCCGCGCGGTCGGTCCCGTTCATCATCCTCGTGGTGGCGATCATCCCCTTTACCCGCGCGCTGGTCGGCACGTCCATCGGGACCACCGCCGCCATCGTGCCGCTGACCATCGCCGCCGCGCCCTTCATCGCGCGGCTGGTCGAAACCTCGATCCGGGAACTGGACGCCGGGCTGATCGAGGCCGCACGCGCGATGGGCGCATCCCCCTGGCAGGTGGTGCGCAAGGTGCTGCTGCCCGAGGCGCTGCCCGGCATCACCCTGGGCCTGACGCTGGCCGTGGTCAGCCTGATCGGCTATTCCGCGATGGTCGGCGCGGTCGGCGGCGAGGGTCTGGGCGACCTGGGCATCCGCTATGGCTATCAGCGGTTCATGCCCGCGGTCATGCTGGCCGTCGTCGTCGTGCTGATCGTGCTGGTCCAGCTGGTCCAGCTGATCGGCGAGGGCATCGCCGCCCGGCTGGACAAGCGCGCCCCCCGCCGCCGCAAATGACACCACGCAGAAAGGAACCCACCATGCGCCGTCTGTTGACCCTAAGCGCCGCCGCACTGGCGCTGACCGCAAGCCTTGCCAGCGCCGAGGACATCAAGGTCGGCGTCACGCCGGGCGAGCATGCCGAGATCATGGAAGAGGTCGCGAAGCTGGCCGAACCCAAGGGCCTGAACATCGAGGTCATCGAGTTCTCGGACTATGTCGTGCCGAACCAGGCGCTGGCCGACGGCGACCTGAACGCCAACAGCTTTCAGCACGTCCCCTATCTGGAAAACCAGATCAAGGACCGCGGCTTTCCGCTGAGCGTGGTGGCCAAGACCATCACCACCCCGATGGGCGTCTATTCCGCCAAGCTGAAGTCGCTGGACGCGCTGGCGGACGGCGCCAGCGTCGCCATTCCGAACGACCCCACCAACGGCGGGCGCGCGCTGCTGCTGCTGCAGGACAACGGGCTGCTGACGCTGAAGGAAGGAACCGGCCTCACGCCCTCGCCGCTGGACATCGCGGACAATCCCAGGAACCTGAAGTTCCTGGAACTGGACGCGGCGCAACTGCCCCGCGCGCTTGAGGACGCGGACGCGGCGATCATCAACACCAACTTTGCGCTGGCCGCCGGGCTGTCGCCCAAGGACGACGCCATCGCGATGGAAAAGGCCGACAGCCCCTATGCCAACGTGATCGTCGTGCGCGCGGGCGACGAGGGCCAGCCCTGGGTCAAGCAGCTGGTCGAGGTTTATCACTCGCCCGAGATCAAGGCTTTCATCGACACCAAATACGAGGGCGCGGTCATCACCGCCTGGTGACGCCGGTGGGGGCGGCCCTGCCGCCCCCCATCGCCCCCGACGGCCCGACGGGAACCGTTTCCGCCGGGGGCAGTTGGACCGCGCACAGCAGCGGGGCACGGCGTGGTTTCGACAGACAGGACGGGCGGCCTTGACGGCGCGCATGGCTGGTCTGGAAACGGCGCGCACCCTTGCCCGCGCCTTGACCAGCGAAAGCCAAGATGCCCCGAACCCCGGACCGATCCGCGCCCGACGCCCGCATGGGCCACGCCGAAACCGCCGCCGCCCTGGCCGAGGCGCTGACCGGCGGCGACATCATCCTTGCCGCCGAAAGCGAGACTGACGCCCGCGCCGTCGCCCGCGCGCTGGCCGTCGCCGCCCCGCAGGCGCAGGTCGTCCTGTATCCCGAAAGCGACGCGCTGGCGGGCCGCGACGCGCCCGCCTCGCCCGCCAACATCGGGGCGCGCAACGCGGCGCTGGCCACGCTGCGCGCCCGCATCCCCGAGGGCGGCGGCCCTGTGGTGCTGGTCACGACCGGCGAGGCGCTGGCGCGGTCCTGTCCCGCCCCGGCGGATGCGGCGGCCGGCCTGATGACGCTGTCCGTGGGGCAGCGGATCGCGCTGGCCGACCTGCTGGAACAGGTCAAGGCGCTGGGCTACGCCGAGGATGACCGCGTGGACGAACCCGGCGAGGTCGCGCTGCGCGGGCAGGTGCTGGACATCTTTCCCGGCCAGTCCGAAACCCCCGTCCGCATCGAGGTGGACGAGGACCGCATCGCCGAAATCCGCAGCTATGACCTGATCGACCAGCGCACCGTGGCCGAGATCGACCGCTGCGCCATCGCGCCGGTGGTCGAGCCTTCGCTGGGCGACCGCCCGTGCAGCCTGCTGGACCACCTGCCCGGCGCGCGCGTCGTCATGTCCCGCCGCGCCGACCGGCGCCGGCAATCCGCGCTGAAGCTGGGGCGCGAGATCGACGGCGCCGCAAGCCCGCGGCTGGTGGACGACAAGGCCTGGCAGGCGTCGCTGGCGGGGCACGAGGCGCTGGCGCTGGACCGCGCGGGCGGCCCGCCGCCGCGCTTTGTCGAACGCGCCCGGCCCGTGCGCGCCTTTGCCGCCGCCGCGCGGGCCGCCGCCCGTGCGGGCGACCGGCTGGTGCTGCTGGGCGGCGCGCGCGACCTGCGGTTCCTGTCGCGCGGGGTGGCCCGGCAGCTTGGCCTGACGGTCCGGCCCGCCGCGTCGTGGGCCGAGGTGACGGCCGCCGACCCCGGCGCGGTGCTGGCCCTGCCCATGCCCGCCGACCGTGGCTTTGTCCGCAGCGGCGTGCTTGCGGTCGCTGCCGCCGACCTGCTGGGCAGCCGCGCCCAGCGCGAGGGCGACGCCGCGGGCGGGCTGAACGCCTTGACCGAGATTTCCGAGATCCGCACCGGCGACGTCGTCGTCCACGAGGATCACGGCCTTGCCGTGGTCGAGGGCATCGAACCCCTGCCCGCCCCCGGCGGCGAGGATGCCGGCGACGCCATCCGCCTGCGTCACGCGGGGGACGCGGTGCGGCTGGTGCCGGTCGCGCAGGCGCATCTGATCTGGCGCTATGGCGCGGAACCCGACGCGGTGACGCTTGACCGGCTGGACGGGTCGAGCTGGCGCAAGCGCAAGGACGACATCGACGCGGCCATCGCGGAAACCGCGCGGGGCCTGTCCGACCTGGCCCGCGACCGCAGCGCGCGGACGGCCCCGGTGCTGGACGCCGACCCCGCCGCCTATGAACGCTTTGCGGCCGGCTTTGCGTTCACCGAGACGCCCGACCAGGCCCGCGCGATCGAGGCTGTGCGCGACGACCTGGCATCCGGCAAGCCGATGGACCGGCTGGTCATCGGCGACGTGGGTTTCGGCAAGACCGAGGTCGCCCTGCGCGCCGCCGCCATCGCCGCGCTGAGCGGGCGGCAGGTCGCCCTCGCCGCGCCCACCACCGTTCTGGCGCGCCAGCACGTCGAGACGTTCCAGCGCCGCTTTGCCGAACTGGGCATCGGCATCGGCGCCCTGCACCGCCTGACCGGCGCGGCCGACCGCCGCGCGGTCAAGGCGGGGCTGGCCGACGGGTCGATCCGGATCGTCATCGGCACCAGCGCGGTCGCGGCCAAGGGCGTGGCCTACCGCGACCTTGCGCTGGTCATCATCGACGAGGAACAGCGCTTCGGCACCGCCGACAAGGCCAAGCTGCGCGCCCTTTCGGCGGGCCATGTGCTGACCCTGACCGCAACGCCGATCCCGCGCACGCTGCAGACCGCGCTGGTCGGCCTGCAGCAGCTGTCGGTCATCGCCACGCCACCGACCCGGCGGCAGCCGATCCGCACCGGCGTCGCGCCCTTTCACCCCGACACCCTGCGCGCCGCCCTGCTGCGGGAACGCACCCGGCGGGGGCAAAGCTTTGTCGTCGTGCCCCGGATCGCGGACATGGACCCGATGGCCCGCGCGCTGGCCGAGGCGGTGCCCGACCTGACCGTGCTGCAGGCGCATGGCAAGCTGCCCGCGGCCGAGATCGACGACGCGATGATCCGCTTTGCCAACGGCGACGGCGACGTGCTGCTGGCCACCAACATCATCGAGGCCGGGCTGGACGTGCCGCGCGCCAACACGATGATCGTCCACAAGGCGGACCGCTTTGGCCTGTCGCAGCTGCACCAGCTGCGCGGCCGCGTCGGCCGCGGCAACCTGCGCGGCCATATGCTGATGCTGACCGAGGCGGACAAGACCATCCCCGACCGCACCATGCGCAGGCTGCAGACGCTGGAATCGCTGAACCGGCTGGGCGCGGGGTTCGAGATCAGCGCCCGCGACCTGGACCTGCGCGGCGCGGGCGACCTGCTGGGCGACACGCAGGCCGGGCACATGAAGCTGATCGGCGTGGACCTTTATCAACAGCTGCTGGCCTCGGCGCTGGAAGGGCTGCGGGGCCTGGCGGTGGAACGCTGGACCCCGGACCTGCAGCTTGGCGCGCAGGGCCGCCTGCCCGAGGACTGGATCGCGGATCAGGACACGCGTCTGGGCGTCCACATGCGGCTGGCCCGGCTGGCCGAGGCGGACGCCGTCGACCTGCTGTCGGCCGAGCTGGAGGACCGTTTCGGCGAGATCCCCCCCGCCGCGCAGCTGCTGCTGGCGACGGCGCGGATGCGCATCGACGCCCGCACGGCAGGCGTGGCGCGCGTCGTCGCGGGGCCAGCCGCCATCGCGCTGTATCCCCGGCCCGGCGTGACGCTGTCGGCCGAGGGGCTGGAGGCGCAGGACGACTGCGTCCTGTTGCGCGAGGGTATCGAGGACGCGGCCGCAAGGCTCGCGCGCGCCGCCGACCTGCTGGCGGCGCTGGCCGGGCGGGCCGCGGACGAGGACGCCAAATCCGACGACGCCACGATCCCCGCCCCCGCGCAGGACGGGTGATCGCGCCGTGGCGAGTGGCCGGAGACGGCCGCCGCGCCCGCGTGATTCCCGTCACGGGTGGCAGCCGCGCCCTGCCCCGGCCACGGCCGCGCCTGCCGAACGGCCCAGCCGCCGCGTCGGCCGTGGGACCAAGGCCATGCCCCTGCGGTCCCCGGTCCCTGCGGGCGCGTGTGGCCGCCCTCGCCCCGCTGGTCCCGGTCAGGCTGGCAGGGGATCGAACGCCTCGACCCGCACGCCGTCGAATGCGGCGGCGGCGCGGTCCAGTTCGGGGCGGGTCATCAGGCATCCCGCCGTCGACAGCGCGTCGGCCAGCGCCGCCGACGGCGCGGACACCGAGACCAGCGCCAGCGGCCGGTCCGAGGGCAAGCCGCTGCGCGGGTCGATGATGTGGCCCAACCGGCCCGCCCGGTCGAAACAGGTGGCGCGCGGGGCGGAACTGGCCAGCGCCCGCCCCCGCAGCGGGACGGCGCGGCCGTTGGTCAGCGTGACCGGCCAGTCCCCCCCGTCCGGCGCGTGGCCTGTGGCGGCGATCTCGCCCATCGCGCACATCAGGTCGGTCATGCCCATTCCGGTCAGCCGGGCGGACACGCGGTCGGTGACATAGCCCTGCGCGATCCCGTTCAGCGTCAGCGCCATGCCCGGCCGGTCCAGCGCCACGCGCCCGGGCGCAAGGGCGACGCCCTCCCAGCCGGTGCGGGCCAGCGCGGCCGCGCGGTCGGCCGCGGTCGGCGCGCGCCCGGCCGCCCCGGCCTGCGCATAGGCCGCCCACAGCGGCTGGATCGTCGGGTCGAACCGGCCGCCCGTTGCGCGATGGACCAGCCCGGCAAGGCTCAGCAACTCGACCATCTCGGCCGACGGGGCGTCCAGCGCGCCGGCTTGGTTCAGGCGCATCAGCTCCGACCCCGGCCGATACAGGCTGAAGATCGCCTCCAGCCGGGCCAGCTCGTCCAGCGCGGCGGCGACCATGCGGTCGGCGTCGGGGTGGGCCAGGATCAGCCGCGCCTCGGCCCCCAGCGCCACGCCGCGCCATTGCGTGACGGGCGCGGCCGGCGCCGCGCGCCCGGCCAGCGGCACCAGTGCCGCGGCCGAGGCGATGGTGAGGAAACGGCGGCGGGTGACGGTCATGGCGTCTTCTCCTCGGGTCGGGTCGCGGACAGCGCCTTGAGGCGTGCGGCGAAATCCGCATCGTCGTCGGCCGCCGCGGGGCCGGGCCGGCTGTCCGCGGCCAGCACCAGCTCGGCCGGGATGTCGTCCAGCCGCCGAACCTCGCCGCCGTTCGCCGCGACAAAGGCCTGCGCGGCGTCCCGGGTGCCAAAGGGGATCAGCTCGGGCGTGCCCATGCCGCCCGCCTGCCGCGAGCCGGTGACATAGAACGCATCCTCGGCGGCGATCCAGTTCGACGGGCCGGGATCGTCCCAGGGCGCCACCGCCATGTCGCTGACATAGATCGCGGCGATCTCGCCGTCCTGTTCGGGCAGCAGGCGGAACGCCACGGCGTCGCGCGCCTGGCTGAAGAACAGCGGGTGCGGCATGCCGCGCAGGTGGACCTGTGCCTTGGGGCCGGGGTGTTCCAGCAGGTTCATCTGGCAGAAATGGCCCACGGATTCGGCGGTCATGGCGACGGGTTCGGGGCGGGCCGCCGCCTCGTCCCGGCACCCGGCCAGTGCCGCCACCAGCAGCAGCGTGGCAAGGGCGCCCCTCATGGCGTCACCCGGCGGAACGCGGCCACGGCCAGCGCCAGCATGCCCAGCGGCCACAGCGACAGCGAGGTCAGCGCCTGCCAGCCGGGGATCGCCGCCGCCGCCCCGCCGATGCCGGACGCCGCCGCCGTCGCCCCGCTGGCGCCCAGGTTATACAGGCGGAACGCGTCGGCGGCGTTGGCCAGCAGGGCTGCGGGCAGCGCCGCGCCCAGCGCCTCGCCCCCCCGCGACACGATCAGGCCCAGCAGTGCCAGGTCATACAGCACCACCGCGACCAGCCAGATGCCGATGGCCATCCCCGCCGCGCCGGACGGCCTGCGCGCCAGCGACGACGCCAGATAGCCCGCGCCAAGGAAGCTTGCGCCCAGCAGGACCGAGGTCCAGCCCAGCCGGAACAGCGCCGGAATGCCCCGCCCGGCCATCGGATCGACCAGCAGCGCGGCACCCGCCGCCAGCCCATAGCCGACCGCGATGGCCAGCGTCAGGATCGCCAGATGGGCCACGAACTTGCCCGCCAGCACCTGCGCGCGGCTGACCGGATAGGTCAGCAGCAACGGCAGCGTGCCGCGCTCGACCTCTCCGGCCACCGCGTCGAACGACATCAGCAGCGCGACCAGCGGCACGAGATAGACCGCAAGGCTGGTCAGCGAGGCGACGACGACCGACAGCCGGTCGGCCCCCAGCGCCCCGGTGGGCGCGGACCCCGCGGCGGCCAGCGCCAGCGAGAACAGCGCCATCATGGCGACGGCGATGACGACCCAGCGGTTGCGGGCGGCGATCCGCAGCTCGGCCGCGGCAAGGGCAAGGATGCGGCTCATTCGGCGGCCTCCCTCAGGGGTTGGCGCCCATCGGCGGCGGCGCTGGCGCCCGGTCCGGCGGGCAGGTCGCGGCGGCTGATGCGGCTGTAGATGTCCTCAAGGCTGGGGGGCACGATGTCCACGTCGGCCAGCAGCGCCTGCGCCGCCGCCACCCGGGCCAGCGCCGCGATCTTGCCCGACTGCGGCACCGACAGGCGCAGCGCGCCGCCGTCCGACGCCGCGTCGGGGAAGGCGCGGGCCAGCGCCTCGGCCCGGCCCGGCGCGGGCAGCAGCGCGAAGGTGACGGGCAGCGCCGCCTCGGCCCGCAGGTCGGCCATCGTGCCCTGCGCCACGACGCGCCCATGCGACAGGATCACCATGCGGTCGGTGCGCGCCTCGACCTCGGTCAGGGCGTGGGAACTCAGCAGGATCGACGCGCCGGTCGCGGCCAGTTCGTCCAGCAGGGCATAGAACTCGCGCCGCGACACCGGGTCGAGGCCGCTGGTCGGCTCGTCCAGCACCAGCAGGCGCGGCTGGCCGATCAGCGCCTGCGCAAGGCCCACGCGCTGGCGCATCCCCTTGGAATACGTGCCGATGCGGCGGTCGGCGGCGTCGGCAAGGCCCACGCGGGCCAGCAGGTCGCCCGCCAGCCCGCGCGGCTGGCCCCGCAGCGCCAGATAGGCGCGGATCTGTTCGCGCCCGGTCAGCGCCGGGTGGAACGCGACGTTTTCGGGCAGATAGGCGGTGCCCGCCCGCGCCGCCGGGCTGCCGGGGGGCGCGCCCAGCACCTGCACCTGCCCCGAGGTCAGCGGGATCAGCCCCAGCACGATCTTCATCAGCGTGGACTTGCCCGCGCCGTTGTGGCCCAGCAGGGCCACACGCTCGCCCGGCGCGACCGACAGGCTCACCTCGTCCAGCGCGGCCACCGCGCCAAAGCGCCTAGTGAGCCGCGAGAGGATCAAACTGTTCATTCTGGGTTCCTTCCGCCGCGCGCCGGGCCAGTGCCGTGGCGGCAAGCGCGGTGTCTTCGGGATCGGGGGCGATGGCGATCGGCGCCATCATCGGGTGGCTGTCCAGCACGCCGCCGGGCAGGGTTGCGGGAAAGCTCGACTGGCTCCACCGGATCAGCTGCACGACGGGCGACCCGGTCAGCAGCGCGGCGGCGGGCTGCGACCACAGGATGTGGTCCATCAGGTCGTTGGGGCGGAACGCGCTGTCGGCGACAGCATCGCCGTTCAGGTCGAACGCGGGATGGTCGGACCAATAGTTGCCGCGGCCCTCCACGCTCCATTCCACGTCGCGGGTGCCGACGTATTTGACCTGCGTGCGGTTGCCCAGAAATGCGTTGCCGGTGATCGCGTTGCGTTCCGACCCGGCGGTGAAATGGATGCCGATGTCGCAGCCCTCGAAGCGGTTGCCGGCCAGCAGGTTCTTGTGGGCGTTATAGATGAACACGCATTTCTCGGCGCCCACCACCAGGTTGCCGTCGATGTCCGAACTGTTGGCATAGTTCAGCATCAAGCCCTGTCTGGCGTCGGCCAGGCTGGTGTTGCCGCGGATCGTCAGCCGGTCGGAATACATCAGCGCAAAGCCCAGGTGATTGCCGATCGAGACGTTGCCGGAAATCTCGCTGTCGTGGGTGTTCATGTAGTGGACGGCAAAGCGCACCTGCGTGAACCGGTTGTCGCGGAACGCCGCCTTGCGCGACAGGATGACAAAGATCCCGTCGCGGCCAAAGCTGATGTCGTTGCCCTCGACCACCAGCCCGCGGGTGTTCCAGGAATAGACCCCGTTGCCGCGGTCGTTCATGCGCGCGTCCTGCCGCCCCTCGATGCGGTTGCCGCGGATGACGGTGTCGTGCGACCCGTGGGCGTCCACCCCGAACAGGTTGCCGGTGATCTCGTTGCCTTCGACCAGCGCGCCTTTCGAGGTCTTGGCGATCTGCACGCCCGAATCGATGGTCGCGTGTTCGGACCCCGACCCGGTGATGACGAGGCCGCGGACGACCGCGCCCTCGCCGGTGATGGTGACGACGCTGCCGTGGCCCCCGCCGTCGATGCGGGCCTGCCGGTCCTGCCCGTCCAGCGTCAGGGGCTTGTCCAGCAGGACCGGCCCCCGGTGCAGGCCCGCCTCCAGCAGCAGCACGTCGCCCGGCGCGGCCGCAGCGACGGCCGCGGCCAGCGCCCCGCCCCCGGCCGGCACCCGCCGTTCCGCCGCCGCGGCAAGGCCGGGCAGCAGCGCGAGGGTCAGCACAAGGGCGAGGGCTGCGCGCATGGGTCAGGCCGCCTTCGGCTCGACGAACATGCGGCCGCGCATCTCCATGTGCAGGGCGTGGCAGAACCACTGGCAGTAATACCAGTAGACCCCCGGCTGCGCCGCGACAAAGGTGACGGAGGCCGTGGCCTGCGGCCCGATCTCGAACGCGACGCCGTGGTTGCCCATCGTGAACCCGTGCGTCAGGTCGTCCAGATCGTCCAGGTTGGTCACGATGACCGTGACCTCGTCGCCCTGCTGGACCGTGAACTGCTCCAGCGAGAAGTTGGGCGCCTGGCTGGACATGTAGACGCGGACCTTGTTGCCGTCGCGGATCACCGTGTCGGCCCAGCTGTCCAGGTCGATGCCGTCGGCCTCGGCCTGCTTGCGGGTGTCGGCCCACATCGGGTCGTTGCGGTCCCACACCGATTTGATGTTGCTCATCTTCGATGCGGTGACGGCAATCGCGTCGTGGGGTTCGGCAAAGTTGGGGCCGTCGTGGACCAGCACCATCTTGTCGCCCGAGATGTCGATCAGCTGGTCGTTTTCGGGCTTCAGCGGACCCACGTTCAGGAAGCGGTCCTTCGAGAACTTGGACAGGCACACCAGCCAGCGGCCGTCCGCCTCGAGCGTCTCGCCCATCGAGGATTTCAGGTGGCCCGGCTGATAATGGACGTCGATCTTTTCGATGATCGGGTCCACCGCCTCGCCCGCATGGGCGCGCACGGCGTCGGCGATGTTCCATTTCACCACCTGGCTGTCCAGGAACAGCGTGGTGAAGGCGTTGCCCTTGCCGTCAAAGGCGGTGTGCAGCGGGCCGAGGCCCAGTTCGGGCTGCGCCACGATCGCCGATGCCGGTTCGGCCTGATCCTCGAAGATCGCGTCAAAGCGGGTCACGTCCAGCACCGACACGGTCGGCGACAGCTTGCCCGCGACGCACAGATGCACCTTGTCGGGGGCCATGTTGCAGCCGTGGGGGTTCTGCGGGACCGGGATATAGCGGGTGTATTTCTTCGCCGCGTTTTCCTTGCGCCCGTCCAGCACCTTGACGCCGTTCAGCTCCTGAAAGTCGCCGGCCGCGATGCCCGCCTCGATGTTGGCGATGTTGAACACGACGACGTGGTCCAGCTCGGCCTCCATCATCTCGGCCGAGGTGACGCCCATTTCCGAGTTGTAGGACGTCGAGAAGGCATATTTGCCGTCATAGTCGGCCTCGCAGTTGTCCAGGTTGCCGGACACGATGACCTGCCATGCGACGGTCATCTCGTCGGCGTTGATGGCGCTGAACAGGTTCACGTATTTCGACTTGTCGTCCAGAACCGTGCCGTCGTTGACCAGCGGCGCCTCGTCCTCGCCGTTGGCGAAGATATAGTTGGTGCGCGGCACCTTCTGCAGGCGCAGGCCGTGGATGGCCTTGGCGTTCGGGATCTCGAGGATCTTGTCGCATTTCATCACGTCGCAGCGGACGCGGGCGACGCGGGTGTTGGCCTTGTCGTTCATGAACAGGAACCGGCCGTCATAGGTGCCGTCGGTATAGCTCATGTGGACGTGGTGCAGGTCGCCGTTGTCGTGGACCTTCTTGCCCTGCGCGGCCAGATAGTTCCGCGTCTTGTCGGTCATGCTCTCGGTCAGGATCTTCAGCGACTCGTTGGTCTGGCCCCAGCCCGTCGCCGAACAGCGGTTGAACACCGGCACCCGCATCAGCTCGCGCATGGAGGGGATGCCCAGGATGCGCATCTCGCCGGTCTGGCCGGACGACCAGAACCCGTAATAGGTGTCCAGCTCGCCCGGCTTGAGATGCCAGGGGGCCGCGCCCTCGGCCGGGGCGGCCTGCGCCGCGGCAGGTGCCGCACCCACGGTCAGCGCCGCGGCGCCCGCGCCGCCCATCAGGCCAAGCCGCGCCGCGCCGGCCCCGCCCAGGGCGGCAAAGCCGCCCACCGTGGCCGTTGCGCCCAGCAGGCCGCGCCGGCTGATGCCACCGTTCTCGCTCATCTCAGTTCCCCTTCGCCTTGATGTTGGGATGGTTCAGAATCCGGTCCAGCGCCGGTGCGCCGGCCGAAGCGGTTTCCCGGCGTTTCAGCGTGCGCTGCACGACCGGGCATTTTTCCTTGCTGTGATACAGCACCTGACAGTGCATGCAGTTGACGCATTCGTTCGGGTTGATCTGCCCGGTCGGATGGATCGCCTGCACCGGGCATTCGACTCCGCAGGTCTGGCAGGGGCTGCCGCATTCCCGATAGCGTTTCAGCCAGTCGAACATGCGGATGCGCGCCGGGATCGCCAGCCCCGCGCCCAGCGGGCACAGATAGCGGCAATAGAAACGCTCGACGAACAGCCCGATCACCAGCAGCGACACGGCGTAAAGCACGAACGGCCATTCGCGGATGAAGTTCAGGATGATCGCGGTCTTGAACGGCTCGACCTCGGCCAGATGCTCGGCCCGGTCCAGCGACATCAGCGACACCGCGAACAGGCCCAGGAAGATCATGTATTTCACCGGCCACAGCCGTTCGTGCAGACCCCACGGCAGCCGCCATTGCGGCACGCCCAGCTTGCGGGCGGCGTGGTTGGTCAGCTCCTGCAGCGCGCCAAAGGGGCACAGCCAGCCGCAATAGGCGCCCCGCCCCCAGAAGATCAGCGCGGCGGCGACCGCGAACCACAGGATGAAGGTCATCGGGTCCAGCAGGAACGCCTGCCACGAAAAGCCGCTGGTCAGGCTGTTGAACAGCGCCAGGATGTTCACGACCGACAGCTGCGCGTTCATCATCCAGCCCAGCCAGACCAGCGTGACGGTCAGGAACGCATAGCGGAAGACGGCCACCGCGCGCGCCGACCGGGCCAGGAAGTCCTGGAAGAAAAAGGCCAGCGTCAGCACCCCCAGCATCACCAGCAGCCCGGTGATCTGGGCGGTCTTCGCCTCCCAGATGCGGCGCCACAGCTGGGCCTGCGCCTCGCTTTCGGCGGCGGCGGCCTGCGACATCACGACGGCCGGGGGCGCGGCGGCAGTGGGGACGCCCGCCGCCATCGGCTGGCCCGGCTGCGGCGCGGCGGCACCGGAGGCGGGCGCGGTCTGGGCGGCGACGGCCTCGTCGGCGGGGGCGGCGGGCTGCGGGACCGCGCGCAGATACTGGTCCGGCAGGCGGTATTCCATGTCAAAGGTGGTGAACGCCTTGTCGATGGCCGCGACCGCCCGATAGACCAGCAGCTGCAGGCGGAACGGCTGGGCCGGGTCGAACCCCGCGTCGGCCGGGATCTTGAACAGATCCTTTTCGGTGAAGGCCGGGGCGCCTTCGGCCGCCAGCGCGTTGACCCGCCGGTGCTGGCGGTCGCGGAACCGGACCGAGGCGTCGCCCTGCGTCAGCTGGATGCGGTCGAAGATGCCGCCGCGCACATAGCCCGACCCTTTGAATGAATAAAGGCCGTTGCCCAGCACCATGATCGCCTGCTCGCCCGGTTGCAGCCAGGTTTTCAGGTTCTCGTATTCGGCGTCGCCCAGCAGCGCGCGGCCGATCGCCGGATGGCTGACCAGCGCCACGCGCATGTCGATGAAGGTCGTGTCCGCCGGTTCCGTCAGCGGGCGTTCCCGGGCGCGCGTGTCGGCGTGGTTGGCGAATGTCTCGTTGACGGTGCCCACGTCCAGCAGCAGGCGGCGCACCGTGCCGTCGCCTTCCAGCGTGTCCCAGTCGGCGGGGGCGGTGGCGTCGGGGTCCAGTTCGACCGCCGGTCCCGTCGCTGCGGCGGCGGGCGCCGCGCCCAGGCCGCCCAGCCCCAGCGCCCGCGCGACATGCAGGCCCGACCGCACGACGGAATCGTCGATCACCATGATCGTGACGGTCGCGCCGGAAATGATGTTCAGCTCGTGCGCCGACCCGCCCGCCTGCGCCTCGGCCGCAAGGTCCATGCCGACGTAGTCGGCCGCCATCGCCTGGATCTTGGCCTCGGGGATGCCGATCAGCACGATGGGTTCGGAATGCTTGACCAGCCTGACGCCCAGCACGCGGGCATCGGCGTCCACGGCGACCGCCGTGTGGATGGGCTTGCCGGAATACCCGGTCGTGCCCACGAAATCCGACGTGATCCAGACCCAGCCAAGCTGCTGGCCGCCGCCCATGACCGGCGCCACCGGCAGGTCGGCGCGGATCGGGCCGAAACTGTCCGCGCCCGCCGCGATCTCCGCCGGGTTCAGGTCGGCGATCAGCTGCGACAGATGCGACGGCGCGGCCGCCGTCGCCTGCGCGCGCGCTTGCGGCGCGGGCAGCACCAGCGCGCACAGCGCGATGAAAAGGGCAGCGATCAGGGCAGGCAGGCGGACGGTCATGCGGATCAGCCTTGGGTCTTTTCGGAAATGCGCGGGCGGGCGAACCGATGGGCGACAGCCGGGCCATCGCGACGGGCCAGCCGCAGGGCCGGCGCAAGGGCTGGAACGGGTCGGACCATCACGCGCATGACGCTGACGTAAAGCAATGCGGGGCGGGGTTACCTTGATTTGGGTCAATATCGCGGCCGTGGCCGCGGATGCGCGTCATTCCGCCACGCTGTGCGCCTTCGCCGATCCGCCGTGCCGTCCCGCCGCCCGCTTGCAGTTTGTCCCGCGCCGGACGAACCATGCGCGATGAGCAACCTGCACCCCGAACTGTTCCTGCGGCTTTACCTGTCCGACACCGGGATGATCGGCCCCGGCAAGGCGGCGCTGCTGGACGGGATCGCGGCCACCGGCTCGATCACCGCGGCGGGGCGCGGACTGGGGATGAGCTATAAGCGCGCCTGGCTGCTGGTCGAGGCGATGAACGCCATGTTCCGCGATCCGCTGGTCGACAGCGTGCGCGGCGGCGCGGGCGGCGGCGGCGCGGCGCTGACCGACACCGGGCGGCGCGTGCTGGCGCTGTATCGCCAGATCGAGGCGGCGTCGCGCGACGCCAACGCCGACCGCATCGCCGCGCTGCGCGACCTGCTGGCGGACGGCCCGGGCGAAAGATAGCGGTTGCCCCTGACCCGGCGGCGGTTATGTTCGGCCGGACATAACCGCTTGCGAGGATGCCGCCATGCCGTTCCGCCTTGCCCAGACGTCCGCCGCAGCAGCCCTTGTGGCGGCGCTGGCCGTTCCCGCCGCGGCGGACGAGGTCGTGGTCTTTGCCGCCGCCTCGCTGAAAACCGCGCTGGACGCGGTCGCGGCCGATTTCCGGCAGGCGACCGGACACACCGTCACGGTCAGCTATGCGGGTTCGAACGCATTGGCCCAGCAGATCCTGCAGGGCGCGCCCGCCGACGTCTTCATCTCGGCCTCGGTCGAGTGGATGGATCAGGTGGAACAGGGCGGCGAGGTCGTGGACGGCACCCGCGCCGACCTGCTGGGCAACACGCTGGTGCTGATCGCCGCCGACCCGGCGGCCCAGCCGGTGGACCTGACCCCGGACACCGACCTGCCCGCCCTGCTGGACGGCGGCAAGCTGGCGATGGCGATGGTCGATGCCGTCCCCGCCGGGCAATACGGCAAGGCCGCGCTGACCGCGCTGGGGCTGTGGGACGGCGTCGCCCCTTCGGTCGCGCAGGCCGACAACGTGCGGGCGGCGCTGGCGCTGGTCTCGACCGGCGAGGCGCCCTATGGCATCGTCTACGCGACCGACGCCGCGGCCGAGCCGGGGGTCCGCGTCGTGGGCGTTTTCCCGGCGGACACGCACGAGCTGATCACCTATCCCGTGGCGCTGCTGAAATCGGCGCAGGACGACGCCGACCGGGCCTTTCTTGACGCCCTGACCGCGCCCGAGGCGGATGCCGTGTTCGAGGCGAACGGATTCGCGGTCGTGAACTGAGGGGGTTCGCGCGTGGCCGCATGGCTGACCCCGCAGGAATGGGACGCGCTGCGGCTGTCGCTTCGCGTGGCGTTCTGGGCCACGCTGGCCAGCCTGCCGCTGGCGCTGTTCGTCGCGCACGCGCTGGCGCGCTGGCGGTTTCGCGGGCATGCGGTGCTGAACGGACTGGTCCACCTGCCGCTGGTGATGCCGCCGGTCGTCACCGGCTATCTGCTGCTGCTGACCTTCGGGCGGCGCGGCTGGGTGGGTCAGCACCTGGACCAGTGGTTCGGGATCGTGCTGGCCTTTCGCTGGACCGGCGCGGTGCTGGCGGCGGCCGTCATGGCGTTCCCGCTGATGGTGCGGGCAATCCGCC
The DNA here is from genome assembly GCF_004522155.1 of Paracoccus luteus. Taxonomy (GTDB): domain Bacteria; phylum Pseudomonadota; class Alphaproteobacteria; order Rhodobacterales; family Rhodobacteraceae; genus Paracoccus; species Paracoccus luteus. The sequence continues at coordinate 8,892 of NZ_SDEA01000011.1, read as the reverse complement.
TGTCGATTGAGGCGGTGGACCCAAGGCTGGAACAGGCCGCGGGCAGCCTGGGCGCGCCGGCGCCCTGGGTCTGGGTCACCGTCACGCTGCCGCTGATCCTGCCCGGCGTGATCGCCGGCGCGATTCTCGCCTTCGCCAAGGCGATGGGCGAGTTCGGCGCCACCATCACATTCGTGTCCAACATCCCCGGCCAGACACAGACGCTGCCCTCGGCCATCTATGCGTTCCTGCAGGTGCCGGGGGGCGAGGCGTCGGCGGCGCGGCTTGTCGCGATCTCGCTTTTCGTCGCGATGGCGGCGCTGGTCGCGTCCGAGGCGCTGTCCCGGCGGCTGGCGCGCAGGATCGCCGGATGACGGTCAGCATCGCCCTGCGCCATCGCCTGTCCGGTTTCACGCTGGACGTGGCGTTCGACGCGCCCCCCGGCGTGACGGTCCTGTTCGGCCCCTCGGGGTCGGGCAAGTCCACCGTGCTGAATGCCGTGGCCGGGCTGCTGCGGGTGGACGCCGGGCGCATCGCCGTGAACGGCAGGGTGCTGACCGACACGGCGCGGGGCGTTCAGGTGCCCCCGCACCGCCGCCGCCTGGGCGTGATCTTTCAGGACGGCCGGCTGTTTCCGCATCTGAGCGTGCGCCAGAACCTGCGCTATGGCCGCTGGTTCGCGCCCCGCGACACGCCCCCGGTGTCCGAACCCGCGATCGTCGAGATGCTGGGCATCGGCGCGCTGCTGGACCGCGCGCCCGCGACGCTGTCGGGGGGCGAGCGCCAGCGCGTCGCCATCGGGCGCGCGCTGCTGGCCGCGCCCCGGCTGATCCTGGCGGACGAGCCGCTGTCGGCGCTGGACGACGACCGCAAGGCCGAGATCATGCCCTATCTGGAACGGCTGCGCGACGACCTGCGGGTGCCGATGCTGTATGTCAGCCATTCCCCGGCCGAGGTGGCGCGCATCGCCACCACCGTCGCCATGCTGGACGCGGGCCGGCTGGTGCGCTTCGGACCGGCGGCCGAGGTGCTGGCCGATCCCGCCGTCGCCGGACGCGGCCGCGACGCGGGCGCGGTGATCGCGGCGCGCGTCGTGTGCCATCACGCGGACGGCGTGACCGAACTGGACGCGGGCGGGCTGGCGCTGTTCCTGCCGACGCTGGCGGCGCAGCCGGGCGACCGCCTGCGGCTGCGGATCGCCGCGCAGGACGTGATGCTGGCGCGCGGCCAGCCGTCGGGCCTGTCGGCGCTGAACATCCTGCCCGGCACCGTCGAAAGCCTGCGCGAGGATGGCGGCAGCGTGCTGGTCCGCCTGTCCACGCCCGCAGGCCCGCTGTTGTCGCGCATCACCCTCCGGTCCGCCGGGCAGTTGCAGGTGGCGCCCGGCGCGCCCCTGACCGCCATCGTCAAGTCGCTGTCGCAGGGACCGGACGACGTCGGAACGCCGGTCCACTAGGTTGACGGCCGCACAGCCTCACGCCTCGATCCTGACCGGCGTCCCCTTGTAGGCCGGGGTCTTGGACATCCGGTCGTGCAGCCCGACCGGCACAAGCGCGTTCACCTCGGGGTAATAGGCCGCGACGCAGCGGTCGGGCAGGTCATAGGGCGTGACCGTCAGCCCGGCGACGGCGCGGTGGTGGCCGTCATCCTCGGCGCAGATCATCGTCACCTGCTGGCCTTCGGCGAGACCCGCGCGGGCGACGTCGGCGGGGCTCATCAGGACGATCATGCGGTTGCCCTTCAGCGCGCGCAGCCGGTCGTCATAGCCATAGATCGTGGTGTTGAACTGGTCGTTCGACCGCAGCGTGACCAGCGTGTATTCGCCCGCCCGCAGATCGCGGCCAAGGCCCGACGCGACCGCAGGGACCGAGAACTCGGCCTTGCCGCTTTCGGTCTGCCAGATCCGCTCGCGCGCCTTGTTGCCCTTGTGGAACCCGCCGGGCTGGCGCATCCGCGTCTCGTATTCGGCGAACTGGTCGGGCCACACCCGCTCGATCACCGACCGGACGCGGGCATAGTCGGCCACCCAGTCGTCCCACGGCACCCGCGCGTTCGGGGGCAATGTCGCCCTGGCGATGCCCGCCACGATGGCCGGTTCCGACAGCAGCGTGTCGGCGGCGGGCGCGTTCTTGCCCAGCGAAGCGTGGATGTGCGACAGCGAATCCTCGATGGACACCGTCTGCGCGCCGCTGGCCTGCATGTCCTCCTCGGCCCGCACGAGGCAGGGCAGCAGCCACGTCTCGCGCCCCGGCGACAGATGCGAGCGGTTCAGTTTGGTCGCCACGCTCACCACAAGGTCCAGCCCCGCCCAGTGCGGCCGCACGCGTTCGGTGTCGGGGATCGAGTGGGCGAAATTGCCGCCCAGTTGCAGAAACCCGCGCACGGACCCGTCGATGATCCCTTCGGCAGCGGTGACGGTCGTCCGCCCCTCGTCGCGCGGCGGATCAAAGGCGAACAGGTCGGCCAGCCTGTCCAAGGGGACCAGTTCGGGCTTTTCGGAAATGCCGACAGTGCGCTGGCCCTGCACGTTGGAATGCCCCCGCACCGGCGAGATGCCCGCCCCCAGCCGCCCGATACTGCCGCGCAGCAGCATCAGATTGACCAGCATCCCCAGCGTCTCGCCGCCGTGCACATGCTGGGTCAGCCCCATGCCATACATGAAGACCGCCGCCTTTGACCCCGCATAGATCGCCGCCACCTGCCGCAGATGGTCCCGCGACAGGCCGGAATGCGCCTCGATCTGCTCCCATCCGGTCGCCTCGGCATGCGCTTTCAGCGCCTCGAACCCGGTCGTGTGGCTGGCGATGAAGTCGCGGTCCAGGATGCCGCCCTGCGCCGCGTCCAGTTCCAGCACGTGCTTGATCAGCCCCAGGATCGCCGCCAGGTCGCCGCCGGGACGCACCTGCAGATACAGGTCCGAGATCTCGGTCGATCCGCCCAGCATCTGCGTCACCCGCTGCGGGTTGCGGAACCGCAGCAGGCCCGGTTCGCGCACCGGGTTCAGGGTCACGACCTTGCAGCCCCGTTCCACCGCGCGCTGGATGTTGTGCAGGAACCGCGGGCTGCTGGACCCGGTGTTCTGGCCAAGAAACAGCATCATGTCGCAGTGGTCGAAGTCGTCCAGCACGCAGGTGCCGACCGGCGAGCCGATGAACTTCTTCAGCGCCACGCTGGTCGTCTCGTGGCACATGTTGGACGAATCGGGCAGGTTGTTGTGGCCGTAAAGCCGCGCGAACAGCTGCCACATGAACGAGGTTTCAAGGCTGGCCCGACCCGAGGTGTAGAAGACGACGGATTTCGGGTCCAGCCGTTGCAGCGCCGCGCCGATGCCGCGGAACGCTTCGTCCCAGCCGGTCGGGACATAGCAGCCGGTGTCGGGATCGAAGCGCATCGGGTGGGTCAGCCGGCCCAGCGCCTCCAGCTCGTGATCGCTCAGCGCGGCCAGTTCGGCGACGGGCTTGTCCGCCAGCACCTGCGGGTCGCAAGTGGCCCGCGCCAGATCCCAGATCGTGGCCTTGGCCCCGTTCTCGCAGAACTCTGCCACGTGGGGCTTTGCGGGCTTGGCCCAAGCGCAGGACGTGCACATGTGCCCGCCGGGCTTGTTCTGGCGGCGCAGCGTGTTCAGCGCACCCGCCGAAGGCGGCTCGCCCAGCAGGACGCGGCCCAGCCCCTCGAGCGAGCCCCAGCCGCCGGCCGGGCCGTCGTAATGGGGCGTGTCGGGGTCTTGTTCGGCCTGCGGATCGGGAAAACTGCCGGGCATGGGCGCACCTCGTGGGCTGTGGGACGCCCGTGGGCGCGCGGGGACGAACCGGCGTGCAGGCCGGGGAACCGGCCCGGCGGTGGCTGACCTGGCGGGTGGAACCGTGCCGCACGGGGCCGCACGGGCCAGCACCGCCGATGCCTGCAGCCTGGCCGGAGCGTTCCCCTGTCAACGCCAACGCCGCGCATCGGTTTCGTCGGCCGGGCATGTTGGCCGATGGCCTGGCGCGGCCCGGTCCGCCGGGCCGCAAGCCACGGCCCGCCCCTGCCGCTCACCCGGCCGCCATCCGACCCTCACGTCGCCTCAAGCACCATGTTCAGCGGCGTCCGGGCGGCCTTGCGGACGTGGCTGAACCCGCTGGCGCGGCAAGCCACGGCCCGCCCCTGCCGCTCACCCGGCCGCCATCCGCCCCCTCACGTCGCCTCAAGCACCATGTTCAGCGGCGTCCGGGCGGCCTTGCGAACGTGGCTGAACCCGCCGGGCCGCAAGCCACGGCCCGCCCCTGCCGCTCACCCGGCCGCCATCCGCCCCTCACGTCGCCTCAAGCACCATGTTCAGCGGCGTCTGGGCGGCCTTGCGAACGTGGCTGAACCCCCCGGCGCGGATGATTTCGGACAGTTTCCTCTCGCCGGCCTGCGCCCCCAGCGCCAAACCCGTTTCCTGCGCCAGCGATGTCGGCACGCAGATCATCGTCGAGGCGGAATAGTAAAGCCGCCCGACCGGGTTGAGGTTCTCGTCCAGCGTGTCGCCAGCGGCGGGTTCGACCACCATCCAGGTGCCGTCGGGCTTCAGCGCCTGGCGGATATGGCTGGCCGCGGCCTGCGGGTCGCCCATGTCGTGCAGGCAGTCGAAACAGGTGACCAGGTCAAAGTCCCGGCCCGGAAAATCCTGCGCGCGCCCGACCTCGAACGTGACGTTGTCCACCTGATGCGCGCGGGCGTGCGCCGTGGCGGCGGCGATCGAACCCATGTGGAAGTCGATGCCCACGAACTCGGACCGGGGGAACGCCTGCGCCATCAGGATGGTCGATATGCCGTGGCCGCAGCCGACATCGGCCACCTTAGCCCCTTGGGACAGCCGCTCTGCGACGCCGCCCAGCGCCGGCAGCCATTCCTGCACCAGCGCGTTCACATAGCCCGGCCGGAACATGCGGGCCACTGCGCAGAACAGGCATCCCGCCTGATCGCCCCAAGCGACGCCCTTGCCGGTCTTGAAGGCCGCCTGCACCTTGGGCTGGTTCTCCATCATCGCCGCGGCGGTGTCGAAGGCTCCGATCAGCGCCACGGGGCTGTCGGGCTGGGCAAAGACCATCGCCTGCTCGGGCGTCAGCCAAAAGCGGCCGCCCTCGTGCGTCACATAGCCGGACGCCGCCTGCGCGGACAGCCATTCGCGGATATAGCGGATGTCGCACGCGGCGGCCGTCGCCAGCTCGCGCTCGTCCGCGGGGCCGATCTCGGCCAGCGCGCGATACAGCCCCAGCGCGTCGCCGATCCGCACCAGCGGCACGCTGACCGCGCCGCCGAGATCGCCCAGAACCCGGCCCACAAGATCGTTGAGCCTTGCTTCGTCAACCTGTGCCATGACGGCCTCCTGTCATCGGCATCCCCCCGGATGCCCTGTCGGCAGGGTGCGCCCGGCCCCGCCCGCGCGCATGGGACGGGCGTCCCGCGGCGGCGGAAACAGGGGCCGCCGGATGGGACAGATGTCCCGGTGACGGGCGGATCGGCTATTCGGCCAGCGTCATCACGATCGCCTGCGCGCGTGTCGTCACGCCAAGCTTGTCGAAGACGACGGAAAGCTGGTTCCTGACCGTCTTCTGGCTTTTGCCCAGCCGCGCCGCGATCGCGGCATTGTCCAGCCCCTCGGCGACAAGCCGCAGGACGTCCGTCTCGGCCGGGGTCAGCCCCGCCTCGCGCATCGCGCGGGCCTGCGGGGGGCCGTCCTGTTCCAGAAACTGCGCCAGCTCGGCGTGAAACATCCTCCACGCCGGCTCGTGCGCCAACAGCACGTGATTGGCGCTGTCCAGCGGCACGAACCGCGCGCCGGGGATCACGGCCGCGAGCCTGCGCCCCTCGTCGAAGGGCACGCGCATGTCGCCGCGGCAGTGCATGATCAGCGTCGGCAACCGCAGCTGCGCGGCCTGGGTCAGGACGTCGATCCCCTGCATTTCCCGCAGCAGGGCCGCCGCCACCTCGGGGCTTGCGGTCTCGCGCTCCAGATCGCCCCACCAGCGATGCTGCTCGGGCGTGCCGCCGGGGATGAACAGGTTGGTGAAGAAATGGCAGAACGCCGGATTCTCGCGGCCCCAGCCGATGCGGATGAAGTTCACCAGCGTCTCGGCCTCAAGCAGCTGGGCGTCGCTGGTCGCCCGCGCCCGCGCGCCGCGCGCATAGGCGTTGACCAGAACCAGCCGCGACACCCGCTCGGGGTGACGCAGGGCATAGGTGATGGCCAGCGACCCGCCCTGCGACTGGCCCAGCAGCACAAAGCGCGGCTCGTCCACGGTCGCCGCCACCGCCTCGAGGTCGGCCTGCCAGGCATCGACCGACAGGTCGGCCACAAAGCGGTCGGACAGGCCGCAGCCCCGCGGATCATAGCGCACAAAGCGATTCCGCACCGCCAGCGCCTGAACCCACGGGCGCCAGACCGGGCTTGCCAGGTCATAGTCCACATGGCTCAGCCAGTGCGCGGCGCGAAGGATCACCGGCCCGGTCCCGCAGGAGGCGACTGCGATCCGTGTCCCGTCTGCCGACGCGCAAAATCGGATGCTCTGACGCAGACTCATGATGCGGATGATACCGCGTCGGGCAGGTGGCGAACAGCGATTGCAGCCGGCGGGTGGGCGCGCGGTCAGCGACCGAAAGCCGTGGGGCCGGCCCGCCTTCGGCACGGCAGAAGATGCCGGATGGTGTCCCGTGCGAGATGGACGACGCGCCGAACCCCGTGAGGAACACGTCGCGCTGGGATCATCTCCCACGCGCGCGAAGGCGACGCGCGGCAAGGCGGCCGACAACCGCGTCCTGGACACAGCGGGATCATCTCCCACGCGCGCGAAGGCGACGCGGATCCGCGCCGTTGTGGCGCTTTTCAACTAAGGGGGATCATCTCCCACGCGCGCGAAGGCGACGCGGCCCTTCATCCGATCTTCCAGCGTCTCGCTGTTCATCTCCCACGCGCGCGAAGGCGACGCTGGATGACAACCGCCAACATGAAACCCGCCAGTCATCCGCCACGCGCGCGACGGCGACTCTCACGCGCGCGATGGCGACGCGGAGCGCGCCTCGGACTAGGGCTGGCCCTTGCGGTCGGTTGCGCCGTTCCGAACGGGTGCGACGCGCCGCCGCGGCGGTGCGCCCGATCCGGCGCATGACTTTGGCCGCGCTTGCCTGACCTGCGAGACCTTGATCACCCCAGCCGATAGTTCGGCGACTCCCGCGTGATCTGGACGTCGTGCATATGAGCTTAGTTCAAATCTATCATTTTGATCTTCAAGTAATTTTTTGGACTCTGCATCAGTTGCATCAGTTCCTTGGGCTGTACATCAGTGCTGCACCAGCCAACTGATGCAGTTGCAGGGTCATCGCGGATGAGTCAGAATACTACTGGGTAGCACCAGCAAAGGGCTCACGATGATGACCGTCAAGGCTTCGATCTCCCTAACGGATCGACAGGACGCCTTCGCCCGCAGTCTTGTCGCCGAGGGGAAGTATTCCAGCGTCAGCGCCGTCGTCCAGCGTGCGCTCGACCTTCTCCACGAAGAAACCGACGCGCGCGAGGCCGACACGGCCGCTTTGCGCAGCCTGCTGGAACAGCGACGCGCGGGCGCTTTCATTGGGGCCGACGAGGCGCGCAAACGCACCGAAGCGATGTTGGCACGGAAACGGGCGGCCCTTGGCCTGGACGGTTGAGCGATCGGCAGAGGCCGATCTTGATCTGGCGCTGATCTTCGACTTCCTGCTCGCCGCCGCGCTCGACTTCGGTGAGCCGACGGACCGGGCATTCGAGCAGGCGGCGCGGCGCGTCAGGGCTATCGAGGACGCGATCTTCGCGCTTGGCAACGCCCCGCATCAAGGCACTCTGGATCACGGTCTCCTGCCCGGCCTGCGGCGCGTGACCAAGGAGCGCGCCATCATCTATTTCGACACGAACGAGGACGCGCAGGTCGTGCGCGTTCTCGCGGTGTTCTTCGGCGGGCAGGATCATCACCGGCGGATGCTGATCAGGCTGCTGGAAGGCTGATCGCCGACGCGCTGAGCGCGTCGGTCAGCCCTGTGCCAAGTGTTCCACCGCTTGACGATCTCGGGCCACCACTCCGCCTCCAGCGCCTCCCCTACATCCAGAACGAGCTGAAGCTGCTGGCGCTTGTAGATCTCGGTTGTAGGCGAGCCTCGGGCGAACAAACGATCCCGTTCGGAAATCGTGATAGAGGTGTGCTCCATCACAGCGGAGATGGCGAAATCCGCGACGCGCCCCGCCAGGAAGTCCCCGAAGGTGTGCCGGATCGAATACCAGTTCGCGCCGGACGCCTCCATGGCGTGACCACGGATGTGCCAGCTTCCATGTCGACAGCAAAGAGGACGCGCAGGGTATGCGCGTCCTCGCTGTGTTCTCCGGCTGGCAGTATCTGTGATCGCCTCTCAGCCATTCGCTAAGGTCTTCGACCGCGCGACGATCTCGGGCCACCACGCAGCCTCCAACGCCTCACCCACATCCAGTACGGGCTGGAGTTGCCGGCGCTTGTAGATCTCCGTTGTGGGCGAGCCTTCGGCGAAAAGGCGGTCGCGTTCGGACGTCGTGATGGAGGTGTGGCCCATCACCGCCGATATGGCGAAATCCGGCACACGCCCGGCCAGAAAGTCGCCGAAGGTGTGCCTGATGGAATACCAGTTGGCGCCCGTCTGTCCCTTCGCAAGGTTCTTGTCGATCTCGGATCGCTGCACCAAGCGGTGCATCATCTGGGTCCAGTTGCGCGAGCTTTCTGCGAGGGGCTTGCCCCCTGCCCTCAGGAGATATCCATCTCCATGACAAACAAGAAGCCGCTCGAGAACATCCTTCATCGGCCCGCTGATAGGAACGATGGGTTTGCGCTTGTTTGACTGAAGCTCTCCCCACTTCATCAGTAAGCGTCCGGCCCGAGGGCTACCCGTTCCATT
>NZ_SDEA01000010.1 GCF_004522155.1 Paracoccus luteus | reverse complement strand
GCAGTCCCGGACCCGCGACCCGCCGCAGGGCTTGCACCGGCGCTTGCCCTGACCCGACCGGATCGGCCATCGTCACCCTTCGCTTCACCGCACCCGAAGCGCGTCCGCTTGCGCCCTTTCCGCGCTCGATCTGCCTTGCCGTTGTCCTTGCGGGCATTTCGCCCTTGATGCCGGTATGGGCGCGCGGGACGGGCGAGGGCAGCGGCAAGGCGGCGAAGGCACGGGAGACGGTGCGGGACCAAGCCCCTGCTTGCCGCACGCCACAGGCGCCACCCAATCGCAGGATTGCACCGGGATGCGATAGGCGTTCCGTCGCGGCGGAAAATACCGCAGGTGGCACCATGGCGCCCGCAATCCTGACCGCAGGGCTTGCGCTAAGCTTGCTCTGACGGGACCGAATCGGCGGCAGGTCGCCGCGAAAGCAGGCGGGAAGGCTGATCGTCCGCCGGCCGCGGTGCCAACTACAGGCAAAGGAACAACAACCCAAACAACAACAGGCAGCTAGGAAAAAATCACGAGGCGGTCCAATGGAGCGGGGCGCGAATATACCCACGCGGCAACCTTGCCGGAAGGACCCGTTGCGGGGGTGGGCGACGGGGCCGCTTGCCACCGACCCGACGGATTGAGGCGCGGCGAAGGCGCGGGCGGGATCAGCCGCACCGGATGTCAGCGCCAGCGCCGTGCCGGCGAAGGATCAGCCCCCGATAATCCCGGCGAGCAAGAGTTTGGAAACCAGATCGGCCGGAGCCGCGACCATTGAACGCATGGGAAGCCCCTTGGCGACAAGCCTCGGCGAAAGAGCGCGCGAACGCGGCCGCGGGCGCCATGGTGGGGCTCTGCCTTGCGGCGCGGGATCGTGGCAGGGCGAGGAAAGCCGCGAGCGGTCATCGGTCATCCGTCATCCTTGGAGGACAGGGCAAAAGGGCAAAAGGGCAACCGGTCTTCGCCCCTCATAAATGTTTCGATTTTCACGTATTTTTTTCTCTACGTGGTATATGAAAGTTGGTAATTATGCCCTTTTGCCCTAGGCCATTGAAACTAAACGATTTTTTGACACTCTCGGCCGCCGCATTTCGCCCTTTGGGGCGTTTTTCCTGCCCTTTTCTGCCCTTTTTGCCCTTTCGGCCGTCGCCGCCCTTCGCTTCGCCGCGCGCGAAGCGCGTTTGCTTTCGCCCTTTCTACGCTCGATTTGCCCTGCCATTGTCCCCGCGAGGGCATTTTGCCCTTGATGCCCCGTTGGGGCGCGGGGCGTGGGGGAAGGCAGCGGCGAAGGCAGGCGCGGGCGATCAAGCCTCCGCTTGTCAAACGTCACGGGCGGCAGCCATCGCAGGCTTGCACCGGACGCAACGGGCGGTCGGCTGGGGCGGATGAAGCCGGAGATCGCTCCATCATGGCCTCGCCGGTTGGCACCATGGCCCCGCAGTCCCTACCCGCCCCCTGATGGCGGGGCTTGCACCCGGTGCGGGTTCGGATGCGACCGGATCGGGGGCAAGTCGCCGTGAAGACGGGCGGCACAACTGATCGCCCGGCCGGGTGCTGGCCGGATTGCGCCCCGCCTCGGCGCTACGCCCTCGCAGGTGGCACCATGGTCCCGCAGCCGCGACCCCGCGCCCGGACCGCAGGGCTTGCGCCGGTGTTTGCCCTGACGCGCTGGAATCGGGAGCAGGGCGCCGCGAAGGGAGGCGGCAAGGCTGGTCGCCGGTGTCGGCGCTAGCGGGATCGGACTCCGTGACAACGCCACGGACCGGCAGGACGGACCTTCGGCACCGATCCGTCCTGCATGGCGAGACTATGACGGAATACCCCGCGCTACCCCCGGCAGTTTCGCAAGCAGAACGGGCAGAGCAAACCGCTCAACAGCCGTTAAAGCGCGATCAGCGCCAACGCTTTCGCCCGAACCTCGAGCGATCCGCCCCGGCCGTAGTCGGGGCGCTTGTATTTGTGGCCCATCAGTTCTGCCCTGATCCTGTCATCAATCCCGGCCTCGGTCATCCGGTCCTCGAAGGAATGGCGCAGACTATAGGCGGAATGATCGTCAGTTTCGCGCAAGCCGTTTTCCGCAAGATACTTGTTCACGGTCGCCGACCAGCTATCGGACTTGTCAAGGTAACGCTTGATCCCGCCGCGGGCCGCGATCCGCTTCGCCGCGGCAAGCGACACGCCAAGCAGCGGGATTTGCCGGGGCGCGGTTTGCGTCTTGAGGACGCGGGCGACCTGCCGGGCAATGTCCAGATGCGGAACGCCGGCGGCGACCGCGAAGGCGTCGGGCGCGCAGCCCAAGATTTCGGACGGCCGGGCGCCCGTGTTGACCATCACGAGCAGGACGTCGCGCGCCTCGTCATTCATGCCGGCCAGCGCGCCGGGCTTGAGCAGCGTGTCGCGGATGAACTCGGCCGTGAACGGCACGCCCTTTGTCCGCGTCGTCGCGCCCTTGAAGCGCAGTTTCGCAAACGGATTTGGCAATTCGAGCGCGTGATATTCGGCCCATGTCCGAAACAGGTCGGACAGATGCCCAATGTCCTTGTTTGCCGATCCGCGGTCCAAGCCCTCGCCCGTGATCCGTTCGGCCCAATGGTCGCGGAACCGTTGCGCGTCCGTCCGCGAAATCGCGGTCATTGCCAGATCGCCGCAGACCTTGACGAAGGAGGCGACCGCCCGCTCGCGCGGTTGCTTCCACCGCTTGACCTGCGACTCGGACTTGCCCGACAGGCGATCCACGGCCGCGAACTTGAACATTTCGTCAAGCGCGGCCGTGATCGTGACCGCCGGCGCCTCGATGGCGCCAAGGAGGGCGGCGGCCTCGACCAGCGGCGCGAACGTGCCGTCGGGGCGGATCAGCGCCTCGAGGCGCGACAGCAGGTCTTCGACCGGGCCGCCGGCCAGCTCGGCGGCGGACCGATAGGCGAAGCCACGCGCCTGCGCGAGCCGCTTGGCGGCGTCGAACGCGGCGGCGGCGTCATCGGCCCGGCCGGCGGCGAGCGCATCCCAATAGGCCAGAAACTCGGCCTCGACTGCGACGGCCTCGCGCTTCGCCTCACGCGGGCAACCCGTATGCAGCGCCTTGTTGACCTTGGGCCGTGGATCGACATGGGCGAACCGCTTGGGAACCCGCTTGACGAAGTAATAATAACCGCGGTCGAGCGTGATCCCCATGTCGCCCCCCGAATGCCAATGTTCCGGGATTTGTTCCGGGATTTTGGCCTACCGTCAAGCCGGAAATCCCGGTGATTGCGAGGTTCTCAGGGGAAAATGGCGATTTCGGGTGGTTCTTATGGTGGAGCCAAGGGGAGTCGAACCCCTGACCTCTTGAATGCCATTCAAGCGCTCTACCAACTGAGCTATGGCCCCACCGGAGGTCCGGGAGGCAAAGTCCGCCGCCCGCGTGGGGGGTCGTATAGGGGCAGGCGGCGGGGGGTGCAAGCGGAAAAAACGCGGGGCTCGCGACCTTTGTCCGGGGGCGGATGCGCCGCGCCCCGTGCGGGCGAAACGCTTGCAAACGGCCGCCGGTGCGCATGAAAAAAGGGGCCGCGGCGGGCCCCTTTCAGGTCGGATCGTCCCGGCGATCACTCGTCGTCGGGTTCGGCCACGTCGGCGATGTCGTCCAGCGACACGTCCGCGTCGTCGTCGTCGTTGTCGTCCAGCAGATCGTCGTCCAGATCGCCGGCCTCGTTGCCGTCGTCCAGATCCTCGTCGTCGATCACCTCGTCGGTTTCGGCCGCGCGGGCGGCCGCCTTGTCGGCGATCATCGACCGGCCGCGCGCGGTGGTCAGGCTTTCGGCGGTGTATTCGGTCCCGCAGGACGGGCAGGTCATCGGGTCGCGCTGCAGGTCGTAAAACCGCGCGGTGCAATGGGGGCAAAGGCGCTTGGTGCCCCATTCCTCTTTGGGCATGGTGTTCTCTTTCCGCACAAGGTCAGGTAAATCCGCTGTCCCCTGCCACAGCGTGTCAGGGCTGTAAAGCGGTTTGCGGCGGCAGGAAGGCAGGGATGGGCGGCATGGACGGGCAGGGGACGGACGTGGTGGTGGCCGCGGGGATCGCCGTGGCGGTCCGCCGGTCGGCGCGCGCGCGGCGGATCACGCTGCGGGTGTCGCGGGCCGACCATGCCGTGACGCTGACCCTGCCCGCGCGCCTGCCGCAGGCCGAGGGGCTGGCGTTCCTGCGCGCGCGCGAGGGGTGGTTGCGCCGGGCGCTGGACGCGCTGCCCCCGCCGGCGCTGGTCGTCGCCGGGGCCATCGTCCCGGTGGGCGGCGAGGGCCTTGCCGTCACGCCCGCGGCGGTGCGCGCGCCGCGCGTCGCCGCGGGGGCGCTGCTGGTGCCGTCGGGCCGCCCGCCGGGCGCGTCGGTCGAGGCATTCCTGAAACACAGCGCGCGCGCCGACCTGGCCCGCGCTTGCGACCGCCACGCGGCGGCGCTGGGGCGGCGGTTCACGGCGATCACGCTGCGCGACACGCGGTCGCGCTGGGGCAGTTGCACCCATGACGGGCGGCTGATGTTTTCGTGGCGGCTGGCGATGGCGCCTGCCGCAGTGCTGGACTATGTCGCCGCGCACGAGGTTGCGCATCTGGCGCACATGGACCATTCGCCCGCGTTCTGGGCGGCGGTCGGGCGGCTGATGCCCGACTATGCCGAACGCCGCGCGTGGCTGCGCCAGCACGGCGGCGGGCTGCAGTCGTGGCGGTTCCGCGCGCCGACGCCGGCGTCGGCCCCGGCACAGGGTTGACCCGCGCGCCGTTCGTGATCACAGATCGCGCATGTCCGTCCGCCCCGCCAGTCCGGCCGCCTCGCAACCCGCCGCGCATGAACGGCTGTATCGCGCGCTCCGCGGCCGGATCATGCTGGGCGAGTTGCCGCCGGGCAAGGCGCTGACCCTGCGCGGCCTTGCCGCCGAACACCGCGTCAGCATGACCCCCGCGCGCGAGGCGGTGCGCCGGCTGGTCGCCGAAGGGGCGCTGACGCTGTCGGCGTCGGGCCGCGTCGCCACCCCCGCGCTGTCGGTCGAGCGGATCGAGGAACTGGCCGCCCTGCGCGCGCTGATCGAGCCGGAGCTGGCCTCGCGCGCCCTGCCGCGCGCCCATTTCGCCCTGATCGACCGGCTGGCCGCGATCAACGCCGCCATCGGCGACGCGGCGCAGAACCGCGACTCGGTCGGCTATATCCGGTCTAACCTGGAGTTCCACCGCACGCTGTATCTGCGCGCGCAGGCCCCGGCGATGCTGGCGATGCTGGAGACGATCTGGCTGCAGCTGGGACCGACCATGCGCGCGGTCTATCAGCGCAGCCGCCGGAACGAGCCGCCGCGCCACCACCGCATGATCCTTGCGGCGCTGCGGGCGGGGGACGAGCCGGGCCTGCGGCTGGCAGTGCGGACCGACGTGACGCAGGGCCTGCGCCACCTTGCCGCGGACGGCGGGCTATAGCCGCCCGGGGCGGGGTCAGACCTCTTCGATGCGCAGTTCAACCGGCTCGCCGGTAATGACGCCGGTGCGGGGCAGGGCCTCGATGGCGTGGTCGATGGCGTCGGGCGTGGTCTTGTGGGTCACGATCAGCACCGGCGCCTCGCCCGCCGCATGGCCATACTGGCGCATCCGGTCGATCGAGATGCCGCTGTCGCCCAGCACCGCCGCGACCTTGGCCAGCGCGCCGGGTTTGTCGGCCAGCGTCAGGCGGATGTAATAGGCCGCGGGCACCGCGGTCCGCGCGGGCTGCGGGCGGGCCAGCGTCTTGGCGGGCTGGCCAAAGACCGGCAGCCGCACGCCGCGGGCGATTTCCACGATGTCGGACAGCACCGCGCTGGCGGTCGGCCCTTCGCCCGCGCCGGCGCCGCGCAGGACGATCTGGCCCACGGCGTCGCCTTCGATGACGACCATGTTGGTGCCGCCCTGCAGCTGGCCCAGCGGGCTGTCGCAGGGAACAAGGCAGGGCGACATCCGCTGTTCCAGCCCGCGCGCGGTCATCTGCGCCACGCCCAGCAGCTTGATGCGGTATCCCATGTCGGCGGCGCGCTCGATGTCGTCGATGCTGACCCGCTCGATCCCTTCGATTTCCACGGCGTCAAAGGCGGGCTGGCTGCCGAAGGCGATGGCGGCCAGGATCGCCAGCTTGTGGCTGGCGTCGATGCCGCCCACGTCCAGCGTCGGGTCGGCCTCAAGATAGCCAAGCTGCCGCGCCTCTTCGAACACGGTGTCATAGGGCAGGCCGGCCGACTGCATCCGCGTCAGGATATAGTTGCAGGTGCCGTTCATCACGCCCATCACCCGCTTGATGCGGTTCCCGGCCAGGCTTTCGGTCATCGTCTTGATGACCGGGATGCCGCCCGCGACCGCCGCCTCGAACCGGATGACGCGGCCGGCGGCCTCGGCGGTTTCGGCCAGCGCCTGCCCGTGCATCGCCAGCAGCGCCTTGTTGGCGGTCACGACGTCCTTGCCCGAGGCCAGCGCGATCTCGGTCGCCTCTCGGGCGATGCCTTCGTCCCCGCCGATCAGCTCGACAAACACGTCCACGTCGTCGCGACGGGCGAGATCGCGGGCGCAATCCTCCCATTCATACATCGACAGATCCGCGTCGCGGTTCCTGTGGCGGTCGCGCGCGCAGATCGCGGTGATCGTGATCGGACGGCCGGACCGCGCGGCGATCAGGTCGGCGTGGGCCTGGATGATCTTGACGACGCCGATCCCGACGGTCCCCAGACCGGCGATGCCGAGACGCAGCGGCGTGGGGGTGGGGGACATGGAAAGCCTCGTCTGATGAAGGGGCAGGACATCGCCCACGGTCGACCGGGTGTTAGCGCGGGGTCCGGGGCTTGGCAACGTGGCCGCGGGTTACAACCAGCGGCGGGTGCGCGCGGCCCAGGCGTCGAAGGCACCCGCGTCGCGGTTCCGCAGCCAGGTCTCCTCGCGCCGGACGAAGCGGCGGTCGATCAGCAGGACGAAGGCGGGCACAAGCACCAGCGCGGCGAGCGGCTGCCAGGCCAGGCAGAGCCCGGCGAGGATCAGCACGTCGCCGAGATAGATCGGGTTGCGCGACAGGCGGAAGATGCCATGCGTGACCAGCGCCGTCGGCTGGCGCGTCGGATCGACCGTCGCGCCCGCGCGCGTCATCGTCACCGCCGCGACGGCCATCAGCGCCAGACCCAGCGCCACCAGCGCCCAGCCCGCCGCGGGCGCGGTCGGCATGGGCAGTATGCGCCCCGCCACGAAGGCCAACGCGGCAAAGACCAGGATCCAGACCTGGGGATAGTCGAGCAGCTTGCGGATCATGCGTGTTCCAGGATGAGGGCTCATTCCCGCCACAACCGCGCGACCCAGTCGGCAGGGCGGATATAGTGGCGCAGGTGCCGGCCGAGGCTCTCGCGCCGGCGCCCGTCCAAGGCGGCGCGCAGATGGTCGAGGGGTGCGCGCGGGCTGTCCTCCTCGCTCCACCGGCCGGCGATGGCGTCGGGCGGGTTCAGGCTGCCGGCGAAGATCACGATGCGCGCGCCCGTGGGGATGCGCGGGGGCGACCAGTAGCGCGCGGGGAAGGGCGGCACGCAATCGGCGCGGAAATGGACGACCCAGCCCTTGGGCCAGAACTTCACCCCGCCCGGTGCCCGGCGCGTGACGAAGCGCTGCTCGAAGCGGTATTCGTCGGCGACGGCCTGCGGGTCGGCACGGAAGATCTGCTGCAGGGGCGCGAGCTTGCCCACGCGCATCCGATAGACCGAGGTCTGGCCCAGTTTCTCGAACGGCTTGATCCGCGCGGGGTTGGTGGCCAGCACGGTGTCGCCGGGGTCGCCGAAGCTGAAGAAATCGTCGAGGTTGCCGACGATCACCACGTCGAGGTCGAGAAACAGCACCGTGCCGGTGATGTCGCCCAGATCGCCCCACAGCCGCGACTTGGGCCATTTCCCAAGCGTGTTCTTCGGCGCCTCATAGTCGAACGCGGGCAGGGGCCGGACCGCCACGTCCGGGTGCAGCCCCGTGCCATCGTCGGTGAAGCAGACCAGCCGGAAGGGCGGCGTGATGTTGCGCGCGATCATCCCGTGCAGGCGATTGACATATTCGGGGCCGAACTTGGTGCCCCACTTGATGCAGATGATCTGTTTCAGCGCGCCGGTCATGGTCCGAGTGCTGCCACGCGGACGGTCCCGCTGCAAGCGGCGCCAGCGAAAGCGGGGGCGGCGCGCGCGTCAAGCCGCTTGTTTGCCAAAGGGATTCTCATGGCCTGCGATCCCGTCCGGCTGCCTTGCATATTGCGCGGCCGGACCCCCTGCGTCAGGGTCGCGGCTGGGTGCGGCATAAGACCGCGGTTCCGACAAGGAGATTGACGATGACGACAGGGATGAATTCGGCCTTGGTCTGGGCGGCCGTTCTGGCCGCAGGCATCATCGGCACGGCGGGGGCCGAGGTGAGCACCGCGCCGCAACCGGCGGGCGGGGCTACCCCCGCGCAGGACACGTCCGGCGCACCGGCCCCGCAGGCCGGCATGGCGGCCGCGCCCGCGGAATGTCCGGTTGCGGAATATGCGATGGCCCTGCGCTGGCAGCAGGCCTCGGGCGAGGCCGAGGCGTTGCAGCGTCAGGCCTATGCGCTGGCGCGGCTGCGGCTGGACGAGGCGCTGGCGAAGAAGGGCGACGACAAACTGGCCATCGTGACCGACCTTGACGAAACCGTGATCGACAATTCGGCGCTGATCGCGCGCGACGTGGCGGCCTGCCACGATTTCAGCGGCTGGGACACCTGGAAGGACTGGGAACGCACGGGCAAGCCGACGCTTATCCCCGGCGCCAAGGATTTTCTGGACTATGCCGACAGCCAGGGGGTTGCGATCTTCTATATCTCGGACCGCTATGACGAGAACAAGGACGCGACCATGGCGACCCTGACCGCGCTGGCGCTGCCGCAGGTGACGGGGGATCGGGTTCTGCTGCTGGGGCCGCCCAAGGGTGACCGGCGGGCGCTGGCCGGCAAGGACCACCGCATCGTGCTGATGCTGGGCGACACGCTGCACGATTTCGACACGCCCTTCGAGGGCAAGGACGCCGCCCCGCAAAAGGCGCGGGTCGCGGAAACGGCGGACCGCTTTGGCGTAGACTGGATCGTGCTGCCCAATCCGACCTATGGCGATTTCAGCAAGTCCGAACTGAGCGGCTGGGACGCGCCCATCCGCACCGAATAGCACGGCTGGCCCGCGCAGGCCACGGGACTGCGCCGGCCGTTTTTCGCCGCGCCCTCAGGCGGCGCGGGACCGCACGATCTGCATGATCTCGCGCGCGGCGTCGGGGATGTTGGTGCCGGGGCCAAAGATCGCCGCGACGCCCGCCTGCCGCAGGAAGGCGTAATCCTGCTGCGGGATCACGCCGCCGCAGATGACGATGATGTCCCCGGCCCCCTGGGCCTTCAGCGCCTCGATCAGCTTGGGGGCCAGCGTCTTGTGCCCGGCCGCCTGCGACGAGATGCCGACGATGTGCACGTCGTTGTCGATGGCGTCCTGGGCTGCTTCCTCGGGGGTCTGGAACAGGGGGCCCACGTCCACGTCGAAGCCGATGTCGGCGAAGGCGGTGGCGATCACCTTGGCGCCGCGGTCGTGGCCGTCCTGGCCCATCTTGACGACCAGCATGCGGGGGCGGCGGCCTTCCGATTCCGCGAACGCCTCGACGTCGCGCTGGATGCGGGCGAAGCCCTCGTCGCCCTCGTAGGCGGCGCCATAGACGCCGGCCAGCGTCTTCACCTCGGCACGGTGGCGGCCGAAGACCTTTTCCATCGCCATGCTGATCTCTCCCACGGTTGCACGCGCGCGGGCGGCCTCGACCGCCGCTTCCAGCAGGTTGCCGCCCTCGCGGGCGCGGCGTTCCACCTCGGCAAGCGCCGCCTCGCAGGCGGACTGGTCGCGGGTGGCGCGGATGCGGTCCAGCCGCGCGATCTGGCTGGCCCGCACGGCCATGTTGTCGATGTCGAGGATGTCGATCGGGTCTTCCTTGTCCTTGCGATACTTGTTGACCCCGACGATCACCTCCTCGCCCCGGTCGATCATGGCCTGCCGCCGCGCCGCCGTTTCCTCGATCCGCAGCTTGGGCTGGCCGGTGGCGACGGCCTTGGTCATGCCGCCCATCGCCTCGACCTCCTCGATGATGGCCCAGGCCTTCTCGGCCAGTTCGGCGGTCAGGCTTTCGACGTAATACGACCCCGCCAGCGGATCGACGACATGGGTGATGCCGGTTTCCTCCTGCAGGATCAGCTGGGTGTTGCGGGCGATCCGGGCGCTGAAGTCCGTCGGCAGCGCGATGGCCTCATCCAGCGCGTTGGTGTGCAGCGATTGCGTGCCGCCCAAAGCCGCGCTCATCGCCTCATAGGCTGTGCGGATCACGTTGTTGTAGGGATCCTGCTCCTGCAAGGACACGCCCGAGGTCTGGCAATGCGTCCGCAGCATCAGCGAGGATTCCTTCTTCGCGCCAAAGCCCGTCATGATGCGGTGCCACAGCAGGCGGGCGGCGCGCAGCTTGGCGGCCTCCATGAAGAAGTTCATGCCGATGGCGAAGAAAAAGCTCAGCCGCCCGGCAAACGCGTCCACGTCCATGCCCGCCGCGATGGCCGCGCGGACATATTCGCGCCCGTCGGCCAGCGTATAGGCCAGTTCCTGCACCAGGTTCGCCCCGGCTTCCTGCATGTGATAGCCGGAAATCGAGATCGAGTTGAACTTGGGCATCTCGGCCGAGGTATAGCCGATGATGTCCGCGATGATCCGCATCGAAGGCTCGGGCGGGTAGATGTAGGTGTTGCGGACCATGAACTCCTTGAGGATGTCGTTCTGGATGGTCCCCGACAGCACCGAGCGGTCGTGGCCCTGTTCCTCGCCCGCCACGATGAAGCTGGCGAGGATCGGGATCACCGCGCCGTTCATGGTCATCGACACCGAGACCTTGTCCAGCGGGATGCCGTCGAACAGCACCTTCATGTCCTCGACAGAATCGATGGCCACGCCCGCCTTGCCCACGTCGCCTTCGACGCGGGGATGGTCGCTGTCATAGCCGCGATGGGTCGCCAAGTCGAAGGCGACGGACACGCCCTGCTGCCCGGCGGCAAGGTTGCGGCGGTAAAAGGCGTTGGATTCCTCCGCCGTCGAAAAGCCCGCGTATTGCCGGATCGTCCAGGGGCGACCCGCATACATCGTGGCACGCGGACCGCGCGTGAAGGGCGCGATGCCGGGCAGCGACCCTGTATGGTCCAGCCCTGCGGTGTCCGCTTGGGTGTAAAGCGGCTTGACCGTGATGCCTTCAAGCGTGTCCCAGTTCAGCGTGTCGGGATCGGCGCCGCGCAGTTCCCGGGTGGCCAGCGCGCGCCATTGATCTAGGTTCGGGGTCTGGGTCATGGCTCGGTCCTTTCCGATGCAGCTTGCATGGCTATATTCAGGGATATGATGACGGGACGAACGAAACGGCGGGCCACCGCGCGCGCGGCACGGCTGGCCGCCGCCGCGGTGTGGATGGGGACGGGTGCGGCGATGGCGATGGGGTCGGCCACGCCGCCGCCGGCGCCGGTGGCGCTGCCGGATGGCGGGCGTGCGGCGCCCGCGCGCGGGATCGCGCCGGGGGCCACGGCTGCGTTGCCCGCGGGGGTGCAGGGCGCGCCCGCCGGGCTGGCCGTGGCGCAGGCGGCAGAGATTGCCCCCGACGCGCTGCGATACAACGCGCGCGCGGTCGTCGTCTTTGCCGACACGCCCGAGGATGCGGCGTTCGCGGCGCAGATGCGTCTGCTGGACCGCGATCCGGGGGCGCTGGCCGTCCGCGACGTCCGGGTGATCGTGGACACCGATCCCGATGGCGCCAGCGCCTGGCGCATGATGCTGCGGCCGCGCGGGTTCTCGATGGTGGTGCTGGACAAGCAGGGCAACGTGATCGAACGCAGGCCGACGCCGTGGGACACCCGCGAGATCGGCCGCGCCATCGACAAGACGCCCGAACGACGGGCCGAGATCGCGCGCGGGGGGCGATAGCCGCGGCTGTTGATCGCCGCAGGCATCGCACCTATATTCGTGGCAGGATGCGCATCGCGCGCACCGCAGATCCGGGGAACCGCGATGGCCAACGACATCACACCGCGCAAGACCAAGACCCCGCCGCCGCCGGTCCGGCCCGTCCGGCGCAGCGGTTCGACCGACGAGCTGGTCGAACGGTTGCTGAACGCGCGCAATTCGAACGAGATCGCGGCGGTGATCGGGCTGCCCCCCATCATCGGCCTCTCGGGTCCGAAGATCGCTTACTGAGACCGGCGCGCAACTGCGCCAATTCCCCCGGCAGGGTGGCGGCGATGCGCTCGCTCTCGCGCCGTTCGGCGGCGGCAAACAGCGCCTGAACCGCCTCGTATCCTCCATGCACGCTGGCGCCCAGCACGATCATCGCCCGCTGCCCGGTGGCCAGCGTCTCGTCGTTCAGCGTCAGGTAGTCGCGGAACATCTCGGTCGCCCGCTCGGACTGACCGGCGGTGTTGGCGCGGATGTCCTGCGCCAGCGCGGCGCGGACCGCCAGCAGCCGGTAATAGCGCACCACCGGGTCAATCGCCCATTCGGGCAGGATATGAACCTCTTCGACGATGGCGCGAAAGATGCGGTCGTTGGCGTCATGGGGCAGGATCGGCACATGCCGCCCCGCCGCCAGCCGCGCCACCATCGCCTCGCGCGCGTCCGGGTCGTCCAGCGTCTGCCCTTCCAGCGCGGCGACATGGGCGCGGATCTCGGCCAGCAGGGCGCGCTGGATGTCGGCCACGCGCTCGTCGCGCAGCTGACGGTCGCGGCGGCGCGACAGCGCGTGCGTCCAGAACCACCCGGCCGCCACCACCCCGCCGCCGACGATGGCGGCGACGAGGGCTGCGGCAACCCGGTCGTTCAGGAACAGCGCGCGCAGGTCCAAGGCGTCACACGAACTCCATGATGACATCGTCCACGCGCAGGCTTTGCCCCGCCTCGGCGTTGACCGACTTGACGGTGCCCCGACGCTCGGCGCGCAGGATGTTTTCCATCTTCATCGCCTCGACGGTGGCCAGCGCCTGGCCTTCCTGCACCTCGTCGCCCGCGGCGACGTTGATGCGGACGACCAGCCCCGGCATCGGGCACAGCAGGAACCGCGAGGTGTCGGGCGGCAGCTTTTCGGGCATCAGCCGCGCAAGTTCCGCCGTGCGCGGGCGGCGGACATGGGTTTTCAGGTCGGCGCCGCGGGTGCGGATGCGGATGCCGGCCGAAATCTTGTCCACCTTCAGGACCAGCGGCGCGCCGTCCACGGTCAGGCTGGCCAGCGACATGCCCGGCCGCCAGTCCGATTCCACCCGCAGGTCGCGCCCGTCGACATGGACGGTCGACCCCTCGCGGTCGGCCTTGACCCGGACGGGATATTCGCGCCCGTTCAGCGTCACGACCCAGTTCTCGCCGACCCGGCGTTCGTGGTTGCCCAGGCGGCCCGAAATCTGCGTGCGCCGGATTTCGGCGACCCGATGCATGGCGGCGGCGGCGGCGGCGATGCGGGTCAGTTCCGCGTCGGGCAGGGTCGCGCCCTGGAACCCCTCGGGGTACTCCTCGGCGATGAACGCGGTCGAGATGTCGCCGGACACGAACCGCGGATGGTCCATCACCGCCGACAGGAACGGCAGGTTGTGCCCGATGCCCTCGACCTCGAAGGCGTCCAGCGCCACGCGCATCGCCTCGATAGCCTGCGCCCGGTCGGGCGCCCAGGTGCACAGCTTGGCGATCATGGGGTCATAGAACATGCTGATCTCGCCCCCTTCGAACACGCCGGTGTCGTTGCGCACCCCGGCCTTCGCCGCGGGCGGCCGGTCGCCCGGCTGCGCGGGAACCCACCTGTCGGCGTCCAGCAGCGGCCCGGCGGCGGTTTCCACCGGCGGACGATAGCGCGTCAGCCGCCCGATCGAGGGCAGGAAGTTGCGATAGGGATCCTCGGCATAGAGGCGGCTTTCGATGGCCCAGCCGTTGATGGTCAGGTCGTCCTGCGCAAAGGGCAGCCTTTCGCCCGCCGCCACGCGGATCATCTGTTCCACCAGATCGACCCCGGTGATCAGCTCGGTCACAGGATGTTCGACCTGCAAACGCGTATTCATTTCAAGGAAGTAAAAGTTCTTGTTCGTGTCGACGATGAACTCGACCGTGCCCGCGCTGGTATAGCCGACGGCCTGCGCCAGCGCGACCGCCTGCTGGCCCATCGCGCGGCGCGTCTCGGGGTCGAGAAAGGGCGAGGGCGCCTCTTCGATGACCTTCTGGTTGCGGCGCTGGATCGAACATTCGCGCTCATGCAGATAGACGCAGTTGCCGTGGGTGTCGGCCAGCACCTGGATTTCGATGTGGCGCGGCTGGGTCACGAACTTCTCGATGAAGATACGGTCGTCGCCGAAGCTGTTGGCGGCCTCGTTCCGCGAGGATTCGAACCCCTCGCGCGCCTCCTGGTCGGTCCAGGCGATGCGCATCCCCTTGCCGCCGCCGCCGGCGCTGGCCTTGATCATCACCGGATAGCCGATCGCGTTGGAAATCCGCACCGCCTCGTCGGCATCGGCGATCAGGCCCATATAGCCGGGCACGGTCGAGACGCCGGCCTGCTGCGCGATCTTCTTCGAGGTGATCTTGTCCCCCATCGCCTCGATCGCGGGGCTGGGCGGACCGACGAACGCCACACCCTCTTTCTCAAGTGCGGCGGCAAAGTTCATGTTTTCGCTTAGAAAGCCATAACCGGGATGGACAGCCTGCGCGCCGGTCTGGCGGACCGCCTCGATGATCCTGTCGATCACGATATAGGACTGGTTGGCCGGCGACGGGCCGATGTGGACGGCCTCGTCCGCCATGCGGACATGCAGCGCGTTGCGGTCGGCGTCCGAATAGACGGCGACGGTGGCGATCCCCATCTTTTTCGCGGTCTTGATGACGCGGCAGGCGATTTCGCCGCGGTTGGCGATCAGGATCTTGTTGAACATGGCTGTCCCTGGTGGCGCTGGATGTGAAAAAGCCGCCCCCGCGGCATGGCGGGGACGGCGATGACGGTTCGATCGGACGGGCGCGCGCGCCCGGCGGTCAGGTCACTGGCACAGGCGGACGTCGTCGCACAGCGCGCCGCCCACGGCGCCGATGGCCGCGCCGCCGGCAACGCTTTTGCCCGACAGGTCGGCCACGACGGCGCCGGTGCCGGCACCGATGAGCGCGCGGTCAAGGTCGGTCGGCTGGATGTTCTGGGTGCAGCCGGCCAGCAGGGCAGCGCCCAGACCCGCGACGAGAAGGAGTTTCTTCGACATCTGCTATCTTTCTTGCTTGTGGAAGCACGCCCCGGCCAACGCGGCCCGGCGGCCCCAGGTTTCACGTCATGCCGCGCCCGTGAAAGGGACGCGGCAGCCGTGCGCGGATTACTGGCAGACGCCCACGTCGTCGCACAGCGCGCCGCCGGCGGCGCCGATAAGCGCGCCGGTTGCGACTTTCTCGTCCAGCGCCTTGGCGACGACCGCACCGGCGATGGCGCCGCCGGCCGCGCGCTGGGTGTCGGCGGACAGGCCGGTCTGATAGCCGGGCGCGCAGGCAGCGACGCCGGCGGCCAGAAGAGCGACGCCGGAAAGGCGGATGAAGAGAGAGGTCTGCATGGGTCTCTGCCTGTTTCTGTGGCCCGTTGGCGGGCAAGTTGCTTGTTGCACGCGCCTGTTATGACACGCAGGCCCGCAGCGTCAAACTGACAAGCCGGTGATGGCGCCGCAATCGGCGCGGGCTTGCTGATCCGGGCGCGGCGGGACGGGGTCACGCGTCGTCCCCGTCGTCGGGGTCGGCGTCGTCGTCCCAGCCGAAATCGGGCGGGCTGTCGGTGGCGAACAGTTCGGGGAACGACGCCTCGGCCCGCCGCAGGTCGACCTTGAACAGCTGGTCATAGCTGGTCGCGTCCAGCTTGCCGACCGCGACGACCTCGCGCCCCAGCAGCCACGACAGCCGCCCCGCGTCCAGGTTGCCGCGCACGAACGGCTGGTCGCCGAAATGGGTGATCAGGGCCGACAGAAAGCCTGCGTCCGCCCGGCGGTCTGCGGCCTGCCGGTCGCGGAAGCGTTCGCGCGCGACCAGCTTGGTCGCCCCCTTGGCATTCGCGCGGCGGATCGTGAACTGGAAATCGGTCGAGGGAAGACGGCCAGGAAAGCCGCGATGTTTCAGCATCGTGCCGCCCCTTTCTTGAAAAAATCGAGGGACGGGAAGGGTTGGCGCGGGCGCTGCGGCCCGCGCCGGCCGCGATCAGCTTGCGCCGAACTTGCCCTGGAACACCGGCTCGGGCTGAACGACGACCGCGGCCGGAGGGGCGGGCTGCTGGGCGCAGGCCGCGACCAGACCGACCAGAACCAGGGCGAATGCGACTTTCTTGGACATGACGAACGTCTCCTGTAAAGCGGGGTTTGCGTGCCCCGACTGCTCGATGACACGGCCGCGACCTGCGGCCGATGCCGGATGTTATCCGTCGGTCCAAAGGGGTGACAGCGGCCCCCGGCGCACGGCGCGTCCGGCTGTTGCCGCTCTGCATCAGCGGGCCAAGTGCCTGTGATCACGTTTTCGGGCAGCCTTGTCACATCGCCTCCCACACGCAGGCGTCGCGGTCGGCGGGCAGCGAGAAGCCCTCGAACAGCTGCACCACCGCGGGGTCGAAGCTGCCGAACTCGCTGGGGGCCGAGGCGACCGAGATCACGATCTGGGTCGGGCGCGGCGACTGGCGCACGGCATCGGGCAGGGCGTCGTGGTTGCACAGATGCACGATGTCCTTGTGGACCGGATCCTGCATCAGCGCCTCGGGCGCGGCGGGCAGGGCGATGTCGCCCTGGATCGCGGCCAGGTCGCCGGCGGATTCCACGTCGCCGTCCACCGGCGCGGCGCTGGGGTCGGCCGCGTCCGGCGGGGCCAGTTCGGACGGCAGCGGGCCGTCCATCGCGCCGCCATCGTCGCCCGACAGCGCGCCAAGGTCCAGCTCCGGCATCGCCGCCATCCCGCCGTCCGGCGCGACCGGGCCTTGGTCGGGGGCCGCGTCATCCGCCGGCACCCCCTCGATCATCAGCCCGCCGGCCGACAGCTCGGCCAGCGCCGCGTCCAGCTCGGCCTGTTCGGCCGGGGTCAGCGGCTGTTCGGGCTGGTCCGGCGGGATGTCGATCATGTCGGCGGGCAGGTTGTCCATCAGGTCTTCCTCGGGGATGGGCGGAACCAGATCGGCCAGCGCCGGCATGACATAGCGATAGCGCTGCACCAGTCCCATGCCGGGCACCCGGTCGGTCAGCACCTCTTGCCGCCAGACCTCGGCCCCGGACGGCACGGGAATGCGCGCAGGCGTGACCGCCGCAGCCGTTCCGGCCGCTAGAAAGGCGCAGATCAGGGCGGCGGCGGGGTGGGTCACAGCGGAATATTGTCGTGCTTTTTCCAAGGGTTGCTAAGCTTTTTCGACCGCAGCGAGGCAAAGGCCCGCGCCACCCGCTTGCGGGTCGAATGGGGCTGGATCACCTCGTCGATAAAGCCCTTTTCGGCGGCGACGAAGGGGTTGGCAAAGCGGTCCTCATAGTCGCGGGTCCGAGCCGCGATCTTGTCGGGGTCGCCCAGTTCGCTGCGATACAGGATCTCGACCGCGCCCTTGGCGCCCATCACGGCGATCTCGGCGGTCGGCCAGGCATAGTTGAAATCGCCCCGCAGGTGCTTGGACGCCATGACGTCATAGGCGCCGCCGTAAGCCTTGCGGGTGATGACCGTGACCTTTGGCACCGTCGCCTCGCCATAGGCGAACAAAAGCTTGGCCCCGTGCTTGATGACGCCGCCGTATTCCTGCGCTGTCCCGGGCAGAAAGCCGGGCACGTCCACCAGCGTCAGGATCGGGATCTCGAACGCGTCGCAGAACCGCACGAACCGTGCGGCCTTGCGGCTGGAATCGATGTCCAGGACGCCCGCCAGCACCATCGGCTGGTTGGCGACGACGCCGACGGTCTGCCCTTCGATGCGGATGAACCCGGTCAGGATGTTGCCGGCGAAGTCCTTTTGTATCTCATAGAAATCGCCCTCGTCGGCGACCTTTGCGATCAGCTCCTTCATGTCATAGGGCTGGTTCGGGTTCTGCGGGATCAGCGTGTCCAGGCTGGGTTCCACCCGCGCCACATCGTCGAAGAACGGGCGCACCGGGGCCTTTTCGCGGTTCGACAGCGGCAGGAAATCGAACAGGCGGCGGATCTCGGTCAGCGTCTCGACGTCATCCTCGAACGCGCCATCGGCGACCGAGGATTTTTTCGTATGCGTGGATGCGCCGCCCAGTTGTTCGGCCGTCACCACCTCGTTCGTGACGGTCTTGACCACGTCGGGGCCGGTCACGAACATATAGGACGTGTCCTTGACCATGAAGATGAAGTCGGTCATCGCCGGCGAATAGACCGCGCCCCCCGCGCAAGGCCCCATGATGACGCTGATCTGCGGGATCACGCCCGAGGCCATCACGTTGCGCTGGAACACGTCGGCATAGCCCGCAAGGCTGGCCACGCCTTCCTGGATGCGCGCCCCGCCGCTGTCGTTCAGCCCGATCACCGGCGCGCCGTTCTGCATCGCCATGTCCATGACCTTGCAGATCTTCTGCGCGTGGGTTTCCGACAGCGAGCCGCCGAAGACGGTGAAATCCTGGCTGAAGACATAGACCATGCGGCCGTTGATCGTGCCCCATCCGGTGACGACGCCGTCACCATAGGGGCGGTCGTCCTGCATCCCGAAGTCGGTGGAACGGTGGCGGACGAACATGTCGAACTCCTCGAACGAACCCTCGTCCAGCAGGATGTCCAGCCGCTCGCGGGCGGTCAGCTTGCCGCGGGCGTGCTGGGCGTCGATGCGCCGTTGCCCGCCGCCCAGCCGCGCCTGGGCGCGGCGCTGGTCCAGCTGATCCAGAATATCCTTCATGCCACCCTCCGTCATTTGGGGCGGACCTTAGTGCGGCTCGCCCGCCCCGCAAAGCGGAAAGGGGAAAGTTTGCAAGCGCACCCTTAGCCGATCGGATGTTTTGCAAACTTGCCCGGCCGGGGGTGGCCTCCGCTTTTTGTAGCCCGCCGCGGGCTGTGTCTTGACCTTGCGGGGCGCCGAGGCCATCCCGCGCGGATGGGACTTTGCATCGACATGGCCGCGATCGCGGCGAACTGGCGGGCGCTGGCGGATCTGGCGCCGGGGGCGCGTCCGGGCGCGGTGGTCAAGGCCGACGCCTATGGCCTGGGCGCGGCCAGGGTGGCACCCGCGCTTTACGCGGCGGGGGCGCGCGATTTCTTTGTCGCGTTGGCCGCCGAGGGGCGGGCGATCCGCCCGCTGCTGCCCGACGACGCGCGCATCTTCGTGCTGTCGGGCCACATGCCGCGCGCGCGGCTGGACGGGCTGATCCCCGTCCTGAACAGCGCCGAGCAGTTCTTTCGCGACCGTGCCCTGCGTCCGCGCGGCGCCTTCGCCATCCAGCTGGACACCGGCATGAACCGGCTGGGGATGGAGCCTGCGGAGTGGGCGGCCGTCGCCCCTGATGCGCTGGCCGCGCACACCGACGCGGGCACCGGCCCGGCGCTGGTCATGTCGCACCTGGCCTGCGCCGACGAGCCGGCGCACCCCGCAAACGCCGTGCAGCTGGCCGAGTTCAACCGCCTGACGCAGGGCATCGGCGCGCCGCGGTCGCTGGCCGCGACCGGCGGAATCCTGCTGGGACGCGACTATCACTTTGACCTGACGCGGCCGGGCATCGGTCTTTACGGCGGCGCGCCGTTCGCGGCGGCCCAGCCGGTGGTGACGCTGTCGCTGGAGGTCATCCAGACCCGCAGCGTCGGTCCCGGCGAATGCGTCGGCTATGGCTGCGCCTGGACGCCCGCGCGGCCCTCGCGCATCGCGACGGTCGCGGGCGGCTATGCCGACGGGCTGCTGCGGGCGCTGTCGGGGCGCGCGGCGGTGCTGTGGGCGGGCGACCGCCCGTGCCCCATCGTGGGGCGGGTGTCGATGGACCTGATCACCGTTGATGTGACCGACCTTGCCGTGGTCCCGCCCGAGCTTGAGATCCTGAACCCCCGTCAGGGGGTGGATGCGCTGGCCGCCGCCGCGGGCACCATCGGATACGAGATCCTGACCTCGCTGGGCGGGCGCTATCCGCGGCAATGGTCGTGAACCCCGTCCGGCTGGTCGGCCGCGCCACGCTGGCCGTGGTGCGCGGCGTGGGGCAGGTTGCGCTGTTCGCCGCCCGCGCGCTGGCCGCGCCCGGTTTCCGGCCGCGCCTGCTGGGAGAGCAACTGGTCCGCATCGGCTGGCTGTCGCTGCCGGTCGTGGGCATGACCGCGCTGTTCACCGGCGCGGCGCTGGCCCTGCAGATCAACGCGGGCGGCGAACGGTTCCAGGCGGGCGACGTGGTCCCCGCCATCGTGGCCATCGGCATGGTGCGCGAACTTGGCCCGGTGCTGGGCGGGCTGATGGTGGCGGCGCGGGTCGCGTCGTCGATCGCCGCCGAATTGGGTTCGATGCGCGTGACCGAGCAGATCGACGCGCTGGTGACGCTGTCTGTGGACCCGATGGGTTGGCTGGTCACGCCGCGCCTGTGGGCGGCGATCCTGTCGGTGCCGGTGCTGGTCGGCGTCGGCGACATCATCGGCATCATGGGCGGCTGGGTGGTCGGCACGACCTCGCTGGGGTTCACCTCGCAGGGGTATCTGGCCAATTCCTTCGCCTATCTGGAAAGCTGGGACGTGATGTCCGGCCTGATCAAGGGCGCGGTCTTCGGCGGCATCGTCGCGCTGGCCGGCTGCTGGTTCGGGATGCGCGCCGCCCGCGGCGCCGAGGGCGTGGGCCGGGCCACGACCAACGCCGTGGTGGCGGCCTCGGTCGGGATCCTTGCGGGCAACTTTCTGCTGACGGGGCTGTTCTTCACATGAACGCCCCTTCGGTGATCGAGACGGTGATCGAGACGCGGGGGCTGGCCAAGGCGTTCGGGACGAACCGCGTGCTGGACGGCATCGACCTGACCGTCGCGCGGGGCGAAAGCCTTGTGGTGATCGGCGGGTCGGGGTCCGGCAAGTCGGTCCTGCTGCGCACGATCCTGGGGCTTGAGCAGATCGACGCGGGCACGGTCCGGCTGAACGGCGAGCCGGCGACCGCCCCCGTCCGGGCGCGGTTCATGCATGACTTCGGGATGCTGTTCCAGACGGCGGCGCTGTTCGACAGCCTGCCGGTCTGGCGCAACGTCGCGTTCCGGCTGTTGCGGACGATGCCGCCCGCCGCGGCGCGGGCGCGCGCCATCGACAAGCTGGCCCGCGTGGGGCTGGCCGCCGATGTCGCGGACCGCATGCCCTCG
The DNA here is from genome assembly GCF_004522155.1 of Paracoccus luteus. GTDB lineage: Bacteria > Pseudomonadota > Alphaproteobacteria > Rhodobacterales > Rhodobacteraceae > Paracoccus > Paracoccus luteus. The sequence goes on along the minus strand of NZ_SDEA01000010.1, from coordinate 85,596 downwards.
GCGCTGTCGGGGGGGATGCGCAAGCGCGTGGGGCTGGCCCGCGCCCTCGCCGCCGACCCGGCGGTGCTGTTCTTCGACGAGCCGACGACCGGGCTGGACCCGCAGCGCGCCGCCGGGATCAACGCGCTGATCCGCGGCATCGTCACCGAGGCGGGGGCCACGACCGTCACCATCACCCACGACATGGGCAGCGTCCGCACCATCGCCGACCGGGTGGCGATGCTGGACGGCGGGCGGCTGCGCTGGCAAGGCCCCGTGGCCGCGATGGACACCGCCCCCGACCCGGTCCTGCGCGCCTTTGTCGAGGGGCGGCCCGCGGACTGACGCAGCCGCGCACCCCACGGCCCGGCCGGCCGGGCCCGCGCCGTCACTTGCCCTTGCCACGGCCCGCCCCGCTTGCGACCATGCGGATGCCGGATTCCCTCGGCCCCCTGATGATGAGGCACCTTTGGGTCTGACCCCGACTTCCCCCGCCGCCACGCCCAATACCGGCGAAACCCTGCTGGAGTTGCCCGACAATCGGCTGCTGATCGACCTGTGCGGCCCGCACGACCGCCATCTGGCGCGGATCGAGCAGGCGCTGGGGGTGCATATCCTGCGCCGCGGCAACCTGCTGGCGGTGGTCGGCCCCGCCGAGGCGCAGGCCGAGGCGGCGCAGGTGCTGCGCGCGCTTTACGCCCGGCTGGAACAGGGCAAGCCGGTCGGGTTGCCCGAGGTCGAGGCCGCCCTGCGGATGGGCGTGGAACCCGACGTCCCCGGCCCCACGCCCGCCGAACAGCTGGAAATGTTCGCCGCCGGCCCGATCGAGCTGCGGACGCGGAAAAAGACCGTCGAGCCGCGGACCGAGGCGCAGAAGGACTATGTCCGCAACCTGTTCGCGCACGAACTGGCCTTCGGCATCGGCCCGGCGGGGACGGGCAAGACCTATCTGGCGGTCGCCGTGGGCGTGACGCTGCTGATCGGCGGGCATGTGGACAAGATCATCCTGTCGCGCCCCGCGGTCGAGGCGGGCGAGCGGCTGGGTTTCCTGCCCGGCGACATGAAGGAGAAGGTCGATCCCTACATGCAGCCGCTGTATGACGCGCTGAACGACTTTCTGCCCGCCAAGCAGATGCAGAAGCTGATGGAGGAAAAGCGCATCGAGATCGCGCCCCTGGCCTTCATGCGCGGCCGCACGCTGTCGAACGCCTTTGTCGTGCTGGACGAGGCGCAGAACGCCACCACCATGCAGATGAAGATGTTCCTGACCCGGCTGGGCGAAGGATCGCGCATGGTCGTCACCGGCGACCGGACGCAGGTCGACCTGCCGCGCGGGGTGGCGTCGGGCCTGACCGACGCCGAGCGCATCCTTGACGGCGTGCCCGGCATCTCGTTCAGCTATTTCACCGCGTCGGACGTGGTGCGCCACAAGCTGGTGGCGCGCATCATCCAGGCATGGGACCGCGAGGACGAGGCCACGCAGGCCCGCGCCGCGGCGGCGGGCGACGGCGGCGGGCCGCCCATGCGCGACAACTGGCGGCGCGGGCGCGATGTGTAGGGCAGGGGCATGACCGACGACATGAACGGGACGGCATGGGGCGCCGACGGCGGCGAGGCGGGCGACGGCCACGCCCCCGCGCCCGTCGATCTGGTGATCGAGGACGACCGTTGGCTGGACGTCGACCTGGGCGCGCTGGCCAACCGCGCCGCAGTCGCCACCACGCAGCACCTGGGCATCGACCAGGTCGAGATCGTGGTGATGGGCTGCGACGACGACCGCATCGCCTCGCTGAACGACCATTTCCGCGGCAAGCCCGCGTCGACCAACGTGCTCAGCTGGCCATCCGTGGACCCGGCGCCGCGCCCGCCGGGGGCGGCCCCGGTGCCGCCGGGCGGGCCGGAACTGGGCGACATCGCGATCAGCTATGACACCTGCGCGCGCGAGGCGGCGGCGCAGGGCAAGCCCTTGGCCGACCACGTCACCCACCTGCTGATCCACGCGATCCTGCACCTGGCCGGTTACGACCACGAGATCGACGCCGACGCCGAAACCATGGAGGACGCCGAGCGTTCGATCCTGGCGCGGCTTGGCATCCCCGACCCTTATGAGGCCCCTCAGCCATGAGCGATCCGCGAAGTAGCGACACCCCGGACGGTTCCGAACCGGCCGGATGGGGCGACGAGGCCGAACCCGAGGGACGCGACCAGCCGCGAACGCGCGGCTTTCTGGGGCGCGTGCTGACCCGGCTGGGCGCCGCGCCCGACATTGCCGACGACGCCCCCCCCTCGCTGATGGAGGCGGCGACCTCGGCCCACGCGCCGAACCTTTTGAACCTGCGCCGCAAGTCGGTGGATGACGTGGCCGTGACCCGCGCCGACATCGTGTCGGTGCCCGTGACCGCCGGCCTGCCCGAACTGGTCGAGGTGTTCCGCGAACACGGCTATTCCCGCCTGCCGGTCCACCGCGGCGACCTGGACCATCCGCTGGGGCTGGTCCACCTCAAGGATCTGGCGCTGAAGCACGGGTTCGGCGCCCGCCCGCCCGCGCCGCGCTTTGCCCTTCGCCCGCTGCTGCGGCCGCTGCTGTATGTGCCCGGCAGCATGCCCATCGGCGCGCTGCTGCAGCAGATGCAGCAAAAGCGCATCCACATGGCGCTGGTCATCGACGAATACGGCGGCGTGGACGGGCTGATCACCATCGAGGATCTGATCGAACAGGTCATCGGCCAGATCGAAGACGAGCACGACGACGCCGACGAGCCGCTGTGGAGCCAGGAACGCCCCGGCCAGTGGCTGGTGCTGGCGCGCGCGCCCATCGACGCGGTGGAAACCGAGATCGGCGTCCGGCTGGTCAGCGGCGAATACGAGGAAGAGATCGACACGCTGGGCGGGCTGATCTTCATGCTGGCGGGGCGGGTGCCGGCGCGGGGCGAGACGGTTGTGCATGACAGCGGCGTCGCCTTTGAGGTGGTGGACGCCGACGCCCGCCGCATCACCCGCGTCCGCGTCCGCCGCCCCGACGCGGCATCCGGCGGGGCGGTGGCCTAGGGACGGGCGCGATGCATCCCGCGCCGCCGCACGGACGGTGCAGCGGGTGTGGCGGTGGCCGCGGGAACGGGCGTGCGCCACCGCGACGTCCGCCGCACCGCCGGTGTCCGCGTCCGTCCCGACGCGGCATCCGGCGGGGCGATGGCGTAGCGACCGGCGCATCGCCCGGGTCCGCCGCCCGACGGTGGGGCGGTGGCTCCGGGAACGGGCGTGCGCCACCGCGACGACCGCCGCATCGCCCGTGTCCGCGTCCGACCCCGACGCGGCATTCGGTGGGCGGTGGCGTAAAGACGGGCGCGCCGCGATATATCGCCCGTGCCCGCCGCCCAACGGCGCAGCGGGTTGGACGGCGGCCCGGGGACGCGCGCGTCCCGCCGAGAGGCCCGCCGCATCACCCACGTTCGCCGTCGCGGGCGTGGCATCCGGCCTGCACTGGCCCGGGGGCGCGCCCCCCCGCCCCGGCGAGTCGCTGGCCCAGGGGCGCGCGCGCCACCGTCCTGCCCCCGTCTGGACAGTCATCCACCCTGCGGCTAGCGTGGTCGGGCCGATTTCAGGTTCGCATGGTTTTCATGAACACCCAGCCCCGAAACCCGTATCGCGGGCTGCCGCGAAAGAACTTCTGGAAGAACGGCGTCGCCGGCGTCTCGCCGTTCGAGATCCCCGACATCTATTCCCGAAAGTTCGCCATCGCGCAGGGGGACGGGATCGCGGCGGCGGGCAGCTGTTTCGCCCAGCATGTGGCGCGGCGGCTGCGCGATTCGGGTTACAGATACCTGGACCTTGATCCCGCGCCCTTCAACATGGCGCCCGAGGATGCGGCGGCGCATGGATACGGGCTGTATTCCGCGCGCTATGGCAACATCTATACCGCGCGGCAGCTGCTGCAGCTTGTCCAGCGCGCCTATGGCGATTTCACCCCGGTCGAGCCGATGTGGGAACATCAGGGCCGCTTTTTCGACCCGTTCCGGCCCACGATCGAACCAGACGGCTTTGCCTCGGCGGCCGAGTTTCAGGCCGCGCTGACGCATCACCTGGCGACCGTCAGGCAGCTGATCGAACAGGCCGACGTCTTTGTCTTCACCCTCGGCCTTACCGAGGCGTGGGTCGACCGGCGCGACGGCAGCGCCTATCCGGTCGCGCCGGGAACGGCGGCGGGGCGGTTCGACCCCGGCATCCACGAGTTCCGCAACTTCACCACCTCCGAGGTGGTGGCCGACCTGCGCGCGTTCATGGCGATCGCCCGCCGCGTCCGGCCCCCGATGCGATTTTTGCTGACGGTGTCGCCCGTGCCGCTGGTGGCGACCGCGACCGACCAGCACGTCCTGGTGGCGACGACCTATTCCAAAAGCGTCCTGCGCGCCGCGGCGGGCGAGCTTTACCAGACCGATCCGGGCGTGGATTACTTCCCCTCCTACGAGATCATCACCGGCATTCCGGCGCGCAGCATGTTCTTTGAACCCGACCTGCGCAGCGTCCATCCCCGCGGGGTCGATGTCGCGATGTGCCATTTCTTCAGGGAACATCCGGCGCTGACGCAGGCTGCGCCGAACGCGGCGGGCGCCTTTGTGCAGGAACCGGACGTGGTCTGTGACGAGATGGTGCTGCAGGCGGAAAGCTGGCAATGACGCGGGAATACCGGCTGTTCGGCGATTCGCACTGCAATGCCATCATGGGCGGGAAACTGGCGCTGCAGGCCGCGGGCAAGCCCGTGCCCGTGCGGCTTGCAGGCGTCAACATGCTGGGCGCGGCGACCGTCTTTTACGGGGATTTCCACGTCCGCCGGGGAAACGACATCTTCCTGACCCATCATCTGTTCAAGGGGCGGATGGCGGGCCTGTGCGACGACCACGGGCGGATGCTGGCGCCGGCCGGCGACTTTCTTGTCAGCCTGGGGCTGCATACGCAGACGATGCTGGCGGGCCGGCTGTTTCTGAACCATGCGCCCGCGTTCGCGTCGCCCCGTCCCGCGCGGGCCTTCATGTCGGAAGGCGCGCTGTCGGCCGTGGTGCTGCGCTATCACAGCCGGACGCTGGATTTCCTGCGCGACCTGCAGGATCTTGGCGCGCGGATCACGATCGTCTCGGCCCCGCCGCCGACGCGCCGGTTCAAGATCCTGGGCACCGGCTATGCCGAGGAGGATGTCGCCGCGCTGGACCGTTTCCTGCGCGGTGTCATGGTCCAGCGTCTGGACGCGATGGGCATCCCCGTGATCCCGCCGCCGCCGCAGGTGTCGGACGAGGCCGGGTTCATGTTGCCGCCTTACCAGATCGCGGACGAAAACGACCCCCATCACGGCAACCGGGATTATGGCGCTCTGATGATCGGGCAGATCGCGGCGTTCCTGACGCAGCGCGAACCCCATCTGCAGCCCGCCGACGGCTGAGGCCCTCAGTCCGGGTCGCGCCCCACGCGCGCGATCAGTTCCTGCGCCGCGGCCGGGTTCTTTTCCTTGTGCCCCGAGATCACGAACAGGAACACGTCGCGGGGTCGGCCGTCGTCCAGCGGCTTGCCGACCGGCGGCAGGCCGTCGGGCTGGCGGCCCCGCGACAGGGCGCGGGCGCGTTCCGCCCACAGGTCCAGCGCGCGCGGCGCATAGCCCCCCTTGAGATCGGGGGTCGTCCCCATGATCCGCAGATAGCTGAAGTCGGCGGTCTGGTCGGCGATCATCGGATGTTCGCTGTCGCCCGCCAGGACGATCGCGACGTTGCGGGCGCGGCAGGCCGCGACCGCCTCGGCGCAGGCAAAGGACGGGTGGCGCAGTTCGACCGCATGGCGCAGCGGCGCGTCGCCCGCGCGTTCCGGCAGCAGGTCCAGGAAGGCGGCGAAATCGTCGGGATCGTGGCGCTTGGTCGGGGCCAGCTGCCACAGGACCGGACCCAGCGCGTCGCCTAGGCGGTCCAGCCCGCTTTCGGCAAAGCGCGCGATCGAGGAGCCCGCCTCGGCCAGCACCCGTTTCTGCACGGCATAGCGCGGTGCCTTGACGGCGAACACGAACCCCTCGGGCACGGCGTCGCGCCAGTTCTGAAAGGTCTCGGGTTTCTGCGTGCGATAGAACGTGCCGTTGATCTCGATCGCGGTCAGACGGCTGGCCGCATAGGACAGCTGGTCCTTCTTGCGCAGGTCCGCCGGATAAAAGCTGTCGTCCCACGGCGCATAGGTCCAGCCGCCGACGCCGATCCGTATCCTGCCCGCTTCGTCCATCCGTGCCCCCGCCTTTGCGCGGATGATCGCCGCGCGGGCGCGCGGGCGCAAGCCGCGCCGGTTCAGCCGGTCAGTCCAGCCCGCGGCGGTCGAAACCGCGCCGTTCCAGGTCGGCGGTCGCCGCATACCAGTCGGTCGCGCGGGTGCGGGTCTGGTGGGCGCGATAGGCGTCCGGGTCGGCAAAGCGTTCCGCCACCGCAAAGACCAGCGGCTCGTCCGTCTGCCACAGGTCGAATTGCAGGCAGCCCGGCTCGGCCCGGCTGGCGTCGATGTGGGACTGCGCGTGGTCCAGCACCGCCAGCATCTGCGCCACGTCGGCGCAGACCAGCTGCCCGGTCAGCGACACCTGCGCGCCGGTCCGCGCGGCGTGCGGGTCGGCGGCCGTGTGGTGGTGGCCGCAGCCGCAGCCCGCGCCGTGCGCGTGGTCCGTCATTCCCATTCGATCGTCCCCGGCGGTTTCGACGTGATGTCATAGGTCACGCGGTTGATGCCGCGCACCTCGTTGATGATGCGGGTGGCGGTCTCGCCCAGGAACTCGTGGGTGAAGGGATAGTAATCCGCCGTCATGCCATCGACCGAGGTCACGGCGCGCAGCGCGCAGGCGAAATCATAGGTGCGCCCGTCGCCCATGACGCCCACGGTGCGGACTGGCAGGATGGCCACGAACGCCTGCCAGATGTCGTCGTAAAGCCCGTGGCGGCGGATCTGGTCGATGAAGACGGCGTCAGCCTTGCGCAGGATGTCCAGCTTTTCGCGGGTGATCTCGCCGGGGCAGCGGATGGCAAGGCCGGGGCCGGGAAACGGGTGGCGGCCGATGAAGGATGCGGGCAGGCCCAGTTCGCGGCCCAGCGCGCGAACCTCGTCCTTGAACAGCTCGCGCAGCGGCTCGACCAGCTTCAGCCCCATCTTTTCGGGCAGGCCGCCGACATTGTGGTGCGACTTGATCGTGACCGACGGCCCGCCGGTAAAGCTGACCGATTCGATCACGTCGGGATAAAGCGTGCCCTGCGCCAGGAACTCGGCCCCGCCGACCTCGGCGGCGTGTTTCTGGAACACGTCGATGAACAGCCGGCCGATGATCTTGCGCTTGGTTTCCGGGTCGCTGACCCCGTCCAGCTCGCCCAGGAACAGGTCGGATTCGTCGGCGTGGATCAGCGGGATGTTATAGTTGTCGCGGAACATCGCCACGACCTCCTCGGCCTCGCCCTGCCGCAGCAGGCCGTGATCGACAAAGACGCAGGTCAGCTGGTCGCCGATGGCCTCGTGGATCAGGACCGCCGCGACCGAGGAATCGACGCCGCCCGACAGGCCGCAGATGACCTTGGCGTCGCCCACCTGCTCGCGGATGCGGCGGATCGCCTCGTCCCGGTATCCGGCCATCGTCCAGTCGCCGGTGAACCCCGCCATGCGGACGAAGTTTTCCAGCATGATGCGGCCGTTCGGGGTGTGATGCACCTCGGGGTGGAACTGCACGGCGTAAAGCCCGCGCGATTCGTCCGCGATCATCGCCAGCGGCGCGTTGGGCGAGGTGCCGATGACCTCGAACCCCGGCGCAAGCTGGGTGACGCGGTCGCCGTGGCTCATCCAGACCTCTTCGCGGCCCGCCGCGAAGAGCCCGGCAAAGATGCCGTCGCCATTGTGGCCCGGCGCGGGGTGGATGAAGGCGCGGCCGTATTCGGCGTGGTGGCCGCTTTCGACGCGCCCGCCCAGCTGCTGCATCATCACCTGCTGGCCATAGCAGATGCCGAACACCGGCACGCCCGTGTCGAACACCGCTTGCGGGGCGCGGGGGCTGCCCTCGCGGGTCACGCTGTCGGGGCCGCCCGACAGGATGATCGCGCGCGGGGCCATGTCGCGCACGGCCGCGTCGGTCAGGGTCTGATAGGCATGGATTTCACAGTAGACGTTCAGCTCGCGCAGGCGGCGCGCGATCAGCTGGGTCACTTGGCTGCCGAAATCGACGATGAGCAGAAGCTGGTGCTGGGTCATGGCCAGCGGCTTACGATGCAACCCCGCGCCGGGCAAGCGCCCGCGCGCGCGAAACGGCCCGCCGGGCGCGCCGTCAGGCCTGCCACAGCGCGGCCAGCGCCGCCGCGGGGTCGTCGGCGGACCAGATTTCGGGGCCGACGGCGATGAAATCGGCGACCGGCCACAGGCTGCGGATCAGGGCCGCGTCCAGCGCGCCCTCGGCCACGACGGGAACCTCGACCACCTCGGACCACCACTGGAACAGATCAAGGTCGACCGGGGCGCCCCGGCCCAGCCCGGTTGCGCCGCAGGGGCCGAAGGCGACGTAGTCGGCGCCCGCCTCGCCGGCGTTCATCCCCTCGTGGCGCGAGGCGCCGCAGAAGGCGCCGACGATGGCGTCCGCGCCCAGTTCCTTGCGGGCATAGCGGACGGTCCGCGCGCCGTCGGTCAGATGCACCCCGTCCAGCCCGTGGGCGCGGGCCAGCGGGATGTGATCCTCGATCACCACGGCGACGTCGCGGGCATGCGCGATGTCGCGGGCGATGTCGGCGATCCGCGCCAGCTCGCCCTCATCGCCCGCGCCGGGCAGGCGCAGGCAGGCGACGGGATGCGCGTCCAGCACCGCCGCCAGACGCGGCCCCAGTTCCGAGGCGGCGATCAGCGTCGGGGCGATCAGGTAAAGCTGGGGCGCGTCCATGCGCGGTCCTTTCCGGTCCGGGGTTTCAGGCAGATAGCGCAGCGGCGGGTTCCTTGAAAGGGGGCGCCGCCCCCTCGCGCGTGCCGCGCGACCCCCGGAGTATTTGGCCAAGGCGAAGCACTGGCGCTTGTCCCCGGACGCCGCCGCGGGGTAGATCGCGCGCCATGTCGCAAGCCGTGCCGCCCGTCGTCATCCTCGTGCGCCCCCAGATGGGCGAGAACATCGGCGCGGCCGCGCGCGCGATGCTGAACTTTGGCCTGACCGAGATGCGGCTGGTCGCGCCCCGCGACGGCTGGCCCAACCCGCGCGCCGTTGCGATGGCGTCCGGCGCGGCGGGGCAGGTGCTGGACCGGGCGCGGGTGTTTGCCACCCTGGCCGAGGCGATGGAGGACATCCACCACGCCTATGCCACCACCGCACGGGGCCGCGAGCTGACCAAGCCCGTCCACACGCCCGCCAGCGCGATGGCCGAGGCGCGGGGGATGGCTGCGGACGGCCGCCGCGTCGCGCTGATCTTCGGCCCCGAACGGGCGGGGCTGGACAACGACGACATCGCCCGCGCCAGCGCCATCGTGACCGTGCCGGTGAACCCGGATTTTCCGTCGCTGAACCTGGCGCAGGCGGTGCTGCTGATGGGATACGAATGGGGCCGCGACGCGCTGCCAGCGCAGCCCGCGCCCGCCGGACGCCGCCCGCCGGGCGAGGTGCCCGCCACCCGGATCGAAGTCGAGCGGCTGGCCGATCACTGGGAGGAGCGGCTGGCCGAGGCACGGTTTTTCTTCCCGCCCGAGAAGGCCTCGACGATGCGGCTGACGCTGCGCAACCTGTGGTCGCGCCTGCCGCTGACCCGCGCGGACGTGCAGATATTCCACGGGATGATCCGGCAACTGACCTGGAAGCCCCCGCGCGATTGACCTTTCGGGGCGTCGCGGCCAATGTCCGGGCCGCAATCGCAAGGAACTCAGCATGGCCAAGCGCCCGATCTTTCAGGAGGTGTCGGACACGGCGCCCCGCGCGCCCGTCACCGCAGGCAAGCTGATCGACGCGGCCCCCAAGGGCGCGCGCGGCGCGATCCGCGTGTGGCTGATCGTGCTGTTCGTGATGGTCGCGGCGATGATCGCGCTGGGGGGCGCCACGCGCCTGACCGGGTCGGGGCTGTCGATCACCGAATGGAAGCCGGTCACCGGCACGCTGCCTCCGCAGGGCGCGGCCGCGTGGCAGGCCGAGTTCGCCAAATACCAGCAGATCCCCCAGTTCGCCGAGGAAAACCCGACGATGGACCTTGCCGGGTTCCAGCGCATCTATTGGTGGGAATGGGCGCACCGGCTGCTGGGCCGGGCCGTCGGGCTGGTCTGGGCGCTGGGGTTCGTGTTCTTCTGGGCCAGCGGCCGGATGCCCGCGGGCTGGACGCCGCGGCTGCTGACGCTGGGCGCGCTGGGGGGGCTGCAGGGCGCCGTCGGCTGGTGGATGGTCAGTTCCGGTCTGGTCACGGGGATGACCTCGGTCGCGTCATACCGGCTGGCGGTGCATCTGGGGCTGGCCTTCGCGATCCTGGGGCTGATCGCGTGGTACGCGCTGCAGTTGTCGCGGCCCGACGCGGCGCTGCTGCGGGCGCGCCGGGCCGGTGAGCCGAAGCTGTTTTCCATGACGACCGGGCTGATGCATCTGACCTTTGTGCAGATCCTGATCGGCGCGCTGGTCGCGGGGATCGACGCGGGCCGGCAATACACCGGCTGGCCGCAGATGGGCGGCGAGTGGATTCCGGCGGCGATCTGGGACGCGACTCTCGGCTGGCGCAACCTGTTCGAGAACGCGGCCACGGTTCAGTTCACCCACCGCATGGTGGGCTATCTGCTGGCCGTATTTGCCATCGTGGTGTGGGCACGCTCGCGCCGGTCGCCCCATCCGGTGACGCGGGGCGCGTTCACGGTCATGATCGCGGCGGTGGCGTTCCAGATCGTGCTGGGCATCGCCACCGTCATGCGCGGCGCGCCGCTGCCCGAGGCGCTGGCCCACCAGCTGGGCGCGGTCGCGCTGTTCGTGCTGATCCTGCGGGCGCGCCATCACGCCCGCTATCCTTATGAAACCAGCGTCCGGGGGACGATCCGATGAACCAGCCCACCGCCATGAACGACCTGCTGGCCTTTCAGCGCCAGACCGAGGCGCTGTCGTCCATCGCCGAGCGGCTGGGCTGGGACCAGGAAACCGTCATGCCCCGCGGCGCGACCGAGCAGCGGTCCGAGGAGATGGCGGCCATCGCCGCCGTCCTGCACGACCGCCGCACCGACCCGCGCATCGGCGAGTGGCTGGACGCCGCCCGCCCCGAAACGGCGCGCGAATCCCGCATCGTCGAGCTGATCGCCCGCGATCACGCGCGCGCCTGCGCCATTCCCGCGGCGCTGGCCACGGAACTGGCGCGCCAGACCAGCCTGTCGCAGGGCATCTGGGCCGAGGCCCGCGCCAATGACGCGCCCGAGGCGTTCCTGCCGGCGCTGGATTCCATCCTTGTGCTGACCCAGGACGCGGCGAACGCGCTGGTCGATGCGGGCTTTGGTGGCGGCGATCCCTATGACGCGCTGCTGGACGACTATGAACCCGGCGCGACGCAGGCCGACCTTGCCGCGCTGTTCGACAGCATGCGCCCCCGGCTGGTCGCCCTGCGCGAGGATGTGCTGGGCGCAGGCAACCCGCCCGCCGAACTGCAGGGCCGGTTCCCGCAGGAAAGCCAGCTGCGGCTGGCGCGGGCCTGCGCGACCGCCTTCGGATACGACTGGACGCGCGGCCGGCTGGATCTGGCGGTGCATCCGTTCTCGTCCGGGCGCTGGCAGGACAGCCGGATCACGACGCGGGTGGTCGAGACCGAGCCGTTCAACTGCATCTATTCCACCATCCACGAGGTCGGCCATTCCAGCTATGAGCTGGGGATCGACAGCGACCACGCCTTCACGCCCCTGGGGCGGGGCGTGTCGATGGGCGTCCACGAAAGCCAGAGCCGCATCTATGAAAACCAGATCGGCCGGGGGCGGGCGTTCACCGGCTGGCTGCACGGGCGCATGTCCGACATGATGGGCGGGCTGTCGGTGGCCGATGCGGACCAGTTCTATCGCACTGTCAACCGTGTCGCCCCCGGCCATATCCGCACCGAGGCTGACGAGGTCCAATACAACCTGCACATCATGATGCGGTTCGACCTGGAACGCGACCTGATCGCGGGGCGGCTGTCCACCGACGATCTGGTCGAAGCATGGAACGCGCGCTTCCTGCGCGATTTCGGCATCGCGGTGGACCGCCCGGCAAACGGCGTGCTGCAGGACGTCCACTGGGCCGTGGGGCTGTTCGGGTATTTCCCGACCTATGCGCTGGGGAACGTCTATGCGGGCTGCCTGAACGCGGCGCTGCGGGGCGCGGTGCCCGATCTGGACGACAGCCTGGCGCAGGGCGACGCCGAGCCTGCGGTCGAATGGCTGCGCGAGAACCTGCAACGCCACGGCGGGCTTTACGAACCGCGCACACTGATCGAGCAGGCGACCGGCGCACCCGTCACGGCCGCGCCGCTGCTGGATTATCTGGAAGACAAGTTCGCCGGTATCTACGCGCTGTAGCAGCAGGGGAAGCCGTCCAGCCGGGGGACGCGAGACCCTCGGGATCGGCTCGGAAGCCGCGGCCGTCTCCCTTCGGCTGCGGCCGACGCCCTCCAGCCGCGGGACTCCGTGGCGGTTGGTCCGCGTCAGCCCAGCAGGTCGCGCAGGATGCGGTCGGCCTCGGTCGCGCAGGGGATCAGCGCGCCGCGATCCTCGCCGGGGTGGAACCGGGCGCGGGTCGCGGTCGCCATCGGGGCAGGGGTCGCCACCACCACGCGGGGACCAAGCCGCGCGTTTTCCGCCGCCCAGCTTTTCGCCATCGCGATCTGCGCCGTCTTGGTCGCGCCATAGGCGCCGAAGAAGGGCTGGCCGGACCGCGGATCGTCCAGAAACAGCGCGGTGCCGCCCCTCGCGCGCAGCAATGGATCGACCAGCGCGATCAGCCCATGCGTCGCGGCGACGTTGATCGCGATGGAACGGGCCATGTCCTTGGGATCGACATGCGGCATGGGCGACAGGGGTGCGGCGTGGATCGCGGCATGGACCCACAGGTCGACGCCGCCCCAGCGCCCCTGGATGCCCTGCACCAGCTGGATCATCGCGTCGGGCAGCGCCACGTCCATCGGCGCCAGCGTGGCCGAGCCGCCGGCCGCGCGGACGCGGTCGTCCAGCTCCTCCAGCGCGCCGACGGTCCGGGCGACGGCGACGATGTGCCAGCCCCGCGCGCCCAGATTTTCCGCCATTGCCGCGCCAAGGCCGCGCGACGCCCCTGTAATCAATGCGATCTTGTCGTTCATGGCGTGCCGAGTGCCACCGCCGCGCGCCACCCGCAAGCGGGAAATGCGGGGGATGTCGCGGCACGAAGTCGCGGTATGATGGCGGGGCAGGCCCCCTGCGACCGCAAGCGGAGGAAACCATGAAAGCCACCACCACCGTCGAGGGCAACGACCTGGTCATCACCCGGCGCATCGCGGCCGCCCCGCAGGCGATCTGGGACGCCTGGACCGACGCCGACAAACTTGCGCAATGGTGGGCGCCCCGGCCGTGGCGCGTCACCCGCGCGCTGATCGAACCGCGCGCGGGCGGCCGGTTTGTCACCGTCATGCAGGGACCGGACGGCGAGGCAGCCGACTGCCCCGGCGACGCGGACGCCGAAGGCTGCATCCTCGAGGCGGTCGCCCCGCGGCGGATCGTCTTTACCGACGCGATGTCAGGCGGCTATCGGCCCAATGCGACGCCCTTCATGACCGCCATCATCACGATGGACCCGGACGGCGACGGCACGATCTATGCCGCGCGCGTGCTGCACCGGACCGAAAGGGATCGCCAGCGCCATCAGGACATGGGCTTTGCCGAGGGCTGGGGCACCTGCATCGAGCAGTTGGCGGCGCTGGTCGAATGACAAGGGGGGCCGCGCCGCCCCCCCCCTGTTCCTTCGCGTGCGTTCCGTTCAGCGGTCGGCGACGGCCAGATAGTCGCGGCGGTCCGCGCCGATATACAGCTGGCGCGGCCGGCCGATCTTGCTGTCCGGGTCGCCCAGCATTTCCTTCCACTGCGAGATCCAGCCGACGGTGCGCGACAGCGCAAAGATCGGCGTGAACATCGAGGTCGGGAAACCCATCGCCGACAGGATGATGCCGGAATAGAAATCGACGTTGGGATACAGCTTCTTGCTGACGAAATAATCGTCCTCAAGCGCGATGCGTTCCAGTTCCTTGGCCACCTGCAGCGTCGGGTTGTTCTCGATGCCCAGGATGCCCAGCACCTCGTCGGCAGATTCCTTCATGATCTTCGCGCGCGGGTCGAAGTTCTTGTAGACCCGATGCCCGAAGCCCATCAGGCGGAAGGGGTCGTCCTTGTCCTTGGCGCGGCCGATGTATTCCGGGATGCGATCGACGCTGCCGATCTCCTCCAGCATTTCCAGCGCGGCCTGGTTGGCGCCGCCATGCGCGGGGCCCCACAGGCAGGCGATGCCCGCCGCGATGCAGGCAAAGGGGTTGGCCCCCGAAGAACCCGCCAGCCGCACGGTCGAGGTCGAGGCGTTCTGCTCGTGATCCGCGTGCAGCGTGAAGATGCGGTCCATCGCCCGGGCCAGCGCCGGATCGACCTTGTATTCCTCGGCCGGGACCGAAAAGCACATGTGCAGGAAGTTCGACGCGTAATCCAGGTCATTGCGCGGATACACGAAGGGCTGGCCGATGGAATATTTATAGGCCATCGCCGCCAGCGTCGGCAGCTTGGCGATCAGCCGGATCGACGCGATGTCGCGCTGCTTGGGGTCGTTGATGTCGGTCGAATCGTGATAGAACGCCGACATGGCGCCCACGACGCCGACCATCGTCGCCATCGGGTGGCTGTCGCGGCGGAACCCGCGATAGAAATAATGCATCTGCTCGTGCACCATCGTGTGGCGCGTGATCAGCGTCTCGAACTCGTCCATCTGGCGGGCGTTCGGCAGCTCGCCGTTCAGCAGCAGATAGCAGACTTCCAGATAGTGGCTTTTCTCGGCCAGCTGGTCGATGGGATAGCCGCGATACCACAGCTCTCCCTCGTCGCCGTCGATATAGGTGATCGCGCTTTCGCACGCGGCCGTCGAGGTAAAGCCGGGATCGAAGGTGAACAACCCGCTTTGCCCATACAGCTTGCGGATGTCGACGCATTCCGGGCCCACCGTGGGGGTCAGGACCGGCAGTTCGAGTTCCTGATCCTTGACGGTGATCTTGGCTGTGGTGGCCATCGCTTTCCTCTCGCCTGTTGCCCGTGGCGGGCCGTGGAATGCCGGGGGCCGTTCAGCCCGCCGCGCCGGCCAGCCGGGCGAGCGTCTCGTCCCGGCCAAGCGCCAGCATCATGTCGAATACGCTGGGGGTCGAGGTCCGGCCGGCCAGTGCCGCGCGCAACGGCGCCGCGATCTTGCCCAGACCGATCCCGTTCGCCTCGGCCAACCGCTGAGCCTCGGCCTCCAGTTCGTCTCGCGTCCAGTTAACATGCTGCAATGCAGCGGTCAATTCGGACAGTATGCGAAGGGATACCGGATCAAGCGCCGCCTGCGCCTTGTCGTCGCGTTCGACGGGGCGCCCGATCAGGGCAAAGCGCGCCTGCTCAAGCAGTTGCGGGAATGTCTTTGCCTTTTGCTTCAGCACCGGCAGCGCCGGCGACAGCCGCGCGATCTGGGTTTCGGTGAACGCGGGCTGGCCGATCTCGGCCCGGAAGCGCGACAGCTCGCGCAGCAGCGCATCGTCCGGCATCGCCCCGATATGGTGCCCCGAGACATGCTCCAGCTTCTTGAAGTCAAGCCGCGCCGGGGCCTTGCCGATCCCGGCCAAGTCGAACCATTCGCGGGCCTGCGTGTCGTCGAACAACTCGTCGTCGCCGTGGCTCCACCCCAGGCGCGCCAGATAGTTCCGCATTGCCGCCGCCGGATAGCCCATCGCGGCATAATCGTGCAGCCCGACCGCGCCGTGGCGCTTGGACAGTTTCTTGCCGTCGGTCCCGTGGATCAGCGGGATATGGGCAAAGACGGGGATGTCCCACCCCATCGCCTGATAGACCTGGACCTGCCGGGCGGCGTTGGTCAGGTGGTCGTCGCCGCGGATCACATGCGTCACGCCCATGTCGTGATCGTCCACGACGACCGCGTGCATATAGGTCGGCGTCCCGTCCGACCGCAGCAGCACCATGTCGTCAAGCTGGTCGTTGCGAAAGGTCACGTCGCCCTGCACAGCGTCGCGGATTACCGTCTCGCCCTCGCGCGGTGCGCGCAGGCGGATGGCAAAGGGCGCGTCGGGTGCGCCCGCGGGGTCGGCGTCGCGCCACGGGCTGACAAAGGTGCGGTTCGGGTTCTCGGCCCGCCACGCCTCGATCTCGGCCGGGGTGGAATGGCAGCGATAGGCGGTACCCGCGTCCAGCATCTGGCGCGCGACCTGGGCGTGGCGGTCGGCGCGGGCGAACTGGCTGATCGGCTCGCCGTCCCAGTCCAGGCCCAGCCAGGTCAGGCCCTTCAGGATCGCCTCGGTCGCCTCGGGGGTGGATCGGGCGCGGTCGGTATCCTCGATCCGCAGCAGGAACCTGCCGCCGCGGCCGCGCGCGTAAAGCCAGTTGAACAGCGCCGTCCGCGCGCCGCCGATGTGCAGATAACCGGTCGGAGAGGGGGCAAACCGGGTCACGGGGGCGGCGGTCATGGCGGTCCTGACGTCTCGGGCAGGACGGGGCACGGCCTGCGGAATGCGGGCGGCGGTTAACCTTTCGGAAAGGACCGGCGCGTAAAGTTGCCGCGACAGATACTGAACCGCCCCGGAAAGGACAAGGATTGGCCGCCATCGACGGCATCGGGATTGGGTCCGGCGAAGCGGCGGCCGGCGGGCCGCGCTGGCGCTGGCGTCTGCCGTGGACGGCTGCCGGTGGCCCCCCGGCCGCTGGGGCTGCCGCGCGGCAGGCCGCCTTGCCCCGGCCCGACGCGGTTGCGCGGGCGGGGTTGCTGGTGTGGGCGCCGGTCCTGCTGGCGTTCGGAATCGGCGGGTGGTTCGCCTTGCCGGTCGAACCCGGGACGGCCGCCTATGGCGCGGCGGCGGCGCTGGCGCTGGCGGCGCTGGCCGTGGCGCGCAGGGTCGCGCGGCTGGCGGCGCAGGGGCGCATGGACCCGGACCTTGCCGACCGTGTGCGGCTGGCGGGCATCGGCGCCGCATTGATCCTGGCGGGGGGGCTGGTCGCGGGCGGGCGCGCCCATTGGGTCGCCGCTCCGGTGCTGGATTTCCGTTATTACGGCCCGGTCGAGGGGCGGGTGGTCCAGATCGACCGCTCGGCCCGCGACCGGATGCGGGTGACGCTGGACCGGGTGGTGCTGCGCGACACCGCGCCCGACCGCACCCCCGCCCGCGTCCGCCTGTCGCTGACCGATCCGGCCGCCCTGACCGACCCCGGGGCGCTGCCCGACCCCGGCGCGCGGATCATGCTGACCGGGCATCTCGGCCCGCCGCCCGGCCCGGCCGAACCCGGCGGGTTCGATTTCCGCCGGGCCGCGTTCTTCGACCGGCTGGGCGCGGTCGGCTATACCCGCACGCCGCTGATGACGGTCGCGCCCGCGCCCGCCGATGCGCTGGACGCGCAGGTCCCGCGGCTGCAGCTGGCGCAGGCGATCCGCGACGGCATCGGCGGGGCAGAGGGCGCGGTGGCCGCCGCCCTGATGACCGGCGACCGCTCCGCCATCGCCGAGGCGACCAACCAGCTGATGCGCGATTCGAATCTCTACCACATCGTCTCGATCTCGGGGCTGCACATGTCGATGCTGGCGGGCTTCGTCTATGGCGCGCTGCGGCTGGCGCTGGCCGCGGCGCAGGCGGCGGGGCCGCTGGCGGGCGCGCTGGCGGGCCGGCCGGTCCACAAGATCGCGGCCGCGGTCGCGCTGGGGGCGGCGGCGGGCTATCTGTGGCTGTCCGGCGGCGGCGTGCCGACGGAACGGGCGTTCCTGATGGTCGCCGTCATGCTGGTCGCGGTGCTGGCGGACCGGCGCGCGATCTCGCTGCGGACGGTGGCGGTGGCGGCGCTGGTGATCCTGCTGACCGCCCCCGAGGCGCTGGTGACGCCCGGTTTCCAGATGAGCTTTGCGGCCACAGTGGCGCTGATCGCGGTGTTCCCCGCCTGGTCGCGGCGCGCGGGCGCGCTGCCTTGGTGGCTGCGGGGGGCGGTGATGCTGGTGCTGTCGTCGCTGATCGCCGGTCTTGCCACCGGCCCGATCGCGGCCGCGCATTTCAACCGATCCGCCCAGTATGGCCTTGTCGCCAACCTGCTGGCGGTGCCGGTCATGGGCGTCCTGGTCATGCCTGCGGGGGTGTTCGCGCTGCTGCTGGCGCCGCTGGGGCTGGCCGCGCCCGCGCTGTGGATCATGGGGCTGGGGACGCGCTGGATGCTGTGGGTCGCCGCGACCGTCGCCGGCTGGGGCGGCGCGGTCGTGGCGGTCCCCGCGCCGCATTGGACGGTGCTGCCGCTGATGGGGACCGGCGCGACGCTGATGCTGCTGGTGCTGCGCCGTGGCGCGTCGCGGCCGCGGCAATGCGTGGCGGCGCTGGCGCTGGCGATGGTCGCGGCGGGCGCGGTCGTCTGGGCGAACAGCGCGCGCCCGGCCCTGCTGATCGCCGAGGATGCGGGCGCGGTGGGCCTTGTCACCCCCCAGGGCCGCGCCTTGTCCGGGCCGGCGGGCGCATTCGTCGCCGACAGTTGGCTGCGCGCGGACGGCGACGTGGCCTCGGCCGAGGATGCGGCGGCGCGTGCGGGCTGGTCCGGCCCGCGCGGCGCGCGCAGCGCCACGCTGCCGTGGCCCGGCCGGGCACCGCTGCGCGTCACGCATCTGTCGGGCAAGGGCGCGGTCGACCGCGTCGCGGCGGCCTGCGCCGACGCCGATATCGTCGTGCTGGCCGCAGCGGCGCCGGCGGGCGCGCGGCCGAAACCGTGCCGCCTGATCGACCAGACCCGGCTGCGGCGCGACGGCGCGGCCGCGCTGTGGGCAGGCGCGAACGGCCCCGTGTGGCTCAGCGCGCGCAGCGCCTCGGGCGCAAGGCTGTGGAGCGACCGTGGCGTTCGCGCCGCCGCAGGCCTTGCCCCTCCGCGCCGGGCGTGGCGCGGGGGAGCCAAGGCAGGCGCGGCGAACCCCAGCCCGCAGGTCACCGGCGCGGAGTGAGCCCCGGTCGGTCGCAGCGGCCGCCTTTGCCGGGACCGCCGCGCAAACCCGTCAGTCGCGGGGCAGTTCGGCAAAGACCTTGGTCAGCGCCGCGTCCAGCTTGTCGAACATCTCGTCCATCTGGGCGTCGGTCAGGATGAAAGGCGGGCACAGCACGATCGACTGGCCCAGCGGCCGGCAGATCAGCCCCATGTCGGTGCAGGTGTTGGCGATGCGCTCGCTGACCGACAATGTGCCGGGGAACGGCTCTTTCGTCCCGGGGTTCTTCACCGCCTCAAGCGCCCACATGTAACCGACGCCGCGCAGCTCGCCGATGTTCTCGTGCTTCTGCATGATGCGGCGCAAGCCCGCCTCCATCCGGGGGGCGCCGCGCACGACGTTTTCGGCCAGCCCCTCGTTCATCACCACGTCGATGGCCTTCAGCGCGATGGCGCAGCCGACCGGGTGGCCCGACGCGGTAAAGCCGTGCGGGAACTCCTCGATCGGGGCGATGGCCGCGTCCAGCCGGTCCGAAAGCTCGGGCCCCAGGATCACGGCGCCCATCGGGAACAGCCCCGCCGTCAGGTTCTTGGAGCTGATGATCGCGTCGGGGACAAAGCCATAGGTCTGGCAGCCCCAGGTGTTGCCCGTGCGGCCAAAGCCGGTGATGACCTCGTCGGCGATCAGGGGGATGGCGTGCTTGCGCAGGATCGGCTGGATCGCCTGGAAATATCCCTGCGCCGGGGGGATCACGCCGCCCGCGCCCTGCACCGGTTCGGCAAAGAACCCGGCGATGGTGTCGGCGCCCTCGCGCGCGATGGTGTCCTCAAGCTCGCGGGCGAGACGGCTCACGAACTCGGCCTCGGATTCGCCGGCCTGCCCCTCGCGCCAGAAATGCGGGCAGGTCAGGTGGATGAAGCCGGGCAGCGGCAGGCCGAACACCTCGTTATAGGGCTTGCCGGTCATCGACGCGCTGATGGCCGTGACGCCGTGATAGGCGTTCCAGCGCGTCAGGATCTTGCGGCGTTCCGGCTTGCCCTCGGCCCGGTGCAGGAACCACAGCATCTTGACCATCGTGTCGTTCGCCTCGGACCCCGAGTTGGTGTAGAACACCTTGCCGCGCGCGAACGGCGACACCTCGACCAGCTTTTCCGACAGCATCACGGTCTGGTCGGACATGCGGCCGAAAAATGCGTGATAGCCGGGAAAGCGGTCGTATTGCGCCTTGGCGGCCTCGATCAGGCCCTTGTGGTCAAAGCCCGCGACCATGTTCCACAGGCCCGAGTTCGCATCCAGCCACTTGCGCCCCTCGGTGTCGAAGACATACGGCCCCTCGCCGTGGGTCAAGACGATGGTGCCCCGCTGTCCGACGCTGGGCAGGTCGGTGAACCCATACATCGAGAATTCCTCGGCCCGCGCCGACCAGCTCTTGTCGTCCATGATGCGCCTCTCCTCGTGCGTTGGTGGCAGGCTATCCGGGCGGCGCGCCGGGTTCAACGCGCGCCGGGCGGCAGATCGGCGGCCGCGCGGGCAGGTGGCGCGCGCGCGGCGGGCCGGGCTGGCGGATCGCCGGGACGGGGAAATGGGAACGGGCGGGGCCGTCGGTGGCGCGGAAAGGCGCGCAGCCTTGCATCCGGCGTTCTTTCCTTGCCGGGGCCGGGATGCTATCACCCCCCATCACCCACCGAAAGCGCGCGCCCCATGACCGACCAGACGCCCAAGCGGCTGTTCATCAAGACCTACGGCTGCCAGATGAACGTCTATGACAGCCAGCGCATGGCCGAGGCGCTGGAGGCGGATGGTTACGTGCAGACGGACCGGGCCGAGGATGCCGACATGGTGCTGCTGAACACCTGCCACATCCGCGAGAAGGCGGCCGAGAAGCTGTATTCCGACCTGGGCCGCCTGAAGCCCCTGAAGGGCGCGCGCCCCGATCTGAGGATCGGCGTCGCGGGCTGCGTGGCGCAGGCCGAGGGGGCCGAGATCATCCGCCGCATGCCGCTGGTCGATCTGGTCGTCGGCCCGCAGGCCTATCACCGCCTGCCCGCGATGGCGCGGGGGGACGGCCCCGCCGTGGACACCGACTTTCCGGCCGAGGACAAGTTCGACCACCTGCCGCAACGCGCCGCGACCCGCCGCGCGCCCGCGGCCTTCCTGACCGTGCAGGAGGGTTGCGACAAGTTCTGCGCCTTTTGCGTCGTCCCCTATACCCGCGGCGCCGAGGTCAGCCGCCCCGCCGCCCGCATCCTGTCCGAGGCCCGCGACCTGGTCGCGCGGGGCGTGCGCGAGATCACGCTGCTGGGCCAGAACGTCAACGGCTGGCACGGCGCGGGCGCGACCGGGTTCGGCGACCTGATCCGGCAGATCGCCGCGGTGCCGGGGCTGGACCGCATCCGCTATACGACCAGCCACCCCAACGACATGGCCGACGACCTGATCGAGGCGCATCGCGACGTGCCGCAGCTGATGCCCTATCTGCACCTGCCGGTGCAGTCGGGGTCGGACCGCATCCTCAAGGCGATGAACCGCCGCCACACCCGCGACGATTACCTGCGCCTGATCGACCGCATCCGCGCGGCGCGTCCCGACATCATGCTGACCAGCGATTTCATCGCGGGCTTTCCCGGCGAGACGGACGCCGACCACGCCGACACGCTGCGCCTGATCGCCGAGGTCGGCTTCGGCACGGCCTTCAGCTTCAAGTATTCGCCGCGCCCCGGCACACCCGCGGCGGATCGCCCGACGGTGAACGACAGCGTGGCCGACGCCCGCCTGCACGAGATGCAGGCGCTGTTGTCGCGCCAGCAGAAGGCGGCGCAGGACGCGATGGTCGGGCGCAGGCTGGGCGTCCTGTTCGAAAAGCCGGGCCGGATGCCGGGGCAGATGGTCGGCAAGTCCGACTATCTGCATTCGGTCTTTGTCCACGCCCCCGACGCGCAGCCGGGCGATCTGGTAACGGTGCGCATCAAGGCCAGCGCCCCGAACTCGCTGGAGGGCGAGCTGGCCTAGAAGCCGTGGGTCAGGATGTCGATGGCGCGGAAGATTTCGTCCGCATGGTCGGACAGGCTGCCGACGCGCTGCCGCAGATTCCGCGCAGGGATGGCGGCAAGTTGGGGGACGATCACCACCCAGTCCTGATCGTTCAGCCGCACCGGAGGCGTCAGCCGAGTCAGCGCAAGCGGAGAGGTCGGGCGCACCATCGGCGCCGTGATCCGGCTTGCCTCGACCGTGACCAGATCGGTCTGCAGATCGACAAGATGCCGCCCGTCCGGCAGGCGATAGACGTCGAACTGCGCCAAGATCAGAACATCCGCAGATCGTCGAGGATGCAGCCATGCTCCTCGACCTCGCGGGCATAGGCTGCCAGCGCCTCGCGGTTTTCCTCGACCCAGCGGCGGTTGCGTTCCAGCTTGACGGCGTGGCGCAGCGCGTCCTCGGCGATGCGGGACAGGTTCAGGCCATAGTCGCGGGCCTCAAGGACGACGGAATCCTCGACGGTCAGGTTCAGGCGGGCGCGCATCGTGTCACCTCATCATGCGCATGAAGGATGCGCGCGCTGCGGGCCTCTGTCAATCGGCGGCAAAGGGCTGGGGCGTCACCGCATAGGCCAGATGCAGCGGATGGCGCGGCTGGCCCGCCCTGGTCAGTCCGAGGTGCAGCGGTTCGGCGCCCGCGCGGCGAAACAGGGCCAGCGCCCCGCGCGCGCGATCCGGCTGGGCGTGCATCCCCCAGCCGCAGACGACACGGCGCGCCCAGACCGCAGCGTCCCGCAAGGCGGTGTCGTTCGCGGGACCGACCGGATCGGCGGCGGTGCGAAGGTCGCGCGGATAGGTGGCGCGGAAGGCGTATAGGTTCACGATCCGATAGGCGCCGCAGCCCATCGTGCGGGTTCGCGCCTCGCAGCGGGCGATGGTGGGATCGTTGCGGCGCTCGTCGGCGGTCGAGGGGTTCAGCATCACCCAGGCGAGCCGGGGCAGCGCCGCATCCCAGACCCGCGTCAGGCTGTAGCGATAGCGCTCGCAGTCCGAGAATAGGGCTTCGGAAGCAACCCCTCCCGCCTCGTGCCGCCGGATCAGCGCCACGCGGCCCGCTCGTCCCGGCGGAACAGCATCAGCGGCAGTCCGGCCAGCAGCCAGCCCAGCAGAAAGCCAAGGCCGGCGGCCCACAAGCCGGATGCCGTCAGGGGCACCGCCGGGCGAAAGTCGTCCCATGTCGCGGCCAGCGTCTCGGCGTCGCGCATGCGGTGGGGAAGGGCGATGCGCTCCAGCGGTGAGGCGGCGCGCAGCAGGCGCAGGTCGCTTTCGATCCGGGCCAGCCGGGGGAAGACGCGGGCCATGTCCTGCCCGTGGGAATCGAGGAAGGCCGTCCCCGCGATCTGGTCCAGCGCCGCCTGCCGGGTCAGCCCGGCGCGGTCGGCGCTGGCGTCGAACTCGGCCGCGACCTGCCGCAGCGCGTCCGCCTGACCGCCCAGCCGCTGGACATACTGGTCCGAAAAGGCCGGGAACTGCGACAGCGCCGCCCCAACGGCCAGCGCGGGGATCAGGCGCAGCAGTCCCATCAGGGCTTGTAGGCCGCCGCGAAGACCGGGGCGTAAACCTCGGCCACCCGGGCCACGGCCTCGGCGGGCGACATCTCGACCGACTCGCCGGTGCGGCGGCTGGTCAGTTCGACCTTGTTGTTGGCCAGCCCGCGCGGGCCGACGGTGATCCGCCACGGCAGGCCGACCAGGTCCATCGTCGCGAACTTGGCGCCGGCGCGTTCGTCGCGGTCGTCATACAGCACGTCGATGCCGCGCGCCTGCAAGTCCCGCTCCAGCGCATCGCAGGCGCTGTCGGTGGACGGGTCGCCCTGTTTCAGGTTCACCAGCCCGACGTGGAAGGGGGCCACGCCCTCGGGCCAGATGATGCCGCGGTCGTCGTGGCTGGCCTCGATGATGGCGCCCAGCAGGCGGCTGACGCCGATGCCGTGCGATCCCATGTGGACCGGCACGCGCTGGCCGTCCGGGCCGACGACGGTGGCGCCCATCGGTTCGGAATACTTGGTGCCGAAATAGAAGATCTGGCCGACCTCGATCCCGCGGGCGGACTTGCGCCGCTCTGCGGGGACCTGGGCGAAGACCGCCTCGTCGTGCGTCTCGTCGGTGCGGGCGTAGCGGCTGGTGAACTCCTCCAGCACGGCGGCGCAGGCGGCCTGGTCGTCATAGTCGATCTGCCGGTCGCCGAAGGTCAGGTCGGTGATCTGGCTGTCATAGAAGACCTCGGATTCGCCCGTCTCGGCCAGCACCAGGAACTCATGCGTGTTCTCGCCGCCGATGGGGCCGCTGTCGGCGCGCATCGGGATCGCCTGCAGGCCCATGCGTTCGTAAGTCCGCAGATAGCTGACGAGGTGCCGGTTATAGGCGTGCAGCGCGTCTTCCCGGGTCAGGTCGAAGTTGTAGCCGTCCTTCATCAGGAACTCGCGCCCCCGCATGACGCCGAAGCGGGGGCGGATCTCGTCGCGGAACTTCCACTGGATCTGATAGAGGGTCAGCGGCAGATCCTTGTAGCTGTTCACATGGGCCCGGAAGATGTCGGTGATCATCTCCTCGTTGGTGGGGCCATACAGCATCTCGCGCTTGTGGCGGTCGGTGACGCGCAGCATCTCCTCGCCGTAATCGTCATAACGGCCGGATTCGCGCCACAGCTCGGCCGATTGCAGCGTCGGCATCAGGACGGGGATGTGGCCGGCGCGCTGCTGCTCCTCGTTCACGATCTGCTCGACCCGGCGCAGCACCTTCAGCCCCAGCGGCAGCCAGGAATAGATGCCGGCGGACTGCTGCTTGATCATGCCCGCGCGCAGCATCAGCCGGTGGCTGACGATCTGCGCCTCGGACGGGTTTTCTTTCAGGACGGGCAGGAAATAGCGCGACAGACGCATGGCGGGCGGCACCTTGTTGGACCCGGCCCGGTTAGCGGATCGCGGCCCGCCGGGCAACCGGGCTTGCGCGGCCTTGCCCCCGACCCATGCCCCGCAGGCGCGCGCTTGCGCATGGCCGCGCCTCGCGTATGGTCGCGCCAGATTTCACGCAGCGAGGCATGGCGATGCGCGTCCCGGTTCACAAGCAGGCCTGGTCCTGGGGCGCGGTCGCGGCGGTGGTGGCGCTGGCGCTGTGGGGTCTGGGCAACGTGATGACGCCGTTCCTGATCGGCGCGGGCATCGCCTATGTGCTGGACCCGCTGGCCGACCGGCTGGAACGCAGCGGCCTGTCGCGGACGCTGGCGGTGACGCTGATCACGGTGATCGCCGTGCTGATCTTTCTGCTGGCGGTGGTCCTGCTGGTGCCGCTGGTCATCCGCCAGCTGGTCCAGCTGATCGAGGCCGCGCCCGGCTATTTCGCGACGGTGCAATCGTGGCTGTCCCAGCAGTTCCCCGAGCGGTTCCCCGAAGGCGGCACCCTGCGCGGGGCGCTGAACGACCTGACGGCGCAGCTGTCGCAGGTGGGCGGGCAGGTCGTCAGAACCCTGATGTCATCGGTCCGCAACGTGATTTCCGTCGTGCTGCTGGCGGTGATCGTGCCGGTGGTCGCGTTTTATCTGCTGCTTGACTGGGACCGCATGGTGGCGCGCATCGACGCGCTGCTGCCGCGCGAGCATGCCGACACCATCCGCGGGATCGCGCGCGAGATAAACTACAGCATGTCGGGGTTTCTGCGCGGGCAGGGGCTGGTGACGCTGATCCTGGCCACGTTCTATTCCACCGCCCTGCTGGCGGTCGGGCTGCCGTTTGCGCTGGTGATCGGGATTTCGGCGGCGGTGCTGTCGATCATCCCCTATGTCGGGGTGTTCACCGGCGGCGTCACCTCGGTCGCGGTGGCGGCGTTCACCTTTTGGGACGATCCCCAGTGGATCGTGGCGGTGCTGGCGATCTTTGTCGTCGGCCAGATCGTCGAGGGCAACTATCTGCAACCCAAGATCATCGGCGGCCATGTCGGGCTGCACCCGGTCTGGCTGATGATCGCGCTGGCCGTGTTCGGCAAGCTGTTCGGCTTTGTCGGGCTGGTCGTGGCGGTTCCGCTTGGGGCGATCATCGGGGTGCTGGTGCGGTTCTTCACCGACCGCTACAAGGAAAGCGCGCTGTATACGGGCAGTGATGTCATCCCCGAACCTGCCCCCCCCATGCTGATCGAGGTCGTCCCCCCCGGCACCACGGCCGAGGCGCGGCGCCGGTCCGAGGCCGCGCACCGGGCCGCCGTGCAGGACGTCAGGGTCGCCGAGGCGCGCCAGGCCGCGCGCGAGGCGGCCGCCGAGGCCGCGCACCGCGACCACGCACCTGTGGCCGAAGCCACGGTCGAGGTGACGCCGCCCGGCGCCGCAGGCTCGGTCAAGGCGTTGCAGGTGGAACCCGAGGTCCGCACCTGGGGCGGCAGGACGCCCGACGGCACCGACCCCGCCGACCCCGAGGGCGAGGCCGCCGAGACTGATGCAAAGGCCGCCCGCGCCCGGGCCGAAAGCGCCNCGACCCCGCCGACCCCGAGGGCGAGGCCGCCGAGACTGATGCAAAGGCCGCCCGCGCCCGGGCCGAAAGCGCCGACGTCAACGCGGCCCGCCACCCCGGCCCCGCGGCGGATCTGGCCGCGGCGCAGGCCGCAGACGACGCGGCCCGCGCCGCGGCCGATGCGGCGCGAAAGCGCGCGCGGACGGCGCAATCGGGGCAGGCCGGGCAGGGCGGCGAAGACGCGCCGCCGCAGGACACCGCCCCGCGCCGCGACCGGGGCTGAGCCCCGTGTCCCGCCAGCTGGCCCTGGACCTGCGGACCCCGCCCGCGCTGGGGCGGGGTGATTTCCTGCCCGCGCCCGCGAACGCCACCGCGCTGGCCCTGCTGGACCGGCCCGAGGACTGGCCGCAGGGGCGGCTGATCCTGATCGGGCCGGACGGTTCGGGCAAATCGCATCTCGCGTCCTTCTGGGCGGCCGAGAATGGCGCCCGGCGCGTGGCGGCGCGCGCCCTGCGGGACGAGGCCTGCGACGCGCTGGTCGATTTCTTCGGCGCTCTGGTGGTCGAGGACGCGCACCGCGCGGGCGGCGCGGCGGGGGCGGAGCGCGCGCTGTTCCACCTGTGGAACCTTGCCGCCGAACGTCAGGCGCTGCTGCTGATCACCGCGCGCGCCCCGCCGCGCGACTGGGGGCTGGGCCTGCCCGACCTTGCGTCGCGCATGGGGTCGATGGCGGCGGTGCGGCTGGACCCGCCGGACGAGGATCTGCTGGCCGCCGTGCTGGTCAAGCTGTTCGCGGACCGCCAGCTGATGCCCGGCGCGGGCGTCATCGAGGCGCTGGTGCGGCGCATGGACCGCGACCTGGGGCTGGCGCGCCGGCTGGTCGCCCGCATCGACCGCGCCGCCCTTGCCGAGGGGCGCGCGGTCACGCGGCCGCTGGCGCTTGCCACGCTCGAGGCGCTGGCGGACGAGGCGTGAGGGGCGCGCGCGGGCGGAAGACCCCCGTGCCGCGCCCCTGCTGCCGCTTGCATCCCCGCCCTGCCGCGCCCGCCGCTGCCGGTTTGCGGGCCGCCCGTATTGCGCCGCTGCTGCCGTGTGCATCCCCGCCGTGGGGCGCCTGTCGCTGCCGGTTTGCAGGCCGCCCGTGCGGCGACCATGATGCCGGTTTGCCCCCCATGCCGCGCCGCCGCTGCCGGTTTGCGGGCCCGCCATCCCCCGCCCGCCGCCGCCGGTTTGTCCCCATGCCGCGCCGCTGCTGCGGGTTTGCATCCCCGCCGCGCCGCGACCATGATGCCGCCTGTTGCCCGTCGCCATCCAACCGCAGATTGCCGATGACCCAAGCCGATTTCCTGAAATGCCCTTTCCCCCCGCCGCGCAGCCTGCCGGACGGGACGCCCATCGGCCCGGCGCGGTTCTTCAACCGGGAACTCAGCTGGCTCAGCTTCAACTGGCGGGTGCTGGATGAGGCGAGGAACCCGCGCGTGCCGCTGCTGGAACGGCTGCGGTTCCTGTCGATCTCGGCCACCAACCTGGACGAGTTCTATACCGTCCGTGTCGCCGGCCTGCGCGAACTGGTGCGCGAGGGGAACGCCACGGCGTCCGACGACGGGCTGTCGCCGGCCGAACAGCTGGCGATGGTGAACGCCGACGCCCGCCGCCTGATGGCCGCCCAGCAGGGCGTCTGGAACCGCCTGCGCCGCGACATGGAACGCGAGGGGCTGGTCATCCTGTCCCGCAGCCGGGTGACGCGGGCCGAATCCGAATACCTGCGCACCCAGTTCATGGAGCGGGTCTTTCCCGTGCTGACGCCGCTCGCCATCGACCCCGCGCATCCCTTCCCCTTCATCCCCAACACCGGCCTGTCGCTGGCGCTGCAGCTGGCGCGCGAATCCGACGGCCGCCAGATGCAGGCGCTGCTGCCGATCCCCGGCCAGTTGCCGCGCTTTGTGCCCCTGCCGGGGGGCGAGCGGTTCCTGCGGCTGGAAGACCTGCTGCTGATGAACCTGGGCCGCCTGTTCCCCGGCTATCGCGACACCGGTCATTGCGTGTTCCGCGTCCTGCGCGACAGCGACCTTGAGGTCGAGGACGAGGCCGAGGATCTGGTGCGCGAGTTCGAGACGGCGCTGAAGCGCCGCCGCCGGGGCGACGTGATCCGGCTGAAGATCACCTCGGGCGCGCCCAGCCGCCTGCGGACGCTGGTGATGCAGGAACTGCAGGTCGGCGCCGACGAGGTGATCGAGGTCGAGGGGCTGGTCGGCATGGCCGACGTGCGCGAACTGGTCGTGGACAGCCGCCGCGACCTGCAATGGCCGTCATTCACCCCGCGCGTGCCGGAACGGGTGCAGGACCACGACGGCGACATGTTCGCGGCGATCCGGCACAAGGACATGCTGCTGCACCACCCGTATGAAACCTTCGACATGGTCATCCGCTTTCTGCAGCAGGCGGCGCGCGACCCCGACGTGGTGGCGATCAAGCAGACGCTGTATCGCACCAGCTGGGACAGCCCGGTCGTGACCGCGCTGTGCGAGGCGGCCGAGGCGGGCAAGTCGGTGGTGGCGCTGGTCGAGCTGAAGGCGCGGTTCGACGAGGCCGCCAACATCCGCCAGTCGCGCCGGCTGGAACGCGCGGGCGCGCATGTCGTCTATGGGTTCATGAACTACAAGACCCACGCAAAGATCAGCACCGTGGTCCGGCGCGAGGGCGAGGGGCTGGTCACCTATACCCATTTCGGCACCGGCAACTATCACCCGATCACGGCGCGCATCTATACCGATTTGTCGCTGTTCACCTGCGACCCGGCGCTGGGGCGCGACGCGACCAAGGTGTTCAACTATCTGTCGGGCTATGTTCAGCCCGAGGGGCTGGAAAACCTGGCGATCAGCCCGATCAACCTGAAATCGACGCTGCTGGACCTGATCGCGCGCGAGGCGGAATACGCCCGCCGGGGCCGGCCCGCCGAGATCTGGGCCAAGATGAACAGCCTGATCGACAAGGAGGTGATCGAGGCGCTGTATGCCGCATCCGACGCCGGCGTCCGCATCAACCTGGTGGTGCGCGGCATCTGCGGCGTGCGTCCCGGCATCGCGGGGCTGTCGGACAACATCCGCGTCAAGTCGATCGTCGGGCGGTTCCTGGAACACAGCCGCATCGTCTGTTTCGGCAACGGCCACGGCCTGCCGTCGCGCAAGGCGCGCGTGTTCATCAGCTCGGCCGACTGGATGGGCCGCAACCTCACGCGGCGGGTGGAAACGCTGATCGAATGCCTGAACGACACCGTCAAGGCACAGATCACCAGCCAGATCATGGCCGCCAACATGGCCGACGAGGCGCAAAGCTGGCTGCTGATGCCCGACGGCCGCTATCTGCGCCACCTGCCGGACGGGCGCGACGACCTGTTCAGCTGCCACCGGTTCTTCATGGAAAACCCGTCGCTGTCCGGGCGCGGGACGGCGGGGGCGGGGGACGTTCCGGCCTTGACCCATTCGTCCGACTGAACCAAACGCAAGCCGCGCCCGTTGCGCGATGATGACCGGGGGATTCCCATGAACCTCACAACGACGTCGGGCCGGCGCGTGTCGCCCTTTGGCAAGCAGGGGCTGCCGGTGCGCTCGGCGCGCGAGCTGAAGCGGGTGGGGGTCGTCGATGTCGGCTCGAACTCGATCCGGCTGGTGG
This sequence comes from Paracoccus luteus, assembly GCF_004522155.1. GTDB lineage: Bacteria > Pseudomonadota > Alphaproteobacteria > Rhodobacterales > Rhodobacteraceae > Paracoccus > Paracoccus luteus. The sequence goes on along the minus strand of NZ_SDEA01000010.1, from coordinate 55,328 downwards.
TGTTCGACGGCGCGGCGCGCAGCCCGGCGTATTTCTATAACGAAAAGATCATGGCGGGGCTGGGGCAGGGGTTGGCCAGGACCGGCGTCCTGAACCCCGACGGCGTGCGCCGCGGCATGGCCGCGCTGACCCGGTTCGCGGCGCTGGCGCAGGGCATGGGCATCGAATCGCTGACCTGCGTCGCCACCGCTGCCGTGCGCGAGGCCGCCGACGGCCCGGCGTTTCACCGCGCGGTCGAAAAGCAGACCGGCCTGCAACTGTGGGTCATCGACGGCGAGGAGGAGGCGCGGCTGTCCGCGCAGGGCGTGATGCTGGGCTGGCCCGACGCGCGCGGGCTGGTCTGCGACATCGGCGGCAGCTCGATGGAACTGGCCGAGGTCGCGGGCGGCACCGTCGGCCGCCGGATCAGCACGCCGCTGGGGCCGTTCCGCTTGCAGCAGGTCGAACCCAAGGCCCAGAAGCGTCATATCGAAAAGGTGCTGATCGAGACCGCCGAACAGATCGGCACGGATCACGAACAGCTGTATCTGGTCGGCGGGTCGTGGCGGGCCATCGCCCGCCTGGACATGGAACGCCGCGCCTATCCGATGACGGTGCTGCACGAATACCGCATGACGGCGGACGACGTGATGGCGACGGTCAAATGGATCGGCCAGAACGACCTGTCGGCGCTGCGCTCGCGCACCGGGATCTCGGGCAGCCGGATCGAACTGGTGCCGCTGGCCGCGCAGGTGCTGCGCCAGCTTGTGCAGACTTTCCCGGACTCGCGCATCGCCATCAGCTCGTATGGCATCCGCGAAGGGCTGCTTTACGAACAGATGCCCGACGGCATCCGCAGGCGCGACCCGCTGATCGAGGCCGCACGCTTCACCGAACGCCAGATGGCGCGGATGCCGGGATCGGGGAAAAAGCTGTATCAGTTCCTGATGCCGCTGTTCCCCGACGCGACGCCCGCGCGCGAACGGCTGATCCGGGCCGCCTGCCTGCTGCACGACACCAGCTGGCGCGCGCACCCCGATTATCGGGCCGAGGCGTGCTTTGACAACGTCACCCGCGCCAATCTGGCCGCGCTGTCGCACCCCGAACGGGTGTTTCTGGGGCTGGCGCTGCTGCACCGTTACAAATCCAGCCGGGCAGGGTCGTCGATGGCGCCGCTGTTCAGCCTGTTGTCCGAGGACGAGATCCGCGATGCCGAGACGCTGGGCCGCGCGATGCGCTTTGGTGCGATGTTTTCCGTGGGCGACCCGGCCGAGGCGGGCGAACTGGCGTTGGACCGCGAACAGGGGGAGCTGCGGCTGGCCCTGACCCGCACCGGCCGCGCCCTGATGGGCGAGGTGGCCGAGGCGCGGCTGGCCGCGCTGGCGCAGGTGCTGGGGGTTCAGCCGGTCGTGACGTGACATGATGGCGCGTCCACGCGGCGGGACGGCCGGTCAGCGGCAGGGGGCGCGCCCCGTTCCGGCCCCGTGCGGGCCGCCGGTCCCATGCGGCGGCATGCGGCGCATCCGCGCCGCCATCCGTCAGCCGCGATGCGCGCCTGCGGCGAGGCTGGCGACAAAGCCCAGCACCTCGTCCACGGTCTGCCCCTCGGCGATCCGCTTGACGATGGCCGATCCCACGACGCAGCCGTCGGCCACGCGGGCCACCGCCTCGGCCGCGTCCGGGGTCGAGATGCCGAAGCCCACCACCACCGGCAGTCCCGCGGCGGCGCGGATGCGCGCGACCTCGGGGGCGACCTCGGCCGCGTCGGCGGCGGGTCCGCCGGTGATGCCCGTGACGCTGACGTAATAGACGAACCCCGAGGTGTTGCGCACGACCGCCGGCAGGCGGCGGTCGTCGGTCGTGGGCGTCGCCAGCCGGATGAAGTTCAGCCCCGCCGCCTGCGCGGGCAGGCACAGCTCGGCGTCCTCCTCGGGGGGCAGGTCCACGACGATCAGCCCGTCCACCCCGGCCGCGGCCGCCTCGGCCAGAAAGCCGTCGACGCCGCCGGTGCGGGCATAGATCGGGTTGTAATAGCCCATCAGCACGATCGGCGTCTCGTCGTCGGTCCGGCGGAACTCGCGCACCATGTCCAGCGTGGCGGTGACGCTGCCGCCCGCCGCCAGCGCCCGCTGGCCCGCCGCCTGGATCGTGGGCCCGTCGGCCATCGGGTCGGTGAAGGGCATCCCCAGCTCGATGATGTCCACGCCCGCGCCGGGCAGGCCGCGCAGCACCGCCATCGACGTCTCGCGGTCGGGATCGCAGGCCATCGTATAGGACACGAACGCCTTGCGTCCCTCGGCCTTGAGTGCGGCGAAACGGGCGTCGATTCGGGTCATGCGTGCGTTCCCTTGGGGGTTGTCGGATCGCCGACCTTGCTAGGCCATCGCGGCGGCGGCGGGAACCCCGTCGCGCTTTACGCCCCCGCCGCCCTGACCTAAAAGGCCGCCAGACCGGGAAAAGGATGCGATCATGGGCTTTCGGATGGGGATCGTCGGGCTGCCGAACGTGGGCAAGTCGACGCTGTTCAACGCGCTGACGCGGACCGCCGCGGCGCAGGCCGCCAATTTCCCCTTCTGCACGATCGAGCCGAACGTGGGCGAGGTCGCGGTCCCCGATGCCCGGCTGGACCGGCTGGCCGCCATCGCCGCGTCGAAACAGATCATCCCGACCCGCATCACCTTTGTCGATATCGCGGGGCTGGTTAAGGGCGCGTCCCGTGGCGAGGGGCTGGGCAACCAGTTCCTGGCCAACATCCGCGAGGTGGACGCCATCGCCCATGTCCTGCGCTGTTTCGAGGACGGCGACATCACCCATGTCGAGGGTCGCGTTGACCCCGTCGCCGACGCCGAGACGATCGAGACCGAGCTGATGATCGCCGACCTTGAATCGATCGAGCGGCGGCTGGCGAACCTGTCCCGCAAGCTGAAGGGCGGCGACAAGGAGGCGGTGGCGCAGGACCGCCTGCTGAGGCAGGCGCAGGCCGCGCTGGAGGCGGGCCAGCCCGCCCGCACCGTCCCCGTGGCCGAGGACGACCGCAAGGCGTGGGACATGCTGCAGCTGCTGACGGCAAAGCCTGTCCTGTTCGTCTGCAACGTGGCCGAGGAGGACGCCGCGAACGGCAACGCCCAGTCCGACCGCGTGGCCGAAATGGCGCGCGCGCAGGGTGCGGGCCACGTCGTCATCTCGGCCCGGATCGAGGAAGAGATCAGCCAGCTGCCCGCCGGCGAGGCGCAGATGTTCCTGACCGAGATGGGGCTGGACGAGGCGGGCCTGGACCGCCTGATCCGCGCCGGCTATGCGCTGCTGGGGTTGCAGACCTATTTCACCGTGGGGCCGAAAGAGGCCCGCGCCTGGACGATCACCCGCGGCACGCTGGCCCCGCAGGCCGCCGGCGTCATCCACGGCGATTTCGAAAAGGGCTTCATCCGCGCCGAGACCATCGCCTATGACGATTACGTCGCGGGCAACGGCGAGGCCGGCGCCCGCGAGGCGGGCCGTTTCCGCGTCGAAGGCAAGGGCTATGAGGTGAAGGACGGCGACGTCCTGCATTTCCTGTTCAACGCCTAAGTTGCGCGGCGCAGGGGCGGTGTTCGGGCCTGCCGCGGCGCAGGTCGCGCGCTGACCGGCCGGCGGCCGGTGAACGGTTTTGGCCACAAGGCGGCCCCTGCTGGCGCGGGGGCGCGCGTCACACGCGCATGTGGCAGGTCGTCCCCTGAACGGGACGCCGCGCTGTAAACAGCACCGGGCCACAAGGCGGGCCGGTGGCGTCGTCGCGCGCGCCACTGGCGCATGTGGCAGGTCGTCGCGCCCGCACGCGTCACTCGCGCATCCGGACACCTGTTTACGCCGATCCGCACCGAAAAAACTGCAGTTATATAACCCCAGGCCCTTGTTCCCCGCCGCCCCCTGCTGCTAGACCCCGCGGCGGAGATGTGGCCGAGTGGTCGAAGGCACACCCCTGCTAAGGGTGCAGGCGGGAAACCGCCTCGAGGGTTCGAATCCCTTCGTCTCCGCCATCATTTTCATGATTTCAGTGGCTTACAAAAGCGGTGTTGCAGTTGAGTGTGCCCGGAATCGGCCGGCCGCGTCACTTCAGCCCTTCCAGCTCATACACGATGCAGTAGACCTCGAACTTGGGGCGACAGCGCCCGCCGCTCTGGCGGGCTGCTGTTTAGACTCCCCGGTGCGGCAAGTCAGTCGATTCTCATCAACTCAAGCCGCGTGCCGGCGCCCAGATGAACTGTGTTCGTCGCCACACGCGACCGGCGTGAGGTTCCCTCGGCTTCGCCAGTGTTAGGGTTGATGTCGAACTTGGGGAAGTTCGAGGACGAGATGTCCAACCGGATCCGGTGGCCCCGTTTGAACAGATTTGCCGTGGCGAACGGCTGGATCGTGATTTCGAAGGGACCTTCGCCTGCCTCGACCAGGCGCGGCTTGTCCCATCCGTCGCGGTAGCGAACGCGGAAGATGCCATCCGACAGGTTCAGCGCATAGCCGCGTGGATAGTCAGCCGACGGCGGATAGACGTCGATCAGCTTTGCCGTGAAATCGGTGTCAGGCGCATCGGTGGACACGCGCAGCCGGACGGTCACCGGGCCGGCGATTGTCATGTCCTCCTCAAGTGGCGCAGTCTCGAAGCTGAGCACATCGCGCCGCGCCGAGAGCGGCATCCCGGGCGAGGTGCAGCCGAAGAAGCCCCCTGACTCGACCTGGTCGAAGCCGCCCCCGGTGAAGATCGGCTCGCCCGAAGTCAGCGCGCCGCCGATTGTCGGGACGGGATCGCGGGGGTCATAATCATAGCTGAGGGCGCCTTTCCGGGGCTCTGTCGTGCCCAGCGTCATGTCAGGCGACGGATAGAGGACGAGGGGTGTCGCGTTGCCGGGCGGCCAGTCCGAGGCGCCGATCCAATGGCCGCCGTGATCGAGATGGCCGTCCTTTGTGCGCCGGCCCGAACCGCCGCCCATGATGAAGACCTTGACCGGCTGCGGGTCATCCTCGCCTGGTTCATCCTTCAGCCAGCGGGCGAAGAACTTCAGCCGGTAGCTCAGCCAGTCGCGGTCGATCTGTCCGTCGAAGGTCGCCGCCGGCCCGAAGTCCACATCCCCAAAGACCGTGCGCGAGCGGTTTCCGTGCGTCCATGGCCCCATGATCAGCGTCAGCGGCCGCCCGGGATCGCCCTTGAGACCCGCGTAGTTCTCCAAGGTCGTGGGGACATAGACGTCATACCAGCTCGACATGAAGATGATGGGCACCCTCGGGAAGCTGTCGTAATAGCCCGCCGCCCAAAGCCCGGTGCGCTTCCAGAAATCGTCAAAGGTGCCGTGCTGCCACTGGTCCAGCAGATAGGCCTCGTAGTCGGGATCCCACCGGACTGGCGAGCGGCCCCGCGTCCACGGGGTCTGGCGCATCCAGCCGAATATATCCTCGGCCTCGATGGCGGCGCGGATCTCCGGGTTTGCGATGGCACGCGGGCTTTCGTGGGCGCGGTTCCAAGCCCAGGTCGCCTGCTTCATCTCGAGCGCACCGCCCTGGCGGATGCCGCAGGTGAAGGCGTTCGAAAAGCCGCCTGAATCGACCGCCATGCAGGCCAGCCCCGGAGGATTCAGGCAGGCCATCGCCATCTGCACATGGGCGTCATAGCTGAGGCCCATCGTGCCGACGCGGCCAGCGTTCCAAGGCTGGCCAGCAAGCCAGACCATGCTGTCGTAACCGTCCTCGGCCTCGTTCACGTATTTGGTGAAGGTGCCTTCCGATCCATAGCGGCCGCGACAATCCTGCCAGACGACCGCATAGCCTTCCCGCACCAGCCGCATGGCCAGCTCGGGCCGGGTCATCGGCTTGGGGTCCGCCACGGACAACTCGGTCCGCGGCGTGCCCGCCTTGTCATATGGCGTGCGCTCGAAGATGACGGGGCGCGCGTCGCCAAGGGGCTGCCCGTTCCGTGCCGGCAGGTAGATGTCGGTCGCGAGCCGCACGCCGTCGCGCATCGCCACCATGACGTTCCGGTGGACGACGACGTCGGGGGCCAGCACCTCGGCAGGCGTCAGCTCGGCCGGGTTCGGAACGGGCGCCTGGGTCATTGTGCGCGCCGCACGTCCTGGGCCAGGGTGTCCTCGGCAAGGCCACCCTCGATCTTCAGGCCGTCCCGCGTCGCCCAGTGGTTCTTCTGCCAGTAGAGCGGCACGATCGGGGTTTCGGCGAAGACGGTCGTGGTCGCCTGCTCGAGCAGCTCCATCCGCTTAGTCTCGTCGAACTCCTGCAGGGCGGCTTCAAGCTGGGTGTCGAACTCAGGGTCCGAGAAGCGCATCCGGTTGAACGCGCCCTTTCCGGCATCCTTGTCATAGGTGTGAAGCAGCGACTGCAGCAGCGGCGCCGAGGTGGGCGTGGATGCCCCCAGCGAGAACACGAAGGCGCCATAGTCGCCTGCCGAGGCCGCCTTGGAATAGACGTTGTAAGGGAACACCTTGACGCCGTTCACCTTGAGGCCGCCCCGCGTCAGCATCTGCCCAAGCGCCTGCGCGAGATCCGCGTCGCCGGGAAAGCGGTCATTCGAGGACGAGATGGTGATGCCGAAGCCCTCGGGATAGCCTGCCTCGGCCAGCAGCGCCTTGGCCTGCGCAGGATCGGCCTGATCGGCTGCAAGGGTGGCGACATGGCCGCCCAGGCCCTCGGGCGCGAGTTGGCCGGCCGGGGTGCCCGCCCCGCCCATGATCCGATCAACGATCAACTGCCGGTCGATCATCAGCGAAATCGCCTTGCGCACGCGCGGGTCGCTGAAGGGGTTCGTGGCCAGCGGCTTGCCGTTCAGGTCGGTGACGTCGGCAGGCGCCTCGTCGCCCCGCTGCGACAGCGCGAGGTAGATCACCCGACCCGAAGGGGCCGAGACGACCTCGACGCCCTCGGTCTGTTCCAGACGCGGCACGTCCGCGGGCGGAACGGCGTCGATGACCTGCACCGCGCCCGACAGCAGCGCCGCGACACGGGCCGCGTCGTTCGAGATGAAGCGGACCTCGACATCCTTGAACTCGGGCTTCTCGCCCCAGTATCCATCATAGGCTTCCAGCCGCAGCGCCTCGCCCGGGGTCCAGGACACGAACTTGTAGGGCCCGGTGCCGACGGCCACGGCGGGCTGCATGAAATCCTCGCTGGCGCGGCCCTCGACGGCCGCCTGCTTGACGATGAAGACGCGCCCGATGTTCTCCATCAGCGATGGCGCGGGCTCGGTCGTGGTCACGCGCAGGGTGCGGTCGTCCACCTTTTCCAGCTTGGCAATGGCCGCGACCTGATCGGTGTAAGGCGCGGGCGAGTTCGGCACCTCGTCGGCGCGTTCCAGCGACCAGATCACGTCCTCGGCCGTCAGGGGCGAGCCGTCGTGGAAGGTGACGCCCTCGCGCAGCGTGATTTCCCAGGTCGTCGGATCGACGTTCTTCCAGCTTTCGGCCAGGCCGGGGCTCATCTGGTAGTTCTGGTCGAAATCGACCAGCCGGCCGAAGATCATCTCGGATGTCTGCTGGTTGTTTCCGGTGCGGGAGAACTGCGGGTCAATCGAGGATTGTTCGCTCGAACGGCCGATGATGAGGTCCTGGGCGAAGGCCGGGACGGCGCCAGCCAGCAGCGCGGCTGCCGCCACGGAGGCGAGAAAGCGTTTCATGGGGTTCCCTGTCGTTGAAGTTGTTCTTGCTGGGCAGAGCCGAGGCGCGGCGACATGCGCGCTTCGGGGTCGTTCAGGTGGCAGGCGGAACGGTGGGCGGGGACGATTTCGGCCAGGGCCGGACGAACCCGCGTGCAGACCTCCATCGCGAAGGGGCAGCGGGGGTGGAAATGGCAACCGGGCGGCGGATTGACCGGCGAAGGGATTTCCCCCTTCACGGTCGAGAAGGCGCGCCGGCGGCGGTCGAGCCGCGGGATCTCCTCCAGCAGGGCCTGTGTGTAGGGGTGGTTGGGCGCCGCGAAGACGGCATCCGCCGGCGCCTCCTCGACGACACGGCCCAGATACATGATGACCACGCGGTCCGAGATGTGGCGCACCACCGACAGGTCGTGGCTGATGAACAGCAGCGTCAGCCCCAGCTCGCGCCGCAGTTCCATGAACAGATTGATGACCTGCGCCTGGATCGACACGTCCAGCGCGGCGATGCTTTCATCGCAGACGAGGAACTCGGGGTTCACGGCCAGCGCCCGCGCGATCCCGATGCGCTGGCGCTGCCCGCCCGAGAACTGGTGCGGATAGCGACCCGCGAACGAAGGATCGAGCCCCACGCGCGCCATCAGCCCGGCCACGCGCGCAGGCACCTCTGCCGCGGGCACAAGTCCGTGGACGCGCGGCGCCTCGCCAATGATCTCGGCCACGCGCTTGCGCGGGTTCAGCGAGGACATCGGGTCCTGGAAGATGATCTGGGTCGCCAGCCGGGCACCGCGCGCCTCGGCCCCGCGCAGCGTGGCAATGTCACGACCCTGGTTCAGCACCCGCCCGGCGGTCGGCGGCAGCATTCCGGCCACGACGCGCCCAAGCGTGGACTTGCCGCAGCCGCTCTCGCCGACCAGTCCCACGACCTCGCCCCGTTTCACGGTCAGGTCCACGCCATCGAGCGCATGGACGGTCGCGGGCGGCTTGGCGAGGCCCGCGCGAATGGCCAGCCGCTCGGCCAGGTCAGGTTCCCGGCGGAACAGCTTGGTCACGCCTTCGACGCGGATCATCTCGATCATGGTGTGCCCTCCAGCGGGTGGAAGCAGCGCCAGCCGCGGTTCTCGGCCACGAGAGTCTCGGGCGGATCGACAAGGCAGGTTTCGGTGGCGCGCGGACAGCGCGGACGGAACGGGCAGCCCTCGGGACGGCCGAGCGGCGGCGGCGCCGAGCCGGGGATCTGGCGCAAGGGCCGGCCGCGGTCGTTCGCCATCGGAGTCGAGGCGATCAGACCCTGGGTATAGGGGTGGCGTGGGCTGTCCAGCACCTCGTCCACCGTGCCGCGTTCGACGATGCGCCCCGCATACATGACCGCGATCTCGTCAGCCAAGGCGGCCACCACGCCCAGGTCGTGACTGATCCAGATCAGCCCCATCCCCATCTCGGCCGCGAGCTTCTGGACCTGTGCGAGGATCTGGCTCTGGATCGTCACGTCCAAGGCGGTCGTGGGTTCGTCCGCGATGATCAGGTCGGGTTCGTGCAAGAGCGCGATGGCAATGGCCACGCGCTGGCGCATCCCCCCCGAAAACTCGTGCGGATAGGCGTCGATGCGTTCCTCGGGATGCGGGATGCCGACCTTGGCCAGCACCTCGACCGAGCGCGCCCGCGCCTCGGCCCGGCTGACCTTGCGGTGGGCGAGCACGGTTTCCACCATCTGCGTGCCGATCCTGAGGACCGGGTTCAGGGTCATCATCGGGTCCTGGAAGATCATCGCGATCCGGTCGCCGCGCAGCGCCCGCAGGCGGTCGGGCGATGCCGCGCGCAGGTCCTCGCCCTTGAAGTCCAGCGTGCCCTCGACGATGCGACCCGGCGGATCGACCAGCCCGAGCAGCGAGAACCCGGTGATCGACTTGCCCGAGCCGCTTTCCCCGACAAGGCCCAGGATCTGCCCGCGCTTCAGCATCAGGTCCACGCCGTCCACGGCCTTGATGGTGCCGGCGGGCGTGGGAAAATGGGTCTTCAGCCCGCGGACGGTCAGCAGGGTGTCGCCGCTCATGTTGCAAGCCTCGGGTTCAGGACTTGGCGCAGCCGGTCGCCGACCACGTTGATCGAGAAGACCAGCACCAGCAGCAGCAGGCCGGGGTAGACGCTGATCCATGTCTGCCCCGCCAGCAGCACCTGATAGCCGTTGGCGATCAGCAGCCCCAACGAGGGTTCTGTGATCGGCAGACCGATGCCGAGAAAGCTCAGCGTCGCCTCGGCGGCGATGGCGGTCGCCACCTGAATGGTGCCGATGATGATCAGCGGCGGCAGGCAGTTCGGCAGGATATGCATGGCAAGGATGCGCGCCGGCGACAGGCCGAGGCAGCGGGCGGCCTCGACATAGTCCTTGCCCGCCTCGACCAGCGCGGCGCCGCGGACGGCGCGGGCGAAATAGGCCCATTGCACGATCACCAGCGCGATGATGACCTTCCATGTCCCCTGGCCGAAGACGACGAGGATCATCAGCGCGATCAGGATCGTGGGAAAGCCCAGCATCAGGTCCACGACCCGCATGACGAAGGCATCGAGCCGGCCGCCCGCATAGGCCGCAATCAGTCCCAGCGCGGTCCCGACCAGCAGCGCCAGAACCCCGGCCGTCACACCCACCGACAGGCTGGTCCGCAGTCCGTAGAGCATGGCCGACAGCATGTCGCGGCCCTGCGCGTCGGTGCCGAGCCAGTAGGTCATGCCGCTGTAGCCTTCCGCGCCCGGCGGCAGGCGGGCGTCGAACATGTCGATCTGCCCGAGGTCATAGGGATTCTGCGGCGCCAGCACCGGTGCCAGGATCGCCGCCGCGAACAGCAGCAGGCAGACGATGGCCGCGATGGTCGCCTTGGGGCTGCCAAGCAGACCCCGCAGCGCCCGGACGAGAATGCCGTCCCTGCTCATGCCCGCCTCCGAACACGCGGGTCGAGCGCCGAATAGAGGATGTCCACGACGAAGTTGATGACGATGAACATCGTCACGATCACCAGGATGTAGGCCACCACGATGGGCCGGTCGAGCGCATTGATGGAATCGATGATCAGCTTGCCGACCCCCGGCCAGGCGAAGATCGTCTCGGTCACGACCGCGAATGCGATCAGCGAGCCGAACTCGATCCCCAGAACGGTCACGATGGGAATAAGGATGGTCTTGAGCACATGGACCATCAGGATGCGCCGCTCGGAGATGCCGCGGGCGCGGGCGAACTTGACGAAATCCAAGGGCATCGTCTCCTGCACGCCGGTCCGCGTGAGCCTGATCACCAGCGCGATCTGCGCAAGCGCGAGGTTGGTGGCTGGCAGGATCAGGTGGCGGATGCCGTCCCATGTCGCAAAACTGGTGCGGATCCCCAGGATTTCGCCCGTCTGGCCGCGGCCGGTCGAGGGCAGCCAGCCCAGCCAGACTGCGAAGATCATGATCAGCATCATCCCTTGCCAGAAGTTCGGCAGCGAGAAGCCCACGATCGAGCCTGTCATCACGCTCTCATCGACCAGCGTGCCGGGACGGCGCCCGGCCCACAGGCCCAGAGGCAGGCCGATCATCAGCGACAGGATCAGGGCGGTGAACGTCAACTCCAACGTTGCCGGCAGTCGCTCGAAAATCACGTCGAGCGCCGGGCGGTTGAAGACGAAGGAGCGCCCGAAATCGCCTGTCAGCGCAGAGCCGAGGAAGTGCAGGTATTGCACCGGCAGCGGCTGGTCGAGCCTGAGCGACGCCGCGACCTGAGCGCGTTCCGCTGCACTCGCATCCGCCGGCAGCAGGATCTCGAGCGGATCGCCGATCGCATACACGCCGACGAACACGATGATGGAGGTGACGAGCAGGACCAGCACGGCCTGCATCAGTCGGCGCAGCAGAAAGACCGTCATGTCCGCGCGTCGGCCCGCCGAAAATCGGCTGATTGCTTCATCTGCTGCCCTCTCCCCACCAGCTTCGGGCAACTTGCAACGCGATTCGGGTTTATGCAATGATATGAGATAATAGCGTCATTTGATGCGGGAATCGCATAGCCTTGGATTTGAACCTCCTTACGACCTACCACGCGATCCTCGAAACCGGCTCGACCCAAGGGGCGGCACGACGGCTTGCGGTATCTCAGTCCGCGGTCAGCCGGAGGCTGTCGCAACTTGAGGCAGAACTGGGGCTGGCGCTGTTCCAGCGCGACAAGGGCCGGCTGGTGCCGACGCGCGAGGCGCGGATGCTGGACGCGCAGATCGGCCTCGTGCTGGACCACGGCGCGCGGTTGCGGACCCGCGCCCGGGAAATCGGCAGCGGCAATGCCGCCTCGATCACGCTGCGCATCGCCGTTCCGGCGAGCCTGACGCTGTCGATCCTTCCCTCGATACTGCAGGAGTTCCTGTCCCGGAACGATCGCGTGCAGGTCGAGGTCCACAGCGGCGCCTACGACACGATTGAACGGATGCTGCTGGATGAACGTGCGGAAGTGGGCTTTCTGCGCATGCCCACGCAACGCGGCGGGCTGGCGACAACGCCGGTCATTTCCGCGCGGACCGTCTGCGTCATGTCGCAGGATCACCCCCTGGCGGGGCAGGAAACCGTATCGGTCAATGATCTCTTCGGAGTGCCGTTGATCCTGCTCGGCCGCTTGCGACTTCCGCGCCGGGACATCGACGAACTGTTCTGGGCGCATGGCCTGCGCCCGGATGTCCGTATCGAGGCGCATTCGGTGATGTCAGCTTGCGCCCTGGCGGCGAGGGGATTGGGCGTCACGTTGGTGAACGAATTGATGGCACGCGACTATGTGCATCTTCCGATCGCCATCAGGCCACTCGCAGAACGTGTCTTGCACCACTTCTCTTTCGCAATGGCAGAGCAGGTGCCGCCCAGCGAGACCATGCACGATTTCGTCCGGGTTGCGACCAACCATCTCACCGGGATGCCATTGTCCTGATCTCGTTGAACAGGACGCAGAGTGACGTAATCAGCTTAGCGACGTTCCCGAGCCGATTGACCAGCGTGTGGCCATTTCGAGGGCACGCCCGCCTTCAGTCCCAAGAATTGTGCCGCTGCATCTACTGCCGTAACCACGGGTTTTGTTTCAACGCGGCGGACTGCGCATGCAGGCGGCGAGCCGGACGCGCGCCCCCAAAAATGTTCGGATAGTATGCCCCAGGATCCATAATGCCGTATTATCCGGCCAAGAGGCGGGAAATTTCGTCGTCATTGCGCTAATGCGACTGTCCGCTGAACTGGCTAGAGACTGTACTTGAGTAGCACGATCCCTGGTAGCAGCCCGCAAGTCTGCGGCATGTCAGCTAAAGTGTGATTTCGATCTACATGGAGGAAGGTTACTACGACTTACCAGTTGGAAAAGACGACGGAGTCTCGGCTCGAACGGGGAGTGCTAGGGTGGTGACGTAAAGCGTGTTGAGCAGCTTCTTCACGGGCCTTCCTCGGCGGTAGCGGCCTCGACCTGACGGCGGCGCCAGGCCCGGACGGCGCGCGCCATGCTGTCAGGGCGGCACAGTTCGATCAGCGAGCAGGCGCGGCAGCGGCTGCGATGGGGCGTGGGCGGCGGGGTGATGCCGCTCGACAGGACGGCGGCCAGCTCGACCGCGGTCGCCTCGGTCAGGGCGCGCAGGTCGGGGTCGAAGGTGACGTTCACGCGCCGTTTCGTCGTGGCGTAGAACAGCGCGCCTTCGGGCACCGGCTGCCCTGTCACTCGATCGCGCGCGGATAAACCCAATGCCGGGAAACCAGATAGGTCGAGACGGCGATCACGCCGGTTGTCGCGACCTGTGCCGGGAAAAGCGGAACCCCAAGCCCCTCGACCAGAGCCGTCATCGCGGCGGAGTTGAAGGCAAGTGCGCCGAGATGCATGGCCACGAACCGCGCCGCCGTGGCCTTGCCGGGCCGTCCCGCGCCGAAGGTGAACCAGCCCTGCAGCAGGAAATTATAGATCATGCTGAGGACATAGCAGCAGGCGGTCAGCAGCGGCAGGTTCCCGATCTTTCCCTGCAGCAGGAACAGCAGAAGGAAATAGACGCCGGTGGACGACAATCCCACCAGACCGAACCTTGCCGCTTGCATCAGGTTGATGGTCTTCATGGCCCGATCAGTCGGCGTTTCGTTTCAGAAGAAAGCCGTAATCGCCCTGCATGACGATGCTGTAATCCGTGCCGACATAGTCCAGCAGGGCTGTCAGCACGGGCGTTGCGGGCTTGCGCGGGCGCAGCACGTCGCCTGTGCGTTCCACCGCCTCATGTTCGATCAGCACGAACGGGGGCTGCGTCCGGTGCAGGCTTTCGGCAATTTCGCCCATCCATGCCGTATACAGGGGGAAATCGCGGGTCATCAGCTCGACGGCGGGGGTGATGAAACGGTGGCTGGGTTGCCGTCCGGCCAGATAGGGGATCTGGTAAAGCGTGCCGTATTGCACAATCCGGTCGTCGGCCCCGGTTCCGGCCTTTATCATGGCGACCAGGCGGGCCTGATCGCTGCCGGTCATGCCGCTGTGCGGGACGGGCGTCATCCCGTGGGCGGCGATATCGGCCAGATAGTGCCTTTCCCCCCACAGCTTCTTGAAGGTTCCGGCGCAGACAAGCAGGACCGTCAGCACCAGCGCCAGCCGCAGCGCCGTCCGCGCCGGGCCTGCCCGCGCGGTCCGCGCCCATGTGGCCAGCCCGTCCACGGCGACGGCGGTCAGCAGGATCAGGACCGGCAGGGCACCGCCAAGGTGATAGCCGAAGCCCTTGTTCTGCGCGAAATACGACAGCGCGATGGCCGCGCACAGCCCGATCACCAGCATCGCCGGATAGGACAGCCTGCTGTCGCGGCGGACCCACAGGAACAGCCCGACGGTGGCGCAGAACGTCAGCCAGTGCCAGGCACCGAAGAACGTCGCGCGCAGGGTTGCCATCGGGTCCAGCGGCGGCTTGTCCAGATAGACCAGCGAGGTGAACACGACCGATTGCTGATACCAGTCGTCCAGATTGCCGATCCACACTCCCGCGCCGACGACCACGGCGAACGGCAGAAGAAAGCCGGCCGCAAGCAACCCGATGCGCGCGCCCGCCTCATGCTTGCGGGCGATCCCGACCCAGGCGCGGGGCGCCGCCTCAAGGATGATGAGGCCGGCGAGGACGGAAAGATAGGTCGGCCGCACCAGCACCGCGCAGGCCGTCAGCATCCCCGCGATCAGGAACGACCGCCGCTCGTGCCGGGGACCGGCCAGCATCGCCGCGCAGGCGCAGAGCAGCAGCCCCACCGCGATCACGTCCCGCTGGCCGGCCATCCAATAGCCCGAGGTCACGTAAAGCGTGGGATAAAGCGGCAGCACGATGAAACGGGCCAGATCAAAGCGCGCCCGGTGCAGGAACAGCGCCATCGCCAGCGTGACCGCCTGAAGCATCAGGAAATCGGCCAGATGCCAGCTATACGCGCGGGGTCCGAACAGGCGGATGGCGATTTCCTGCAGGATCATGCCGCCGGGCCAGTTCATGTCGAACGTCCCCGAATAATAGGGCACCCCCTGCGTCGCCAGCCACGCCATGTAATCGAACTGCATCTGGTCGGGCGACGGCGGGATCTTGAGATACAGCACCCCCAGAAACGGGATGGATGCGAGCCAGGCCAGCACAAGCCCGCGGCGGGCGAGTGTCGGCGCGGGCGGGCTGATGCGGTCGATCATCGGCATCATCCTTGTCGGCCCCTGCGCGGGCCCTTGGTCAGCGCGGCCGGGCGTGCGCCAAAAGCGCGATCCCCGTCGCCAGCGGCGTCCGGGTCCACCCGGCGGGCAGCGCCGAGGGCAGAAAGCTCATGTTGCGGGTGTTCGTCGGATGGGGATCGAACTGCAGGCGCAGCGGCAGGTCGAGGCAGCGGCCGACCAGCTCGATGATCTCGTGGACGGCGGTCGGTCGTCCCGCCGCCAAAAGATGGACGCTGACCGCGCCATTCCCCGCGGCGCCGATGCGGCTTGCGACGTAACGGCCGATGTCGTCGGCCAGCACATAGTCGCGCAGCGTCCCCGGACTGCCGAAGATGCGGGTGGTCGCGCCCTTCAGCGCATTGCCGATCAGCGCCGCGACAAGCCCCACCCGGCCCGTGCCCGCCGCACCATAGACGGTGCTGGGGCGGTGGACATGGCGCCCGTCCAGCGTCGTGGCCTGCCGCAGCAGGGTTTCCTGCGCCAGCTTGCCGTGGCCATAGGGGCGCAGCGGGCGCGGCAGGCTGGCGGCGGTGCAGTGGGTCTGGCCTTCGAACAGGCCACCGGCCGAGCTGAGCAGATGCACATCGACCGTCGGGGCGGGGCGGTCCGCCTTGATCTGGCAGGCGAACGTGACAAGTTCGTCCACCAGCGCGGTTTCGCGGGCCATATCCCCGGGGCTGGACCCAAAGCCGCTGCATCCGGCGGCCCAGACAAGGATGACGCGGTCCGGCGTCCCCAGCGCGCCCCGGATCGCATCGCGCTGCGCGCGACGCAGGTCCGCATCCTGCCAGTCATAGGGCAACAGCTCGCCCTGCGCCTGAAAGCGGATGCGCAACGCCCGCGCGATCGCGCTGCCGACCAGCCCCGTCCCGAACAAGAGAACCCGGCACCGCTGCCCGCCCGTGGCAAGGCGCCACATCCTCATGGGACCGGCCGTTGCGCGAACCACGATGCAAGCGCCGGATCGCTGGACCGGTCGATGGTGAAGAACGTGGGCTTGCCGTGCGCCTTGAGGATCAGGGTGGACAGATACTGCAGCGCAATTCCCAGCATGAACGAGGAAAGCCCGCCGAAGAACGAGACCGTCAGGAACAGCGAGGTCCAGCCCCGCACCCGGATTTCCTGCGGGTAAAGGACGTTGAGGGCCAGGAAATACAGGCTGCCCGCCACCGCCAGCCCCATCATCGCCAGCCCCAGAACCGCGCCCATGCGCAACAGCCTGATCTGGCTGGAAAACACCATCCGCCAGGCATGCGAGAACAGGGATTTCATCGTATAGCCGCTGCGGCCGGTGCGGATATACCGTTCGTCCTTCATGTCGGCATAAACCATCTGAATGCGCTGGGTGAACCACGACAGGGCGATGTCCAGATAGGTGTCATGCGTGCAGACGCTGGCGGCGGCGCGCGCCAGCGGCCCGCGGATCAGCCGAAAGCTGTTGAAGCTGGACAGGTTCCGGTTTTCCGTCAGCCACTGCATCATGCGCTTGAAGATGCGCGAGGTGAAATCCCGGACGGCCGCCTCGTGGACGCCGCCGTTCGGATGGGCATAGACAAGGTCGGCCCCGCTTGTCGCGGCCTTGCCCAGCATGACCGGGATCAGCTCGGGCCGGTGCTGCAGATCCTCGTCCATCGTCACCACCCAGTCGCCCGAACTGTGCAGGATGCCGACAATCGTCGCCGGGTGCTGGCCAAAGTTCCGCGACAGGTGCAGCGCGATGATCCAGGGATGTTCCGTTGCCAGCCGATCGATGAGCGGGGCGGAATCGTCGATTGCGGCATCGTCGACGAAAATGATCTCGGCCAGCGCGAACGGACAATCCTGCGCCTGCAGGTCAAGCCGGAGGTCGTCGATCGCCCTTGTGAGCGTCCGCAGATACTCGCCGCCGCAATATACGGGAACGACAATGCTGATTGTGACGGGCACCTGGGCAATGTCGTAAGCCATAGGCTCTCTTGCCAGAAATCCGGGGCTGCGCAGCCCAGCTTCATGCCCGAGGCCCTGAACCGTCAAGGGATTTCTGGGCCGGCGCCGCGGAACGCCCGCCCGGACACGCGCCGGGCGACCTGCGCGGCGCGACCCTGCGCCGCCAAACCCTGCACCGCATCACGCGCCGATGAAATCGCGCACAAAGCCGGTGGCGGGGCGGTTGCGGATGTCGGCGGGCCTGCCGACCTGCTCGATGCGACCCATCGACATGACGACGACCAGATCGGCAAGCGCCATCGCCTCGTCCTGGTCGTGGGTGACAAAGACCGTCGTCAGCCCGGTTTCGTCATGGATGTCGCGCAACCCCTGCCGCAGTTCCTTGCGGACCTTGGCGTCCAGCGCGCCGAACGG
The DNA here is from genome assembly GCF_004522155.1 of Paracoccus luteus. Lineage (GTDB taxonomy): Bacteria > Pseudomonadota > Alphaproteobacteria > Rhodobacterales > Rhodobacteraceae > Paracoccus > Paracoccus luteus. The sequence continues at coordinate 37,689 of NZ_SDEA01000010.1, read as the reverse complement.
CTCGTCCAGCAGCAGCATCCGCGGCTCGATCGCCAGCGCGCGGGCCAAGGCCACCCGCTGGCGCTGCCCGCCCGACAGCTGGGTCGGGTATCGGGCGGCGATCTGGGGCAGCTGGATCAGGTCCAGCAGGCGGGTCACGCGGCGGGTGATTTCCGCCTTGGTGGGGCGGGAGGCGCGGGGCCGGGCGCGCAGGCCGTAAGCGATGTTGTCGAACACCGTCATGTGCCGGAACAGCGCATAGCTTTGGAACACAAAGCCCGCGCGGCGGTCCTGAACGGTCATGCCCGTGGCGTCCTGCCCGTCGAACAGCACGCGGCCGGACGTCGGAAACTCCAGCCCCCCCAGGATGCGCAGCAGCGTCGTCTTGCCTGACCCGGACGGGCCCAGCAGCGCGACCAGCGCCCCCTGCGGGATGGACAGCGACACCGGATGCAGCGCCGTTGTGGTGCCGAACGCCTTGGCGATCTCGTCGATTTCGATATGCATGGCGATCCTTGTCAGTGGCGGCGGTTGGCGGACAGCGAGTCCGCGTGCCGCAGTTCCAGGACGGTCTTGAGGGTCAGGGTGATCAGCGCCAGCCCGCACAGCAGCGCGGCCATCGAGAAGGCGGCGACCGAAAGATATTCGTTGTAAAGCATCTCGATGGTGATCGGCATGGTCGCGGTCTGGCCGCGGATCTTGCCCGACACGACGGCGACCGCGCCGAACTCGCCCATCGCGCGGGCCGTGCACAGCAGCGTGCCGTAAAGCAGCGCCCAGCGGATGTTGGGCAGCGTGACGGTGCGGAACGTCCGCCAGCCCGACGCGCCCAGCGTCAGGGCGGCCTCCTCCTCGGCCCGGCCCTGTTCGATCATCACCGGGATCAGCTCGCGGGCGACAAAGGGAAAGGTCACGAAGACCGTTGCCAGCACGATCCCGGGAATGGCGAAGACGACGGGAAGCCCGTGCGCCACCAGCCAGCCGCCCAGGGCCGAGTTCGCCCCGAACAGCAGCACGATGCACAGCCCCGCAACCACCGGGCTGACCGAGAATGGCAGGTCGATCAGCGTGATCAGGAACGCCTTGCCGCGAAAGTCGAACTTGGTGATCAGCCACGCGGCGGCAATGCCGAAGGCCGCGTTCAGCGGCACAGCGATCCCCGTGATCAGCAGCGTCAGCCGGATGGCGGACCGCGCATCGGGATTGCCGAGGCTGGCTATCGACGCGGCCCAGCCCTGGGCCAGCGCCTCGGCAAAGACGGCCGCCAACGGCGCGGCAACCAGCAGCGCAAGCCCGCCCACGGCGACAAGGATCAGGGCCGCGCGCAGGGCCGGGGCCTCGTCCGTGGGGCGGCGGAACGACGGCCGGGTGGCGGCGGGGCGGTGCAGGGTTGCGTCAGACATGACCGATCCTCCGGCGTGACCAGATCTGGATGAGGTTGATGACCAGCAGCATCAGGAACGAGATCAGCAGCATCGCCAGCCCGATCGCGGCGGCCCCGCCGTAATTGTATTCCTCAAGCTGGATGACGATCAGCAGGGGCGCGATCTCGGTCCGCAGCGGGATGTTGCCGGCGATGAAGATGACCGACCCGTATTCCCCGACCGCCCGCGCCAGCGCCAGCGCAAAGCCGGTCAGCGCCGCGGGCGCCAGCATCGGCAGGATGACATTGCGCAGGGTATAAAGGCGCGAGGCGCCAAGGCTGGCGCTCGCCTCCTCGATCTCGGCGTCGATCTCGTCGATGACGGGCTGGACGGTGCGCGTGACGAAGGGCAGGCCGACGAAGACCAGCGCCAGAAAGATGCCCCATTGCGTATAGGCGATCTTCCAGCCGGCATCGGCGGCAAGGCTGCCCAGGACGCCGTTCGGCGCATAAAGCGCGGTCAGCGCGATTCCCGCGACCGCCGTCGGCAGCGCGAACGGCAGGTCCACCGCGGCGTCAAGCAGCCGCCGTCCGGGAAAGCTGTATCGCACCAGCACCCAGGCCAGCAGCACGCCGAAGACCAGGTTGAACATCGCCGCCAGGAACGACAGCCGGAACGACAGCCACAGCGCGGCCCACACCCGGTCGCGGTTCAGCGTGTCCCAGATGTTGGCCGCGCCGAACTCGGCCCCCTGCCACAGCAGCGCGCCGACCGGCAGCAGCACGACCAGCGACAGCATGGACAGGGTGATCCCGGCCGAAAGGCCGAGACCGGGCATCGCGGAGCGCTGGATCAGGGGCGCGCGCATCATTTTGCCACATGGATCTGGTCGAAGATGCCGCCGTCGCCGAAGTGTTCCGGCTGCACCTTGGCCCAGCCGCCCAAGTCCCCGATCGTCACCAGGTCCAGCTTGGGAAAGCGGGCGACGTCGGCCGGGTCGGCGGCGCTGGCGTCCCAGGCGCGGTAATAGTGCTTGAACGCCAGCGCCTGCGCCTCGGGGGTGTAGAGATAGTCCAGATAGGCCGTCGCCAGCTTGCGCTGCGCGTCGTCGGCGATGTTGGCCTCGACCAGCGCCACGGGCGGTTCGGCCAGCACGCTGACCGAGGGGACGACGATGTCGAACTGATCCTCGCCCAGTTCCGCCAGCGCCAGATACGCCTCGTTTTCCCAGGCCAGCAGCACGTCGCCGATGCCGCGCTGCGCGAAGGTCGTGGTGGCGCCGCGCGCGCCGGTGTCAAGGACCGGAACATGGGTGAACAGATCGGCCACGAACGCCTTGGGATCGCGGCCGTTCTTCTCGGCCCAGGCCCAGGCGGCCAGATAGTTCCAGCGCGCCCCGCCGCTGGTCTTTGGGTTCGGGGTGACGACCTCGACCCCGTCCTGCAGCAGGTCGCCCCAGTCCTTCAGGCCCTTGGGATTCCCCTCGCGGACCAGGAACACGATGGTCGAGGTATAGGGGCTGGAATTGTGGGGCAGCAGCGCCTGCCAGTCCGCCGGCAGCTTGCCCGCCGCGGCGATCCTGTCGATGTCGGACGCCAGCGCCAGCGTCACCACCTGCGCGTTCAGCCCGTCGATCACCGAGCGCGCCTGCGCGCCCGATCCCGCGTGGCTCGTCTCGATCTGCGGGGTTGGATTGCCCTGCGCCGTCCAGTGCGCGATGAACGCCTGGTTCACGTCGCGGTAAAGCTCGCGGGTGGGATCATAGCTGACGTTCAGCAGGGACTGGGCGTGCGCTGCGGGGGCAAAGGCCAGCAGCGCCAGCGCAAGGGCGGAGATGTTGAACGGTCGGGTCATGCTGTGCGTCCTTTCAGGGATGGCGGCGGCGTGCGGCGGGCCGGCCCGAAAGGCAGGTGCCTTTCGGGGGATCGCGGTCGCGCCGTGGTGTCGCGGTCAGATCGTGGTTGTTTCCGGCAGCGGCTGGATGCGCGTGTCCCAGATGCCCCGGTCACGCCCGGCCAGCAGGGCCGCGGCGGATTTGTCGGGGTCGCGGCTGAAAGCCTGCAGCGGGGCGCCGTTGATGCGATGCGCCCGGCCGGTGCGCCGGTCGATCAGGGTGACGGCGCAAAGCGGCCGGGGGGCCGGGTCGTCGGGGCGGGTCCGTGCGGTCATTGTCTCGATCCTTCGATCGGTCCGGCCGTGAGGGTCGGCCATGCACTAAATAACGACCAAGTTGGTCGTATTAGGCAACAGGAAAGTTTGTTCGTTCTGAAGCGGTCGCAGAGAACAGGATTCCCCGGCGCCGCGGGCTTTCTTGCTGCAAACCCTTGAAAAGGATTACGGATATCAGTCCGCAGTGACCCGCGCCGCGACCGCCTCGGATCGCAGCATGTCGGCAAGGCTGAGCGAGTCGATCAGGATCAGATAGGACCAGAACACCTCGGCAAAGACCTTGCGCAGGCGGCAGGTCGCCTCGTCCGTGCAGTCGTCACAACGCTGATAGGCGCTGCGCGACAGGCAGGGCAGGGGGGCAATCGGGCCGTCGATCAGCCGCAGCAGTTCGGAAATGGCGATATCCTCGGGGCGCTTGACCAGGCTGTATCCGCCCGCGCGGCCGCGAATCGAGCTGACGATGCCGGCGTTGCGGATTTCCAGCAGGATCTGTTCCAGGAACCGCTTGGGCGTCCCCGACCGGCGGGCGATCGCCTCGATGGTCAGGGGCTGGGGCTGGTCGCGCCCTGATTCGTCCCCCAGCACCAGCAGGGCCTTGAGCGCGTATTTCATCTTTTGCGTGATCATGCGCCCCCCGGTCCCGCCGACACCCCTGTCAGCGATATAGGCCGCGCGTCCGCCGCAGGCCATAAACACGATCAACGCGCGTGATTTTCCCGCAGCGAGTTGCCGCCCCACTACTCGTCCGCCGCGAGCCATGTAGAATAACGACAAAGCTGCTAGACATTAGTCGTTTTTCCGGCATCCTTTGCGGTGAGAGGAGTCGCCCATGCCCGATGCCGCCGCGCCGCTGGACCTGATCGACCGCAAAATCGTGGCCGTGCTGATGTCGGACGCGAACACCCCCATCGCCCAGATCGCCGACAGGGTGGGCCTGTCCCAGACGCCCTGCTGGAAGCGTATCCAGAGACTGGAAAGCACCGGCGTGCTGACCGGGCGGGTGGCGCTGGCCAATCCGGCGATGCTGGGCCTCGGCCTGACCGTCTTTGTCAGCATCGAGGCGCCCGAGCATGGGCCGGAATGGCGTCAGACATTCGCCCGCGCCATCGAGGCCCTGCCCGAGGTGATGGAGACGTGGCGGATGGCGGGGGACATCGACTATCTGCTGCGCGTCGTGGTGCCGGACATGGCGGCGTTCGACCGATTTTACCGGGCGCTGACCGATGCCGTGCCGATCAAGAACGTGACCTCGCATTTCGCGATGGAACGGCTGCGCTATACGACCGCCTACCCGGTCAACACCCGCGACCGCTGACCGCGATTCCGCCGCGCCCCGCCGCTTGCCGGGCCGCACCGGCGCTGATAAGCGGGGCGGCATGAGCGCACTGGCCGCAACCATCTGCTGCATTACCGTCTGACACGCGACAGGCGGGCCGTTCACGCGTGACATGAACCCCGCCAAAGGGGAAATCATGGTCGAGATCAAGCTGACCAACACCCGGACCCGCCGGAAAGAGCGGTTCGAACCGCTGAACCCCGCCGACGTGCGGATGTATCTGTGCGGGCCGACCGTCTATGACCGCGCGCATCTGGGCAACGCGCGCCCCGTGGTGGTGTTCGACGTGCTGTATCGCCTGCTGCGCCATGTCTATGGCGCGGATCACGTCACCTATGTCCGCAACTTCACCGATGTGGACGACAAGATCAACGCGGCCGCGCTGGCTCGCCAGCAGGCCGGCGATGCGCGCCCGCTGGAAACGCTGATCGCCGAACGCACGGCCGAGACCATCGGCTGGTATCACGCCGACATGGACGCCCTGGGCGCGCTGCGCCCGGCGATCCGGGGCGAGGTCAGCGACCGGGCCGAGCCGCGCGCGACGGCCTATATCCCCCAGATGATCGCGATGATCGAACGCCTGATCGCCACGGGCCACGCCTATGCGGCCGAGGCGCATGTGCTGTTCGACGTGCGGTCCTATCCCGCCTATGGCCGGCTCTCCGGCCGGTCGGTCGACGACATGATCGCCGGCGCGCGGGTCGAGGTCGCCCCTTTCAAGCGCGACCCGATGGATTTCGTCCTGTGGAAGCCGTCCGACGCCGAAACTCCCGGCTGGGACAGCCCCTGGGGTCGTGGCCGCCCCGGCTGGCACATCGAGTGTTCCGCCATGTCCGAGGCGCTGCTGGGCCGGTCCTTCGACATCCACGGCGGCGGCATCGACCTGCAGTTCCCCCACCACGAAAACGAGATCGCGCAAAGCTGCTGCGCCTATCCCCACGACGATTTCGCCCGCGTCTGGCTGCATAATGAAATGCTGCAGGTCGAGGGCAAGAAGATGTCCAAGAGCCTGGGCAATTTCTTCACCGTGCGGGATCTGCTGGATCAGGGGATACCGGGCGAGGTGATCCGGTATGTGTTCCTGATGACGCATTATCGCAAGCCGATGGACTGGACGGCGGAGAAGGTGCGGGAGGCGGAGGCGACGTTGCGAGAATGGCATACGTTTGTCGAGCATTGCACAACTTCATCAGATCCAGATCCACAAGTTCTCGCCGCACTGGCGGACGACCTGAACACGTCGGCAGCAATCTCGCGGCTGCACGTCATGGTGAAGGAAGCGATGACGGGGAGCACTGACCATTTCATAGGCTTGAGAGCCTCCTTTTGCGCCTCTGCGCAATTATTGGGATTGCTCGCGCCTGAATTAGGATCTTGGACAATGCCGACTGCTGTCGAAAGAGAGATAAAAGAAACGCTCGGAGAAATCGGCCGAAGACTTCAAGAAGCGCGGCGTGTCAGCGACTATAATCGCGCGGATGCGATTAAGAACGGTCTAACGGATTTGGGTATTTCCGTCCAACTTGGAACGACCACATGCGACTTCAAGTGGGTAACTCCGCGCGATACTAAAGTCGCTCAGCAGCTCCTTGATGCCGTGGCAAACATGCTGCGAACTGTGCAATGACCCGCCTCACCCTCTACGACACCACCCTCCGCGACGGCCAGCAGACGCAGGGCGTCCAGTTCTCCGCCGCCGAGAAAACGGAAATCGCGGTCATGCTCGACGCGCTGGGGGTGGACTATATCGAGGGCGGCTGGCCGGGCGCGAACCCGACTGACAGCGATTTCTTCGCCGCCGCGCCCCCGACGCGCGCCACCATGACCGCCTTCGGCATGACGAAACGCGCCGGGCGGTCGGCGGAAAACGACGACGTGCTGGCGGCGGTGCTGGATGCACGGACGCCCGCCGTCTGCCTCGTCGGCAAGACCCACGACTATCACGTCCACGAGGCGCTGGGGATCACCCTGGCCGAGAACCTCGACAACATCGCCGCATCCGTCGCCCATGTCGTGGCGCAGGGGCGCGAGGCGATCTTTGACGCCGAACACTTCTTTGACGGCCACGCCGCCAACCCCGGCTATGCGCTGGACTGCCTGCGGGCGGCGCTGGACGCAGGCGCGCGCTGGGTCGTGCTGTGCGACACCAACGGCGGCACGCTGCCCGACCGCATCGGCGAGGTCACGGCGCAGGTCATCGCGGCGGGCATCCCCGGTGACCGGCTGGGCATCCACACCCACGACGACACCGGCAATGCCGTGGCCGGAACGCTGGCGGCCGTCGCCGCTGGCGCGCGGCAGGTGCAGGGCACGCTGAACGGGCTGGGCGAACGCTGCGGCAACGCCAGCCTGACGACGCTGATCCCGACCCTGCTGCTGAAAGAGCCGTTCCGCTCCACCCTGACAACCGGCATCGCGGCGGATGCGCTGGCCGATCTGACCCGCATCTCGCGCCGGTTGGACGAAATCCTGAACCGCGTCCCGCTGCGCTCGGCCCCCTATGTCGGCGCCTCGGCATTCGCCCACAAGGCGGGGCTGCACGCCAGCGCCATCCTGAAGGCGCCCGAAACCTATGAACACGTCGCGCCGGCTGCGGTCGGCAACGCCCGGGTGATCCCGATGTCGAACCAGGCGGGACAGTCGAACCTGCGCGCGCGGCTGGCAGGCGCCGGCATCGCGGTCGAACCGGGCGACCCCGCGCTGGCCCGCATCCTGACCACCGTCAAGGACCGCGAGGATCAGGGCTATGCCTATGACAGCGCGCAAGCCTCGTTCGAGCTGCTGGCCCGCGCCGAACTGGGCCTGCTGCCCGCCTTCTTCGAGGTCGAGCGTTACCGCGTCACCGTCGAGCGCCGCGTGAACGCCGCCGGGCGGCGCATTTCCGTGTCCGAGGCGGTGGTCGTCGCCAGCATCGGCGGCGCGCGCGTGATGTCGGTCAGCGACAGCGTGGACGCCCAAGGCAACGATGCGGGGCCGGTCAACGCGCTGTGGGGCGCGCTGGCCAAGGATCTGGGACCGTGGCAGTCGTCCATCGACGACATGGCGCTGGCCGATTTCCGCGTCCGCATCATCGGCGCGGGCACCGACGCGGTGACGCGCGTCACCATCGATTCCGTCGATGGCCGCGGCACCGCGTGGTCGACCGTGGGCGTGTCCCCGAACATCGTGGACGCAAGCTTCGAGGCGCTGGTCGAGGCGATCCGCTGGAAGCTGATCCGCGACGCCGCCGCATGAGCCTTGAGGCGCTGACCGGCACGCTGCAGACGGGCGACCCCGACCGGCTGGCGATGGCGCTGATGGCGCCCCGCGCGGCGCGCCCGCGGCTGATCACGCTTTACGCCCTGAACCTGGAACTGGCGCGGACGCCGCTTGCCGCGCGCGACCCGCTGATCGCGGAAATGCGGGTGCAGTGGTGGGTGGACCGGCTGGCCGGGCTGGCGGACGGCCCGCCGCCGCCGCATGAACTGCTGACGCCGCTGTGGGCCGCCTGGGGGGACCGGGCCGCGCGGTTCGCGGCGCTGGCCGAGGCGCGGCGCCGCGACGCCGCGCGCCGTCCCTTTGCCGCTGCGGCCGAGGCGGCGGATTACGCCGCGGCGACCGGCGGCGCGGTGATGACCTGGGCGGCCGCCGAACTGGGCGGGCACGGTCCCGCGGTTCGGGCGCAGGGGCAGGGTGCGGCCATCGTGGCCTGGCTGCGGGCGGAACCCGCGCTGCGGGGAATGGGCATGGGCTGGTCGCGGCCCGACGCGGGCCACGCGGCGGAACTGGCGGCGACGGGGCGCGCGGCACTTGCCCGCGCCGCGGCGGAACGGCGGCCGATCCCGCGCGCGGCGTCCGCCGTGCTGTTCGCGGGCGTCGGGCCGCAGACGGTGCTGGACGCCGCGGCAGCGGGGGGCGCGCCGCGCCCCGTGTCCGAGTTCGCGCGCCGCGCCGCGCTTGCCCGGCTGGCGCTGACCGGGCGCTGGTGGATCGGCGCGGCTTAACCGGTTCTTCAGCGGTCTGTGCGAGCGTCGGGGCGCAATCGAATCGCATGGGCGGCGCATGTTCCTGTTTCCTCAGCCGGCAGACCGCTGACATGCGTCCGGTCCGCGTCCTGATCGTCGACGACTCGTTGACCATGCGCCGGCTGATCCGGCTGGCGCTGTCCGCCGACCCGCGGATCGTGGTCGTGGGCGAGGCGCGCGACGCCGCCCACGCCCGCCAGCGCATGGCCGAGCTGGACCCCGACGTGCTGACCCTGGATGTCGAGATGCCCGGCATGTCGGGGCTGGATTTCCTGCGGCGCCTGATGGCGACGCGGCCGATGCCGGTCATCATGGTGTCCACCGAAACCCACGGCGGCAGCGCAGCCGCGATCGAGGCGCTGGCGCTTGGCGCCGTCGACTGCGTGGGCAAGCCTGCCGGCACCGCCTCGGCCACGGCCTTTGCCGCGCTGCCCGATCTGGTGGTGGCCGCGTCGACGGCGCGCATATCGCCACTGGGGCGCCGCACCGCGGGCATCCGTCCAGCGCCGCCGCAAGGCGGGTTCGTCTGGAACGGCCGCTTTGTGCTGATCGGTTCGTCCACCGGCGGGGTCGAGGCGCTGGAGCGTATCCTGGCCGAGTATCCGGCGAACTGCCCGCCCACGGTGATCGTCCAGCACATGCCGGCGGGCTTTCTGGCCAGCCTTGCAGGCCGGCTGAACGCGCGCGTGGCGCCGACGGTGCAGCTTGCCGCCAGCGGCGCGCCGCTGGTGCCGGGCCACGTCCATATCGCGCCGGGCGGCGACACCCACCTGACCATCGACGCGCGTCTGGCCCCCGTCTGCCGGCTGGTGCAGTCGGATCGCCGGGGCGGCCACCGTCCGTCCGCCGACGTGCTGTTCGAATCCGCGCTGCCGCTGGGGGGCAACGCCGTGGCGGTGCTGCTGACCGGGATGGGGCGCGACGGGGCGCAGGGCATGCTGGCGATGCGCCGCGCGGGCAGCGTCTGCCTGGCGCAGGATCAGCAAAGCTGCGTCGTCTTCGGCATGCCGCGCGTGGCGCAGGAACTGGGCGCGGTGGACCGCATGGTCGCCCTGCATGACATGGCCCGCGAAATCCTGGCCGCGTCCGGCCGGGGCGTCGGGGCGTTGGCCGGGCGCGGCGGTCGGGCATGACCGTTGCGCGGGTCCACGACGCGCCCACGCGTTCACGGCTGAAACGGCGGGCGGCCATCCTCTGGCGCCCAAAGGCGAACAGATCCTGCCCGGTGTGCGCCGCAAGTCCGGTCCCGTCGGGCGTGTCGAGTTCAGTTCTGGGCATGCCGCGTTTCGGGCTGCTGCGGTCCCGGCGTCGTCGGCGGCTTTCTCGCGGGCGCGTCAAGCGGCTTGCGCCAAGGCGTGCCAGCCTGCATCCTCACGGGACTGTCAACAAACTGTCGCGATGCGGCGCTAGTCTTCCGCCTGTTGCAACCGCCTTGATACGCACGACAAACAAGGGACCGACATGAACCGTCTTCTGATGACCTCGGCCGCGGCACTGATCGCCACGATGGGCGCCGCGCAGGCGAAAACCGAAATCCAGTGGTGGCACGCGATGGGGGGCGAGCTGGGCGCCAAGCTGGAAGAGATCGTGAAGGGCTTCAACGACAGCCAGGACGAGTTCACCGTCGTCCCCAGCTACAAGGGTACCTACCCCGAGACGATGACGGCCGCGATCTCGGCGTTCCGGGCCAAGCAGCAGCCCGCGATCGTGCAGGTCTTCGAGGTCGGCACCGGCACCATGATGGCGGCCGAGGGCGCGATCCGGCCGGTCCATCAGCTGATGAAGGACGAGGGCGCGGCCTTCGATCCGCAGGCGTTCCTGCCCGCCGTCGTGGGGTATTACACCGATACCGCGGGCAACATGCTGTCGATGCCGTTCAACAGCTCGACCCCGATCCTGTATTACAACAAGACCGTGTTCGAAAAGGCGGGCCTGGACCCGAACGCCCCGCCCAAGACCTGGGCCGAGGTCGAGCAGTTCTCGAAGAAGATCAAGGACTCGGGGGCGGCCCCCTGCGGCTTTACCACCGGCTGGGTGTCCTGGATCCAGACCGAGAACTTCTCGGCGTGGCACAACCAGCCCATCGGCACCGAACAGAACGGCATCGGCGGCCCCACGGCCCGGCTGACGCTGAACGGGCCGGTGCAGGTCAAGCACTGGGGCAATCTCAAGAAATGGGCGGACGAGGGCCTGTTCAAATACGGCGGCCCGGTCGGCGGCGACAACGCGCCCCCCATGTTCTACAGCCAGGAATGCGCGATGGTCATGAACAGCTCGGCCAGCCGGGCGGGCGTGATCGCCAACGCCAAGGATTTCGACCTGGGCTTCGGCATGCTGCCCTATTACGACGATGTCGAGGGCGCGCCGCAGAACTCGATCATCGGCGGCGCGTCGCTGTGGGTGCTGGAGGGGCGCCCGGCCGAGGAATACAAGGGCGCGGCCCAGTTCTTCAGCTATCTGTCCAGCCCCGAGGTGCAGGCAGACTGGCACCAGTTCTCGGGTTATCTGCCGATCACGCAGGCGGCCTATGACCTGACGAAATCGCAGGGGTATTACGACCAGAACCCCGGCGCGGAAACCGGGCTGCAGCAGATCACGCTGAACCCGCCGACCGAGAACTCCAAGGGTCTGCGGTTCGGCAATTATGTCCAGATCCGCGGCATCATCGACGAAGAGTTCGAGCAGATGCTGGCCGGTTCCAAGACCGCCCAGCAGTCGCTGGACGCGGTCGTCGAACGCGGCAACAAGCTGATCGAGGATTTCGCGGCGCAAAGCCAGTGATCACGGGGCGGGGGCTGCCGGTCGGCGGCCCCCATCCGAGCGCGCCGGACATCCGATGAAACGCACGATCTTCAACAGCCAACTGCTGCCGTGGCTGCTGCTGGCCCCCCAGCTTGCGGTGACGGCGATCTTTTTCCTGTGGCCGGCCGCGCAGGCGATCTGGCAAAGCTTTCTGCGCCAGGACGCGTTCGGCATCTCGACCACCTTCGTCGGCCTTGCGAATTATGCGGCGCTGACCGACAGCGCGGAATACATGAACTCGCTGCGGGTGACGGCGGTGTTCGCGGTCGCGGTCACGGCGCTGTCGATGGGGCTGGCGCTGCTGCTGGCGCTGGCGGTGGACCGGATGCGGTCAAGCGCGCGGGCCTATACGACGGCGCTGGTCTGGCCCTATGCGGTGGCGCCGGCCGTCGCGGGCATCCTGTGGTGGTTCATCTTCAACCCGACGGTGGGCGTGCTGCCCTATGTGCTGCGCGGGATCGGCTATGACTGGAACCACATCAGCTCGAAATCCGACGCGATGACCCTGGTGGTGATCGCCAGCGCGTGGAAGCAGATCAGCTATAACTTCCTGTTCTTCGTCGCCGGGCTGCAATCCATCCCCGCCAGCCTGCGCGAGGCTGCGGCCATCGACGGCGCGGGGCCGGTCAAGCGGTTCTGGACCATCACCCTGCCGCTGTTGTCGCCGACGACCTTCTTCCTGCTGGTCGTGAACATCGTCTATGCCATGTTCGAAACCTTCGCCGTCATCGACGCCACGACCGAGGGCGGGCCGGCGCAGGCCACGAACATCCTTGTCTACAAGGTCTATTTCGACGGCTTCATCGGGCAGAACCTCGGTTCGTCGGCGGCGCAGTCGGTGGTGCTGATGGCGATCGTCATCGTTCTGACGGTGATCCAGTTCCGGTGGGTCGAACGGCGGGTGGCCTATTCATGATCGAGAACCGTCCTGTCCTGACCTTGCTGGCGCATCTGGTGCTGATCCTGGGCGTCGCCATTGTCGCCATGCCGCTGTGGGTGGCGTTCGTCGCCTCGACCCACACGGCGACGGATTTCATGTCGGGGCGCGTGCCGATGTGGCCCGGCCCGCATTTCGTGGAAAACTATGCGCATATGTTCGGGCAGGGCGTGTCCACCAGCGGCACCCCGCCCATCGGGCCGATGATGCTGAACAGCCTGATCATGGCGCTGGCGATCGCGCTGGGAAAGATCGCGATCTCGATCACCTCGGCCTTTGCCATCGTCTATTTCCGGTTTCCGTTCCGCCGGCTGGCGTTCTGGGCGATCTTCGTCACGCTGATGCTGCCGGTCGAGGTGCGGATCGTGCCGACCTTCAAGGTGGTGGCCGACCTTGGGATGCTGAACAGCTATGCCGGGCTGTCGATCCCGCTGATCGCCAGCGCGACCGCCACGTTCCTGTTCCGGCAGGTGTTCCTGACCATCCCGGACGAGCTGACCGAGGCCGCGCGCATCGACGGGGCGGGGCCGTTGCGGTTCTTCCGCGACATCCTGCTGCCGTTGTCGCGCACCAACATGGCGGCGCTGTTCGTGATCCTGTTCATCTATGGCTGGAACCAGTATCTGTGGCCGCTGCTGATCACCACCGACCCCAAGTATTACACCATCGTCGCGGGCATCAAGCGCATGGCCGACGCCGTTGACGGCCTGCCCCAGTGGCATCTGGTGATGGCGACCGCCGTGCTGGCCATGCTGCCGCCGGTGCTGGTCGTCGTCGGGATGCAGAGGCTGTTCGTCAAGGGCCTTGTCGAGACGGAGAAATAGGAATGGCTGCGATCACCCTCGACAACCTCGGCAAGGTCTATGCCCAAGGCAGCCGCGCCGTGGGCGACGTCAACCTGGACATCGCGGATGGCGAGTTCATCGTGCTGGTCGGCCCGTCCGGCTGCGGAAAATCGACGCTGCTGCGGATGATCGCGGGGCTGGAAAGCATCACCGACGGGCAGGTCCGCATCGGCGGGCGCGTGGTCAACGACGTCGAACCGGCCGACCGCGACATCGCGATGGTGTTCCAGAACTATGCGCTTTACCCGCATATGTCGGTCCGCCAGAACCTGGCCTATGGGCTAAAGAACCGCCGCACCCCGCGGGCCGAGATCGACCGCCGCGTGGCCGAGGCGGCCGAGATCCTGCAGATCGGCCCGTTCCTGGACCGCAAGCCCCGCGCCCTGTCCGGCGGCCAGCGCCAGCGCGTGGCGATGGGCCGCGCCATCGTGCGCGAACCGGCGGCGTTCCTGTTCGACGAGCCGCTGTCGAACCTGGACGCCAAGCTGCGCGGCACCATGCGGCTGGAAATCAAGGCGCTGCAGACGCGGCTGGGCACGACCTCGGTCTATGTCACCCACGACCAGCTTGAGGCGATGACGCTCGCCGACCGGCTGGTGGTGCTGAACGGGGGGCGGGTCGAACAGATCGGCACGCCCCTTGACGTCTATCGCCGCCCGGCGTCGACCTTTGTCGCGGGTTTCATCGGCAGCCCGGCGATGAACCTTGTCCCCGCCGCCGCGCTGCCCTTTGCGGATGCGCCCGCGGGCGCCGTGGTCGGCATCCGCCCCGAAGACCTGCGCCTTGACGCGCGCGGCCCCGTCGCCATGACGCTCCGCGCGGTCGAGGAGCTGGGCGCGACCCGGCTGGTCCACGGCCACACCGGCGGCCAGCCGATCACCGCCGTGCTGCCCGTCGATGCGCCCCTGGGCGACCGGCTGCAGCTGGCCGTGGCCGAGGGCGCGGTCCATCTGTTCGACGCAACAAGCGGCAAGCGGATCAACTGACCGGCGGCCCTCAGGCCCTGCGCCAGATGGCGTCGGCGGCGATCCGCGGATCGGCTGCGACCGCGCCAAGGTCCGCCAGCGCCACCAGATGCGCCAGCACGTTGCGCGTCGCCGCCGGCAGCAGGGCAGGGGCAATGTCATAGACCCGCGCCGCCAGATCGGACGCGCGGCCCGGCCCGGCCTCCAGCGCGGTCAGGATCTGCGCGGTGCGCGCGCGCCGGTGCGCGGCCAGTTCGGCCAGCCGCGCCGCCGGGTCGCGGACCGGCCCCCCATGCGCCGGCAACAGCGTCCGCGCGCCCCGCGCCGCCAGCCGGTCCAGCGCCCGCAGGTAATCCGCGACATCCCCGTCGGGCGGAGAGATCAGCGTCGTCGTCCAGTCCATCACCACGTCGCCGCACAGGATGCGGTCACCCAGGGCGAACGACAGGTGGCAACCCATGTGGCCCGGCGTGTGCAGCGCCTCGATCCGCCATTCGTCGGTCTCGATCACCGCGCCGTCCGGCAGGACGACGTCGGGGCGAAAGCCGTGGTCCACGCCTTCGGACGGGGCCAGCTGGCCCAGGGCCGCAAGCCTGTCCATCACTGGCGAACGGCCCGCGTCCGGCGCGCCGAAGGCCATGACCGGCGCGCCCGTGGCCGCCGCCAGCCGGGGCACCGCGCCGGAATGGTCAAGATGCGGGTGCGTCACAAGGATATGCGTGATCCGTCCCGGACCCGCCGCCGCCAGGATCGCATCGACATGGCCGGGCAGGTCGGGGCCGGGGTCCACGACGGCCACCGCCTCGCGCCCGATCAGAAAGCTGTTCGTGCCCGGCCCGGTCAGGGCGGACGGGTTCGCCGCGGTCAGCACGCGCACGGGTATCTCGGTCATCATGCCTGCCTATGGGATCGCCATCGCGCCGCAGCAGACAGCCCGCGGCCGCCGGGCGCAAGCCGCATCGCCCGCCCTTTCGCAGCCGCCCGCCCGCCGCTAGTCTGGCGCGATGAGGCGCGCATGAACTTCTCATGGCTCAAGCATCTGATGCCGCGCGGGCTTTACGGCCGGGCCGCGCTGATCCTGTTCCTGCCGGTCGTGGTCGTGACGCTGGTGGTCGGCGTCATGTTCCTGCAGCGCCATTTCGAGGATGTGACCCGCCAGATGTCGGCGACCGCCGCGGCGGAACTGGCGCTGGTCGCCGATCTTGTGGCGCAGGCCCCCGATGACGCAGCGGCGCTGGCGGCGGGCCGGCGCGTGGCCGAGCCGTTGGGCCTGACCCTGCAACTGCCGCCGCCCCCCGGTCTGGCGGACCGGCGGGTGTTCTATGACCTGTCGGGACGGGTGGTGATCGCCGAACTGCGCGCCCGCATTCCCGCCGTCCGCGCCGTCGATCTGTCCGACCTGCGCCGCGTGGTGGTCGCCCTGGACGGCCCGCGCCCGTTTGCCCTGGCGTTTCCGCGCACCCGGCTGACCGCGTCGAACCCCCACCAGCTGCTGGTGCTGATGATCCTGACCTCGGCCCTGATGACGGCCATCGCCACGATCTTCCTTCGCAACCAGATGCGCCCGATCCGCCGGCTTGCCGTGGCCGCCGAGGCCTATGGCCGCGGCCGGGTGGAACCCTATCGCCCTGCGGGCGCCATCGAGGTGCGCAGCGCGGGCACCGCCTTCCTGGACATGCGCAACCGCATCGAGCGCCAGAACGAGCAGCGCAAGCTGATGCTGTCCGGGATCAGCCACGATCTGCGCACGCCGCTGACCCGGCTGCGGCTGGGCCTGTCGATGCTGTCCCCCGACCTGCCCCCCGAGGATGACGAGATCCGCGACATGGAACGCGACGTGGCCGAGATGGGCGCGATGATCGACGCCTTTCTGGAACACGCCCGCGACGCGGCGCAGGACACCCCGGCCGAGGCGCGGGCGGCGATCCCCTTTGTGCAGTCCGTCGTGGCGGACGCGCAGCGGGGCGGGCAGCCCGTCTCGGTCGGCACGATGCAGGGCGGGGTCGAGGCGCTGGCGCATTTCAGCCCCCAGGCCATGCGCCGGGCCGTAGAGAACCTGATCGGCAACGCCGTGCGCCACGGCACAAGGGCGCAGGTGGACGCCGCCGTGACCGCACGCAGCTTTCGCATCACCGTCGAGGATGACGGTCCGGGCATCCCGGCCGAGCGCCGCGACGACGCGCTGCGCCCGTTCGTCCGGCTGGACGCCGCGCGCAACCGCGACCGGGGGCAGGGGGCGGGGCTGGGGCTGGCCATCGCCGCCGACATCGCCCGCGCGCATGGCGGCCAGCTGCGGCTGAGCGATGGCGACCGGCTGGGCGGGCTGCGGGCCGAAATCGTGATCCCGCGCTGAGGATCGTTCCAACTCGATCTATTGAGTGAACATCGCGCGAACGCCCCACCATTGCAGCACGGCCCTGCTGCACCTAGATTGATCGCAAGCAGGAATGACGCGCTGCCCGCCTTGGGGGCGCCCGTTCCGGGCAAGAAAGGAACTCAGATGACCGAGACTTACACCAGCACCCATCCGGTCCTGCCGCTGCGCGACATCGTGGTGTTCCCGCACATGATCGTTCCGCTGTTCGTGGGGCGCGAGAAATCGGTGCGCGCGCTTGAGGCGGTGATGGAACAGGATCGCCCGATCCTGCTGGCCGCGCAGCGCGACGCGTCCATCGACGAACCGGCCACCGACGGCATCTTTTCCACCGGCGTGCTGGCCAACGTGCTGCAGCTGCTGAAACTGCCCGACGGCACCGTCAAGGTGCTGGTCGAGGGGCAGTCGCGCGTCCGCATCACCCAGTTCGCCGACAACGACGACTATTTCGAGGCGGCGGTCGAACCGCTGTCGGAAACCGGCGGCGACGCCGAGGCGTCCGTGGCGATGGTGCGCGCCGTGGCCGACGAGTTCGAGCGTTACGTCAAGATCCGCAAGAACATCCCCGAAGAGGCCGTGTCCTCCGTGGCCGAGGCCCGCGATCCCGCCCGGCTGGCGGACCTCGTATCCGGCCATCTGGGCATCGACATCCTGAAAAAGCAGGATTTGCTTGAGACGCTGGACGTCGCCAAGCGCCTTGAGAAGGTCTATGGCCTGATGCAGGGCGAAATGTCGGTGCTGCAGGTCGAAAAGAAGATCAAGAGCCGCGTCAAGAACCAGATGGAGAAGACGCAGCGCGAGTATTACCTGAACGAGCAGATGAAGGCGATCCAGCGCGAGCTGGGCGACGGCGAGGACGGCCAGAACGAGCTGGCCGAGCTGGAGCAGAAGATCGCCGCCACCAAGTTCAGCAAGGAAGCGCGCGAAAAGGCCGAGGGCGAGCTGAAGAAGCTGAAGTCGATGTCGCCGATGTCGGCCGAGGCGACGGTCAGCCGCAACTATCTGGATTGGCTGCTGGCGCTGCCGTGGGGCGTCAAGTCGCGCACCCGGCGCGACCTTGTCGCGGCCGAAAAGGTGCTAGACGCCGATCACTATGGCTTGGAAAAGGTCAAGGAACGGATCGTCGAATACCTGGCCGTGCAGACCCGCAGCGACAAGCTGAAAGGCCCGATCCTGTGCCTCGTCGGCCCGCCCGGCGTCGGCAAGACCTCGCTGGGCAAGTCGGTCGCCAAGGCCACGGGACGCGAGTTCATCCGCATCTCGCTAGGCGGCGTGCGCGACGAATCCGAGATCCGGGGTCACCGGCGGACCTATATCGGCTCGATGCCCGGCAAGATCATCCAGGCGCTGAAAAAGGCCAAGACCACGAACCCGCTCATCCTGCTCGACGAGATCGACAAGATGGGGCAGGATTTCCGTGGCGACCCGGCGTCGGCCATGCTTGAGGTGCTGGACCCGGAACAGAACGCGACCTTCGTGGACCACTATCTCGAGGTGGAATACGACCTGTCCAACGTGATGTTCCTGACCACGGCCAACAGCTATAACATGCCGGGTCCGCTTCTGGACCGGATGGAGATCATCCCGCTGGCCGGCTATACCGAGGACGAGAAGCGCGAGATCGCCAAGGGGCACCTGCTGCCCAAGCAGATCAAGGCCAACGGCCTGCGCAAGGGCGAGTTCTCGGTCACCGACGAGGCGCTGACCCATGTCATCCGCTATTACACCCGCGAGGCGGGGGTGCGGAACCTGGAACGCGAGATCGCCAAGCTGGCCCGCAAAGCCGTGACCGAGATCCTCAAGGGTCGGGCGACCTCGGTCGAGGTCACGCCCGAGACGGCCGAGGGCTATCTGGGCGTCCGCCGGCACCGCTATGGCCTGGCCGAACAGGACGATCAGGTCGGCGTGGTGACGGGTCTGGCGTGGACGCAGACCGGCGGCGATCTGCTGCAGATCGAGGCGCTGAAGCTGCCCGGCAAGGGCGTGATGAAGACGACCGGGAAACTGGGCGACGTGATGAAGGAATCCATCGACGCCGCCGCCAGCTTTGTGCGGTCGGTTGCGCCAGAGCTGGGCATCGAGCCGCCCCAGTTCTCGAAACGCGACATCCACGTCCACGTCCCCGAGGGCGCGACGCCCAAGGACGGCCCGTCAGCGGGTCTGGCGATGGTCACGTCGGTCGTCAGCGTGATGACCGGCATCCCCGTCCGCAAGGACGTGGCGATGACCGGAGAGGTCACGCTGCGCGGCAACGCGCTGGCCATCGGCGGACTGAAGGAGAAGCTGCTGGCCGCCCTGCGCGGCGGCATCAAGACGGTGCTGATCCCGCAGGAAAACGCCAAGGATCTGGCCGACATCCCGGCGAACGTAAAGGAGGGGCTGACCATCATCCCCGTCTCGAACGTCCGCGAGGTGCTGCGCCACGCGTTGGTGCGCATGCCCGAGCCGATGGACTGGGACGAGGCGGCCTATGAGGCGGCCGAGGCGACCCGCATTGCCGCGCTGCGCGACGGCGGCGCGGGGGGCTTGACGCTGGCCCATTGAGGCGCGACCGGACACGGGCTTACAGGGGGCGTCGCGTTTGCGGCGCCCCTTTTCCATTCCAACCGGGCCGGGCAGGGGCTTGAGGCTGGCCTATCAACGCGCGACCGGACACGGGCTTACAGGGGGCGTCGCGTGTGCGGCGCCCCTTTTCCATTTCAGCCGCGCCGGGCGGGGGCTTGACGCGGTCGCAGGGGCAACCTCATTAGGATGCCGAAAGTTTTTATTTTATTGCAGAGGTTCAGCATGAAAGACGCCAAGCGCCGTCCGGACGACTCGGGCGGGGACGAGCCGCTGCCGTCGCCGGCACCGGCGACCCGCGAACCCAAGGCCGGAAAGGCCGGCAAGGGGGGCAAGCGCGACCGCAAGCCCCGTGACGACAACAAGCCGGGCAAGGCGCGCCCCGCCGCCGCTGCAGCACCCGGGGATAAGGCGCCAGAGGAAAGCGCCCGCGACGATGCGGCGCCTGCGGATGCCGCGCCCCTGACCCTGCAAAAGCGCGAGTTCCTGGACAGGATCGTCGCCACAACCGGCCAGCCGCGGGCGCAGGTCCGGGCGGTCGTCGATGCCGCGCTGTCCGAACTGGGCCGTGCCGTGGGGGCGGGCGAGGATCTGGCCCTGCCGCCGCTGGGCAAGGTCCGCGTCGCCAACCAGCGCGGCGACAAGGGCGGCCCGGCGATCATCCTGCGCCTGCGCCGTCCTGCCGCGGCTGAAAGCGGGACTGCTTTGGCCGCGCCGGTTGCCGATGGTGACGCGTGACGCGACTTGGTGCCGATGACCCCTTGCGGCGGCGCTCGGCTGCGGCTATCTAGCCGTCCACCGGGTGATTAGCTCAGCGGTAGAGCGCTTCGTTCACATCGAAGATGTCAGCGGTTCAAATCCGTTATCACCCACCATTATTTCAGAACCGTCCTGCCCCGCAGGACGGTTCTTTTCGTATCGGCAATCGACATGGGGTCGCGGCCACGCCGTGAAAAGCCATTGCTCGCAGCGCACCATGACACCAAGGCCGCGACCCGGACATCTTGCGCGCGGCGGTCCCGGCCTCAGCCCCGGCGGCTGCGCTTGTTCCCGCCGCGCTGGCCGGCGCGGCCCGCCGTGGACCGGCCCTTGGACTTGACGGCCAGGTCAGCCGCCTCGTCCACCGCCTGCTGGCGGGCCAGCGGGTCGTCGGCGACGGCCAACTCCACCGCCTCAAGGCGCTTGACCTCGTCGCGCAGGCGCGCGGCCTCCTCGAACTCGAGGTTCTCGGCGGCCTTGCGCATCTGGGCGCGCAGCGCGTCCAGATGGGCCTGCAGGTTGGCGCCGACCAAGGGCTTGTCAGTCTTTGTCGTGATCCGCGCCTGATCGGTGTCGCCCTGCCACAGGCCCGCCAGAACGTCCTCGACGTTCTTGCGGACGGTCTGCGGGGTGATGCCGTGCGCCTCGTTATAGGCGTGCTGCTTGGCCCGCCTGCGCTCGGTCTCGGCCATCGCGCGTTCCATGCTGCCGGTGATGCGGTCGGCATAAAGGATCACCCGCCCGTCCACGTTCCGCGCCGCCCGGCCGATGGTCTGGATCAGCGAGGTTTCGGACCGCAGGAAGCCCTCCTTGTCGGCGTCCAGGATCGCGACCAGCCCGCATTCCGGGATGTCCAGCCCCTCGCGCAGCAGGTTGATGCCGACCAGCACGTCATAGGCGCCCAGCCGCAGGTCGCGCAGGATCTCGATCCGTTCGATCGTGTCGATGTCGCTGTGCATGTAACGCACGCGGATGCCCTGTTCGTGCAGGTATTCGGTCAGATCCTCGGCCATGCGCTTGGTCAGGGTCGTGACCAGCGTGCGATAACCCTGCTTTGCCACCAGCCGCACCTCGTCCAGCAGGTCGTCCACCTGCGTTTCGACGGGGCGGATTTCGATCACCGGGTCCAGCAGGCCGGTGGGGCGGATGATCTGTTCGGTGAACACGCCGCCGGTCTGGTCCATTTCCCATTGCGCGGGCGTCGCCGACACGAAGACGGATTGCGGGCGCATCGCGTCCCATTCCTCGAACTTCAGCGGGCGGTTGTCCATGCAGCTGGGCAGGCGGAATCCATGTTCGGCCAGCGTGAACTTGCGCCGGAAGTCGCCGCGATACATGCCGCCGATCTGCGGCACGCTGACGTGGCTTTCGTCGGCAAAGACGATGGCGTTGTCGGGGATGAACTCGAACAGCGTGGGCGGCGGCTCGCCCGGCGCGCGGCCGGTCAGATAGCGCGAATAGTTCTCGATCCCGTTGCAGACGCCCGTCGCCTCCAGCATTTCCAGGTCAAAGTTCGTCCGCTGCTCCAGCCGCTGCGCCTCCAGCAGCTTGCCCTCGTCGGTCAGCTGCTTCAGCCGGACCTGAAGTTCGGACCGTATCCCCTTGATCGCCTGCTGCAATGTCGGGCGGGGGGTGACATAGTGGCTGTTGGCATAGATGCGGATCTGCTTGTAGTCGCCCTCGCGCGCCCCGGTCAGCGGGTCGAACTCGGTGATGCTTTCCAGCTCGTTTCCGAAGAACGAAAACCGCCAGGCGCGATCCTCAAGGTGGGCGGGCCAGACCTCGACCAGATCGCCGCGCACGCGGAATGCGCCGCGCTGGAATGCGGTATCCAGCCGCTTGTATTGCTGCGCCACCAGTTCGCCGATGAACTGGCGCTGGTCATAGGATTGCCCCACCACCATGTCCTGCGTCATCGCGGAATAGGTTTCGACCGAACCGATGCCATAGATGCAGCTGACCGACGCCACGATGATCACATCGTCGCGTTCCAGCAGCGCCCGCGTCGCCGAATGGCGCATCCGGTCGATGGCCTCGTTGATCTGCGATTCCTTCTCGATATAGGTGTCGGACCGGGGCACATACGCCTCGGGCTGGTAATAGTCGTAATAGCTGACGAAATACTCGACCGCGTTGTCGGGGAAGAACCCCTTGAACTCGCCGTAAAGCTGCGCCGCCAGCGTCTTGTTGGGGGCAAGGATGATCGCCGGCCGCTGCGTCGCCTCGATCACCTTGGCCATCGTAAAGGTCTTGCCGGTGCCGGTCGCGCCCAGCAGCACCTGGTCGCGCTCGCCCGCGATGACGCCTTGCGACAGCTCGGCGATGGCGGCGGGCTGGTCGCCGGCCGGATCGAACCCTGTCTGCAGCGTGAACGCGCGGCCGCCTTCCAGCTTTTCGCGGCGCGGCGGCAGCGGCACCAGGACGGGCGCGTTGGTGTTGTTGTGGGCCATGAGAACCTCTGCCGGACCATGCGGCTTGCCATAGGTGGCCTCGGAACGGCGGCGGTTCAAGCGAAAGGGCCGCCCCGAACGGCGGCCCCTTGTTGCATCCGCGCCGGCAGGCTCAGTTCGCCGCGGCCTCGAACACGCCGCAGGCGACGCGGTCGCCGGCGTTGCCCGACGGCTGGCTGGCGTAATCGTCCTTGCCCGAATGGATGACAAAGGCGGATCCGTCATCGTCCATGACCTGGTCCATCGTCACGTTCATGGAGAAGAAATCGGCGTTCACCGCCCCGTCCGCGGCGGCGGCGATGTTGGGCAGGTCGCCGGAATGCATCCCGCCCGCGGCATGGGCGCCGTGCTGCTTGTCGCCGGCAAGGTGGCCGCCGGCGGATTCAAAGGCCGGGGCCTCGCACTTGCCGGTCTCGTGGATATGAACGGCGCGCTCGCCCTCGGGCAGGCCGATCAGCGCCAGCGTGACCTGGATCGCGCCCGACGCCGTCTCGGACACGGTGACCTGGCCGTGGTCGGCGCCGTCGGCCCCCTTGAGTGCGGCGACCGTGGACCGCATGGCGGCGCCGTCCGCCGCAGGGGCCGCAGTTGCGTCGGCGGGGGCGGCCGCGTCGGCGGGGGCGGGGGTCGTCTGACCCGGCGCAGCCATCGGCGCCAGCGCCAGCACCGCCCCCAGCATCAGCGCGGCCGGCAGCCGCAAGTCATCGAGTCGGGCCGCAACGGCGGCGGCGGTCGGACGGTTCATCGTCGGATCTCCCTTCTGGGTATGCCTGCCAACGCGCGGTCGCGGGATGCGTTCCCGCCGGGCTTGAACGCCCCGCACGGTTGCGCCAAAAGATGGGCACCACCATCGGGGTCATCTTCATGCGCGTCCGCATCTATCAGCCTGCCCGCAACGCCATGCAGTCGGGGACCGCCCGGACGAAATACTGGCTGCTGGAGTTTCCTGCGGCCGACCCGCGCGCCATCGATCCGCTGATGGGCTGGACCAGCAGCGATGACACCCAGGCGCAGGTCCGGCTGAGCTTTGCGACCCGCGCCGAGGCCGAGGCCTATGCCCGGGCCGAGGGGCTGGAGTATGTCGTGGTCGAACCGAACCGGCGCGCCGCGAACGTCCGCCCCCGCGGCTATGGCGAAAACTTCGCCACCGACCGCCGGACGCCGTGGACGCATTGACGGTCGTTGTTCGGGGCATGGCTGCTGCCGGCCGCGGCTGAAATCAGGCTGACATCCGCCGCTGTCACGCCTGCCCGCGTCACCTGGCGCCTGGCACAGCGGGCCAGGACGTCAGACGACGTGGCCTGACGCCGCATCAGACGTCGAAGATCGAACGCCGGATGATGGTGCCGGATTCGTCGATCGTCAGCCGCAGCGCACGGCCCTGATGGAAAAACGTCACCCGCCGCCGGCCCGCGTCGGCGTCCTGTCCCAGCTCGCTGCGGCTTGTCATCCGGCCGGTCCGCATCAACTCGGGGACGTCTGCCGCATCGACGCGGAAGCCTTGGGCGATGACCGCCGCATCGACCACCACGCGGTCCCCGTCAAAGGTGATGTCGCTCATTCCGCTGTCCTCTTGTGGTGAGTCGTGTGGTGCCCGGGCTCGTCTGGGTGGTGCATGCGTGACGACGTGCTGCAGAGATGCCGTTCCGCGTCATCATAACCGCGAAACTGGCTGAAGGCCCGGTCATATGGATCACAATCGCGGTGTTTCGGTCTGCGGCGGTGATGGCCCCAGGCGGGCGTCAGGTCTGTGGTCGCCTTGCGAAGCCATCGATGCGCCGACCGCCATCACCGATGCATCTCTGGCGTCACTGGCACGCCATCCGGTGACCGTCATGCACGTCAAGAAGTGAGCGCATGATCGAATCTGCACTCGTCGATCCGCAGACCGGCCTTGTGTCCCCGACAGGGGCCGGTCCTGATCATGAGTTCATGAGCCTGCAAGAGACCGTGCCCCGACTGATCGCCGTCCAGGTGCCGGACGGAGGCGTCCGGCAGGACACCCGTCACTGCACGGGCAGCGCCTTTGCGACCTTCCCGGCCTCCCCGAGCGGCCTGAAACGGCGGCGCCGGCGCCTGGAACCAACCGCGGCCGCGCCAGCCTGCTCCATGGCATGCACATTTACCCACAGAGCAGTCCGCCGCACTCAAATCCTGCTGGACGTATGGAAAAAAATGGCGGAGAGGGTGGGATTCGAACCCACGGAACCCGCAAAGGCTCAACGGTTTTCGAGACCGCCCCGTTCGACCACTCCGGCACCTCTCCGCGCTTTCTGGTGTGGTGGGCGGCGTTTAGCCGGGCGGGGGTTGAAGCGCAAGGGTCATTCTTGGAAAATACACGCGATCGGATGGGGGACCGGATGCCCGGTGACACGAGACGGCGGCGGCTGGCGGGGTTGCGCAACGACGTCGCGGGGAACCGCGGCCCGGCCGGGCACGGGCGCCGGGCGGCGCTGTGGGCGGCGGCTTTCGCGGCGGGGCTGGGCGGCGCAGGTCTTGGCGGGGCAGGGCTGGGCGGGGCGGCGTCGGGGCAACCGCTCGCGTCGCCCCCTGCCTCGCAGCAGGCCCTTGCGCCGATGGCGGACCGTGTCGCGGCGGCGCTGGACCTTGACCGGCTGGCCCTTGTCATCGCGGCCGAGATGACCGGCCTGGCCGATCCCCTGTCGTCAGCAGCCGACGGCACGGGCGACGCGCAATGGGCGCAGGCCGTCCGCCGCATCGCGACCCCGGACCGCCTTGCGCGGGGGCTGCGGGCGGGGCTCGACCAGGCCATCGCCGACATGGGCGCCCGCCCGCCCGCGCCCCTGGCCGAGGCGGTGGCGTTCTGGACCGGCGACCTGGGCCGGCGGGCGCTGTCGCTGCAGCTGTCGGCCCGCGTGGCGCTGGTCGATCCGGGGGTCGAAGCCGCCGCCAGCGCAGCCTTTGCCGAGGCGATGGCGCGGGCCGACCCGCGCGCGGCGCAGGTCACCCGGCTGATCGCGGCGGCCGATCTGGTCGATCCGGCGGTGGCGCTGTCGCTGAACATGGGCATGGCGATGCTGCGCGGGCTGCGCGACGCAGGCGGCCTGGCCGTCCCGCTTTCCGACGACGACATCGCCGCCGAAGTGGCCGCGCAGGAGGCGCAACTGCGCGCCCAGCTGGCCGGCTGGGCCGAGGCGCTGCTGTATCTGTCCTGCGCCGGGCTGACGGATGCCGAGGTCGAGGTGCTGATCGCCATCGCGGCCTCGCCCGGCGGGCGCGAGCTTTCGGCGCTGGCCGATCGTGCGGCGCTGGTCGCGCTGACCGATGTCGCGCGGTCGCTGGGGCGGGCGTCGGCCCGCGGGGCGCGACAGGACCAGCCGTGACAGTCCGGGCCGAAAGACCGGCGGCGTCCGGCCCGCCGACCCTGGCCGGTCCACTGGCGGGGGACGAGCTGACGCGCATGGGCGCATCGTGAACGGCCCGTTGCGGATCCTGGCGCCGTGGCTGGACCGGCGGGCCGATGCGCGGCGCGCGGCCCCGCCGTCTCGTGAACGGCGACGGCTTGTCGGGTCCGCCCGCGGCTGGTTAAAGCGGAGGGGACAAGGAAAGGTCTTGCGATGAACACCGCCCTGCCTTCGCGCCGCGACGTGGCGCCCGATCTGGCCGCCGCCATCGGCAACACGCCGCTGATCCGGCTGAACCGCGCATCCCAGGCGACCGGCTGCGAGATCTGGGGCAAGGCCGAGTTCATGAACCCCGGCCAGTCCGTCAAGGATCGCGCGGCGCTGTATATAATCCGCGACGCGGTCGCGCGCGGCGCCCTGCGCCCCGGCGGCACCATCGTCGAGGGGACGGCCGGGAACACCGGCATCGGGCTGGCGCTGGTCGGGGCTTCGATGGGCTTCCGGTCGGTCATCGTCATCCCCGAGACGCAGAGCCAGGAAAAAAAGGACATGCTGCGGCTTGCCGGGGCCGAACTGGTCGAGGTGCCGGCCGCGCCCTATCGCAACCCCAACAACTATGTCCGCTATTCCGACCGCCTTGCCCGCGCCCTTGCCGACACCCTGCCGGAAGGGGCCATCTGGGCCGACCAGTTCGACAACACCGCCAACCGCCGCGCCCATGCCGAAACCACGGGCCCCGAGATCTGGGACCAGACCGGGGGGCGGGTGGACGGGTTCATCTGCTCGGTCGGGTCGGGCGGGACGCTGGCGGGCGTGGCCGACGCGCTGCAGTCGAAAGGCGTCAGGATCGGCCTGGCCGACCCCGAGGGTTCGGCGCTGCACAGCTTCTATACCACGGGCGAGCTGGACGCGCCCGGCAACTCGATCACCGAGGGGATCGGGCAGGGGCGGATCACCGCCAACCTGGACGACGTGACGCCCGATTTCAGCTGCCGCATCCCGGATGCCGAGGCGCTGCCGGTGCTGTTCGACCTGCTGGAATACGAAGGGCTGTGCCTCGGCGGGTCGTCCGGCGTCAACGTCGCGGGCGCGATCCGCATGGCGCGGGACATGGGACCGGGCCACACCATCGTGACCGTCCTGTGCGACTTCGGCACCCGCTATCAGACCAAGCTGTGGAACCCCGATTTCCTGCGCGCCAAGGGCCTGCCGGTGCCGCACTGGCTGGAACGGGCGCCGGCCGACCTGCCCGACGTGACCGAGGGCTGAGGGCGTGGCGTCCGCGATGCAGGGGCGCCGCGCCAGCGGCGTCATCGTGGCGCTGCTGGCGGCGCTGTGGCTGGCGCTGGCCTGCGGCATGGCGCTGGCGCAGGCCCCGGCCGAGCCGGACTACGCCGCATGGGGCAGGTTCGCCGACCGGGCCGAGACGTCGGTGGACACCGGCCGCATCGGCGACGGGCAGCTGCTGCAGCTGCGCGCGCAGGCGGTGGACTGGCGCAACCGGCTGGCCGAGGCGCAGGGGATCAACGCGCCGCGCATCGCCACCGTCAAGGACCAGATCGCCGCCCTGGGTCCGGCCCCCGCCGAAGGCGCCACCGAAAGCGACGAGGTCGCCGCCCGCCGCAGCGCCCTGAACACGCAGCTTGCCGAACTGCAGGCGCCGTCGCTGCGCGCGGTCGAGGGCTTCAGCCGCGCCGCCAGCCTGGTCGCCGCCATCGACGAGGTGCAACGCACGCGGCAGGCGTCGGCGCTGACGCAGATCACGCCCTCGCCGCTGCTGCCCGGCAGCTGGGCGGCCGCGGCGACCGACGGAATGGCCGTGGCCCGCGGGCTGGTTGGCGATTTCCGCGGCCGGCTTGACGCCGTGGACGGGCAGCCCCCGCGCGAACGGTTGATCCGCAGCGCGGCCTATCTGGTGCTGGCGCTGGCGCTGCTGATCTTTGCGCGGCCGTGGATCGACGCGCTGCCGCGACGGCTGGCCGACCGGCTCAGCGATCATTCCCGCGACGCGCTGACCTTTGTCGTGTCGCTGGGCCAGATCGTCATTCCCGTGACCGGCGTCTATCTGGCGGTGCTTGCGGTCGACGCCACCGGGCTGGTGGGCGAATGGGGCCGCCCGATCCTGGCCGCGCTGCCGGTGGCGGCGCTGATCGGGTTTGCCGGGCGCTGGCTGTCGTGGTGCTTTTTCCCGCTGCGGACCGACCCGCCGATCTGCTTTGCCCGCCCGCAGCTTGAGCAGGGCCGGTTCTACGCGACGCTGCTGGCGGTCGCCACGGCGATCCACCATGTCGCGGGCCGCGCCATCCTGCCGCTGGGCGGGCGCTATGTCAGCGAGCCGCAGGCGGGCGCCACCATTCCGCTGCGGGTCAGCGACGCCGCCGCCGGGGTCTGGCACCTGCCGATCATCCTGCTGGGGGCGCTGGCGCTGTTCCGGCTGGGCGTCGTCCTGCGCGGGGCCACGCGGGTCGCCGGGCAGACCGGGCGCGACGCCAAGACCTATCGGCCGCGCGTCGTCGCGACCGTGGGCACCATTGCGCGCGTGGTCGCGG
Source organism: Paracoccus luteus (assembly GCF_004522155.1). GTDB lineage: Bacteria > Pseudomonadota > Alphaproteobacteria > Rhodobacterales > Rhodobacteraceae > Paracoccus > Paracoccus luteus. The sequence continues at coordinate 9,229 of NZ_SDEA01000010.1, read as the reverse complement.
CCATCGCGCCGCTGCTGGCGCTGGCGGGCTATGTGAACCTCGCCAACGCGCTGCTGTGGCCGGTGGCGCTGTCGGTGGCGCTGGTCGCGCTGGTGATCCTGCTGCAGGAGTTCATCGCCGATCTTTATGCGATGGCCAAGCGCGACACCGCCGGATCGCGCGACGCGCTGGCCCCGGTGCTGATCGGCTTCGCGCTGGTGCTGGCCTCGATCCCGGTGTTCGCGCTGATCTGGGGCGCCCGCCCGTCCGAGCTGGCCGACTGGTGGACGGCGCTGCGCCAGGGCGTGCAGCTGGGCGGGGTGCGGCTGTCGCCGGGCGCGATCCTGACCTTTGTCGTCGTGTTCGGGTTCGGGTATTACCTGACCCGCGTCGTGCAGGGCGCTGTCCGCAACTCGATCCTGCCGCGCACCCGTCTGGACGCGGGGGCGCAGAATGCCGCCGTGTCGGGGCTGGGCTATGTCGGCATCTTCCTGGCCGCGCTGCTGGCGATCACCTCGGCCGGGATCGACCTGTCGTCGCTGGCCATCGTCGCGGGCGCGCTGTCGGTCGGCATCGGTTTCGGCCTGCAGAACATCGTGTCGAACTTTGTCAGCGGGATCATCCTGCTGGTCGAACGCCCGGTGTCGGTCGGCGACTGGATCCAGGTCGGGCAGGCGCAGGGCTATGTCAAGCGCATCTCGGTGCGCTCGACGCAGATCCAGACCTTCGACCGGACCCAGGTGATCGTCCCGAACTCGGACCTGATCTCGCAGCACGTCACCAACTGGACGCGCGGCAGCACGCAGGGGCGGGTGATCGTCAAGGTCGGCGTGGCTTACGGCACCGACACCCGCCGCGTGGCCGAAATCCTGCGCGACATCGCCGAGGATCAGCCCACGGTGCTGATCAACCCGGCCCCGACCGTGGCCTTTGTCGGCTTCAGCCCCGACAGCATGGATTTCGAGATCAGGGCGATCCTGTCGGACATCAACGGCGGCATCGGCGTGCAGACCGAGATGCGCCACCAGATCATCGAACGCTTTGCCGCCGAGGGCATCCAGATCCCGTTTGCCACCCGCGACGTGCGCATCATGAACGCCGGCCAGATGGCGCTGGTGCCGGCCGCAGCGGGCGCGGCAGGCACGGGCGCGGCGGGCACGCCGGGGACGGCACAAGACGGGGCAGGGGGCACGGATGGCGGCACGGGCACGGGTGGGCCGCGGCCCCCGAACCGCCCCGCCATTCCGGCCGAGGCCGAAGACCCGCGCATCACCCGCGCCGCATCAAGCGGGCTGGAGGATGCCGCCGGCAGTCAGGACAGCGGCGACGACGGCGACGGCGACGGCGAGACCCGTTGACCCCGACCGGGCGGCTGCCGGCAGTCAGGACAGCAGCGACGAGGGGAACTGGGATGGCGAGACCCGCTGACCCTGACCGGGCGGCCGACCGCCGCCGAGGATAGCGGCGGGGACGGCGACGGCGAGACCCGTTGACCCTGAACGGGGCGGCTGCTGGCAGTCAGGACAGCAGCGACGAGGGCGAGGGGGACAGCGACGGCGAGGCCCGCTGACCCCGGACCGGGGCGGTCGCTGGCAGTCAGGATAGCGGCGACGGCGGGGACGGCGATGGCGACGGCGAGATTCGCTGACCCTGAACGGGGCGGCCGCTGGCAGTCGGGACAGCAGCGGCGAGGGCGACGGGGACATGGACGGGGACGGCGAGACCCGCTGACCGGGCGGAGGGCGGCCGGTGTTCCGCCGTGACCCCCGCCGACGCGAGGCCGCAACGCTGCCGCACAGCGACGCAACACTGCAACGATGCCGGGCTTACCGGCTGGGTCGTCGCATCGACAACGCGGCCTGGAGGACCGCAGAGCGGTGCGACGTCTCATCGACGATCCGGCGTGCAGTCCCCTCGACGGTGCGGCATCTGATCGGCGATCCGGCGATCCGGCGATCCGGCGCGCAGGCCACGGGCGGGCGGCGTCTCATCGGCGATCCGGCGCGCAGGCGGCAGGCGGGGCGTTCCCCGCCCGCGCCGTCTCGGTCCGGGCCTCAGCCCTCGCCGCCGTCGTCCTCGGCCGTCTCGGCCACGCGCGCGACTGACACGACCTCTTCGCCCTCGGCGGTGTTGAACACCCGCACGCCGCCCGCCGAACGCGACCGGAAGCTGATGCCATGCACCGGCACGCGGATCGACTGCCCGGTCGAGGTCGCCAGCATGATCTGGTCGTCCAGCATCACCGGGAAGGATGCGACCAGTTGCCCCCCGCGCATCGCCTTGTCCATCGCCATCACGCCCTGGCCGCCGCGCCCGCGCACCGGATAGTCGTGGGACGAGCTGATCTTGCCCGACCCCCGCGCGGTGATCGTCAGGATCAGATCCTCGTGCGCGGACATCTCGGCATAGCGTTCCTGCGGCAGCGGACCTTCGGCCACGGTCTCGTCGTCGTCGGGTTCGGCCCCGTCGTCCAGCGCGCCTTCGACGGCGCGGCGCATGCGGATATAGGTCGCGCGTTCCTCGGGCGAGGCCTCGAAGTGGCGGATGATCGACATGCTGACGACCCGGTCGCCGTCGGCCAGCCGGATGCCCCGAACGCCGGTCGAATCGCGGCCCTTGAAGATGCGGACGTCGGTCGTCTGAAAGCGGATCGCGCGCCCCATCGCGGTGATCAGCATGACGTCGTCATCCTCGTCGGCGATGCGCGCGTTCACCAGGCTGACGCCCTCGGGCAGCTTCATGGCGATCTTGCCGTTGCGCATGACGTTGGTGAAATCCGACAGCGCGTTGCGCCGCACGTCCCCGTCCGAGGTGGCGAACACCACCTGCAGATTGTCCCAGTCGCTTTCCGGCACGTCCACCGGCATCAGGGCCGCGATCGAGGTGCCGGCGTCGATCGGCAGGATGTTGACCAGCGCCTTGCCCTTGGACGTGCGCCCGCCCATCGGCAGCCGCCAGGTCTTCAGCCGATAGACCATGCCGTCGGTGGTGAAGAACAGCAGCTCGGTGTGGGTGTTGGCGACGAACAGCGTCGTGACGACGTCGTCTTCCTTGGTGGCCATGCCCGACAGGCCCTTGCCGCCGCGTTTCTGGCTGCGGAACTCGATCAGCGGCGTGCGCTTGATATACCCGCCCGAGGTGATGGTGACGACCATGTCCTCGCGCTCGATCAGATCCTCGTCGTCCATGTCGCCGGCCCAGTCGACGATCTCGGTCCGGCGGGGGACGGCGAACAGGGTCTTCACCTCGGTCAGCTCGTCGGCGATGATGCCCATCACCCGGTCGCGCGAGGCGAGGATTTCCAGATAGTCGCGGATCGCGTCGGCCAGCGCGCGCAACTCGTCCGTGACCTCTTGCACGCCCAGCTGGGTCAGGCGCTGCAGCCGCAGTTCAAGGATGGCGCGGGCCTGGGTCTCGGACAGGTTATAGGTGCCGTCCTCGTTCACCGGATGCAGCGGGTCGTCGATCAGCCGCAGGTATTCCAGGATCGCGCCGGCGGGCCAGCGCCGTTCCATCAGCCGGTCGCGCGCCTCGGCCGCGTCGGCGCTGGCGCGGATGGTGGCGACGACCTCGTCCACGTTGGTCACGGCCACGGCCAGCCCGCACAGGATGTGGCTGCGCTCGCGCGCTTTGCGCAATTCAAAGGCGGTGCGGCGGGCCACCACCTCTTCGCGGAAGGTGATGAAGTGGGTCAGGAAATCGCGCAGCGTCAACTGTTCGGGCCGGCCGCCGTTCAGCGCCAGCATGTTGGCGCCGAAGCTGGTCTGCATGGGCGTAAAGCGGAACAGCTGGTTCAGCACGACCTCGGCCGTGGCGTCGCGTTTCAGTTCGATGACGACGCGGACGCCGTTGCGGTCGGATTCGTCCTGGACGTGGGCGATGCCCTCGATCCGCTTGTCCTTGGCCAGTTCCGCGATCCGTTCGATCAGCGTGGCCTTGTTCACCTGATAGGGCACGTCGTCCAGGACGATGGCCTGCCGGCCGGAGCGCACCGCCTCGACCCGCGTGCGCGCCCGCACGATGACCGATCCGCGCCCTTCCAGATAGGCCTTGCGCACGCCCGAGCGGCCAAGGATCAGCCCGCCAGTGGGGAAATCCGGGCCGGGGATGATCTCCATCAGCCGTTCGGTGGGCGTGTCGGGGTTGGCGATCAGTTCCAGCGTCGCGTCCACGACCTCGCCCAGGTTGTGGGGCGGGATGTTGGTCGCCATGCCGACGGCGATGCCGCCCGCGCCGTTGACCAGCATGTTGGGGAACCGCGCCGGCAGGACGGTCGGTTCGCGGTCCTTGCCGTCATAGTTGTCCTGGAAATCGACCGTGTCCTTGTCGATGTCCATCAGCAGCCAGTTGGCCGCCTTGGCCATCCGCACCTCGGTATAGCGCATGGCCGCGGCGCTGTCGCCGTCCATCGACCCGAAATTGCCCTGCCCGTCCAGCAGCGGCAGCGACATCGAAAAGCTCTGCGCCATCCGCACCAGCGCGTCATAGATCGCGCTGTCGCCGTGCGGGTGGTATTTGCCCATGACGTCGCCGACCGGGCGGGCCGATTTGCGATAGGGCTTGTCAAAGGTGTTGTTCGTCTCGTCCATCGCGAACAGGATGCGGCGGTGGACCGGCTTCAGCCCGTCGCGCAGGTCGGGGATCGCCCGGCTGACGATGACCGACATCGCATAGTCGAGATAGGACGACCGCATTTCCTCGGCGATGCCGATGGTGGGGCCGTCGTGGTGCATGACGTGGCTGGCCGCGCCTGCGGCGTCGCCGGAATCGTCGGGGTTCGCGCCCGGGATCGGGTCGTCGCTGGTGTCGTCCTGGGGGGTGTCGGCCAAGGGGCGTGCCTCAATATCTTGTTGCCCGCAGGTCTATCACCCGCCGCCCTTGGGTTCAATCGCGGGGTTTGCCGCGCGCCGCCCCGTCAGCGTCCCGTCAGCCTTCCGTCAGCGCCCCGGCCGCGCCGCCGCCACGCCCCAAAGCACCGTCAGCCCGGCCGAGATCAGCCCGTTCCACGCCGCCATCGACAGCCCCAGGAACACCCACACCGGCTGGTCGCAGCGGATCACCGGCGCGCCCTGCAGCTTTGCCATCAGGTCGGCGGGCGACATCCGCGCCAGATCGCCCACCCCGCCCGAGCAATGGGCGGGACCGGCCCACCAGCCCAGTTCGACCCCGGTGTGATACAGGGCAAGTCCCGTGGCCACCGCCGCCGCCGCCAGCCCCAGCAGCGCCAGCCAGCGCCGCCAGCCCAGAAACCAGACCGCGGCCCCGATCAGCGCCGCCGCGACATGCGGCCAGCGTTGCAGGATGCACAGTTCGCACGGGGCATAGCCCGCGGCCTGAAAGCCAAGGGCCGCGACCAGCAACAGCGCCGAGGCCGCCCCCGCCAGTCCGGCCGCCATCCTGCCGTCGCCTGTCACGCCATCGATCATCGGTCGGATCATCCCTAACTTCTTCTTCCTGTCAGCGCCGTCAGTGCGGCCGCCACGTCGCCACGCGATACAGATAGACGCCGATCACCGCGGCCACCACCAGCTTGGACAGCGGGTCGATCGCGGCGCCCACGCGCTCATACTGGCTTTCCAGCAGATACCCCGCCCCGGTCAGCAGGCCGGTCCACGCAAGGCTGCCCAGCGTGGTCAGCAGCAGGAACCGCCCCCAGGGCATCATCGCGATCCCGGCGGGGACCGAAATCAGCGTGCGGATCGTCGGGATCATCCGCCCCAGCAGGACGGCCATGCCGCCGTGGCGCGCGAACCAGCCCTGCGCCGCGTCGATGTCGCCGGGCGAGACGGTCATCAGCCGCCCGTGCCGCGCCGCCCAACGCTTGAGCGCGGCGGCGCCGATGCGGCGCCCCAGCAGGAACCACAGGCTGGTGCCCGCGACCGACCCCGCCGTGCCCGCCAGCACCGCCGGCACCAGCGACAGCGCGCCCGTCCCGCACAGATAGCCGGCCAGCGGCATGATCACCTCGGACGGGATCGGGGGGAACACGTTTTCGGCCAGCATCAACAGGAAGATGCCGGGATAGCCCCAGCCCTCGATCACCGTCAGCACCCAGTCGAACATCCGTCCCGCCTTTCGCGCGCCCGCTCGCCCGCGCACCTGCCCCTGAAACCCCGCCCTGCGGGAACCGTCAACCCCGCGCAACCGTTTGGCGCACGACATCTGGACGGGCGCGCGCCCCTTGCGAAAGGATTTGTTCGGCATGGAATGGCGGGGCCGTCGCGGCAGCAGCAACATCGATGATCGCCGCGGCATGGGCGCGTCCGGGGCGGGCGGCCTTGGCGTGGCGGGCATGCTGGTCGTTCTGGCGGTCGGCTACTTCTTCGGGGTGGACATCTCGCCCATCGTCAATGGCGTGTCGCAGTCGCAGCCCGGCGTGGAACGCGAGCTGACGGCCGAGGAACGCGAGACCGGCCAGTTCCTGTCCGTCGTCCTTGCCGACACCGAGGAGGTGTGGGCCGACGTGCTGCGCACCCAGGCCGACATGACCTATCGCGACCCGACGCTGGTCCTGTTCTCGGGATCGGTGCAGTCGGCCTGCGGCGGCGCCTCGGCCGCGATGGGGCCGTTCTATTGCCCGGGCGACCAGCGGCTTTACCTGGACACCCAGTTCTTTGACGTGATGGAACAGAAGATGGGCGCGGGCGGGGATTTCGCCGCCGCCTATGTCGTCGCGCACGAGATCGGGCACCACGTCCAGAACCAGATCGGCATCCTGCGCCAGGTCAACGGGATGCGCGCGCAGGCGTCGCAGACCGACTCGAACCGCCTGTCGGTGCTGACCGAACTGCAGGCCGACTGTTTCGCCGGCATCTGGGCGCGCCACGCCAGCGAACGCTATGGCTCGATCAGCCGGGCCGACATCGACGAGGCGGTGAACGCCGCCCGTGCCGTGGGCGACGACATGCTGATGCGCAGCGCGGGCCGCGCGCCGATGCCCGACAGCTTTACCCACGGGTCCGCCGCCGACCGCAGCGCGTGGCTGACACGCGGCATGCAGACCGGCGAGATGGCGCAGTGCAACACCTTCGCCGAGGCGGGGCTTTAGGGCAGGATTTCAGGGCGGGCCTTCAGGGCCTCAGCCCGCCGCCGCCGCGCCCGTGGTCCAGCGTCAGCGCCTCGGGCCACCAGCCCAGCCATTCCAGCGCCAGGATGACCAGCGCGAAGGCGATCAGCCCCAGCACCAGCGCGACCCGCCCGTCGGATGGCGGGTTGCGCACCCAGCGCGCGGCGCGGATCAGCCAGCCCATGTTGTTCATCGGTTGCGTCCTCTGCTAGATACGGGGGACCGAACGACAGGACCGCCTTGTGCCGAACCACGTTGAAACCCGCCGCCTGCCCTATACGGCGCGGCAGATGTACGATCTTGTGGCCGACGTCGAGCGGTATCCCGACTTCCTGCCGTGGAACAGCGCCGCCCGCATCCGGTCGCGCCGCGCGGGCGACAGCGGGTCCGAGGTGATCGAGGCGGACCTGGTCATCAGCTTCAAGGTGTTCCGCGAACGCTTCGGCAGCCGCGTGACGCTGTGGCCCGACCGGATGCGGATCGACACCGAATATCTGGACGGCCCGTTCAGCCACCTGCACAGCGACTGGACGTTCGCCGACCGTCCCGACGGCGGCTGCGACGTGCGGTTCTTTGTCGATTTCGAGTTCCGCAACGCAATCCTGCGCCGGGTGATCGGGGTGGTGTTCGGCGAGGCGATGAACCGCATCGTGCGCGCGTTCGAGGATCGCGCCCGCGCGCTTTACGGAACCGGCCGCGCGGCCGATTCCCACAAGGCGTAATCCTCGGCCAGCGCCTCGCGCAGGCGCGCGGCGGTCCCCGGCTCCAGCGTCAGGTCGGCCGTGGGCGAGACATTGACGCGCTTCAGCTTCAGCGGGGTTTTCAGCGCGTCCTCGAAAAAGCGCAGGGCGACGTCCATCTGTTCGTACTGGAACAGGATGTCGGGGCCTTGCGCGCCCGCGGCGGGCGACAGGAACCCCGACTGCCGCCCCAGCGCCGCATAGGGCGGCCGGTGGTCCGACAGGTAATCCTGGATGAACCCTTCAAAGCTGATGCCGACCGTGCTGTTCGGCTTGCCCGCGTTCTGCGGGCGCAGGCGATAGCGATACCAGCTGCCCAGCCACGACAGCGGCTCGCGCATGATGGCCGCCACCCGGAACCGGGGGCCGGGGATCTTGCCCAGCAGCGGCGCGATCCGCAAATTGTATTGGCCCATCGTCAGGTGCTTGATCTCGGGGCGGGACCGCAGAACCATCTCGGCCCGCGGCGCCAGCGCCGCCTCCAGCGCGGTCGTCCCGGTCTTGGGGATCGACAGCAGCACCAGCCGGGGGGCGACAAAGGCAAGCATGGCAGTCCTTTTCAGGTGCGGCGTTTTCGGGCAGCGCCGGTATCCCGGCGGACGGGCGGAATGGCAAGGCGCTGCCGCGGAATGTCACGCCCGATCCGGCGCCCCCGGTGGACAAGCCGCGCCGCGCCGTGCCATGCCGGCGCTGCCCGAACCCGGAGAGCCCGATGCCCCCCCGCGACACCGTCTTTGCCGCCATCGACACGGCCAACGCCGCCGACCCCCGATCCGAGGACGGCCAGCCGGTCGAGCTGCTTTACGGCCAGCGCATGACCGCCGAACAGCAGCGGCTGTTTCCCGATGCCGATGACGCGCTGGCCATCGCCTGCCGGGGCCAGCACATCGAACGCTGGCTGCTGCGCCGCGACGCCTATCCCGAGGGGCGCGAGGGCTATCTGGCGTGGCGGCGCGATCAGGGCCGCCGCCACGCCGACCGCGTCACCGGGCTGATGCGCGAGGCGGGCTATGGCGACGACGCGGTGGCCGCCACCGGCCGGATGCTGCGCAAGGAGGGGATCAAGCGCGACCCGCAGGTCCAAGCGCTTGAGGATGTGGCCTGCTTCACCTTCATCCGCCACTATCTGGGCGATTTCGCCACGACGCAGGATCCGGGCGCGCTGGTCCGCATCGTCGAACGCACCGCCCGCAAGATGTCCCCCGCGGCGCGCGCCCGCGCGCTGGCCGAGTTCCCGATGCCGCCCGAACTTGCCGCCGCGTTCCAGCTGCCCGAGGACGCGCGCTAGGCGCGGCACCGGGCAGGGCGGCCGCGTTGACAGCGCCCCTGCCGCGTCGCAGCATCAATCATCCAGCACCGCGGCCAGGGCCGCGGGCCAGACCAAACGGAACACGGGCGATGACACAGGCGCCGGGCAAAGTCTTCCTTATCGGCGCGGGTCCGG
>NZ_SDEA01000001.1 GCF_004522155.1 Paracoccus luteus | reverse complement strand
GCCACGCCTCGCGCCGCCCGGTTGACCGCGTCCCGACCGTCCCGCAACAGGACAACCCGGATTTTTTACCGTTTCTAATCCCGGAACAAATCCCGTAACATTTCGGGCGGATCGTCGAGGCAAGAGCGCAGAAAAATCAAGTAAAAACAGGAACAAAGCCGACATGCCGGCGCGGGTTGCGCGCCCCTTGGCTCCACCAATATTCCACAAGATCAGCGGCTTATCGTCCACCCCAGGGGGCGGCGGCATGTGTCCGTGCGGGCCGGTCCCGCGCTGACGGCGCGCCTTGACGCCCCGCCATCAGCGCCCCCGCCGCCCCCCTAGTGCAGCATCTCGACGCCGCGCTCGCGCTGGTCGATCTGGCTGTGGGAATGGTGGTGCAGCACCAGCGGGCGGCCGTCGTGGCGGCTGACCTCGACCGGGGTTTCGTAAAGGTCGGACAGCAGGGATTCGGTCAGCACGTCGTCGGCCGCGCCCTGCGCCACGATGCGGCCGTTCTTCATGGCGACGACGTGGTCGGCCCAGGCGGCGGCATAGTTCACCTCGTGCACGACGGTGACGACGCTGCGCCCCGTCTCGCGCACCAGCCGGGCAAGGCGGGCCATCAGCGCGCGGGCGTGGGCCACGTCCAGGTTGTTCAGCGGCTCGTCCAGCAGCAGCCAGCCGGTGTCCTGCGCGAAGGTCATCGCCAGATAGGCGCGCTGCGCCTGCCCGCCCGACAGCTCGTCCAGGAACCGGCCGGCCAGCGGCTGCAGGCCAAAGGCGTCCAGCGCGCGCTCGACCGCCGCGCGGTCGGCGGCGCGGGGGCGGCCCTGATGGTGCGGCCAGCGGCCAAAGCCGACCAGCTCGCGCACCCGCAGCCGGCTGGCGACGCTGTTGTGCTGGACCATGATCGCCATCGTGCGCGCCAGCGCGGCGGTGGGCGTGGTCGCGACGTCCTGGCCCTGCACGCGGATCGTGCCGTCCTGCAACGGCTCCAGCCGCGCGATCAGCCGCAGCAGCGTGGACTTGCCCGCGCCGTTCGGGCCGATCAGCGCCGTCAGCTTGCCGTCCGGCAGGCGCAGGCCGATGTCGGACAGGATGCTGGCCGCGCCGATGCGATGTTGAACGCCCTCGATCTCGATCATCGGATTCGCCCCTTGAGCAGCAGGTAGAGAAAGAACAGCCCGCCCGCGAACTCGACCACGACGGACAGGGTGGCGGGCTGGCTGATCGCGCGTTCGAACAGCGTCTGCCCGGCGACCAGGATCAGCGCCCCGATCAGCCCCGCCGTGGGCAGCAGCACCGCATGGCGGTCGGTGGGCGACAGGCCATGCGCCAGCCCCGCGACCAGCAGGCCAAAGAACGCGACCGGCCCGACCAGCGCCGTGGACACCGACACCAGCACGGCCACCAGACCCAGCGCCGCCACCACCATCAGGTCGAACCGCAGCCCCAGCGACACCGCCGCGGTGCGTCCCAGCGCCAGCACGTCCAGCCGCGGCGCCATCAGCAGCGCCGCCGCGATCGCGGCCAGCGCGACGGCGCCGCCCGGCACCAGCAGCGCCGCGTCAAGGCTGCCAAAGCTGGCAAAGCTGACCGACTGGACGACGGCATAGGCGTTGGGGTCCAGCACCCGCGCGACAAAGCCCGCGATGGACCGGAACAGCACCCCCAGGATGACGCCGGTCAGGATCATGCGCGGGATGTCGCGGGCCCCGCGCCCCAGCAGCGTGCCGAACAGCAGCCCGGCCAGCACGATCATGGCGGCGGTTTCGGCCAGGAACTTGACCGACGGGTTCAGCGAGACAAAGCCCGTCGTGCCCAAGCCCGCCACCAGCAGCGTCTGCAGCAGGACATAAAGCGCGTCGAACCCCATGATGGACGGGGTCAGGACGCGGTTGGCCGCGACGGTCTGGAACAGCACGGTGGCCACCGCGACCGCGGCGCCCACGGTGACAAGCCCCGCCAGCTTGGTTGCGCGCAGCGTCAGGATAAAGCCGCGGTTGCCGCCGCCGATGCCCTGGAACATCCAGACCAGCGACGACAGCACCAACAGCGCCGCCAGTGCGCCCACCACGGCAAGGCCGGTCCGCTCACCCATGCGCGGGCCGCCGGTACAGCAGGAACAGGAAGATGACCGCCCCCAGGACGCCCAGGATGGCGCTGACCGGGATCTCGTAAGGGGCGATCAGCACCCGGCCCAGGATGTCGCAGACCAGCAGCAGCCCCGCGCCCCCCGCCGCCACGACGGGCAGCGAACGGCGAAGGTCGTCGCCCATGATCCGCGCGACGATGTTCGGCACGACCAGCCCGACAAAGGGCACCATGCCGACCGTGGTCACGACCATCGCCGACACGACCGCGACGACGACCAGCCCCATCCGCATGACGCCCGCCACCGACAGGCCCAGCCCGGTGGCCACCTGATCGCCCAAGGACAGGATGGCAAAGCGGTCCGCGCCCCGCCAGGCCAGCCCCGCGGCCAGCCCGCCGATCCACAACAGCTCGTAGCGGCCGGCGGTCACGCCCGAGAACTCGCCGCTCATCCAGATCGAAACATACTGCATCATCTCGGCCTGCCACGCGACCCAGGTCACCACCGATCCCACGACGCCCGACAGCACCAGCCCGGCGATGGGGACCAGCATCACCTCGCGCGCGGGCAGCCGGCGGATGACGGCGACGAACAGTGCCGTTCCCGCCATCGCGGCGACGCTGGCGCACAGCATCTTTACCCACAGGGCCGCGCCGGGCGCCCAGATCGTCACCGCCAGCAGCCCCAGCGCCGCGCTTTCGCTGGTCCCCGAGGTGTCGGGGCCGACGAAGCGGTTGCGCACCAGGCTTTGGATCAGGACGCCCGCCACCGCCAGCGCCGCCCCCGACAGCATGACCGCCAGCGTGCGCGGCAGGCGCGACTCCATCACGACAAGCGCCGTCCAGCTGTCGGACGCCGCATCGCGGATCGCGATGTCGGCGGCCCCGACATTGACGCTGATGACCGCAAGGGCCAGCAGCGCCGCCAGCCCCGGCGCGTACCATTTCATCCGGCGACGGCCTTACTGCTTGAGCGCGGTTTCCAGGCTGTCCAGGATCTCGGTCAGCGCGGTATAGCCGCCGGCCGCCAGATAGACGTTGTCGGACGGCAGATAGACGACGTGGCCCTGGGTCCAGGCCTTGGTGCCCTTGACCAGTTCGCTGTCCAGCGTCGCCTGCGCGGATTGCACGTCGGACCCGATCGCGGCGCCCCGGTCGATCACGAACAGCCAGTCGGGGTTGGTCTGGGCGATGAACTCGTGGCTGATCGCGTCGCCGTGGTTGGCCTTGGCGTCCAGTTTTGGCGCGGCGGGGGCCATGCCGGTGATGTCATGGACCCAGCCAAAGCGAGAGCCGGGACCATAGGCCGACATCTTGGTGCCGTTCGTCAGCACCACCAGCGCCGTGCCCTTGCCCTGCCCCGCCGCGGCGACGGCGGCCAGCTTGTCGTCCAGCGCGCGGGCCAGCGCCTCGCCCTCGGCGTCCTTGCCGTAAAGCGTGGCGAAACCCGCCAGCCGCGCCTTGGTGTCGGCGATCAGTTGGGCACCGTCCACGGTCATGTCGATGGTCGGCGCGACTTGCGCCACGGCATCCCTTTTCGTCGCCGTGCGGTTGGCCACGACGATCAGGTCGGGACCGGCGCCCGCCAGCGCCTCGAGGTTCGGCTCGCTCACGGTGCCGACCTTGGCGGCGTCCGGGGCGGCGTCCTGCAGGTGGTCCAGAAACAGCTTTTCCGGCACCGCGGCGGGGGTGACGCCCAGCGCCTTCAGCGTGTCGATCGCGCCGACGTCCAGCACCGCGATCCGGGCCGGGGCGGCCGGGACCGTCGAGTCGCCCAGCGCGGTCGGGATGGTGACATCGGCCGCCAGGACCGGCAGGGCATGGGTGGCCGTCATGGCCAGGGCAAGAGCCAGCGAACGCATAAGGGTAATCCTTTTCAAGGGCGCAAAGCCGAAGTCGGGACGGTGTTACCGCCGCGCCTTGCCGCTGTCCACAATCTTGATGAAATAACTTTGGTATTGCTTGACCCCGGCTTCGCCATCCGCCTAGAGGGCGGTGCCGATCCTCCAGCCAACCGGTTTCGCAGCCAGGGGTCCACGCGGCGACCCGTTCTGCACCAACCGGAGATACGCAAGATGCCCCGTCCCGCCCTGCGCCGCGCCTCGGCGCACGCCGCCCTTTTGTCCTGCACCGCCCTGGCATTTCCCGCGACCGGCCAGGAACTGTCCGAGGCCGTCGTCCTGGACGAGGTCGTCATCACCGCTGCCGGGTTCGAACAGGCGGTCGCCGACGCGCCCGCCAGCGTCACCGTCATCGACAGCGAGGAACTGGCCCGGCGCAACGTGACCAGCCTGTCGGATGCGCTGCGCGGCGTGCAGGGCGTCGTGACGACGGGGATCGCGGCGGAACAGGACATCTCGATCCGCGGGCTGCCGGGGCAATATACGCTGATCCTGGTGGACGGTAAGCGGCAGGGCACGCGCGAAAGCCGCCCGAACGGATCGTCGGGGTATGAACAAAGCTTCATCCCCCCCGCCGCCGCCATCGAGCGGATCGAAATCGTGCGCGGCCCGATGTCGTCGCTGTACGGGTCCGACGCGATGGGGGGCGTCGTCAACATCATCACCAAAAAGGTCGCCGACCGCTGGGGCGGCTCGGTCACGGCCGAGACGACGCTGCCCCAGCACGACCGCGACGGTTCGGCGACGCAGGGTTCGTTCTATCTGTCGGGACCGGTCGCGGCGGACCAGCTGGGCCTGCAGGTCTGGGGCCGGGTGCTGGAGCGCGATGAAAGCGAGGTTCTGGACGGTCTGCAGGGCGCCGAGGAGTTCGACCTGACCGGCCGCCTGACCTGGGCGCCGACCGACAACCAGGAAATGATGCTGGACTACGGCACCTCGCGCCTGCAGCGTTTCCTGACGCCGGGGCGGACGGTCGCCGCGGACGGCGAGCGCGACCGCCAGGACAACGACCGCGACCACTGGTCGCTGACCCATGTCGGCCGCTGGCAGGACGCGACGACCGAACTGTCCTTCAGCCGCGAAACGGGCCAGCGCACCGGCTGGTCGCTGGACGACGACGACGTGCTGGTCCGCGACCTGCGCGCGCCCGAGATCGAAAACAGCATCCTTGACGCCAAGGTCACGGCGCCCCTGACGCTGGGCGGCCAGTCGCACATGCTGGTCGGCGGGCTGGTCTGGCAGCGGGCCGAACTGCGCGACCAGAACCCCGGTCTGGGCACCGACGAGGTGATGACCTTCTCGGCCGACCAGTGGGCCGTCTATGCCGAGGACCAGTGGGAGCTGCGCGACGATCTGTCGCTGACGCTGGGCGCGCGCTGGACCGACCACGAATATTTCGGCGGCGAGCTGACGCCCCGCGCCTATGCGGTGTGGAAGCCCCGCGACGGCCTGACGATCAAGGGCGGGGTCTCGACCGGCTATCGCACGCCCGACCTGCGCCAGATCGTGCCGGGCTATTACTATACCACCCAGCGCGGCGCGGGCGTGATCGTGTCGAACCCCGACCTGAAGCCGGAAAACAGCACCAGCTATGAGCTGGGGGCGGTGTGGGAACGCGACGGCACGCAGTTCAGCGCGACCGCCTTCCAGACCGATTTCGAGAACAAGATCGAAAGCTACAACACCGGCGAAACGATCGTGGTCGGCGGCAACACCTTCAACCGCTGGGAACAGATCAACGTGCAGGACGCCCGGCTGCGCGGGATCGAGCTGACCGCCGACACCGAACTGCGCCCCGACCTGACGCTGCGCGCCAGCTATACCTATACCGATTCCGAACAGCTGTCGGGCATCTATGAGGGCCTGCCGCTGACCCGCACGCCCAAGCACATGGCCAGCCTGCAACTGGACTGGGACACGCCGGTCCAGGGGCTGTCGGCCTGGGGCGCGGTGAACCATCACGGGGAAGAGGTGAACGCGGGCGCCCGCATCGGCACCAACGGCACGCCCTATGCCTATGACGAGGACGGCGATCCGATCGCGTTCCTGTATGACGCCTATACGACCGTCGATGTCGGCGCGAACTATCAGTTCAACGACCAGCTGACGCTGAACGGCGCGGTCTACAACCTGCTGGACGAGGACGTGACGGCGGCCGAGAACAACACCTATCAGGAAGGCCGCCGGCTGTGGCTGGGAATGACCTCGACGTTCTGATCGGGACGGCAGCCGGCGGGGTCAGGCGCCGCTGGCCGGCCGGGTGACAGAGGGGGGCGGCACCGGCGGCCGCCCCCGTCTATTGCGGGCGGGCGTTCACGGACGCCAGCAGGTTATACGCGGGCGTTTGCCAGCGGCCGCTCCGGCGATCCGCGCTGGCGTTCACGGACGGCCGCCCCTGTCGGTTCCGCTGGGGCGCTTGCGGACGGCCGCCCCCTCGGTTCCGCTGGGGCGCTCGCGGACGACCGGCCTTGTCAGTTCCGCTGGGGCGCTTGCGGACGGCCGCCCCGTCGATCCCGCCCGGGCGTTCGCGGACGGCCGTCCCGTGACGATTGCTGGCGGGCGACAGCCGCCCAAGACCCGACGACGGCACCCACCGTCACGCCGCGCCCTTGCGGGACGTCGCATCCGCCAGAACCACGGCGCCGCGCCCCCCCGCCTTGGCCGCATACAGCGCGGCGTCGGCATCGCGCTGCATGCGCTGCGCATCCAGCGTGTCATACCAGGTCGAGACCACCGCCCCGATGCTGGCCGAGATGCGGCAGTCCGCCTCCGCGACCCGCACCGGCTCCTCGACCCGCTCGATGATGCGACGCGCCAGCTTCAGCAGCTTGTCCGCGTCGGTCAGGCCGGGCAGCAACAGCACGAACTCGTCCCCACCCATCCGCGCCACGCTGTCGCACAGCCGGGTTTCGGCCGAAAGCCGGGCCGCCACCGCCCGCAGCACGGCATCGCCCGCCGCATGGCCGTGGGTGTCGTTGACCGCCTTGAACAGGTCCAGGTCGATGTGCAGCAGCGCAAAACCCGGACCGCCCGCCGCGCCGGCGCCCAGCAGGGCCGCTTCGACCGCGATGGTCAGTCCGCGCCGGTTGAACACGCCGGTCAGCGGATCGGTCAGCGCCTGCGCCTCGGCGGCCATGCGCGCCTCTTCCAGCCGCAGGTTGAACCGCGACAGCTCTGCCATCATCGCCGCGTTGGCCTGGCTGAGGAACAACAGCTCCATCGCCAGTTCGGCCGGGGCGAAATCCTGGTCGGTCAGCGCAAACTGCCGCACGCCGTCGCCAAGGCCGATGCCGAAACCCAGGTTGATCAGCGCCCCCTCGCCCGGCGCGCCGGTCGCGAACGGCAGCGCCGCGCCGCGCCCGCGCAGGACCACCTGCGGCGCCGACCTGAGGCGAAGAAACAGCCGGTCCGCCGTGCCGGTCGCGTCCCAGGACAGATCGGCCCCCGCGCCGCCGATCACCTCGAACGCGGTGCCGAAATCGGCCGCGTCCCCGATCAGCTTGCGCAGCGTCGGACCGGCGGACCTGATCGCGCCCACCCGGTCCAGCCACAGATGCATCGGCATCAGCCGGCACAGCATGGCGACGACGTCGGCGGCCGCGATCATGCCGCGCCGACCGCCGGATCGCTGATCGAGAACGGCCGCCCCTGCGTATAGCCGGCAAGCGGCACCGACAGCCGCAGCCCGTCGCCGTCCAGGGCCAGCACGGCCAGCACGCCATAATCGTCGGCCATCGCCTGCAGCATGCCCGCCAGCGCGTGCAGCCACAGCGGGTCGCTGCCGTCGGTGCGGATGCGATAGGCCTCGCCGTCGGTTTCCACCTGCACGGGCGGCAGGATCAGCCCCGGCACGACCATCCGCGCCCGGCCGGGCAGTTCGGCCAGGGACAGGACGAATGTGCTGAAATCGCTGCCCGCAAAGCGCAGCAGCCGCCGCAAGCCGGACTGCGCGGCCAGCCACGCCCCCAGATCCTCGGCCACATCGACCGCCGACTTGCCCATCGGCGCGCCCGCCCCGGCCAGCAGCGCGCGGGTCAGGTCGTCGGGATAATCCTGCAGCAGCCGAAAGCCGTGCGCGTCGATGCCCGCGGCCGCGGCGACCGCCTGCCATGCCGCCTCGCCATAGGCGTCGCGGACGAAATCCTCGATCGCGCGGTTGATCATGCCATGCATGGACGTCCCCCTTTGCGCAGGGCCTAGCACCCACGGGTTAAGATTCGGTTAGGGCCGGACGATCCCCGCCTCGACCGCGGCGCGCAGACGGGCGACGGCATCGGGCGCGACGCCCGCCTCGGCTGCGAAATCAAGCAGGCGCCGGTCGTCGGCGGCGATGAAATCCAGCATCGCGCCGACGAAGCCCGGCTGACCGGCAGTGTCGCGCAGATCGGCGGGCGAAAGCCCCGTCTCGGCGCAAAGCTGGCCCAGCAAATCCGGGTCCTGGGCCAGATGCAGCAGGACGGCGTGGGCGATCTCGGTCGCGCGGGTCCAGTCGGTCATGGGAATCTTTCGTCGAAATCTGCGGTGGAAAGGAATTGTTAACGATTCCGCGTCATGGTGACACAGCACGGGATCGAAGCGAACAGGTGTCGGATGTCGGGACAAATCCTCGTGGTCGATCGCGCCACCACCAGCCGCATCACCCTGAAGGTGCGGCTGAGCGCGGCGTGCTATGACACGCTGACCGCGCGGTCGGGGGCCGAGGCGCTGGCCTGCCTGGCGCGCACCAGCCCCGACCTTGTGGTCTTGGGGGGCGAGCCTGCGGACATGACCGCGGTGGCGCTGTGCCGGATGATGGTGGCGGCCGCCGACAGCCGGATGCCCGTCGTGATGCTGGCGCCGGCGGCGCAGCGGGTGGCCGCCCTGCGTGCAGGGGCGTCCGCGGTGCTGGACCCGCAGTCCGACGATCTGACGCTGCTGGCGCGGGTCCGCGGCCTGCTGCGCGACAGCCTGTCCGAGCCGCGTGACCTGGCGCCGGCCCCCGGCATGGCCGAGGCGCAGGCGGCGTTCGTGGCGGCGCCGCGACCCTGGACACAGCCGGCGCAGGTCATGCTGATCGCCGACCAGCCCGCGACGGCGCGATCCTGGCGGCAGGCGCTGGCGCCGCGGCTGGACGCGCAGCTGACGCTGGGCGAGGCGGACCGCGCGCTGGCCGACGCCGCACTGGGCAACGTGCCCGACATCTATCTGATCGCCGCCGACATCGCGCAGCCGGGCGACGGGCTGCGGCTGCTGTCGGAATTGCGCTCGCGGCCCGTCTCGTGCAACGCGGGCTTTGCGGTGATGCTGCGGCCCGGCCGTGCCGACATGACGACGGTCGCGCTGGACTTGGGCGCGGGCGAGGTGCTGTCCAGCCTGCTGGGGCTGCCGGGCGCGCCTGTGGCGCTGGCGGACGAGGCCGCGCTGAGCATCACCGCGCTGCTTGGCCGCAAGCGGCTGACCGACGCCCGCCGCGCCGCCGCCGACACCGAACGCGCGCTGGCGCGCATCGACGCGCTGACCGGCCTGCCCAACCGCCGCTTTGCCTTGCCCCGCCTGGACGCGCTGTGCCGCGCGGTCGCGCCCGGCGGCGGCGTCGCGGTCGCGCTGATGGACATCGACCGCTTCAAGACGGTGAACGACCGCCACGGCCATGCGGCAGGCGACGCGGTGCTGGCCGCGGTCGCCGAACGGCTGCGGGCCGAGCTGCCGGCGCCCGGCTTCGTCGCCCGCATGGGCGGAGAGGAGTTCCTGGCCGTCATCCCCGGCGCCGACACCGACACCGCGGCGGAACTGGCGCAGCGGATGCGCCGCGCGGTGGGCCAGCAGGCCATGCCGCTGCCCGCCCTGACCGGGGGCGGATCGCTGCGGATCACGCTGTCGGCCGGGGTCGCCAGCACCGTGGGCAAGGCGGTTTCGACTGACGCGGCCGAACTGCTGGAACGGGCCGACAAGGCGCTGCGCCGCGCCAAGGACGGCGGCCGCGACCGGCTGATCGTCGCGCATTACGATGCCGCGGCCTGACGCCGCCGTCTGGCCGGTTCGCCGCAACACCGGCTGCGCGCGGCGGCAGACGCAAGACGATCCCCCGCCTGTCGCGGAAACCTTGCATGGCCCCCGCGCATCCGTGATGAAGGGGCCATGTCACCATCGGACGATCTGACTGGCGATGCAGCGGCCCTGCCCCGCATCCGCACTGCGACCACGGACGACGCGGCGGCCATCGCCGCGATCTGGAACCCGATCATCCGCGACACGGCCATCACCTTCTGGCCTGCCGAGCGTCCGGCCGCCGAGATCGCCGCGATGATCGCCGCGCGGCAGCGCGACGGGCACGCCTTCCTGGTGGCCGAGGCGGACTGGCGGCTGCTGGCCTTTGGCACCTATGCGCAGTTCAGGTCCGGCGCAGGCTATGCCCGCAGCCTGGAACATTCGATCCACGCCGCGCCC
The DNA here is from genome assembly GCF_004522155.1 of Paracoccus luteus. Classification (GTDB taxonomy): domain Bacteria; phylum Pseudomonadota; class Alphaproteobacteria; order Rhodobacterales; family Rhodobacteraceae; genus Paracoccus; species Paracoccus luteus. Next base: position 590,989 of record NZ_SDEA01000001.1, on the reverse strand, counting down.
GGCGCGCGCGGGCGGGGTGTGGGCCGTGCGCTGCTGACCGCGCTGGAACAGCACGCCCGGGACGCGGGCGGGCGCATCATGATCGGCGCGATCACCGCCTCGAACGCGGGATCAATCGCGTTTCACGACCGCATGGGCTATGGCGTGTGGGGGCGCATCCCCCGCGCGGGATGGAAGTTCGGGCAGTTTCACGATCTGGTGCTGATGGGCAAGGATCTGGGCTGACGGGCGATCCACGCGGCCCTCGTCCCTTTCTCGTGGCGGCGGTCCCGGCTAGACTGGGCGCATGGATGATCTGGCCCCCACCGCCGGCGATCCGCGCGCGGCCGGGACGGCGCCAGCGCGCGATGCCCCGCACCTGCCCCCGCCGCGGGGTTTCTGGCAACGCATGGGCGACCGGCTGGCGGCGCTGGTGGGGCGGCCGCGCGCCGCCGTGCCGCCGGAACGATCCGTCGCCTTCACCATCGCGATCATCGCGCTGGGGGCCAAGCTGGCCAAGGCCGACGGCCGGGTCGCGCGCGAAGAGGTCGCGGCCTTTCGCCGCATCTTCAAGATCCCCCGGACCGAGGAACGCCACGCCGCCCATGTGTTCGACCTTGCCCGCAAGGACGTCGCGGGGTTCGACATCTGGGCGCGCCGGATCGCGGCGCTGTTTCCGCCCGGCGACCCGGTGCTGGTCGATGTGGTCGAGGGGTTGCACATCATCGCCGCCGCCGATCACGCGCTGCACCAGGCGGAACGGCTGTTCATCGACGAGGTCGCGCGCATCTTCGGCGTGCCCCCCGCCACGGTCGCGGCCATTGCCGCGCGCCACGACCGCGACAACCCGTGCCCGCCGTGCGAGGTTCTGGGCATCGGCCCCGGCACCCCCCTGGCGCAGGCGCGCGCGCGCTGGCGCGAGCTGGTGCGCGAGAACCATCCCGACCGCGCCCAGGCCCACGGCCTGCCGCCCGAGGCGGTCCGCCTGGCCGAGGCGCGCACCCGCGCCATCAACGCCGCCTGGCAGACCTATCGCGCCCAGTTCCTGGGCGGGGCGCCCTGACGCCACGGCGGAATTGACAGGCGCGCGGCACGGGCCTTTGCTGGCGGCATGAGCCGTATCCGCCTGATGCTGTCGCATCCCGCCATCGCAATCTTTGTCCTGGCCTTTGCCGCGGGGCTGGCGGTCACGCTGACCGGACCCGCCCGGCTGTGGGCGCTGGTGCCGCTGGGCGTCCTGCTGCAGATGGTGAACGAATACCTGATGCACCGCTTCCTGTTCCACCTGCGCCCGCCGCGGGCGCAATGGGCGTTCGACCTGCTTTATCGCGCCCATTACGGGCACCACGACTTTCCGTCCTGCGCGTCGCTGTTCTTCGTCCCAGGTTTCGTCGCGCTGCCGATGCTGGCGCTGCATGCGCTGGCCGCGGCCGCCCTGGGCGAATGGCTTTTCCCCGGCATGGGATGGCGGATCGCGGCGGCGGTGACGCTGACCGGCGGGGTCGGCACGTTCCTTGTCTATGAATGGTTCCACATGACCGCCCATCTGCCGGTGCGGCGCACGGCCGTCGAACGGCATGTGGCGACGCTGCACAACCAGCATCATTTCCGCGATTTCTCGCGCTGGTTCCACGTCTCGCCGGGCGGCGAGGTCATCGACCGGCTGCTGGGCACGGCGATTTCGCGCGACGACCTGCGGGCGCAGTCGCGGGCCGAGTTCATCCGCACGCTGGGGCTGCGCCCGGACGATCCGCGGCTGCTGTCGGCGCGGGCGCGGATCGCACGCGCCCACGGCGTCGCCCCGGCCGATATCGCGCGCGCCGCCGGCTGACCGGCCGGGGGAACGCCGCAGCGGTCCGGCGTGTTGACATGCGTCACAGCGGGCCCCGGCCCGCTGGCCCATGTGCAAAGGCGCCGCGATGACCACGCTTCATTCCATTCTGGCACGGCTGGCGGTCGGTGCGCTGTCGCTGTCGGCGTTGCCCTCGGCGGCCCCGGCCCAGACCGCGCCGTTCCAGATGCCAAAGGCCGACGACCCGCCGGCCGCAACCGCGCCCCTCACGGACCCCGACACGGACCCGGACGCTGAAAGCGGCATCCCGCGCGGGCTTGAGGGTATCCTGCAGGATCTGCTGGGCCGCGCGCAGCCGCATCTTGAAGGGTTGGCGAACGAGCTGCAGGGCGCGGTGTCGGACTATGGTCCCGCCTTCCAGCAGCTGACCGGGCTGATGGACGACATCGCCAATTACCAGCCGCCGCAGCGCCTGCCGAACGGCGACATCCTGATCCGCCGCAAGGCCGATGCGCCGCCCCCGCCGCCGCTGGACGAACTGAACGCGCTGGTCCCGGACCGCAACCCCGCGCCAGCGCCGACGCTGCCGCCGCTTTCCGGCGGTCAGCAGACCGAGCTTTGACGCAATGAAAAAGGCCGGGGGAAACCCCGGCCCATTCCGTCGCATGGCGATCCTTCAGCGGACCGAACGGTAATCCGGCGCGTCGGGATAGCCGGTGCGATGCACGTCATGCGACGGATCGTCGGCGAACAGGCTGCGCTTGTGGCCGTTGTTGGGCACAAGCAGCAGCCCGATGACGACCGTCGCGCCGGCAACGATGATCGCATACCACAGGCCGGCATAGATGTTGCCGCTTTGCGCGCTGATCGCGAAGGCGGTCGCGGGCAGCAGGCCACCGAACCAGCCGTTGCCGATGTGATAGGGCAGCGACATCCCCGAATAGCGGATGCGGGTCGGGAACAGTTCGACCAGCGCCGCCGCCATCGGGCCATAGACCATCGTCACCAGCACGATGAGATAGGTCATCAGCACGACCAGCTTCAGCGCCTGCCCGTTGAAGATGTCAAAGAAGTGGTCCGCCTTGACGACCGTGGTGTTGTCCGCCGCGACCAGCGGATAGCCCGCCGCCGACAGCGCCCCGTTCAGCGCCGTGTCAAAGCCGGCCTTGGCCGCCTTCAGCTCGTCGCCCGCCAGCGTGCCCTCGTAGGACGGCACCACCGTGTCGCCGACCTGGATCGACGCCTGCGTGCCGGGCGCCGCATCCACGGTTTCATAATTGACCGAGGATTTGGCCAGCGACGCCTTGGCGATGTCGCAGGACGAGGTGAACTTGGCCGTGCCGGTCGGGTTGAACTGGAACGAGCAGGTGTCCGGGTCGGCGGTGACGACCACGGGCGTGTTCGTCTGCGCCGCGTGCAGCGCCGGGTTCGCCGTCGCGGTGATCGCCTTGAACACCGGGAAGAAGGTCAGCACCGCCAGCGCGCAGCCCGCCAGGATGATCGGCTTGCGCCCCACCCGGTCCGACAGCGAGCCGAAGAACACGAAGCCCGCCGTGCCCAGGATCAGCGACCACGCCACCAGCACGTTCGAGGTGAAGGTGTCCACCTTGACGACGTTGTTGATGAAGAACAGCGCGTAGAACTGGCCCGAATACCAGACCACCGCCTGCCCCGCGACCAGGCCGAACAGCGCGATCAGCGCGATCTTGGCGTTTTTCCACTGGCCGAAAGCTTCGCGCAGCGGCGCCTTGGACAGCGCGCCCTCGTCCTTCATGTGCTTGAAGGCCGGGCTTTCTTCCATCTGCAGCCGGATATACAGCGAGATCATCAGCAGGAAGATCGACCCCAGGAACGGGATCCGCCAGCCCCACGCCTTGAACGGCTCAAGCATGACCTGCGCGCCGTTCGCGTCCAGCAGCGGCGTTCCGTCCAGGTTGACCTGCGGGACGGCGGCATAGTTGCCGTTCACATAGGATTGCACGATCAGGATGACGATCAGCGACAGCAGCAGGCCCAGCGTCGCGGTCGTCTGGATCCAGGCGGTGTAATAGCCGCGGCGGTTGATCGGCGCGTGTTCCGCGACATAGGTCGCGGCCCCGCCGTATTCGCCGCCCAGCGCCAGGCCCTGCAGCATGCGCAGGATGATCAGGATGACCGGCGCGGCCACGCCCCAGCTGGCATAGCCGGGCAGCAGGCCGACGATGAAGGTGGACAGGCCCATGATGACGATGGTCATCAGGAAGGTGTATTTCCGCCCGACCAGGTCGCCCAGCGAACCGAACACCAGCGCGCCGAAGGGGCGCACGATAAAGCCGGCCGCAAAGGCCAGCAGCGCAAAGACGTTGCGCGTCGCCTCGGGGAACGCGGTGAAGAACTGCGCCCCGATGATCGCCGCCAGCGACCCATACAGGTAAAAGTCGTACCATTCGAAGACGGTGCCCAGCGAAGAGGCGAGGATCACCTTCTTCTCTTCGCCGGTCATCGGCCGCGAACGGTCAACCGTCCAGGTTTCAGTTTGTGCCATGGATCCCTTGTCTCCCTTCCATGTCTTCCATCGTGGCCGATCTTGCTGCCGGCCACGCCTCCCTCACGAACCGCCCGCTGCCTCCTCAGACGCGGTTCATCCGGTTCGTGATAAGTTCGTCCACGACCCCCGGCTCGGCCAGGGTCGAGGTGTCGCCCAGGCTGCCATAGTCGTTTTCCGCGATCTTGCGGAGGATGCGGCGCATGATCTTGCCCGACCGCGTCTTGGGCAGGCCCGGCGCCCACTGGATCAGGTCCGGCTTGGCGATCGGGCCGATCTCGGTGCGGACCCAGATCTCAAGCTCCTTGCGCAGCTCGTCCGAAGGGGTCACGTCGTTCATCACGGTGACATAGGCATAGATGCCCTGCCCCTTCAGGTCGTGGGGGTATCCGACCACCGCCGCCTCGGCGACCTTGGGGTGGGCCACCAGCGCGCTTTCCACCTCGGCCGTGCCCATGCGGTGGCCCGAGACGTTGATGACGTCATCGACGCGGCCGGTAATCCAGTAATAGCCGTCCTCGTCCCGGCGGCAGCCGTCGCCGGTGAAATAATAGCCGGGATACTGCTGGAAATACGCCTCTTCGAACCGCTCGTGGTCGCCCCACAGCGTCCGCATCTGGCCGGGCCAGCTGTCGGCGATGGCCAGCACCCCCTCGACCCCGTTGCCTTGCTGGATGGCGCCGGTCGCGGCGTCCAGCACCTCGGGCTTGACGCCGAAGAACGGCAGCGTGGCGGCGCCGGGCTTGGTCTCGATCGCATAGGGCAGGCTGGTGATCATGTGCCCGCCGGTTTCCGTCTGCCACCAGGTGTCCACGATGGGGCACCGGCCCTGGCCCACGTGCTTGTCGTACCAGGTCCACGCCTCGGGGTTGATCGGCTCGCCCACGGTGCCCAGCACGCGCAGCGACGACAGGTCGTGGCGATCGACCCAGTCCGGCCCCTGCCCCATCAGGCTGCGGATGGCGGTGGGCGCGGTATAGAACTGAGTGACGTTGTGCTTGGCGCAGACCTGCCAGAACCGGCCGGGGTCGGGATGGTTGGGCACCCCCTCGAACATCACCGTGGTCGCGCCGTTGGCCAGCGGGCCATAGACGATATAGCTGTGGCCCGTGACCCAGCCCACGTCGGCCGTGCACCAGAACACGTCCCCGTCCTGATAGTCGAAGACATACTGGTGCGTCATCGCCGCATACGCCAGATAGCCGCCGGTCGTGTGCACGACCCCCTTGGGCCGGCCGGTGGACCCCGAGGTATACAGGATGAACAGCGGATCCTCGGCCCCCATCGGGCGCGGCGGACACTCGGGGCCGACCTGTTCCATCATCGCCAGCACGTCCACGTCGCGCCCCTGCACCCAGGTCGTCTGGTCGCCCGTGTGCTTGACGACAAGGCAGCGCACCTTTTCAGAACAATGCAGCAGGGCCGCGTCGGCGTTCGATTTCAGCGCCGTGCGCCGGCCGCCGCGGGGGGCGGTGTCCGCCGTGATCAGCAGCTTGGCGCCGCAGTCGTTGATCCGGTTGGCCAGCGCGTCCGGCGAAAACCCGGCGAAGACGATGGAGTGGATCGCCCCGATCCGCGCGCAGGCCAGCATCGCATAGGCCGCCTCGGGGATCATGGGCAGATAGATCACCACCCGGTCGCCGCGCATCACCCCCTGGCTCAGCAGGACGTTGGCCATGCGGTTCACCTTGTCGGACAGATCCGCATAGGTGATGTGCCGCGCAGGGGTCGCCGGGTCGTCGGGTTCGAAGATGATCGCGGTCTGGTCGGCGCGCTGCGGCAGGTGCCGGTCCACGCAATTGACGCAGGCGTTCAGCACGCCATCCTCGAACCACCTGATCGACACCTGCCCCAGGGTGAAATCCGTGTTCTTGACCCTGGAATAGGGCGTCATCCAGTCAAGTCGCCGGCCTTCCCGGCCCCAGAAGGCATCCGGGTCCGAGATCGATTCCGCATACATCCGGCCATAGCTTTCGGCCGTGGCATGCGCGGCGGCGAAACCCTCGGGAATCGGATGCTTGGCAGCTGCTTCGACGGACATGGAACCTCCCCTTTCCTCGGCGATCGTCCCGGCCACCCTCCACGCGGCCGGGGTCGGCCGCTCGCGCGACCGGCTTGCTGCGAAACTAGCGAAACACCGGGTCACTTGTCACATGCAAATATTGCAAATGTCGCGCATTCAGTGTGCTGTGTTGTAAACAGGGGGCGTCGGGATCATGCCGCTGGGCCGGCCGTCGGACAGGGCCGCGCCACCGCCGGGGGACTGCCGCATGGACCCATTGCCGACAGGCCCGCCGCAAGACCCCGCCGCCGCCCCTCAGCCGCACCGATCCGCCGATCCCGCCTCGCGCGCGCTGGCGTGGTCGCTGCTGCAGGGTGCGCGCCATGCGACGCTGGCGGTGCTGGACGAGGCGGGCTGGCCGATGACCTCGCGCATCGGCTTGCAGCTTGGCGCGGATGGCGTGCCGCTGGCGCTGTTGTCGGACCTGGCGCTGCACAGCCGCGCGCTGTGCCGCGATCCCCGCGCCGCCCTGCTGATCGACGGCCCCGCGAACGCGCGCGGCTCGCCGCTAAGCGGGCCGCGACTGTCGCTGCAGGTGCGCGCGGCCCCCGCCGACCCGTCGCTGCGCCCGGCGCAGGCCGCGGACTGGCGCAGGCGCGACCCCAAGGCCGCCATCTATCTGGGCCTGTCGGATTTCCGGTTCTGGCGGCTGGAACCGGTGGGCGGGCTGCTGAACGCGGGTTTCGGCCGCGCCCATCTGATGACGCCCGCGGACCTTGCGGCGCCCGACACCCCGGCATGACAAAGCCCCCCGGCAGATCGCTCTGCCGGGGGGCCAATCGTCGGGAAAACGCGATCAGTTCGGCGCGTCCATCCTGACCTTGACCGAGACCGAGCCCTTGACCGCCGTGGCAAAGTTCAGCGCCACCGCCGTTTTCACCGCGCCCTGCTGGTTCTGGACGAACGGCACCTCGCCGATCCGGGCGCCCGCCGCGCTGGTGATCGCGCTTTCGGCGATGATCGATTCGACCTTCATCGCATGGCCGCCGAACGGCAGCACGCCATCGGTCGGCACGATCCAGCGGTTGGACGCGGCCCCTTGGGTGAATGTCACGTCGCAGGGATTGGCCGTGAACGTGGCGATGCCGTTGAAGCTGTTGCCCTCGAACCGGATGTTGCGCATCCTTGCCATGTCCAGGTCGCCAAAGGTCGTGTCCACCTTGTCCACCCGCGTGATGTTGGCATAAAGCGCCTTGAACACGTTGCCCGTCACGGTCAGCCCGTGGACGAAATAGCCCGCCGCAAAGGGCTTGATGACCAGCCAGGCAAAGTTCGGGACCGTGTGGGAACACAGGAAGGTGTTTCCGGTGATCGTCAGCCCGCCGAACGGCGTGTTCGTCACCTCGGCCGGGCGGGCATGGTGTTCGTTCGTCCATTCGATCGAGGCGTTGTCCACATAGTTGCCCGTGATCGTCGTCTGCGCGTTGCGGCTGGTCAGCACCAGCCCGGCAAAGCGCACGCCCTGATCGGCGGTATCGCCCTGGAACCAGTGGTTGCCCGAGATGATGTGACCCGTGCCCGCGGCCACGCAGAAATGCCCAAAGCGCACAAAGCGGTTGTCGCGGATCTTGTTGTCGTTGCTGTTGATGTTGATCGCCACGCTGGTGCGGTTCTGCGCCAGCTCGCCCATGTCGGGGGCCAGGAAATCGCAGCGGTCGACGACCATGCCCTGGCAGCCGCCCCCGATCGAGGTGATCGCCCGGTCCTTCGGCCTGGCGAATGAACAGTCCCGGAACGTCCAGATCGACCCTTCGGGCGGCAGCATGACGCCGCTGGCCCCGTCATCCAAGCCGAAGTCGATGTTGAGGAAGTGGAACCGGTCGATCTGCGCCACGCCCGAAAAGTCGAACGCATAGCGATAGCGCAGGAAGGTATAGCTGCGGGTGCCCGCCCCGCCATACAGCGGCTGCGACAGGGTCAGCGTGCCGGCGGCGATGTTGCGGGCGCGGACATAGACCTCGCGCCCGACGCCGGGGCCGGTGACGCGCGATCCCACCTCGATCTGGGCGACCTGCGCCACGCCGCGCAGTTCGGTCGCGTTGCCGGGATCATAGGTGCCGACCGAACTGACCGTCCGCGTCGCAAAGGCGGCGGGGTTGGCGATGGCGATCTGGCCGTTCATCAGCACGCGCCGCGCGCTGAACACCGTCAGGCCGGGGGCGATGTCCTTCATCACCAGCGGCTCGGTCAGGTCCACCTTGCGCCCGCACAGGTCAAAGCTGCCGTGATCGACATAATCGAACAGCGCCTGCAGGCCGCGCTTCAGCCCCTCGGTCTCGTCGCCGAACGCATCGGCATAGGTCGGAAAGTCGAACCCCCGGCGCAGCCCCAGGCGCGCGGCGCGCGGCATCTTCAGCGAGCCGCGGAACCGGACCGGGCTGTCCATGCTGAGGTCGTCGCCGATGAAATAGACGCCCTCGGGGACCAGCACCGACCCGCCCGCGGCGGCGGTGTCGGCGCGCAGGAAGGCGGCGCGGTCGTCGGTCACACCGTCGCCCCGCGCGCCGAAATCGCGCACGTCGACCCAGTCGATCAGGCCCGGCAGAAAGGCCGCGGTCACGTCCTCGATGCGGATGCTTTCGATGCGGACGGCGCCGCCGTTCGGGCCGATCAGGTCGATGCCGAAATGACCAAGGCTGGCCGTATTGCCCCAGGCCATGTCGACGCCGGGCCGGTTGCCGGTGGCCACCACCGCCGCGACCTCGACGATCTGGCCGTATGCGGGCAGGGGCACGGCCGGCCCGGTCTCGGTCACGCCGGGGACGCGGACGCGCCCCGCGGTACCCGCCCAGGCCCCGATCCGCACCTGCGGCAGGTTGCCCGCCACCGCCTTGATCCGGGCCGAGATCCGCAGATAGGTGCCGGCAAGGATCGGCGTCTCGCCGCGGAACCGCAGCCGCGTCACGTCCTGCTGCTTGAGGATTTCAAGGCAGGCGCCGAAATCCTGGTCGGCCGGCACGATGGCCGCGTTGGCAGCACCGGCCCAGCTTGCGTCCCCGGTCAACCCGTTCTCGCTGGACCAGGCCGACAGCCCGGCCGAAAACGCGGGCGGCATCAGTTGCAATCCGGCGGTGATGGCGATGTTCATGCGTCTTCTCCCGTATCGGCTGCGGGGCGACAAACCCCGCGATCGGGCAGAGACTGCAGCCGGCGCGTTGACAAAGCGTTAACCCGGCGCGCGCGGCAACGGCGCGGCGCGCAACGGCCAAGCCGCGACAGCGGCCCGCCGTCGCGGATGAACAATCAGAAATCAAACGGTTGGGGCAGAAACCTCAGGCGGTCAGGCTGCCGTCCAGCGCGCGTCCGATCAGCGCCCCGGTTTCGCCGATCCCGAACAGCGCGATGAACCCGCCGAACCGCGGCCCCTGTTCCGCGCCCAGCAGAACCTGGTAAAGCGCGGCGAACCAGTCCTTCATCGGATCGAACCCGTGGTCGCGGCCGACGGCATAGACCATCGCCTGCAGCGCCTCGGGGTCGGCCGCGCCGTCCCAGGCCGCCAGCCGCGCCGCCAGATCCTGCAGCGCGGCGCGTTCGCGCGCATCGGGGGCGCGGAACGCGCGCGAGGGGGCGACGAAGTCCTTGTAATACCGCACCGCGAACCCCGCAGCCGCGTCCAGGTCGGGGTGCGTCTCGGGGCTGGCGTCGGGCGCATAGCGGCGGATGAACCCCCACAGCCGGTCCTTGTCCTCGGCCCCCGACACGCTGGCAAGGTTCAGCAGCATGGCGAAGGGCACCACCATCCGGCTTTCGGGCACATCGCCGCCGTGGATGTGCCACACGGGGTTCGCCAGCTGCTGGTCCGGCGTCTGGTCGGGATAGGCGCGCAGCTGCTGGTGATACTCGTCGACCGCCTTGGGGATGACGTCGAAATACATGCGCTTGGCCGTCTTGGGCTTCTGATACATGAAATAGGACAGGCTTTCGGTCGCCGCATAGGTCAGCCATTCGTCGATCGACAGTCCGTTGCCCTTGGACTTGCTGATTTTCTGCCCGTGCTGGTCCAGAAACAGCTCATAGCTGAAATGCTCGGGCGCGCGGCCGCCCAGCACCTCGCAGATGCCGTCATAGATCGGCGTGTTGGTGGAATGGTCCTTGCCATACATCTCGAAATCGACGTCAAGCGCGGCCCAGCGGGCGCCGAAGTCGGGCTTCCACTGCAGCTTTACGTTGCCGCCGGTGACGGGCAGCGTCCATTCGCGCCCCGTCTCGTCGTCAAAGGTGATCTCGCCGCGGGCCGCGTCCACATTCCTGATCGGGACATACAGCACCCGCCCCGTTTCCGGGTGGATCGGCAGGAAGCAGGAATAGGTCTGCTGGCGTTCCTCGCGCAGGCTGGCCAGCATGATCTCCATGATGGCGTCGTAACGCTCGGCGGCCAGCCGCAGCGTGTCGTTGAACTGCCCGGATTTATAGAACTCGGTCGCGCTGATGAACTCGTATTCAAAGCCGAAGGTGTCCAGGAACCGCCGCAGCATGGCGTTGTTGTGGTCGCCAAAGCTGGGGTATTCGCCGAACGGGTCCGGCACGCTGGTCAGCGGCAACTGCAGGTGCTGTTTCAGCATCTCCTGCTGCGGCACGTTCTCGGGCACCTTCCGCATCCCGTCCATGTCGTCGGAAAAGCAGAACAGCCGCGTGGGGATGTCGCTGATCATCTCGAACGCGCGGCGGATCATCGTCGTCCGCGCGACCTCGCCGAAGGTGCCGATATGGGGCAGGCCGGACGGCCCATAGCCCGTCTCGAACAGCACGAACCCCTTGGCCGGGTCTTTCTTCTCATAGCGTTTCAGCACCCGGCGCGCTTCTTCAAAGGGCCAGGCCTTGGAATTCATCGCCGCATCGCGCAGGGTGGTCATCGCTCTCTCCGTCCGTTCGGCGATCCGCCTAGCGGTCGGGCGGGCCATCGTCAACAATCCCCGAAAGCCGCCGCCCGTGCCCATCGAACTTCCCTCGTTTTCCCCCTGCGACGCGCTGGTCGCGGTGATGGTCGCCGTCTCTGCCTCGGACGAGACGGTGCGCACGGCCGAACTGGTCGCGATCGAACGGATCGTGAACCACACGCCGGTCTTTGCCAGCTATGACATCGACCGGCTGCGGGCCGTGTCGCAGACGGTGATGACCCTGTTCGAGGAAGAGGACGGCCTTGACGCGCTGTTCGGCCTGGTGCGCGACGCCCTGCCGCCCCGGCTTTACGACACGGCCTATGCGCTGGCCTGCGACGTGGCCGCCGCCGACGGCCGGCTGCGCGACGCGGAACTGCGGATGCTGGTCGAGATCCGCGACCAGCTGGACATCTCGCGCCTGCACGCCGCCGCGATCGAGCTGTCGGCCCGCGCCCGCCACCAGCTGCTGCAGGGCTGAGACGCCTCAGATCTCGGGCGGCAGCGGGCGCGGCGGCTCGTTGCCCAAGCCCATCAACAGCGCCGCCTGCAAGGACCGGGCGCGGTCGGTCCAGCCGATCACGCCATCGGGCAGTTCCGCGCCCTCGCTGGCCTGCCGCCGCCCCTCGTCCCCGATCATGCAGGCGAACGACAGCTCGGCCCCGTCCGGCCGGGTGGCATAGCCCGCAAGGTTCGCGACAAAGTTCAGCGTCCCGGTCTTGGCGTTGACCGGCAATCCCACCGGCCCCACCGGGTCCGCGTTCAGCAGCGGCCGCAGCACGTCTGCGGACGGCGCCAGCAGCCGCGCCAGCACCAGCGGCGCGATGCGGCTGGACGCGCCCAGCCCGGAATGGTCGGCGAACTCGGCCCCGCCGACGCCCTGCGCGGCCACCCAGTCGCGCATCGCGGCCGCCGACGCCGGCAGGTCGCCCGCGCCGCTGGCCGCCAGCCCGACCGCCTCGGCCGTCAGATTGGTCGAGTATTTCAGCATCCCCCGCAGGATGTCGCGCAGCGGCAGGCTGGCGGATCCGGCCAGCAGGCTGCCCGTGGGTTCGGCCCCGGCCACCTCGACCGCCCGGATCGGCAGGCCGGCGGCGCGGCATAGCGTCTGGAACACGTCGCCCGCATACAGTTCGGGGTTGCGCACGGGCAGCCAGCGTTCCCCCGACCGCCCCAGGGTCGAACGCGGCACCCCCCAGCTTTCGCCGCCCGCGTCCGCCCGGTGCGACCACGCGGGCGCCAGCGCGGCGTCGATGCCGAAGGCGCGCGGCGCCTGCCGGGTGCCCGTCGCCGTCATCGTCAGGTCGCAGCGTTCCGCGCAGCGCCAGCCCAGCCGGACGCGGTTGTGGTTCAGCATCATGCCCGACAGCGTCGGGTTATAGGCCAGCTGCACCGCCTGCCCCGGCGCGATTTGATCGACGCGCGGCAGCGCGCCGCCCCAGACCGCCAGCCGCACCGGCCGCCAGTCGCCCGCGGCCGCGGCGACCTCGGTGGCCAGTTGCGCCAGACGGTCGCTGTCCAGCGACGGATCGCCCCCGCCCGCCAGAACCAGCGTGTCGCCCGAGCGCAGGACGCGGGTGACAAAGCGATGATCGCCGCCCAGCCGGTCCAGCGCGTAAAGCGCGGTCACCGTCTTCAGCGTGCTGGCGGGCGGCATGGGGTCGCCCGCGCTGCGCCCCTCGATCAGCGCGCCGGTCCGGTCCACCACCGCCCAGCCCAGCCGGGCGTCCCCCAGCCGCGCGCGGGGCAGCAGCACCTCGGGCGGGGGCACCCGCTTGCGGGGCGGGCGCGGCGCATCGGCCAGCGCCCCCGTCGCCGTCACGGTCGCCGTCACGGCCAGCAGGCCGGTCACGAATGTTCGTCGTCTGATGTCAGTCACTTGCAGCTTATCCTTGATCCTGGACGCGGCCTCGCAGGCGCCCGCCTTCGACCAGCCAGGCGGCCAGCGCAAGCCCGGCGATCAGCGCCAGCCATGCCCACTGCGGCATCAGCGGCCGCCGCGTCGTGCCCTCGACCGATTGCGCGCCGCGCGGGGTGATGCCGATCCAAGGCGCGGCGACACCCATGCCGGCGGCGGGGCGTCCGGCGCGGACCGCGCGCACGCCCGGCACGCCGTCCGACAGCCGCGCGACCGACCCGCCCGTCGCCTCGACCAGCCCGGCCAGCGCGGCGGGGTCGGCGACAGTTTCCTCGAACTCGCGCGGGGCGGCGGCCGCCACCGCGACCAGCCGCGTCAGATCGCCGTCGGCCAGCCGGTAAAGCCCCGGCCGGTCGGCTGCAAAGCTTGCGGCAAAGCGCCCGTCGCCCTCATCCGTCAGCGCCAGCGTCCGGGTCTGCCCGTCCGGCCCGGCCACCGTGACCGGCCCCGCGCTGTCGCCCATCGTGTGCCGCGTCACCGTCACCGTCCGGTCCGCGGCGACCTGCGCCGACAGCGATTCCTCCTCCAGCTCGGGTTCCTTCATCGACCAGTGCGCGACGCGGCGCAGCAGTTCCAGCTGCGGCCCCCCGCCCTCGAACCCCCGGTCCCACAGCCACACCTGGTCCGAGGTCAAGAGCGCCACCCGCCCCTTTCCCACGCGGTTTACGACCAGCAGCGGCTGATCGGCCGCGCCGGTCATCAGCACCTCGGCACCGGCGTCGGGAATGATCTCGCCCATGCGCAGCCAGCGTCCCCATGCGGGCTGCGCGCCCTCGGCGCCGGGCAGCCCGGCGGTCACCGGATGGCGCCGCCCCGCGTCGGTCAGCGCGGGCCGGAACGGCTGTTCCAGCATGCGCCCGGTGGGACGCCCCGGCAGGACCGGCCCCAGTGGCGACAGGTGCAGGCTTTCCACGCCCGCCATCTCCGGCCCCGAGGCGACCAGCACCGCGCCCCCCTCCTCGACATAGCGGCGGATGTTTTCGAGATAGTCGGCCGGCAGGATGCCCCGGATGCGATAGCGGTCAAAGATGATCAGGTCGAAATCCCCGATCCGGTCGCGAAACAGCGCGTCGGTCGGAAAGGCGATCAGCGCCAGTTCTTCGATGGGCACGCCGTCCATCTTGTCGGGCGGGCGCAGGATGGTGAAATGCACCAGATCGACGTTCGTGTCGGATTTCAGCAGGTTGCGCCACGTTCTTTCGCCCGCGTGCGGCTCGCCCGACACCAGCAGGACGCGCAGCCGGTCGCGGACCCCCTCGATCTGAATGACGGCGGTGTCGTTCAGGTCGGTCAGCTGCGCGGGCGCGGCCTCGGGCGGGTCGATGCGGGCCGACACGACGTTCTGTCCGGCATGGGCGGGCGTCACCGGCACGTCGATGACGACGCCGGGCGGCACCGCCAGCACCTGTTCGTCGGCGCCGTCGATCGACAGGCGCAGCGTCGCCGCACCGCCCGCGATGGCGGGGGGCACCGCGCCCTGATCCTCGATCCGCAGGCGGATGGTGACGGGCTGGCCGATCAGGCCGAATGCCGGGGCCTCGTCGATGACCAGCCGCCGGTCCCAGTCGGCGGGCTGCCCGGTCAGGACCACATGGACCGGCGCGGGCGCGCCCGCGGGGATCGCGGCCGGATCGTGGGCGCGCCCGTCGGTGACGGCGATCACGCCCGCCACGCGGCCCTCGGGTTCGGCCGCCAGCGCCTGCGTCAGCGCCGCGCCCAGCAGCGTGCCGTCGGGATCGTCGCCCAGCCGGATGCGGCGCAGCTCGGTCCCCGGCAGGGCACCAACGGATGCCGCCAGCGCGTCCACCCCCGCGCGCGCCTGTTCGGCGCGGCCGGGCAGGGTCTGGCTGGCGCTGGCATCCTCGATCAGGATGACGATGTCGCTCAAGCTGCGGCGGATGCCGCTGTCCAGCACCGGCCCGGCCAGCGCGGCGGTCAGCGCCAGCGCGGCCAGCCCGCGAAAGCCCCAGCCGCGCAGGCCGCGCCACCACGCCACGGCCGCCGCCAGCAGCCCCAGCGCGCCAAGCGCGCCCACTGCCGCCCAGGGCAGCAGCGGATCGAACGCCAGCGCGGTCACGGCCGCCCCCCGTCCGATTCCCGGCCCAGCCGGTCCAGCAGCGCGGGCACATGCACCTGGTCGGATTTATAGTTGCCGGTCAGCACATACATCATCAGGTTGATTCCAAAGCGCAGCGCCATCTCGCGCTGCCGCTCGCCGTCATAGCCGCGCCCGACGGCGTAAAGCGGCAGGCCGCGGTCGTCGATGGCCCAGGCCTCGGCCCAGGCGTTCGCGCCGATCAGCACCGGCGAGACGCCGTCGTTCAGGCTGCGGAACCCGGCGGCGGGCGCGTCCGCGGGGTTCGCCGGCGCCTCGGCCCACAGCGGATTGCCCGACCAGCGGCCCGGAAAATCGTCCAGCAGATAGAAACTGCGCGTCAGAACGTGGTCCTGCGGCACCGGGGCCAGCGGCGGCACGTCCAAGGGCGCGGCCAGGCGGCGCAGGGCGGCGGACCCGTCGGGCGCGCCCAAGCCCGCCACGTCTCCGTCGCGGGTGTCGAACAGGATCACGCCGCCCGCGCGCAGAAAGCGGTTCAGCCGCACATAGGCCTGCGGCGAGGGCTGCGGCTGGCTGTCCGTCACCGGCCAGTAAAGGAACGTCAGCAGCGACAGATCGTCCGCGTCAAGATCGACCGCGACGGGGGGGCCCGGTTCGACCGTGGTGCGCAACGCCATTGCCAGCGACAGGCCCGCAAGCCCCTCGGCGGCGGTGCGGTCCACGGCCTCGTCGCCGGTCGCGACATGCGCCAGCGCGATCTGGTTCGCGGCCGCCGCAAGCCGCGGGTCCGGGGGCGGCAGCTCGGTCTGCGCCAAGGCCGCGGCAGGGATCAGCAGGGCTGCTGCCAGCAGCAGGGCGCGGCGGCGGATCATGGGGCGGATCGTCATGCGCGCACGCCCGTCCGTCGGGCCGGGCGTCCCCCGGCCAGCCAGCCGCTGCCCAGCGCATCCAGCGCCAGCGCGGCCGCCGCCAGCGCCAGCAGCCAGCCACCCAGCGCCAGACCGGGCGCGCGGGCGGCAGAGGAAAGCGTCGCGCCCGGCCAGTCGGCCGCGGCCAGCGCCGGAACCAGCGCGCCGCCCGCGTTCAGCGCCGCCCGCCGTTCCCCGGCGGCATAGACGCCCGCCGGCGCGCCCGGCGCGGGACCGGCGGCGAAATCCTCGGCGGCGACCGGGGCCAGCCCCTCGGGCGCCGCGGGGCGGCCGAAGCCGTCCAGCACGGTCTGGGCGGTCCAGTGCGGGGCCTCGGCCGCAAGCGCGGGCTGCGCCGCCTGCGGCGCGCGGGCCGACTGGATCAGCCGGTCCAGCATCTGCACGAACAGCCCCGACAAGGGCAGGTTCGACCAGTCGGCGTTGGCGCTGGTGTGGAACAGCACGACCCAGCCCTGCGCGACCGGCGCACGGGTGACAAGCGGCGTGCCGTCGGTCAGCTGCGCGACGGTCCGGCCGCCCAGATCCGGGTCCGGCTCGGGCAGAAGCTGGGCGCGCACGGTCACGTCGCCCGGCACGGCAAGGCCTGCGAACGGCCCCTGCGCATCGAAGGGCGCAAGGGGGCGCGGCGCGCCCCAGGCCAGCGCCCCGCCCGCGTCGCGTCCGCCCGGCCGCAGCCGCACGGGCAGCAGCGGATCGCCGTCCAGATCCTCGGACGCGGCCATGCGCGGACCGGCAAAGCGGATCAGCATCCCGCCCGCCGCGACCCAGCGCGTCAGCGGCTCGGCGTCGGTGTCGGCCTGCGCGTCGGCCAGGATCACCACGTCGGGCGCAGCCTGCAGCACGTCGGCCAGCCCCCCCTCGACCACATCGGCGCGCCCGGCCAGCGCCTGGCGCAGGTAATGCAGCGGCGACAGCAGCGCCTGCCCCTCGGTCGCGCGGGCGTCGCCGACCAGCGCGACCTTGCGGCGCCGCACCCGGTCGTCGGCCAGCACGACGGCGCCGGCCGAGGCCTCGCCCTCGATGGCAAAGCGGGTGATGCGGTTGCGCAATTCCGGCGGCAGGTCCAGCGGCACCGTTGCCGCAATCGCCCCGCTGGCCAGGGTCTCGGGCGCAGGCGGGACCAGCCGGGCCAGCTGCCGCTGCACCCCTTGCGGGTCGGGGCCGACGGCCAGCACGGCGGGCAGGTCCGCGCCCGCCGCCCCCGCCTGATGCAGGACCAGCGCGGGCGGCTCGTCACCGGTCAGCGCCAGCGCGCGCACCGGGCGGGCGGGCGGGACGACCGTCACCGCCCCACGCCCCGCCAGCGCCGCCAGCCACGCCGCGCGGCCGGGATGATCCAGCCCATCGGAAAGCCACAGCGTATCGAAGGATGCGGGCGCGTCCGCCAGGGCCGAGCCATCGGGATAGCGGGTGCCCCAGGCTTGCGGGACCGCGGCGCGCATCCGGGCCGCGGCCTCGGGGGCGGCGCCGAACCGCACCGTCCCGCGCCCGCCCTGCCCGTCGGCCAGCCACACCGCCACCGGCCGCCCCGCGCCCGTCGCCTGCTCGATCGCCGCCAGCGCGCGGTCCTGCGCCCGGGGCCAGCCGGGCGCCGCCGCCCAGCCAGCATCCACCACGACCAGCAGCGGGCCGGTGCCCGCCGGTCGCGGGTCGGGCCGCCACACCGGCCCCGCCAAGGCGGCGATCGCCGCCGCCAGCGCCAGCATCCGCAGCGCCATCAGCCACCACGGCGTGCGCCGCGCCAGCGCCGAAGGGTCGGTCAGCCCGGCCATCAGCGCGGTGCCGGGGAACACCACCTCGCGCGGGGCGGGCGGCAGCGCGCGCAGCAGCCACCACAGCAGCGGCAGCGCGGCCAGCGCCCCCAGCAGCCACGGCGCGGCAAAGCCCAGGGGGCCGAGCATCAGCATCCGCGCGCCGGTGCCGGTTGCGCGCATGGCGCGCCGGGGGAAAGGCCGCCGATCATTCCGCCAGCGCCTGATACAGCCACATCAGCGCCTGCGCGGGTGGCGCGGCCGTGTCGTGGGTGCCAAAGCGCAGCCCCGCCGCATCCGCCATCTGCGCCAGCAGGACGCGGCGGTCGGCCAGCCGCGCCAGATAGGCGGCGCGCAGCGCGCCTGCGTCGCGGGTCAGGTGATCGGCAGCAGCGCCGCCCGCCGCCCGGAACCGGATCGCACCGGCAAAGGGGAACGTCTCCTCGGCCGGGTCCAGCACCTGCAGCAGCGCGCCGCCGACGCCCAGCGCCGCTGCCTGCCGCGCAAGCGCGGCAAGGGGCGCCGGGTCGTCCAGGAAGTCGCCGACCAGCACAAGCCGCTGCCCCGGACGCAGCGCGCCCGCATCGGGCAGCGCGCCCGCCGCCGCAATCAGGTCGCGGCCCAGCGCCTCGGCCTGCGCGCGGCCGCCCCGCGCGGGCCGCCCGGCGACCGCCACACGTTCGCCGCCGCGCAGCAGCACCAGCCCCAGCGCCAGCGCCAGCAGCATCCCGCGGGCCTGCTTGCTGGGCCGCGCTGGATCGCCGGACCAGTCCATGCCGGGGGTCGCCGCCACCCACAGGGCGGCGGCCTGCGGCGACTGCTTCTCGCGCTCGCGCACAAAGGCCGCATCGGTGCGGGCCGAGCGGCGCCAGTCGATGGCGCTGGCCGCGTCGCCCGGCTGCGCCGCCCGATACTGCCAGAACTCGTCGCCGGTGCCCGCCCGGCGCAGCCCGTGCGCACCCGCATCGACGACCGAGGCCAGCCTCTCGGCCGCCAGCAGCAGCGCCGGCAGCCCCGCCGCCGCAGCCTCGGCCGCGGCGCGCAGGGCGGCAGGGTCGGCGCGCGCGGGGTCGGGCGATCCTACCATGCGCAACCGCGCCCGAGGGGCGGCACGCCCGGCCGCGCCTGGTGGCGCCCGCGGACGCGCCCCTGCGCCGCCGCACCCGCGAAGGGCTGCGCCGTTGCGCCCGCCGGTTCCGCCGATGTGATCACGCCGCCGCGCTCATCTGTTGGGCGGCCATCAGGCGGGCGATCACGGCGTCCACCGTGTCGCCCCGCGCGCGGGCCGCAAAGCTCAGCGCCATGCGGTGGCGCAGCACCGGCGCGGCCATCGCAGCCACGTCGTCCAGCGAGGGCGCGAAACGCCCATCCAGCGTCGCGCGGGCGCGGATCATCAGCATCAGCGCCTGCGCGGCGCGCGGGCCCGGCCCCCAGACCAGCGTGTCGGCCAGCCAGCCCGGCGCCTCGGGCGCGCCGGGACGGGCGCCGCGCACCAGATCGAGGATCGCGGCGACCACCGCCTCGCCGACCGGCATCGAGCGCACCAGCGCCTGCGCCGCGATCAGCTGGCCCGCGTCCAGCACCGCATGGGCCGCGCCGACGTCCGTCCCGGTCGTCGCCAGCAGGATCGCGCGTTCGGTGTCGCGGTCGGGATAATCCACGTCGATCTGCACAAGGAAACGGTCCAGCTGCGCCTCGGGCAGCGGATACGTCCCCTCCTGCTCGATCGGGTTCTGGGTCGCCAGCACGTGGAACGGGCGGCCCAGCGGGCGGTGCTGGCCGCTGACGGTCGCCTGCCCCTCCTGCATCGCCTGCAGCAGGGCGGACTGGGTGCGGGGGCTGGCGCGGTTGATTTCGTCCGCCATCAGCAGCTGGGTAAAGACCGGCCCCTCGATGAAACGAAAGGCGCGGGTGCCGTCGGGGCGGATGTCCAGCACCTCGGCCCCCAGGATGTCGGCGGGCATCAGGTCGGGGGTGAACTGGATGCGGGCGCTGTCCAGCCCCAGAACGGTGGACAGCGTATCGACCAGCATCGTCTTGCCAAGGCCCGGCTGGCCGACCAGCAGCGCGTGGCCGCCCGACAGGATCGCCGCCAGCGCCTGTTCGACGACCGCGTGCTGGCCGACGAAGCGCCGCTCGACGCTGGCACGGGCGGCGACCAGCCGTTCGGCCAACGCCCGCACATCCGATACCAGTTTATCTTCTGCGGCCATGACAACGCCCCCGTTCTGTTCTAGATGCCATTCTATTGTGTGAAACCGAAAGGCTCCATCGCCAATGGCCGAACCCAAGGGGAAATCCGCGCAGACCACGGCGCCCGGCGCGGGCCTGGCCGATGTCGCGCGCGCGGCCGGGCGCCGCGGTCCGCCGCCGGTGCATCTGTGGGATCCCCCGTTCTGCGGCGAGATGGACCTGGTCATCGAACCCGACGGCCGCTGGATCCACGACGGCAGCCCGATCGCCCGCCCCGAGATGGTGCGCCTGTTCGCCTCGATCCTCAGGCGCGAGGGCGAGCGGTATTATCTGGTGACGCCGGTGGAAAAGCTGGGCATCCGGGTTGCGGACGCGCCGTTCCTGGCGGTCGATGCCGACATCGCGCCGGACGCGATCACGCTGACGACGAACGTGGGCGACGTCGTGACCGCCGGTCCCGACCACCCCATCCGGGTCGAGGATCGGGACGGCGCGCCCCGCCCCTATGTCCATGTGCGGCGCGGGCTGGACGCGCTGATCGACCGCAAGACCTTCTATCGCCTGGTCGAGGCCGCCCAGCCGGGACCGGACGGCGGGCTGGTGCTGCGTTCCTGCGGCGCGGTCTTTGCGTTGGGGGGCTGAATGGCGCGTTTTGCGGCGAACCTGACCTTTCTGTTCACCGAGCTGCCGATGATCGACCGCTTTGCGGCCGCGCGCCGGGCCGGATTCGACGGGGTCGAGATCCTGTTTCCCTATGACCTGTCCGCCAAGGAGCTGTCGGCCGCCGCGCAGGCGGCGGGGCTGGAGTTCGTGCTGCTGAACACGCCGCCCCCGAACTGGGCGGGCGGCCCGCGCGGCTTTGCCGCCATCCCCGGCGGAGAGGACCGATTTCGCCGCGATTTCGACCGCGCGCTGCGCTATGCGCAGGTGCTGCGCGCCCGCCACATCCATGTCATGGCCGGCAAGGGAGAAGGGGCGGCCGCCCGCGCCACGTTCATCGACAACCTGCGGTGGGCCTGCGCGCGCGCCCCCCACGCCAGCCTGACGGTCGAGCCGATCAACCCCGCCGACATGCCCGGATACTTCCTGGCCGATTTCGACCTGGCGGCCGAGGTGATCGCGGCCGTCGGCGCGCCCAACCTGGGGCTGCAGTTCGACGCCTATCACGCCCATCTGATCACCGGGGACGTGGCCGATTGCTGGCACCGGCACGCGGGTCTTGTCCGCCACGTGCAGATCGCGGGCGCGCCGGGGCGGCACGAGCCGCGGGTGGGCGACATCGACTATGCCGACTTCTTCCGCCGGGTGGACGCCGCCGGCTATCGCGGCTGGGTCAGCGCGGAATACGTGCCGCAGACCACGACCGAGGCGGGCCTGCGCTGGCTGCGCGGCAACGCCGCCTGACTGGGGCGCCAGCGACGGCCTCGCCTGGAACGGACGACAGGGGCGGGCCAGTTGACGGCGGCGACTCCTCCCGCAGGGACATCCGTCCCGCGGGGTCCGCCGTCCCGGGCGGCGGATATCTGGCGGGGTGGGACGTCTGGCGGGATGGGACGTCTGGCGGCGGCCGTCCTTCCGCAGCGGCGTCCCCCACGGGGTCGGCCCGTCTGGCGGCGTCGGGTATCTGACGGCGGCGGACGTCTGGCGGCGGCCGTCTGACGGCGGCGGCCGCCCTTCCACAGGCATCCCCCACGGGGCCGGCGCATCTGGCGGCGTCGGGTATCTGACGGCGGCGCGCCCCTCGCAGGACGTCCCGTCTCGCGGGACCGGCCCGCGCGAAAGGGGCGCATTCACAGGGGGCGGCCCCCGCCACCGCGGCCGCCCTGCGACAGCCGCAGCCCGCCCGACCGCAGCGGCCCCTCCGGCACACCGCCCCGCCCGCCGACAGGCGCGCGGCGCGCCACGGGGAACCCGCGCCGGGGCGCGGGGTTTGGCTAACGGAACCGGGCCCGTCCGGGTCAACAACCGAAAAGGAAACGCCCCATGAATTCCATCATCTATCTTGTCGGTCTGGTCGTGGTCGTGCTGTTCATCCTGTCCATGCTGGGGCTGCGCTGACGATGGCCGCCGATCGGACAGAGGAAATGACCCGTGCCTCGGCCCCGGCCACGCCGCACGACGGGTCTTACGTCGACATTCCCGCCATCCTTGCCGGCACTGTCGTCGCGCTGGGGATCGGCCTGATCGCCACCACCTTCGGCGCGGCGCTGGGGCTTGGCAGCATCTCGGCGCGCGAGGGCGAGGCGCCGGGGTTCGGCGCCGTCGTGCTGCCCGCGCTGTGGATCATCGTGTCGATGATCGCGACCTACATGGCGGGCGGCTATATCGCCGGCCGCATGCGGCGGCGCGTGGACAACGCCACCGCTGACGAGGTGACGGCCCGCGACGGCATCCACGGGCTGGCGGTCTGGGGCCTGGCGGCGGTGCTGGGCGCGATGGTCGCCGCATCGCTGATCGGGGCCGCGACGAACGCCGTCGGCTCGGCCGCGTCGACCGCCGTGCAGGCGGCGGGATCCGCCGTCGGCGGCATTGCGCAGGGCGCGGGGCAACTGGCTGGCGGGGCCGTGTCGGGCCTGGGCCAGGCCGCGGGCGGCGCGGCCGCTGCCGCGGCGCCGGCGGTGGCCGAGGCGCTGCCCGACGGGTTCGAGGCCAATCCGCTGGACTATATCACCGACACGCTGCTGCGCCCCGCCGCCGCGCCCGCCGGCGCCCCGGCGGGAACCCCCGCCGCCGCGACCGGCGACGAGGCCCTGCGCCGCGAGATCGCGGGCATCTTCGGCAATCTGGTCCGCACCGGCGAGATCAGCGACGCCGACCGGCAGTATCTGGTCAGCGCCGCCGCCGCCCGCACCGGCCTGTCCGAGGCCGAGATCGGGCAGCGCGTCGATCAGGCGGTGGACGGCGCCCAGCAGATGCGCGCCAGCGCCGAACAGGCCCTGGCCGATGCCCGGGCCGAGGCGCAGCGCCTGGCGCAAGAGGCCGAGGACACCGCCCGCAACGCCGCCGAGGCGGCGCGCAAGGCGGGCGTCCTGTCGGCCTTCATGCTGGCGGCGTCGATGCTGGTCGCGGCCTTCGCGGCCTACAAGGGCGCCGTCTATGGCGGGCAGCACCGCGACGAGGGCCGGATCTGGGGCGGCCTGTCCTATCGCCGCCGCTAGGGCCGCCATCCCCGCGTCAAATGGCCGGGCCTCCGCTTGCGGGGGCCCGTTCCCTGTTTGCGCTTTCCCTTTGCCGCGATCCCGTTTAGGGGGACGGCCAGATTTCAGACAGGATCGAGCATGGACATCCGCAATATTGCGATCATCGCCCACGTGGACCATGGCAAGACGACGCTTGTCGACCAGCTGTTGAAACAGTCCGGCAGCTTCCGCGAGAACCAGTCCGTCGCCGAACGGGTGATGGACAGCAACGACATCGAACGCGAACGCGGGATCACCATCCTGGCCAAGGCCACCTCGGTCGAATGGAAGGGCACGCGCGTCAACATCGTCGACACCCCCGGCCACGCCGATTTCGGCGGCGAGGTCGAGCGCATCCTGTCGATGGTGGACGGCGTCTGCCTGCTGGTGGACGCGGCCGAGGGGCCGATGCCGCAGACCAAGTTCGTCACGTCAAAGGCGCTGGCCCTGGGGCTGCGCCCGATCGTGGTCCTGAACAAGGTGGACAAGCCCGCCGCCGAACCCGACCAGACGCTGAACGAGGTCTTTGACCTGTTTGCGAACCTGGGCGCCAGCGACGAGCAGCTGGACTTTCCGCATGTCTATGCCTCGGGCATCGGCGGCTGGGCCGACGAGACGCTGGACGGCCCGCGCAAGGACATGTCGGCGCTGTTCGACCTGATCCTGCGCCACGTCCAGCCCCCCGCGCAGCTGGCCCGCCGGGACGAGCCGTTCCAGATGCTGGCGACCACGCTGGGCGCCGACCCGTTCATCGGCCGCATCCTGACCGGCCGGGTCGAGGCGGGGACCGCGCGCGCCGGCGACACGCTGAAGGCGCTTTCGCGGGACGGCGAGCGGATCGAGCAGTTCCGCGTCAGCAAGGTTCTGGCCTTCCGCGGCCTGACCCAGACCCCCATCGACGAGGCGGTGGCTGGCGACATCGTGACCCTGGCGGGCATGACCAAGGCCACCGTCGCCGACACGCTCTGCGCCCCCGAGGTGGACACGCCCTTGCAGGCCAAGCCGATCGATCCGCCCACCATCAGCGTCACCTTCGGCATCAACGACAGCCCGCTGGCCGGCCGCGACGGCACCAAGGTCCAGTCCCGCGTCATCCGCGAGCGGCTGCTGCGCGAGGCGGAAACCAACGTCGCGATCAAGGTCGAGGACACCCCCGGCGGCGACGCCTTTGTCGTGTCGGGCCGGGGCGAGCTGCAGATGGGCGTGCTGATCGAGAACATGCGCCGCGAGGGGTTCGAGCTGTCGATTTCCCGCCCCCGCGTGATCTTCCGCGACGAGGACGGCGAGCGGCTGGAACCGGTCGAGGAGGTCATCATCGACGTCGATGACGACTATACCGGCGTGGTGATCGACAAGCTGACCGGCGCCCGCAAGGGCGATCTGGTCGAGATGCGCCCCGCCGGTCACGGCAAGACCCGGATCGTGGCCCACGTCCCCTCGCGCGGGCTGATCGGCTATCAGGGCGAGTTCATGACCGACACGCGCGGCAATGGCGTGCTGAACCGCATCTTCCACGGCTGGACGCCCTTCAAGGGCGCGATCCAGGGCCGCCGCCAGGGCGTGCTGATCTCGATGGAGGACGGGGTGTCCGTGGCCTATGCGCTGTGGAACCTCGAGGAACGCGGCAAGCTGTTCATCGGCGCGCAGGAGCAGGTCTATCAGGGCATGGTCATCGGCGAGCATAGCCGCGACAACGACCTTGAGGTGAACCCGCTGAAGGGCAAGAAGCTGACCAACGTCCGCGCGTCCGGCACGGACGAGGCCGTGCGCCTGACGCCCCCGGTGCGGATGTCGCTGGAAGAGGCCATCGCCTATATCGACGACGACGAGCTGGTCGAGGTCACGCCCAGGATCGTGCGCCTGCGCAAGCGCCATCTGGACCCGCACGAGCGCAAGCGCCAGTCGCGCGCCGGCGCATGACCCACGAAGGTCGGGGTGGACGCGGGCGCGGCCCCGCCTGATGCTGATGCCCCCGCAAGACATGCGCGGGCCGGGCCGTTGATCCCGGCCGCGCGCCGCATGCTGACGCCCCCATCTTTGACGACAGAGCACGCCATGCCCCCGAGCGAACCGCAGATCGACCGCATGATCAACGCAGCCATCCAGTGCCTGCAGGAGGTGCGCGCCCATCGCCTGACGGTCGAGGAGCTTGCGGAACGGACCGGGGTCGAGGTTTCTGCGCTGCGCACGCTGTTCGCCGACGACCGCGCCCTGACCGAGGCGGTCGGCAACTATGTCGCGGTCCAGTTGACCGACGCCATGTCGCGCGCCGTGGCCACCGCGCGCCCGGGCGACAACCGCGCGGCGCTGATCGCGCTGGCGACGGCCTATGTCACCTGGGCGCAGGAAAACCGCGGCCTTTACGGCATCGTGTCCGAACGGCTGTTGACGACGGATGGCGGCGCCTTCGCGTTCCACCGCTATGATGCCAGCTTTGTGCCGCTGGTCCGCCGGCTGCTGGGCGAGACCGAAGGCCGCGCCTCGCACCGCGCGGCGATCGGGCGCAGCTTCATGTTCGGCATCACGACGCTGGCGCTGGACAACCGGCTGGAGGTCTGGATGCGCCCCGGCACCTCGGCCGGGGACGAGATGGCCGCGACCATCACCGATTTCATCGACATGCTGATGGCCTGGCAGCCGCCGGCCGCCTGATCGCCGCAGCCGGCCTAGCCCATGCGTTCCGAGGCATAGCCGCCGGGGCTTGCCGGGAACACCACGGTCTTGTTTCCGTTCAGGAACACGCGGTGATTGATGTGCGCGTGGATCGCGCGCGACAGCACCTGCGCCTCGACGTCGCGGCCCAGGCTGACGTAATCCTCGGGCGACTGCGCGTGGGTGACGCGGGTGGTGTCCTGTTCGATGATCGGGCCTTCGTCCAGGTCGGCGGTCACGTAATGGGCGGTCGCGCCGATCAGCTTGACCCCCCGCTGATACGCCTGCTTGTAGGGGTTCGCGCCCTTGAAGCTGGGCAGGAAGGAATGGTGGATGTTGATGATCCGCCCGGCCATGCGGGCGCAGAAGGCATCCGACAACACCTGCATATAGCGCGCCAGCACCACCAGCTCGGCCCCCGATTCCTCGACCAGCGCCATCAGCCGCGCCTCGGCCTCGGGCTTGGTGGCGGCAGTGACGCGGATGTGGTGGAACGGGATGTCGGCGTTCACCACGATTTTCTGATAGGTCAGGTGGTTCGACACGACGCCGACGATGTCGATGGGCAGCGCGCCGATGCGCCAGCGATACAGGATGTCGTTCAGGCAGTGGCCGAAATTGGACACCATCAGCAGCACGCGCACCCGGTGCCCCTGGACGTGGAATGCCCAGTCCATGTCAAAGGGCTGCGCCACCTCGTCGAACCCGGCGCGCAGGCTGTCCGCATCGGCCCCCGTCTCGGGGCGGAACCCGACGCGCATGAAAAAGCGGCCGTTGTCCTGGTCGTCGAACTGGACCGAGTCGGTGATGTTGCAGCCATGCCGCGCCAGAAAGCCGGCAACGGCCGCGACGATGCCGCGGCGGGACGGACAGGCGACGGTCAGGACAAGATCGGACATCGGGCACGCCTTTGGCTGCTGGGGATGGGGCATGATGTGCCGCGGGCCGCGCGCGGCGCGGGCGCAGGACGACACCGCGGCGGTCGGATTGCGACGCGGGCGTCGTCAGATCTGCTTTTCCGGCATCTGCACGACCAGCCCGTCCAGCCCCGGCGTGACCTTGATCTGGCAGGTCAGGCGCGAGCGCACGGGATCGGGCTGCCAGGCGAAATCGAGCATGTCCGCCTCCATCGGGTCGCGCGGCGGCAGCTTGTCCACCCATTCCGGCGCGACATAGACATGGCAGGTCGAACAGGCGCAGGCTCCGCCGCAGTCGGCGTCGATGCCGGGCACGTTGTTGTCGCGCGCGCCTTCCATGACGGTCATGCCGGGCCTGACCTCGACCTCGTGCCGGGTGCCGTTCCATTCGATATAGGTGATCTTCGCCATTGCTTCGCCCTTGTCTGCGCACCGCAGGCATAGGGCAGCGGCGCGGCGAATGAAAGTGCGAGGGCTGGGGCGACGGGGGGACCGGACCGCCATGCGGCGCGGTCCAATGAGTATTTTCGCCAAGAAGAAGCCCGCCGTTAACCCGATCTTCAGACCCCGGTGCGACGCTGCCCGTGCGGTACAGGCTGGAGAGCCGATGACCGCCCAAGGAGAAGCCGCCCCGGTCGCCGGGTGAGACATCCCGTTCCCGCTGGACCGGCGGGGGTGGCCGGGGCGCACCCTGCGGTTTCTTCTTGGCTGAAATACTCGAACGCAGCCGCGCCACCCGCGCAAGGATTCAGGTCAGGATGCCCCGTGTGCCGACAGGCGAGAAACGAACCGGCCACGGCACGCCCCAGCGTCGCAGCGCGATGCCGGTGGACGGCAGGGCGCCGAGCAGCGGCGCAAGCGTGGGATACCCCGGACGGCCCCTTTGCTCAGACGCGGCGCAGCGCCAGCACCGCGTTCAGCCCGCCGAAGGCAAAGGCGTTCGACAGCACCGCATCCACCCGCGCGTCGCGCGCGACGTTGGGCACCACGTCCAGCGCGCATTCGGGGTCCGGCTCCTCATAGCCGATGGTGGGCGCGATCACGCCCTCGCGCAGCGCCATGATGCAGGCCAGCAGCTCGATCGCGCCGGTGCCGCCGATGACGTGGCCGTGCATCGCCTTGGTGGACGAGATCATCAGCCGGTCAGCGTGATGGCCAAAGGCGTGGGCGACGGCGGCGCATTCGGTCTTGTCGTTGGCGGCCGTCCCGGTGCCGTGGGCGTTGATATAGCCGATCTGCTCGGGGTTGAGGCCCGCGTCGGCCATCGCGCCCGCCATCGCCCGTTCGGCCCCCTGTGCCGAGGGCATCACGATGTCCTGCGCGTCGGCGGACATGGCGAAACCCACCACCTCGGCCAGGATGTCGGCGCCGCGCGCGCGCGTGGTCCCAGTCCTCGAAGACGAAGACGCCCGCGCCTTCGCCCTGAACCATGCCGTTGCGGTTGGCGGAAAACGGGCGGCAGGCGTCCTTGGACATGACGCGCAGCCCCTCCCACGCCTTGACGCCGCCAAAGCACAGCATCGCCTCGGACCCGCCGGTCAGCATGGCGCGCGCGGCCCCCGATCGCACCATCTGGAACGCCAGCCCCATCGCGTGGTTGGACGACGCGCAGGCCGTGGCGACGGTGAACGCCGGGCCGCGCAGGTCGAACTCCATCGAGACGTGGCTGGCGGCCGCGTTGTTCATCAGCTTGGGCACGACGAAGGGGTGGACACGGTTCTTCCCCTCCTCGTAGACGGCGCGGTAGTTTTCGTCCCAGGTGTTCAGCCCGCCGCCGGCGGTGCCCAGGATGACGCCGCATTCCAGCCCCAGCCGGCCCGCGAAATCCAGTCCCGCCTGGGCGATGGCCTCTTTCGCGGCCAGCATCGTGAACTGCGTGAACTTGTCATACAGCGCGATCTGCTGGCGGTTGAAATAGGCCTCGGGTTCCCAGTTGTGGACCTGCGCCCCGATGCGGACGGACAGCCGCTCGACGTCGCGGAACTTCAGCTCTCCGATCCCGCAGCGCCCGTCGCGCAGGGCCTTCATCGTGTCGGCGACGCCCAGCCCCAGCGCGTTGACCGTGCCCGCCCCGGTGATGGCCACGCGGCGCAGCCCGCCCCGCGCCTCGGCCGGGGGCGCGGCGACGGCGGGTGCGGCGGGGCGGTCGCGGTCCTTGTCGGCGTGCTTGCGTTTCGCGTTCATCCCTTTGCGGCGACCAGCTTTTCCACGGCCGCGACGATCGCCCCCATCGACGAGATGTCGAAATCAGATTGCGAGGGTTCGTTGGCGTTGAACGGGATCGAGATGTCGAACGCCTCCTCGATGGCGAAGATCGATTCGACCAGCCCCAGGCTGTCGATGCCCAGTTCGGCCGGCGTCATCTGCGGCTGGATTTCGGACGGGTCCAGCATCGCCTGTTCGGCTATGATGGCCAGGGTGCGGTCGTGGACGTCTGACGTCATGGGAAATCTCCGGTCAGCCCTTTTCCAGCAGGCGTGTAACGATTTTCTGAAGCTCGGCCAGCTGCGCGGCCATGCGGGGCAGGCGGCGGGTGGCCTTCTGGATCTCGACCTGGGTCTGCATCCGCGTCGCGGGCGAACCCAGGATGACGCGGCCCGCCGGGACGTTGGTGAATATCTTGGACGCGCCGCCCGCGATCACGTCGTCGCCGACAAAGATGTTGTCGCTGACCCCGCATTGGCCGCCCAGCACGACCCGGTCGCCGATGCGGGCCGACCCCGCGACGCCCACCTGCCCGCACAGCAGCGAATCGCGCCCGACCCGGACGTTGTGGCCCAGCGTGACGTTGTTATCCAGCTTGCTGCCGTCGCCGACGCTGGTGGCCCGGATGGTGCCCCGGTCGATGCTGGTGTTGGCGCCGACCTCGACATCGTGGCCCAGCGTCACCCCGCCCAGGGAATGGATGCGGACCCAGTGCTGCTGCGTCACCTCGCCGCGGCCGCCGAGATTGCGGCGGGCCTGCTCGACCCCCGATTCCTCGGGCGTGACGAAGGAAAACCCGTCGCTGCCGATCACCGCGCCGGACTGCACGATCAGCCGGTCGCCGGCGGTGACGCCGTGGGCGATGCGCACCCCGGCGTGGATCAGCGCGTCATCCCCGATGCGGGTGTCGCGGCCGATCACGACATGGGCGCCGATCCGCGCCCGCGCGCCGATGCGCACGCCCGGCCCGATCACGGCGAACGGGCCGATGGCGGCGTCGGGGCCGATTTCGGCGGTCTGGTCGATCACCGCGCTGTCGTGGATGCCCGGCGCCATGCCCGCGCCCCGGTCCAGCGCGCGGGTCAGCCCCGCCATCGCCAGCCGCGGCCGCCCGACCAGCACCGCCGCGGCCAGGCCCAGCGCCTGCGGGTCCATCCCCTCGGACAGCAGGGCCGCCGCGCCGGGCGCGAGCTGCGCAGCATAGGCGGGCGCCATCGCCATCGCAATCAGCCCCGCCCCGTCCCGGACCGCACCCGCGTCGGCCGGTTCCGCCGCGCCGGTGATGCGGATATCGCCATCGCCCCACAGACGCGCATCCAGCGCGCGGGCAAGCTCTGTCATGGTCAGGGTCATCGGCGCCTCCTGTCGAGGCCATCTTCTACTCGGCCAGCGCGAGCGTTTCCACCCCGGCCGCCGCGCCCGCCTTTTCCAAGGCCGCCCAGACGGCCGCGTCACGGCCATAGACATCGGGAAAGCTGCGGATGGTGCCGTCCTGGTCCGGGATCAGGGTGAAATAGACCAGATGCACGGGCAGCGTCCGGTCCAGCCCCAGCCAGCTTTCCTTGCCCGACGCCCGCGCGCGGGAATAGCTGGCCTCGGGGTCCGCAACCTGCCCGCGCAGCAGTTCGTGGGCCAGGTCCACCGGCCGCGCGACGCGGATGCACCCGTGCGAAAACGCGCGCCGCGTCTCGTTGAACAGCCCCTTGGACGGGGTGTCGTGCAGATAGATGTTCATCGGGTTCGGGAAGATGAACTTGACCTGTCCCAGGGCGTTGTCGTCGCTGGGTTTCTGCCGCATCCGATAGGGAAAGCTGGCCGCCGTATAGCGGCCGAAGTCGATGCGGTCGCGCGACACCACCCGCCCCTTTGCGTCGATGATGTCCAGATGCGCGACGGCGTGGCGGTTGGCCTGCAGGCGCGGCAGGTATTCGCGCACGGTGATGGACCGCGGGACGTTCCAGCGGGGGTTCACGACCACATGCTCCATCTGGTCGGAAAACTCGGGCGTCTGCATGTCGTGGTCGGTCTTGCCGATGACCACGCGGGTCTGGAAGACGGACTGTCCCCCCTCGACGATATGGGCGCTGTATTCGGGCAGGTTGACCCACAGGTGGCGCGCGGACAGATCGTGCCCGTTCAGCCAGCGCATCCGTTCCAGCGAGATCATCAGCGCGCGTTCCCGCGGGCCACGGCCCTGGTTCAGCCGGGCGATGGTCTTCGGCCCGGCCACGCCATCGGCGGGCAGTCCGGCGCGATCCTGATAGCGCGCGACCGCGTCGGTCAGCGCGGCATCGAACAGCGCCCGATCGGCCGTGGCGCTGGCAAAGCCGATGGCGGCAAGGCGGGCGCGCAGCGCGGCCACGCCTTCGCCGCGCACCCCCTCGCGCCATGCGCCGGGCGGGACGGCGGGCGTGCCCGGCGGGGCGGCAAGCGCGCCTTCGTCTGCCAGCGCCCGCTGCAGGATCGCATAGCGCGGGTCGCGCGGCACCAGCTGCGCCAGGACCGCGGCGGGGTCCGCCGCCGTCGCAAAGCGCGCCAGCAGCTCATCGACGGGCACGCGGATCACCTGGCGCTTGTTGGTCGAATCGATCTTGCGGGGGTCCAGCACGCCGCCCTGCACGTCATGGACCCAGGCGGCAAAGCTGCGCGCGAAGGCCGCCTCGACCATGACCGGCGGCGCGTCCGGCCGGTCCAGTTCCCGAAGGCGGTCGGCGCCATAGCGCAGCGGCGGCAGGCCATGCGCGGGGGCCGTCTCGACCGCCGCGATCAGTGCTGCGCGTTGCGCGGCGGCCTGCGGCCCGGCAAAGACCGGCGCCAGCCCCCGGCCACCATACCACGACGCCAGTCCCGCGTTGGGCGCGACCGCCCGCGCAAGGGCGATCTGGTCGGCGGTAAAGTCGAGCTTCGGCGCGGTAAACTGGGCCAGCGCCGCCACCGGCATCAGCGCGGCCAGTGCCGCGCCGGCAAGACGCCGCCGTAGCCCTTGGCGAGGCTGGACGATTCGGGGTTGCGGGGCGGAAACGGGCGGGAAAGAGGGATGTGCGGCCATGCCACAGGAATGCGCGGCCCCGGCCAAGGGGTCCACACACGCCCGCGCGAGCGTGGCGAAAACGCCCTTGACGTTGCAAACATGGAACAGAAAGCCCTGCATCCACTCGCCCTAAGGTTGCGCTAGGCGAGTTTTTGCCGATCCGGGCGCAAAATCGCCAGAGGGTGGAACGAAGCGTTCCGCAACACCGCGGCTGATGACATATTGTTAGTCATTCCGGATCTAAACCGGACCGGCCACGCACCGGTGGCACAGAAACGAACGCAGGACAGGCGGATCTGAACATGACCTTCGAATTCTCGCGTCGCGGCATTCTGGGCGTATTCGCGGCGACCACGGTCGCGGCGGCGCCGGTGATGGCCAATGCCTTCGGCATCATCCGGGGGGCCGGCGACTATCGCCGGGTCCGCATGTATTCGGGCAGGACGGGCGAAAGCATCGACACCGTCTATTGGGTCGAGGGAAAGTACATCCGCGACGCCCTGAACGAGGTCAACGTGTTCATGCGCGACTGGCGCACCGGACAGGTGATCGGGGTCGATCCGCGCATGATCGACATCGCGGCCGCCAGCCACCGGCTGCTGCAGACCAACGAACCCTATATGATGCTGTCGGGCTATCGCTCGCCCAAGACCAACGCCATGCTGCGGTCGCGGTCGTCGGGGGTGGCGCGCAACTCGCTGCACATGACGGGCAAGGCGGCCGACCTGCGGCTGAAGTCGCGGTCCGTCGGCCAGATGTACAAGGCCGCGGCCACCTGCAAGGCGGGCGGCGTGGGCAAATACTCTCGGTCGAACTTCGTCCACATGGACTGCGGCCCGCTGCGGACCTGGGGCGGCTGAACCGGCCCGACCCGACGCACGGATGCACAGGGCCTGCCGCTTGGCGGGCCTTTTGCGTTTCGGGCCGATGCCGTTGCCGTCCCCCGCGCATCCCCGGCGGGGCGACAGGCGCCCCCCTGCGTGACCACCCGTGACACCGCCGCCCAAACCGGGCACACAACCGGCGGGCCGCCGAAAGGCCTGACGCCGCGGGGGCTTCATGTTCTATCCTCTTGCCTCGACCACCTGGGCCGACGCCGAGTATGCCGCGCTTGACCGGGTCATCCGGTCGGGACGCTTCACGATGGGCGCCGAGGTCCGCGCGTTCGAGCAGGCGTTCGCCGCCTGGGCCGGCAGCCGTTACGCGGTGATGGCCTCGTCCGGGTCGTCCGCCAACCTGCTGGCCATCGCCGCCGCCTTCTGGCACCCCGACCTGGGCTGGACCGCGGGGGACGAGGTGATCGTGCCCGCCGTCAGCTGGTCCACCACCTATTTCCCCGTCACCCAGAACGGCCTGCGGCTGCGGTTCGTGGACATCGACCCGGGCACGTTGAACATCGACCCCGCGCTGGTCGAGGCCGCGATCACCCCGCGCACCCGCGCGGTGCTGGCCGTCAACCTGCTGGGCAACCCCGCCGCGCTGACCGACCTGCGCGCCATCTGCGACCGGCACGGGCTGATCCTGGCCGAGGACAACTGCGAGTCGATGGGCGCCACGCTGGGCGGGCGGCAGGCCGGGACGTTCGGGCTGTTCGGCACCTTCTCCAGCTTTTTCTCGCACCACATCTGCACGATGGAGGGCGGGATGGTCGTGACCGACGACCGCAAGCTTTATGACACGATGCTGTCGCTGCGCGCGCATGGCTGGGTGCGCGACCTGCCCCCCGACACGCATCTGCCGGTCGATCCAGACCCCTTCGTGCGCCAGTTCCGGTTCGTGCTGCCCGGTTATAACCTGCGCCCGCTGGAACTTGAGGGGGCCTTGGGCGTGCCGCAGCTGGAACGGCTGCCGGGGTTCGTGGCGGCGCGGCGCGCCAACGGGGCGCTGTTCGCGCAAGCCTTTGCCGACCTGCCCGATGTCCGCATCCAGGCCGAGACGGGCAGGTCGTCGTGGTTCGGCTTTGCCATGACCCTGCGCGGCCGGCTGGCCGGGCGGCGGGCCGAGCTGGTGCGCGCCCTGACCGCCGCGGGCATCGAATCGCGCCCGGTGGTCGCGGGCAATTTCCTGGCAAATCCGGTCATCGCCAAGCTGGACCACAGCGTCGCAGGCCCGGTGCCCGCGGCCGAGGCCGTCGACACCGACGGGCTGTTCACCGGCAACCACCACTATCCCATCCCCGACCAGATCGCGCGGCTGCGCGAGGTCGTGGGCGCGGTCGCCGCGCAGGGCTGAAGGGGGAAGCATGACCGCGAAAACCGCGCTTATCACCGGGATCACCGGGCAGGACGGCGCCTATCTGGCCGAGATGCTGCTGGCCAAAGGCTATGTCGTCCACGGCATCAAACGCCGGTCGTCCAGCTTCAACACCGGGCGGATCGACCATCTGCAGATCGACCCGCACCGCAACGGCCGCTTTCACCTGCACTATGGCGACATGACCGATTCGACGGCGCTGATCCGCACCGTGGCCGAAACCCAGCCCGACGAGATCTATAACCTTGCCGCGCAAAGCCACGTCAAGGTCAGCTTCGAGATGCCGGAATACACCGCCAACGCCGACGGCATCGGCACGCTGCGCCTGCTCGAGGCGATCCGCCTGCTGGGGATGGAAAAGCGGACGCGGTTCTATCAGGCGTCCACGTCCGAGCTGTATGGCGCCGTGGCCGAAACGCCGCAGTCCGAAACGACGCCGTTCCGCCCGCGCTCGCCCTATGCGGCGGCCAAGCTTTACGCCTATTGGATCACGGTGAACTATCGCGACGCCTATGGGATGTTTGCGTCCAACGGCATCCTGTTCAACCACGAAAGCCCGGTGCGGGGCGAAACCTTCGTCACCCGCAAGATCACCCGTGCGGTGGCCGCGATCACGCTGGGGCTGCAGGACCGGCTGTATCTGGGCAACCTTGACGCGCTGCGCGACTGGGGCCACGCCCGCGACTATGTCGAGGGGATGTGGCGCATCGTCCAGCACCCCGCGCCGGACGATTTCGTGCTGGCGACCGGACGGATGCACAGCGTCCGCCAGTTCTGCGAAATGGCCTTCGCCGAGGCGGGGGTGGCGCTGGACTGGCGCGGCGCGGGCGTGGACGAATGCGGCTATCAGGCCGGCACCGACCGCTGCCTGATCCAGATCGACCCGGTCTATTTCCGCCCGACCGAGGTGGACCGGCTGTGCGGCGACGCGACCAAGGCGCGCGACCGACTGGGCTGGACAGCGACCACGCCCTTTCCGCAAATGGTGGCCGAGATGGTCGCCGAGGATCGGCGGCTGCTGGAAACCGAAAGGCTGGCGCGCCGCGCCTATGGGGTCGTCGAATGAACCAGATCACGCCGGTCCTGTTGTCGGGCGGCAGCGGCACGCGCCTGTGGCCCGTGTCGCGCAAGTCGTTTCCCAAGCAGTTTGCGCCGCTGATCGGGGAGCGCACGCTGTTTCAGGCGTCCGCACTGCGGCTGTCGGGGCCGCGCTATGGCGCGCCCGTCGTGATGACCAACGCCGATTTCCGCTTTATCGTGACCGAACAGCTGGCCGAGGTCGCCCTGGACCCGGCCGCGATCCTGATCGAGCCTGCGGGCCGCAACACCGCGCCCGCCGTGCTGGCCGCGGCGCTGTATCTGGCGCAGACCGATCCCGACGCGGTGATGCTGGTCGCGCCCTCGGACCACGTCGTCCCCGATGCCGAGGCGTTCGGCCGCGCCGTCGATCAGGGCCTGCCGCTGGCGCGCGCGGGCCGCATCGTGACCTTCGGCATTCAGCCCACGCGGGCCGAGACGGGCTATGGCTGGCTTGAGGTCGAGGGCGACGCCACCGACGGCCCCGCCCCCCTGCGCCGGTTCGTCGAAAAGCCCGACGCGGACCGCGCGCAGGCGATGCTGGCGGACGGGCGGTTCCTGTGGAACGCAGGGATCTTCCTGTTTTCCGCGGCGACCATGATCGCGGCGTTCCGCGCCCATGCGCCCGAGTTCGTGGACCCCGTGCAGGCGGCGCTGGATCAGGCGCGGCCCGACCTTGGGTTCCTGCGGCTGGCGCCAGAGCCGTGGAACGGCCTGCCCGACCTGTCCATCGACTATGCGGTGATGGAGAAATCCGACGCGCTGTCTGTGGTGCGCTTTGCCGACCACTGGTCGGATCTGGGCGGCTGGGACGCGATCTGGCGCGAGAACCAGATCGGCGCGCCCGCCCCCGACGGGGTGGTGACGGACGCGCGGTCCACCGCCATCGACTGCCGCGACGTGCTGCTGCGGTCGGAACACGACGACATGCAGGTCGTGGGCATCGGCCTGTCCAACGTCATGGTGGTTGCCACCAACGACGCGGTGCTGGTCGCCGACATGGACCGCGCTCAGGACGTCAAGCAGGCGGTGGCGGCGCTGAAATCCAAGGGCGCACGGCAGGCCGAGACGTTCCGCCGCGACCACAGGCCCTGGGGCTGGTTCGAGACGCTGGTCATGGCCGACCGCTTTCAGGTCAAGCGCATCGTCGTCCATCCCGGCGCGGCGCTGAGCCTGCAAAGCCACGTCCACCGGTCCGAGCACTGGATCGTCGTCAGCGGCACCGCGCGGGTGACGGTGGACGACACGGTGACGCTGGTGACGGAAAACCAGTCGATCTATGTGCCGCTGGGCGCCGTCCACCGCATGGAGAACCCCGGCAAGGTGCCGATGGTGCTGATCGAGGTGCAGACCGGCGTTTACTTGGGCGAGGACGACATCATCCGCTATGAAGACGTGTATTCCCGCACATGAGGGTTTGGCTGACCGGCGGATCGGGGATGCTGGGGGCCACGATCCGGCATCTGGCCCCGCAGGTCGCGCCGGGCGTGACGCTGCTGGCGCCCGCACGCGCCGACCTTGACCTGACCGACCGGGTGGCGGTCGCGGACTGGCTGGCGGCGAACCCCGTCGATGCCGTCATCCACGCCGCCGCGCGGGTGGGCGGGATCGCCGCCAACATCGCCGACCCGGCGGGGTTTCTGACCGAAAACCTGCGGATCAACGACGCCGTCATCAACGGCGCGGCGCGGGCCGGCGTCCCGCGGCTGATGTTTCTGGGGTCGTCCTGCATGTATCCGCGCGACCACCGCCAGCCGCTGGTCGAGGGCGACATCCTGGCCGCGCCGCTTGAGCCCACGAACGAGGGCTATGCGCTGGCCAAGATCACCGGCGCGCGGCTGTGCGAATATCTGTCGCGGCGGGCGGGCGTCGCCTATCGCACCCTGATCCCCTGCAATCTGTTCGGCACGCGCGACCACTTCGGCGCGGCGTCGGCGCATCTGCTGGCGGCGGCGATCACCAAGGTCGTGGACGCGCAGGACGCGGGGCGCGATGTGGTCGAGATCTGGGGCAGCGGCACGGCGCGGCGCGAGTTCATGGACGCGGACCACCTTGCCCGGTTCATCCTGTCGGCCCTGCCGCGGCTGGCCGACCTGCCGCCGCTGCTGAACGTGGGGGCGGACGAGGATCGCTCGGTCAACGACTATTACGCGATGGTCGCCCGCGCGGCGGACTGGGGCGGCCGGTTCACCCACGATCTGTCCCGGCCCGAGGGGATGCGCGCCAAGCTGATGTCCTCGGCCCGCGCGCGCGCATGGGGCTACGTGCCGCCCACGGCCGCGCAGATGCAGGCGTCGGTCGCCGCCGCCGTCGCGGCCTGCCGCGCCCGCCGGGCGGGTGGCGCGGGACCGGACTGAACCCGCGCGCCGCCGCCGGGTTGTGCCGGTGAACCGCCCCCGGTCCGCAGACCGGGCAGACCGCCCCAGCCGAAAGATCGCCGATGCCCAGAACGCAGCTTTACACCGGCCCGCTGTGGCGCGCCTTTCTGGTCTTTCTGCTGCCGCTGATCGGGCAGAACATCCTGCAATCGCTGTCGATGACGATCAACGCCATCGTGGTCGGACGGATGCTGGGGACGGGCGCGCTGGCGGCGATGGCGACCTTCATGCCGCTGGCGTTCTTCTTCATTGCCTTCCTGATCGGCGTGACCTCGGGGGCCAGCGTGCTGATCGGGCAGGCCTGGGGCGCGCGCAAGATCGACCTTGTGCAGCGCATCGGCGGGACGGCCATCGGCGTCACGCTGGGGCTGGCGCTGGTCATCGGCGGCGGCGGCTGGCTGGCCGCGCCCGCGATCCTGCGGCTGATGGGCACGCCGCCCGACATCATGGCGGCGGCCGTGACCTATGCCCGCGCGGCGTTCGCCACGATGCCGGTGCTGTTCCTGTTCATCGTCGCGGGCGCGCTGCTGCGCGGCACCGGCGATTCGGTCCGGCCGCTGGTGGTGCAGGCGGTGGCGACTGTCGTGTCGGGCGTGATGACGGTCGTCATGGTGGCGCAGCTGGGGATGGGCGTCGCCGCCGCGG
The DNA here is from genome assembly GCF_004522155.1 of Paracoccus luteus. Lineage (GTDB taxonomy): Bacteria > Pseudomonadota > Alphaproteobacteria > Rhodobacterales > Rhodobacteraceae > Paracoccus > Paracoccus luteus. The sequence goes on along the minus strand of NZ_SDEA01000001.1, from coordinate 552,571 downwards.
CCTGGTCCGCGGGCATCGCGCAGGCCGCGGGGCTGGTGGTGCTGGCGCTGTGGCTGCGCGCCCGGTCCCATCCGCTGGCGCCGGGGCGGGCGCTGCTGGCGGCGCTGGTGCCCGATCCGTCGCTGTTGAAGACCGTGCTGAGGATCGGGTTGCCGACGGGGGCGCAGCTGGTCGTCGGATCGCTGTCGGGGCTGGTGATCGTGGGGCTGATCAACCGCTTCGGCTCGGACGCGACGGCGGCTTACGGCGCGGTCAGCCAGGTGCAGGCCTATGCGCAGTTCCCGGCGCTGTCGATCGCCATCGCCGCGTCGATCTTTGGCGCGCAGGCCATCGGCGCGGGACATTCGCACCGGCTGGGGGCGGTGCTGCGCACGGCGATGGCGATGAACCTGGCGCTGACCGGCGGGCTGGTCGCGCTGGTCTATCTGTTCTCGCGCCCCGTGGTGTCGCTGTTCCTGTCCGAACCCGAGGTCGTGGATTTGGCCCAGCACCTGCTGCACATCGTCAGCTGGTCGGCGCTGCTGTTCGGGGCCGGCACGATCTTTTCGGGGATCATGCGCGCGTCCGGCACGGTCATCGCGCCGATGCTGATCGCGATGGGCTGCGTCCTGCTGGTCGAGCTGCCGCTGGCGGTGTTCCTGTCGCGCACCTTCGGATTGCAGGGCATCTGGTGGGCTTATGTCGCCAACTTTGCCGCGCTGCTGGTCGGACAGGGGGCGTGGTATCTGCTGGTCTGGCGCCGCCGCCGCATCACCGCGCTGGTCTGACCGGGGCGGCGCGCCCCGCCCCGGCGTCTCAGATGTTGATCTGCTGCCCCAGTTCGACCACCCGGTTGGACGGCAGGCGATAGAAGTTGGTCGGTTCCGAAGCCGAACGATACATGCCCGCGTAAAGCCGCGCCGCCCACAAGGGCAGCAGCCGCCCCTTGCCCACCCGCAGCGAACGCCGGTTCAGGAAATACGACGTCGCCATGATGTCGAACTTGTGGCCCATCGCCTTGGCATTCGCCAGCGCGCGGGGCACGTTCGGCTGTTCCATATAGCCAAAGCGCAGCCAGATGCGGAAGAACCGCGGGCCAAGCGCCTCAAGCCGCAGGCGCTGGTCGTCGGGGACACGGGGGGTCGTCGCGACCTCGACCTTGACCACATAGTTGCGTTCATGCAGCACGCGGTTGTGTTTCAGGTTGTGCAGCAGCGCGGGCGGCGCAAGTTCCGGGTCGGCGGTCAGGAACACGGCGGTGCCCGGCACGATCACCGGCGGGCTGTCGGTCAGCTTGCCCGCCAGGAAATCCAGCCTGACGCTTTCGGCCGACAGCTTTTGCTGCAGTCTCTGCGTGCCTTTGACCCACACCACCATGAAGGTGATGACCACCGCCGCGAACATCAGCGGGATATAGCCGCCGTCCAGCGTCTTGAGGATGTTGGCGTAAAGGAACACCACCTCGATCGCCAGCACCGGCAGCATGATCGCCAGCACGCTGATCCAGCGCCATTTCCACGCATAGCGGAACACGATGATCGCCAGGATCGAGGTGATGACCATGTCGCCGGTCACCGCAATCCCATAGGCGCTGGCCAGCCGCGCCGACGACCCGAAGGACAGCACCAGCGCGCAGACGCCGAACATCAGGATCGTGTTGACCTTGGGCAGATAGACCTGCCCCAGCTGCTTGTCGGACGTGTGCTGGATTTCCAGCCGCGGCAGCAGCCCCAGCTGAACCGCCTGCTGCGCGACCGAGAACGCGCCCGAGATCACCGCCTGGCTGGCGATCACCGTCGCCGCCGTCGCCAGCACCACCAGCGGCAGCGTGAACCATGACGGCGCCAGCAGGAAAAAGGGGTTGGCCGCCGTTTCGGGATGCGACAGCACCATCGCCCCCTGCCCCATATAGCTGATCGTCAGCGCCGGAAACACCAGCGCCAGCCACGAGATGCGGACCGGCTTGCGGCCGAAATGGCCCATGTCGGCATAAAGCGCCTCGGCCCCGGTCACCGCCAGAAAGACCGAGCCCATGACCGGCAGCGCGCCGAACCCGTTCTCGGCGACAAAGCCCGCCGCCCGCAGCGGGTTCAGCGCCTGCAGGATGCGGGCGTCGTCGAACAGGTGCAGCGCGCCAAGCGCCGCCATCGTCAGGAACCAGACCAGCATGATCGGCCCGAAAAGGCGCGACACCGCCTCGGTCCCCGACCGCTGGACCCAGAACAGCGCGATGACGATCACCAGCGTGACCGGCACCACCCAGTCGCCAAAGCCGAGAAAGACAAGCTCCATCCCCTCGACCGCGGACAGGACCGACATGGCGGGGGTGATGATCGCATCGCCAAAGAACAGCGACACGCCGACGATCCCGATCAGATACAGCCACCACGTCCGGCGGTGCAGCGCGCCCTGGGCCTTGGCGACCAGCGACAGGGTGCCCCCCTCGCCGTTGTTGTCGGCGCGCAGGATCAGCACGACGTATTTCAGGGTGACGATCAGCACGACCGTCCAGAACAGCATCGACACAATCCCGATCACGGCGGTTTCCGCCATGTCGTGTTCGTGCGCGTGGCGCAGCGATTCGCGCAGCGCATACAGCGGCGAGGTGCCGATGTCGCCATAGACCACCCCCAGCGTGGACAGGATCAGCGCGAGGCCGGGGGTCGCATCGGCGTGTGGGTGGGCGTCGGTGTGCGGGGTGGCGGGCGAGGTCTGTCGTCCGGCATCGGTGCCGCGCGGGTCCGCGACAGGCTCGGTCATCATGTGCCTCATGTTGCACCGCGCGTGTATCTGCGCCGGCGCCGTCAGGTTGACAAGGGCGTGAATGACGGGCGGCGCGAATAGTTCCCGAAAGGTCGGCGCGGGCAAGGGAACGGCCCTGCGCTGCCCGATTTTCAGGCAGTCAGCCGGGCGGCGTCAGCAGCCGGCGATAGAGGCCGTCCAGGAACCTCCCCGCCTCGGCATAGGGGTCGTGGCCGGGGCCAAGCACCGCCCGCACCTGCAGGTCAAAGTCGGCGTAATGCTGGGTCAGCGCCCAGATCGACATGATCAGGTGATGCGGATCGACCGCCGCCAGCCGGCCCTGCGCGACCCAAGCAGCGACCAGCGCGGCCTTGTCGGCCACCAGGGCCGCCAGATCGCCCCCCAGCACCGGGCCGAGATGCGGCGCGCCCTGCAGGATCTCGTGCGCGAACAGGCGGCTTTCGCGGGGAAAGCGGCGCGACAGGTCCAGCTTGCGGGCGACATAGGCCAGGATCTCGTCCAGCGGCTGGCCGCGGGGGTCCATGTCGCGCAGCGGCGCCAGCCACAGGTCCAGCAGCCCGTCCAGCAGCGCCTGGTGGATCGCCTCTTTCGAGGCGAAGTAATACAGCACGTTGGGCTTGGACAGGCCCGCCCCCTCGGCGATGCGGTCGATGGTGACGCCGGCATAGCCGTGGCCGGAAAACGCGTCCAGCGCGGCGTCCAGGATCGCCTGCCGGTTGCGGGTCTGGATGCGGGATCGCTGAGCATCCGGATCGGGCATGACGCTTCCCTGTCGCCGCGCGAGGATCGCGCCCGCTTGACTGCATACCGGCCCGTGCTAGCGTTCATCTGACCATTTGGTCAAGAATTTGCCGGCCGGGCTTCCGGCCGGCGACGCCATCGGAAGGACAGCGCATGGCCCTGGATCGCAAACCGGCACCGAACGACCTGCGGGCCTTCTGGATGCCCTTCACCTCGAACCGGCAGTTCAAGGCGCAGCCGCGCATGCTGGTGTCGGCCAAGGACATGCACTATACCGCCGCCGACGGCCAGCAGGTGCTGGACGGCACCGCGGGCTTGTGGTGCTGCAACGCGGGCCACTGCCGCCCGCGCATCACCCAGGCCGTCAGCGAGATGGTGGGCACGCTGGATTATGCGCCCGCCTTCCAGATGGGTCACCCGACCGCGTTCGAGCTGGCCAACCGCATCGTGGACATCGCCCCCGACGGGATCGACCATGTGTTCTACTGCAACTCGGGGTCGGAGGCGGTGGATACGGCGCTGAAGATCGCGCTGGCCTATCACCGCGCGCGGGGCGAGGGCCAGCGCACCCGCCTGATCGGGCGCGAGCGCGGCTATCACGGCGTGGGCTTCGGCGGGATCTCGGTCGGCGGCATCGTCAACAACCGCCGGTATTTCGGCACCGCGCTGTCGGGCGTGGACCACCTGCCCCACACGCATCTGCCGGAAAACCGCATGACCCGCGGCCAGCCGCAGCACGGCGCGCATCTGGCCGACGATCTGGAACGCATCGTCGCGCTGCACGGCGCCGACACCATCGCCGCCGTGATCGTGGAACCGATGGCCGGGTCCACCGGCGTCCTGCTGCCGCCCAGGGGCTATCTGGAACGCCTGCGCGAGATCACGCGCAAGCACGGCATCCTCTTGATCTTCGACGAGGTCATCACCGGCTTCGGCCGCCTCGGCAGCCCCTTTGCGGCGCAGCATTTCGGCGTGACCCCGGACATGATCACCTGCGCAAAGGGCCTGACCAACGGCGTGATCCCGATGGGCGCGGTGCTGGCGTCAAGCGCGATCCACGACGCCTTCATGTCGGGGCCGGATCATGTGATCGAACTGTTCCACGGCTATACCTATTCGGGCAACCCGGTGTCGTCGGCCGCGGGCATCGCCACGCTGGACACCTATGCCGACGAGGGGCTGCTGACCCGCGCGGCCAAACTGGAAAAGCATTGGGAGAACGCCATCCACGGACTGGCCGACCATCCGCATGTCGTGGACATCCGGAACATGGGGCTGATCGGCGCGGTCGAGCTGGCGCCCATCGACGGACAGCCCGGAAAACGCGCGTTCGACGCCTTCGTCCGCGCGTTCGAGGCGGGGATCATGATCCGCGTGACCGGCGACATCATCGCCATGTCGCCGCCCCTGATCATCAGCGAGGCGCAGATCGACGAACTGATCGGCACGCTTGGGCAGGTGCTGAAGGCCGCGGCATGACACGACCGGCCCGACCGGCAGGCCGGGCCGGACCGACACGGCAGGCCGTGGCCGGCTGACCGAACAACGGCCCGACCGCCCCGACGAAGGGCGGCGCGGCGCGACAGGGAGACGAGGGACATGACCAGCGCCAGCGGGGCGGCTGCGGCCGACAACATGCGCGTGAACGGCGAACGGCTGTGGGAGTCGCTGATGCAGATGGCCCGCATCGGGCCGGGCATCGCGGGCGGCAACAACCGCCAGACCCTGACCGACGCCGACGCCGAGGGCCGCGGCCTGTTCCGGCGCTGGTGCGAGGACGCCGGCATGACCATGCAGGTGGACCGCCTAGGCAACATGTTCATGCGGCTGGAAGGCGCGGACCCCGGCGCCGACCCGGTCTATATCGGCAGCCACCTGGATACCCAGCCCACCGGCGGCAAGTACGACGGCGTGCTGGGCGTGCTGTCGGGGCTGGAGGTGGTGCGGACCATCCGCGACATGGGGATCACGCCCGCCCGCCCCATCGTGGTGGTGAACTGGACCAACGAGGAAGGCTCGCGCTTTGCGCCCGCGATGCTGGCCTCGGGCGTGTTCGCGGGCGTGCTGGACGAGGATTTCGCCAACAGCCGCGAGGACGCGCAGGGCAAGCGCTTCGGCGAGGAACTGGACCGCATCGGCTGGCGCGGCGACCAGCCCGTCGGCGGCCGCCCGATCCACGCGATGTTCGAATATCACATCGAACAGGGCCCCATCCTTGAGGCCGAGAACCGCCAGATCGGCGTCGTGACCCACGGCCAGGGCCTGCGCTGGATCGAGATCACCGTGACCGGCAAGGGCCAGCACACCGGATCGACCCCCATGCGGATGCGCCGCAACGCGGGCCGGGGCCTCGCGCAGATCACCGAGCTGGTCCACGAGATCGCGATGCGGCACCAGCCCGCCGCCGTCGGCGCCATCGGCCACATCGACGTCTATCCGAACAGCCGCAACGTGATCCCGGAAAAGGTTGTCTTCACGGTCGATTTCCGCAGCCACCTGCTGCCCACGCTGACCGGGATGGTGGACGAGCTGATGGACCGCGCCCCCGTCCTGTGCGAGGCGCTGGGATGCGAGTTCGCGTCCCGGATCGTCGGCCAGTTCGACCCGCCCGCCTTCGACGAAACCTTGGTCGCCCGGGTTCGCGACGCCGCGGACCGGCTGGGCTATTCGTACATGGACATCGTGTCAGGCGCCGGCCACGACGCCTGCTGGATCAACCAGGTCGCGCCCACGGTGATGATCATGTGCCCCTGCGTGGACGGGCTGTCGCATAACGAGGCCGAGGAGATCACGCCGGAGTGGGCGAGTGCGGGGGCGGACGTGCTGTTGAGCGCGGTGCTGGAGACGGCGGGGGTGGCGGGGTGACAAACACAGTCGTTTTACCGCACTTATTTCGTCCGGATCGGTCCCGCGCCACGGACGAAGGTGACAACTGGGATAGGCTTCGGCCCAGTCTCTTGTGGCTTCTGCGGCACAGGCGTATTCGAGCTTTCAGACATCTCGCCTCACGGTGTTCATTGACATGCTGCAGCCTAACACTCTGACAGAAGAAGCGAAAGTCTACACCGCTCTGGATGCAGAGAAAGAACGGCTGCGTCAGACCGAGCGCCTCCTCGATGAGATTGGCGCGGCGGCATTAGCCGCTGATCAGCGTGCCGTCCAGTTCTGCAGTGCCTTGGGCGTAATGATAACGATAGCCGCACAGCTCAAACCTGACGACTGGCCGTCCCAAACTTTGCAGATCATTTCACTTTTTGCGCTTCTTACAGCTGCGGTGATAGCGGCCTATACATTCCGACCTAAGACTGGGTTTTCTTCGGGATCCCGCGCCGCTCCGCTTGCAAGCTACTGCGCCGCCCCAGGATGCGAAACGCTACTGGCTGAACTCGCAAAGAAAAATGACGAAGCGATCACCTGCAGCATCGCGGTTCTTGAGAAAAGTGGCAGGTACTTTGCATGTGCAATGAAAACGGCGGCGATCGGGATTGCTTTTTTAGCTCTCCAGATAGTAGTCCCCCAGTTTCAACAGGGTTGAAAGATAAAATGACCACCGTCATCCGCAACGGCACCATCGTCACCGCCGACCTCAGCTACAAGGCCGACGTCCTGATCGAAAACGGCCGCATTGCCGAAATCGGCCCGAACCTGTCGGGCGACACCACCCTCGACGCCACCGGCTGCTATGTCATGCCGGGCGGCATCGACCCGCACACGCACCTCGAGATGCCCTTCATGGGCACCTATTCCGCCGATGATTTCGAATCCGGCACGCGGGCGGCGCTGGCCGGCGGGACGACGATGGTCATCGACTTTGCCCTGCCCGCGCCCGACCAGTCGCTGCTGGACGCGCTGAAGATCTGGGACAACAAGACCGCCCGCGCGCATTGCGACTATTCGTTTCACATGGCGATCACCGGCTGGAACGAGGGCATTCACGCCGAAATGGCGCAGGTGGTGGACCGGGGGATCACCAGCTTCAAGCATTTCATGGCCTACAAGGGCGCGCTGATGGTCAACGACGACGAATTGTTCGCGTCGTTCCGCCGGGTAGGCGAGCTGGGCGGCATTGCGATGGTCCACGCCGAGAACGGCGACGTCGTGGCCGAGATGTGCGCCCGCCTGCTGGCCGAGGGCAACACCGGCCCCGAGGCGCACGCCTATTCCCGCCCCCCCGCGGTCGAGGGCGAGGCCACCAACCGCGCCATCATGATCGCCGACATGGCCCGCGTGCCGCTGTATGTCGTCCATGTCAGCTGCGAGGACAGCCATGAGGCGATCCGGCGCGCCCGTGCAATGGGCCGCCGGGTCTGGGGCGAGCCGCTGATCCAGCACCTGACGCTGGACGAGAGCGAATATTTCAACCCGGACTGGGACCACGCCGCGCGCCGCGTGATGTCTCCGCCGTTCCGCAACAGGCAGCATCAGGACAGCCTGTGGGCCGGGCTGATGTCGGGGTCGCTGTCCTGCGTGGCGACGGACCACTGCGCCTTTACCACCGCGCAAAAGCGCACCGGCATCGGGGATTTCACGAAAATCCCGAACGGCACCGGGGGCCTCGAGGATCGACTGCCCATGCTGTGGACGCATGGGGTGGCGACGGGCCGGCTGACGCCGAACGAGTTCGTCGCCATCACCTCGACCAACATCGCCAAGATCATGGGGATGTATCCGAAGAAGGGCGCGGTGCTGGTGGGCAGCGACGCCGATCTGGTGGTGCTGGACCCCAAGGCGGGCAAGACGATCAGCGCCGCCACCCAGCAATCGGCCATCGATTACAACGTGTTCGAGGGGCACGCGGTCACCGGCCTGCCCCGGTTCACCCTGACCCGCGGCCGCGTGGCGGTGACCGAGGGCAAGGTGGACGGCCGCGAAGGCCACGGCGAGTTCGTCGCCCGCACGCCGCAGGGCGGGGTGAACCGCGCCCTGTCGACATGGAAGGAGCTGACCGCGCCCCGCCCGGTCGAGCGGTCGGGCATTCCGGCGACGGGGGTGTGATGGACGGTCCCGTCGTGCAGGCGCAGGGCGTCGGCCTGACCTTCCAGACCGCCGACGGCCCGGTCCATGCGCTGAAAGACGTGGACCTGAGCATCCGGCGCGGCGATTTTGTCAGCTTTATCGGGCCGTCGGGTTGCGGCAAGACGACGTTCCTGCGCTGCATCGCCGGGCTGGAAACGCCGACCGCGGGCCGGCTGACGGTCAACGGGATGACGCCCGACGCGGCCCGGCGGGCGCGGGCCTATGGCTATGTGTTCCAGGCGGCGGGGCTGTATCCGTGGCGGACGATGTCGGGGAACATCGCCCTGCCCCTTGAGATCATGGGATTTACCCGCGCCGACCGCGCCGCGCGGGTGGCGCGGGTGCTGGATCTGGTCGATCTGGCGGGGTTCGGCGGCAAGTATCCCTGGCAGCTGTCTGGCGGCATGCAGCAGCGCGCGTCCATCGCGCGGGCGCTGTCCTTTGACGCCGACATCCTGCTGATGGACGAGCCGTTCGGCGCGCTGGACGAGATCGTGCGCGACCGCCTGAACGAGGCGCTGCTGGCCTTGTGGGACAAGACCGGCAAGACCATCGGCTTTGTCACCCATTCGATCCCCGAGGCGGTCTATCTGTCCACCCGCATCGTCGTGATGAGCCCGCGCCCCGGCCGCATCGCCGACATCATCGACAGCCCTCTGCCCCGGCACCGCCCGCTGGAAATCCGCGACACCCCCGCCTTTATCGAGATTGCGCAGCGTGTCCGCGAAGGGCTGCGCGCGGGGCACTCCTATGACTGAGCGCGGCGCCAGCGCGGGCGGCCACCGGGGGCTTCGCGCCCCCGGACCCCCGCGGGATATTTCCCGCCAGAAGATGGTGCGGGGCCCGGAATGAGGCGGATCGTGCCGGTGCTGGCCGTGCTGGGCGCCATCGTCGTCGCGTGGTATCTGGCGGCGGTCTGGATGAACGCGCCCTGGGTCCGCGACCAGGCGGCGCGGGCGGGCACGTCGGTCACGGCGGGCGAGTTGCTGCGCCAGACGATGACGCTGGAACGCCCGGTCCTGCCCGCGCCGCATCAGGTCGCCGCGGGGCTGTGGGACGGGGTGGCGGGGCAGAAGATCACGTCCAAGCGCAGCCTCGTCTGGCACGGCTGGATCACGCTGTCGGCGACGCTGGCGGGCTTTGCCATCGGCTCGGCGGCGGGCATCCTGCTGGCGGTGGGCATCGTTCACAGCCGGGTCATGGACATGTCCATCATGCCCTGGGCGGTGGCCAGCCAGACCGTGCCGATCCTCGCCATCGCGCCGATGGTGATCGTGGTCTTTGCCAGCGCCGGGGTGACCGGCCTGCTGCCCAAGGCGTTCATTTCCGCGTGGCTGTCGTTCTTTCCGGTGCTGGTGGGCATGGTCAAGGGGCTGCGCGCCCCCGACGCGATGCAACTGGACCTGATGCGGTCGTGGAACGCGGGCGGGGGCGCGGTGCTGCGGCATCTGCGCCTGCCGGCGTCGCTGCCCTATCTGTTCGCCTCGCTCAAGGTGGCGGTGGCGGCGGCGCTGGTGGGCACCATCGTGGCCGAACTGCCCGCCGGCGCGACGCAGGGTCTGGGGGCGCGGCTGCTGTCGGGCAGCTATTACGGGCAGACCGTCCAGATCTGGGCGGCGCTGTTCGCGGCCGCGATCCTGGCGGCGGCGCTGGTCTGGTCCATCGGCCTGGCCGAGCGGCTTGTCCTGCGCCGCATGGGGCTGGCGCGATGATCGCGGCGCTGCCGCTGGTGCTGTTGTGGCTGGCCGCGTGGGCCGCGAATGCCCGGCTGGCCAACGCGGCGGTCGCGCCACGCTGGCGGCGCCCGCGGCGGCTGGCGGTCGCGGCAATCTTTGGCCTGACCGTGCTGATGACCTGGCAGCTTGCCGTCGCGATGTTCGCCATCCCGGCGGTGATCCTGCCCGCGCCCTCGGCCATCGGGGAGCGATTCGCGGGCAGCCTGCCGATGATCCTGTCGGATTCCTGGCAGACGCTGGTCCGCGGCGCGCTGACCGGCTGGCTGACCGGGGCGGCGCTGGCGGTCGCCACCGCCATCGCCATCGACCGCTCGCCCTTTCTGCAACGCGGGCTGCTGCCGGTGGGCAATTTCGTCGCCGCCCTGCCGATCATCGGCATCGCGCCGATTCTGGTGATGTGGTTCGGTTTCGACTGGCAGTCCAAGGCGGCCGTCGTCGTCGTCATGGTGTTCTTTCCGATCCTCGTGAACATGGTCGCGGGGCTGGCCGCGACCGACGCGCTGCAACGCGACCAGATGGCGACGTTCAGCGCGGGATACTGGCAGGGCCTGCTGAAGCTGCGCCTGCCCGCCGCCATGCCGTTCCTGTTCAACGGGCTGAAGATCACCACCACCCTTGCCCTGATCGGCGCCATCGTCGCCGAGTTCTTCGGCAGCCCGACGCGCGGCATGGGGTTCCGCATCTCGACCGCCGTGGGCCAGCTGGATCTGGCGCTGGTCTGGGCCGAGATTCTGATGGCCGCGATCGCGGGGTCGCTGTTCTATGCAATCGTCGCGCTGATCGAACGGCGGGTCACCTTCTGGCACCCGTCGCAGCGCCCATAACGGGCGAAAACGCCCTTTCAACAGTGGAGTGGATGATGACCAGACTGATGACGACAACCGCGGCGCTGATGCTGGCGGCAGGCGCGGCGCAGGCGGCGGACGATCTGACGCTGCAGCTGAAATGGGTCACGCAGGCGCAGTTCGCCGGCTATTACGTCGCCAAGGACAAGGGGTTCTATGAAGACGAGAACCTGAACGTCACGATCAAGCCCGGCGGCCCCGACATCGCGCCGACGCAGGTTCTGGCCGGGGGCGGGGCGGACGTGACGGTGGAATGGATGCCCGCGGCGCTCGCCGCCCGCGAAAAGGGCCTGCCCATCGTCAACATCGCCCAGCCGTTCAAGTCGTCGGGGATGATGCTGACCTGCCTCAAGGAAAGCGGCGTCACCGATCCCGGGACCGACTTCAAGGGCAAGACGCTGGGGGTCTGGTTCTTCGGCAACGAATATCCCTTCCTGTCGTGGATGAACCATCTGGGGCTGCCGACCCAGGGCGGGCCGGACGGGGTGACGGTGCTGAAACAGGGCTTCAACGTCGATCCGCTGCTGCAAAAGCAGGCGGCCTGCATCTCGACCATGACCTATAACGAATACGGGCAGGTGCTGGACGCGGGCATCGCCCCCGAGGATCTGGTGACCTTCAAGTATGAGGATCAGGGCGTCGCCACGCTGGAGGACGGGCTGTATGTGCTGGAGGAGACGCTGGCCGACCCGGCCATGCAGGACCGGCTGGCCCGGTTCGTCCGCGCCAGCATGAAGGGCTGGAAATACGCCGAGGAAAACCCCGAGGAAGCCGCCGACATCGTGCTGGAGAACGACGAAACCGGCGCCCAGACCGAGGCCCACCAACTGCGCATGGTGCGCGAGGTGGCCAAGCTGACCGCCGGGTCGAACGGCGCGCTGGACCCCGCCGACGCGGAACGCACCGTCCAGACGCTGCTGTCGGGCGGATCGGACCCGGTGATTTCCAAGGCGCCCGAGGGTGCGTGGACCAGCACCATCACCGACAAGGCGCTGCAATAGCCCGGCTCAGCCGCCCAGCCACGCGCGGGTGATCGGGCTGTCGGGTGCGGTCAGCCCGGCCACGACGTTCATGTGATGCAGGTCCGGCTGGACGACCAGCCGGGCCTGTCCGCCTGCCTCGCGCCAGCGTTCCACCAGCAGCGCGGACTGGCGCAGGAACTCGGGCCGCTCGTCGCCGCCGACCCAGGCGGTGACGGGAACCGGGGGCGGCGGGGCCAGCGCCGGGCTTTCGGACACAGCCTCGGCCGCGTCCAGCCGCAGGATCGCGTTCATCGCCGCGAGGGTCAGCGGGCGCAGGTCGTGCAACCCGCTGATCGACAGCACCGCCGCGATGCGCGCGTGGACGGCCGGGGGCAGCAACCCTGGGTCGCTGGCCAGCCGTGCGGCCAGTTGCCCGCCCGCCGAATGGCCCGCCAGCCGGACCCCACCGGGCACCAGCTGCGCCGCGCGCGCGACGGCGGCGGCCACGTCGCGGGTGATGTCGGCGATCCGCGCCGCTGGCGCCAGCCGATAGCCGGGCAGCGCCACCGTCCAGCCCGCCGCCCGCGCACCCAGCGCCAGATGGGTCCACGCGGACGGATCGAAGGCCTTCCAATAGCCGCCGTGGACGAACACGGCGAGGCCCCGCGACGCCCCCGCAGGCGCGATCAGGTCCAGCGTCTGCCGGGGATCGTCGCCATAGCGCAGGGTTTGGAACGCCTGCGCGGCCAGCCGGTCGCGCGCCGCCGCGGCCTCGGCCGCCAGCCGGGCGGGCCAGGCGGGGCCATCGGGGATATGGGCCGCGTTCTCGAACGCATCCGTCCAGTCGATGCCGCTTGCGTCGGTCATGAACCCCCTCTTGCCCGACCTGCGCGACACCGGCCGCGCCACGCCCCCGGCAATGCGCGGGGTGGTCGGACACGGGACAGGGGGGAAATGGTACCGCCTCCCCGGCTTGAACGGGGGACCTCTAGATCCACAATCTAGCGCTCTAACCAACTGAGCTAAGGCGGCACTGGCGGATCGCTTACGCCGGACCCGGCGCGGATGCAAGTGCCTGTTGCACGCGCCCCCCGCGCGCCGCTTGCCGCGCGGGGCCGGCGGAGCTAGACCCGGCGACAAGGCAGCGAAAGGACCGGCACATGAGCATCAACAGCCAAAGCGACGTCGCCGCGAATCTGCAGATCGGGCCGACCGACCAGGGCATGGTCCGCATCTATGTCGAGGGAGACGGCATCGACCTGCCGCTGGACTTCGACCCCGACGAGGCCGCCGAGATCGCCGAGGAACTGCTGGCCGCCGTGGAAACCGCCCGCGCGATGGGCGGCCGCGGGCCGGGCAAGGGCAAGGGCGGCAAGCGCCGCTAGTCCAGCGCCACCCACCGCCCCGACGCGCGCGAGAACCGCCGGGCCACGGGCGGCAGGAACACGGTGTCGGGCATCGGCGCGACGTGGCGTTCGACCGACAGTTCCGGCCCGTCGAAGGTCAGCAGCGCAAACTCGTTCTGCCGGTCCGAGGCGCGCGCGCACAGGGCCGTGCCGCCCTGGATGTGCAGCAGGCGGTCGTCCCCCCCCTGCCCAAGGAACGCGCCCGCCGACCAGACATGCAGATGCCCGGTCAGCACGACATGAATCCCTGCCGCCTGGAACGCGGCCAGCGCCGGGCCGGCACCCCGCATCAGCGCCTTGTCAACGCCGGGGCGGTGGCGCAGCGGGTGGTGCAGGACGGCGACGTTGGTCAGCCCCGGCGCGGCGGTGGCGCAGACGCGCGCGATCTGGCGGGCGTCGATCGCGCCGCGCTGCCACGCCAGCGGATCGGTGCTGTCCACGCCCATCACGCGCACCCCGTCCACCCGCCGCACCGGCCGGGTGTCGGCGGCGATGGCCGCGCGAAAGGCCGCCCGCGGGGCCGCCAGCCGCTGCGGCAGATCGAACAGCGGCAGGTCGTGGTTTCCGGGCACCGCCATCCAGGGTGCGTCCAGCCGGGACAGGAAGGCGGCGGCGGCGGCCAGCTGTCCGGGACGCCCGCGATGCGAAAGGTCGCCGCCCACGACGACCAGCGCGGGCGCGCAGGCGTTGAGGCGGGCCAGCAGCGGCGCGACCAGACCGGCGCGGTGAAACCCGAAATGCAGGTCGGTCAGGAATGCGATGCGGGTCACGGCCCGCCCCCTGCCGGCACCACGACCCGCAGCGCGCCGCGCCGGACGCGCAAGCGGAACGGGCCGGTCAGCCGCGTGCGTTCGCCGTCGTGGGCCACGTCGCGGCGCGCGGGCATGGTATCGATCACCAGGTCGTCGTCGATCACCAGGTCGAAATCGCTGCCCCGCGCCGCAAAGCCGAACGCCAGCCGCAGCGCCGCGCCCGCCAGCTGGCGCGGCCCGCGCGCGCGGGCGACAAAGATCGCCAGATGGCCGTCGCGGATCGCGTTCGCACCCTCCAGCCCCAGCTGTTCCAGCTGAACGGCGCTTTTCGCGACAAAGGCCAGCGCGGTGGAATAGCGCGTCTCGACCCCTTCATCGATGGTCTTCAGCGCGACCGGGTGGCGCAGGTCGCGAAATGCCCCCAGCGCGGACAGATAGGCCGCGACGCGGCTGCGGCCCCAGCGGCGATAGACCGCCTCGCGCCGTTCCAGGATGCGGGGCCAGGCGCCAAAGCTGACGTTGTTCAGGAACACCGTGTCGTTGATCTGGCCAACGTCGACGGCCCTGATGCGGCCGTCCAGCAGGGTGGCGATCGCGGCCTCGACCGTGTCGCCGACGCCGAGGTCGCGCGCGAAAAAGTTGAAGGTGCCGCCCGGTATCACCCCCATCGCGGCGTCGGTGCCCGCGACGGCGCCGGCAACGGCGGCCTGCGTGCCGTCGCCGCCCACCGCGACGATCAGGTCGAACCCTTCGGCGACGGCGCGGGCGGCGATGCGGGGCAGGTCTGCCCCGCGCCGGGCGGTGCGCAGCGACAGCTCGGCTGCGCGTCCGTCCAGCCCGCGGCGCAGCAGCGCCTGGCATCGGCCGCGATCCCTGCGCCCCGATCCGGGGTTAAGGACGACGCACACCCGCGCGCGGGACAGATCGAACGGGGTATCGGGCGGCATGTTGGTCCGGCATGGGGCGGGCGTTTGCCCGGCCGAACGCGCCCAAAGCGGGTTGGTTGCATGGCGCCGGGATTTCCGTCTGCCGGAAACCCGTGCCGTCCCGGTTGCCCCCGGCAGGCTGGCGGCGCAGGGTTGCGCCACAATCGCAAGGGACATGACGTGGCCGATTTCCTGTTGTTGCTGATCGCCGGGTTCTTCGGCGGCATGCTGAACGCGGTGGCGGGCGGCGGCACGTTCATCACCTTTCCCGCGCTGGTCTTTACCGGCATCCCCGAGGTCGCGGCCAACGCCACCACCACCGTCGCCGCCCTGCCCGGCTATCTGGCGGCGACGCTGGGGTTCCGCCGCGACATCGCGCAGATCGACCGGCGGCTGGTGCGCCGGCTGACGGGGCTGACGATGCTGGGCGGGGCGATCGGGTCCGCCCTGCTGCTGGTGTCGTCGAACGAGGCGTTCGCGGCCATCGTGCCGTTCCTGCTCTTGGCCGCCACGATCATCTTCCTGACCGGGCCGCGCCTGCGCGAGCTTGCCTCGCAATACCGGCGGGGCGTCACCGCCTTTGGCGCGGGCACCATGATCCCCGTCGCGATCTATGGCGGCTATTTCAACGGCGGGCTGGGGATCGTGCTGCTGGCGCTGTTCTCGTTGTGGGGGATGACCGACATCCACGCGATGAACGGGCTGAAAAGCTGGCTGTCCTTTGCGCTGTCGGCGATTTCCTTCGCGATCTTTGCCGCGGGCGGGCAGATCGCGTGGTGGGAATGCCTGGCGATGTCGGTCGGCACCATCCTGGGCGGGTTCGGCGGCGCGCCGATCGCGCGGCGGCTGCCGGTGGCGGTGCTGCGCGGCTTGATCGCGGTCGTCGGCTTCGGCATGACGGCGGTGTTCTTCTGGCGTTTCATCAACGGAGCATAGGCATGGCAGACATTACCCGGATCGACCCCGGCACCCGGATGAGCGAGGCGGTCGTCCACAACGGCGTCGTCTATCTGGCGGGTCAGGTCGGCAAACCCGGCGACAGCATCACCGACCAGACGCGCGAGGTGCTGGGCCAGATCGACCGGCTGCTGGCGCGCGCCGGCACCGACAAGTCGCGCATCCTGACCGCGCAGATCTGGCTGGCCGACATCAAGGATTTCCCCGCGATGAACGCCGTCTGGGACGCCTGGGTGCCCAAGGGCAACCCCCCGGCCCGCGCCACGGGTGAATCGGCGCTGGCCACGCCCGACTACAAGGTCGAGGTCATCGTCACCGCGGCGGTCTGATCAGGCGACCGGCAACGCCCCCGCCGCGTCTGCCGGTCATCCGTGTGGCCTCGGTCCGGGCCGGTGCCCGAAGCCGTGCGGCGGGCCGGACGCGGCGCGCGGGGCCGTCCGTGGGGCCAACGCACCGGGCCGGATCGCCGGGCCGGATCGCCCGCGCGTCGGCCGCCTCAGCGGCGGACCCCGCCCGCGGCCGCCGCAAGGACGGACCGCGCCGCGCGCAGGCCCGGCGGCTCGCCCCCCCGGCCCAGCCGCTCCATCGTCAGCGCCATCGCGGCCAGCTGTTCCTTGCGCGCCTCGGGGTCGTCCAGCAGGCGATGCAGCGAGGCCGCCATCGGACCGGGCTGGCAGGCGCGGCCCAGGAACTCGGGGACGGCGCGGGTCTCGCTGACCAGGTTGACCAGCGTCACCGTGTCGGTCTTCAGCAGCATCCCGATCAGCCAGCGGCTGAGCGGCGCCATGTCATAGCCGATGACCATCGGCACGCGGTTGGCGGCCAGTTCCAGGCTGACCGTGCCGGACGCCGCCAGCGCAAGGTCCGCGCCCGCGAACGCCGCCCGCTTTTCCGCGCCGGTTTCGACCACGACGGGCGGCACCGGCCAGCGGCGCACCATGTCGCGCACCATGTCCGACACGCCGGGCACGGTCGGCAGCACGACGCGGATTTCCGGGATGCGGTCGCGGAGGCGGATCAGCGCCTCGTCAAAGCGGGGGCCGAGGCGCGCGACCTCGCCCCGCCGCGATCCGGGCAGGCACAGGACCAGCGGCGCGCCGGGCGCGATCCCGTGGGCCGCGCGAAAGGCGGCCGCCTGTTCGACCCCGGCCAGCGGTTCCGCGACGATGGGGTGGCCCACGAAATCGCAGCTCATCCCGGCGGCGCGCATCAGCGGCGGCTCGAACGGCAGGATCGCCAGCACGTGGTCGATGACCTGCGACATCTTCGCCGCGCGTCCCGGCCGCCACGCCCAGACCGAGGGCGCGACGTAATGCACGCGGCGCACCTGCGGCGCCGCCGCCTTGACCAGCCGCGCCACCCGCAGGCCGAAATCGGGGCTGTCGATGGTGATCAGCACGTCGGGGCCGGTTTCGGCCACCGCCTGCGCGGTCTGCGCGATGCGGCGTTTCAGCTGGCGGTATTTCGGCAGCACCTCGGCGATGCCCATGACGCTCAGCTCGGACATGGGAAACCGGCTGGCCAGCCCCTGCGCGGCCATCGCCGGACCGCCGACGCCGTCGAACCGCACATCCGGGACCAGCGTCCGCAGCCCGGCCATCAGCGCGGCGCCAAGATTGTCGCCCGACGGCTCGCCCGCGACAAGGAACACCCTCATCGCCCGGTCACCCGCGCGCCCACAGGAACAGCCCCGCCCGTTCGGCGGCGGCGACCGCGGCGGCCCGGTCCAGCAGGATGACGCCGCCAGCCTGCCACGCGATGCCAGCCAGCCCCGCCCGCGCGGCCTGTTCCACGCTGTCCGGTCCCAGCGTGGGCAGGTCGATGCGCCGGTCCTGCCCGGCCTTGGGCGCCTTGTAGAACACACCGCGCGCCCCTTGCGGATCGGCGCGCAGGCCGCGATGGGCGGCGGCGAAATCCAGCATCGCCGCGGTGCCGGGCAGGGTTTCCAGCGCCAGGCACAGCCCTTGCGCCACGACGCAGCCCTGCCCCAGATCCAGCGCCCCGGTCGCGTCCAGGATCGCCGCCGCCCGGTCGGCGTCGCGGCGGTCGGCGTCGGACGGCTGGCCCGCAAGCACCGCAGGCCCCGGCACCAGATCGGGCAGGATCGCGTCCACGCCGACGACCGGCAGGCCCCATTCCTCGAAGATGGCGATGACCTCGCGCAGGGCGGCATCGTCGCCCGACTGCATCGCCGACAGGATGCGCGGCACCAGCGTCGCCGTGCGCGGGTCGAACAGTTCCGGGTCAAGGCGCGGGCGGCGGACGGCGCCGGCAAAGACCACCCGGCCCACGCCCTGGCCGATCAGGTGGTCCAGCGTCGGGACCAGCCGTTCCAGCCGAAAGGCCTGCGCGGGAATCGCGGGCGGGAACCCGTCCAGCGCGATCACCACCGGATCATCCAGCGCCGCGGCCACGGCGGGCGCCAGCGCGCCCTGCCCGGCGATGACGGCGGTGCGGGTCATGCCTGCGGCGCAAGAAAGCTGCGGTCGGACGGGCCGAGGATGAAGTCCAGCACCTCACGCTCCATCCCCGTCAGGTCGGGGGCGTCGGCGCGGCGGCGGGCGGTGTCGCGGAACGACCCCGACCCCAGCGCGCCCAGCAGGTCGCGCAGCGCCGCGATGTCGGCCCGGCCCGCGCCGCGCCGCTTGAGGCCCACGAGGTTCAGCCCGTCCAGATGCCCGCGCGGCCCCTGCACCAGGCCATAGGGCAGCACGTCCGCCGTCACCATCGTCACCGCCCCGATCATCGCGCCGCGGCCGATGCGGACGAACTGATGCACGCCCGACAGCCCGCCGACGATCACCTCGTCGCCCAGCACGCAATGGCCCGCGACCGAGGCGTGGTTGACCAGGATCACCCCGTCGCCGATGCGGCAGTCGTGCGCCACATGGGCCCCGGCCATGAACAGCCCGTCGTCGCCCACGGTGGTCACGCCGCCCCCGCCCCGGGTGCCGGGGTTCATCGTGACATATTCGCGGATGCGGTTGCGCGCGCCAATCACCAGCCGCGTATCCTCGCCCCGGAACTTGAGATCCTGCGGCGCCTCGCCGATGCAGGCAAAGGGAAAGATCACCGTGCCTTCGCCGATGGCGGTGTCGCCGGTCACGACGACATGGCTTTTCAGATGCACGCCCGCGGCCAGCCGGACCTGGGGGCCGACGTGGCAGAACGGGCCGACGATGACATCGGCCGCCAGCTCGGCCCCCGGCTCGACCAGCGCAAGGGGATGGACGGCCGCCTCAGCCATCCGACGGGCCGCCCTTCGGGGGCGCGCCCTCGTCGGTCAGGTGCATCATGGCGGTGAAATCCGCCTCGGCGCAGACCTGGCCATCGACCAGGGCGCGGCCGTGGAACTTCCAGATCTTGCCGCCGGGGCGCTTGACGGTGACGTGCAGTTCCAGCACGTCGCCCGGCACGACCATCCGGCGGAACTTGCAGTTGTCGACGCCCATGAAATAGGTCAGCAGCGGCCGGTCGATCACGTTCAGGCTGATGCCGACGACGACGGCGGCGGTCTGGGCCATCGCCTCGACGATCAGCACGCCCGGCATGATCGGCGCATCGGGGAAATGGCCGGGGAAATGCGGCTCGTTCGCGGTCACGCATTTGACGCCCACGGCGCTTTCATAGGCGGCGATGTCGCGGACCTTGTCGATCAGCAGGAACGGATAGCGGTGCGGGATGATCCGCTTGATCAGCGACAGGTCGGCAGAGGTGTCGGGGGCAGGATTGCGCTCGGCGGCCATGGGGGACTCCGGGGTTTCGGCATGCCTAGCAAATGGGCCGGCCGATTGGCAAGCGGCGGAGGGCGTCAGCCGCCCACGCCCAGCAGCGGGGCACCGGCGTCGGGGCGCGCGGCCGACAGCCGTGCGGCGCGGATTTCGCTGGACGACAGGGGCGACATCGGCACGTTGATCAGCACCCACGCGGGCGGCGCGGCCAGCGCCAGCCGGCCTGCCTGCGCCTCGGGCAGGCGGGCGGCGGCCATGATGCGCGCCGCGCGCGAGGACCGGGCTGCGGTCCGGGTGCCGGGGCGCGCGATCACGCCGAGGGGCAGGCGCGCGGCGATCTCGCGCCAGCGGTCCCAGCGGTCGAACTGGACCAGGTTGTCGGACCCCATCAGCCAGACGAACCGCACGCCGGGCCAGCGCGCCTGCAGCGCCGCGACGGTGTCGGCGGTCAGCCGCGTGCCCAGCCGCGCCTCGATGTCGGTCACGACGACGCGCGGATCGCAAGTCAGGCGTCGCGCCCAGTCGATGCGGGCGGCCAGCGGCGCGGGGCCGCGCGCCTTCAGCGGGTTGCCGGGGCTGACCAGCCACCACACGCGGTCCAGCCGGAACCGGCGCAGCGCCATGTCGGTGATATGGACGTGGCCCGCATGGGCGGGGTCGAACGACCCGCCCAGCAGGCCGATGCGCTGGCCCGGCAACGCCAGCGGGCTGCCATTCACCATCGCCGCGGATCAGCCCGGTGCATCGGGCAAAGACGGGAGAGCGGCCGGGGGCGGCGGGAGGGCGGCAGCGGGCGGCGCGGGCGCTGTGGGTGCCGATGCGGCGGATGCGGCGGGCGCTGGCGCTGTGGGTGCGGGCCCTGTGGGAGCGGGCCCTGTGGGAGCGGATGCGGCCGGTGCAGGCATTGCTGGTGCTGGCGCGGCGGGTGCAGCAGACGTGGGCGCTGTGGTGGCCGGTGCTGGCGCAGGCGGCACGGGTGCAGGCGGCGCGGGCGTTGCTGGCGCCGGCGCCGCGGGCGCAGCGGGCGCAGCGGGCGCGCCCGGTGGTGGCACGGTCCCCGGCGCGCCCGGTGGTGGCACGGTCCCCGGCGCGCCCGGCGGTGGCACGGTCCCCGGCGCAGGCTGTGGCGCGGCGGGCACCGCCCCGTCCGTCGCACCAGCGGGCCGGTCGCCGGCTGTGCCCGCATCCACCTCGCCGCGCCCGCCGTCGTCCGCCCCGTCGCCCAGCTCGGCATCCAGCCGGGCGATCACCGCCGCGGTCACGTCGATGCTGGCGTCCGAAAACAGCACCGTGCGCTGGTCCAGCACCAGCAGCGCGCCGCGGTCCTTCATCACCCTGCCAAGGACCGGCGCGGCCGCCTGAAAGAACCGCTGGCGGTCGGCCTCGGCCGTGACCGCGACGGACCTTGCCGCCATCTCGCGTTCGCGGCGCACCTGCGTCACCCGTTCGTCGAACGCGGTGGCGCGGGCGCGGAACGCGTCGGCGGCCAGCGTGGCGCGGGCGGCGGTCAGCGCCTCCTCCTCGGCCGTTAGTTCCGCAAAGGCGCGGTCGTTGTCGGCCGAGACCTTCAGGCTCAGCGCCTCGATCCGGGCCTGGGCGCGCCTGCCCCAGGCCGATCCGATGTAAAGCGCCTCTTGATCAACGGTCAGCACGGCCTGCCGCAGGGCGCCCGCGGGGGTGGAACCGGACGGCTGGGCGGCGGGCGGGACCGCCGCAGCGCCGGTCGTCTGCGCGGCGGCAGGCTGCACCGCAAGGGCGCAGAGCGCGGCTGCCAAGACCCACCGCGCCGGACCGCCCGCCGCGCGACCCGCCCTTCGCCCGCTGCCCCCCGGCCGCATCAGAACCGGGTCGAGATCGTCAGGTCGAAGGGCTGTTCAAGGTCATAATCCTCTTGCTGGACGGCCTTGGACAGGTTGAACCGCAAGGGGCCGATGGGCGTCGTCCAGAACAGCGACACGCCGACCGACGCGCGGACGTGCATGTCGTCGTCCACCTCGACCCCGCCCGCGCCGGTGGTGCGGTCCAGGCTCCACAGCGATCCGACGTCGGCGAACACGCCGCCCGAGATGCTGTATTCCTCGGGCAGACCCAGCGGGAACTGCGCCTCGGCCCGGGCGGCCCAGAAATAGTTGCCGCCCAGCGCGTCCTCGTTCGGGGCCGCAAGGTCGCGGGGGCCGTAGCCGTTCGGCTCGAATCCCCGGATGCGGCTGTTCGCCGTAAAGCGGTTGGTGATGCGGCTGGTGTCGTCGTCCAGCATGACGATGGCGCCCGCCTCGATCTCGGCCCGCAGCGCCACCTCTTCGCGCCAGGCGCGGCTTTCCACGCCGGCCAGCACCGTCGTCGTGACCGATTTCACGTCGCCGCCCAAGCCTGCGAAATCCTGCGCAAAGCGCAGCTTGCGGCTGGTCAGCGGGTCCAGGCCCGTCGCGCGGGAATCATAGCTGTAGGTATAGCCCAGCGCCGACGTGACCCGCGCGCCCTGTTCGTAATACAGGATCGGGGACGAGCCGACGAGGTCGCCCGTCTCGGGGTCGAACTCGATCTCGCGCACGTCCAGCAGGTTGTCGCGGCTGAGCTTGTAGCGCAGTTCGAGACGGCCGTTCTCGCTGACCGGGAACTCCATCCCGGTCGAGAACCCGGCGCTGCGGGTGTTGTATTTGGTGTTCTGCTGGTCGGTGGTGGAATACCACGCCGAGAACTTGGCCCGCAGGTCGCGGCCCAGGAAATACGGCTCGATGAAGCCGAAGTTGAAGCTTTGCGACCCGCTGGCGGTCGAGAAGCCCAGGCTCACGTCCTGCCCCCGGCCCAGAAAGTTGCTTTCCTGCAGCGAGGCGTTGAAGCCGACGCCCTGGCTGGCGCCATAACTGGCGCCAAAGCCCAGGCTGCCGGTCGGCTGTTCCTCGACGTTGACGTCGACGATCACCTGCTGCTGGCTGGACCCTTCGCGGCTTTCCACCTGCGCGTCGGCGAAATAACCCAGCGCCCGCAGCCGTTCGGCGGCGTTGCGGATCTCGCGCGGGTTGAAGGGGTCGCCTTCGACCGTGCGGAACTGGCGGCGGATCACCTCGTCCAGAGTGGTGGTGTTGCCCTCGATGTCGATGCGTTCGACAAAGATCATCTGCCCGCGGGTCAGGGCAAAGGTCAGCTCAAGCGTCTGGTTGCGCGGGTTGCGCGTGATCCGCGGCTCGATCGAGACGAAATCCAGCCCCTGCTGGATCGCGACCGTTTCCATCCGCTTGATCGTGTTCTCGATGGCGGCCGGGGAATAGACGTCGCCCGGGCGCACGCGGTTCTGGGCACGGAAGGGGGCGGCATCCAGGCCCGCGATCTCGCTGGCCACAGCCACGTTGCCGAACGTATAGCGCGGCCCTTCGTAGATGTTGAAGGTGACGAAGAACGCGTCGCGTTCACGGGTGATTTCCGGGGCCACCGCCTGGACGCGAAAATCGGCATACCCGCGCGAGCGGTAGAAGTCGGTCAGCAGCTGTTCGTCCAGCGCCGTGCGTTCGGGCGCGAAGGTGTCGCGCCGGATGAACGCGCGCAGGATGCCCGCCTGTTTCGTCTGCAGCACGTTGCGCAGGCGGCGGTCGGTGAACGCGCGGTTGCCGGTAAAGCCGATGCGCTCGATCTCGGTCACGGCGCCCTCGCGCACCTCGAACACCAGATCGACCTGGTTGCCCGGCCGGGCGATGACGCGCGGATCGACGCGGGCGGCCAGCCGCCCCTCGGCGGCATAGGCGCCGGCGATGGCCTGCGCGTCCGCCTCGGCGGTCGACGGCGAAAAGACGCGGCGCGACTGCGACTGCACGATCTCGGCCAGCCGCTCGTCCTTGAGCCGGCGGTTGCCTTCGAAGTTGACGACGTTGATCGTCGGATATTCGATCACCCGGATGACAAGCGTCCGGCCGGTCGGCACGATCTCGACCGTCTCGAACAGGCCCGATTGCTGCAGCCGCTGCTGGGCGTCGTTCAGGTCGCCCAGCGACAGGTCCGCGCCGCGCCGGATGTTGGCCAGCGACAGGATCGTTTCGGCATCGACGCGCTGCGCGCCTTCCAGCTGCACCCCGGTATAGACCGCCGCGCCCGCGGGACCGGCCAGCCAGACCGGCGCCGCCAGCGCCAGCGCGGAAACCAGCGCCACGGCGCCCCTGCCGAAAATCCTGTCCGTCATTGCCGCCCCTCGCGCACGCCTGTGGCGCCGGTTTTTTCCCGGCCGCTGTTTGGCCCAATGGTTAACCCCGCCGGGGCGGTGCTGTCAAAACAAAGCCGGCGGTCAGCGGCACAGAATGTCGTTGGACAGGCCGAAAACCATCAGCGTCAGCACCAGCGCCATGCCGACGGCCGTCAGGACGCGCAGCGCGCCGTCCGACGGCGGGCGGCCGGTCAGCGCCTCCCACGTATAGAATGCAAGGTGGCCCCCATCCAGCACCGGGATCGGCAGCAGGTTCAGGAACCCGATGCCGGCCGACAGCACGCCGATCAGCCAGATGAAGTTATGCGTTCCGGTCGATGCCGCCTGTCCCGCCACCTCGGCGATCGAGATCGCGCCCGACAGGTTGCAGCGCCCGATCTGACCCGTGACCATCGCCACCAGCCCGGTCAGCGAGCCCCAGATCACGTCCCAGGTCTGACGCGCGCCCGCGCCCAGCGCCTCGAACAGCCCGGCGCGGCGGGTGGCGGGCTGGACATAGCCGTCGCCCCCCGTGACCCCGATCAGCAGGCGTTTTTCAAACCCGCCCGCGACCGGCAGATCCTGTTCGCGGGGGGCAAGGGCATAGTCCGCCTCGCCCGCGCCCGCGCGCCAGACGCGCAGCACGACGGGACGGCCGTCCGCCGCCTCGACCGCGGGGCGCAGCTGGTCGAACCGGGTGACCGGCTGGCCGTCGATGGCCAGGATCACGTCGCCCGCGCGCAGGTCGGCGGCGGCCGCCGGGCTGCGCGGCGCGACGCCCGAAATCCGCGCGGGCATCGGGTCGGGACCGGAGACGGTCAGTTCGACGCCGTCGCGCCGCACGGTCCAGTCCTGCGGGGATGCCGCCGGCAGCGTGGGGGCCAGACGGAACAGCCCGGCCCAGTCCGCGACGGGCTGGCCGCCCACGGCCAGCACCTCGTCGCCGGGGCGCAGTTCGTTGACGACGCCGGGCGGGGCCGGGGAAAGCCCGCCCACCACGATGCGGTCGGTCGCCACGCCCTGCCACAGCATGACCCCGGCAAAGACCGCGATCGCCAGCACGAAGTTGAAGACCGGCCCCGCCGCCACTGTGGCAAAGCGCGCCCACAGCGGCGCGCCGGCCAGCGTCTGGCGCGCAAGGCGCGGATCGACCGCCTGCCCCGGCCCGGCGCTGGCCGCGTTCTCGTCCCCCAGAAAGCGGACATAGCCGCCCAGCGGGATCGCCGCGACCTGCCAGACGGTGCCCCGCCGGTCGCGCCGCGCCCAGATCCGCGGGCCGAAGCCCAGCGAGAACACCTCGGACCGGATGCCGGACCAGCGGGCGACGATGTAATGGCCGTATTCGTGGACGCCGACGATGATCGACAGCGCGACGACAAACGAGGCTATGGTCCAGACCAGCCCGCCGCCCGCCGCGATGATATCCTGGATCATGCCGCGCCCTGCCCGGCCACGCCGCGAACCGCGGCGGCGTCGCGCCGCGCCTGCCGGTCCCAGTCCAGCACCGCCGCAAGGCTGTCGGGGCTGGCGCCGAACCCGGCGCGGCCCGCCGCCGCCGCCAGCGCGCGGTCCACCGCAGGCGCCATGTCGGTAAAGCGGATGCGCCCGGCGATGAAGTCGTCCAGCGCCTGTTCCTTGGCGGCATTGAAGACCGCGCCCGCCGCGCCGCCCGACGCGATGACCTGCCGCGCCAGCGCCAGCGCGGGCCAGCGCGTCTCGCACGGCGCGCGGAACGTCAGGCTGCCCAGCGCGGCCAGATCCAGCCGCGGCAGCCCCAGCGGTTCCCGGCGCGGCCAGTGCAGCGCGTGGCCGATGGCGTGGCGCATGTCGGGCGGCCCCAGATGCGCCAGCGTCCCGCCGTCGGCATAGCTGACCATCGCGTGGACAATGGATTCGGGATGCACCAGCACCGCGATGCGGCCGGCGGGCAGGGCAAAGAACTCATGCGCCTCGATGACTTCCAGCGCCTTGTTGAACATCGAGGCGCTGTCGATGGTGATGCGCTGCCCCATCGTCCAGTTCGGATGGCACGACGCCTCGGCCACCGTGGCATGGGCCAGCCGTTCCAGCGGCCAGTCGCGGAACGCACCCCCGGACGCGGTGATCGTGACGCGCTCGACCGCTTCGATGTTGTTCCGATCAAGGCATTGGAATATGGCGGAATGTTCCGAATCGACCGGCAGGATGGTGGCGCCCGTGCGGGCCGCCGTGCCCATCAGCAGCGGACCGGCGGCGACCAGGCTTTCCTTGTTGGCCAGCGCCAGCACGCCGCCGCGTTCGGCCACGCGCAGGCCCGGCGCCAGCCCCGCCGCGCCGACGATGGCCGACAGCACCCAGTCGGCGGGTCGGTCGGCGGCTTCGATCAGCGCCTGCGCACCGCCCGCCGCCTCGATTTCGGTGCCGGCAAGCGCGTCCCGCAGGGCGGGCAGCAGCGTGTCGTCCGCGATCACCGCCAGTTCGGCGCCCAGCGCCCGCGCCATCTGGGCCAGCCGCGCGACGTTGCGCCCCCCGGTCAGCGCCACCACGCGCCAGCGCGCGGGACCGCCCGACTGCATCAGCAGGTCGAATGCGCTTTCCCCGACCGATCCGGTCGCGCCCAGTATCGAGACGCTGCGCATGTCAGCCGACCACGGGCAGCCTGCCGGCCAGCCCCAGCAGGGTCGCCGCCGCCAGCGATCCGGCCATCGCGTCAAAGCGGTCCATCAACCCTCCGTGGCCCGGGATCAGGCGCGAGCTGTCCTTGACGCCGACGCGGCGCTTGATCCAGCTTTCGCCGATGTCGCCCATCTGGCCCGCGAACGCCAGCAGCGGGCCGATCACGATCACGCCGGGTTCGGCAAGGCCCAGGGCGAACAGCACCAGCCCCAGCACCGCCGCGCCGATCCAGCCGGCGGCCGTCCCGCTCCAGGTCTTTTTTGGGCTGATCGCGGGCCAGAACTTGGGGCCGCCGACGCTGCGGCCGACGAAATACCCCAGCACGTCCGACAGCACGACCAGCGCGACGATCCACAGCGCCTCGCCCAGGCCAAAGGTCAGCCGCACCCACAACAGGCCCCAGGCGGCCAGCACCATCAGCATGAAAAAGCCGACATAGGCCGGGCGCAGCTCGCGCCGGGCGACCGGGGTGCCGACGGCCAGCGGCACGATCAGCGCCAGCGCGCCCCATGACCCGGCAAACAGCGTGGCGGCCATCGCCAGCCCGGCCAGCAGCCCGATGCCGACGACCCGCCGCTGCGCGGGCGCGGGCACGACAAGGCGCGTCAGCTCCCACACGAGGGCGGCGAACAGGATCGAGATCCCCGCGCTTGCCACCATGACGGGCATCACCAGCAGCGCGGCCCCGGCGACAAGGATGATGAGGGCAGAGCCCACCCGCTCGGCCAGATCGGGCCAGCGGCCCGGCGGTCCGACGCGGGGCGCGGGCGGCGTCATGCCGCGCCGAAACGGCGCTGGCGCTGGCTTGTGCGACCCAGGATCTCGGCCAGATGCGCCGGGGTGAAGTCGGGCCACAGGACAGGCGTGAACTCGTATTCCGAATAGGCCGCCTGGAACGGCAGGAAGTTCGAGATGCGATGCTCCCCCGACGTGCGGATCACCAGATCGGGGTCGGGGTGGCCGGCGGTGTCCAGACACGCGGCCAGGTCGGCCTCGGACGCGGCGGCGATCTCGCCCCGGGCGATGCGGCCGGCCAGCCGGGTGGCGGCGCGCGCCAGTTCGTCCCGGCCGCCATAGTTGATGGCGACGGTCAGGTTCAGCCGCGTGTTGCCGGCGGTCCGCGCCTCGATCCCGGCCATCAGCGTCTGCAGCTTGGGGTCCAGCCGCTCGCGCCCGCCGATGAACCGCATCCGCACGCCCTCGGCCGACATCGCCTCGGCCTCGCGGCGGATATAGCGGGCGAAGATGCCCATCAGGCCCAGCACTTCCTCGGTCGAGCGCTTCCAGTTCTCGGTCGAGAAGGCATAGATGGTCAGCCAGTCCACGCCCAGTTCGGGGCAGGCCCGCACGACCTGCTTGACCCGCTCCGCCCCGCGGCGGTGGCCGACCAGCCGCGGCCAGCCGCGTTCGGTGGCCCACCGCCCGTTGCCGTCCATGATGATGGCGACGTGGCGGGCGCGGCCCCCGCCGCCGGAAAACGAGGTCGCCTGAACCGGCGCGGCATCGGCGGGCATCGGGATCAGACCTGCATGATTTCGGCTTGTTTCGCTTCGAGCGCCTTGTCCACCTCGGCGATCATCTTGTCGGTCAGTTCCTGCACCGAGACCTCCCAGAACTTCTGGTCGTCCTCGGCCATGCCCTTGGCCTTGGCCTTCTTGATCTGGTCCATGCCGTCGCGGCGCACGTTGCGGACGGCCACGCGGGCGTGTTCGGCGTATTGCGCGGCGACCCGGGTCAGCTCGCGCCGGCGTTCTTCGTTCAGCTCGGGGATGGGCAGCATGATGATCGTGCCGTTCAGCTGCGGGTTGATCCCCAGCCCGCTTTCCCGGATCGCCTTTTCGGCCTTGCCGACCAGCGCCTTGTCCCAGACGTTGATGGTGACCATCCGGGGTTCGGGCACGTTCACCGTGCCGATCTGGTTCAGCGGCGTGGGCGATCCATAGGCGTCCACCATGATCGGATCGACCATGCTGGCCGAGGCGCGCCCGGTCCGCAGCGACGAGAATTCGTGACGCAGGCTGTCCATCGCGCCCTTCATCCGGCGCTCGATGTCGTCCGTGTCGATCTCGATATCGTCGGCCATTGCTCTGCTCGCAGGTTGTTTTCGGTCCTATACCCGGTTCAGGCCGGGGTTGTATAGGTCCGCCGCCGTCCTGCGGCGGTCAAGGCGTCTCATAGGCGCTGCCGTCCGAGGCGCGGCGCGGCGCGTCCACATACCGCCCCTTTTCGGGAACGGCGACCGTGCGGAACCCGGCGGCAAGCCGGTGCAGCGCGTCGCGCATCTCGGCGCCGCGCATCGGCTGGCCGTGGAAGGTCAGCGCCAGATAGGGTTCCAGCGCCGCAAGCTTGCGCACCGACGCCTCGGCGGCGTCCCAGTCGATGGTGAAATACATCGGCGGGCCGTGCATCTGCGGCTGCTGCACGGCCACGTCATAGGCGGACTCCTGCCCGGTGGTGCAGAAGGCGTCGCCGACGATCAGCGCGCGGTCCTCCTCGCGCCACAGCGAGACGTGGCCGACGGAATGGCCGGGGGTATGAATCCAGCGCCAGCCGGGCAGGAACGGCACGCTGCCGTCCTCGGGCAGCGCGGCCAACCGCGCGCCCACGTCCACCGGCCGCGTCGGATACAGCCGCGACAGCCGCGCCATCAGCCCGCCGCCCACGCCGGGATCGGCGGGCGGATAGGCGGCGCTGCCGTTCAGATAGGGATGTTCCAGCGGGTGGGCATAGACCGGGACGTCCCATTCGCCGGCAAGCTGTTCCAGCGCGCCCACATGGTCGAAATGGCCGTGCGTCATCACGATCGCCGCCGGGCGCGAGGCTTCGCCGAACCGCGCCTCGGCCGCGCTGCGGATCAGGCCGGCGGTGCCCGCCAGCCCCGCGTCGATCAGCACCCATTCGCGGTCGCCCGCCCCCGCCGGCCCCACGAAGACCACGTTGACGATGCCCAGCCGGCGATAGGCCAGGTCGGGCGCGACCTCGTGCGTGTGGTCGCGCCGCGCCGCGTCCAGTTCGGGTTCAACCGCGCTTGCGTCAGAGGAAAGGGGGATCTGGTCGGACATGGTCGCCTCGCGCTGCGTGTCCCTCAACGAACGCGCGCCGGGCCGGTTCCGGGGCCTAGCCGTGGACCCGCGTATAGGTGCCCTTGCCCGACAGGATACCGCAGAACCCGCCCGGCTCGTCCAGCGAGAACACGATGATCGGCAGGTTGTTGTCGCGGGCCAGCGCGATGGCCGACGCGTCCATCACCGCAAGGTGCTTTTGCAGCACCTCGTCATAGCTGACGTTCTGGTAACGCTGCGCATCGGCATGGCGGGTCGGATCCTTGTCATAGACGCCGTCCACCTTGGTGCCCTTGAAGATCGCCTCGCAGTTCATCTCGTTCGCGCGCAGCGTGGCGGCGGTGTCGGTGGTGAAATACGGGTTGCCGGTGCCGGCGGCGAAGATGACGATGCGCTTTTTCTCAAGATGGCGGATGGCGCGGCGGCGGATATACGGCTCGCACACCTCGTCCATGCGGATGGCGCTGATGACGCGGCAATGCAGGCCCTTGGCCTCAAGCGCGGATTGCACGGCCAGCGCGTTCATGACGGTCGCCAGCATCCCCATATAGTCGGCGGTCGTCCGCTCCATCCCTTGGGCGGACCCTTGCAGCCCGCGAAAGATGTTGCCGCCGCCGATCACCATGCAGATTTCCACGCCCATCGCGTGGACCGCCTCGACCTCGTCGGCGATGCGGGCGACGGTCGGCGGGTGCAGGCCGTATCCCTGGTCGCCCATCAGCGCCTCGCCCGAGATCTTCAGCATCACCCGGTTGAAGGGTCTGGACGCCGAGGCGAGTTCGTTGGTCATGGCGGCACCCGTGCTGATTTCCCTGGCGCGCAAAATGGCGCAGACAGGGGCCATGTTCAACCAGATGACCCGGCGGCGCCCGCGCCCCCCGACACCATGCTGAGCGCGGCCGATCCGGGCGGCGTCATCGCGACCCTTGATCCCGCGCGCCATGTGCTGATCGCGGGGCCGACCGCGTCGGGCAAATCGGCGCTGGCGCTGGCCATCGCGGCCCGGCAGGGCGGCGTCGTCGTCAACGCCGACGCGCTGCAGGTGTGGTCGTGCTGGCGGGTGCTGACCGCGCGGCCCACGGCGGCGGACCATGCCGCCGCGCCGCATCTGCTTTACGGCCATGTCGCGCCGGACCGCGCCTATTCCGTGGGCGACTGGCTGGCCGAGGTCGCGGCCCTGATCGCCACCGGCCAGCGGCTGATCGTGGCGGGCGGCACGGGGCTTTACCTGACGGCGCTGACCCGCGGGCTGGCCGTCATCCCGCCGGTTCCCCCCGGCATCCGGGCGCGCGGCGATGCGTGGCTGGCGGCGGGCGGGCTGGGCGAGATGGTGGCGGCGCTGGACGCCCCCACCGCCGCCGGGATCGACCTGCGCAACCCCGCCCGCGTCCAGCGCGCGTGGGAGGTGCTGGCGGCCACGGGACGGGGGCTGGCCGACTGGCAGGCGGACACGCCCGCCCCGCTGATCGGCCCGGACGCTGCGGCGCGGCTGGTCATCCAGGCCAACCGCGACCGGCTGGCGCAGCGGATCGAGGCCCGGTTCGACGCCATGCTGGACCAGGGCGCGCTGGACGAGGTGCGCGCCGTGCTGCCGCACTGGTTCCCTGCCGCGCAATGGGCGCGCGCCATCGGCGCGGCCGAGCTGGTCGCGCATCTGACGGGCCGCGCCACCTTGGCCGAGGCTCACGACCGCGCGGTGATCGCCACCCGCCAATACGCCAAGTCGCAGCGCATCTGGTTCCGGGGCCGGATGCGGGACTGGCGGCCGGTGGCCGCGTCAGTCTGACCCTGCCACGTGGCGCGGCCGCCACAACCACAGATTGTGTTGCATTGCTGACATTATCTCATTGCGGAACGCAACCGCAGGCTTAGTCGTTCGTTTGCAACACCTTGCCCGCAGGCCGCCAAGATGAGCTTCGATCCGCTTCGCCAACTGGACACACCGCCCCGGGACGCGGGCGCCCCCCTGCGCGCCCCCGCATCGGTGCTGGACCCAAGCGTGATTGCGCCTGCCAAGCCGTCCGCGCCCGCGCCGCGCATTCCCGCCAACGACCCTGGCCCGGCGCCCACCCTGCGGCCCTATGCCGCCCGGCCGCGCCCGCCCGCGACCGGCGTCCGGCTGGTGCCGCTGGACAGCTTTGTCTGGGGCGGGACGGGCCGCCGGGCGGCGCGGGTGCGGGGCGATCACGCGCTGATCCGGGTCACGGCGGGGATAATGCGCATCGTTCTGCCCGGCGGCCACGCCGATCATGGCCAGGGGAACGTGATCTTCATCCCCGCAGGCACCGCCTTTGCCGCCCAGCCCCAGCCGGGCGCCGCCGGTCAGGTGCTGCTGATGACCCCCGCTTGCGCCGCCGGGCTGGACGTGCCCCTGCCGGCGGCGATGGTCGTCGGCACGGGCGCAAGCGATGCGTTCTCGGCCGATCTCGCGGCGCTGGCCGCGCGGGCGGCGGACCCGGTGGCATCGGCGACGGCGGCCTGCCGCATCGGCCTGATCTCGGCGCAGCTGCACCGGCTCGCCTCGGGTCAGCCGGTCGAGGGGCCGGCGCGGGACCGGCAGCTGGTCGCGGATTTCATCGACCTGGCCGGGCGCGAACTGGGCCGGGGCCGCACGCTGGCCGATCTGGCGGACGCGCTGGGAACCTCGGCCGGGGCGCTGGACCGGGCCTGCCGCGCGCAGCGTGGACGCGGCGCGCTGGATCTCAGCTATGACCTGCGGCTGGCGCGCGCCCGCGCGCTGCTGGCAGACCGGACCCGCAGCCTGGGCCAGATCGCAGATGAGCTGGGATTCACCGGCGCGGCCCACCTGAACCGCAGTTTCATGGCCGCGACCGGCCATCCGGCCGAGGCGTTCCGCCCGGTTTGAAGCGTGTGACGCATCGGGCATGGGCGCGGCATCGCGATCCGCGCCAGCCTGCTCCGCGTCCCGGCGAGGCCCGGTTCAGGCGGCGGGCAGCCCCTCATCCCCCCAAGACGCGAGTCGTAATCCCCGCGAGCATGCCCGGTGTCCTCGGCGAGGGCGGGTTCAGGCTGCGGGCTGCCCCTCATCGTTCGAGGCGCGGCCTCGTGATCCCCGCAAGCCTGCCCGGCAACCCCGGCGAGGGCGGGTTCAGGCGGCGGCCTGTCCCTCATCGCCCCGAGTCGCGGCCCTCGTGATCCCGCAAGCCTACCCGACGTCCCCGGCGCGGCCCGGTTCAGGCGGCGGGCTGTCCCTCATCGCCCCGAATCGCGGCCTCGTAATCCCCGCAAGCCTGCTCGGCGTCCCCGGCGGCGCCCGGCTCAGGCTGCGGGCTGCCCGTCATCAGACGTGGGCGCGGCATCGCCATCCGCGCCGGCATGCCCCGCGCCGCCCCGCGTGTCGTCCGGCCGACCCCAGAACCCCGAGGCGACGACGAATTTCTCGGACGAATCCGACCGGCTTGCGGGGGGCTTGACGTTCGCCACCTTGGCAAAGTTCTGCTTCAGGATCGCCTGCAATCCTTGTTCCGCGCCGCCCGCCAGCACCTTGGCGACAAAGGTGCCGCCCGGTTCCAGCACGTCAAAGGCGAACTGCGCCGCCGCCTCGACCAGCGCCACGATGCGCAGGTGGTCGGTGCCCTTGTGGCCCGACGCGGACGCCGCCATGTCCGACATCACCACGTCGGCGCGCCCGCCCAGCCAGCCCTTGACCAGCGCGTCGGCGTCGTCGGACAGGAAGTCCAGCTGGTGGATCTCGGCGCCCGCGATCGGGTCCACCTCTTGCAGATCGACGCCCAGCACCGTGCCGCGCGGCTTGCCCGACCGTTCCCCCAGCGCGTTCACCCGGGCCACGGCGACCTGGCACCAGCCGCCGGGCGCGCAGCCCAGGTCCACCACGCGGGCGCCGGGCTTCAGGAAACCATAGCGGTCGTCCAGTTCGAGGATCTTGAAGGCGGCGCGGCCGCGATAGCCTTCGCGCTTGGCGCGCGTGACATAAGGGTCGTTCAGCTGCCGTTCCAGCCACAGCGTGCTGGACAGCTTGCGCCCCTTGGCGGTCTTGACACGCACCCGCAGGTCGCGCTGGCCGCGGCCCGAACTGGCCTTGCCGGCGCGGCTGCCCGCGCCTCCGCCGCCTGCCCCGCCACCACCTGCGCCGCCGCTTTTGCTGCCGTCCGCCATCATGCCACTCCGTTCAGCCCCTCGGGCGCCAGCACCCCATCGCGCACCATCTGGGCATAGAGCAAGCCCTCGCGCAGGCCCCGGTCGGCCACCGACAGCCGGGTGGTCGGCCAGACCCGCATCAGCGTCTGCAGGATCGCCGCGCCCGACATGATCAGCGCGTGGCGTTCGCGCCCGATGCGCGGGTCGGTCCGCCGCCCTTCCGGGCCCAGCGCCAGATAGTCATGGATCACCCGGTCGATCTGCGTCGTGGTCATCACCAGCCCGTCCACCTTCGTCCGGTCATAGCGTTTCAGCCCCAGGTGGCTGGCCGCGACCGTCGTCACCGTGCCGGACGTGCCGATGATCTGAAAGTTCTCGGCCGGCAGGCGGGCCGTCGCATAGGGCGAGAAATTGGCCAGCATCTCCTCGAAATGCCAGCTCATCAGGGCAAAGCGGCCGGGGTCGTCCTCGACGTCGTCGAACTGGTCGCGCAGCGTCGCCACGCCCAGCGGCACGCTGATCCAGTCCACCACACGGGCGCCGCCCGGCGCGGCGCCACCAAAGCCGTCGGCCAGCCGCATGATGGCGCGCGGCCGCTCGGGCGGCTCGACCCCGGACAGGTCGATCCAGACCAGCTCGGTCGAGCCGCCGCCGATGTCCACGACCAGCAGCTGTTCGGTCCGCAGGCTGACCAGCGGCGCGCACGAGATCACGGCGAGCCGCGCCTCTTCCTCGGCGCCGATGACCTCGACGGGCAGGCCCGTCTCGCGCCGGATCGCGCGCAGGAAATCGCGGCTGTTGCGCGCGCGCCGGCACGCCTCGGTCGCGACCAGGCGCATGCGCGTGACCCCGTGGCTGTCCAGCTTGCGCCGGCAGACCTGCAGGGCATGCACCGTCCGCGCCATGGACTGGCGCGACAGGCGGTTTGATGCCTCGAGCCCCAGCCCCAGCTGGACGGGTTTCGAGAAGCTGTCGATCACCTGGAACTGACTGCCCGTCGGGCGGGCGATCAGCATCCGGCAACTGTTGGTGCCCAGATCGAGCGCCGCGTAAAGCGACGCGTCGTCGGGCTTGCGGGCGCAGGCAGGCTCAACCGTCGGTATCGGGAACGCGTCCGCACCCGCGGGACGCCTGGGCGCCATGACGAACGCCCTCCACTATCAAGTTATCCCCAAGCTAGACGCGCGCCGCGCGCCGATCAACCCTTGGGCAGAAATTTGCCCGCCGCAGACGGACCCCGCATCGGGTCCGGCCCTTGTGCCGCGCGGCGCCCCGCCCTAGAACCGCGGCGAACCCAAGGATTGCCCATGATCGTCATCGCCGCCGTTGTTCTTGGCGCCCTGCTGGGCGATCTGCGCGCGCAAGCGGGGCGGCAACGGCAAGGACCGGCTGCAATACGCCGCCGTGCATGCCATCGCGCTGGCGATCGCCGGATTGTTCGTGACGATCCTGATCGACCGCGCCATGCGGGGCTGACGCCGTGTTCCGGCCCTTTCTCGACTCGCTGCGCCGGCACGGGGTTCCGGTCAGCCTGCGGGAATGGCTGGACCTGATGGGCGCGATGCAGGCGGGGGTGGCGGGCTGGTCGGTGGACGATTTCCACACCCTGGGCCGCGCCATCCTGGTCAAGGACGAACGCCACATCGACCGCTATGACCGGGCCTTTGCGGAAAGCTTTGCAGGTCTTGAAACCGTCCCGGTCGAGGCGCTGGTCAGCGAGACCGCCCTGCCCCGCGAGTGGCTGGAGAAGCTGGCCGAGAAACTGCTGACCGACGAGGAAAAGGCCGCCGTCGAGGGCGCGGGCAGCTTTGAGGCGCTGATGGAAAAACTGCGCCAGCGCCTGGCCGAACAGCAGGGCCGCCATCAGGGTGGCAGCAAATGGATCGGGACGGCCGGCACCTCGCCCTTTGGTGCCTATGGCTATAACCCCGAAGGGGTGCGGATCGGGCAGACCGAAAGCCGCCACCGCCGCGCCGTCAAGGTGTGGGACAAGCGCGAGTTTCGCGATTTCGACGACAGCGTGGAACTGGGCACCCGCAACATCAAGGTCGCGCTGAAACGCCTGCGGCAGTGGGCGCGCCACGGCGCGGCGGACGAGCTGGACCTGCCCGCGACGATCCGCGCCACCGCCGATCACGGCTATATCGACGTGCAGACGCGCCCGGAACGCCACAACGCGGTCAAGGTGCTGCTGCTGCTGGATGTGGGCGGGTCGATGGACGACCACGTCCGCGTCGTGGACGAGCTGTTCTCGGCCGCGCGGTCCGAGTTCAAGCATCTTGAGCATTATTATTTCCACAACTGCCTGTATGAGGCGGTGTGGCGCGACAACCGCCGCCGCTGGGACCGGACGGTCCCGACCTGGGATCTGCTGCACCGGTTCGGCCGCGACTGGAAGGTGATCTTCGTCGGCGACGCGTCGATGTCGCCCTATGAGATCGTGGCGCCCGGCGGCGCGAACGAACACTGGAACCCCGAGCCGGGGCAGTTGTGGCTGCGCCGCGCGATGGAGACCTGGCCCGACCATGTGTGGCTGAACCCCGTTCCGCGCCAGCACTGGGGGCACACGCCGTCGATCGGGATGATCGCCGAGATCTTCCAGCGCCGCATGATGCCGCTGACGCTGGAAGGGCTGACCGCCGCCATGCGCGTGCTGGGCTGAGGGCGGCCGGCCCTTGCCGGGCTGAGCCGATCCCCCTAAAGCCCCACCGACAGCAGAGGGGTTGTCCCATGAATATCCTGATCCTTGGCGGCGGCGGGCGCGAACATGCGCTGGCTTGGGCGATCCGGCAGAACCCGAAATGCGACCGGCTGATCGTGGCGCCCGGCAACCCCGGCATCGCCGCCATCGCGCGCTGCGCCGATCTGGCGATCACCGATGACACGGCGGTGGCGGATTTCTGTCAGGAACACGCCATCGACCTGGTCGTGATCGGCCCCGAGGCGCCGCTGGCCGCGGGCGTCGCCGATACGCTGCGCGCCGCCGGGATTTCCGTCTTCGGCCCGTCGCGCGCGGCGGCCATGCTGGAGGCGTCCAAGGCCTTCACCAAGGAAATCTGCGACGCCTGCGGCGCGCCGACCGCCCGATGGGCGCGGTTCACCGACGCCGCCGCCGCCCGCGATTACGTCGCGGCGCAGGGCGCGCCCATCGTCGTCAAGGCCGACGGGCTGGCCGCCGGCAAGGGCGTGACCGTCGCCATGACCGAGGGCGAGGCC
Source organism: Paracoccus luteus (assembly GCF_004522155.1). Classification (GTDB taxonomy): domain Bacteria; phylum Pseudomonadota; class Alphaproteobacteria; order Rhodobacterales; family Rhodobacteraceae; genus Paracoccus; species Paracoccus luteus. The sequence goes on along the minus strand of NZ_SDEA01000001.1, from coordinate 515,534 downwards.
CGTGCCGCCGTCGATGCCGCGCTTGGCGGCGCCTTCGGCGCGGCCGGGGCCGAGGTCGTGATCGAGGAGTTCATGGAGGGCGAGGAGGCCAGCTTTTTCGTCCTGTGCGACGGGCGCGACTGCCTGCCCATCGGCACCGCGCAGGACCACAAGCGCGTCGGCGAGGGCGACACCGGGCCGAACACCGGCGGCATGGGGGCCTATTCCCCCGCGCCGGTGCTGACCGACGCGATCCAGCGCGCGGTGATGGCGCAGATCGTCCAGCCGACGGTGGACGAGATGGCGCGCCGTGGCACACCTTTCCAAGGCGTGCTGTATGCCGGGCTGATGATCCGGGACGGGCGCGCGCGGCTGGTCGAATACAACGTCCGTTTCGGCGACCCGGAAGCACAGGTTCTGATGATGCGGCTGGGCGCGCAGGCGCTGGACCTGATCCAGGCCTGCGCCGAGGGGCGGCTGGCCGAGGTTTCGGCCAACTGGGCCGACGATCACGCGCTGACGGTGGTGATGGCGGCCGACGGCTATCCCGGCGACCCGGTCAGGGGAACGGCCATCGGCGGGCTGGACGGCGCACCCGAATCCGCCCTGCAGATGATGTTCCACGCCGGCACGGCCGAGGTTGACGGCCGCATCGTCGCGGCGGGCGGGCGGGTGCTGAACGCCACCGGCCGCGGCGCGACGCTGGCCGAGGCGCGGGACCGCGCCTATGCGCTGGTCGATGCGGTGGACTGGCCGCAGGGTTTCCACCGCCGCGACATCGGCTGGCGGGCGCTGTGACGCGGCCCGGGTGGGCAGGGCCACGCATCGCTTCCCGGTGATGACGGGCGCCCCGCAGGGTGCGTGGTCCCCCACGCACCATCGCGGCCCTGACGCTTACATCGCCGAATAAAGCCCCTCATAGACCGGCTGCAGCGTGTCCAGTTCGAACAGGCTGGACACCGAGGTGCCGTTCCAGATCGACATGATCGCCTGCGCAAACAGCGGCGCGGTGGGCACGATGCGGATGTTGCGGGCGGTCTTCACCCGCTCGCAGGGTTCGATGGAATCGGTGATGACCAGCGATTTCATGACCGATTTCTCGATCCGGTCCACCGCCGGGCCGGACAGGACGCCGTGGGTGATATAGGCGTGCACCTCGGTCGCGCCGTGATCGACCAGCAGTTGCGCGGCCTTGACCAGCGTTCCGGCGGTGTCGCAGATGTCGTCCACGATGATGCAAGTCTTGCCCTCGACATCGCCGATGACGGTCATGTCCGCGATCTCGCCGGCCTTTTCGCGGCGCTTGTCCACGATGGCCAGCGGCGCGTTGATGCGGGCCGCGATCTCGCGCGCGCGCCACGCCGCCGACGTCGGGGGACACCACCATCAGATCGTCCATCCGGCCCTTGAAGTGGTGCATGACGTCCAGCGCAAAGATCGGCGCGGCGTAAAGGTTGTCCACGGGAATGTCGAAGAACCCCTGGATCTGCGCGGCGTGCAGGTCCAGCGTCAGGACGCGGTCCACCCCCGCCTCGGTCAGCAAATTGGCGACCAGCTTGGCGCTGATCGGCGTGCGGGCCTTGGCGCGGCGGTCCTGGCGGGCATAGCCGAAATAGGGGATCACGGCGGTGATGCGCGCGGCCGACGACCGGCGCAGCGCGTCGGCCATGATCAGCAGCTCCATCAGGTTGTCGTTCGCCGGGTTCGACGTGGGCTGGACGATATACATGTCCTCGCCGCGCACGTTCTCATACACCTCGACAAAGATTTCCTGGTCGTTGAACCGTTCGACCCGAGCATCGACGGGTGTGACGTTCATGCCGCGATGCATCGACATGCGCCGCGCGATGGCGGTCGCCAGCGGCCGGTTGGCATTGCCGGCGATCAGCTTGGGTTCGGTCATGGCGGGCATGGGATCTCCGGTCTTGGGTCCGCGGGCGGGCGGGGGAATCGCGCGATTGCGCCCCGATTAGCACCGCGATAGCGTCCCGGCAAACCGGCGAAGGGGTGCAGCATGGCGCAGATCGACTATTACTTCGGGACGATCAGCCCCTGGGCCTATCTGGCCGGCGACCGGCTGGAACAGATCGCGGCGCGGCACGGCGCGCAGATCACCTATCGGCCGCTGGACATCCTGCAGCTGTTCGACCGGACCGGGGGCACGCGTCCGGCCGACCGTCACCGGTCAAGGATGGAATACCGCGCCCAGGAACTGCCCCGCTGGGCCGATCACCTGGGCATGCCGCTGCGGATGGACGTGGCGATGACCAACATGGCGCCGTCTTCCTATGCCATCATCGCCGCGCAGGACGCGGGCGGCGACGTGGCCGGGCTGGTGCAGCGGCTGCTGGCCGCGCGCTTTGCCGATGGCCGCGACATCGCCGACGATGCGGTCATCCGGCAGGCGCTGGCGGACGCGGGCTTTGATCCCGCGCTGGCCGACCGCGGGCTGTTCGTGGGCGCGGAAACCTATGGCCGCAACCTTGAACGCGCGGTCGAGGCGGGGGTCTTCGGCTCGCCCTTTTATGTCGTGACCGACAGCGGGCAGCGGTTCTGGGGTCAGGACCGGCTGGCGTTCCTGGACCGCCATCTGGCGACGCTGTGAACGGGGTTCACTGGCGGCACTGGCCCGGCGCGGCGGACCGTCCGGCCATCGCGCTGCACTGCATGCTGGGCAGCGGCAGGAGCTGGGGACCGATCGCCGACCGGCTGGACGGCCGCATCGACCTGCGGGCGCCGGACTGGCCGGGACACGGCCGCAGCGCCGCATGGCAGCCGGGGCCCGGCCCCGACATCACCACCACGGCGGCGCGGCTGGTGGGCGCCGCCATCGACAGGCCGCTGGACCTGATCGGGCACAGCTTCGGCGCGGTCGTGGCCTTGCGGATCGCCGTCGCCGCACCGCAGGCGATCCGCAGCCTGACCCTGGTCGAGCCGGTTCTGTTCGCCGCCCTGCCCGCCCGCGACCGCGACGCGGACGGGCTGATGGACCGGCTGCTCGCGGCCGAGGCCGCCGGCGACCGCGCCGGTGCGACGCGCATGTTCATGCGCCATTGGGGCGGGACCGACCCGGACGCCGCGCAGGCACCCGCCCGCGCGCAGATGCAGGCGCAGATGGCGACGGTGCTGGACAGCATGCCCGATCTTTACGACGACCGGGGCCGCATCCTGCGCGACGGCGGGATCGAGGCGATCGAGGCGCCGGTGCTGCTGATCTCGGGCGCGCAGTCGCCCCCCGGGATACATTCCATCGCCGAGGCGCTGGCGGCGCGGATGGCGGATGTCGGACGCGCGACGGTGCCCGGCGCGGGCCACATGGCGCCGCTGACCCATCCCGACGCGGTGGCGGGGCTGATCGCCGCCAACTTGGACCGGGCCTGACCACAAGCGGATGGTCCCCGCCTTAATCGACGTCGAACGTGTCCAGATGCGGGACGGGGCCGATGGCGATCCAGTCCGCGCGCACCCGCGCGACCTGCGTGTCGCCCCATGTCTTGAACAGCAGCACGAACCCGGCCTCGCCAACCTCGACCGGGGCGATGTCGGCGCGCTGGTTGTGCCCGACACCCATGTCCCACATGCCCAACCCCACATGAACGACCGGGGGCGACAGGAAGGATTGTGGAAAGCTGACCGGAAAGCGCACCGACCGCGCGCCCTCTCCAGTCCACATCTCGCCCCCGTCCTCGAACGCCGAGAACAGGATCTGCGACCCGCGCAGCACGCCGATCGCGGCATGGTCGAACCGCAGCATGGGACACTCTCCGTCAGGTTGCGGCGGGCGCGAGTCGCCCCGCCGTCCTGGGGGTGAGTATGACATGAAAAGCCCCGGCGAAATGCCGGGGCTTGCATTTTATCCAGTTTGCGCCGCGACTTGCGCGGTCAGTCCGGGACGGTGGACTGGTTCGGGTCCAGCCCGATATGGGTGCCCAACGCCTCCATGTCGCCCAGCATCTTGGCGGCGGCGGCGACGAATTCCTCGCCCGCCGTGCCGCGCCTTGCCTCGGCGCTCTGCTTGGCGCGCTGCGCGTCGCGCATCATCTCGTTATAGATGTCCTGCGTGATGTCCGCGCGGGCGTGGCCGCGTTCCGCCAGCAGGCTGACGCTGTCGCCGGTGATCTCGGCAAAGCCGCCGGTCACGGCGAACTCGGTCGCCGTGCCCTGCCCGTCCACGACCGTGACCAGACCCGGCCGCAGCGTGACGATGGTCGCGGCGTGGCCGGGCATGGCGGTCAGATCGCCGTCGATGCCCGGCAGCCGCACCTCGCGCGCGGGAACGGACACGAGGTTCCGTTCCGGCGACACCAGGTCGAACTGCATCGTGTCGGCCATGTCGCCCCCTTATGCCGCGTCGGCCGCAAGGCGCTGCGCCTTGGCCTTCACGTCCTCGATCCCGCCGACCATGTAGAAGGCCGCCTCGGGCAGGTGGTCGTATTCGCCTGCGACCACCGCCTTGAAGCTGCGGATCGTGTCCTCGATCGGAACCTGCACGCCGTCGGACCCGGTGAACACCTTGGCGACGTCGAAGGGCTGCGACAGGAAACGCTGGATCTTGCGGGCGCGGGCGACGGTCAGCTTGTCCTCTTCCGACAGCTCGTCCATGCCGAGGATGGCGATGATGTCCTGCAGCGACTTGTATTTCTGCAGGATGCCCTGGACGTCGCGGGCGACGCCGTAGTGTTCCTCGCCGACGACCGCCGGATCGAGGATCCGCGAGGTCGAGTCGAGCGGGTCAACCGCCGGATAGATGCCCAGTTCCGAGATCGCGCGCGACAGCACCGTGGTGGCGTCGAGGTGCGCGAACGAGGTCGCGGGCGCCGGGTCGGTCAGGTCGTCGGCCGGAACATAGATCGCCTGCACCGAGGTGATCGACCCCGCCTTGGTCGAGGTGATGCGTTCCTGCAGCGTGCCCATGTCGGTGGCCAGCGTCGGCTGATAGCCCACGGCCGACGGGATGCGGCCCAGCAGCGCCGACACCTCGGAACCCGCCTGGGTAAAGCGGAAGATGTTGTCCACGAAGAACAGAACGTCCGTGCCCGACTGGTCGCGGAACTGTTCGGCCAGCGTCAGGCCGGTCAGCGCCACGCGCATCCGCGCCCCCGGAGGCTCGTTCATCTGGCCATAAACCAGCGCCACCTGCGATTCCGCCAGGTTGTCTTCCTTGATGACGCCCGATTCCACCATCTCGTGGTAAAGGTCGTTGCCCTCGCGGGTGCGCTCGCCCACGCCGGCGAACACGGAATAGCCCGAGTGAACCTTGGCGATGTTGTTGATCAGTTCCATGATCAGAACGGTCTTGCCCACGCCCGCGCCGCCGAACAGGCCGATCTTGCCGCCCTTGGAATAGGGCGCCAGCAGGTCGATGACCTTGATGCCGGTGACGAGGATTTCCGAGCTGGTGGCCTGCGCCGCGAACTCGGGCGCGGGCTGGTGGATCGAGCGTTTCTCGCTGTCGCCGACAGGGCCGCGGTCGTCGACCGGCTCGCCCACGACGTTCAGGATGCGGCCCAGCGTGACGTCGCCCACCGGCACCATGATCGGACCGCCGGTGTCGGTCACGGCCGCGCCGCGGACCAGACCCTCGGTCGCGTCCATCGCGATGGCGCGGACGGTGTTCTCGCCCAGGTGCTGTGCGACTTCCAGCACCAGTTTCTTGCCGTTGTTCTCGGTGTTCAGCGCGTTCAGGATCGCCGGCAGGTGGTCGTCGAACTGAACGTCCACGACCGCGCCGATGACCTGGGTGATCTTGCCTGTGGCTGCCATCTTCTACCCCTGCGTTTCGGTCAGAGCGCCTCGGCGCCCGAAATGATTTCGATAAGTTCCTTGGTGATCGCCGCCTGCCGCGACCGGTTGTAGACGGTCGTCAGGCGGTCGATCATGTCGCCGGCGTTGCGCGTGGCGTTGTCCATGGCGGTCATCCGCGCGCCCTGTTCGGACGCGGCGTTTTCCAGCAGCGCGGCAAAGACCTGGGTCGCCACCGAACGCGGCAGCAGTTCGGTCAGGATCGCCTCCTCGCCGGGTTCATAGTCGTAAAGCGCGCTGGCGCCGCCGGTGTCGCTGCCGCCCTCGATCACCGCGGGGATGATCTGGCGGGCGGTCGGCACCTGGCTGATGACGGATTCGAACCGGCTGTAGAACAGCGTCGCCACGTCGAAATCGCCGCCGTCGAAACGGTTCAGGATCTCGTCGGTGATGCCGCGGGCGTTCTCATAGCCCACGCGCTTGACCTCGGACAGATCGACGTGATGGACGAACCGCTGCCCATGCTCGCGCTTCAGCTGCTCGCGGGCCTTCTTGCCCACGGTCATGATCGCGACGGTCTTGCCCTGCCCGGCCAGCTCCTCGGCACGCTGGCGGGCCAGCTTGACGATCGAGCTGTTGAAGCCGCCGGCCAGACCGCGTTCCGAGGTCAGGACGACCAGCAGATGGCGCTGGTCCGACCCGGTCCCGGCCAGAAGGCGCGGCGCGCCCTCGGACCCGGCGGCGGCGGCCGTCAGCCCGGCCATGACCGCCGACATGCGGGTGGCATAGGGGCGCGCGGCCTCGGCCGCCTCTTGCGCGCGGCGCAGCTTGGCGGCGGCGACCATCTGCATCGCCTTGGTGATCTTGCGCGTGTTCTTGACGCTGCCGATCCGGTTCTTCAGATCCTTGAGGCTGGGCATTGTCCCCTACTCCTCAGGCTGCCGTCTTGGCATAGGCGTCCAGAACGGTTTTCAGCCGGGTCTCGGCCTCGCCCTTGATCTTGGGATCCTCACGGGTCAGCCAGTCCAGCACGTCGGAATGCTGGTTGCGCATGAACTGGATCAGCCCCTGTTCCCACTTGCCGACCTCGCGCACCGGGACGGCGTCCAGATAGCCCTTGGTCCCGGCATAGATGACGGCCACGATCTCGGCGTTGGTCAGCGGCGAATACTGCGGCTGCTTCATCAGCTCGGTCAGGCGGGCGCCGCGGTTCAGCAGCTTTTGCGTCGCCGCGTCCAGATCGGACCCGAACTGCGCAAAGGCCGCCATCTCGCGATACTGCGCCAGTTCCAGTTTCACGGGACCGGCGACCGATTTCATCGCGTTGGTCTGCGCGGCCGAACCCACACGCGACACCGAAAGACCGGTGTTCACGGCCGGGCGGATGCCCTGGAAGAACAGGTCGGTTTCAAGGAAGATCTGGCCGTCGGTGATCGAGATCACGTTCGTCGGGATATAGGCCGACACGTCGCCCGCCTGCGTCTCGATGATCGGCAGCGCGGTCAGCGAGCCGCCGCCGTGGCTCTCGTTCAGCTTGGCCGAACGTTCCAGCAGGCGCGAGTGCAGATAGAACACGTCGCCCGGATAGGCTTCGCGCCCCGGCGGGCGGCGCAGCAGCAGCGACATCTGGCGGTAAGCCACGGCCTGCTTGGACAAATCGTCATAGATGATCAGCGCGTCCTTGCCGTTGTCGCGGAAATATTCCGCCATCGCGGTCGCGGCATAGGGGGCCAGATACTGCATGGGCGCGGGTTCGGACGCGGTCGCGGCGATGATGGTCGTATAGGCCATCGCGCCGCTTTCCTCCAGCTTCTTGACCAGCTGGGCGACGGTGGACCGCTTTTGCCCGATGGCGACATAGAAGCAGTGCAGCGTCTTCATGCCGTCGTTTTCACGGCCGTTATAGTTCTGCTGGTTCAGGATCGTGTCCAGCGCGATGGCGGTCTTGCCGGTCTGGCGGTCGCCGATGATCAGCTCGCGCTGGCCGCGGCCGACGGGGATCATCGCGTCCACCGATTTCAGGCCGGTCGCCATCGGCTCGTGCACCGACTTGCGCGGCATGATGCCGGGGGCCTTGACGTCGGCCACGCGGCGCTCGGTCGCGTCGATCGGGCCCTTGCCGTCGATGGGGTTGCCCAGCGCGTCCACGACGCGGCCCAGCAGCGCCGGGCCGACCGGCACGTCCACGATGGACCGGGTGCGCTTGACGGTGTCGCCTTCCTTGATCGAACGGTCGTCGCCGAAGATCACGATGCCGACGTTGTCGGTTTCAAGGTTCAGCACCATGCCGCGGATGCCGCCGGGGAACTCGACCATCTCGCCGGCCTGAACCTTGTCCAGACCGTGCACGCGCGCGATGCCGTCGCCGACCGACAGCACCTGGCCGACCTCGGCCACCTCGGCGTCCTGACCGAAATTCTTGATCTGATCCTTGAGGATCGCCGAAATCTCGGCAGCCTGGATTCCCATTATCCGACCTCTTTCATGACATTCTGCAGGGAAGCGAGCTTCGAGCGGATCGAGCTGTCGATCATCTGCGAGCCCAGCTTGACAATCATTCCGCCGATGAGGGTCTCATCGACGCGGGTGTTCAGTTTCACCGTCTTGCCGGATTTCGAGGCCAGCGTCTCGGTCAGGCGGCGTTCCTGCTCGGCGCTCAGGGGGGCGGCGGCCACGACCTCGGCCGTCACCTCGCCCCGCGCCTCGGCGATCAGCGCCGACAGCCGGTCGACCAGCTGCGGCAGCGCGAACAGGCGGCGGTTCTGCGCCATCAGCCGCAGCGTGTTGCCCAGCACGGGCGTCAGGCCCATGCGGTCGGCGATGGCGCCGATCGCGGTTTCCTGCTGGTCGCGCGAATACACGGCCGAGCCGATCAGCGTGCGCAGGTCGGCACTGTCCCTGATCGCCGTGCCCAGCGCCTGGACCTGGGGGGCAAGCGCGTCGACCGCGCCCTGTTCCTTGACCAGATCGAACACGGCTTGCGCGTAACGCCCGGCGATGTTGGCGGAAATAGACGCGGTATTGGCCACGGACACCCCTTTGGTTAGCGCGAAACCCCGCAGGCCGGGCCGGCGGCAGGCCGGTCAGTCGCGGGGCGCGGACATTGGAACCGCGCCGGTCAGGCCGGGCCGGTCCCTGAAATCTGCGGCGTCTCTAGCAGCACATGCTGGGGCTCGCAACTGTTCGGGGGGCTGAAAATCCATGCCCGGGCGCAAAGTCGGACGGGTTGCGCTAACGCGGCCGCGGGCGTGGGCGCAAGCTGTGGAAAACGACCCTGCGGGCGCGGTCCGGACCCCGGCAAACAGCGCCCTTTACCCTGCGCGCAGCTGTGCGAATCGCTTCAGATCCCCGGCCCGCGCGCGGGGCCGCGCGGGACCGACGGGGCGGCCGGGCGGGGACGGCGAATCCCCTCAAGCACCTGCAGGGGGCTGGGCACTCTGACGCGGCTGCCCGGCCCGACCGGGGCGTGAACCTGTTTCGTCAGTTCGGCCAGCACCACCCCCGCGACCAGCACCGATGCGATGCGCGTCCCCGTCCGTTCCCACCATTGCGCGCTTTTCAGCCAGAACCGCCGGTCCGAGGGCGGGATATACAGCGCCGCCCCGGTGCGTTCGGTCACGAACCCCGCCGCGCGCGCCTGCGCGTCCAGCTGTCCGCGGGTATAGCTGCGCCCCAGCCCGAAAGGCGTCGCCTCGCTTTGCGCCCACAGCCCGGCCCGGTTAGGCGCCATGACCAGCATCCGCCCGCCCGGCCCCAGCACGCGCCACGCCTCGGCCAGCAGGGCGGCGGGGTGGTCCGCGGTTTCCAGCCCGTGCAGCATGACCAGCCGGTCCACGCTCCCGGTTTCCAGCGGCCACGCATCCTCGTCGCACATCACGGTGCGGTTGGGCGCGCCGGGCGGCCAGCCCATGACGCCCTGCGGACCCGGCATCAGCGCGCTGACCCGGCGCGCACGGGCCAGATAGGGGCGCAGCAGCGGCACCGCAAAGCCATAGCCCGCGACGGTCATGCCGGTCGTCCCCTCGGCCGGCCACAGCACCGCCATGCGGTCGCGCAGGATGCGCTGGACCGCGCGGCCCAGCGCCCGCTGATAGTAGAAGGCGCGCAGGTCGATGACGTCGTGATGCATTGCGTCCCCGGCGGGTTTCGGCTTGGCTGACGGTGCCAGAACAACCGGGGGGTGCCAATGCCGGCCACGGTCCACACGATCCGCTGCCTGTCCGACAACTATGCCTATCTTGTCCAGGGCGGCGGGCAGACGGTGCTGGTCGACGCCCCCGAGGCCGGGCCGATCCTGGCCCATCTGGACGGCATCGGCGGGCGGCTGGACGCGATCCTGCTGACCCACCACCACGACGACCACATACAGGCCGTCCCCGAAATCGTCGCCGCAACCGGCGCGCAGGTCTGGGGCAACGGCGCGGACGCGCACCGCCTGCCGCCGCTGGACCGCGCGCTGGTGGCGGGCGAGACGGCGCTTGTGTGCGGCGAGAATGTCACGGTCATCGACGTGCCCGGCCATACGGTGGGCCATGTCGCGTTCCATTTTCCGGCCTCGCGGCTGGTCTTTACCGCCGACAGCCTGATGGCGATGGGCTGCGGCCGCCTGTTCGAGGGGACGGCCGCGCAGATGTGGGACAGCCTGTCGCGGCTGGCGGCGCTGCCCGATGACACGCTGGTCTGCTCGGGGCACGATTATTGCCGTGGAAACGGGGCGTTCGCCCTGTCGGTGGACCCGGACAACGCCGCGCTGCGGGCGCGCATCGACGCGGTCGCGGCAGGCCGGCGCCCCTGTTCGCCCGCGACGCTGGGTGAGGAAAAGGCCACCAACCCGTTCCTGCGCGCGCCCGAACTGGCCCGCCCGGACGAAAGCGCGCTGTCGGCCTTTGCCCGGCTGCGGGCCGGGAAGGACGGGTTTCGCGGCTAGGACGCGGTTGAAATCGCCCCCGCGCGTGATCACATCAGCCTCAACCGCCGCAGTTTCGGCCGGCATGTCGCAGAATACAGCTTGCGCCCGGACGAAATGCACCAATTCTTAACTGTATCGTGACAGTCTGGTCAGGTGGGCCCACAATCGGGCCCAGACCGCCAGCCGACTGACAGGAGCCGACTCGTGCCGTCATTTTCGAACACCCTGGAACAGGCCATCCACGCCGCGCTGTCGCTTGCCAACCAGCACAGGCACGAACTGGCCACGCTGGAACACCTGCTGCTGGCCCTGACCGAGGAGGCGGACGCGGTCAAGGTCATGCGCGCCTGCAACGTCGATCTGGGCGAACTGCGCCGCCTGCTGACCGATTTCATCGAGGACGACCTGTCCACCCTGATCACCGACATCGAAGGGTCCGAGGCGGTGCCGACGGCCGCGTTCCAGCGCGTGATCCAGCGCGCCGCGATCCACGTCCAGTCGTCGGGCCGGTCCGAGGTGACGGGCGCCAACGTGCTGGTCGCGATCTTTGCCGAACGCGAATCCAACGCCGCCTATTTCCTGCAGGAACTGGACATGACCCGCTATGACGCGGTCAATTTCATCGCCCACGGCGTCGCCAAGAACCCGTCGTTCTCCGAACCGCGCAGCGTCCAGGGCGCCGACGGCGAAACCGCCAAGGACGACGCGGCGACGGGCAAGTCCGACGACAGCGCGCTGGCGAAATACTGCGTGGACCTGAACCGCAAGGCGACCAGCGGCGACGTCGATCCGCTGATCGGCCGCGCCGACGAGGTGGAACGCTGCATCCAGGTGCTGTGCCGCCGGCGCAAGAACAACCCGCTGCTGGTGGGCGACCCCGGCGTCGGCAAGACCGCCATCGCCGAGGGGCTGGCGCTGAAGATCACCCGCGGCGAGACGCCCGAGGTGCTGAAGGGTGCCACGATCTATTCGCTGGACATGGGCGCGCTGCTGGCGGGCACCCGCTATCGTGGCGACTTCGAGGAGCGGCTGAAGGCCGTCGTGAAGGAGCTTGAGGAGCATCCCGACGCGATCCTGTTCATCGACGAGATCCACACCGTCATCGGCGCCGGCGCGACCAGCGGCGGGGCGATGGACGCGTCGAACCTGCTGAAACCGGCGCTGGCCGGCGGCAAGCTGCGCTGCATGGGGTCCACGACCTACAAGGAGTTCCGCCAGCACTTCGAGAAGGACCGCGCGCTCGCCCGCCGGTTCCAGAAGATCGACGTGAACGAGCCGACGGTGCCCGACACGATCAAGATCCTGATGGGCCTCAAGCCCAGCTTCGAAAAGCACCACGACCTGCGTTATACCAGCGAGGCGATCAGGACCGCGGTCGAATTGTCGGCACGTTACATCCACGACCGCAAGCTGCCCGACAAGGCAATCGACGTGATCGACGAGGCGGGCGCGGCCCAGCATGTCGTGGCCGAAAGCAAGCGCCGCAAGGTGATCGGCCCGAAAGAGATCGAGGCGGTGGTCGCCAAGATCGCCCGCATCCCGCCCAAGAACGTCACCAAGGACGATGCCGAGGTGCTGCGCGACCTTGAAAAGACGCTCAAGCGGCTGGTCTTTGGCCAGGACAACGCCATCGAGGCGCTGGCGAGCGCGATCAAGCTGTCGCGCGCCGGCCTGCGCGAGCCGGAAAAGCCCATCGGCAACTATCTGTTCGCCGGCCCGACCGGCGTCGGCAAGACCGAGGTGGCCAAGCAGCTTGCCAGCACGCTGGGGGTGGAACTGCTGCGCTTCGACATGTCGGAATACATGGAGAAGCACGCCGTCAGCCGCCTGATCGGCGCGCCCCCCGGCTATGTCGGCTTTGACCAGGGCGGCATGCTGACCGACGGCGTGGACCAGCACCCGCATTGCGTGCTGCTGCTGGACGAGATCGAGAAGGCGCACCCGGATGTCTATAACATCCTGTTGCAGGTGATGGACCACGGCAAGCTGACCGACCACAACGGCCGGCAGGTGGATTTCCGCAACGTGATCCTGATCATGACCTCGAACGCGGGCGCGGCCGACCAGGCGAAGGCCGCGATCGGGTTCGGCCGCGACCGCCGCGTGGGCGAGGACAAGGAGGCGATCGAGCGGACCTTCACGCCCGAGTTCCGCAACCGCCTGGACGCGGTGATCAGCTTTGCGGCCCTGTCGCGCGACATCATCGTGCAGGTGGTCGAAAAGTTCATCCTGCAGCTGGAAGCGCAGCTGATGGACCGCAACGTCCACATCGAGCTGACTCCGGAAGCCGCGAACTGGCTGGCCGAAAAGGGCTATGACGACCGGATGGGCGCGCGCCCCTTGGGCCGCGTCATCCAGGAATCGATCAAGAAGCCGCTGGCCGAGGAACTGCTGTTCGGCCGGCTGACCAAGGGCGGCGTGGTCCGGGTGCGGATCGAGGACGACAAATGCGTCTTCGACATCGAGGGCCCCTCGACCCCGCGCCTGACCAAGGACCGCCCGCCCCTGCTGACGGCAGAGTGAGCGGCCGCGGCCCCTGCGGGCGCCGCGACGAACAGCCGGACACCCCGGCGCGGGCAGAAACGGAACGGGCGCAACCTGCCGGGTCGCGCCCGTTTCCCTCCGCTACACTGCGGGGTCCGCGCCTGCGGTATCGCGCACGAGATGAGCCGAACGTGCCACGCCCGCCGGGCCGGGCATCCGCCGGGATGCCGGTCGCCACGCCCGCCGGGCCGGGCATCCGCCCGGGTGCCGGTCGCCTGCGCGTCGGGCAGGCATCCGCCCCGGCGCCGGCCAGTCCAGCCCAGCCCGCTCAGCGGCCCAGCCCAGTTCGGGACGCGACCGGAACCACGCGGCCTCCGGAACCGACGCTGACGGAACCGCCGCTCCCCTTGCCCCGACAACGCGGGTGCGCCGGGGCGCGGCCCTCGCCAGCCGCGACACGCCACCCCGCCCTTGCCAGCTGTCGCAATTCCGTCATCTTTGCATGGTTCAAGCAGCCACGCGATCAGCCAGGGAAAACCATGTCGGACGATCTCAACACCCTTGCGATGGAAGAGGCGCTTGATGAGGATTTCGAGCTGGACCTTGAGGATGCGCTGATCCCCCAAAAGATCATCGCCGACTACAAGGCGCTGCATCCCAATCCGCTGCCGCGCCAGATCTATTACCGCGAGCTGTTGCGCCTGCAGTCCGAGCTGATCAAGCTGCAGGACTGGGTCAGCCATCACAAGGAAAAGGTCGTCGTCATCTTCGAGGGGCGCGACAGCGCCGGCAAGGGCGGCGCGATCAAGCGCATCACCCAGCGGCTGAATCCGCGCGTGGCCCGCGTGGCGGCCCTGCCCGCGCCGTCCGACCGCGAAAAGACCCAGTGGTATTTCCAGCGCTATGTGCCGCACCTGCCCTCGGGCGGCGAGATCGTGCTGTTCGACCGCAGCTGGTACAACCGCTCGGGCGTCGAGCGGGTGATGGGCTTCGCCACCGAGGATGAGGTCGAGCAGTTCTTCCGCGACGTCCCCGAGTTCGAGCGCATGCTGGTCCGCTCGGGCATCCGGCTGGTGAAATACTGGTTCTCGATCACCGACGAGGAACAGCAGATGCGGTTCCTCATGCGCATCCACGATCCGCTGAAACAGTGGAAGCTGTCGCCTATGGACCTGCAATCCCGCATCCGCTGGGAGGACTATACCAAGGCCAAGGAGGACATGTTCGAGCGCACCTCGATCCCCGAGGCGCCGTGGTATATCGTGCCCGGCAACGACAAGAAACGCGCGCGGCTGAACTGCATCGACCATCTGCTGGGCCTGATCCCCTATACCGAGGTTTTCCACGATCCCGTCGCGCTGCCCGACCGCGTGTTCAACCCCGACTATGAACGCGAGGTGCTGCCGCGCGACCTGTATGTGCCGGAGAGATACTGATGCCGAAAGGTTACTGGGTGGCGCATGTGACGGTGGACGATCCCGCCGCCTATGACGCCTATCGCCAGGCCAACGCGGCCGCGTTCCAGAAATACGGCGGCCGGTTCTTGGTCCGCGGCGGCGAGGCGCGGGTGGCCGAGGGCGCGATGCCCGGCCGGACCGTGGTGATCGAGTTTCCCACTGTCCAGGCTGCGCACGCGTGTTATGACAGCCCCGAATATCGCCGGGCGATGGCGCTGCGACTGCCGTGCAGCACCGCCGATCTGGCGATCTTTGCGGGTTGGGATGCGCCCGATCACGATTGACGTTCGTTCAAACGCGCCATCTTGCGTCCGCCACCCTACTTGGCTGAAATGGTGTCATGTTTCGTAACCTGTTGACTCGCCTTTTTTCGCAGGACGCGCCGGACCAGTCGCTGGCGCCCGATGACGCCGAACTTGCCGTCGCAGCCCTTCTGGTGCGCGTCGCGCGGGCGGACGAACGCTATGGCGCGGCCGAACGGGCGCGCATCGATCACCTGCTGGCGCATCGGCGCCATCTGGACGCCTCGGCCGCCGCCGACCGCCGCGCCGCCGCCGAGATGATCGAGGCCGAGGCCCCCGACACGGTCCGGTTCACCCGCGCCATCAAGGACCGCATCCCGCTGGAACGCCGGGTCGAGGTGATCGGCGCCCTGTGGGACGTGGCGCTGGCCGACGGCCACCGCAGCCCCGAGGAGGACGCGGCCGTCCGGCTGGCGGCCAACCTGCTGGGCGTCAGCGACGTGGAAAGTGCGACCGCGCGCCAACGGGTCGAGCGTGAGCGCGACGGACAGCCCGACCATCTGGGCCCGGCCGCGGTGGGCGGTCAGGCCTGACCGCTGCCGGCGCTTGCCCCGGCGGCATCGGCGTCACGACACCGTTGCAATCCGGCCCGGAATCGCGCCAGATGACCCGATCATGACCGTTGACGCCGTTCTTCCGAACCCCAGCCCGGTTTCTGCCGACAGCGGTCCGCCGGTCATCCAGATCCGCGGCCTGCACAAGGCCTATGGCCCGCTTCAGGTCTTGAAGGGCGTCGACATGACCGCGCCGCGCGGCCATGTCGTGACGCTGATCGGATCGTCGGGGTCGGGGAAATCCACGCTGCTGCGCTGCTGCAACCTGTTGGAAAACAGTCAGGCCGGCGACATCCTGTTCGAGGGCGAGCCGGTGCGCTGGACCGGCACCGGCGCCCAGCGGACGCCCGCCGACCGGACGCAGGTCACGCGCATCCGCACCAACCTGTCGATGGTGTTCCAGCAGTTCAACCTGTGGTCGCACCTGACCATCCTGCAGAACGTGACCGAGGCGCCCGTCACCGTGCTGGGTCAGCCCCCGGCCCAGGTCGAGGCCCGCGCCCGCGCGTTGCTGGCCAAGGTCGGCATCGGCGACAAGGCGGACGCCTGGCCCGCGCAGCTGTCCGGCGGCCAGCAGCAGCGCGCCGCCATCGCCCGCGCGCTGTGCATGGAACCCCGCGCGCTGCTGTTCGACGAGCCGACCAGCGCCCTCGACCCCGAGTTGCAGCAAGAGGTCGTCAAGGTGATCAAGGATCTGGCGGCCGAACATCGCACGATGATCCTGGTCACCCACGACATGCGGCTGGCCGCCGATGTCAGCGATCATGTCGTGTTCCTGCATCAGGGCCGGATCGAGGAGCAGGGGCCGCCCGACCAGATTTTCCGCGCACCCCGGACCGACCGGTTGCGCCAATTCCTCAACGCGACCACGGTCGCCTGAGACATGACCAACGGGAGACCACGATGAAGAACCTGCTGACCGCCGCCGCCGTTCTGGCGCTGACCGCCGGCGCGGCGCTTGCCGAGCCGCTGCGCATGGGCACCGAGGGCGCCTATCCTCCCTACAACTTCGTCAATGAAAAAGGCGATGTGGACGGCTTCGAGATCGAGCTGGGCAACGAGCTGTGCAAGCGTATCGGCGCGGAATGCACCTGGGTCCGCAACGACTGGGACTCGATCATCCCGAACCTCGTCAGCTCGAACTATGACACGATCATGGCGGGGATGAACATCACCGACGAGCGCAGGAAGTCGATCGCCTTTTCGGACGCCTATACGCCGCCCCCGCCCTCGGCCTATCTGGCGCTGACGCCGGACGCCGACATTGCCGGCGTGGTGGCCGCGCAGACGAACACCATTCAGGCCGGATTCGTCGCCGAATCCGGCGCGACGCTGATCGAGTTCGCCACCGGCGAGGAGGCCATCGCCGCCGTCCGCAACGGCGAGGCCGAGGCGGTGTTCGCCGACCGCGACTTCCTCGTCCCGTTCGAGCGCGACTCGGATGAGCTGGTCTGGGTCGAGGGCCAGGACCGGGTGGTCGTGGGCGAGGGTCTGGGCATCGGGATGCGCCAGTCCGACACCGAGCTGAAGGCGCGCTTTGACAAGGCCATCGCCGACATGAAAGCCGACGGCACGCTGGACGCGATGATCGTCAAGTGGCTGGGGGCCGAGGCCAAGACCTTTGCCGGCGACGCCACCGGGGGCGACGCTGCCGGGGCCGACGCTGTGACGTCCGACGCTGCCGCCGCGCCGGCGCAGCCGTCGAACTGATGCCCTGAACGGAAAGCCGCCGCCCCGCGCGGGGTGGCGGCGACGCACCGATGTTCGCCCAATGCGCCGATCCCAGTGCCCTGAACGGCCTGAACTGGATGCTGTGCTACCTCACCTCGGGGACGCACCTGCTGTTCTATGGGTCGTTCGGAACGGTGCTGCTGCTGCTGGTGCTGACCGCGCCGCTGGCCTTGCTGCTGGGGTTCCTTGGCGCGCTGGCCGCGCGGTCGCAGATCGCGCCGCTGCGCTGGCTGGGGCGCGGCTATGCCGCCATCGTGCGGGGCGTCCCGGACATCGTGTTCTTCCTTTTCGTGCCCATCGCGCTGGATCAGGGGATCGAGTGGCTGCGTTCGCGGTTCCTGTGCGATCCCTCGGTGCCGGTCCGGCAGGGCAACGAGTTCGTCGTCTGCGCGCCCGCCAAGATGCCGCTATCGGTCAGCCCGGAATGGGTGCATGACCTGTATGGCGTCGGGCTGGCGGTGGCGGCCTTTGCCTTTGTCTTCGGCGCGTTCGCCGCCAACGTCCTTTATGGCGCGATGGGGGCGGTGCCCCGCGCGCAGCTGGAAACAGCCGAGGCCTATGGCATGACCCCGCGCCAGATCGACCGGCGCATCCTGATCCCGCAGATGTGGACCTATGCCCTGCCGGGCCTGTCGAACCTGTGGATGATCCTGGTCAAGGCGACGCCGCTGCTGTTCCTTCTGGGGGTCGAGGACATCGTCTATTGGGCGCGCGAGCTGGGCGGGTCCAAGACCACCACCTATGCCTATCCCCACGGCGACTGGCGGGTGTGGTATTTCCTGGCGCTGCTGGTCTTCTATCTGCTGATGACCTGGGTCTCGCAGCGGCTGATCGACCGGGTGGCCGCGCGGCTTTCGCGCGGGCAGGCCACCCTGGCCGGCGAGGCGCTGCGCAAGACCGGGACGCCCGCATGAACCAGTGCCTGCAGACCATCGCCGATTACGGGTTGCGCGCGATCGGCATCGGCGAACGGCTGCTGCCGCGCAGCGATTTCACCCTGTGCCAGCAAGTCACGCTGATCGGGTCGGGGCTGATCTGGAACATCTATTTCGGCGCGCTGGCGCTGGCGGCCGGGTTCGTGCTGGCCAACGCGCTGGCGCTGGGAAAGGCCAGCCGCAACCCCTGGGTCCGCCGCCCGGCCGAGGCGTTCATCTTTGTCTTTCGCGGCAGCCCGCTGTTCATCCAGTTCTTCCTGGCCTATTCGGCGCTGGTGTTGCTGCCGCGCGACGGGCTGTCGTTTCTGGGTGTGACGCTGCCCACCGGCTGGCTGGCGCGCGCCTGGGCGGGCGCGCTGATCGTGCTGACCCTGAACACCGCCGCCTATTCGGCCGAGATCTTTCACGGCGCGCTGCGCAACGTGCCCAAGGGCGATCTCGAGGCCGCGGACGCCTATGGCCTGACCGGCTGGGCGCGGTTCCGGCGCATCGTCTGGCCGACGATGATGCGGCTGGCCTGGCCCGCCTATACCAACGAGGCGATCTTCCTGTTCCACGCCACGACGCTGGTCTATTTCTCGGGCTTTCCGGCGTTCCAGCAAAAGGGCGACAGCCTGTATTACGCCAGCTATTTCGCGGACAAGACCTTTAACCCCTTTGTCGCCTATCCCATCGTGGCGGGCTATTTCATCCTTTTGACCCTGGGGCTGATTGCCCTTTTCGGGGTCGTCAACAGGCGGCTGAACCGGCATTTGCCGGGTGCCGTCCAGCGGCTGCGCTATCGGCCGAACATCATCAGGTGACACATGGACTGGCTGAGGGAACATCCCGAGGTAAAGACGATCCGCGTGGCGGCCGCCGATCTGAACGGCGTCGCGCGCGGCAAACGCATCCCGGCCCGCTTTGCCGACAAGCTTTTGACCGAGGGAACCAAGTTCCCGTATTCCGTCCTGAACATGGACATCTGGGGCGAGGACGTCGAGAACAGCCCCCTTGTGTTCAAGGCGGGCGACCCCGACGCGCTGCTGATGCCGACGGAACGCGGCTTCATGCCGATGCCCTGGCTTGATGCGCCGTCCGGCCTGCTGCCGATCTGGATGTTCCACCCCGACGGACGCCCCTATGACGGCGATCCCCGGCAGGCGCTGGCGCGGGTGGTCGAACGCTACAAGGCGGCCGGGCTGACCGCCGTGGTGGCGACCGAGCTTGAGTTCTTCCTGATCGACGATTCCGGCAGCGACCTGCGGGTGCCGCGCAGCCCCCGGTCGGGCAAGCGCCGCACCGGGGCGGAAACCCTGTCCCTGCGCGCGCTGGACGCGTTCGACCGCTTTTTCACCGCGCTTTACGAAGCGTGCGAGGCGATGGACATCCCCGCCGACACCGCCATTTCCGAGGCCGCGCCGGGGCAGTTCGAGATCAACATGATGCACCAGCCCGACCCGCTGAAGGCGGCGGACGACGCCTGGCTGTTCAAGCAGCTGGTCAAGGGGCTGGCGCGCCGCTTCGGCTTTGCCGGGTCGTTCATGGCCAAGCCCTATGAGCTGTTCAACGGATCGGGGATGCACATGCATTTCTCGGTGCTGGACGCGCGCGGCCGGAACATTTTCGACGACGGAACGAACGCCGGGTCGGATGTGCTGCGCCACGCGGTCGCGGGCTGCCTGGAGGCGATGCCGGGTTCGACGCTGCTGTTTGCGCCGCACGAGAACAGCTATGACCGGCTGGTGCCGAACGCCCACGCGCCGACGGGGATCGGCTGGGCGTATGAGAACCGCACCTCGGCGATCCGCATCCCCTCGTCCGGCCCCAAGGCGCGGCGGATCGAACACCGCACGCCGGGCGGCGACGTGAACCCCTATCTGACGGTCGCCGCCATCCTGGGCGCGGCGCTGAACGGGATCGAGGATCGGGCCGACTGCCCACCCCCGATCACCGGCAACGCCTATGACCAAGGGCTGGCGCAGCTGCCCACCGACTGGGGCGCGGCCATCGACGCGTTCGAGACAAGCCCCCAGATCCGCCGCATCTTTCCCGATCACCTGATCGGGAACCTGGTGATGACCAAGCGGCAGGAGCTGCACTATATGGCCGAGCTGTCGGACGAGGAGACGGTCGAGCTGTATCTGGACACGGTCTGAGCCGGGGATGCCGGGCGCCCCGCAGCGGCGCGCCCGGCGCCGGTTTACAGCACGCGGTCCAGCACCGCCGTCAGGCGGGCCATCGTGGCGTCCACGTCGCGCAGCTTGTCCAGCCCGAACAACCCCAGCCGGAAGGTGCGGAAATCCGCGCCCTCGCCGACCTGCAGGGGCACGCCCGCGGCGATCTGCATGCCTTGGGCGGCGAACTTGCGGCCGTTCTGGATGTCGGGGTCGTCTGTATAGCTGACCACCACGCCCGGCGCGCCGAACCCGTCCGCGGCGACGGACCGGATGCCGCGCCGCGCCAGCTCGTCCCGGACGGCGCGGCCCAGCCGCTGCTGCGCGTCGCGCGCGGCGTCCAGCCCCATGTCGCGCGTCTCGGCCATCGCGTCGCGCAGCCCGACCAGCGCGTCGGTCGGCAGCGTCGCGTGATAGGCGTGCCCGCCGCCCTCATAGGCCGCCATGATCGACCGCCATTTCTTCAGGTCCAGCGCAAAGCTGTCGCTGACCGTCGCGTCAAGCCGCTGGACCGCGCGGTCCGACAGCATCACCATCCCGGCCGAGGGCGACGCGCTCCACCCCTTTTGCGGGGCCGAGATCAGCACGTCGACGCCGGTCGCGGCCATGTCCACCCAGATCGCGCCCGAGGCGATGCAGTCCAGCACCATCAGCGCGCCGACCTCGTGCGCGGCATCGGCCAGCGCCGCGATATAGTCGTCGGGCAGGATCAGCCCGGCCGAGGTCTCGACATGGGGCGCGAACACCGCGTCGGGGCGGGTCTCGCGGATGCGGGCCGTCACCTCCTCGATGGGCGGAGGGGCATAGGCGGGGCGGGGATCGTTCCCGGCCGGGCGCGCCATCACGACCGTGGTGTCGCGGGCGAAGCCGCCGGCCTCGAATATCTGCGTCCAGCGATAGGAAAACCAGCCGTTGCGCACGATCAGCGCATGGGCGTCGCGCCCGAACTGCCGCGCCACCGATTCCATCGCGCAGGTGCCGCCGCCGGGCACCAGCGCCACGGCCGCCGCGCCATAGACCTCGGTCGCGGTGGCCGAGATGTCGCGCATCACCTGCTGGAACCGCTGCGACATGTGGTTCAGGCTGCGGTCGGTGAACACCACCGAAAACTCCAGCAGACCGTCGGGATCGACGTCGGGGCGCAGTCCGGGCATGGGCATCTCTCCTGTTCGTTCGGCGGCACGCTATCACGGCGGACGCGCCGACAGCCACCCGGCCCTTTGGCGCAGACGCCCCCCTTGCGGCGCCCCCTGCCCCGCGCCTAACGTGTCGCCGAACAAACCAGCGAGTCTTCGATGCGGATCGGCATCCTGAAATGCGGCCAGTCGCCCGAGGTCATCCGCGGCGAGGTCGGCGATTATGACGACATGTTCGTGCGGCTGCTGGCCGGGCGGGGCTTTGACTTCGACAGCTATCACGTCGAAGCGATGCAGTTTCCTGCCACCGTCCACGACGCGGACGGGTGGCTGATCACCGGGTCGCGCCACGGCGCGTATGAGGATCACACCTTCATCCCGCCGCTGGAAGGCTTTATCCGCACCGCCCATGACGCGGGCGTGCCGCTGGTCGGCATCTGCTTTGGCCACCAGATCATCGCGCAGGCCCTGGGCGGGCGCGTGGACAAGCATCCGGGCGGCTGGGCCGTGGGGCCGCAGGATTACGATTTCGGCGACCAGGTGGTGACGCTGAACGCCTGGCATCAGGATCAGGTCACCGCCCTGCCGCCGGGGGCCGAGCCGCTGGGCAGCAATGCGTTCTGCGAGAATGCGGCGCTGGTCTATGGCGACCGGGCGTTCACCGTGCAGGCCCACCCCGAGTTCGGCGACGACGTCATCGACGGGCTGATGGAACATCGCGCCGGATCGGTGCCCGGGCCGCTGATCGACCGCGCCCGCGCCCGGCGCGGGCAGGCCGACGCCGGCCCCGTGGTCGACCGGATCGAGGCGTTCTTCAAGGCCGCGCAGCAACGGAAGGATCGGCGGGGGGCCGCCTGATGTATGTCCCGCCCGCGTTCGCCGAGGATCGGCCCGCCGTCATGGCGGCGCTGATCGCCGCGCACCCGCTGGCCACGCTGATCACCCACGGGCCGGGCGGGCTGACCGCGAACCTGATCCCCATGCAGCTCGATCCGGCCGCGCAGGTGCTGCGCGCCCATCTGGCCCGCGCCAACCCGCAGCTTGACGACCTGCGGGCGGGCGCGCCGGTGCTGGCGGTGTTCCAAGGGCCGCAGGCCTATGTCTCGCCGGGCTGGTATGCGTCCAAGGCCGAACACGGCCGGGTCGTGCCGACGTGGAACTATCTGACGGTGCAGGCGCGCGGCGCGCCCCGCGTCATCGACGACGCCGACTGGCTGCTGGCGCAGGTATCCGCCCTGACCGACGCGCACGAGGCCGGGGCCGCCCGGCCCTGGGCCGTGACCGACGCGCCCGCCGCCTTTGTCGCCGCCCAGCTGCGCGGCATCGTGGGTCTGGAACTGCCCGTCGCGTCGATGCGGGGCAAGTGGAAGGCCAGCCAGAACCGCCCTCCCGGCGACCGCGCGGGCGTGATCGCGGCCCTGGACGGACAGGGCCACCCGCTGGCCGGCATCGTTCCGGCACCCTGACCTGTCATTCACAACAGCCGGCCCGGTGCCGGCGGAAAGTTTCCCATGTCGGACTGGCTGACGAACATCCCTGCCGCCGCCCGCCACTATATCGAAGGGCGCCGCCTGGACGAGATCGAGTGCATCGTCCCCGATATCGCAGGCGTCGCCCGCGGCAAGGCGATGCCCGCGTCCAAGTTCGCGCGGCAGCAAAGCTTTTACCTGCCCAACAGCATCTTCCTGCAGACCATCACCGGGGAATGGGCCGACAACCCGTCGGGCGCGTTCACCGAACCCGACATGGTGCTGATCCCCGACTATGAGACGACGACGGCCGCGCCCTGGACCGCCGACGTGACGCTGCAGGTCATCCACGACGTCTGCGACCAGCAGGGCCGCGCCGTGCCCGTCGCGCCCCGCAACGTGCTGAAGCGGGTGGTCGAGCTTTACGCCGAGCGCGGCTGGCGGCCCATCGTGGCGCCGGAAATGGAGTTCTTCCTGGTCGCCCGCAACATCGACCCGAACCAGCCGATCCAGCCGCCGATGGGCCGGTCGGGGCGGCGGGCGGCGGCGAAACAGGCCTATTCGCTGTCGGCGGTGGACGAATACGGCAAGGTCATCGACGACATCTATGACTTTGCCGAGGCGCAGGGGTTCGAGATCGACGGCATCCTGCAGGAAGGCGGCGCGGGTCAGGTGGAAATCAACCTGGCGCACGGCGACCCGGTGCATCTGGCCGACCAGATCTTCTATTTCAAGCGGCTGATCCGCGAGGCGGCGCTGCGCCACGACTGTTTCGCGACCTTCATGGCCAAGCCCATCGAGGGCGAGCCGGGCAGCGCCATGCACATCCACCATTCGGTCGTGTCCACCCAGACCGGGGACAACATCTTTTCAGACCCCGAGGGGCGCGAGACGCCCGCGTTCCTGCATTTCATCGCGGGGATGCAGCGGCACCTGCCCGCGGCGGTCGCGCTGCTGGCGCCCTATGTGAACAGCTATCGCCGCTATGTCCCGGACTTTGCCGCGCCCATCAACCTGGAATGGGGCCGCGACAACCGCACGACCGGGCTGCGCGTCCCGATTTCCGACCCGGCCGGGCGGCGGGTGGAAAACCGGCTGGCGGGGATGGACTGCAACCCGTATCTGGGCCTCGCAGCATCGCTGGCGACCGGCTATCTGGGGCTGATCCAGGGCGAGAACCCGCGCGCCGAATGCCTGGGCGACGCCTATATGGCCGAGGACGGGCTGCCGCTGAACCTGGGCGACGCGCTGGACGAGATGGCCGAGTCCGAACCGATGGGCGAGGTGCTGGGGGCCGAGTTCGTCGCCGTCTATGAAGCGGTCAAGCGCAACGAATACAAGGAGTTCCTGCAGGTGATCAGCCCTTGGGAGCGTGAGCATCTGTTGCTGAACGTGTAAGCCGGATTGGGGCGCTGCCCCGTCGTCGTCTACGACGATCCCGGGATATTTGGACCACGGTGATGGAACGGTGCCGTCCGTCGCCCCCAGCCGCGTGATCGAGGCCCGATGAACCTGCTGTTCTCCAACGACCGCCGGGGCGCGTATCCGCCCAGCCTGTATGCCGCGCAGAACCCGGTCTTGCCCCCCTTTGCGGCCCTGAGGGGCGAGGCGCGCGCGGATGTGGTCGTGGTGGGCGGCGGCTATACCGGGCTGTCGGCGGCGCTGCATCTGGCGCGGGCGGGGCGGCGGGTCGTCCTGCTTGAGGCGCATCGCGTCGGTTTCGGGGCGTCGGGGCGCAACGGCGGGCAGGTCGGGTCGGGCCAGCGGCTGGAGGTGGACGCGCTTGAGCGCATCGCGGGCCGCGACGCCACCCGGCGGCTGTGGGACATGGCCGAGGCCGCGAAGGCCTTGACCCGCGCGCTGGCCGACGCCGCGGGCGTGGCCTTTCATCCCGGCATCGCCCATGCGGCACGGACGGCGGCCGAGGTCGCCCATGCCCGCGCCAACGCCGAGCGGCTGGCCCGCGACTATAACTATGACCGCATCACGCCACTGGACCGTGACGGGCTGCGCGCGCTGGTGAAATCGCCGCTGTATCGCGGCGGCGACATCGACCGCGGCGCGGGGCATCTGGACCCGCTAGCGCTGGCCCTAGGCATGGCGCGGCTGGCCGCGGGCGCCGGGACGGTCATCCACGAGGACAGCCACGTCCACCACATCGCCCACGGCGCGCGCGCGGGGGACAAGACCGTCGTGCAGACCGGCACCGGGCGCGTCATCTGCGATCAGGTCATCCTTGCGGCCAACGGCTATCTGGGCGGGCTGGACACCCAGGTCGCCGCGCGAGTCATGCCGATCAACAACTTCGTCGTGGCGACCGAGCCGCTGGGCGCGCGCGCGGGCGACATCCTGGCCGAGAACATCGCCGTCCACGACACGCGGTTCGTCGTGAACTATTGGCGCCTGTCACCGGACGGGCGGCTGATCTTTGGCGGCGGCGAGAACGTCGGGTATCGGTTCCCGCGCGACATCGCGGCCAAGGTGCGCCGCCCGCTGGAACGGGTCTATCCGCAACTGAAAGGCGTGCCGATCACCCACGCCTGGGGCGGCACGCTGGCGATCACCATGAACCGCATGCCGCTGTTCGCGCGGCCCGCGCCGAACTGCCTGTCGGCCAGCGGCTATTCGGGCCACGGGGTTGCGCTGGCGACACTGGCGGGAAAGCTGATGGCGCAGGCTGTGCAGGGGCAGTCGGACGGCTTCGACGCGATGGCGGCCCTGCGCCCCGCCCCGTTCCCCGGCGGCGCGGCGATGCGTTGGCCGCTGCTGGTCGCGGGCATGTCGTGGTATGGGTTGCGCGACCGGCTGGGGGTCTAGCGCGGGTCGTCCGGCCCTGCCTCCGGCGTGGCGGCGGCGGGCGGGCGGGCGCGCAGCGCGGCGATGCGGCGGGCCATGCGCGCGGCGCGGCGCTTGTGATAGGCGCGCACCAGCGGCACGGTCAGGTAATGCCCGACCACCGCCGCGATCAGGCCGGGGATCAACCCGCCCACGAAATAGGGCCACAGGATCGTCTGCGCGAAATGCGCCAGCCGGTCCCATTCCGCGGCGCGCCCGTCGAACAGCGACAGCATGTTGTGCGCCAGCTGCGACCCGGCCGCGCCGAATTCGTCCAGGATGGCGCGGGGGGCCGCGCTGCCCTCGATCCCCAGCATCCAGCGACCGAGGCTGACCGACATCACCGCGATGAAGGGGATCGTCACCGGGTTGCCGACCAGCGTGCCCAGCACCCCCGCCAGCACGTTGCCGCGTATCGCCCAGGCCAGCGCCATGCCGCCCAGCAGGTGGATGCCGAACAGCGGCGTAAAGCTGACGAACGTCCCCGCCGCAAAGCCGCGCCCGATCCGGTGCGGCTGGTCGGGCAGCCGGCGGATGCGATGCACCAGATACTGCACCGCGCGCGACCATCCCCCGCGCGGATAGACCATCTCGGTGGCGATCTGGGAATAGCTGCGCGGCTTGCGCTTGAACACCGCGGTCCCCCGGCTGTCGTCTCGGCTGCGCGCCCAGTCAATCAGGCGGTGCGGCGGGCCGCAACCCGCCCGCGCATCACAGTCGATTGCGCGCGGCCGGGTCGCGGATGCGGGCGACCTGCGCCACGTCGCTTTCCGCCTCGAGCGTGGTGAGCAGCGCGTGCAGATGTTCGCGGTCGCGCAGCTCGACCTCGACTGTCAGGCGATAGAAATCCGGCTTGCGGTCGCTGAACTCGAGATTGGCGATATTCGCCCCCTGCGCCCCGATCAGCGTGCAGATGCGCCCCAGGACGCCCGCGTCATGGCGGATCGTCAGCGACAGCAGCGTGGAATAGACCGCCGGGTGGCGCCCCTCGCGCCAGTGCAGATCGACCCAGCGGCCGGGCTGATCCTCGTAATCCTCAAGCACGGGGCAGTCGATGGCGTGGATGACCACGCCCTTGCCGCGATAGGTGATGCCGACGATGCGCTCCCCCGGCAGCGGGTTGCAGCAGGGCGCGCGGGTGGATTCCTGATCCGCCTCGAGGCCCGCGACGGCGCGGCGGGCGTCCACCTCGTCCTCGGCGCGGACCAGGTCGGGATACAGCACCGCCGTCACCTCGCGGGCCGACATCTCGGCGCTGCCGATGCGGGCCAGCATCTCGTCGGCGTCGGGCAGCGCCAGCGCCTTGGCGGCGGTCCGCAGCGCCTTGTCGGTGACCTTGCGGTTCAGATGCTCGAACGCGACGCGCACCAGTTCCGACCCAAGCCGGATAAAGCGCGAGCGATCCTCTTCGCGCAGCGACTTGCGGATCGCGGCCTTGGCGCGGCCGGTCACGACGATGCCCAGCCAGGTCGCCTGCGGGCGCTGGCCCGACGCGGCGATGATCTCGACCAACTGGCCGTTCTTCAGCCGCGTCCACAGCGGCACGCGGATGCCGTCCACCTTGGCGCCCACGCAGCCGTTGCCCAGCCGCGTGTGGATCGCATAGGCGAAGTCGATCGGCGTCGCCCCTTTCGGCAGCTGGATCACGTCGCCCTTGGGGCTGAAGCAGAACACCTGGTCCTGATACATCTCCAGCTTGACGTGTTCGAGGAACTCGTCGTGGTCCTCTTCGCCAAAGCGTTCGGTCAGGCTGGCGATCCATTCGCCCGGATCGACCGCAAAGGGGTTCCGCGTCCTGACCCCGTCGCGATAGGCCCAGTGTGCGGCCACCCCGGCCTCGGCCACCTCGTGCATGGCGCGGGTGCGGATCTGGACCTCGACCCGCTTGCCGTCGCGACCCGACACGGTCGTGTGGATCGAGCGATAGCCGTTCGACTTGGGCTGGCTGATGTAGTCCTTGAACCGCCCCGGCACCGCCCGCCAGCGGCGGTGGATGATCCACAGGGCGCGATAGCACTCGGCCTCGGACCGGGTGATGATGCGAAAGCCATAGATGTCGGAAAGCCGGCTGAAGGCCAGCTGCTTTTCCTGCATCTTGCGCCAGACGCTGAACGGTTTCTTGGCGCGACCGAAGACGGCGGCCTCGATCCCCTCTTTCTCAAGCTCGGTGCGGATGTCGGCGGTGATCTGGGGGATCACGTCGCCGGTTTCCTTCTGCAGCGTGACAAAGCGGCGGATGATGGAATTGCGCGCCTCGGGGTTGATGACCTTGAAGGCGAGGTCTTCCAGCTCCTCGCGCATCCACTGCATCCCCATCCGCCCGGCCAAGGGGGCGAAGATGTCCATCGTCTCGCGCGCCTTCTGGATCTGCTTTTCGGGGCGCATCGACTTGATGGTGCGCATGTTGTGCAGCCGGTCGGCCAGCTTGACCAGGATCACCCGCAGGTCGCGGGACATGGCCATGAACAGCTTGCGAAAGTTTTCAGCCTGCTTGGAATGGGCGCCCGACAGCTGCAGGTTGGTCAGCTTGGTGACGCCGTCCACCAGGTCCGCGATCTCGCGCCCGAACAGGCGGTCGAGGTCGGCCCAGGTGGACCGCGTGTCCTCGACCGTGTCGTGCAGCAGCGCGGTGACAATGGTGGCGTCGTCCAGCCGCATTTCCGTCAGGATCGCCGCGACGGCGACGGGATGGGTGAAATACGGCTCGCCCGAGTGGCGCATCTGCCCGTCGTGCATCCGCAGGCCGTAATCGAAGGCCTGCCGGATCAGATCGACATTGGTCCGCGGGTTATAGTTGCGGACAAGGGCAATCAGATCATCGACGTCGATCCGGTCCAACTGCCGCCCCGTCCGGTCCTCAGCCGCGATCCTGCGCCTGCATCATCATGCGCAGCATCCGCTCCTCGGATTCCTCATCGGCGGGCTTGGGACGATCGACCTCGGCCCCCAGCAGCAGCGCCATCGCGTCCTCTTCGGGCTCGTCCACCTCGATCTGGGTCTGGGTCGTCTCGATCATGCGCTCGCGCAGATCGTCCACCGGCTGGGTCTCGTCGGCGATCTCGCGCAGGGCAACGACGGCGTTCTTGTCGTCGTCGCGGTCCACGGTCAGGGGCGAGCCGGCCGCAATCTCGCGCGCGCGATGGGCGGCGAGCATCACCAGGTCGAAGCGGTTCGGAACCTTGTCAACGCAATCTTCGACGGTTACGCGGGCCATGCAACACCTCTGCGAATCGGACCTTCAGGGCAAGGACGCATGACTGGCGCGCCAGTGCCCGAATGTCAAGGCAAAGGGTGCATCCCGGCCAGCGCCGCCGGACCCAGCGCGGCCAGCATGGCGGCGGCGTCCCGCCCGGTGCGCGGATGGGTCCAGCGCGGCGCGATCTCGGCCAGCGGCGCAAGGACGAAGGCCCGGTCCTGGATGCGCGGGTGCGGCAGGATCAGCTGGCCCGGCACCGCCCGCGCCTGTTCGGCGGGCGGCAGCGCGCGCCAGCGGTCCTGCACGGCCGCGTCGGGCGCGACCGCGTCGTCCATCGCCAGCAGGTCGATGTCGATCCCCCGCGCCGCCCAGCGGGTGGTGCGTTCGCGGCCCATCGCCGCCTCGATCCCGTGCAGCTGCGCCAGCAGCGCCGCGGCGGGCGGGCCGACGCGGGCGGCGGCGCAGGCGTTGACATAATCGGGGCCAGAACCCGCCGGATGCGCGGGCGTGCGCCAGAACCGGCTGACCGCGACCAGCCGCACCCCGCGCAGGGCGGAAATCCGCGCCAGCGCCGCCCGCAGCGCGTCCGCGGGCGAACCTGCCGAACTGGACAGGTTTGCCCCAAGGGCCAGCAGGGCTAGGCTGTCCGACACGGCACGCATTTTTCGCAAGAGGTCATTGACTTGTTCTACAAGGACGATCGGTTGGCGCTGTTCATCGACGGGTCCAACCTGCACGCCGCGGCCAAGACGCTGGGGTTTGACATTGATTACAAGCTGCTTCGGCAGGAATTCGAACGCCGGGGCAAGCTGATCCGGGCCTATTACTATACCGCCCTGCTGGAAAGCGAGGAATACTCGCCCATCCGCCCGCTGGTGGACTGGCTGAACTATAACGGCTTCACGATGGTGACCAAGCCGGCGCGGGAATACACCGACTCGATGGGCCGCCGCCGGGTCAAGGGCAACATGGACATCGAGCTGGCCGTCGACGCGATGGAGCTTGCGCCGCGGCTGGACCATGCGGTGCTGTTTTCCGGCGACGGCGATTTCCGCCCGCTGGTCGAGGCGTTGCAGCGCCAGGGCGTGCGTGTGTCGGTCGTGTCCACGCTGCGCAGCCAGCCGCCGATGATCTCGGACGAGCTGCGCCGGCAGGCCGACAATTTCATCGAACTGGACGCGCTGCGCGAGATCATCGGCCGCCCGCCCCGCGAACCGCGCGAGCCGCGCGACCCGCAGCCGGCGCCCGCCGCGGACGGCTGAGGGCTATGGCTGACTGCGCCCCCCTGCGGCGCTGACGGCTGGACCTTGCCGCCGCGTCGCGGTAACCCCGCCAACATGATCGAGAAGCCGCCCCTGACGCTTTACCTGGCCGCGCCGCGCGGATTCTGCGCGGGCGTGGACCGAGCCGTCAAGATCGTGGAACTGGCGCTGCAGAAATGGGGGGCGCCGGTCTATGTCCGTCACGAGATCGTGCACAACCGCTTTGTGGTGGACGGGCTGCGCGACAAGGGCGCGGTCTTCGTGGACGAGCTGGACGAATGCCCCCCCGACCGGCCGGTGATCTTTTCGGCCCACGGCGTGCCCAAGTCCGTCCCCGCCGAGGCCGAGCGGCGCAACATGATCTATGTCGACGCGACCTGCCCGCTGGTCAGCAAGGTCCATGTCGAGGCCGAGCGTCACCACGCCGAGGGCCTGCAGATGGTCATGATCGGCCACGCCGGCCACCCCGAGGTGCTGGGCACGATGGGCCAGCTGCCGCCCGGCGAGGTGATCCTGGTCGAGACGGTGGCCGATGTGACCGCCGTCGCGCCCCGCGACCCGCAGCGGCTGGCGTGGATCACGCAGACCACGCTGTCAGTCGATGACACGGCCGCGGTGGTCGCCGCCCTGCAGGCGCGGTTTCCCGCCATCGTCGGCCCCGCCAAGGACGACATCTGCTATGCCACGACGAACCGGCAGGCGGCGGTCAAGGCCATCGCGCCGGTGATCGACGCGCTGCTGGTGATCGGGGCGCCCAACAGCTCGAACTCGCGCCGCCTGGTCGAGGTGGGGCGGTCGGCCGGCTGCGCCCACGCCCAGCTGGTGATGCGCGCGGCCGACATCGACTGGCGCGCGCTGTCCGGCATCCGCGCGGTCGGCGTCACCGCCGGGGCCAGCGCCCCCGAGGTGCTGGTGGACGAGGTCGTGGCCGCGTTCGCCGAACGCCACGACCTGACCGTCGAGGTCGTCGAGACCGCGCAGGAGCGGGTGGAGTTCAAGGTGCCGCGCGTCCTGCGCGAGCCGGTCGCGCGCTGAGGCCGCGGCACGCCGGGGGCGCTTCGCCCCCCGGACCCCCCGAGGATATTTGGCCACGATGAAAGAGTTCGATCCTTCCAGTCCCGTTGTCCGCGCCACGGCCCCGATCATGGGCGAAGGCGGGTGCGATGTCTGACCTGTTCGCCTGGACCGATGGCGCCTGCAGCGGCAATCCCGGCCCCGGTGGCTGGGGCGTGCTGATGCGGGCGATGGACGGCGCCGCCGTCGTCAAGGAACGCGAGCTGTCGGGCGGCGAGGCGGCGACCACCAACAACCGCATGGAACTGATGGCCGCCATCGCCGCGCTGGAGGCGCTGACCCGCCCGACGACGATCACGATCACGACCGACAGCATCTATGTGAAGAACGGCGTGACGGCCTGGATCCACAACTGGAAACGGAACGGCTGGAAGACCTCGGACCGCAAGCCGGTCAAGAACGCCGATCTGTGGCAGCGGCTGGACACGGCGCGGACCCGTCATGACGTGACCTGGGCCTGGATCAAGGGCCACGCGGGCCACCCCGAGAACGAGCGCGCCGACGAGCTGGCGCGCGCCGGCATGGCGCCGTTCAAGTGACCGACGGCATCGTCTTGGGGGCCGGGCTGCCGGCGATCGTGTGGATGCTGGATTATTCGTCGGCGCTGATCTTTGCGCTGACCGGCGCGCTGGTGGCCAGCCGGCTGCAGCTGGACCCCGTCGGCTTTGTCTTCATGGCGGCGATGACGGCGGTCGGGGGCGGCACGCTGCGCGACCTGATCCTGAACCGCCCTTCGGTGTTCTGGGTGGACCGGCCGTCGCTGATCCTGCTGGCGGCCGCCGCCGCGCTGGTCGTGTTCTGGGGCGCGCATCTCCTTGAGAACCGGTATCGCTGGCTGTTGTGGCTGGACGCCTTTGCGCTGGCCGTGGCCGTCGCGGCGGGGGTCGGCGTGGCGCTGGCGGCGGGCGTGTCGCCGGTGGTCGTGGTCATCATGGGCGTCGTCACCGGCACCTTCGGCGGGCTGATGCGCGACGTCGTCGGCAACGAACTGCCGCTGATCCTGAAGCAGGGCGAGTTGTATATCACCGCGGCCTTTGGCGGGGCGGCGACGGCGGTCGCGCTGATCTGGGCGGGCGGCGGGCGCACGACGGCGGTGCTGACCTGCGCCGTGGTCGTGCTGGTGCTGCGGCTGGGCAGCATGGTGCTGGGCTGGCGCCTGCCGACCTATCGCCCCCGCGCGCGGCGCGACCGGCGCTAGACCGGATCGATGTCGCCCTGCGCGCGGACAGCGTGGAAATCCGCCACCCAGCCGTCCAGCGTCCCCGCGGCGATGGCATCGCGCATCCCCTGCATGATCTGCTGGAAATAGTGCAGGTTGTGCCAGGTCAGCAGCATGCCGGAAATCATCTCTCCGGCGCGGAAGACATGGTGCAGATAGGCGCGGGAATAGCCGGTGCAGGCGGGGCAGGTGCAGGTTTCGTCCAGCGGGCGCGGGTCGTCGGCGTGGCGGGCGTTCTTGATCGCCACCGGCCCGCGCCGCGTCCACGCCTGCCCCGTGCGGCCAGAGCGCGAGGGCAGCACGCAGTCCATCATGTCCACGCCGCGCTGGACGGCCCCCACGACGTCGTCGGGCTTGCCTACCCCCATCAGATAGCGCGGCTGGTCCGCGGGCAGCAGGTCCGTCGCGTAGTCGAGGACGCCGAACATCGCGCCCTGCCCCTCGCCCACCGCCAGCCCGCCGATGGCATAGCCATCGAAGCCGATGGCGCGCAGGGCGGCCGCCGATTCCTCGCGCAGGTGCCGGATCACCCCGCCCTGCATGATCCCGAACAGCGCGTGGCCGGGGCGGTCGCCGAAGGCGTCGCGCGACCGCTGCGCCCAGCGCATGGACAGGCGCATCGCCTCGGCCTGCCGGTCCTCGGTCGCGGGCAGCGCGGGACATTCGTCGAAGGCCATGACGATGTCCGACCCCAGCAGGCGCTGGATCTGCATGCTGGTTTCGGGCGACAGGAAATGGCGCGAGCCGTCGATGTGGCTGGCGAAGGTCACGCCGTCCTCGGTCAGCTTGCGCAGATCCGCAAGGCTCATCACCTGGAACCCGCCGGAATCGGTCAGGATCGGCGGGTCCCAGTTCATGAAACGGTGCAGCCCCCCCAGCCCTGCGATGCGTTCGGCACCGGGGCGCAGCATCAGGTGATAGGTGTTGCCCAGCAGGATGTCGGCCCCGGTCGCGCGCACCGATCCGGGCAGCATCGCCTTGACCGTGCCGGCGGTGCCCACGGGCATGAAGGCGGGCGTGCGGATCTGGCCGCGGGGCGTGTCGATGACGCCGGTGCGCGCCCTGCCCTGCGTGGCGCTGACGGTGAATGAAAATCCGGCCATGTTTGCCCCGCGCTGCAAAGCGCCGTGTCTAAGCCGGACGGGCGGCGCTGGCAATCGCGCGGCGTTCAGCCCGCCAGCGCGCGCAACAGCCGCGCGCGGGCGGGCGGAATCGCCCGGATCTCGAGCCCGGTGAAGACATGCAGGGTGTCGAGCTGGCGGTCCACGACCGCGTGATCGCTGACCCAGCCGCCCATCAGCAGATAGGTCCGCAGCAAGGGCGGCATCGCGGCCATCGCGGCGCGCGCGTCGGGACGGCGGCGCAGCAGCCGGGCAAAGCGGAACACGTCGGGCGCCTTGACACGGGGCAGCCAGCGGTTCGGCGCAAGGTGCCGGTCGCGCAGCATGGCGAAGGCGTCGGCGTGCAGGGCCGTGTCGATGCCGGCGAATGACGAGCAGCCGAACAGCATCTGCACGCCATGAGCATCCACATGCGCGGCAAGCGCCCCCCAGGCGAGGCGCAGGATGTCGGGATCGCCGTGGGCGGGGTGGATGCAGAAGCGCCCAACCTCGACCATCGGGCCGTCAAAGCGCGCGAGCCGCGACAAATCATAGTGCCGGGCGGCATAGCTGCGCCCGATCTCGGCCCCCCTCGCCAAGGGCAGGATGCGGAAACACGCGACCAGTGCGCCGGACCGCAGATCCTCGATCAGCACATGCCGGCAGATCGCGTCGTGGTCGTCGGCGTCCAGCGCCGCCGGGTCGTCGGCGCCCGCGCGCCGACCCACAAAGCACCGCCAGCGCAATCGCTGCGCCGCGCGCAGATCGTCGTGTGACGCTGCCAGACGGACGCCGTAGCGTCCCTTGCGCAGGTTCAGCATCGCTTGCCATCCCGAACGGTCACCCCCGGGAACGAAGGGGGCGCGGCGCTTGTTCCCGGCCCGGTTAGCCCTAGATTGTGACAAGGCGGCAACAGGAAATCGACATGACCGACAAGATCACGCGCACCGATGCCGAATGGCGCGCCATGCTGGACCCGGAAGCCTATCGCGTGACCCGCACCGCGGGCACCGAACGGCCATTCTCGCACCCGGGCTTTCCCGGCGGCGCGGGGCATTACGCCTGCGTCTGCTGCGGGGCGCGGCTGTTCGATGGCGACCAGAAGTTCGAGAGCCACTGCGGCTGGCCCAGCTTTTCCCGCGCGGGCGGCAAGATCGACGAACACCGCGACGTCACCCACGGCATGGTCCGCACCGAGGTCCGCTGCCACCGTTGCGACGCGCATCTTGGCCACGTGTTCCCCGACGGCCCGCCGCCGACGGGCCTGCGTTACTGCATCAACGGCGTGGCGCTGCGCTTTGTCCCCGAGGGGCAGGCGGAGCCCGCGGCCTAGTCGAGCAACTGCCCGGCGTTGACGTTGCCGACGTTGCGGAAAATCTGGCGGATCACGCCGACGCCGGAGACCCCGGTGTCGGTGACGCGCCGCGACAGCACGACGACGCGGCCGCTTTCCAGGCCAAAGCGTTCGACGTTGGTCACCAC
This sequence comes from Paracoccus luteus, assembly GCF_004522155.1. Classification (GTDB taxonomy): domain Bacteria; phylum Pseudomonadota; class Alphaproteobacteria; order Rhodobacterales; family Rhodobacteraceae; genus Paracoccus; species Paracoccus luteus. The sequence goes on along the minus strand of NZ_SDEA01000001.1, from coordinate 480,512 downwards.
ACCCGATTCGGCAAAGCTGATGGCCACGACCTGCCGGTCGATCTCGCGCGGGGGACGCATGCCGTAATGTTCCCAGCGCGACCCGACGTAATACCAGCTGGACCCGGTCAGCACCCCCTGCGAGCCGGGACGGCCGATCAGGCTTTCCAGTTCGTCGCGGGTGGTCTGGCCCACGACGACGGCCGCAAGCTCGTCATCGACGGGAACATAGCCGTGGTTGCGATACATGCGCGTGCATCCCGCGACGCCCAGCATCGGCAGCGCCAAGGCCGCAAGGATCATCTGCCGCCGCGTGGTGGTCATCTGCGCGTTGATCCTTGCCCCTTTGGCGCCCGGCGGGCGCGGTCTGCCGTGTGTCGCCGGCCTGCGGAACGGGGCTTCCCCCGCCGCGGTTGTTGACGCCGTCAGCGCGGCTTAGCAAACTCGGGGCTGACGCTCAAGAATGTCAGACGCTTGGCGGCACGACCCGCCGGAAAGGCCCGCCATGACAGCTTTCAACCCGACACGCGGCGACCGCCGGCCCGACGACGCGGCGGGCGGCGGTCCCTATGCGCACCGGTTGCGGGTCACGCAGCTGAACCCGCGGCAGGCCAACCAATTCGACCTGGCCCCCGACGCCGACGCCCGCGCCCGGATCGCCGAGGCGCTGGACCTGACCGATCTGCCCGCCGCCCGCATGACCGGCCGGATCGAGGCCGCGGGCGCCGACAGCTGGGCGCTGACCGCGCGGCTGACCGCCCGCGTGGTGCAGCCCTGCGTGGTGACGCTGGCCCCCGTCGCGACCGCGCTGGACGAAGAGGTGCGCCGCGCCTGGTCCCCCCATGCGACCGATCCGACCGGCGAAGAGATCGAGATGCCCGACGACGAGACCGAGCCGCTGGGTCAGGCCATCGACCTTGGCGCCGTGCTGGTCGAGGCGCTGTCGCTGGCCCTGCCGCTTTACCCCCGCGCGCCCGACGCCAGCCTGGACGACGGCGCGGCACCAGAGCCTGAGGCCGAGGACACGCGCAAGCCGTTTGCCGGGCTGGGCGACCTGCTGGCGCGGCGCGACACCGAATAGCGTCCCGCCCATCGCCACCTGCCGCGTGGCCGGTTGCGGCGCGGCGGCCGCGCGGCTAACACGGGCGTTCACCGGGACCGCGCACGCCGCGCGCCGGCCCTTTGACCTTGCAGGCCGCGGCGCGATGGCGTATTGGCGCGGTTCGATCCGAAACACTATGGGCCGGACCTGTCGCCGCGCCCCCGCCACCGAAGGTTGACACATGGCCGTCCCCCAGAACCGAGTGACCCGGTCCCGCCGCAACATGCGCCGTTCGCATGATGCGCTGGTCGCGGGCAACCCGAACGAATGCACCAACTGCGGCGAGCTGAAGCGCCCGCACCACGTCTGCCCGTCCTGCGGCCATTACGCCGACCGCGAAGTCGTGGCCCAGACGGCCGGGATCGACCTGGACGACGACGCGGCCTGATCGTCGGATCGGGCGCGCCCATGTCCTCGGCATTCGAACCTGCCGACACGCGCCGTTCCGGCGGCAGCGTCGTGATCTCGGTTGACGCGATGGGCGGCGACCGGGGGCCGGCGACCGTCATCGCGGGCATCGCCGAAAGCGCCGAAAAGAACGATGCGATCCGCTTTATCGTCCACGGCCCCGAACCCGAGCTGCGCCGCCTGATCGGCAAGCGCAAGGGACTGGCCGAACGCTGCGACATCCGCCACGCCCAAGGCGTGGTCACGATGAACGACAAGCCCGCGCAGGTGATCCGCAGCGCGCAGGACACCTCGATGTGGTCGGCGATCGAATCCGTCCGCGCCGGCGAGGCGACGGTCGCGGTCAGCTGCGGCAACACCGGGGCGCTGATGGCGCTGTCGGTGATCCGGCTGCGCAAGCTGCCCGGCGTGAACCGCCCCGCCATCGCCATCCTGTGGCCGTCGCGCAACCCGCAGGGGTTCAACGTGATGCTGGACGTGGGCGCCGACATCAAGGCCGACGCCCCGGACCTGCTGCAATACGCGATGATGGGCGCGTCCTATGCCCGGAACGGGCTGGGGCTTGCCCGCCCGCGCATCGGCCTGCTGAACGTCGGCACCGAGGAACACAAGGGCCGCGCCGAGCTGAAGCAGGCCAACGAGCTGATCGCCGCCGCCGCCCCCGAGGGGGGGTTCGAATACGCCGGCTTCGTCGAGGGCAGCGACCTGCCCGGCGCGCGCGTGGACGTGATCGTGACGGACGGCTTCACCGGCAATGTGGCGTTGAAGACCGGCGAGGGCACGGCCAAGCTGGTGGGCGACTTTTTCAAGGACGCGTTCGCCAATTCCATCATGTCCAAGTTTGCGGCCGTGCTGGCCATGACCTCGCTGAAGCGCCTGCAAAAGCGCATTGACCCCCGCCGGGTGAACGGCGGCGTGTTCCTGGGCCTGAACGGCACGGTGGTGAAATCGCACGGCTCGGCCGACGCGACGGGCGTGTCCGCCGCGATCAAGCTGGCGTTCCAGCTGGCGCAATCGGGGTTCCACGACCGCCTGGCCGCGCGGGTGGCGCAGGCCGTCGTGCAGGCCGCCGCCGCCCCGCCCGCCCCGGCCGAGGAGCAGACGCCGTGATCCGCCGTTCCGTCATCCGGTCCACCGGACATTACCTGCCCGAACGCATCGTCGAGAACAGCCACTTCGAACAGACGCTGGACACCAGCGACGAATGGATCCGCAACCGCACCGGGATCGAGCGGCGGCATTTCGCGGCCGCTGACGAACGCACCAGCCATCTGGCGATCAAGGCGGGTCAGGCGGCGCTGGACCGCGCCGGGCTGAGCGCCGGCGACATCGACGCGATCGTGGTCGCGACCTCGACCCCCGACCTGACCTTTCCGTCGGTGGCGACGATGGTGCAGGCGGGGCTTGGCATGACGCGCGGCTTTGCCTTCGACGTGCAGGCGGTCTGCGCGGGGTTCGTGTTCGCGCTGGCGAACGCCGACGGGCTGATCCGGTCGGAACAGGCCGGGCGGGTGCTGGTCATCGGTGCCGAGACGTTCAGCCGGATCATGGACTGGACCGACCGCGGCACCTGCGTGCTGTTCGGCGACGGCGCCGGCGCCGTCATCGTCGAGGCGGCCGAGGGCACCGGCACCAGCGGCGACCGCGGCGTGCTGGCGACCGACCTGAACAGCGACGGCACGCTGCGCGACATCCTGTATGTGGACGGCGGCGTCGGCTCGACCGGCACCGGGGGGTTCCTGCGGATGCAGGGCAACCTTGTGTTCCGCCATGCCGTCGAAAAGCTGGCCCAGACCGCGCACCGGGTTCTGGACAAGGCGGGGCTGGCCCCCGCCGACGTGGACTGGCTGGTGCCCCACCAGGCCAACCTGCGTATCATCAGCGCCACCGCGAACAAGCTGCAGCTGCCGATGGACAAGGTCGTGCTGACCGTGGCCGACCACGGCAACACCTCGGCCGCGTCGATCCCGCTGGCGCTGTCGGTCGCCGACGGGCAAGGCAAGTTCCGGCGCGGCGACGTCATCGTGACCGAGGCGATCGGCGGCGGCCTGACCTGGGGCAGCGTCGTCCTGCGCTGGTAGCTCCCACTGGGGGCTTCTTCTTGGCGAAAATACTCTGGGGTGAGCCGCCATCGGCGGCGAGGGGCGAAGCCCCTTTCCCCCCGGCAGCGGCCGCGCTATCACCCCGCCATGCTCAAGACCCGCATCATTCCCTGCCTTGACGTGGCCGACGGGCGCGTCGTCAAGGGCGTCAACTTCGTCGATCTGGTGGATGCGGGCGACCCCGTGGCCGCCGCCGCGGCCTATGACGCGGCGGGCGCGGACGAGCTGTGTTTCCTCGACATCCACGCCACGCATGAAAACCGCGGCACCATGTATGACCTGGTGACCCGCGCGGCCGAGCAGTGCTTTATCCCGCTGACGGTCGGCGGCGGCGTGCGGTCGCACCGCGACGTGCGCGCGCTGCTGCTGGCGGGGGCGGACAAGGTCTCGTTCAACTCGGCCGCCGTGGCCGATCCCGATGTGGTGGCCGAGGCCGCCGACCGCTTCGGCAGCCAGTGCATCGTCGTCGCCATCGACGCCAAGACCGTCGCGCCCGGCCGATGGGAAATCTTCACCCACGGCGGCCGCAAGCCGACCGGCATCGACGCGGTCGAGTTCGCCCGCACCGTCGCCGACATGGGCGCCGGAGAGATCCTGCTGACCAGCATGGACCGCGACGGCACGCGCGCGGGCTTCAACATCCCGCTGACCCGCGCCGTGGCGGACGCGGTGGACATTCCCGTCATCGCGTCCGGCGGCGTCGGCACGCTGGATCATCTGGTCGAGGGCGTGCGCGACGGCCACGCCAGCGCCGTGCTGGCCGCGTCGATCTTTCACTTCGGCACCTTCACCGTCGCCCAGGCCAAGGCCCATATGGCCGCCGCCGGCATCCCGGTGCGCCTGACATGACCGACCCGGTCCCCACGGCCGATCTTGGCGCCCTGTCGCGGCTGGCCGCGACCATCGAATCGCGCCGCGGCGCGGACCCTTCGTCCAGCTGGACCGCGCATCTGCTGTCCAAAGGCCCCGAGAAATGCGCCGAAAAGTTCGGCGAAGAGGCGGTCGAGGCGATCATCGAGGCCGTCAGGGGCGACCGCGCCCGGCTGACCGCCGAGGCCGCCGACGTGCTTTATCACCTGCTGGTCATGCTGGCCGCGCGCGACGTGACGCTGGCGCAGGTGGTCGCGGAACTGGACCGGCGCGACGGCACTTCCGGTCTGGCGGAAAAGGCGGCGCGCGCGCCGCACGGGCAGCCGCCCGTCCGCTGAACGACAGGGGACCGCATGGACATCTGGCAGGATTTCACCAATCCGATGAACTCGGTATCGATGGCCACCGCCGTGCTGCGGCTGTTGACTGCGATCCTTCTGGGCGGCGTCATCGGCTGGGAACGCGAGGTCAACTCGCGCGCCGCGGGGCTGCGGACGCATATGCTCATCTCGCTGGCGGCCGCCGCCTTTGCCATCGTCGCGATGGAGCTGACCAGCTTTCAAGCAGCCCCCGGCACCGAGATCCAGACCGACCCGCTGCGCCTGATCGAGGCCGTGACATCGGGCGTGGCCTTCCTGGCTGCCGGGTCGATCGTCATCACCGGCGCCAGCGTGCGGGGCGTCACGACCGGCGCATCCATGTGGTTGTGCGGGGCCATCGGCCTGTGCTGCGGCGTGGGCGACGTCAAGCTCGCGGGGCTGGTCACCCTGATGGCGATCGTCGTGCTGTGGCTGATCCAGCGTTTCGTCACCCCCGTGGCCGAGCAGGTGCGCGACCAGCAGGCCGACGATCACGGCACGGGCGGGGACCGGCGGGGCGACCGGGGCGGCTGACGGCGCAGCTGACGGCGCGGCGACCGTCAGCCCGCGTCGCGTTCCAGCACCCAGCCCGGCGCGGACTGCGCGCGCCCGGCGGACCGCAGCATGGTCCGGCCAGTGCGGATGAAACCCGCCTTTTCCAGCACGCGCAGCGATGCCGGGTTGTCGTCGAACACCTCGGCGCGCAACGCATGCAGGCCGAAATCCCGGCCGAGAGTGGCGACGAACGGCGGAACGATCTCGCTGGCCAAACCCTGCCCTGCGCAGGCGGGGGCAAGGAAATAGACGATCGAGGGACGCGCCCCGGCCGAGACCCCGATCGAACCGATGGTCCGTCCGCCCGCCTCGACCACCGCGCGGAACGGCGGGCGCGCGGCACCCAGGGGGAAGATGCGCGCAAAATCCTGCCGGTCCATACCCGCATGAAACAGCAGCAGCATCGGCGCAACCTGCGCGTCGGTGGCGATGTCGTAAAGCGGCGCAAGGTCGGCCGCCTCGACGCTGCGGATCAGCGTGCGCGGGGTGGCGAGCAGAAACCCCGACACCTCAGTCCACCGGCACGACCCTGATCGCGCCCCCAACCGCGGACAGCGCGATGCGCCCCTGCACCAGCCGCAGCGCGTCGTCGCCGAACACCTGCGCGCGCCATCCCGTCAGCGCCGCCATGTCGCGCCCGCCCGCCGCCAGCGCGTCCAGATCGGCCGACGACGCGATCAGCCGCGGCGCCACGTCCGCCGCGTCCGCCTTGGCCTGCAGCAGCACCCGCAGCAACTGCGACAGCGCGGCGTTGCCGGGCTTGCCCGGTTCGTCCGGCGCGGGCTTGGGCAGGTCGGTCGCCTCGACCCCCGCCCTGACCGCCGTCAGGATGCCCTGCGCGATGTCGCCCCGCCGCGCCTCGCGCAGCAAAAGCCGCGACTTGCCCAGATCCTCCTCGGTCAGGGGCTTGGCCGACGCCAGTTCGATCAGCGCGTCGTCCTTGAACACCCGCGACCGCGGCACGTCGCGGGTCTGGGCATAGATCTCGCGGAACTGCGCCAGCTCGCGCACGACCGCCAGAAACCGGGGCGAGCCCGAGCGGGTGCGAATCCGCTCCCACGCCTCATGCGGGCGGGTGATATAGGTTTCGGGGTCGATCAGCACGGCGGCCTCTTCGGCCACCCACGCCTCGCGCCCGGTCTTTTGCAGCTGCGCCGACAGATGTTCATAGATGGCGCGCAGATGGGTCACGTCGGCCAGCGCGTATTCGGCCTGCGCGGGCGTCAGCGGGCGGCGCGACCAGTCGGTGAACCGCGACGACTTGTCCAGCGGCTGGCGCGCGATCTTCTTGACCAGCGTCTCGTATCCCGCCTGCTCGCCAAAGCCGCAGACCATCGCCGCGACCTGGGTGTCGAACAGCGGATCGGGAAAGACGCCCGCGTCGTGAAAGAAGATCTCCAGATCCTGCCGCGCGGCGTGGAACACCTTGACCGTCGCGGTGTGGCGGAACAGGTCATACAGCGGCTCCAGCGACAGCCCGTCGGCCAGCGGATCGACCAGCACCGCCGGTCCGCCCTGGGCCTTGGGGCCGGACGCGGGCGGCAGCGCCATCTGGATCAGGCACAGCTTGGAATAATACGTCCGCTCGCGCAGGAATTCCGTGTCCAGCGTCACATAGGGTTGCGCCTTGGCCAGGGCGCAGAACTCGGCCAGTTCGCCGGTGGTGGTCAGGATGCGGGGGGCTGCGGACATGCGGGTGCTGGCTTTCGGATGGGGCGGGTCATCCGCCGGGTTGCCCGGGTTTAGGCGCAGCGTGGCGCGAAGGAAAGCGCGCGCCCGCAAGCAGGGCGCGCACCATGACCCGCATGCAACAGGCTGAACCCCGCGCCCGCGCCGCTTTTTGCGTTGCGCGCGGCCACGATCCGGCCTTCCCTGTCGCCACCCTGACCGGAGCCCATCATGCTGACCATCCACGGCGTAGCCCGTTCGCGCGCCTCGCGCATCATCTGGCTGTGCCACGAACTGGACCTGCCGTTCCGGCAGGTGCCGGTGATCCAGGCCTATCGCCTGCCCTTTCCCGACGCGCCGGACGCGGCCCTGAACACGGCCTCGCCGTCGTTTCTGGCCCTGTCGCCCGCAGGCGGCATCCCGGTGATCGAGGATGACGGGCTGGTGCTGTCGGAATCGCTGGCCTGCACGCTGTATCTTGCCCGCAAGCACGGCGGCGATCTTGCGCCCCGCGACGCGGCCGAGGACGCGCTGATGATGCAGTGGTCGTTCTATGGCGCGACCGCGGTCGAGCCTGACGCGCTGACGCTGATGGTCCTGCACGGGCGCGGGCAGGCGCAGTCGGGCGAGGATGCCGCGCTGGTCGCCGGCGCCGCCGAACGGCTGGTGCGCCCGATGAAGGTGATCGACGATCATCTGGCCGCCCACGGCCACCCGGTTGGCGGGCGCTTCACGGTGGCCGACCTGAACCTGGCCGAGGTCGTCCGCTATGCCCAAGGGTATGGCGCGCTGATGGAACAGTTTCCCGCCGTGCAGGCGTGGCTGGCCGACTGCCACGCCCGGCCCGCGTTCCAGCGGATGTGGCAGGCGCGGCTGGCCGAACCGGAATAGCCGCGCGGCCCTGCCCTTGCCCCGCAGGGGCGCGGCGTGGAATAACCCGCGCTGACCGCAGAACCGAAAGCAACCCATGTCCGACGATCTTCTCTCGGGTGCCGACCGCACCGCCGAAAGCTATTCCGCCGCCTCGATCGAGGTGCTGGAGGGGCTGGAGCCGGTCCGCAAGCGCCCCGGCATGTATATCGGCGGCACCGACGAACGGGCGCTGCATCATCTGGTGGCGGAAATCCTCGACAACTCGATGGACGAGGCGGTCGCGGGTCACGCCAGCCGGATCGAGGTCGAGCTGCTGGCCGACGGCAGCGTCACCGTGCGCGACAACGGCCGCGGCATCCCCATCGACCCGCACCCCAAGTTCCCCGGCAAATCCGCGCTGGAGGTGATCCTGTGCACGCTGCACGCGGGCGGCAAGTTCACCGAAGGGGCCTATCAGACCTCGGGCGGACTGCACGGGGTCGGCGCGTCGGTGGTCAACGCGCTGTCCGACGTGATGGTGGTCGAGGTGGCGCGCAACCGCGAGCTGTGGCGGCAGCGGTTTTCCCGCGGCATCCCGCAGGGTCCGGTGGAAAAGGTCGGCCCGGCCCCGAACCGGCGCGGCACGACCGTCACCTTTCACCCCGACGAGCAGATCTTCGGCCATCACCGGCTGAAGCCCGCGCGCATGATGCGGATGGCGAAGTCCAAGGCCTATCTGCACTCCGGCGTGGAAATCCGCTGGCGGTCCGAGATCGACGACGGCGAGACCCCGCGCGAGGCGGTGTTCCATTTCCCCGGCGGGCTGGCCGATTACCTGGGCGAGCAACTGGGCACGGCGTCCACCTATGCCGACCGCCCCTTTGCCGGATCGGTCGAGTTCCGCGAACGCTTCGGCGTGCCGGGCAAGGTCGACTGGGCGATCAACTGGACGCCGTCGCGCGACGGTTTCATCCAGTCCTATTGCAACACCGTGCCCACGCCCGAGGGCGGCACGCATGAGTCAGGCTTCTGGTCCGCGATCCTGAAGGGCGTGCGCGGCTATGGCGAGCTGACCAGGAACCGCAAGGCCGAGAACATCACCCGCGACGATCTGCTGACCGGGGGCTGCGCGCTGGTGTCCTGCTTCATCAGCGAACCCGAGTTCGTCGGCCAGACCAAGGACCGCTTGGCCACGACCGAGGCCGCGCGCCTGGTCGAGGGCGCGGTGCGCGACCATTTCGACAACTGGCTGGCGGCCGACACCAAATCTGCGGGCGCGATCCTGGACTTTCTGGTCCTGCGCGCCGAAGAGCGGCTGCGCCGGCGCCAGGAAAAGGAAACCGCCCGCAAGTCGGCCACGAAAAAGCTGCGCCTGCCCGGCAAGCTGGTGGATTGTTCCGCCAGCAACCGCGACGGGACCGAGCTGTTCATCGTCGAAGGCGACAGCGCGGGCGGTTCGGCCAAGTCGGCCCGCGACCGCGCGACGCAGGCGATCATGCCGATCCGCGGCAAGATCCTGAACGTGCTGGGCGCGGCCTCGTCCAAGCTGACCCAGAACCAGGAGATCGCCGACCTGTCGCAGGCCCTGGGAGTGGGCCTCGGCTCGCGGTTCAACGTGGACGATCTGCGTTACGACAAGATCATCATCATGACCGACGCCGACGTGGACGGCGCCCATATCGCGTCGCTGCTGATGACGTTCTTCTTCACCCAGATGCGGCCGCTGATCGACAAGGGCCATCTGTATCTGGCCTGCCCGCCGCTTTACCGCCTGACCCAGGGCGCGGCGCGGGTCTATGTCGCCGACGACGCCGAGAAAGAGGCGTGGATGGCGCGGGGCCTTGGCGGCAAGGGCAAGATCGACGTGCAGCGGTTCAAGGGCCTGGGCGAGATGGACGCCAAGGATCTGAAGGACACCACGATGAACCCCGCCACCCGCAAGCTGATCCGCGTCAGCATCGACGACGAGGACGGCGGCGAAACCGGCGACCTGGTCGAGCGCCTGATGGGCAAAAAGCCCGAGTTGCGCTTTCAGTTCATCAGCGAGAACGCCCGCTTCGTCGAGGAGGCGGGGCTGGACGTCTGAAACCTGTGGGCGGTCACGCAGTGCCGCTCTGGCCCGCGACCGATGCCCGGCCGTGCCCTGCGTTCGCAGGGGTGCGGGCACGTTTCTGCCCCGCGCCAAGGCCGCGCCTTGCCGCGACGGGCGCGGCCGCCTATCACGCCAAAGGCGCAGGTTGCCCGAGGCGCATGACCAGTGAAAAGCACCCTTTCATACATGACATGGCCGCTTGTCGTGACCGCAGTCGGGCTGCTGGCCGCAGCGGCGCTGGGGTTCCAGTTCACGGGCACGGCCGGCGGGGCGGCGTCGTTCTTCCTGATCGCGGCGGTGCTGGCGGTGCTGGAAATCTCGCTGTCGTTCGACAACGCCATCGTCAACGCCAACAAGCTGAAGACGATGGCCCCTGTGTGGCAGCGGCGGTTTCTGACCTGGGGGATCGTCATCGCCGTATTCGGCATGCGGGTCATCTTTCCACTGCTGGTCGTCGTCATCGCGGCGCGGATCGGGCCGCTTGACGCGATCAGCCTGGCCGCGACCCAGCCGGCGCGCTATGCCGAACTGATCGGCGCTGCGCATCTTCCGATCGCGGCGTTCGGCGGGTCGTTCCTGATGCTGGTCGGGCTGAACTATTTCTTCGACCAGTCCAAGGAGGTCGACTGGATCGGCGGGCTGGAGCGCAGCCTGCGTGCGGTCGGGTCGGTCCGCGGGATGGAGATCGGCTTTGTCCTGGTCGTCGTGCTGAGTTTCACCATTCTGCTGCCCGAGGCCGAGAAAGCCCGCTTCATGTTCGCCGCCCTGTGGGGGATCGTCACCTATCTTGCGGTGGATGCGCTGGGGCAGGTGCTGGATCATTGGGGCGGCTCGGGGGTTGGTGGCGCGGCGGCGCAAGGCGGCTTCGGCGCGTTCCTGTATCTCGAGGTGCTGGACGCATCCTTCAGCTTTGACGGTGTGATCGGGGCCTTTGCCCTGACGCAGAACCTGTTCCTGATCGCGATCGGCCTGGGCATCGGCGCGATGTATGTGCGTTCGATGACGGTGATGCTGGTGGAAAAGGGCACCCTGGCCGAGTTCCGCTATCTCGAGCACGGCGCCTTCTGGTCGATCCTCATCCTGTCCGTGGTGATGTTCGCCCAGACCATGTGGCACATCCCCGAGGCGGTCACCGGCCTGTTCGGCGCGGGCGTGATCGGGCTGTCCTTCCTGTCCTCGCTGCGCTGGAATCGCGAACACGCAGGAAAGTGACGGTCGCATGGGGCGGGCGGACCGCGCCGGTCGGTCTCGTCCCGTCGACCAGCCCTGCCATTCAGTGTTCCGTTGCCACGCGCGGTATCCTTCGATTGTGTTGCCCTCAACTCGTCAGCAACGTCAGCGCCGCGCTATAGGATGACTGCGAAGGCGTGACGTTCCCGGCCGTCAGCAGAAACCTTTGGATCAGCTTTTCCACCTTTGCAGGATCGGCAAGGACGCCGGGCGACGCGGAGCCGAGCAGCCGCTCACTCCTGCCCTGAAGCTCCAGAAGCTGGCGGTCCAGAGGCAGCTTGGCGAAGCTGCTGCCCAGGTTGAACGCCCCCTCGACAACCTTGCGCAGCGGGGTCGAGCCCAGGATCGTGTACCACTTCGTGGCATCCGTGGACCCGGAGGCGGCCAAGGGGGGCAACTCGCGCCGGGCGTTCATCGCCAGGCGCAGATTGCCGTCCACCGTTCCGACCCGCCGTTCAAGTTCCGCATCGACATGGCGGGCGATGATGGCGTCGGCAAAGCCGGCGGTCGTCGTCTTCGGCGTGCTGCCGTCAAAGCGAAACACCTCGGCCAGCGCTCTGTATCGCTTGTCGCTGAGCCTGTTAACCAAGCTTTTGGGGTCGTCCAGATCCGATTCAAGCACCTTTCGGATGAAGAAACGGCTGTTGAGGTCGTTCTCGAGCCCGAACGCCGTCAATGTCGTCTTGAGGAGCCGGAAATCACCGACAAGCTGTTCGGCGGACTGCACGGTGCCGATCGTCTCGCGATAGTGGCGGCCGGCCTGCGCGACGGCCGGATCGCGGGCGATCATCGCCTTTTGCTGGTCGGCCGTCCGGTTCAGCAGGCGCCAGCCGGCATAGCCGCCCGTTCCGACGAACGGCTGAAAGCTCATGTCGCCTGCGCGAACAACCGCGCCTCTCGCGGCAGCAGGCTGCGCAGGTGGCGCAGCGCCTGATAATAGTTGCCCGCGATCGCGTCGGTCGTCGCCCCATCCAGCGCCATCCGGCTGTCGCGGTCGTCGAACACCTGCGACAACTGCTCGATCCCGCGCAGCAGGTCACGCCGGCCCTCGGCCGCGCCGACGTCCTCGGACAGGATCAACTGCGCAAGATAACACACCCGCGCAACGGGGGTCGCGACGGCATCGGGATGGATTGCCTCCTTCAGTCGCAGGATGTTGGCGTTGGGCGACTTGATCGACAGCCGGGCCCGGCGTTCGCCATTCTCGATCACCGCGCCGTTGACCAGCACCCGCTCGCCGGGGGCAAGCTTGAGGATCAGGCCGCTCATGGCGCGACCTCGCCCCGAAGGCCCTTCATGATGGTCAGGTTCACGTCGATCAGGGCGTCGGGGCTGATGCCGCGCGCCATGACCGCCTGACCGTGGCGGATGGAAAAGATGGCCAGCGACAGCAGGCCAGCGCGCAGCGGGTCGGGCAGACCGTTGTCGGCCTCGGCCAGGTCCGACGCCAGGATCTGCCACAGCTGCGTGTTGAGATGCGCGGCCGCCGCAAGCGAGCCGTGGCCCTGCGCGGCCTGCTGCAGCTGTCGCGTCGCACGCGCGAACGCGTCATATTCGATGTCGCGCGGGGTCCGGATCTGTTCGGTCCCAAAGCGGCGGGTGGAAAAGCCTGTCGGGTGGGCGGTCAAGGATCGGCTCCTGGTTGGGCTGGGGGGACGGGACGCGCGCGGGCTGTCGCAAGCGCGCGCGCCCCAAGGTTATCAGCCGCGGAACAGCGAGAGGATGTTCTGCGGCGCCTTGTTGGCGATCGACAGCGACTGGATGCCCAGCTGCTGCTGGGTCTGCAGCGCCTGCAGACGGGCAGAGGCCTCCTCCATGTTGGCATCGACCAGCGATCCGATGCCGGACTTGAGCGAGTCGGTCAGCTTGGACAGGAACTCGCCCTGCGCCTCGATCCGGCTTCCGGCCGCGCCGAACGACGCGGCGGCGTTGATCGACGTCTGCAGCATCGATTCGATCCGGCCGAGAGCGGTGGTCGCCCCCGCCGCGGTCGAGATGTTCAGCCCCGCCAGCGCGCCCAGACCGCCCGCGCCCGCGTTGTTGAACTGCGCGGCCACCGTCAGGTCGGGCCCGCCGGCGGCGTTGGTCAGCGCCAGCGTGCCGGCCGTGCCCTGGTCATAGTTGACCGTCAGCCCGGCGATGCCCAGGTTCTCGATCGCCGATTTCAGCCCGACCGCGACGATGTCGGCGGGCGTGGTCGCGGCAGCATCCTCGGCCGAGACGGTGTAGCTGGCGACCTTGTCGCCGATCTTGACCGAGATGCTGTCGCCGGCGACCAGCGGGGCCGTGTTGTCGATCACCAGGTTGCTGGCCGCCGCGCCCGCGTTCAGGCTGAACGCCGCGGCATCGCCGACGGTCGAGGCCCCGGCCGAGCCGGTCAGCGCGGCCTTTGCCACATAGCCGCCGATGGACAGGTTCTGGCCGCTGACGGCGATGTTGGACGCGGTGGTCCCCGCCGCCGAACGGTCGATCGACGACAGGAAGTTGACCGAGGCGGTCGATCCGTCCAGCAGGTTCAGGCCGTTGACCTGGGCCGCCTTGACGGTGCCCGAAACCTGCGCCCTCAGGTCCACCAGGTCGTTCTGCAGCTTGCCGCGATCGGCGGTCGCGCTTTGCGCGTTGATGATGGTGTCGCGCATCTTGGTCAGCAGCGTGGTGATCTTTTCCGCCCCCTCGCGCGCCATGCCGACAGCGGCGCCGCCCGTCGCCAGGCTGGACGAGATCGCCTTGAAGCCGCTTACATCGGCCTCCATCACCTTCGAGATCGCCCAGACGGCGGCGTTGTCCTTGGCCGTCGCGACCGTCTTGCCGGTCGAGATCTCGTCCTGGGTCTTGGCCAGGCCCGAGTTGATCCCCTTCAGGGTCTGCAGCGCGACCATCGCGCCATTGTTGGTCAGAATGCTGGACATGACGTCCTCCTGTAAAAGGCGCGTTGTGCGCCCCGGGTTTGCAACGATTGCGGCCTTCTGACCCGCGGGATTGTCATCCCGTGCATCTTGGATGCGAGTCCCTGATTACCAGCGACCCCCTAATGAATAGTGAAGCGGGGCGGCCCTGTCGCATTCCGTTTCATTCGCATTTTCCTCAAAATCTTTGCGTTCGCCGGGCAAGGCCGGTTGCCACCCGCTGGCGGCCGCTGCGGTCATAGACATCCAGCCCGCCGCCTGCGGCCGCGATGTCGCGCAGTGCCGCGCGGGCCTGGTCCAGCCCGGCCATCGCGGCCACCGCCAGCGCGCGCAGCCGCGAAAGCTGCCGCTCGCACGCGGGTCGTTCGGCAGCCGTCAGCGGCCTGCGGGCCACCGCGGCCGCGAATTCCTGCAGCAGGGCATCGCAGCTGTCGGGCAGGCCGTCGCGCAGCGCCTCGGCCGCGCGCGCGATCAGCTGGTCGCGATCATGCATCGCGGCCCCCCAGCCTGCGGCCAAGCCCAAGGTCCATCGCCCCTGCCAACGACTGCGCGAGCTGTTCGGTGCGGAACGAGGCGAACTGCGATTCGCCCGGCCCGCCGCCGAAAGGTCCGGGCAGCCCCTGCGGCGTGGCGTGTTTCAGCATTTCGGCCAGAAATGCCGTTTCCAGCTTTTCGACCGGGGCGGCCGTGCGGGCGGCCGGGGAAATATCGCGGAATTCAACCTGCATGATGCCTCCGTGCTGGGATTTCCGTCGACTATCATCCGGCGGTAAATAATTGGTAACTTTCGCAGGGTAGAGGATAGGAAACAGCGATTCCCGGTGTGTCATGATTCCGATGATCTCAGTGCGATCGATGCCCCCGGCGGGTGCGGCCGCCCGGCCTGTCCCCGCGACCGGGGGCGCGGCCTTTGCGCTGGTCCTGCAGGCGGCGGCGGGCGGCGGTGATCCCCCGTCGATCGCGCAGGCCGGTGACGCCGACTCCGACGGCACGGCCGAACCGGGCAGGGAAGACAAAGCTGGCCGGGCCTGCTCGTTGCCGGTCGCGACGCTCGCCTCCGCGGCCTGTGTTCCGACCGAGGGCGCTGTTGTCGCGGACCCCTTCATGGCTGTTGCAGTTGAGGGCGGCCTGACCCCAAGGCACGAGGACCAGATCCCGGCCACATCGGACGACGGCCCGCCGATCGATTCCTCCGGCGGTTCGTTGCCGGACGTCTTTCCCGGTGGTTCCGGCGATGCCGGACTTGTCGACGCACCCGTCCCACCCCCGCCGGCGCAGCCTGCAAGGATCGCGCAAACCAATCCGATCAGCGCAGGCGCGCCGGACCCCGGCGCGCAACGAGCGGTCCCTGCCTCGGCGGCGCAGCCCCATTCGCGACGTGACGCCTTGGCTGCCCCGGCACCCGCGGACGCCGAAATCCCGACGCACCACGCGGCGCTACGGGACCGCAGGCCGGCAGATGTCGGTCTGCCCGCGCCAGCCCTGCCCCACCCTCCGGCGGCCGGCCCGTCCCCGTTTCGGACGCCGGACGATCCGGTCACGTTCCAGCCGCGACCGACGCCGTTTGTGCAGCTGTCAAGCGGCGGCCCTGAAGCCCCTGCCCCGCCGGGCGGCGCAACCGCTTTCCCCACCGGTCACGCCGCGACTGACCCCTCCCCCAATCGCACCGCCGCGGCCGTTCCCGCCCCGGCCGCCACGGCACCGGGCCCCGTCTTGCACGCAGCGACGCCGACGGGGCATGAGGCGCCGCCGACTGCGGCGTCCCTCGCCAGCCGTCTGCCCGCCGACACCGCAACCCGCAGCGAATCCTCGGGGCCGGCGGTCGCCCAGTTCCCTGCGCAGCCCGCGCCGCAGCCGGCCCTGCAAGCCGATCCGCTGCCCACGGCATCCGGCCCGGCGCGGTCGCCCCCGGTGTCGCTGCACCGCCAGGTGGCCGACGCGGTGGTGCGCAGCACGGGCGGCGTGGTCGAGATCACGCTTGCGCCCGTCGAACTGGGCCGGCTGACCGTGGTCATCGGGGCCGACGACAACCCGGCGCGGCTGAGCCTGCTTGCGGAACGGCCGGAAACGCTGGAACTGATGCGACGCCACGGCGACATGCTGCTGCGCGACCTGCGCGAAAGCGGCATGCCGGACGCGCAGCTGAGCTTTCAGCGCAGCGACGGCCCCGGACGCCAGGCGCAGGCCGCACCGGTGGGATGGCCCGCCGATGGCGCGGCCGGCGCGGGCACGGCGGGCGCGGGCACATCCGGCGGGCACGACGGCGCATCCGGCGGCCAGCGCGGCGGCGACGGTCGCCACGCCGGCACCGGCCGGCAGGGCGACGGGGCCGAACAGATCAACCCGCCGGCGGACCAGCGTCCGGCCGCCAGCCTTCACAGCCGCATCGACATCAGGGTCTAGACAGCATGACGCCGCCTTTTGCCAATCCGACCGCCCCCGCCCGCATGGCGCTGAACGCGTCCCCGGACCGCGTCCGGGCCGCGCAGGACAACATGCCGCCGCTCGGCAGTGCCGATCAGCCCGACCCATCGGCCGCGCCGGCCGCCGGGCAGGTGGGCGGCGACTTCCAGACGTTTCTCAAGATGCTGACCACGCAGATCAAGAACCAGGATCCGCTGAACCCGATGGAGGGGTCGGATTTCGCGGTGCAACTGGCCACCTTCTCGGGCGTCGAGCAGCAGGTCCGCACCAACGACCTGCTGGGCCGGATGGCCGGGGCGGGCCTGGGCGGGCTGGGAACGCTGGCGCACTGGATCGGCAAGGAGGTGCGCACCACCGCCCCCGTGGCGTTCAAGGGCGAGCCGCTGACCATGCAGATCGACCCCGCGCGCGGCGCCGACCAGGTCACGCTGGTCACGCTGGACGCGTCAGGCAAAGAGATCCTGCGCGAGGATATCGGCACCGGCAGCGGCGAGGTGGACTGGGCGGGCCGGCGCGCCGACGGCACCGCGCTGCCATCGGGGCGATACAGCTTTCGCCTGGAAAGCGCGCTCAAGGGTGAGGTGATCGCGACCGGCAACGTGGGCGTGTTCGCCCCCGTCACCGGGGCCGAGCTGACCGCACAGGGCACGCGGCTGACCCTGCCGGGTGGCGCGACGACGCTGGAATCCGAGGTGACGGCGCTGCGCGAACGCAGCAGCTGAGCCGCCGCCGGGGCGTGACCCGCGCCATGCCGCCCGCGGGTGCGACCGCACGCGCCGCGGGGCCTGCCGAAAGGGCGCCCGCGACACGCCCCGGCACTGCTGCCCGGCCTTGCACCCCGGGCCGCGCCGCGTATAACCCCGGGCGATTTGCACCGATGATCGTCCGAGGGGGCCGCCATGCCGAAAAGAACCGATATTTCCTCGATCATGATCATCGGCGCGGGGCCCATCGTCATCGGCCAGGCCTGCGAGTTCGACTATTCCGGCGCCCAGGCCTGCAAGGCCCTGCGCGAGGAGGGCTATCGCGTCATCCTGGTGAACTCGAACCCCGCCACGATCATGACCGACCCCGGCATGGCGGACGCCACCTATATCGAGCCGATCACCCCCGAGATCGTGGAAAAGATCATCGCGGCCGAGCGCCCTGACGCGCTGCTGCCCACCATGGGCGGGCAGACCGCGCTGAACACGGCCTTAGCGCTGGCCGACATGGGCGTGCTGGAGAAATACGGCGTCGAGCTGATCGGCGCGCAGCGTGCCGCCATCGAGATGGCCGAGGACCGCAAGCTGTTCCGCGAGGCGATGGACCGCATCGGGCTGGAAAACCCCCGCGCCACGATCATCACGGCCCCCAAACGCCCCGACGGCCGCCGCGACATCAGCGCGGGTGTCGCCCAGGCGGTCGAGGCGCTGGACGACATCGGCCTGCCCGCCATCATCCGCCCCGCCTTCACGCTGGGCGGCACCGGCGGCGGCGTCGCCTATAACCGCGACGACTACGAGGCCATCGTGCGTTCCGGCCTCGACGCCTCGCCCGTGGCGCAGGTGCTGGTCGACGAAAGCCTGCTGGGCTGGAAGGAGTTCGAGATGGAGGTGGTCCGCGACCGCGCGGACAACGCCATCATCGTGTGCGCCATCGAGAACGTGGACCCGATGGGCGTCCACACCGGCGATTCGATCACCGTCGCCCCGGCGCTGACGCTGACCGACCGCGAATACCAGCGCATGAGGAACGGCTCGATCGCGGTGCTGCGCGAGATCGGCGTCGAAACCGGCGGCTCGAACGTCCAGTGGGCCGTGAACCCCGCCGACGGCCGCATGGTCGTGATCGAGATGAACCCGCGCGTCTCGCGCTCCTCGGCGCTGGCCTCCAAGGCCACCGGCTTCCCCATCGCCAAGATCGCGGCCAAGCTCGCCGTCGGCTATACGCTGGATGAGCTGGACAACGACATCACCAAGGTCACGCCGGCGTCGTTCGAGCCGTCCATCGACTATGTGGTCACGAAAATGCCGCGCTTCGCCTTTGAAAAATTCCCCGGCGCCAAGCCCGACCTGACGACCGCCATGAAGTCGGTGGGCGAGGTCATGGCCATCGGCCGCACCTTCCACGAATCGCTGCAAAAGGCGCTGGCCTCGATGGAGAACGGCCTGACCGGGCTCGACGAGATCGTCATCGAGGGCGCCGCCGAGGAAGGCAAGCCCGCCTTCATCAAGGCCCTGTCGCGCCAGACCCCCGACCGCATCCGCGTGATCGCCGAATCCATGCGCGCCGGGCTCAGCAACGACGACATCCAGCGCGTCACCAGCTTCGACCCCTGGTTCCTCGCCCGCATCCGCGAGATCGTGGACGCCGAGGCCGAGATCCGCCACCACGGCCTGCCCTCGGACGCGGCCGGGCTGCGCCGCGTCAAGATGATGGGCTTCACCGACGCCCGCCTCGCGCATCTCACCGGCCAGACCGAGACCGCCATCCGCCGCGCCCGCCGCGGCGCGGGCATCCTGCCCGTCTTCAAGCGCATCGACACCTGCGCGGCCGAGTTCGAGGCCCAGACCCCCTACATGTACTCGACCTACGAGACCCCCGCGATGGGCGAGGTCGAGGACGAGGCGCGCCCGTCTGATCGCCGGAAGGTCGTCATCCTCGGCGGCGGCCCCAACCGCATCGGCCAGGGGATCGAGTTCGACTATTGCTGCTGCCACGCCTGCTTCGCCCTGACCGAGGCAGGGTTCGAGACCATCATGGTCAACTGCAACCCCGAGACCGTCAGCACCGACTACGACACCTCGGACCGCCTGTATTTCGAGCCGCTGACCTTGGAACATGTGCTGGAAATCCTGCGGGTCGAGCAGGAAAACGGCACCCTTCACGGCGTCATCGTCCAGTTCGGCGGCCAGACGCCCTTGAAGCTGGCGCAGGCGCTGAAGGACGAGGGCATCCCGATCCTCGGCACCACCCCCGACGCCATCGACCTGGCCGAGGACCGCGAGCGCTTCCAGAAGCTGCTCAACGACCTCGGCCTCAAGCAGCCCGTCAACGGCATCGCCCATTCGGCCGACGAGGCGCGCGAGATCGCGCAGCGCGTGGGCTTCCCGCTGGTGATCCGCCCCTCCTACGTCCTCGGCGGCCGCGCGATGGAGATCGTGCGCGACACCGACCACCTCAACCGCTACATCACGACCGCCGTGCAGGTCTCGGGCAAGAACCCCGTGCTGCTCGACAGCTATCTCTCCGGCGCCATCGAGGTCGACGTGGACGCGCTCTCGGACGGCAAGACCGTCCATGTCGCGGGCATCATGGAGCATATCGAGGAAGCCGGCGTCCATTCGGGCGACTCGGCCTGCTCACTCCCGCCCCACACGCTGGACGCCGCCACCATCGACGAACTCAAGCGCCAGACCGTCGCCATGGCCCGCGCGCTGAACGTCGTTGGCCTGATGAACGTGCAGTTCGCGATCAAGAACGGCGAGATCTTCGTGCTCGAGGTCAACCCCCGCGCCTCGCGCACCGTGCCCTTCGTCGCCAAGGCCACCGACAGCGCCATCGCCTCGATCGCCGCGCGCCTGATGGCGGGCGAGCCGATGGCGAACTTCCCCCTGCGCCCCGCCTACCCGGCGGGCGTCGGCCCCGACACGCCCCTGCCCTATGCCGACCCGCTGACGCTGGCCGACCCGGTCACGCCCTGGTTTTCCGTCAAAGAGGCCGTGCTGCCCTTCGCCCGCTTCCCCGGCGTCGACACGCTGCTGGGGCCGGAAATGCGCTCGACCGGCGAGGTCATGGGCTGGGACCGCAACTTCGCGCGCGCCTTCCTCAAGGCGCAGCTGGGTGCGGGCACGCATCTGCCGGACGGCGGCCGCGTCTTCGTCTCGGTCAAGGACGCCGACAAGACGCCCGAGATGGCCGCCGCCATGCGCGACCTTGCCGCCATGGGCTTCACCCTGATCGCCACCCGCGGCACGGCCGATTTCCTGCGCGGCGCCGAGGTCCGGGCCGAGCTGGTCAACAAGGTCTACGAAGGCCGCCCGAACATCGTGGACCGCTTGAAGAACGGCGACATCGCGATGGTCCTGAACACGACGGAAGGCGCGCAGGCCATCGCCGATTCCCGCGACATCCGCTCGGTCGCGCTTTACGACAAGATCCCCTATTTCACGACGGCGGCGGGAGCGATCGCCGCCGTGGCAGCGATCAGGTCACGCGAGGAAGGGGACGTTGGGGTGAGGACGTTGCAGGGGTGAGAACCGCCTCAATGATCAACATATGGTATGTCGACAGGTGTCGAGCTACCATATGTAGAATCAACATCTAGAGGGTCGAGAGAGTGTCGACATACAAGATATGCCATCTCAACTGAACCTACCGTTGTTTAGTCCCGATCCGCTCCATAGCTTGCACGCGCTTTGGTCGCCGCGCGAGTTGTGGACGCGCTTCTCTGAGGAACTACTTCCATCACTTAGAGAGGACCGCAGGATCGAGTTTAAGTCGACTCCCAAGGTAAACTTCGACACGCTTGCTACATACTTAAGTGCGTTTTCCAACACTCCCGAAGGCGGAGTTTTGTGCATCGGCGTAGCTGACGATGGAAAGCCAACCGGCTGCCTAAACCTTGATGAAGGTCATCTAGATCGCTTGGAGACCTTCTTTCGAACGCTTTGCCCCGGAGCCAAACCAGAGTTTAAACGCGTCCCAGTTTCAATTTCGGGCAAGCCGGACTTCATCACAGCCATATATATACCATATATTGGAAAGCTGGTGGAGACCAACAAGAGCGACGCATTTACCAGATACGGCTCATCTATCCATAAGATGAGCGAGGACGAAAAGCGGGACTATCGAGCCACTCGCAATGAGCTATCTTTCGAACTCGAAGCCGCACCTTATAATTATCCGGGAGACTTTAACGAAGAAATCATCAACCTTTTTTACGAGAACTTCAAAGAACGAGAAGGTCGACATGAATGGACGCGCGAGGAGGTCCTGATTGACCGCCGGTTACTTACCCAAGACTCGCAAGGCAACTATACTCCCCTGAACTCTCTTGTCCTCCTTGCAGCTAAGGACCCTGGAAGATCCATTCCCGGTTGCCGAGTCCGCGTACAGCGATTCGACTCCCTGACCGAAGGGACGGGAGAGACCTACTCGCCAATCCGGGACAGGTTTATCGAGGGCAATATTGTTAAGATAATTATCGAAGCAGACAAGGTAATTCAAGATACGCTTCATGATGTTACTTGGCTAAACCGAGAAGGTAAGTTTGTAACTAGCCCTGAATATCCACGCTGGGCTTGGTTTGAAGCCCTCGTTAATGCGTGTGTTCACAGATCATACTCTTTCTCTGGAACAGATATTTCGATAAAGATATTTACCAACAGAATGATCATCGAAAGCCCTGGGGGATTTGTTCCGCCAGTTAGTGAACGCACCATCTACGATGTACGGGCATCTCGAAACCATCACACGATGGATGCGCTCAGATATCTAGGTTATGTGCAAATGGCTAGAGAGGGCACTAGGCGCATCCGTCAAAGCATGATCGATCAAAATCTGCCGGAACCGAAGTTTTCGCAGGAAATGATTCATGGCCTAGTTGTTCGTGTAACACTGACAAATGATCATGCCTCACGCAAACGCTCCAGCGATAGCGACGTGGCTCACTACTTCGGCGCAGACGCTTGGAAGCTGCTGCAAGAGCACGAAATGAAAATTGCAGCGTACGCCTTTCGCAACCAGTCGATACAGGTTTCTGAGGCGCAGCGACTTACCGGCAGAACGTGGGCTACATCTAAAAAGGATCTTGAACGTCTCGTTAGGAAAGGGATTCTAGAGTTCTATCCTGGACAATTTGCCCGAGATCCAAAAGCTCACTATCAGATAAACCGGCAAAAGTAGCGGGGTTTTACGCCCCCTTCATCAACGGCAGGGTAAATCTTTTCCCCTACCTCCTCCTCAACCACGCCATCGTATCCGCCCACGCCGAACGCTTCTCCTCGCCCAGCGGCACCCCTGGCTCGTCGCTCATCAGCCGGGCGGCGTCGGGGCCGAGGTCTTCGTAGTCCCTCTGCGCCTCGCCCCAGCCCGGCTTGCGGCCATCCAGCCCCTGCTCCGCGCGGCGGGACAGGTAGTCCATCGTCTCGCCCCCGCGCAGCAACCCCGCCAGCCGCGCGTGCATGAAGGCGCGGCTCGCACCGCGTTCATGCGGGGGCCATAGCCCTCGCCCATGCCGCGGAAGAAGCGGAGCCCGCCCTCCTCCAGCGCGATGGTCACCCGGATACGCTTGGCCTCGCCGCGCTCGCGCGCGATCTCGTGCCAGGCCTCAGAGATGCGTCCCTCGGTCAGCACCTTCTGGTGCAGGTCCCATTCCAGCCGCCGCATCGCGTCGGCCATGTCGTGAGAGTTGATCTGTCTCGCCGTCTCGGCCTTCGTCTCGCCCATGCGCGCCCCCTGCCTCTTGGCCGCAGCCTGGCGGAACGGGGTTAACGCCCCTCAACGTTCGCACCATTGTGCATGGATCGTGCATCCCCCGTGCATCGGATATGCACGGTCTTTCCAGGGAAATCCCGCCCCGAGGGAGCGGAGGCGACGTTCCGAAAGCGCGCCCCGTTGCGCCCTGCGCCGCCCCCACGTATGCCGCAGCAAAGGGGTTCAGCATGAGCGTCAACAGCTTCGGCCGCATCTTCACCGTCACCACCTGGGGCGAAAGCCACGGCCCCGCGCTTGGCGCAACCGTGGACGGCTGCCCGCCCGGCATCCCGCTGGACGAATCCGCGATCCAGCCCTTCCTCGACCGCCGCCGCCCCGGCCAGTCGAAGATGACCACGCAGCGGCAGGAACCGGACGCGGTGCGCATCCTGTCGGGCGTGTTCGACGGGCTCACGACCGGCACCCCGATCCAGCTGATGATCGAGAACACCGACCAGCGCAGCCGCGATTATGGCGAGATCGCGCAGGCGTTCCGGCCGGGTCACGCGGACATCACCTATCACCAGAAATACGGGCTGCGCGATTACCGGGGCGGCGGACGGTCCAGCGCGCGGGAAACCGCGGCGCGGGTCGCGGCGGGGGGCGTGGCGCGGGCGGTGCTGGCGAGGCTGGCGCCCGACCTGCGGATCACCGGCTATATGGTGCAGATGGGCGACCGGCGCATCGACCGCAGCCGCTTTGATGCGGCGCAGATCGACCAGAACGATTTCTTCCTGCCGGACGCAGCCGCGGTGGCGGACTGGACCGAGTATCTGACCGCCATCCGCAAGGCCCAGGACAGCGTCGGCGCGGCGGTCGAGGTGCTGGTCCAGGACTGCCCACCCGGCCTGGGCGCGCCGGTCTATGCCAAGCTGGACACGGACCTTGCCGCCGCGATGATGTCGATCAACGCCGTCAAGGGCGTCGAAATCGGCGAAGGCATGGCCGCCGCGGCCCTGCGCGGCACAGAAAACGCCGACGAAATCCGCATGGGGCCAAGGGGGCCGGTCTATCTGTCAAACCACGCCGGTGGCATCCTGGGCGGGATCTCGACCGGACAGGACATCGTGGTGCGGTTCTCGGTCAAGCCCACCAGCTCGATCCTGACGCCGCGCCGCACCATCACCGCCGCGGGCGACGAGGTCGAGTTGGTCACCAAGGGCCGCCACGACCCCTGCGTCGGCATCCGCGCCGTCCCGGTGGCCGAGGCGATGGCGGCCTGCGTGATCCTGGACCACCTGATGCTGGACCGCGCCCAGACCGGAGGCGTGCGGGGCGCGATCGGACCGGGGGCGTAAGCCCCGGCCGCGCGCAGGCTTGGCCTAACGTTGCGGTCGCGCGGCGGCGCGCTTGACTATGCCGCGCCGCCGCGCCACGTGTCACCGGCAACGACCCCGAGAGGCCCCGATGTCCATTCCCCAGCAGGGCGGCGGCCCGATCGAGCGGCGCGAGCAGTTGGCCGAATATATCGCGTCGGGGGAAAAGCCACGCGACGCGTGGCGGATCGGGACCGAGCACGAGAAGTTCGGCTTTACCTGGGACGATCTCGCGCCGCTGCCCTATGACGGTCCCCGCTCGATCCGCGCCATGCTGGAAGGGTTGCGCGACCGCTTCGGCTGGACCCCGGTCGAGGAAGCGGGCGCGATCATCGGGCTGAGCCGCGACGGCGCGAACGTCAGCCTGGAACCGGGCGGGCAGCTGGAACTGTCGGGCGCCCCGGTCGAGACGATCCACCAGACCCGGGCCGAGCTGGACACCCATCTGGCCGAGGTGGCAGAGATCGCGCAGGGCATCGGCGCGGGGTTCATGGGCGTGGGCGCGGCGCCGATCTGGTCGCAGGACCAGATGCCGATGATGCCCAAGGGCCGCTATCGGTTGATGACCGACTACATGGACCGCGTCGGCACGCTGGGCAAGCAGATGATGTATCGGACCTGCACGGTGCAGGTGAACCTGGACTTCGGGTCCGAGGCCGACATGGTCCAAAAGCTGCGCGTGGCGCTGGCGCTGCAGCCGGTGGCGACGGCGCTTTTCGCCTCGTCCCCGTTCCTGGACGGGCGGCCGAACGGGATGAAATCCTGGCGCGCCCATATCTGGCAGAACCTGGACGCCGCGCGCACGGGGATGCTGCCGTTCGTGTTCAGGGACGGCTTCGGATACGAGGCGTGGGTAGATTATGTCCTTGATGTGCCCATGTATTTCGTCTATCGCGACGGCCGCTATATCGACGCGCTGGGGATGTCGTTCCGGGATTTCCTGAACGGCCGCCTGCCCGCCCTGCCCGGCGAGGTGCCGACGCTGTCGGACTGGGCCGATCACATGACAACCGTCTTCCCCGAGGCGCGCGTCAAGAAATACATCGAGATGCGCGGCGCCGACGCAGGCGACCGGGCGCATCTGGCGGCCCTGCCCGCGCTGTGGGTCGGACTGACCTATGATCAGGGGGCGCTGGATGCGGCGTCCGACCTGATCCGCGGCTGGGACGACGACACCCGCGAGGGGCTGCGCCGCGCCGCCGGCCGCGACGGGCTGGCCGGCGAGGCGAACGGCATCCGCCTGCGCGAGATGGCGGCCCGCACGGTCGAGATCGCACGCGCCGGGCTGGCGGCGCGGGCGCGCGCGGGCGACGGAATGGCGGACGAGACGCCCTATCTCGACGTGCTGGACGCGCATCTTGCCGCGGGCGCGGTCACGGCCGACCGGCTGCTGGACCGGTATCGCGGCGAATGGGCGGGCGATCTGTCCCGCATCTATGCCGATCGCGCCTATTGAGAACGGGGCCGGTCGCCCGGCCCCACCTCTCGCGCGGACGCCGGATCAGGCGTCGCGGCGTTCGGCCATGAACTGGTCGAACTCGGCTTTGTCCTTGGCCTCGCGCAGCTTGGCGAGGAAGTCGACAAAGGCGCGGTGCTCGTCTTCCAGCCGCTTCAGCGTTTCGTCGCGGTAAGCGTCAAAGGCGACGTTGCCGGTGGATGCTGCGCGGATGAACTGCGCGGGGCGGGTGGCGTGACAGCGTGCGAACATGCGCTTGCTCCAGATCATATAGCCAAGGATGGCCAGTCCGACGGGCCAGAAGACGGCGAAACCGGCGACGATGGCGGCCAGCCAGGCAAGGCGGCCGCGTTCGTCCAGCCAGTCGCGGGCGCGGACCAGCGGGTTGACGCGGGGGGTGGCGGTAAAGACGGCAGGGTACATCTGCGGGGCTCCGTATTGATGTGAATGTTAATCACATTAACACAGATGGAGATCGCCAGTCACGCTTCAATGCCGGGGCGCGAGATTTTTTCAGTCGGGGATCACGCCCAGCCCGCGCAGATAGATCAGCGCCCCGCTTTCCAGCATCTCGTCGGCCGACGCGGGCGACCGCCCGCCGGGCCGGCCGCGGCCGAACAGTTCGACCACGCCATGCGACATGGCCCAGATATGGTTGGCGACCATCGTGGCCGGGGGGCGGCGGTCCGCGGGCAGACGGGCGAACAGGGCGCGCGCGGCCTCGACCAGCGCGGATTGTGCGCGCTCGGACGCGGCGGACAGTTCCGCGTTGCCCGCGATGGACAGCCCCGCCTCGAACATCGCCATGTAAAAGCCGGGCTTTTCGCGGGCGAACTGCAGATAGGCCTGCCCCATGCGGACAAAGGCCGACAGCGCCGTCGGCCGCCCGCCGTCGAACGCCGATTCCAGCCGCGCGGCGAAATCCTGATAGCCCTGCCGCGCCACCTCCTCCAGCAGCTGGTCGCGCCCGGCGAAATGGCGATAGGGCGCGGCGGCGCTGACGCCCGCCAAGCGCGCGGCCTCGGCCAAGGTGAACGCCATCGGGCCCTTGTCCTCGACCAGACGCACCGTCGCGTCCACCAGCGCCTGTTTCAGGTTGCCGTGGTGATAGCTGTCTCGGGCCAACCGCGTTACATGCCTTCGCCGAAATAATCGCCGACCAGCGCGGTCAGCGCATCGGCCAGCGCGGCGGCGTCGGCCCCCTCGGTCGTGACGGTGATGGAACTGCCGCGCGCCACGGTCAGCATCAGCAGCCCCATGATCGAATCGCCCGACACACGTTCGCCGTCCTTTTCGACCCAGGCGCGGGCGTCGAACTGTTCGACCGTCTCGACGAACTTGGCCGAGGCGCGGGCGTGCAGGCCCTTTTCATTGATGATGGGCAGTTCGCGCGTGATCGACTGGGTCATGAGACGGCTCGGCGCAGATCCTGGTCGGCGGGGGCATAGCAGTCGATGTATTTGCGCCCGGCCTCGGCGGCAAGCTCGGCCGCCTCGGCCACGCCCAGGTTGCGCGACTTGGCCAACTTGACCAGCATCGGCAGGTTGGCGCCATAGATGATGCGGCGCTGGCGCGGCATGCAGGCCGGCAGCGACAGGTTCGAGGGCGATCCGCCGAACAGGTCCGTCACCAGCACGACCCCCTGCCCCGTGTCCACGGCGTTGGCCGCGTCGCAGATTTCCGTCTGCTTGGCGCAGCGGTCGTGGTCCTCTTCGATGGCCACGGCACGAATGCCGCTTTGCGGCCCGACGACATGCTCGACCGCGGCGAGATATTCGCGCGCCAGCCCCCCATGTGCAACGATGACAATCCCGATCAAGTCTTCCCACCACTCGCGAAAGCTGGCGCATCCCCGCGCGCGTCCCCGTCGGCGCTGGCCTGCGGCGGATCGCCGGGGCGGGGTGCGTCCGGTCGGCGTTCCAGTTCCCTGTGACGTTTAGACACCTGCCAGCCCACGACAGCAAGGGCATCGGCCATTTCTTCGGCCAAAGTGACGGAACGATGTTGCCCGCCGGTGCAGCCAAAGCCGATGGCCAGATGCGCCTTACCCTCGGCCACCTGCGCGGGCAGCAGGAACAGCAGCAGGTCGCGGACGCGCGCGAAGAATTCGTCGTGGCGCGGGTCGGCGCGCACATGCGCCTGGACGGCAGGGTCGCGCCCGTCCAGCGCCCTCAGCGGCGCGACCCAATGCGGGTTGGCCAGAAAGCGGCAGTCGAACATGACGTCCAGGCCCCGCGGCACCCCGCGTTTATAGCTGAAGCTTTGCACCGACACCGACAGCGCCCCGCCCGGCCGAGTATCGAACGCCCGCGCAAGTTCGGCGCGCAGATCGTGGGGGCTGAGGTCGGTGGTGTCCACCAGCACGTCGGCCCGCGCCTGGATCGGGGCCAGCAGTCCGCGTTCGACCCCGATCGCGTCGGAGGGCGTGCCCTCGGTCGCCAGCGGATGGCGCCTGCGCGTTTCGGCATAGCGGCGCACCAGCGCGTCGGTGGCGCAGTCCAGATACAGCACCTCGGGGGCAAAGGCCGGGTCGCGGGTCAACCGCTCGATCAGCTCGATCACGCGCGCGACGGCAAAATCGCGGTTGCGGACGTCCAGCCCCAGCGCCAGCGGCACCGGCCGCGGCTCGCCGGCCAGCAGGCGCGGGATCAGCGACAGGGGCAGGTTGTCGATCGCCTCGAATCCCAGATCCTCAAGCACGTTGATGGCGGTGGACCGCCCGGCGCCTGACGGCCCCGTCACCAGCACGATCCGCTGGACGTCGGCGGCGCGCGGCGCGGGGCCGGGATCGACCATCATTCCCGCGTGCGTGTCCTGCCTGATCCTGCTTGTATCGCCCATCAGCCTGCCCATCATGGCGCCCCCGCCATCCCGCCCGCGCCATGCGTTTCAGGCGAAACGGCCGCCGATCAGCATTTGCCGCAGCGCAGCACCAAGATGCGGTCCCATCGGGCCCAATACAAGGGAAAGCTCGACTTCGTGAAGGGTTATGCGCCGTTCGGGTGGCAGGCGCGCATCCTCGGCGCGGCCAAGATCGACCACCAGCGCGAGGGCGGTGTCGCCGGCGGGATCGGCGCGCAGGATGCCTATGCCGCGCGCCTCGATCAGGCCGGACAGCGCCGGCGGACAGGACGCGACCAGCGCGCCCGCGCGCCGGGTCAGCCGCACCCGGTCATCGGCCACCAGCCCCGCGCCCAGCGCCATCAGCGCCAGCGCCAGCGCCGATTTGCCCACCCCCGCCGGCCCCAGGATCAGCAACCCCTGCCCGTCCAGCGCCACCGCGCTGCCATGAACCGTGTCGCTGGTCCCTGTCATCGTCCCCGCCCCCCGCACCATCGATTGATGATAACGCTAACCCGGGGTGGTTGCGCTAACCCCGATGCGCCCCGCCTTTCTTCATCTTTCTGCCATGATATAGGTCGCCAGCGACAGCGCCCGCAGACCGCCTTTCAGGAGCAGACCCGACATGACCAACGCCCGCGTCAACCCCAACTGCAAACTTGAAGATCAGGGGATCGAGGGGGTCGGCACGGTCCACTATAACCAGCTTGAACCGGCGCTGATCGAGGCGGCAATCCGTCGCGGCGAAGGCCATCTGGGCCAGGGCGGCGCGTTTCTGGTCGAAACCGGCGCCAAGACCGGGCGGTCGCCCAAGGACAAGTTCGTCGTCCGCACGCCCGACGTCGAGGACTCCGTCTGGTGGGAAAACAACCCGCCCATGACGCCCGAGCATTTCGACACGCTGTATCGGGACATGCTGGCCCACATGAAGGGCAAGGAATACTTCGTCCAGGATCTGTATGGCGGCGCGGACTCCGAACACCGGCTGGATGTGCGGGTCGTCACTGAACTGGCGTGGCATGGGCTGTTCATCCGCCACCTGCTGCGCCGCCCGGCGGCGGACGAGCTGGCGGGCTTCACCCCCGATTTCACGATCATCAACTGCCCCGGCTTCAAGGCCGATCCGGCGCGTCACGGGACGCGGACCGAAACGGTGATCGCGCTGAACTTTGACCGCAAGCTGATCCTGATCGGCAACACGCAATACGCGGGCGAGAACAAGAAAGCCGTGTTCACGCTGCTGAACTATATCCTGCCCGGCAAGGGCGTGATGCCGATGCACTGTTCGGCCAACCACGCGATCGGCAACCCCGACGACGCCGCGATCTTCTTCGGCCTGTCGGGCACCGGCAAGACGACGCTGTCGCAGGATCCGTCGCGCACGCTGATCGGCGACGACGAACACGGCTGGTCGGACAACGGCACCTTCAACTTTGAAGGCGGATGCTATGCCAAGACCATCAACCTGTCGGCCGAGGCCGAGCCCGAGATCTTCGCCACCACCAGCCGGTTCGGCACCGTGGTCGAGAACATGGTCTTTGATCCCGACACGCTGGAGCTGGACTTCAACGACAGCTCGATCACGGAAAACATGCGCTGCGCCTATCCGCTGGACGCGATCAGCAACGCCTCGCCCTCCTCGGTGGGCGGGCACCCGCGCAACATCATCATGCTGACGTCGGACGCCTATGGCGTCATGCCGCCGATCTCGCGGCTGACGCCGGCGCAGGCGATGTATCATTTCCTGTCGGGCTTCACCTCCAAGACGCCGGGGACCGAGGATGGCGTGATCGAGCCGTCGCCGACCTTCTCGACCTGCTTCGGCGCGCCGTTCATGCCGCGCCGCCCCGAGGTTTATGGCAAGCTGCTGCAGGAACGCATCGCCGCGACCGGCGCGGTCTGCTGGCTGGTCAACACCGGCTGGACCGGCGGCGCCTTCGGCACCGGCAAGCGGATGCCGATCAAGGCCACCCGCGCCCTGCTGACCGCGGCGCTGGACGGGTCGCTGAACGACGCCGCGTTCCGCACCGACCCCAACTTCGGCTTTGAGGTGCCGGTCAGCGTTCCGGGCGTCGAGGACAGGCTGCTGGACCCGCGCCAGACCTGGGCCGATGGCAAGGCGTATGACGCGCAGGCCGAAAAGCTGCGCGGGATGTTCCGCAAGAACTTCACCCAATACGAAAGCAAGGTGGACGCGGACGTCAGGGCCGCCGCGATCTGAACCGCCCGCCATTCCGATGACGAACGCCCCGCGGTTGCCTCGGGGCGTTTGCCGTATCGGGGACGCCTTACTTGCGGATGCGGCGCAGCTTGCGGGCCTTGGCTTCGCCCGCCTTGGCCGATTGCGCGTCGCGGCGCCGGGGCGGCTTGCCGCGCCGCTGGGACGGTCCGCGCGCGATGGATTTCCCCTCGACCTCAAGCAGTTGCAGCATCAGCCCGCCGGTCGTGGGCACCGCCTCGGCCAGCCGCACCAGCACGCGCTGGCCGATGCCGATCTCCAGCCCGGTATCGGCGCCGACAAGCGTCTGGGCGTCGCGGTCAAAGTGGAAATATTCCTGCCCGATGTCGCGGATCGGGATCAGCCCGTCCGCGCCCGTCTCGTCCAGCTTGACGAACGCCCCGAACCGCTGGACGCCGCTGACGCGCCCCGCGAACTCGCTGCCGACCCGGTCGGCCAGAAACGCCGCGAGGTAACGGTCCGTCGTGTCGCGCTCTGCCGCCATGCTGCGCCGCTCGGTCTCGCTGATGTGGACGGCGGTATCCTCAAGCGTCTCGATGTCGTGCGCGGACAGGCCGTCGCCCTTCTTGCCCCCCCAGCCGTGCCCCGAAATCAGCGCCCGATGCACGATCAGGTCGGAATAGCGCCGGATAGGCGAGGTGAAATGCGCGTATGATTTCAGCGCAAGCCCGAAATGCCCCAAGTTTTCCGCGTGATAATAGGCCTGCGTCATCGACCGCAGGGTGCTGACGTTGATCAACTCGTCAAAGTCGGTGTCCTGCGCCTGCGCCAGCAGCCGGTTCAGCTGGCTGGTCTGCAGCACCTGCCCCTTGGCCAGCGAAAACCCCGACGCCTCGGCCACGTCGCGCAGCGCGTTCAGCTTTTCGGGGCTGGGTTCCTCGTGGACGCGGAACAGCAGCGGGCGGCGCAGGCGGGTCAGCTCCTCGGCCGCCGCCACGTTGGCCAGCACCATGAACTCCTCGATCAGCCGGTGGGCGTCAAACCGCTCGCGGAACGCCACCGACTTGACGCGCCCGTCCGGCGTCAGCTCGATCTTGCGTTCCGGCAGGTCCAGTTCCAGCGGCTGGCGGCGCGCGCGGGCTTTCTTCAACAGCTCATAGGCGGCGAACAGCGGGCGGATCACGTCGTCGATCAGCGGCGCGGCGTCCGCATCGGGGCTGCCGTCGGCGGCCGCCTGCGCTTGCTCATAACTCAGCGAGGCGAGGCTGTTCATCATCCCGCGATGGAAATCATGGCCGATCTTGTCGCCCTGCGCGTCCAGCCGCATCCTGACGGCGATCACCGGGCGGTCCACGCCCTGATGCAGCGAACACAGGTCGCCCGACAGCACGTCGGGCAGCATCGGCACCACCCGGTCGGGGAAATAGGTGGAGTTGCCGCGCAGCCGCGCCTCGCGGTCCAGCGCGCTGCCCGGCCGGACATAGGCGGCGACATCGGCGATGGCGACCCAGATAACCATGCCGTCCGGGTTGCGGGGATCGTCGTCGGGCATGGCGGCCACGGCGTCGTCGTGGTCGCGGGCATCCGCCGGGTCGATGGTGACCAGCGGCAGGGTCCGCAGATCCTCGCGCCCGGCCATCGTCGCGGGTTGCTGGGCGTCGGCCTCGGCCATGACGGCGTCGGGGAAATCGTCGGGAATGCCGTGCTGGTGGATGGCGATCAGGCTGACCGCGCGCGGGGCCGAGGGATCGCCCAAACGCTCGATGATGCGGGCCTGCGGCAAGCCGATCCGCGCGCGCGAGCCGAGTTGTTCCGCCTCGACCAGTTCGCCGTCCTGCGCGCCTTGCGTGGCGTCGGCCCGCACCCGCCATTCCCGGTCCTGGCCCTTGTCGATGGGCATGATGCGCCCGCCCTCGGTTTCCTTGCGGAAGATGCCGACGACGCGGTGGGTGACGGTGCCGATGCGCCGCATCAGCCGCGCCTGATACTGGTGGTCCTCGCCCTCGGTCGGGATCAGGCGCACCAGCACCCGTTCGCCCGGCGCGACCGCCGGATCGGCCTTGAGCGGGGAAAACAGGATGCGCGGCATCGGCGCCGTGCCCTGCCATTCCAGCGGCCGGGCGAACAGGTCGCCCTGCGCGTCGGGGGGCAGGATCTCGACCACGGTGACCGGCGGCAGCTTTTCGGCATCGCGATAGCTGCGCCGGCGGCGCTCCAGCAGCCCCCCGTCCTCAAGCTCTTTCAGCAGGCGCTTCAGCTCGATCCGGGCGCTGCCCTTGATGTCGAAGGCCTTGGCGATGTCGCGCTTGGCGGTCGCGTCGGGATTGTCTGCGATCCATTCAAGGATCTGCTGGCGGGTGGGCATCGGTGTCATGGCGGCACGCTATCACGACCGCGACGGGTGCGGCAGGGACAAAAGTCGCGGCCGCGTCAGAGGTTCCGCGTCATTCCTGATGCGACAGCGGATCGACCGGCTTGACCCCTTCGGACGGCTCGTCCGGCAGGCGGATAAAGGGGGCGGTGGCGCGCACGATCGGGTCGGCCTCGGCCCCGGCGCGCAGCTGGTCCAGGAAATCCATCCGCATCCGATAGGTCCAGAAATCGTTGATGTGCCCCGCGACCGCCTGTTCCGGGACGACATCCGGCTGGCTGCGGAAGAAATCGGCGATCTGGGTCGCCATGCGGATCAGCTTGTCGGCCATCGGTCAGTCCTGGATGCGGTCGGGGTGGGTGAAGATGTCAAAGCCGTCGCCGCGCGCGCGGCCGATCAGGGTGAGGCCGGCCGCCTCGGCCCAGGCGACGGCCAGCCGCGTGGGCACGCCCGCGCCGACCAGCACCGGCGCGCCCATGCGCGCGGTCTTCTGCACCAGGTCCACCGACAGGCGCGAGGTCATGGCGACGCAGGCCCCGCGCGCGTCCAGCCCCGCCCGCGCCGCGGCCCCGGCCAGCTTGTCCAGCGCGTTGTGGCGGCCCACATCCTCGCGCACCAGCGCCGCATGGGGCGTCCACAGCGCGGCGGCGTGGATCGCGGGCGTGTCGCGCCAGCGGCGCTGCCCCGCCGACAGCGCGGCCATCGCGGCAAGGACTTCGGCGGCCCGCAGGCGCAGCGGCGCATCGACGCGCTGGATGGCGGGCAAGGCGGCGGCGATGCTGTCCACCCCACACAGCCCACAGCCCACCGGACCGACCATGCTGCGCCGCCGTTCCGCCAGACCCGCGGCAAGGCCGGGGCGCAGCCACAGCCGCGCCTCGTGCGCGGGCAGGCCCAGGGGACCGGCGGGGACCGCCACGATCTCGCAGCCGGTCACGTCGCCGGGTCCGCCGATCAGCCCCTCGGTCAGGGCGAACCCCAGCGCAAAGTCGTCCAGCTCGTGCGGGGTCGCCATCAGCACCGCCTGCGAGGTGCCGTCGATGACGATGGCGACGGCCGATTCCTCGGGGCTGGAGGGCACGGGTCCATCGTGCCACGCGCCATCGCGCCAGCGCCTGACGGGACGGCCATCGCCCTGCCCCGCCGGCGCGATGCCGGTGCGTGCCGCAGCCGTCACCGCAGCCTCATTCCGCAGCGGGCATGATGCGGCGCGACAGCTCGGCATGGGCGCGATACTGTTCCTGCCATTCCGACGGGCCGTTCGACGGGCTGACCTGCACCGCCGTCACCTTGAACTCGGGGCAGTTGGTCGCCCAGTCGGAATTGTCGGTGGTGACCACGTTGGCCTGCGTGTTGGGGTGGTGGAAGGTCGTATAGACCACCCCGGGCGCCACCCGGTCCGTCACCCGCGCGCGCAGCGTCGTGTCGCCCGCCCGGCTGGCGACGCGGACGTAATCGCCGGAGGCGATGCCCCGGTTTTCCGCGTCCGAGGGATGGATTTCCAGCAGATCCTCGGCGTGCCAGACGGTGTTGTCGGTCCGCCGGGTCTGCGCGCCGACGTTGTATTGCGTCAGGGTCCGGCCCGTCGTCAGCAGCAGCGGGAAACGCGGGCCGCTGCGCTCGTCAGTGGCGACATATTCCGTATGCACGAACTTGCCCTTGCCGCGGACGAAGCCGTCGATGTGCATGACCGGCGTGCCCAGCGGCGCTTTTTCGTTGCAGGGCCACTGGACCGATCCTTCGCGGTCCAGCAGGTCATAGCTGACGCCGGCAAAGCTGGGCGTGGTCATCGCGATCTCGTCCATGATCTGCGACGGGTGGCCATAGTCCCATCCCGCGCCCATGGCATTGGCCAGCATCACGGTGATCTGCCAGTCCTCGTGCCCGTTCAGGGGCGCCATCGCGCGGCGCACCATGTTGATGCGGCGTTCGGCGTTGGTGAAGGTGCCGTCCTTTTCCAGGAACGACGACCCCGGCAGGAAGACATGGGCATAGTTCGAGGTCTCGTTCAGGAACAGATCGTGGACGATCAGAATGTCCAGGCTGGCCAGCGCCTTCTGCACGTGGCTGGTGTCGGGATCGGACTGCAGCACGTCCTCGCCCTGGCAGTAAAGGCCGCGGAAGGTGCCAGCGGTCGCCGCATCGAACATGTTGGGGATGCGCAGGCCGGGTTCGTCCGACAGCGGCACGCCCCAGGCGCGTTCATAGATCGCGCGCGTCTCGGGGTCGGTGACGTGACGATAGCCGGGGTATTCATGCGGGAACGACCCCATGTCGCACGACCCCTGCACGTTGTTCTGCCCGCGCAGCGGGTTCACGCCTGTCCCGGGCTTGCCGATGTTGCCGGTCATCATCGCAAGGTTGGCGATGGCCATGACGGTCGTGGACCCTTGCGAATGTTCCGTCACGCCCAGCCCGTAATAGATGCTGGCCCGCGGCGCGCCCGCATAGGCGCGCGCCGCCCGCCGGATCAGGTCGGCCGGAACCTGGCTCGCGCGCTCCACCGCCTCGGGGGAATGGCGCGGGTCCAGCAGGAACTCGCGATAGGCCAGGAACTCGTCCCAGTCGCAGCGTTTGCGGATGAACGCCTCGTCATAAAGCCCCTCGGCCGCGATCACATGCGCCATCGCGGTCAGCACGGCAACGTTGGTCCCGGGCAGCAGCGGCAGGTGCAGCGCGTCGTTGCGGTGCGCCGTGTCCAGCAGGTCGATGTGGCGCGGGTCGATCACGATCAGCCCCGCCCCTTCCCGCAGCCGACGCCGCAGGCGAGAGCCAAAGACCGGGTGCCCCTCGGTCGGGTTCGCGCCGATGACCAGCGCAAGGTCGGTTTCCTCGACGGAATCGAAATCATGGGTGCCGGCCGACGTGCCGAACGTCGTCTTCAGCCCATAGCCCGTCGGCGAATGGCACACGCGGGCGCAGGTGTCGGTGTTGTTGTTGCCGAACACCGCCCGCGCCAGCTTCTGGACCAGATAGGTCTCTTCGTTGGTGCAGCGCGACGAGGTGATGACGCCGACCGAATCGCGCCCGTGCTTTTCCTGCGTCTCGCGCAGGCGGCGGGCGGCAAAGCCGATCGCCTCGTCCCAGCTGACCACGCGCCACGGGTCGGTGAAATGGTCGCGCACCATCGGGTGCAGGATGCGTTCGGCGTGCGTCGCATAGCCCCAGGCAAAGCGGCCCTTGACGCAGCTGTGGCCCCGGTTGGCCTTGCCGTCCTTGCTGGGCACCATCTTCACGACCGTCTCGCCGCGCATGTGGGCGTCAAAGGAACAGCCGACCCCGCAATAGGCGCAGGTGGTCTTCACGATCCGCTCGGGCGTGCCGATCTCGATCACGCTGTTCTCGATCAGCGTGGCGGTCGGGCAGGCCTGCACGCAGGCCCCGCAGCTGACGCAATCCGACGACAGGAAGCTGTCAGAGGCGATGCCCGCGCTGACCCGGCTGTCAAATCCTCGCCCCTCGATGGTCAGCGCGAATGTGCCCTGCACCTCTTCGCAGGCGCGCACGCAGCGCGAACAGACGATGCACTTCGCCGGATCAAAGGTGAAATACGGGTTCGACTGGTCCTTGGCCCGCCATTCCGGGTTCGTCTCGCCGTTCTCGCGCCGCTGGAAGTGGTTCTTGCCCGGCTCGAACCGCACCTCGCGCAGGCCGACCGCGCCGGCCATGTCCTGCAACTCGCAATCGCCGTTGGCCGCGCAGGTCAGGCAGTCGAGCGGGTGGTCCGAGATGTAAAGCTCCATCACCCCGCGGCGGATGCGGGCGATCTCGTCGGTCTGGGTGTGGACGACCATGCCCTCGGCGACCGGGGTGGTGCAGGACGCGGGCGTGCCGCGCATCCCGTCGATGGCGACGACGCACAGGCGGCACGAGCCGAAGGCCGCCATGTTGTCCGTGGCGCACAGCTTGGGCACTGTGACGCCCGCCTCGGCCGCGGCGCGCATGACGCTGGTGCCGGCCGGAACGGTAACGGCCATGCCGTCGATGGTCAGCGTGACCGCGATGTCGGACCGCGATTCGGGCGTGCCCATGTCGCGGGTCCAGTCAGCGGGGGGGATGACAAAGTCCTTCATTCCGCAGCCTCCACCCGGACGCGCGGTCCGGTGAAATCATCGGGGAAATGTTCCAGCGCCGACAGCACCGGATAGGGGACAAAGCCCCCCAGCGCGCACAGGCTGCCCCATTTCATCGTGTTGCACAGATCGGTCAGCACCGGGATCGCGTCCTCGTCGCCGGCGGCGATGCGGTCGATGGTCTCGACCCCGCGGGTCGAGCCGATGCGGCAGGGTGTGCATTTGCCGCAGGATTCGACGGCGCAGAACTCCATCGCGAAACGGGCCAGCGCGCGCATGTCGGCGGTGTCGTCAAAGACGACGATGCCCGCGTGGCCGACCAGCCCGTCCTTGCCCGCGAACTCCTCATAGCCAAACGGCGTGTCGAACAGCGACGGCGGGAAATAGGCGCCCAGCGGGCCGCCGACCTGCACCGCCTTGACCGGCCGCCCGCTGCCGGTGCCGCCCGCGATGCCGTTCACGATCTCGCCCAGCGACAGGCCAAAGGCGACCTCATACAACCCGCCACGCCTGACGTTGCCCGCGATCTGCAGCGGCATGGTGCCGCGTGACCGCCCGATGCCGTGGGCCGCATAGGCGGCGGCGCCGTTCGCCATGATCCACGGCACGGTGGCCAGCGACAGGACGTTGTTGACGACCGTGGGCTTGCCGAACAGCCCCTCCAGCGCCGGGATCGGGGGCTTGGCGCGCACCACGCCGCGCTTGCCCTCCAGGCTGTTCAGCAGGCTGGTCTCCTCGCCGCAGACATAGGCGCCCGCGCCGACCCGCACCTCCATGTCGAAGGCGTGGGCGGACCCCAGCACCGACGCCCCCAGCACGCCCGCCGCGCGGGCGATACGGATGGCGCTGTCCATCGCGCGGATCGCGTCGGGGTATTCGCTGCGGATATAGACATAGCCCTGCGCCGCGCCCACCGCGACGCCCGCGATGGCCATGCCCTCGATCAGGGTGAAGGGGTCGCCCTCCATCAGCATCCGGTCGGCGAAGGTGCCGCTGTCGCCCTCGTCGGCGTTGCAGACGATATATTTGCGGTCGGCGGCGGCCTTGGCGACGGTGGCCCATTTGATCCCGGTCGGAAAACCCGCCCCGCCCCGGCCCCGCAGGCCGGATTCGGTGATCTCGCCCACGATGCGGTCAGGCGCCGCCAATGCCGCGCGCAGGCCCGCCAGCCCGCCATGCGCCTCATAATCCTCGACCGACAGCGGGTCGATCAGCCCCACGCGGGCAAAGGTCAGCCGCGTCTGCGCCCGCATCCACGGCAACTCGTCCACCGGCCCCAGCGCCAGCGGGTGCCCGGCCGGATCGGCCAGCAGCGCCGGCACATCCTCGGGCGTCACGGGACCGAAGCCGTGCCGGACGCCGCCGATCTCGATCTCGACCAGCGGTTCCAGCCAGATCATGCCGCGCGTGCCGTTGCGGACCAGCGCGATGTCGAGCCCGCGGGCCGCAGCCTCGCGCCGGACCGCATCGGCGACGTCGTCCGCACCCAGCGCGCGGGCGGCGGCGTCCACGGGAACCCAGATCCGCATCAGCGCGCCCCCCCGGCAAGGGCCACGACCCGCTCGGGCGTCGCCCGCCCGACCAGCCGGTCGCCCATCTGGGCGGCGGGACCGCAGGCGCACAGGCCAAGGCAGAACACCGGCTCCAGCGTCAGCCGGCCGTCGGTCGTCGTCTGATGCCAACCCAGTCCCAGCGCCGCCTGCACCTGCGCGGCCAGCGCGTCGGCGCCCATCGACTGGCAGGCCTCGGCCCGGCACAGGCGCAGCACATGCCGCCCGGCGGGATGCTCGCGGAAATCGTGGTAAAAGCTGACGACGCCGTAAACCTCGGCCGGGCTCATCCCCAGCGCGTTGCCGATGATCGGCTGCGCGGCCTCGGGGATCAGCCCGAACTCGGCCTGCACGTCGTGCAGGATCGGCAGCAGCGGCCCCTCGCGCCCCGCGTGGCGGGCCAGGATGGCGTTCAGCCGATCCAGCGCGTCGGCATCAAGGGCGGAAACGGGCAGGCTGTTCGGGGCGGTCGGCGTGTTGGCCGCAAGGGTCATGGCAGGGATACTTCCGGGCGAGACGATCCGCGAAATCCTATGTCTGCAACGATAGGCAAATCAATCCCAAAGACCCGTCAACCGATAGACAGACACTATCAACCTGCCCCCGCATCCAGCAACGCCCGGATCAGCGGCGGGTGCGGCTCGCGCGCGGCGACGATCAGGCCGACCATGTGCCCCTCGGCCCCGGTCAGCGGCCGCGACCGGACGCCGCCCGGAAGCGGCAGCCCGTCGGCCAGCGCCTGCGGCAGAACCGCGGCCCAGTCGCCCGTCGCCACGTGCGACAGGATCGCCAGCATCGAGTTCGATTCGACCCGCGGCGCATCGCGCGCCCCCGCGTCGGCCAGATGCCGGGCGACGATCCGCCGGTTCTGCATGTCGGTGGTCAGCAGGCACAGCGGGCGCGTCGCCGCATCGGCCCAGGCCACGGGGCCGGCCCGCTGGGTCCGGTCCACCAGGCAATAGGTCTCGCGGAACAGCGGCAGGGACTGGACCTTGCCCAGCGGCTCGCTGTCCAGATAGGTCACGCCCGCGTCCAGCTCCAGCGCGGCGATCTGGTCGCGGATCTCGTCCGAGGACCGCGACAGGATCGTGACCTCGGTGGCGGGATGGCGGGCGAGGAAGGGCGCGGTCAGGTCGGCGATGCGCGGCATGGCGGTCGGGATCACGCCGATTCGCAGGCGCCCGCTGACGCCCTTGTGGCGGGCTCGCATCTCGGCCTGCATGGTGCGGGCGTCGCCGACGATGCGGCGCGCCCAGTCCAGCACCCGTTCCCCCTCGGGCGTCAGCCCGCCATAGCGTGACCCGCGCCGGACCAGCTGCACGCCCAGCTGGTCCTCAAGCGCGCGGATGGCCGAGGACAGCGATGGCTGGGTGATGCCCAGCGCCTCGGCGGCGCGGCCGAAATGCTGTTCGCGCGCCAGCACCATGAACATGTTGAGCCGGTCGATCATCGCCGTCCCGCCCCATCTTCTGGCTGCAAATATCCCCGAGCGCGAGGCGGAGCCTCGCACCCGCCGCAACTTACAGGATCTCGACCCGCCAGCTTTCGATGACGGTGTTCGCCAGCAGCTTTTCGCACATGCGGCCGACCTCGGCCTCGGCCGCGGCGGCGTCGGTCGCGGCCAGGTCCAGCTCGATCACCTTGCCCTGGCGCACGCCTTCGACCCCTTGAAAGCCCAGGCTGCCCAGCGCGTGGCGGATCGCCTCGCCCTGCGGGTCCAGGACGCCGTTCTTCAGCATGATGGTGACGCGGGCTTTCATCGGCGGTCCTCGGGCAGGGTCAGTTGATCAGCGTGGGCTTGGCGACGGGGGCTGCGGGCATGACGCCCAGCCGGCGCGCCACCTCGGTATAGGCATCGGTCAGGTTGCCCAGGTCGCGGCGGAACACGTCCTTGTCCAGCTTTTGCCCGGTCTTGACGTCCCACAGGCGGCAGCTGTCGGGGCTGATCTCGTCGGCGACGATCAGCCGCATGAAATCGCCGTCCCAGATGCGCCCGATCTCGATCTTGAAATCGATCAGCTTGATGCCGACGCCATAGAACACGCCCGACAGGAAATCGTTGACGCGCAGCGCCAGGCTGACGACGTCGTCCAGATCCTGCTGGGACGCCCAACCGAAGGCGATGACGTATTCCTCGGACACCATCGGGTCGCCCAGCTCGTCGTTCTTATAACTGTATTCGACGATGGGCCGCGGCAGCGCCGTCCCCTCCTCCAGCCCCAGCCGCTTGGAAATCGAGCCGGCGGCGAAGTTGCGCACGATCACCTCAAGCGGGATGATCTCGACCTGGCGGATCAGCTGCTCGCGCATGTTGATCCGGCGGATGAAGTGGTTGGGCACGCCGATGTTGGTCAGCCCCTGCATGAAGAACTCGGACAGGCGGTTGTTCAGCACGCCCTTGCCGTCCACCACCGCCTTTTTCTGGGCGTTGAAGGCGGTGGCGTCGTCCTTGAAATACTGGATGAGGGTGCCGGGCTCGGTGCCTTCGTACAGGATCTTGGCCTTGCCTTCATAGATTTTCTTGCGCCGTGGGGCCATGTCTTGCGCCTTTCGTGGGCCAAGGGTCCGTTCGGTCCCCCCATAGACCCGAACGGCAGCCCGTGGCAATCCGGGGTTGCGGCAGCGGGGGCCCGTGGGCATATCAGGCCCACACCGAAACGGAGGCCGACATGACCACCTTTGACGACCGCGAACGCTCTTACGAGGCGAAGTTCGCCCACGACGCCGACCTGCGTTTCAAGGCCGAGGCGCGGCGCAACCGGCTGCTGGGGGAATGGGCGGCGGGCCTTTTGGGCAAGTCGGGCGACGAGGCGCGGACCTATGCGCTGACCGTCGTGACGTCGGACTTCGAAGAGCCGGGCGACGGCGACGTGCTGCGCAAGCTGGTCGCGGACCTGTCGGGCAAGT
Organism: Paracoccus luteus; assembly: GCF_004522155.1. Lineage (GTDB taxonomy): Bacteria > Pseudomonadota > Alphaproteobacteria > Rhodobacterales > Rhodobacteraceae > Paracoccus > Paracoccus luteus. The sequence goes on along the minus strand of NZ_SDEA01000001.1, from coordinate 438,813 downwards.
CCGACGAGGCGACGATCCGCGCCAAGATGGACGAGCTGCGCACCGAAGCGCGCCGCCAGGTCGTCGACGAGACCTGATGCCTGCGCCCGCGCGCCCTCAGCCGGGGGCGCGCGCCGCCGCCTCGGCCCGCGGATACAGCCGCGCCATCGTCAGGCCCCGCGTCGCGTTCAGCACCATCAGCGCCGCCCACAGCCCGTGGTTGCCCCAGATCTGCGGCAGGACGGCCAGCGCCACCGCATAAACCGCGACCGACTGGATCATCGCGCGCCGCATCTCGGCCGTGCGGGTCGCGCCGATGAAGATGCCGTCGAACATCCAGCTTGCGACGCCGATCACCGGCGCAAAGGCCAGCCATGGCAGGAACTCGCGCGCCATCTCGCGCACCGGGGCCGAGGTGGTCAGCAGGTCGATCACCGCGCCCCCGCCCGCCGCGAACAGCAGCCCCAGCGCGACCGCGCCGCCGACGCCCCATTGCGCCGTCAGCACGGCCGCGCGCCTGACCAGCGCGGGGCGCCGGGCGCCGACCGCCTGCCCGACCAGCGCCTCGGCCGAAAACGCAAACCCGTCAAGCGCATAGGCGGTGATTTCCAGAAACTGCATCAGCACCTGGTTGGCGGCCAGCGTGACGTCACCCTGCGCCGCGCCGAAAAAGATGAAGGTGGTGAACGACCCCTGCAGCAGGACCGACCGGATCATGATGTCGCCGTTGACCCGGCCCAGCTGCGCCAGCCGGTCGCGCGCGAACAGCCCCGCCTGCGCCAGCCCGGCCGTCAGCGCGCCGCGGGCGATCCACAGCGCCAGCGCAAAGCCCGCCGTCTCGGCGATCAGCGTGGCGGCGGCGACCCCGCGCACCCCCCAGCCCAGGCCCAGCACGAACCACAGGTCCAGGACGATGTTGACGACGTTGATCAGCATCTGCACGGCCAGGATCGCGCGCGTGCGTTCCGTGGCGATCATCCAGCCGGTCAGCGCATACATCCCGATCGTCGCTGGCGCGCCCCAGATGCGGATCGCCAGATACTGGCGCGCCAGCGCCTCGACCTCGGCCGAGGCCGGGGCCAGCCGGAACGCGGCCGCCGTCAGCGGGCCCTGCACCGCGACATAGGCCATGCCCACGGCCAGCGCGATGGCCAGCGCGCGGACCAGATGCGCCCCGCTTTCGCCCGCCCGCCCCGCCCCGTGGCTTTGCGCGACCAGCCCCGAGGTGCCCATCCGCAGGAACCCGAACACCCAATAGACCGACGCGAGGATCACCGCCCCGATGCCGACCGCTCCGATGGGCGCGGCCTGCCCCAGCTGGCCCACGACGCCCGTGTCCACCGCCCCCAGCAGGGGAATGGTTGCATTCGACAGCACGATGGGCAGCGCGATGGCCAGCACGCGCCGATGGGTCAGGGGCGCCTCGGGGGCGGCCACGTCAGCCCTGCGGCATCAGGAAATGCCCGGTTGCCTGCGCAAAAGGCCGGTCCCGGTTGTCCTGCCACGCCTCGACCTGGACGCTGGCATAGCGGCGGCCCAGCCGCAAGATGCGCGACCGAGCATAGCTGTCGCGCGGCAGGCCCGACCGCAGGTAATCGACGGTAAAGTCGATGGTCTTGGGCAGCCGCGGCAGGCTGTCGGGCCGCGCCACGTCGGGGGCGATGCGCCCGGCCTCCATGTCGTCCCACAGCGCCGTCCAGGTCAGCCCGACGATCGCCGAAACCTCAAGGAACGCGGCGGTGACCCCGCCGTGCAGCGCGGGCAGCATCGGGTTTCCGATCAGCCGGTCGGCGAACGGCAGGACGGCCGTCAGCTCGTCCCCGCGCCGGTCGAACCTGACGCCCAGCCAGGCGATATAGGGCACGCCCCCGACCAGCGTCGCCAGCGCCGTGTCGCGGCGCGATTTCACCTGCGCCAGCGGTTCGTTGCGGTCGGCCATCTCAACGCTCCACGGTGAAGGCGCCGGTCGCGGTCGCGACGGGGTTGCCGTCGTCGTCGTCCAGCGCCGACGCGCGCACGAAGGCCACGGAGCGCGTGATGTGGAAACATTCGGCCCGCGCCCGGATGTCCTGCCCGGGCTTGGCCGCGCGCATATAGTCGATCCGCAGGTCGATGGTCGCGGTGCTGCGCGGCCCGCTGTCGTCGGCCATGACCGCCGCCCCGCAGCAGGTGTCCATCAGCGCCGACACCACGCCGCCATGCAGGACGCCGGTGCGCGGGTCGCCGACGAACTCGGGCCGCCACTTCATCGCGATCTCGGCCCGGCCGGCGCCCAGCGCGGTCACGACCATGCCCAGTGCGCGGGCATGGGGGATCTGTTCCAGGAACTGCCGCGCCAGCGCCAGCCGCTGGTCTGCGTCCGGCCCGATTTCGGGACCCGCGTCCCCTGCTGCGCCCGCGCGTGGCGCGACTGCGTCGTCATCCTGCATCCGTCCCGCCCCGTCCTGCGCGTCCATCCGCCCGTGTCTGCCCTGCGCCCGCATCGGCGGCAAGCGCCGGGACGCAGTTGGTTGAGGTCGCCCTTACGTTGATCTAGCGTCAAACTGTCAGGGAGGGCGCGCGATGGGCGACGGAACCTATATCAGCTTCAAGGAAATGTGCGCACGCTTTGACGTGACCCCCCGCACGCTGCGTTACTATGAATATATCGAGCTGCTCAGCCCCCGGCGCGACGGCCGCTCGCGCCACTATGGCCCGCGCGAGGTCGCGCGGATGAAGCTGATCATGCGCGGACGCCGCTTCGGCTTCTCGCTTGAGGATATCCGCCAGTGGCTGGAAATCTATGAGCAGAAGGGCACGAGCGAGCAATATCGCGTCTGGCTGGATCTGGCCGACCGGCAGCTGCAGGTGCTGGCCCGCCAGCGGGATGAGGTCGAGGCCGCGATGGCCGACCTGAAGTCGCTGCGCGACGACACCGCGGCGCTGCTGGCCGACATGCCCGCCTGACTGCGCGGGGGGCGCGCCCGGATGACGTGACGTTTCGTTTACGCGAACGTCAACCTTGCGCTATATGAAAGGTCACCACCGGGCGAGAGGAGGCGCTGCGGATGACCGACGAGCTGCTGACCATCCGCCAGATGTGCGATCGCTACGGCGTCACCCCGCGCGCGCTGCGGTTCTATGAATCGCGCGAGATGCTGTTTCCCGAACGCCGCGGCCAGCACCGCCTGTATGACCGCCGCGACCGCGGCCGGCTGGTGCTGATTCTGCGCGGCAAGCGCTTCGGCTTTTCGCTCGAGGAGATCCGCCAGCTTCTCGACCTGTATGTGCCCGGCGCGCAGAACCGCGACCAGATCGCGCGGACGCTGGCCACCGCGCGCGGCCATCTGGACCACATGCGCCGCCAGCACGACGAGCTGGCGCTGGCCATCACCGACCTGCAATCCCACATCGACGAGGCGCAGGCGCGGCTGGACGCGCTGCCCCCCGCCGCGACCCCCATCCGCTGACCAGACAGGACCGACCATGACCGTCTATCACGCCCCCGTCCGCGACATGCAGTTTCTGCTGCACGACGTGCTGAACGTCGCGCAATCCGGCCTGCCCGGACACGAAGACCTGGACGCCAGCTTTACCCAGGCGATCCTGGACGCGGCGGGGCAGCTTGCCAGCGACGTGCTGGCGCCGCTGAACCTTGTCGGCGACCAGCAGGGCTGCGTGCTGGAAAACGGCGTCGTGCGCACGCCGCAAGGGTTCAAGGCCGCGTTCGAGGCGGTCAAGGACGGCGGCTGGACGGGGCTGGACTGCGATCCCGCCTATGGCGGTCAGGGCATGCCCTATGTGCTGGGGCTGGCGACGGGGGAAATCTTCGTGTCGGCCAACATGGCCTTCAACATGTATCAGGGACTGACCCACGGCGCCTATTCGGCCATCCACGCCCACGGCACCGACGCGCAGAAGGCGACCTATCTGCCCAAGATGGTGTCCTGCGACTGGACCGGCACGATGAACCTGACCGAACCGCATTGCGGGACCGACCTGGGCCTGCTGCGGACGCGTGCGGAACCGCAGGACGACGGCAGCTATCTGATCACCGGGCAAAAGATCTTCATCTCGGCCGGCGATCACGACATGGCCGACAACGTCATCCATCTGGTGCTGGCCAAGGCCCCCGGCGGGGGCGAGGGGACCAAGGGCATCAGCCTGTTCATCGTGCCCAAGTTTCTGGTGAACGAAGACGGCGCGGTGGGCGAGCGCCAGCCCGTCTCGGTCGGCAAGATCGAGGAAAAGATGGGCATCCACGGCAATGCCACCTGCGTGATGAACTTTGACGGCGCGCGCGGCTGGCTGCTGGGCGACCTGCACAAGGGCATGCGCGCCATGTTCACCATGATGAACGAGGCGCGGCTGGGCGTCGGCCTGCAGGGCTATGCCGTGGCCGAGGCGGCCTATCAGAACGCCGTCGCCTATGCCCGCGACCGGCTGCAGGGCCGCGCGGTGACGGGGACGGAAAACCCCGCAGGCCCCGCCGATCCGATCATCGTCCACCCCGACATCCGCCGCAACCTGATGGACCAGCGGTCCTTTCTGGAGGGCGCGCGGGCGCTGGCCTTCTGGGGGGCGCACATGATCGACCGCGGCCACAACGGCGACGCCGCGGCCGAGGGGCTGGTGTCGCTGCTGACCCCGGTCATCAAGGGCTTCCTGACCGACAAGGGGTTCGAGGGCGCGGTGCAGGCCCAGCAGGTCTTCGGCGGCCACGGCTATATCGAGGAATGGGGCATGTCGCAGTTCGTGCGCGACGCCCGCATCGCCATGATCTATGAGGGCGCGAACGGCATCCAGGCGCTGGACCTGGTCGGCCGCAAGCTGGCGCAGGACGGCGGCAAGCACGTCATGGCCTTCTTCGAGATGGTCAAGACGTTCGTCAAGGAAAACGAAGGAAATCAGTCGCTCAAGGCCGGCTTCCTCGATCCGCTCAAGGCCGCGTCCAAGGATCTTCAGGCGGCGTCCATGTTCTTCATGGAACGCGGGATGAAGAACCCCAACGACGCGCTGGCGGGCAGCTATGACTTCATGCACCTGTTCGGCCATGTCGCGCTGGGGCTGATGTGGGGCCGCATGGCCGTCGCGTCCCAGGGGGCGCTGGATGCCGGGACGGCCGATGCGGCGTTCCATCAGGACAAGCTGACCACCGGGCGCTATTATATGAAACGGCAGCTGCCGATGACCGCAACGCATCTGGCGCGCATCCGGTCGGGGGCCGAACCGGTGATGGCGCTGGCCGCCGACCGGTTCTGAATCACCACCGTCCCCGCCGCCGGCGCGGCCGCGTGCCTCCGGCGGGGATATTTGAACAAGGAAGAACGGCGAGAGGCGGCGGCCCCGGTCCGCGCGGCCACAGGCATCAGTGGCGGACCGGGGCTTTCTCCCTTGACGGTCATCGGCTTCCCAGCCTGTACCGTGCCGCTCGGGATAACGGTCCCAGGTTAACGGACCGTTACCACGCCCGTTCTTCCTTGAGGAAATATCCCGCGGGGGGTCCGGGGGGCGCGAAGCCCCCCGCCTTGCCGCCGGGCACGACAGATCATCGGAGGACCGCATGACCGAAGCCTATATCTATGACGCCGCCCGCACCCCGCGCGGCAAGGGCCGCCCGGACGGCAGCCTGCACGAGGTGACCTCGCTGGCGCTGTCGGCGCGGCTGCTGAACGCCGTCAAGGACCGCAACGGGCTGGACGGCCACGCGGTCGAGGACGTGATCTGGGGCAACGTCACCCAGGTCATGGAACAGGGCGGCTGCCTTGCGCGGTCGGCGGTGCTGATGTCCGATCTCGACCAGTCGATCCCCGGCCTGTCGATCAACCGCTTCTGCGCGTCGGGGATGGAGGCGGTGAACCTGGCCGCCAACCAGATCCGCGGCGGCGCGGGCCAGGCCTATATCGCCGGCGGCGTCGAGATGATGAGCCGCGTGGCGATGGGCAGCGACGGCGCCGCCATCGCCATCGACCCCAGCCTTGCGATGAAGACCTATTTCGTCCCGCAGGGCATTTCCGCCGACATCATCGCCACCGAATACGGCTTTACCCGCGACGAGGCCGACGCGCTTGGCGTCGAATCCCAGCGCCGCGCCGCCGAGGCCTGGGCCGAGGGGCGGTTCGACAAATCCATCGTGCCGGTGCTGGATCAGAACGGCCTGACGATCCTTGACCGCGACGAATACATGCGCCCCGGCACCACGATCGAGGATCTGGCCCGGCTGAAGCCCGCCTTCAAGGAAATGGGCGAGGTCATGCCCGGCTTCGACAAGGTGGCAATGCTGAAGTATCCCCATCTGGACCGCATCGACCACATCCACCACGCCGGCAACTCGTCCGGCATCGTGGACGGCGCGGCGGCCGTTCTGATCGGCAGCAAGGAATGGGGCGACGCGATGGGGCTGAAACCCCGCGCCCGCATCCGCGCCACCGCCAAGATCGGCACCGATCCCACGATCATGCTGACCGGCCCGGTGCCCGTCACCGACAAGATCCTGCGCGACAGCGGCATGAGCATCGGCGACATCGACCTGTTCGAGGTGAACGAGGCTTTCGCCGCGGTCGTCCTGCGCTTCATGCAGGCCTATCAGGTCAGCCCCGACCGGGTGAACGTCAACGGCGGCGCGATGGCGATGGGCCACCCGCTGGGCGCGACCGGCGCGATCATCATCGGCACCCTGCTGGACGAGCTGGAACGGCGCGACCTGTCCACCGGCCTTGCCACGCTGTGCATCGCCTCCGGCATGGGCGCCGCGACCATCATCGAGCGCGTGTGATGGCGATCTTCCGCAAGGACAGCGTGGCCGAGACGACCGGGGATTCCGGCTATCCCGACCCCTGGAACCTCGGGCGCGGCCATGTCAGCTATCGCCATATCACCGAGGCGGGCGGCCTGACCCAGTTCGGCGCCGCCGTCGAGACGCTGCATCCCGGCCGCCAGAGCAGCCAGCCGCACTGGGAGGAGCACGAGGACGAGTTCCTCTATATGCTCGCGGGTCAGCTGACGGTGATCGAGGATGGCGTGGAAACCGTCATCCATCCGGGCGACGCCTGCTGCTGGAAGGCGGGCACGCCGGTCGCGCACACGCTGCGCAACCACACCGACCGGCCCGCGACCTATCTGATCGCGGGCAGCCGCAACCCGAACAACATCTGCCACTATCCCGGCATCGACCTTCTGGCGACGCCGGCGGGGTACACGCATCTGGACGGCACCCCCTACCCGGCCAAGGGAGAACACGAATGACCGATTTCACCATGCAGAAGGACGCCGACGGCGTCGCGCTGATCACCTGGGACGTGCCGGGCAAGTCGATGAACGTGCTGTCGATGGACGGCGCTGCGACGCTGAGCGGCCTGATCGACGACGCGCTGGCCGACGACGGCGTCAAGGGCATCGTCATCACCAGCGGCAAAAAGGACTTTGCCGCCGGGATGGACCTGAACGTCATCGCCGGGATGAAGGACGCGGGCGGCGCGCAGGGCGTGTTCGACGGCGTGATGAACCTGCACCACCTGCTGCGCAAGATCGAGCGCGCGGGCATGGACCCCAAGACGCTGAAAGGGGCCAAGCCCATCGCCGCCGCCCTGCCCGGCACCGCGCTGGGGATCGGGCTTGAACTGCCGCTGGCCACCCACCGCATCTTTGCCGCCGACAACCCCCGCGCCAAGATCGGCCTGCCCGAGATCATGGTCGGCATCTTCCCCGGCGCGGGCGGCACCACGCGGCTGGTCCGCAAGCTGGGCGCGATGGCAGCGGCGCCCCTGCTGCTGGAGGGCAAGCTGAACGACCCCGCCAAGGCAAAATCCGCGGGCGTCATCGACGAGGTTGTGGCCGACCCGGTCGCCGCCGCGCGCGACTGGGTGCTGAACGCCAGCGACGCCGACCTGGTCAAGCCCTGGGACGCCAAGGGCTTCAAGATGCCCGGCGGCGCGCCCTATAGCCCGACGGGTTTCATGACGATGGTCGGCGCAAGTGCGATGGTCCACGGCAAGACGATGGGCGTCTACCCCGCCGCCAAGGCCTTGCTGAGCGCGGTCTACGAAGGCGCGCTGGTCCCGTTTGATCAGGCGCTGCGGATCGAGGCGCGCTGGTTCACCCATGTGATGATGAACCCGTCGTCCGGCAACATGATCCGGTCGCTGTTCATCAACAAGGAGGCGCTGGAGAAGGGCGCGAACCGGCCCGACGCACCGGACCAGTCGGTCCGCAAGCTGGGCGTCCTTGGCGCGGGGATGATGGGCGCGGGCATCGCCTATGTCGCGGCGAACGCCGGGATCGAGGTCGTGCTGATCGATTCGACGCAGGACGCCGCCGACCGCGGCAAATCCTATTCGACCGGCATCCTGGACAAGGGCATTGGCCGCCGGAAGATGACCGAGGAGAAAAAGGCCGAGATCCTGGGCCGCATCACCGCCACAACCGACTATGCGGCGCTGGATGGCTGCGACCTGATCGTCGAGGCGGTGTTCGAGGATGTGGGCGTCAAGGCCGAGGTCACGAAACGGGCCGAGGCCGTGATCCCGCAGGACGCGATCTTTGCCACCAACACCTCGACCCTGCCCATCGGCGATCTGGCGAAGGCCAGCGCCCGGCCCGAGCAGTTCATCGGCATCCACTTCTTTTCCCCGGTGGACAAGATGATGCTGGTGGAAATCATCAAGGGCGCCGAAACCGGCGACCGCGCCGTCGCAAAGGCGCTGGATTTCGTGCGCCAGATCCGCAAGACGCCGATCGTCGTCAACGACGCGCGGTTCTTCTATGCCAACCGCTGCATCATCCCCTATATCAACGAGGGCATCCGCATGGTCGGCGAGGGGGTGAACCCGACGCTGGTCGAGAATGCGGCCAAGATGATGGGCATGCCGCTGGGACCGCTGCAACTGGTGGACGAGACCTCGATCGACCTGGGCGTCAAGATCGCCAAGGCCACGCGCGCCGCGATGGGCGGCGCCTATGCCGACGATGCGGTGGACGAGGTGCTGTTCCGCATGGCCGACGCGGGCCGCATGGGGAAAAAGGCCGGCGCGGGCTTTTACGCCTATGACGAGGCGGGCAAGCGGCAGGGCCTGTGGGACGAGCTGGGGGCGAACTGGCCTCCCGCCGACGATCAGCCCGAGCTGACCGAGGTGCAGCATCGCCTGATGTTCGCCCAGGCGCTCGAGGCCGTGCGCGCGCTCGAGGCCGGGGTGCTGGAAGACATCCGCGAGGGCGACGTGGGCGCGATCCTGGGCTGGGGCTTTGCGCCCTGGACCGGCGGCCCGTTCGGCTGGCTGGACATGCTGGGCGCGCCCCGTGCGGTCGAGCTCGCCGACCGTCTGGCGGCGCAGCATGGCGAGAGGTTTGCCCCGCCCGCGCTGCTGCGCGAGATGGCCGAAAAGGGGCAGACCTTCTATGGCCGCTTCGACAAGACGGCGCAGAAGGCGGCCTGAGCGAGAAAGGCCGGGCATGCGCCCGGCCTTGGCCTCCGGCGGGGATATTTGGGCAAGAAAGAAAGGGCCGCCTGGCGTGGGCGGCCCTTCTTCCTTGTCGAAATATCCTCGGGGGAGTCGGCGAAGCCGACGGGGGCGGAAGCCCCCTTGCGTGACGTCAGGCCAGCCCTTCGGCCTTGAACAGCGCCATCACGTCCGCCTCGGGGCGCGCGCCCATGTGGCCGATGACCTCGGCCGCAGCGATGCAGCCCATGCGCCCCGCGACGGCCAGCGGGCGGGCGGTCGCCAGGCCATGGATCAGCCCGGCCGCGAACTGGTCGCCCGCGCCCGTCGCATCGACCGGAGTCACGCGGCGCACTGGCGCCGTCACCCGTTCGGCCCCGCGGATCAGGATCGCGTCCTGTCCCGACCGCGTGCAGATCACCGTCCCGCAGTCGGCCGCCGCCTGCGCCAGCGCGGCGTCGAGGTTTTCCACCTGATACAGCGACTGCCATTCGTGGATGTTGCCGATGACGTAATCCATCTGCCCGGCCACAAGCCTGCGGAAATCGTCGCGGTGGCGGTCCACGCAGAACGGATCGCTCAGCGCGATGCCGGCCTGTCCGCCTGCCGCGTGGCATGCCTGCGCCGCCTTCAGGAAGGCGGCCTTGCCGTCCGGCTTGTCGAACAGATAGCCCTCGAGGAACAGCCACGTGCCCTTGCCGAACAGCGCCGGGTCCACGTCGCCTTCGCCCAGTTCGGCCGAGACGCCCAGATAGGTGTTCATCGACCGCTCGCCGTCCGGCGTGACATGGATGATGGACCGTGACGTCGGCAGCGGCGACCCGGTGACCGGCGGGTTCACGAAATCGGTCCCGTCCGCCGCCATCTCGCGCGCATAGGCGCGGCCCAGGTCGTCGTCGGCGACCCGGCCGATGAACCCGGTGGGCAGCCCCAGCCGCCCGATCCCCGCCAGCGTGTTCGCCACCGACCCGCCCGGCACCAGCCGCGAGCGCTGCTCGGACGTCTCGCGCGCGGCCATCAGGTATTCCGACCGCTCGCGGTCGATCAGCTGCATGATCCCCTTGTGGATGCCCAGCCGGTCCAGCTCGGCATCCGTGGTCGGGGCGATCACGTCCATGATCGCGTTGCCGATTCCGATGACCCGCGTCATGGCTGCCCCCTGCTTGTCCGCCGTTCCCGGCGTCAATGGCGGCTGGCGGCGCTCAGGGCAAGGGGGGCTCAGGGCAAGGGGTCGGTCGTCTTCGGCTCATAGGGGCACAGATCCGCGATCGGGCAGATCGTGCAGCGCGGCCGCCGCGCCTGGCAGATGTGGCGGCCGTGCAGGATCAGCCAGTGATGGGCGCTGCCCTGGAACTCGGCCGGGACGTTGTCCTCGATGGCGCGCTCGACCTCGGATTCGTCGCGGCCGGGGGCAAGCTGCGTGCGGTTGCCGACCCGGAAGATATGCGTGTCCACCGCCTGCGCCGGCAGGCCCCAGATGCAGTTCAGCACAACGTTCGCCGTCTTGCGCCCCACCCCCGGCAGCGTCATCAGCGCCGCGCGCGACGAGGGCACCTGCCCGCCGTATTCGTCGATCAGCCGCTGCGACAGCGCCACGGCGTTGCGCGCCTTTTGCCGGAACAGGCCGATGGTGCGGATATGTTCGGTCACGCCCTCGACCCCCAGGGCCACCATCGCCTGCGGCGTGGGGGCGGCGGCGAACAATCCGCGCGTGGCCTTGTTCACGCCCGCGTCGGTCGCCTGCGCCGACAGCGCCACGGCGACGAGCAGGGTGAAGGCGTCGCGGTATTCCAGTTCCGTCACCGGATGCGGGTTGGCCGCCCGCAGGCGCGAAAAGATCGCCGCCTGCGCGGCATACGGCAGCGCCGCGGGCAGCCGCAACCGGCGGGGTGCCGCGGCGCGGACCGCGCGCGGACGGGGGGCGGCTGCACCGGGGGCGGCGGGGTCGGGGTTGTCGGACATGCCACGGTGATGCCAAGCAAGCCCGCCCATCGCAAGCCCGCCGATCAATTGGCCGGCGGGGCGTTCACCGCAGCCTCGCGCCGCCTTCCCCGCATTGTGACGGCGCGTCAGAGGTTTCGCGCCGCCCGCGCTGGCACCCCGGTGCCCCGCGTGGCAGTCTTCCCACAGCCGCCCCGCGTGGCGCACCCTATCACCTCCAGCCCGCCCGGCGGGCCTTCATCCGAAAGGACTCGTGTCATGTCCACCCGCTTCTCTCTTCTTCTGGCGACCGCCGCCCTGACCGCGCTGGGGGCCTGCACCGACCAGTATGGGCAACCGGTGCAGATGTCGCGCGCCCAGCAGGGCGCGATCGCTGGCGCCGCGGTCGGCGCCGTCGTCGCCGGAACCCGCGACGACGACAGCCGGGGACGCGGGCGCGACGCGATCAAGGGCGCCATCGTCGGCGCGGCGGCCGGCGGTCTGGCCGGGTCGGTGCTGGACGCGCAGGCCCGCGCGCTGCAACAGCAGATGACCACGCCCGGCGTCAGCGTCGTGAACACCGGCCAGACGCTGAACGTCACCCTGCCCGAGGGCGTGCTGTTCGCCTTTGACAGCGCCGCCGTGTCCGGCCCCGCGCAGAACGACCTGTATGCGCTGGCCCGCAACCTGCAGCAGTATCCGAACTCGACCGTGCAGGTCGTCGGCCACACCGACAACACGGGCGCCGCCGCCTATAACATGGACCTGTCGCAGCGCCGGGCGCGGTCCGTCGCGGGCGTGCTGACCGCAGGCGGGGTCAGCCCGAACCGGATCGCGACGATGGGCATGGGCATCACCCAGCCGGTCGCGTCGAACGCAACCGCCGCGGGCCGGGCGCAGAACCGCCGGGTCGAGATCGTGATCCGCCCGACACGCTGACCGTCAGGGCATCGCAGAGCAAGGCCGGGCACAGTCCCGGCCTTTTTCATGCGCCCCGCCCCCGCGCATGAAAAACCCCCGGCGTTTCCGCCGGGGGCCATGTCACTGTCCGTCGTTGTTCTTGTATCAGTTCAGGTGGCGCGCCACGTCGTCGATGGCGCGGTCGATCCGGGCCGACTTGTCTTCGCTGCCCATCTGGCGGGCCAACAGGTCGGACGCAGCCGCCACGGCCACCTGAACGGCACGGTCGCGGACGGCGCGCACGGCGTCGTTCTCGGCCGAGGCGATCTGGTCCTGCGCGGCCTGCAGGCGACGCTCGATCGACTTTTGCAGATCGACCTTGGCCTTGTTGGCGTGCGCCACGGCTTCGCGGCGGGCGTTGGCGACGATCTCGTCGGCCTGGCCCGCAACCTCGCGCTGGCGGCGTTCATAGCTGGCATAGATTTCCTGCGCCTCGTCGCGCAGGCGGCGGGCCTCGGCCAGGTCGGCCTTGATCCCGTCGGCGCGCTTGTCCAGCAGCTTGCCGATGGCCGCGGGAACGCGGAAATACAGCAGGATGCCGACGAACACCAGGAACGCCACCAGCACGACGAAATCGGTGTTGCGCAGCGAAAAGAACGGGCCGGTCGCGGCCAGCGCGGGGGTCGCCCCCAGCGCCAGCGCGCAGGCGGTCAGCAGGCGGATCATTGCACGGCTCCCTTGATGCGGGCGTCCACGGCGGCGTCCAGCGCGGCGGCATCGGGCGTGGCGCCAAAGGCGCGCACCAGTTCCGCCGCGACATCCTGCGCCACCGTGCGCGCGTCCTGCGCGGCCGAGGCGCGGATCTCGCCGATGCGGCGTTCCGATTCGACGGCGCGGGCCGAGATTTCGGCGTCGGCCTTGGCGATCGCCTGCTTCAGTTCGGCGTCGATCTCGGCCTTGTTGGCGGCGACGATCTTGCCCGCCTCGGTGCGGGCATTGGCCAGCGCCTTGTCATAGGCGGCCTCGGCGTCGCGGGCCTTGCGCTTGAAATCCTCGGCCGTCGCCAGATCCGAGGTCATCAGCCCCTGCCGGTCGGCCATGATCCGGCTGATCCGCGGCAGCGCGACGCGCGACAGGATCAGATAGATCACCGCCAGCGTCACCAGCAGCCAGAAGATCTGGTTGCCGAAGGTCGAGAAGTCGAGCTGCGGCATCCCGACCGCGGCGGCGGCGTCATGGCCGCCCGCGGCCGCCGCATGCGCCGCGTCGGTTCCGGGAACGGCAGAGGTCACGACGGCATGCGTGCCGTCGGTCGCGACCACGGCATGGCCCGCATCGGAAACGGCGGGCGCGTGCCCCACCCCGATCTCGGCGACGGGCGCGGCATCGCCGGCACCCGTGGCGGGCACCTGGATCGCGTCGGTCGCATGGGTCTGCGCGTCACCGGCAGGCAAAGCCGCGGCATCGGCGGCGGGCGTCACCACCACGGCGGAATCCGCCGGCGCCGTCGTGACGGCGGGCGCGGTTGCCGCGGCGTCGCCGATGGGGACGGTCACGGTCGTCGTCGTTGTCCCGGACGGGGGCGTCGCGGGGGTCGTCTGGACCGCGGTTGGGGCGGTCTGCTGCAAAAGGCTGAACATGTCCTATCCCTGGCCTGCGGTTGGCAATCGGGTGAGGCGGGTCGCCTCACCCAAAAGCAAGGAACGGCGTCGGGATCAGGCTGCGAACAGCAGCAGCAGGGCGACCAGGAACGAGAAGATGCCCAGGGCTTCGGCGAAGGCCATGCCGATGAACAGCGTGGCGGTCTGCGAGGCAGCGGCCGAGGGGTTGCGCAGCGCGCCCGACAGATAGTTGCCGGCGACGTTGCCCACGCCCATCGCGGCGCCCGCCATGCCGATGCAGGCGAGGCCGGCACCCAGGTATTTGCCCAGTTCGGCATAGGTCGCGACGTTTTCCATGGTATGCTCCTTGAGGCTTTGGAAACGGTTGGAAATCAGATCCTGCGGGGCGCGTCAGTGGCCCGGATGCAGCGCATCCTTGAGATAGACGCAGGTCAGGATGGTGAAGACATAGGCCTGGATCACGGCGACCATCACCTCGAAGGCGAACATGCCCGCGATGGCGAGGATCGAGACCGGCGCCACGACCGCGATGGCGGCAAAGGCGGCAAAGACCTTGATGACCGCGTGGCCCGCCAGCAGGTTGCCGGCAAGTCGGATCGAGTGGCTGACGGGGCGCACGAAATACGAGATCAGCTCGATCACCGCCAGCACCGGGCGCAGCGCCAGCGGCGCCGACTTGACCCAGAACAGGTTCAGGAAATGCGCGCCGTTCAGCACAAAGCCCAGGATGGTCACGCCCAGGAACACCGACAGCGCCAGCACGCCCGTCACCGCGATATGCGAGGTGGTGGTGAACGACTTGGGCAGCAGGCCCAGCAGGTTGGCGAACAGGATGAAGCAGAACAGCGTGAAGACATAGGGGAAGTAACGCAGCGCGTCCTTGCCGCTGACGTCCTCGACCATCTTGTGGACCATGCCATAGGTCAGTTCGGCGACCGACTGGACGCGCGACGGGATCAGCGCCCGGCCGCGGGTGCCCAGCACGAACAGCGCAAAGACGATCAGCGCGGCCAACGCCAGCCACAGCGTGACGTTCGTCGGCTCGTACCAGCGGACGCAGCCGTCGGTCATGCCGGCGGCGGGGTTGCAGCTTCCGGGCGCGATGTCCCGGAACAGCGGCTTCACGATGAACTGGTCCATCGGGTGAAAGACCAGACCCGAACCTTCGCCCTGCGCTTCAGTCGCCACGCTTTGTCCCCTTCGTATCTGCCGGCTGTGCCGGCGTCTGTCCGCCTGCCGGTTGTGCCGGCGTCTGTCCGTCCGCCGGTTTGCCCGGCGTGGTGTCCGTCGCGGCGCCGCCCATCTCGGCGGCGGTCCGCAGCATCGTCTTGACCCCGGCCGCGAAGCCCAGAAAGACGAAGATGATCAGCATGACGGGCGCGGTGCCCAGCAGCCAATCCAGCCCCATTCCCGCGCCGAACCCGATCGCCAGACCGGCGACCAGCTCGACCACCATCCGCCACGCCTGGTTGGCGTGATGGAACTTGTCCATCCCCGGAGTGGCGGGCCTGTCGTCGCCCCCCATCTGCGCAAGCCGCGCCTCGAGCGCGGCCAGACGCTGGGCGTCCCGCGCACGGGCATCGACATCACGGCTGGCGGCGTTGTCCGCCCCGTCCGCCTGATCGTCGCCCGCGTCGTTGTCGGCCAAGGCGCCCCCCGTTCGGTTGCGGTGCTGATAGGCAACCCCCCGGCCCGAGTCAACCAGCGGCCGCGCCGCCTCAACCCATTGATCCGCAAGCGTGTTGCCCGGCGCGTGCCATGCGCGGCGATCAGCTTGCCCGCGCCCGCCGCGCGGTCCATCATTCAACCCGAAAGTTGAACAACCCGCATGACCCTGCCCGACGCCTCATCCAGACTCGACGCGATCTTCGCCGCGCTGGCCGACCCGACCCGGCGCGCGATCCTGTCGATGCTGCTTGAGGATGACATGGCCGTCACGGATGTCGCGGCCCCCTTCGGCATCAGCCTGGCCGCGATTTCAAAGCATCTGGCGACGCTGGCGGCGGCGGGGCTGATCCTGCAGGATCGCCGGGGCCGCATCACCTGGTGCAAGCTGGACCCGGAGGGGATGCGCGCGGCCAGCGTCTGGATGCGCGGTTTCGGGCAGTTCGACCCGCTGGACCTGGACGATTTCGAACGCTTCCTGGCGGTCGAGCTTGCGGGCGACGATCCGCCACGCCGGGGCGGCGACGGCGGCTGACGGCGCGCGCCATCCCGGCGACCGGCCCAATGCAAAAGGGGACCGCCCGGCGACCCCCTTGTCACAAACCGCCCGTCAGCGCCGGTCAGGCGGCGGCGTCATAGCTGTCGTCGATGACGACATGGTCCGACGACTGGTTTTCGTAATAGCCATACATCTGGGCCAGCACCTCAAGGGCGCGGCGGTTCGGCAGATGGCGCACGATGGCGCGGCGGCTTTCCATCGGCTCAAGCAGGGATTCGGGGCGGTCTTCGGTCAGGTCACGGATCATCGGCGGCACCATTCGTGCATGATTGTCAATTCCTCCCTGCCGCATCAGATAGGCCGTCCGGGGCCGCGCTTCCATCCCCCCGACGCTGCGTCATCGCGAAAGATCAGCAGCTTGCCGCGGGAACATGGAAAAAGGGCCGCCCCCTGCGGACGGCCCCACGGATCGCCGCGGCCGGCGGTTCAGACCAGCCGGTCGACCATCAGGTGCTTGATCTCGGCGATGGCCTTGGCCGGGTTCAGCCCCTTGGGGCAGGTGTTGGTGCAGTTCATGATCGTGTGGCAGCGATACAGCTTGAACGGGTCTTCCAGTTCGTCCAGCCGCTCTCCGGTCGTCTCGTCGCGGGAATCGATGATCCAGCGATAGGCGGTCAGCAGCGCCGCCGGACCCATGAACTTGTCGCCGTTCCACCAATAGGACGGGCACGAGGTCGAACAGGAGGCGCACAGGATGCATTCATACAGCCCGTCCAGCTTCTTGCGATCCTCGATGGACTGGCGCCATTCCTTGCCCGGCGCGGGCGTCTCGGTGCGCAGATAGGGATGGACGGCGGCGTGCTGGGCAAAGAAATGCGTCAGGTCCGGGATCAGATCCTTGATGACCGGCATGTGCGGCAGCGGATAGATGTTCACGTCGCCCGCGACCTCGTCCATGCCATAGATGCAGGCCAGCCGGTTGCCGCCGTCGATGTTCATCGCGCAAGACCCGCAGATCCCCTCGCGGCAGGACCGCCGGAAGGTCAGGGTCGGGTCGATCTCGTTCTTGATCTTGATCAGCGCGTCCAGGATCATCGGCCCGCAATCGTCGAGGTCGATCCAATAGGTGTCGACCCGCGGGTTATCCCCGGTCTCGGGATCCCAACGATAGATGTTGAACCGGCGCACGCGGGTTGCGCCCTGCGGCTTGGGCCAGGTCTTGCCGACCTTGATGCGGCTGTTCTGGGGCAGGTTGAACTGGACCATCGGTCACACTCCTCTGGCGGCGACGCCCGGATCGGCGCCGGCTTGATCGAATGAATGGGGCAGCCCACCGGCCACCCGCGCGGCCCCGGCCGGGGACCGCGCCGCCACGCTACCTTCGCCAGCCGGGCTGGTCGGCCAGCGGGCGGGACGGGAACTGGCCCGACTGCCGCATGACGCAGCGGTTGAACACGTCGGACGGGTCGCGCCCCACGACATAGTCGGACGAGACGGTCATGCTGATCCCGGTCATCGCCACGACCCGGTCGCCGTCGGTGCCCACGCCCAGCCCCACCTCGGCCCGCGGGCGGTCGGCGGCACGGGCGTCGTCCAGGCAGTTGCGTTCGGCCTGCGCGACCGGGACCGGTCCGCAGGCCGCAAGCCCCGCCAGCAGCAGCAGGCCCGCCGCCGCGATGGACGGGCGCGGGGCCATCAGGCGACCGCCGCGCGGGCGATGCACTGCGACACCGCCGGACGCTTGACGATGGAGGCGACGGCATCGGCCGCGCCGGTCGTGCCCTGCATCGCCGCCAGGTCGGCCATTTCGGCCATCGTGGCGTTCGAGACGACGCAGTCGGTCAGCGGTGCGACATTGCGGCCGGGCAGGCGCTTGGCCATTTCGGCGTTGACGACCTGGCGCGCCGCGACATTGTCGGGCCGCGCGGGCGTCACGGTGACCGGCGGGGTGACGACGACGGGCGGCGTGGCGACCTGCGCGCCGGGCGGCACGGCGACGACGCAGCCCGACAGCGCAAGCGCCGCGGCCAGAACGGGAAGAACGGTGAGACGCATCAATAGACCCTCGCTTTCGGTGCGATCTTCTTGGGGTCGATCCCGCCATCCTCGAACGCGGTCAGCGGTTCCAGATGGACAGGTCGATAGGCCAGTTTGACCTCATTCCCATCGACCCATGCAAGCGAATGCTTGCGCCAGTTCGCATCGTCGCGGTCGGGATAGTCCTCGTGCGCGTGGGCGCCGCGGGATTCCTTGCGCGCCTCGGCCGCGACGATGGTCGCCAGCGCGTTCGGCATCAGGTTCGTCAGCTCCAGCGTTTCCATCAGGTCGCTGTTCCAGATCAGGCTGCGGTCCGTGACCTTGAGGTCGCCGAGGCGGCCGGCGATGGCGGTCATCTTCTGCGCGCCCTCGGCCAGCGTCTTGTCGGTGCGGAACACCGCGGCGTCGGACTGCATGGTCTTTTGCATCTCAAGGCGCAGCGCGGCCGTGGGCGTGCCGCCGTTGGCGTGGCGCAGCCCGTCAAAGCGGGCCAGGGCGCGGTCCACCTCGGCGCTGTTGGTCGCGGGGATCGCGGCGGCGCGGTCCACCACCTCGCCCGCGCGGATCGCAGCCGCGCGGCCGAACACCACCAGGTCGATCAGGCTGTTCGACCCCAGGCGGTTCGCGCCGTGGACGGACGCGCAGCCCGCCTCGCCCACCGCCATCAGGCCGGGGAAGATGCGGTCGGGTTCGCCCTGCACGGGGGCCAGCACCTCGCCCCAGAAGTTCGTGGGGATGCCGCCCATGTTGTAATGCACCGTCGGCAGGATCGGGATCGGCTGCTTGGTGACGTCCACGCCCGCGAAGATCTTGGCCGATTCGGAAATGCCCGGCAGGCGTTCGTGCAGGCTTTCGGGCGGCAGGTGCATCAGGTTCAGGTGCATGTGGTCGCTGTTCGACCCGACGCCCCTGCCCTCGCGGATCTCGATGGTGATGCAGCGGCTGACCACGTCGCGCGACGCCAGATCCTTGTAGGTCGGCGCATAGCGTTCCATGAAACGCTCGCCTTCCGAGTTCGTCAGGTATCCGCCCTCGCCGCGCGCGCCCTCGGTGATCAGGCAGCCCGAGCCGTAGATGCCGGTCGGATGGAACTGCACGAACTCCATGTCCTGCAAGGGCAGGCCCGCCCGCGCCACCATGCCGCCGCCGTCGCCGGTGCAGCTGTGGGCGGATGTCGCGCTGAAATAGGCGCGGCCATAGCCGCCGGTGGCCAGCACCACCATTTTGGCGTTGAAGACGTGGATCGTGCCGTCGTCCAGCTTCCAGCAGACGACGCCGGTGCAGACGCCATCGGTGACGATCAGGTCCAGCGCGAAATATTCGACGAAGAACTCGGCCTTTTCCTTGAGGCTCTGGCCATACAGCGTGTGCAGGATGGCGTGGCCGGTGCGGTCGGCCGCGGCGCAGGTGCGCTGCACGGGCGGGCCTTCGCCGTATTCCGTCGTGTGGCCGCCGAACGGGCGCTGATAGATCTTGCCCTCTTCGGTGCGGCTGAACGGCACGCCATAGTGTTCCAGCTCATAGACGGCCTTCGGCGCCTCGCGCGCGAGGTATTCCATCGCGTCGGTGTCGCCCAGCCAGTCCGACCCCTTGACGGTGTCGTAAAGATGCCATTGCCAGCTGTCCGGCCCCATGTTCGACAGCGAGGCCGCGATGCCGCCTTGGGCCGCGACGGTGTGGCTGCGGGTCGGGAAGACCTTGGTCACGCAGGCGGTGCGGAACCCTTGTTCGGCCATGCCCAGCGTGGCGCGCAGGCCCGCGCCGCCGGCGCCCACGACCACGACGTCGTAATCATGCGTTTGGATCGGATATGCGGACATAAGGGTTCCTCAGACGACGGGGCTCAGCGCCATGCGCGCCAGCGCATAGACGGCGGCGGCGATGACGGCCCAGGCGAACAGCTGCGACAGGATGATCGCGACCTTGCGTTCCGTATGATCCAGATAGTCGTCGATCATGATCCGGGTGCCGTTGATGAAATGCAGCATGCCCACGATCAGGAACAGCGCCGTGACGATGGCTGGATAGGGCTGCGCGAAATAGGTCAGCACGCCCGCGCGGGGCAGGCCGATGGCGCTGCCGACGACCAGGATGAACGCCGGCGTCAGGATCGCCAGCGCGACCGAGCTGACGGTCAGCGACCAGTGCCGGTGCGTGGCGCTGGCCGGGCCCGCGGCGCCCAGTCCCTTGGCCGCCTTGAGGGGGGTGATATAGCGCATCGGTGCCTCCGGTCTCAGGCCAGGACGAACAGGATCAGCGTCAGCAGGGTCAGCACGACCGAGCCGACAAGGATCACCTTGCTGGCCTGCCGCGCCTCGGTGATCTCCAGCAGCAGCCGCGCGTCATAGAACAGGTGCCGTATCCCCGCGAGGAAGTGATACCACAGCGACCACAGCGACATCACAAGGACCAGCATCCCCAGCCACGACCGCAGCACCCAGTCGGCGGCGGCGAAGGCGTCGGGACCGGTCACCGCGGCCAGCAGCCACCAGACGATCAGCAGGATCCCCGCCAGCATCGACTGGCCGGTGATGCGCGTCATGATCGAGGTGATGGCCGACAGCGGCAGGCGATAGACGCTGAGATGCGGAGAGAGCGGGCGGTTTCCGCGGGGAATGTCACCCATGAGACGCTCCTTGATGACGGCGCGGGCGCGCTGGCCCACGGCTGGCTTTCGTTGGCGTGTGATAGCGCCGTTCATAGCGATGTCACGGCCGGACGCCAGAGGTTCCGGCCCGGGAGGCCGCATTTCGTGGATTGTGATCACGCACCCGCAGCGCGTGATCACAGATCAGCCCGGCAGCGAAAACCACGGAACCATGCGCGCGATCTCGGCCGGGGCCAGCGTGCGCGGGGTCACGTCGAACCGGGCCATGCGGCCGATCATCGCGGCAGGACGCGCCAGCGCCTCGGCCGCGTGATAGGCGGTGCGGTCGCCGTAATCGTCCCACAGCACCGTCACCGGCGCGGTGGCATGCAGCAGTGTCGCGGCAAAGCAGCCCAGCCTGAACCGCCCGTCGATGAACACCAGGTCGGGCATGGGCGCGTCCCCTGCCCAGGGCGCCAGCGCATAGTTCGGGAACTTGCGGAACGCCGCCGGGCCTGTCGGCATGCCCCATTTCCCGACCGGACCGACGTCCACCCAGCGCAGGTCGATGCCGTCCCGCGCGCAGCCCAGCCGGTCCATCCAGTCGCGGATGTCGCGCGCCCACGTCTCGTCGCTTTCGATGCTGACCAGATCGGCATCGGTGTGCCGCGCGGCGAACAGCGTCGATCCACCGGCGCCGTATTCTACGATCCGGCGCGCGCCGCGATAGGCCGCGCGCAGCGCCTCGGCCTCGGCGTCGGGCATCCACAGGTCGGGCGGGTCTTTGGGCGCCGCGGTCACAGCGGCATCAAGGCCCAGTAATCCAGATCCAGCAGGATATGCGGGGCGTATCTGCCGTCCGCGCCGCGCAGGCTGGTGTCGCCCGCCGGACCCTTGTGCGCGACGGTCCGCAGCCGGATCGCGCCCACGCCCGGCGCGGCGGTTTCGGCGCGGTCCAGCACCTCGGACCAGGCCCGCACGGTGTCGCCCGCGAAACAGGGGTTGGCGTGCGCGCCCGCGTTCAGCGCCACGATCATCTGCGCGTTCGCCAGCCCGTTGAAGGACAGCGCGCGCGCCATGCTGATGATATGGCCGCCATAGATCAGCCGCCGCCCGTCGTCGCGGAAGGTGGCGTCGAAATGCACCTTGGCGGTGTTCTGCCACAGCCGGGTGGCCAGCATATGCTCGGCCTCTTCGATGGTCACGGCGTCGACGTGGTCGATGATCTCGCCCACGGCATAGTCGCCCCAGCGATGCGGTTCACCCGCCAGATCAAAGTCATAGTCGGCAAAGCTGAGACCGTCCGGAACGATCAGGTCGGCCGCCGCGACGGCGCCCGGCAGGTCGGGCACCACCGGCGCGGGCGCGGGGGATGCGGCGTCGCGCTTGCGGACCATGACCCAGCGGACATACTCCAGCACCACCTCGTCCGACTGGTTCAGTCCGCGGGTGCGGACATGCACGACGCCGGTCTTGCCGTTCGAGTTCTCCTTGACGCCGATCACCTGCGATTCCGCGCGCAGCGTGTCGCCCGGCCACACCGGCAGCAGCCAGCGCCCCTGCGCATAGCCGAGGTTGGCCACGGCGTTCAGGCTGACATCGGGGACGGTCTTGCCGAAGACGACATGGAACGCCAGCAAATCGTCCACCGGGCTGCCGTCCAGCCCGCATTCGGTGGCGAACACGTCCGAGGAATACAGCGCGTGACGCGCCGGATACAGCGCGTGATACAGCGCCCGTTCGCCTTCGGCCACGGTGCGGGGAACGCCGTGGCGGATCACGTCGCCTGCGCGGTAATCCTCGAAAAAGCGGCCGGGGTTGGTCTTGCTCATTGCTCGCCCAGTTTCATGTCGGGGTGATAGTCGCCGTCGATTTCCTTGGTGACGGCCTGTGCGCAGCGCATCGCGCCGCGCACGGGGTCAAAGGCGATGCCGGGCGCGCCGTGCAGCACCCAGCCGCGCGACAGCGCAAGGGTGATCTTGTGGCAGAACGCGGACGTGTCGTCCTCGGTCAGCAGGCGATAGAGCGTGGCCATTCGAACCGATCCTTCTCAGGCGCCGAACACGTTCGGGCCGATCCAGCCGTGGATCAGGCCCACGACCAGGAACACCACGACGGCGGCGATGGCGGAGGTCGCCTCCTTGCGG
Source organism: Paracoccus luteus (assembly GCF_004522155.1). Taxonomy (GTDB): domain Bacteria; phylum Pseudomonadota; class Alphaproteobacteria; order Rhodobacterales; family Rhodobacteraceae; genus Paracoccus; species Paracoccus luteus. The sequence continues at coordinate 416,044 of NZ_SDEA01000001.1, read as the reverse complement.
ATGACGGTGCGGTGCGGCGGCGGCGTCCAGCCCGGCTGGCTGCGGTTGATGACCGCGATCTCGACCAGCGCCCACGCCAGCAGCCCGCCGAACAGCACGAACGATGGCAGGTCGCCGTTCGGCAGCAGATGCGCGAACGCCCACAGCGCAAAGCCTGTCAACTGCGGGTGGCGCATCTGCGTCCCGATCCGGTTCTTCATCCCGGACGACGCGAACAGATAGATCGCGACCAGCACCAGCAGGTTGTTGATGCCCTTCATCGCCGCCGACGGTCCCCACCAGACCGTGCCGATGTCGGCCATGCGATAGCCCACGATCATCAGCAGGACCGACACCGCCAGCGCGATCGCGACGCGGCCCTTGCCCTTGTCGCCCATCGCGGCGCGGCGGGCCGGGGCCGCGCGCTTGAACAGATGCGCTGCCCACCACAGCAGGACACCAAGGATCAGGATCAGCATCTGGCACCTCTCGCGGCTGGATGTGGGCGCGGCGGAACGCCAGCCCGCGCCTGATGTGCCATCATCCGTTCATCGCGGCAATGGCGGCGGCCTTGTCCAGCGTCCGGCGCGCCGTCTCGACGTGCAGGTTCTCGACGATGCGGCCGTCCACCACGGCGACCGCCTTTCCCTCGGCGATGGCGGCGTCATAGGCGTCGATCTGGCGGCGGGCCAGGTCCACCTCGGCGTCCGACGGAGCGAACGCCGCGTTGGCGATGTCGAGTTGCGCGGGGTGGATCAGGGTCTTGCCGTCGAACCCCATGTCGCGGCCCTGTTCGCATTCGGCGCGCAGCCCGTCCTGATCCTTGAAGGCGTTGAAGACGCCGTCCACGATCACCCGGCCATGCGCCCGCGCCGCCAGCAGGCACAGGCCCAGGCCCGCCTGCATCGCCAGCCGGTCCGGGCGGTTGCGGCTGCCCAGTTCCTTGGCCAGGTCGTTGGTGCCCATCACCATGCCGGCCAGCCGCGGATGGGCGGCGATGGCGGCGGCGTTCAGCATCCCCAGCGCGGTTTCCATCATCGCCCACAGCGGCGCGTCGCCGGTCAGCGCGGCGACCTCGTCCAGATCCTGCGGGCGGCTGACCTTGGGCACCAGCACCGCATCGGCGGCGGCGGCAAGCATGGCCGCATCGTCGCGCCACCATTCCGTGTCCAGCCCGTTGATCCGCACGATCCGCGCGCGACCGCCGTAATCCTGCGCCAGCGCCGCGCGCAGCAGGTCGCGCGCGCCCGGCTTTTCGGCGGGCGCGACCGCATCCTCCAGATCGAAGATGATCGCGTCGGCGGCAAGCGTCCGCGCCTTGTCCATCGCGCGGGCGTTCGACGCCGGGATATACAGGACGGATCGGAAGGGGCGCGCCTGGGTCATCGGGGGTCCATTGTGTCACGGTGGGGAAACATTCGTGCGTCCGGCGTGTCCCAAATCGACCGAAACGACAACCCCGGAAATGCTGCGCTGCGGCGGTAAAGGATTTTTGCGCCCCCCGTGAACGGAACGCCGCGTCGCGCATTGAGGGGCAGGTGACCGGGCCGGCCGGTCGCACAATGCAGGAGACCGCAATGGCTGAGAAAGAGATGATGGGACTGGAAGACCTGCTCAAGCACGGGCTGAAGGACATGTACTACGCCGAGAGCAAGATCCAGAAAGCCCTGCCCAAGATGATCAAGGCGGCCGAGGATCCCGACCTCGAGGCGGCCCTGGAGCAGCATCTGGAGGAGACCAACGACCAGATCGCCCGCCTCGAGGAGGCGTTCGAGCTGATGGGCGAAAAGGCCAAGGCCGAGAAATGCGATGCGATGGACGGCATCCTGACCGAAGGCGACAAGCTGCTGAAGGATTTCGGCGGCACCCCGGCAGGCGATGCGGCCATCATCTTCTCGTGCCAGGCGGTCGAGCATTACGAGATCGCGCGCTATGGCAGCCTGCGCGCCTATGCCTCGCTGCTGGGCATGGATGAGGTGGCCGAGATCCTGGACGGCATCCTGTCGCAGGAAGAGGCCGCCGACGAAAAGCTGTCCGACATCGCCGAGTCGAGCGCCAATCCCGCTGCCGCCGGCGGGATGGACGACGAGGACGACGACGAGGATGACGACGACGATCAGGCCTGATCGGCGCGCCGGCGCAATCGTCGGCGGTTGAATCGATTGCGGCCCGCCGGACCGGCGGGCCGTCAGCCTGCGGGCGGATCAGCGCAGCGCGTCCCCGATCAGCTTGAGCGATACGGCCAGCAGCGCCCAGGTGATGAACAGATAGAACGCCCGCTGCGGGATGCGCCGGACCAGCCAGACGCCCGCCGCGACCCCGCCCGCCGCGACCGGGATCATCGCGGCGGCGTGGCCCAGCGTCGCCGTGTTCAGCTGCCCAAGCGCGGCATAGGGGATCAGCTTGACCGCATTCACCACCGCGAAATAGACCGTGACCGTGCCCGCATAGGTTTCTTTTCCCAGGCGCAGCGGCTGGACATAGACCTGATAGGGCGGCGCGCCCGAATGGCTGACAAAGCTGGTATAGCCGGCGAGCAGCCCCCAGGCGGTGCCCCGGCCCCAGCCCGCCTGCCTGCGCGGCGCGTCGTCGGCGGCGGGCCGCAGCAGGTTGAACACGGCGAAGGCCGCGCCGATCACCCCCACCAGCCCGCCCACGACCCGGTCGTCCACAAGGCTGGCGGTCGCCCAGCCCAGCCCGATTCCGACGATGGACCCCGGCAGCAGGCAGGCCAGCACCCGTCGGTCCACGTGGCGGCGATAGGCGATCAGCCCGAACACGTCCGACACGACATAGACCGGCAGCAGCACCGCCGCCGCCTGCACCGGCGGCATCGCCAGCGCTAGGATCGGGACCGACAGCATCCCGATCATCGACAGCCCGCCCTTGGCCAGCCCGACCAGGGCCGAGGCTGCGGCCAGCAACGCCCAGACCTGCCAATCCATCCCGCACCCGTCCGCCGTGTCATCGCGCCGTCAGCCCGCGCGGCGCGCACCCAACCGTCTTGCGCGGTCGGGGGCAAGGGTCTAGTGCGACCCCGACCCATCAGCCAAACGGAGGATTTCATGGCCCGTCCCAAGATCGCCCTAATCGGCGCCGGCCAGATCGGCGGCACGCTGGCGCATCTCGCCGCCATCAAGGAACTGGGCGACGTCGTCCTGTTCGACATTTCCGAGGGCACGCCCCAGGGCAAGGCGCTGGACATCGCTGAATCCGGCCCGTCCGAGGGCTTTGACGGCAAGTTCAAGGGCACCAACGATTACGCCGACATCGCGGGCGCCGACGTCTGCATCGTCACGGCGGGTGTCCCGCGCAAGCCGGGGATGAGCCGCGACGACCTGCTGGGCATCAACCTCAAGGTCATGAAATCCGTGGGCGAGGGCATCAAGACCCATGCGCCGGACGCGTTCGTCATCTGCATCACCAACCCGCTGGACGCGATGGTCTGGGCGCTGCGCGAGTTTTCCGGCCTGCCGCACGAGAAGGTCGTGGGCATGGCCGGCGTGCTTGATTCGGCGCGCTTCCGCCATTTCCTCGCCGAGGAGTTCGGCGTCTCGATGCGCGACGTGACCGCGTTCGTGCTGGGCGGCCACGGCGACACGATGGTGCCGCTGGTCCGCTATTCGACCGTGGGCGGCATCCCCCTGCCCGACCTGGTCGCGATGGGCTGGACCACGCAGGAGAAGCTGGATTCCATCGTCCAGCGCACCCGCGACGGCGGCGCGGAAATCGTGGCGCTGCTGAAGACCGGATCGGCCTTCTATGCGCCCGCGACCAGCGCCATCGAGATGGCCGAAGCCTATCTCAAGGATCAGAAGCGCGTCCTGCCCTGCGCGGCCTATGTCCAGGGCGCCTATGGGCTGGACGGGATGTATGTCGGCGTGCCGACCGTCATCGGCGCCAACGGCATCGAGAAGGTCATCGAGATCCAGATGGACGACGCCGAGCAGGCGATGATGCAGAAATCGGTGCACGCCGTGAAGGGCCTGGTCGCGGCCTGCAAGGACATCGACGCCTCGCTGGCCTGATCGCCGACGCCGCCGGGACAACAAGCCCCGCGCCTTTCCGGGCGCGGGGCTTTTTCTTGCAGCCTGCCAGCAACGAGGCCCCGCATTTCCGGCGCGGGGCCTTGCCTGCCAAGGATTCAGCCGAACACGAAATCGCTGGCCGAGATCGTCCAGTACGAGACGCCCGCCAGCGTGATCGTCGTCCCGCCAAAGCTGATCAGCGTGTCCGGGCCGGCCTGCAGGACGTTCAGGTCGGAGAATCGGCTGGCGCCGTCCGTGATCTGGATCAGGTCGGCGCGGTCCTGCCAGTCGAGGATCCGGTCCTGGCCGTCGCGGCTGCCGAAGATGAAGACATCCGCGCCCTCGCCGCCCGTCATCCTGTCGGCCCCCGCGCCGCCGGTCAGGCGGTCATGGCCCGCGCCCGCGTGCAGCACGTCATTGCCGGCGCCGCCCAGCAGCGTGTCGTTGCCCAACCCCGCCTGCAGGACGTTGGCCCCGGCATTGCCGGCGATCCAGTCGTCGCCGGAACCGGTGATGACATTCTCGACGTTGCGGATCGTGTCGATCCCGCGCAGCGTGTTCTGCGCCGAGGCAAGGCCCAGGTTGATGCGGATCGCGCCCGCGCCACCCAGGACCACGGTATCCACCCCCAGCCCGCCATCGATCACGTCGTTGCCGAAGCTGCCGTCCAGGGTGTCGGACCCGGCCCCGCCCAGCAGCGTGTCGTTGCCCATGCCGCCGGTCAGCAGGTTCGCCACCGCATTGCCGGTCAGCCGGTCATGGCCCGCGCCGGACGCCACATGCTCGATGGCGATCAGCGTATCCAGCCCCTGCCCGGTATTCTGGGCGCCCGTCAGGTTAAGGTCGACCGTGACCGCGGCCGTGCCTGCAAAGACCGCCGTGTCGGCGCCAATCCCGCCGTTCATCAGGTCGTTGCCGGTGCCGCCGTTCAGCGTGTCGTTGCCGCCGCCGCCCAGCAGCGTGTCGTCGCCAAGCCCGCCGGTCAGCGCGTTGCCGACCGCGTTGCCGGTCAGGCTGTCGGCGCGGCTGCCGCCGGTCACATGCTCGATCCCGATCAGCTGGTCCATGCCAAGTCCGGTCGCCTGCGCCCCCGCCCGCGTCAGGTCGACGGTGATCGCCACGCCGGTCCCGGCGAAACTGGCGGTGTCGAAGCCGTCGGCGCCGTTCAGCACGTCGTTGCCCTCGCCGCCGACCAGCAGGTCGTTGCCCTCGCCGCCGTTCAGCGTATCGTCGCCCGACTGCCCGTAAAGCGTGTCGTTGCCGGCGTTGCCAAGGATGCGGTCCGCACCGGCGGCGCCCCAGACGGTATTGGCGTTGGCACCGCCGTTCAGGATGTCGTTGCCGGCCGTGCCGTTCAGCACCGGGGAATCCGACAGCACCGCCAGCGTATAGGTGCCGATATCCAGCGAATAGTTGCGATAGGTCGCGTCCAGATAGACCGTCCCCGTCGTCGTCGCCGTCCAGGTGACAACTGCCCCGCCCGAGGTGGTGTAGCCGATCCGAGAGTCGATCTCGGCCCCCGCGCCGTCGCGCAGATACAGCACCATCGACGCCAGGCTGTCCGCGCCCGCGGTGCCGGTCATGGTAAAGCTGTAGCTGCGCCCCGCAACGACGCTGAACGCGTGCCAGTCCGAATCGCCGCGGGCGTCGATGGCGCCGCGCAGGATGCCGCCGTCGATCAGCCGCGAGGTCGTGGTGCTGTTGCCCCAGACATTGTCCGAGATGCGCGACACCACGGTATAGGCGCCCTCGGGCGCATCGTCATAGGGATTGGCGTCCACGATCTCGACGAAATAGGTGCCGCTGGTCGCCGCCGTCCACACGGCCTGATAGTCGGCCCCGTCCGAGACGGTGTCGAGGATCGTGCCATATTGGTCGCGCAGCCGCACCTGGGCGTCGTTGAAGTTCAGGTCGCCGTTCGACGTCACCGAAAAGCCGACGCGCTGCCCGGCGGTAAGCTCGACCCGGTGCCAGTCGCTGTCGCTGTTGGCTTCCAGGCTGCCGGTGATGGTGCCGCTGCCCGGGATGGCCGAGGTGGTGGCGCTGTTGCTGAGCACCGTGTCCGCCATCCGCGCGCGGATGACATAGGCGCCCTCGGCCTCGTTGTCGTAGATGTAGTTGTCGCGCACCTCGATGAAGAACCTGCCGGTCGTCGCCGCCGTATAGGACAGCCAGTTTCCGTCGCCGACCGAGGTGATCGAACCCCCAAGCCCGTCGAGCAGGGCCATGTACCCGTCGATCGACGTGCCGGTGCCGTCGCCGATCAGCTGGAAATCATAGGTCAGGCCGGCGGTCAGCTCGACCCGCCACCAGTCCGTGTCCTGGTTCAGTTCCAGCGACGAACGGAAGTCGCCCGTCCCGGTCAGGACCGCGGTCGTCGTCGAATTATGGGGGATGTCCGGCATGATGGCGCGCTCCTCAAACAGTCCAAGAAATACCTGTCCCGCATTGCCCGGCCCGGCAGCCCACCGTCAACTCGCCTTACAGCTGATCGCCACCCGCCCGCGGCGGTGTGGCGCGGACGCATCCATGCCGTGGCAGGCGGGATGTGATCACACGTTTCCGCCCCGTGATCACGCCCGCCGGTATTTGCCGGCGCGCTGCCGCGGCCCGCAGGGATTCGTTTGCTTTCACCCCGATCTGTGGCAGACCGCAGGCGAGTTTTCCTGCGAGGTCGACGATGAACATCCACGAATACCAGGCCAAGGCCCTGCTCAAGCAATATGGCGCCCCGGTGTCGGACGGCCGTGTCGTCCTCAAGGCCGACGAGGCCAAGCGCGCGGCATCGGAACTGGACGGCCCGCTCTGGGTGGTCAAGTCCCAGATCCACGCGGGCGGCCGCGGCAAGGGCAAGTTCAAGGAAGCCGACGCGGGCGACAAGGGCGGCGTGCGGCTGGCCAAGTCCACGACCGAGGCCGAGGAGTTGGCCCGCCAGATGCTGGGCCGCACGCTGGTCACCCACCAGACCGGCCCCGCCGGCAAGCAGGTCAACCGCATCTATATCGAGGACGGCAGCGACATCGCGCGCGAGCTGTATCTGGCGCTGCTGGTGGATCGCAGCACCTCGCGCATCAGCTTCGTCGCCTCGACCGAGGGCGGGATGGACATCGAGGAGGTGGCCCACAACACCCCCGAGAAGATCGTCAGCTTCAGCGTCGATCCGGCGTCCGGCCTGTCGGATTTCCACGGCCGCCGCGTGGCCTTTGCGCTGGGGCTGACCGGCAACCAAGTCAAGCAGTGCGTGGCGCTGATCCGCAACCTCTATCGCATGTTCGTCGAAAAGGACATGGAGATGCTGGAGATCAACCCGCTGATCGTGACCACCGACGGCAACCTGAAATGCCTGGACGCGAAAATGGGTTTTGACAACAACGCCCTGTATCGCCAGCCCGACATCATGGCGCTGCGCGACGAAAGCGAGGAAGACCCCAAGGAGCTGGCCGCGTCCAAGTTCGACCTGAACTATATCGCGCTGGACGGCGAGATCGGCTGCATGGTGAACGGCGCGGGCCTGGCGATGGCCACGATGGACATCATCAAGCTGTATGGCGCGGAACCGGCGAACTTCCTCGACGTGGGCGGCGGCGCGACCAAGGAAAAGGTCACCGAGGCGTTCAAGATCATCACCAGCGACCCGAACGTGAAGGGCATCCTCGTCAACATCTTCGGCGGCATCATGCGCTGCGACATCATCGCCGAGGGCATCATCGCCGCGGTCAAGGAGGTGGGCCTGCAGGTTCCGCTGGTCGTGCGGCTTGAGGGGACGAACGTGGATCTGGGCAAGCAGATCATCTCGGAATCCGGCCTGAACGTGATCGCGGCGGACGATCTGTCGGACGCGGCCGAGAAGATCGTGAAGGCCGTGAAGGGCTAAGCCTGACCATGTCAGTGCCGGAAACGAGCAGACATGCTGACCGATATCCTGATCCTCCCGGCTTGGGCCGCCCTGGGATTCGCGATTTGGTCGGCGCTCTCGATCGTGCTGACCTGCGCCGTCATCATCCTGCCTGCTATCCTCGGCCGGTGGCGCGTGGTGCAGTGGCTCTCGGTCCTGCTCGCACTTGCCGCGGGATGCCTGTGGGTGATGGCGCTTGCGGGCATCGACTCGGGCCTGCCGCTGCCGACGCGACGCAAAGCCGGGATCGTGGTCTTTCCGCTCATGGCTCTCTGGCCCGCGCTAACCGCTTTCCTCGCCATCCGATATCGCCAGACGCAATAAAGGCGGCGCATGGATAAGGGAAAACCAACCGTAGGGTGCGCTTCAGCGCACCATTCCAGAATAACGGTGCGCTGAAGCGCACCCTACGCCAAGGAACGCCAACACATGGCCATTCTCGTCGACAAGAACACCAAAGTCATCACCCAGGGCATCACCGGCTCTCAGGGCACTTTCCACACCGAGCAAGCGATCGCCTATGGCACGCAGATGGTCGGCGGCGTGACCCCCGGAAAGGGCGGCACCACGCATCTGGACCTGCCGGTCTTCAACTCGGTCCACGAGGCCGTCGAGCGCACCGGCGCGAACGCGTCCGTGATCTATGTCCCGCCGCCCTTCGCCGCGGACTCGATCCTGGAAGCCATCGACGCCGAGATCCCGCTGATCGTCTGCATCACCGAGGGCATCCCGGTGCTGGACATGATGCGGGTGAAGCGCGCCCTGCAGGGGTCGCAGTCGCGGCTGATCGGGCCGAACTGCCCCGGCGTCATGACCCCCGACGAATGCAAGATCGGGATCATGCCCGGTTCCATCTTCCGCCGCGGGTCGGTGGGCGTGGTGTCGCGGTCGGGCACGCTGACCTATGAGGCGGTCAAGCAGACGTCGGACGTGGGGCTGGGCCAGTCCTCGGCCATCGGCATCGGCGGCGACCCGATCAAGGGGACCGAGCACCTCGACATCCTGGAAATGTTCCTGGCCGACCCGGAAACCGAATCGATCATCATGATCGGCGAGATCGGCGGTTCCGCCGAGGAAGAGGCCGCGCAATTCCTGGCCGACGAGAAAAAGCGCGGCCGCTGGAAGCCGACCGCCGGCTTTATCGCCGGGCGCACCGCCCCCCCCGGCCGCCGCATGGGCCATGCCGGCGCCATCGTTTCAGGCGGCAAGGGCGACGCGGAATCGAAGATCGAGGCGATGAAGGCCGCCGGGATCGTCGTCGCCGACAGCCCCGCGGGCCTGGGCGAGGCGGTGCTGAAGGCGCTGGGTCGCTAAACTATTGGACGATGCGCCGTCCCTGCTTAGGTTGGGGCGGCGACACAGATGATGGGCGGCGGCGCGGACCCGCGCGCGGCACCGCCATGAAACAGGCTTCAACCGGGCCAGGTGATCCCATGAACGACCAATCCCCCAACGCCGCATTCCGTGACAGCTCGTTCCTGCAAGGCGCGAACGCGGCCTATGTGGAACAGCTTTATGGCCAGTGGGCGAACGACCCGGCGGCGGTGGATGCGGCATGGGACGAGTTCTTCCGCAGCCTGGGCGACGCCGAGGCGACGGTCGCGCGCGGCGCCAAGGGCGCCAGCTGGCGGCGGCCTGACTGGCCGCCGATGCCGGCCGACGAGAACACCGCCGCGCTGACCGGCGAATGGCCGATGGCGACCGACGCCGAGGCCAAGTCCGCGATCAGGAAGATCACCGCCAAGGCCGACGACAAGGGCGTGGCCCTGTCGGACGACCAGCTGCGCCGGGCGGTGCTGGACAGCGTGCGCGCGATCATGCTGATCCGCGCCTATCGCATCCGCGGCCATCTGCACGCCGACCTGGACCCGCTGGGCATCCGCGAGATGCCGCCGCTGGGCGAGCTTGACCCGGCGACCTATGGCTTCACCGCGTCCGACATGGACCGGCCGATCTTCATCGACAACGTGCTGGGACTGCAGGTCGCGTCCATCCGCCAGATCGTCGAGCTGATGAACCGCACCTATTGCGGCACCTTCGCGCTGCAGTTCATGCACATCAGCGACCCCGAACAGGCCGCCTGGCTGAAAGAGCGGATCGAGGGCTATGGCAAGGAAATCGCCTTCACCCGCGAAGGCCGCCGCGCGATCCTGAACAAGCTGGTCGAGGCCGAGGGCTTCGAGAAGTTCCTGCATGTCAAATACATGGGGACCAAGCGTTTCGGGCTGGACGGCGGCGAGGCGCTGATCCCGGCAATGGAACAGATCATCAAGCGCGGCGGCGCGCTGGGCGCGAAAGAGGTCGCGATCGGCATGCCCCACCGCGGCCGCCTGTCGGTGCTGGCCAACGTCATGGGCAAGCCCTTCCGCGCGATCTTCCACGAATTCCAGGGCGGCAGCTACAAGCCCGAGGACGTGGACGGCTCGGGCGACGTGAAATACCACCTGGGCGCATCGTCCGACCGCGAGTTTGACGGCAACGAGGTGCATCTGTCGCTGACCGCCAACCCCTCGCATCTGGAAGCGGTGAACCCGGTCGTGCTGGGCAAGGTCCGCGCCAAGCAGGACCAGTATTCCGACACCAACACCCGCACCAGCGTCATCCCGATCCTGCTGCACGGGGACGCAGCCTTTGCCGGCCAGGGCGTGGTGGCGGAATGTCTGCAGCTGTCGGGCATCCGCGGTCATCGCACCGGGGGCACGATCCACATCATCGTCAACAACCAGATCGGCTTTACCACGGCGCCGCATTTCAGCCGCACCTCGCCCTATCCGACCGACATCGCCCTGATGGTCGAGGCGCCGATCTTCCACGTCAACGGCGACGACCCCGAGGCCGTGGTCCACGCCGCGCGCGTCGCGACCGAGTTCCGGCAAAAGTTCCACAAGGACGTGGTCATCGACATCTTCTGCTATCGCCGCTTCGGTCACAACGAAGGCGACGAGCCGATGTTCACCAACCCGGCGATGTACAAGCAGATCAAAGGCCACAAGACGACCCTGCAGCTTTACACCGAACGGCTGGTCCGCGACGGCCTGATCCCCGAGGGCGAGATCGAGGACATGAAGGCCGCCTTCCAGGCGCATCTGAACGCCGAGTTCGAGGTCGGCAAGAACTTCAAGCCGAACAAGGCCGACTGGCTGGACGGCAAGTGGTCGGGCCTGGGCCCCGAGGGCGAGGATTATGTGGCCGGGAACACCGCCATCGCCCCCGCCACGATGGCCGAGGTCGGGGCCGCGCTGACCCGCGCGCCCGATCAGTTCGACATGCACAAGACGGTCACGCGCCTGCTGGACGCCAAGCGGCAGATGTTCCAGACCGGCGAGGGCTTTGACTGGGCGACGGCCGAGGCGCTGGCCTTCGGCAGCCTGCTGGTCGAGGGGCACCCGGTCCGCCTGTCGGGTCAGGACAGCACGCGCGGCACGTTCAGCCAGCGTCACTCGGCCTTTATCGACCAGACGACCGAGGAACGGCACTATCCGCTGAACCATATCCGCGGCGGACAGGCGCGCTACGAAGTCATCGACTCGATGCTGTCGGAATACGCGGTGCTGGGGTTCGAATACGGCTATTCGATGGCCGAACCCAACGCCCTGACCCTGTGGGAGGCGCAGTTCGGCGATTTTGCCAACGGCGCGCAGATCATGTTCGACCAGTTCATCTCGTCGGGCGAAAAGAAATGGCTGCGGATGTCGGGCCTTGTGGTGCTGATGCCCCACGGCTTCGAGGGCCAGGGGCCGGAACATTCGTCCGCGCGTCTGGAACGCTGGCTGCAGATGTGCGCCGAGGACAACTGGATCGTCGCCAACCTGACGACCCCGGCCAACTATTTCCACATCCTGCGCCGCCAGCTGCATCGCGGTTTCCGCAAGCCGCTGATGCTGATGACGCCGAAATCGCTGCTGCGCCATCCGCAGGCGGTCAGTTCGGCTGACGAGTTCACCACCGGCTCGACCTTCCACCGGCTGCTGTGCGACGACGCAGACCGCGGCAAGTCCGATTTCAGCCTGCTGCCCGACGCCGAGATCAAGCGCGTCGTGATCTGTTCGGGCAAGGTCTATTACGACCTGCTGGCCGCGCGGAACGAGGCGGGGCTGAGCGACACCTATCTGCTGCGGCTGGAACAGTTCTATCCGTTCCCGGCGCATTCGCTGTCCAAGGAACTGGAACGCTTCAAGACGGCGGAAATCGTCTGGTGCCAGGAAGAGCCCAAGAACCAGGGCGGCTGGTCGTTTGTCGAACCGAACCTGGAATGGGTGCTGAACCGCGTCGGCGCGACCCACGGCCGCCCCCGCTATGCCGGGCGGGCGGCGCAGGCCTCGGTTGCGACGGGCCTCGCCAGCCGCCACAAGACCGAGCAGGAGGCGCTGGTCGCCGACGCGCTGAAGATCGGAGCCTGAGATGACCACCCAAGTCCGCGTGCCCACCTTGGGCGAAAGCGTCAGCGAGGCCACGGTCGCCACCTGGTTCAAGAAGCCCGGCGACCGGGTCGCGGTGGACGAGATGCTGTGCGAGCTGGAAACCGACAAGGTGACGGTCGAGGTGCCCTCGCCCGTTGCCGGAACCCTGGCCGAAATCGTCGCGGCCGAGGGCGAGACGGTCAGCCCCAACGCGCTGCTGGCGCAGATCGACGAATCCGGGCAGGCCGCCGCGCCCGCCCAGACGACCACCAACGGCCAGCCGGCCGCAGACAGGGATGAGCCGAAGATGAGCGGGAAAGCCGTTGACGTGATGGTGCCCACGCTGGGCGAAAGCGTGACCGAGGCGACGGTCGCCACCTGGTTCAAGCAGCCCGGCGACGCCGTGGCGCAGGACGAGATGCTGTGCGAGCTGGAAACCGACAAGGTCTCGGTCGAGGTGCCCGCACCTGCCGCCGGCGTGCTGGCCGAGATTCTGGCGCCCGAAGGCGCCACCGTGGACGCCAAGGCCCGCCTTGCCATCATCACCGAGGGCGCGTCGGCCGACGCGCCGCGCAGCCAGGGCACGGCCGCGCCCGTGGGTCCGGCCTCGGGCGGCGAGGACGGGGTGACGGCGGGCGACGTGGGATCGCCCGGCGCCGGCCCCGAACAGATGATCCCCCGCGGCGATGTCGAGGACGCGCCGTCGGCGAAAAAGGCGATGGCCGAGGCCGGGATCGGCCGCGATCAGGTCGAGGGCACCGGCAAGGACGGCCGCGTGATGAAGGACGACGTGGCCCGCGCCGCGCAGGCCCCGCGCGCCCCGCAGGCGGCGTCCGCCGCCGCCTCGTCGCCCGCATCCGCTTCGTCGCCCGCCCCCGCCCCGGCGCAGGCCCCGCGCGCGCCCTCCAGCGCGGACGATGCCGCGCGCGAGGAACGGGTCAAGATGACCCGCCTGCGCGCCACCATCGCCCGCCGGCTGAAGGACGCGCAGAACACCGCCGCCATGCTGACCACCTATAACGAGGTGGACATGTCCGGCATCATGGCCCTGCGCAGCGAATACAAGGACGCGTTCGAGAAGAAGCACAAGGTCAAGCTGGGCTTCATGTCGTTCTTCGTCGCGGCCTGTTCCCACGCCCTGAAAGAGGTGCCCGAGGTCAACGCCGAGATCGACGGCGGCGACGTCGTCTACAAGCGGTTCGTCCACATGGGGGTCGCGGTCGGCACGCCCAACGGGCTGGTCGTCCCGGTCGTGCGCGACGCCGACCAGAAATCCTTCGCCCAGGTCGAGAAGGAAATCGCCGAGCTGGGCGCGCGCGCCCGCGACGGCAAGCTGACGATGGCCGACATGCAGGGCGGCACCTTCACCATCTCGAACGGGGGTGTCTACGGTTCGCTGATGTCGTCGCCGATCCTGAACCCGCCGCAGTCGGGCATCCTGGGGATGCACAAGATCCAGGACCGCCCGGTCGTGGTCAAAGGCGAGATCGTGATCCGCCCGATGATGTATCTGGCGCTGAGCTATGACCACCGCATCGTGGACGGCAAGGGCGCGGTGACGTTCCTGGTGCGGGTGAAAGAGGCGCTGGAAGATCCGCGCAGGCTGCTGATGGATCTTTGATCGCGGCAGATCCGTTGACGCTGCAATGACATCGTTTGCAAGGATCACGCCATGACGAACCAGCTTCTCGCCCGCTATGACATCGCCGACTATGACACCTGGAAAGCGGCGTTCGACGCCGATTCCGAGGATCGGGGCAACGCCTCGATGTCGGTCCTGCAGATCTGGCGCGAGGGTGGCAGCCGGGCGTGGGTGCTGTATCAGGTGGCCAACGCAGCCAAGGCCCGCGACTATCTGGGGCAGGCCTCGGCGGTGTTCGACAGCCAGGCCGGCGTGGCGCGGACCGAGTTCCACATGCTGGAAACCGCATGAGCCTGCCGCCCACGCCCGAACTGACGGTGCTGGGACTGGCGGCGCTGCTGCAGGCGTTCCAGATCGGGCTGGCGGGGTGGTCGATGAACCGCGACGCCGGCGCCGATTGGAACGCGGGGCCGCGCGACGACAAGCCGCCGCTGTCGCCCCTGACGGGGCGGCTGCGCCGCGCCGTGGACAATCATTTCCAGGGGCTGGCGTTCTTTACCATCGCCGTGGTGCTGGTCCAGCTGACTGGGTCGAACGGCACGCTGACCGCCGCCTGCGCCTGGGCTTATCTGGCGGCGCGCGCGCTTTATGTCCCGGCCTATGCGTGGGCGTGGTCTCCGTGGCGTTCGGTCATCTGGGGCATGGGGTTCCTGGCCACGATGGTCATGATCCTGACCGCGCTGTTCTGACGCCACCGGCGCAGCAAATAACCCGCGGGTGGTCCGAAGGCGGCAGGCCCTCGGCCCGCGGCATGAGGAAAGGACGACGTGAATGTATGATCTGATCGTGATCGGCGCGGGACCGGGCGGCTATGTCTGCGCGATCCGTGCAGCCCAGCTTGGCCTGAAGGTGGCCTGCGTCGAGGGGCGCGAGACGCTGGGCGGCACCTGCCTGAACATCGGCTGCATTCCGTCCAAGGCGCTGCTGCACGCCAGCCACATGGCGCACGAGATGCACGAGAACTTTGCCACGCTGGGCCTGATGAACGCGCATGCCGACATCGACTGGGACCGGATGCAGGCCTACAAGGCCGAGACGGTCGGCACCAACACCAAGGGCATCGAGTTCCTGTTCAAGAAGAACAAGATCGACTGGCTGAAAGGCTGGGCCGAGATCGCGGGGCCGGGCAAGGTCAAGGTCGGCGACCAGACGCACGAGACGCGCAACATCGTCATCGCGTCGGGTTCGGTCCCGTCCGCGCTGAAGGGCGTCACCGTGGACAACGACGCCGGCGTGGTCGTCGATTCCACCGGCGCGCTGGCCCTGCCCAAGATCCCCGCGACGATGGTCGTGATCGGCGCGGGCGTGATCGGGCTGGAACTGGGTTCCGTCTATAATCGCCTTGGCACCCAGGTGACGGTGGTCGAATACCTGGACGCGATCACCCCCGGCATGGACGCCGAGGTTCAAAAGCAGTTCCAGCGCATCCTGACCAAGCAGGGCTTCAAGTTCGTCATGGGCGCCGCCGTGTCGGGCGTCGAGACGGCGGACGGCCGCGCGACCGTCGTCTATGCCCCGAAGAAGGGCGGCGACGAACAGCAGATCGAGGCGGACGTGGTGCTGGTCGCGACCGGCCGCCGCCCTTGGCACGACGGCCTGGGGCTGGATGCGGCAGGGGTCAAGCTGACCGACCGCGGCCAGATCGCCATCGACGACCATTTCGCCACCAGCGTCCCCGGCATCTACGCCATCGGCGACGCCGTTCCCGGCCCGATGCTGGCCCACAAGGCCGAGGATGAGGGCATGGCCGTGGCCGAGATCATCGCGGGCAAGCATGGCCACGTGAATTATGACGTGATCCCCGGCGTGATCTATACCACCCCCGAGGTCGCCAGCGTCGGCCTGACCGAAGAGGCCGCGAAAGCCGCGGGCCGCAAGATCAAGGTCGGCAAGTTCCCCCTGATGGGCAACGCGCGGGCCAAGGCGATGCTGCAGGCCGAAGGCTTCGTCAAGCTGATCGCCGATGCCGACACCGACCGCATCCTGGGCTGCCACATCATCGGACCCGGCGCGGGCGAGATGATCCACGAGATCTGCGTCGCGATGGAGTTCGGGGCCGCCGCGCAAGACATCGCGCTGACCTGCCACGCCCACCCCACCGTCAGCGAGGCGGTGCGCGAGGCGGCGCTGGCCTGCGGCGACGGCGCGATCCACGTCTGACCAAGAACTTCGCGCCCCTTGCGCCGGCGGTAATCCGCCGAAGGCCCCGCCGCCAAGGCGGGGCCTTGCGCATTGTCAGTTCCGCCACCGCGCGGCTGCGCTATCGTGCCTGCAATCTCAACGACACGATCCCCCGAGGCAGTGATGATCCCCACATTCCCGCGGCTGGCCGTGCTGGCCCTGACCGTCTCGGTTGCGGCCTGCGGCGGCAGCCAGATCGACCATGACAACCGCATGTATCTGGCCCAGCCGCGCGTGTCGCAGGCCGACCTGCACCCCAACGAGACGCCGCAGCTGCGCGCGCTGATCCGCAAGTATTCGGCCCAGTACGGCGTGCCGGAATCGCTTGTCCATCGCGTGGTGATCCGCGAAAGCCGCCATCGGCCGGGGGCGCGCAACGGCCCCTATTACGGGCTGATGCAGATGCTGCCCGCCACGGCGCGCGGCATGGGCTACAAGGGTTCGCCCGCCGGGCTGCTGGATGCGGAAACCAACCTGAAATACGGCGTCAAATACCTGCGCGGGGCCTATATGGTCGCGGACGGCAACCCCGACGCGGCGGTGAAATGGTATTCGCGCGGCTATTACTATGAGGCCAAGCGCAAGGGCCTGCTGAAGGAAACCGGCCTGCGCTGACGGCGGCAGCCTCAGGCCGGCCGGTTGTAGCGGATAAAGGGCGATTTCACCGCCACCCGGTCGTAAAGCAACCGGCCCGCATAATTGTCCTCGGCCGTCAGCCAATAGACCGAGGGCACGCCCGCCGCATCGGCAGCAGCATAGACCGCCTGGATCATCGCACGCCCCGCGCCCTGGCCGCGCGCCTCAGCGTCGGTGAACAGATCCTGCAGATAGCACACGCCCTCGGGCCGCCACAGGTTCGGGTGAAAGACATAGTGGACCAGTCCGATGGGCCGGTCGTCCGCCACAGCCAGCAGCCCCCGGAAATCGCTGGGGCCGCCGGCGGTCAGCCGCCCGAACACCGTGTCATAGAACCCGTCCGGCCGGTCGTGAAAGCCATAGAACGCCTGATAGCCGCGATACAGCGTCTGCCACTCCGCCCGGTCCGCGGCCTCGATCGCCCTGACTGTCAGCATCACATTCACCTTGGACCAAATATCCCGGGGAGTCGCGGAACGCGACGGGGCAGCGCCCCCCTTCCACCGCGCCGCCTCAGCGCCCCTGGCGCCGGGCCAGAAAGGCCAGCCGCTCGAACAGCGCGACGTCGGTCTCGTTCTTGACCAGCGCGCCGTGTAGGCGCGGCAGCATCTCGCCCGGCGGACGCTTCAGATCCTCGGGGGACAGATCCTCGGCCAGGATCAGCTTCAGCCAGTCCAGCAGCTCGCTGGTGGACGGCTTCTTCTTCAGCCCCGGTGCCTCGCGCAGTTCCAGGAACTGCGACAGCGCCTCGTCCAGCAGCCGCGGCTTCAGCCCCGGATAATGCACCGCCACGATCTGCTTCAGCGTCTCGGCGTCGGGAAAGCGGATGTAATGGAAAAAGCAGCGCCGCAGGAACGCATCCGGCAGTTCCTTTTCGTTGTTCGAGGTGATGATGACCACCGGCCGGTGCCGCGCCGCCACCGTCTCGCCCGTCTCGTAGACGTGGAACTCCATCCGGTCGAGTTCCTGCAGCAGGTCGTTGGGAAACTCGATGTCGGCCTTGTCGATCTCGTCGATCAGCAGCACCACCTTGGCGGGCGCGTCGAACGCCTGCCACAGCTTGCCGCGGCGGATATAGTTGGCGACGTCATGCACCCGCGCATCGCCCAGCTGGCTGTCGCGCAGGCGGCTGACGGCGTCGTATTCGTACAGCCCCTGCTGCGCCTTCGTGGTGGACTTGACGTTCCATTCGATGATCGGCAGGCCCAGCGACGCCGCGACCTGGCGGGCCAGATCGGTCTTGCCCGTGCCCGGTTCGCCCTTGACCAGCAGCGGGCGTTCCAGCGTCACGGCCGCGTTCACGGCCAGCGCCAGTTCGGGGGGCGCCACATAGCGGTCGGTTGAACGGAACTGCATCCTGCATCCTTTCCAGGGTCGCGCCAGACCCTAGTCGCGGTCGGGGCGGGCCGCAAGTTTGTGACCGGCGGCCGCTGTCGCGGCACTTCCCTTCCGGCCCCTCATCCTTTATGCGGACGCGCGAGGAGCCGGGTCGCCCTGCCCGGTCCGGCCGGAGGAACAATGAAGCGCCAGACCTTTCTGCCCGAAGACTATCGCCCGGCCGAAGACGAGCCCTTCATGAACGATCGCCAGCTTGAGTATTTCCGGCGCAAGCTGGTGGCGTGGAAACAAGAGCTGCTGGACCTGTCCGCCGAAACGCTGGAGGGTTTGCAGGACAGCGGCCGCAACGTCCCCGACATCGCCGACCGCGCATCCGAGGAAACCGACCGCGCCATCGAGCTGCGGACCCGCGACCGCCAGCGCAAGCTGGTCAGCAAGATCGACGCCGCGCTGCGCCGGATCGAGACGGGCGAGTACGGCTATTGCGAAATGACGGGCGAGCCGATCAGCCTGCGCCGCCTGGACGCCCGCCCCATCGCGACCATGACGCTGGAAGCGCAGGAACGCCACGAACGCCGCGAACGCGTCCACCGCGAGGAATAAGGCCGTGGCCGGCGCGGGTGCGCTGGCGGGCCGCCCCGTCACCATCATCGGCGCCGGCATCGGCGGGCTGACCGCCGCGCTGGCACTGGCGCGGCGGGGCGCATCCGTGACCGTGCTGGAACGCGCGGGCGCGCTGCGCGAGGTGGGCGCGGGCATCCAGGTCAGCCCCAACGCCGCCCGCGTGCTGGACGCGCTGGGGGCCGGCGCGGATTTCACCACGGTCTCGGCCCCGTCGCACGGGGTCACGCTGCGCGATGCGGCGGGGGCACGCGTCCTGCACATGGATTTTGCCAAGGCACGCCCCGCAGCGGCGTTCCGCACGGTGCATCGCGCCCGGCTGATCGAGGTGCTGGACCGGGCGGTGCGGGCCGCGGGCGCCGCGATCCGGCTGGACAGCCCTGTCGAGGTTCTGCCCGACGCGCCCCTGCTGATCGGCGCGGACGGGCTGCACAGCCGCGTCCGCGCCGCGCTGAACGGGGCTGAGACGCCGTTCTTCACCGGGCAGGCGGCATGGCGGGCGCTGATCGCGCTGGAACCGGGCGCGGCGAATGGCGCGCAGGTGTTCATGGGACCGGGGCGCCACCTCGTCAGCTATCCGCTGGCCCACGGCCTGCGCAACATCGTCGCGGTCGAGGAACGCACCGCCTGGACGCCCGAGGACTGGTCCCGGCCCGACGACCCCGACACTCTGCGCGCGGCCTTCGCGCGCTTCGGCGGCCCGGTGCCGGGCTGGCTGGCGCAGGTGACGGAGTGCAGCATCTGGGGCCTGCACCGCCACCAGGTCGCCGCGCGCTGGCACGACGACCGCCGCGCGATCCTGGGCGACGCGGCGCACCCGACGCTGCCGTTCCTGGCGCAGGGCGCCTGCATGGCGATCGAGGATGCGTGGGTGCTGGCCGCGTGCCTTGACGCCGATGCCGACCAGCCCCGCGCGCTGACCCGCTATCAGGCGCTGCGCCGGCCGCGCTGCGTCCGCATCGTGCAGGCGGCAAACGACAACGCCCGCAACTATCACCTGTCCGGCCCGCGCCGCATGGCCGGGCACACGGCGCTGCGGCTGGCCGACCGGCTGGCCCCCCGCGCGGTGTTCGAGCGTTTTGCCTGGGTCTATGATTACGACCCGACCGCCATCGACCCGGCCCCAGCGCCCCCGACCGTCGCGCGCTCGGCCTGACCGGCTTTCTTCCTTGCCGAAATATCCCGGGGGGTGAATGGGGTGAGGCCCCATTCACGCCGCAGGCGACGGGGGCAGCGCCCCCACTCCTACGCCGCCGCCCGCTCCACCGCCGCGACGATCCCGTCGACGACCTCGCGCAGGACGATCTCGTCCTCGGCCTCAGCCATGACGCGGATCAGCGGCTCGGTCCCGGATTTGCGGATCAGGACGCGGCCCGACTGCGCCAGCCGCGCCTCGGCCGCCGCGATCTCGGCCCGCACGGCGTCGGCCGACAGCGGGTCGGCACCGGCGCGGAACCGCACGTTCTGCAGCATCTGGGGCACCGGGTCGAACTGGCGCACCAGGGTGCTGGCCCGCTCGCCGCTGTCGGCCAGCGCGGCCAGGAACTGCAGGCCCGCGATCAGCCCGTCGCCGGTGGTGGCATAGTCGGTCATCACGATATGGCCCGACTGCTCGCCCCCCAGGTTGAACCCGCCGGCGCGCATGCGTTCCACGACATAGCGGTCGCCGACCGCCGTGCGTTCCAGCCGCAGGCCGCGGCGCGCAAGGTGGCGCTCCAGCCCCAGGTTCGACATCACCGTCGCGACCAGCGCGTCGCCGCGCAGCCGCCCTTGGTCCGCCCAGCGTCCCGCCAGCAGCGCCATGATCTGGTCGCCGTCGGCCACCGCGCCCGTCTCGTCCACGATCATCACGCGGTCGGCGTCGCCGTCCAGGCTGATCCCCAGATGCGCGCCATGCTGGCGCACGGCCTCGGCACAGGCCTGCGGATGCGTGGACCCCACGCCGTCGTTGATGTTGAACCCGTCGGGCTTGACGCCCAGCGCGATCACCTCGGCCCCCAGTTCCCACAGCACGTCGGGCGCCGCGCGATAGGCCGCGCCGTTCGCGCAGTCGATCACCACCTTCAGCCCGTCCAGCCGCTGGCCCGCAGAAAAGGTCGTCTTGGCGTATTCGACATAACGCCCGCGCCCGTCCTCGATCCGCCGGGCGCGGCCGATCTGGCGGGGCGGGGCCAAGGGGATCTCGCCCTGCAGGATCGTTTCGATCTCGGCCTCGGCCTCGTCGGACAGCTTGAAGCCGTCGGGGCCGAAGAACTTGATGCCGTTGTCCTCGGCCGGGTTGTGGCTGGCCGAGATCATGATGCCCACGCTGGCCCGCATCGACCGCGTCAGGAATCCCACCGCGGGCGTCGGCACCGGCCCCAGCAGCAGCACGTTCATCCCCGTGCTGGTCAGCCCCGCCGTCAGCGCGTTTTCCAGCATATAGCCTGACAGCCGCGTGTCCTTGCCGATCACCACGCGATGGCCGTTGCTGCCGTCCTGCCGGAAATAGCGGCCGGCGGCGGCGCCCAGCCGCAGCGCCAGTTCCGCCGTCATGGGGTGGGTGTTGGCCCGGCCGCGCACGCCGTCGGTGCCGAAAAGCTGTCTGGTCATGTCTGTGTCCCTTCGACGGCCTGCCACAGGGACAGGCCTTGTCTGATGCCGGCCACGTCGTGGACCCGGTGGATCTGGATACCTTGCGCCACCGCCGCCAGCGTCAGCGCCAACGTTCCGGGGTCGCGGTCGGCGGGCGTGTCCGCGCCCCCGATCGTGCCCACGAACCGCTTGCGCGACACGCCCAGCAGGACCGGCGCGCCCAAGCCGTGAAACAGTCCGATGCGGCGCAGGATCGCCAGGTTGTGCGCCTGCGTCTTGCCAAAGCCGATGCCCGGATCGACCACGATGCGGTCGCGCGGGATGCCCGCCGCGACGGCGCGGGCGATGCGGTCGGCCAGCGCGTCATGGACGTCCAGCAGCACGTCGTCGTATCGCGGATCGTCCTGCATCGTCTGCGGAACGCCCTGCGCGTGCATCAGGCAGATAGCGGCCCCGCGTTCGGCCACGGCCGCCGCCATGCCGGTGTCAAAATCCAGCCCGGACACGTCGTTGACCAGCCCCGCCCCCGCGGCCACCGCCGCACGCGCCACGGCAGCCTTGCGGGTGTCCACGGACAGCGCGGCCCCGGCCAGCGCCGCGATCACCGGGGCGACGCGGACGATCTCGTCGGCAACCGGCACCTCGGCCGCGCCGGGGCGGGTCGACTCGCCGCCGATGTCCAGCATGTCGGCCCCCGCCGCCAGCAGGTCGCGCCCATGCGCCGCGCCGTCCGCATCCCAGCACCCGCCGTCGGAAAAGCTGTCGGGCGTCACGTTGACGATCCCCATGACGCGGGGCCGGTCCATCGAAACGCCCAGCACAGGCGGGCGCGGGGCGGTCAGCGCGGCCAGCACGTCGTCGGGCGCGTCCTCCACGATTTCCGGCGGCCCGCCTCGCGTCAGGCGTTCCAGCCGCGAGAATCCGACCCAGCCGCCCGCCAGCCGCCAGCGCCCGCCGGTCGGGTCGGGGATGGGTCGCCAGTAGGTCCGGGGGTGCTGCATCGGGGTCATTCGGGATCAGGGCGCAGGGTGCTCACAAAGCCGGTCGGCGGGCAAGATCAGCGCCCGGCGCGCGCCACGGTGCCGCGGAAATCCGCCAAGGGCGGGGGCAAGGGCACGCCGGGCGGCAGCGCCATATCCAGCCGCGGCGCGCCCAGCCGCTGCGCGATCCAGAAGGCCAGCGCGACCGCATCCGCGGGCAGGTCCGCCACGTCGGCCGCCATGCGCGCGGGCGCCCAGACGACGGCGCGCCCCTCGGTCGCAGCCCAGTCGATCTCGGTCCGGCTGTCCGCGACGGTCACCCCCAGCCGCCCGGCCAGCGCCCACGCCGCCTGGTCCAGCGCCAGCAGCGCGATGCGCCGCGCGTCCCCGCCTTGCGGCAGCGGCAGGCCGGGCGCGTCGGGCGCCACCACGACCGCGCCCGGGGGCAGTCCGGCATCCGCCCCCATGAACAGCACGGCCGGCGCCGCGCCGGCGGGCACCGCCCGCACCCGCGCGGCGCGGCGCACCAGCGACACGCCCAGCGCGCCGGGCACGCGGTCCAGCTTTTCGATCGTCACGGCAACGCGGGCGGCACGCGGATGGTCCAGCACCTGCGCCGCGATGCGTTCGCCCAGCGTCTCCAGCAGGGCCACGCGCGAGTCTGCCAGCGCCGCAGTCACCGCCCCGGTCAGCACGTCATAGCTGAGGATGCGGTCCACGTGGTCGTCCGCGCCTGACACCGGCTCGGCCAGCTCGACCTCGACCGCAAAGCGCAGGCGCTGCGGGTTGCCGCGTTCGGTCTGGAACGCGCCGATGTCGGCCGTGACGACATAGTCGCGCAGGTGGATGCGGTCGGGCTGGTCCATGCCGCCTGCTTAAACGGAAACAGACCCGCCGCAAGATGCGGGCAAAGTTCGGCGGCGCCCTTTATCGAGGCATTTAGTCTGGAATAACCTGTGAACGCGGGCGATAGTGGCTGCACGGCGGGCCGCGGAACCGGCCGGCCCGCCGTCCGTTCACGCCGCTGTGGCAGTCATCGACCGCCAGACCTGCCCAAAGCCGATGGAGGGCTGCATGCCGATTTCGACCGTCAACTGGCTGTGGATCGGCAACCGGCCGATGCTGGACCCGTCGCCGCTGACCAGCATCAACGTGGCGCAGCGCAATGCCATCCTGGGCCACCGGGTCGAGGGGCGCGACCAGATCGAGGCAGTGTCCCTCGACGGGAACTATGCCACCCTCACCCCGGCCAGTCCGAACAGCTTTGTCACGGTGTGGGACGGGACGGCCCGCGGCATCCGACCGACCACCTTCTCCTATGACGCGGACGACCGGCAGGTGACGGGCGTGAACGCCATTTCGGCGTTCCGGGTGACCATGCGCATCCAGACGGGATCGCAGCCCGACGTCTTTCAGGACCAGCAGGCGACGCTGGTGCAGATGTCGAACGGCGACCTGTTCTTTCGCCCCTTTTCCGCGACGGTCGGCGACTGGGCCACGATCGACCGCGTCCACAGCATCGAGGTTATTGCGGTCGATCAGCGCGTCTCGGAATCCTTCGGGGCGATCAACCACACCACCAGTTTCAGACCGGAAATCTTCGACGTGGCGTTCCCGTGCTTTGCGGCGGGCACGCTGATCGACACGGTGCGCGGCCCGGTCGCCGTCGAACGCCTGCGCGCGGGCGATCTGGTCCGCACGGCCGCCCACGGTTTCCAGCCGATCCGCTGGATCGGGTCCAGGACGCTGGACCGGGCCGACCTGGCCCGTCGTCCGGGGCTGCGGCCGATCCGCATCGCGGTCGGTGCGCTGGGTGAAGGCAGGCCCGGGCGCGACCTGCTGGTCTCGCCCCAGCACCGGATGCTGGTCCGGTCGGCCATCGCGCAGCGGATGTTCGGCGCGCCCGAGGTGCTGGTCGCCGCCAAGCACCTAATCGGCCTGCCGGGCATCGCCGTCGCGACCTGCGAGCGCGTGGACTATGTCCATTTCATGTGCGACCGGCATCAGGTCGTCTTTGCCGAGGGTGCGGCAACCGAGTCGCTTTATGCCGGGGCCGAGGCGATCAGGACGCTGCCCGGTGCCGCCCGGGACGAGATCCTGGCCCTGTTCCCCGAACTGGCGAACGCCCCGGCGCCCCGGCCCGCACGGCCGCTTGTCCCCGGACGGCAGGGGCGGCAGCTGGCCCGACGGCACATCGCGAACGAGCGCCCGCTGATCCACGGCTAAGGCCACGGCCATGAAAAAGGGCGCAGGCGGTGTCCGCCCTGCGCCCCGATGTCAAAGGCCGTTGCCGGCCGCCCCTCAGTTCGAGGCGACGCGCTGCCCGCCCCCGCGGCGATAGAAGATGTGCGCGCCGATGCGCGTCGTGCGGGTGAACCGCTTGGACCACGACGGGCGGACCTGGGTCGTGTGGAAATAGGTCGCGCCGTTGGTCAGGTCGCGGGGCGCGCCGGCCAGCGCGGCGGCGGCGATCTTGGCGGCGCGGGCGGCGGCGGCACCGTCGCGCATCCGCAGG
The DNA here is from genome assembly GCF_004522155.1 of Paracoccus luteus. Taxonomy (GTDB): domain Bacteria; phylum Pseudomonadota; class Alphaproteobacteria; order Rhodobacterales; family Rhodobacteraceae; genus Paracoccus; species Paracoccus luteus. The sequence continues at coordinate 391,255 of NZ_SDEA01000001.1, read as the reverse complement.
CTGCCGCCCTTGTAGCTGAACTGGCCGCGCTGGTTGACCACGCCGCAGACCGATTTCGGAAAGCTGGGATGATCGACGCGGTTCAGGATCACCTCGGCCACGGCGCGCTGGCCCTTGACCGATTCACCGCGCGCCTCGAAATACAGCGCCTCGGTCAGGCATTTCATGGACTGGCCGCCCTTGGTGGACACCCGCGCGGGGTTCAGCGGCGCCTCGGCTGCGGCAGGCGCAGAGGTCATCGAGATCACGGGCAGGGCACACGCTACACACACACAGATGCGCGCCAGCCGCGAAAGAAGCTTTTGCATTGGTCGGTCCTGTATCGTTTCGGCATTGCCCGCGGTGGCAGCCGCGGGCCTGTCGAGGACTGACGTGCGGTGAACGGACGCGTCGCGCCAGCGCACAGGGCCGTGAGGGATGGAACCGACGCTAATTCCGCCATTTCCGGCAGTTTACCGCCTAGGGGTGCAGGGCCGATCGGCGGGACTGCGCGAATCCGCCCCGGGCCTAAGACCCTTGCGCGGCGTCTGCGGAACCCGCCGCCGCGCGCCGCGCGCGAATCGATTCCTGCGCCCCCGCCAGCCGCGCCAACGGCACCCGGAAGGGCGAGCAGCTGACATAGTCAACCCCCGCGTGCAGGCAGAAGGCGATGGATTCGGGGTTGCCGCCGTGTTCGCCGCAGACCGAAATGGTGATGCCGGGCTTGCGCTCGCGCGCGCGCGTGACGCCGGTCAGGATCAGCTCGCCCACGCCTTCCTGGTCCAGGATGTGGAACGGATCCTCGGCATAGACGCCCTGCCCGACATAGTTGCTCATGAACCGGCCGGCGTCGTCGCGCGACAGGCCATAGGTCATCTGCGTCAGGTCGTTGGTGCCGAACGACAGGAACGCGCAATGCTCGGCGATGTCGCCCGCCCGCAGCGCGGCGCGCGGCGTCTCGACCATCACCCCCAGACGATAGTCAAAGCTGGTGCGGGTTTCCTGCCGGACCGAGGCGGCCACCCCCTCGATCTGGTGGCGGACCAGCTCGACCTCGCGCATGGCGCTGACCAGCGGGATCATGATCTCGGCCACGACGCCCTCGCCCCGGCGGCTGGCGGCCACGGTGGCCTCGAAGATGGCGCGGGCCTGCATCTCATAGATCTCGGGGACGACGATGCCCAGCCGCACGCCGCGCATCCCCAGCATCGGGTTGAACTCGCTCAGTGCATCGACGCGCCGAACCACGTCCGACAGCGGCAGGTCCAGCGTCTCGGCCAGCTCGCGCATCCCCTCGCGGTCGTGGGGCAGGAACTCGTGCAGCGGCGGGTCGAACAGGCGGATGGTGACGGGCAGCCCGTCCATGATCTGGAACAGCGTGGTGAAATCCGCCCGCTGCATCGGCAGCAGGCGGTCGAGCGCAAGGCGGCGATCCTCGGGCCGGTCGGCGAAGATCATCTCGCGCATGGCGGGCAGACGTTCTTCGTCAAAGAACATGTGTTCGGTGCGGCACAGGCCGATGCCCTGCGCGGCGAACATCCGCGCCGTGCGCGCATCCTCGGGCGTGTCGGCGTTGGCGCGCACGGCGATGGAACAGGCGGCGTCGGCCCATTCCAGCAGCTGGTTGAACGCGTCGTCCAGCGCCGGTTCCAGCATCGCGGCCGCGCCCGCCAGCACCTCGCCCGAGGTGCCGTCGATGGTGATCTCCTCGCCCTCGCGGAAGCTGCGGGGGCCGGCGGTCAGGATGCGGGCGCGGGCGTCGATGCTGATCCCCGAGGCGCCGACGATGCAGGGCAGGCCAAGGCCGCGGGCGATGACGGCGGCGTGGCTGGACATGCCGCCGCGCTCGGTCAGCACGCCGACCGAGGCGTGCATGCCGCGCACGTCCTCGGGGACCGTCTCGCGGCGCACCAGCACGCAGGATTCGCCGCGCGCGGCGGCGGCCTGCGCGGCGGCGGCGGTAAAGACGATGCGGCCCGTCGCGGCGCCGGGGCTTGCGGCCATGCCGCGCGTGATCAGGTCGCGGGGCGCGCGCGGATCGACCTGATGGTGCAGCAGGTCCGACAGGGCGCGCGGCTGGACGCGCATCACCGCCTCGTCAGGGGGGATGACGCCGTCGCGGACCAGCGCGACCGCGATGCGGACGGCCGCGCGCGACGACCGCTGCACCCGGATCGCGTCGATGATCGACAGCTCGCTGTCGGCCACGACGAACTCGATCTGCATTTCCTCGCGCAGACGCTCGCGCGCGGCCACGCCAAAGCGGACCAGATCGGCGAACACCCCCGGCGCGGCCTCTTCCAGCGAGTGGCCGCGCGGGTCGCGCGTCAGATACAGCGTCTCGGCCGCCGCCAGCACCGCCCGGCCCTGCGTCTGGCCGCGAAAGCGGCCGGTGATGCCGGGCGCGCCGGTCACGCCATCGGTGAACTGGATGGTGCCGGACCCGGTGACGCCCGGCCCCAGCGCCAGCGCCATGTCCTGCACGACCAGCCCCAGCGCGGCGTCCGCTGGGGCGCGCTTGGCCTGGCGCAGCAGCCGCGCGCTTGGCCCGTCCCATGCGCGCGCCATCGACCGCAGCACCTCGGCCAGCTGGCGGGCCGGGTCCTGGGGAAAATCCTCGTCCGTCTCGTCGCGATAGGCGGCGAGCGCGTCGGCCAGCGTCGCCTCGGGGTCCGAGAACATGTCCGGGTCCAGCCGCGCGACGTGGATCGCATAGGACTGGACGAACCCGCGATACAGCGCGTCCGCGGCCTCGTGGCCCAGCCTCTGGGCGAGGCTGGCATGGCAGGCCGCGTTGATGCCCACGTTCAGGACCGTGCCCGGCCCGCCCCATTCGGGATTCAGCGCCGAGGGGCGCACCCCGACCAGCCTGCCCGCGGCGGAAAACATCCGGTCCAGATCATCGCGCGGCGGCATCCGCCCCGAGGCGATGCCGCGCACCGCGGCGGCCGAGATCGCAAAGCTGCGCGGAACCGGCAGGTCCATGCGGATCAGCCGCTGCAGGCACTTGGCGCGCCAGCCGTGCAGAGCGGTGGAAATGTCCGCCGATGGCGTGATCTCGACGATCAGTGATGGGTCGCGTGGCTGGTCCATGATGGCGCGACCCTAAGCGCGGGCCCGCCGATGCTGCAAGCGCGAACGCTGCGGCCGGCCCGCGCCGCGGGGCGTCAGGCCGCCAGATCGACCCAGACGGGCACGTGGTCGCTGGGCTTTTCGCCGGCGCGCTGGTCGCGGTCGATGCCCGCGTCGCGCATCCGGTCGGCGGCCTGCGGCGACAGCAGGATGTGGTCGATGCGGATGCCGTTGTCGCGTTCCCACGACTGGCGCTGATAATCCCAGAAGGTGAACGGCCCGCGCGTGGCCTGCGGCGCGCGGATGCGGATCGCATCGGTCCAGCCCTGGTTCACGATGCGGCGGAACGCCGCGCGGCTTTCGGGCAGGAACAGCGCGTCGTCGGTCCATTTTTCCGGCCGCGACGCATCGCGCGGTTCGGGAATGACGTTATAGTCGCCCAGCATCGCCACCGGCGCCTCGGTCGCCAGCAGCGCCGCGGCGCGCTCGCGCAGCCGTTCCATCCATGCGAGTTTATAGTCGTATTTCGGCCCCGGCGCGGGGTTTCCGTTGGGCAGATACAGGCCCGCGACCGTGACCATGCAGCGATCGCCCATCACGTCGGCCTCGATCCAGCGGGCCTGTTCGTCGGCGTCATCGCCGGGCAGGCCGCGGCGGATCTCCTCGACGGGCAAGCGCGACAGGACGGCAACGCCGTTCCAGCTTTTCTGGCCGTGGGTCCAGACGCGCCAGCCCAGATCCTCGATCGCCTCGGACGGGAACCCCTCGTCCTGGCTTTTGATTTCCTGCAGCACGACGACATCGGGCTGCGCCTCGGGCAGCCAGGCGGTCAGCTGCTGCAGCCGCGCCTTGATGCCGTTGATGTTGAAACTGGCGATCTTCATGGCCGCGACCCTAGCAGCACGGCGGCGGGGGGCAAGGCTGGGCCCGTTATTCCGGCGCGGGGCCGGTCACGATCAGCCGGTCGATCCGCATCGCGTCCATGTCCGCGATCTCGACCGTCCAGCCGTCGTGGGTGAATACGTCGCCGGTGCGCGGAATGCGGTTGATGATCGCCAGCACCATGCCGGCGACGGTGTTGAAATCCCCTGCGGGCACCGGGAAACCCGTCTCGCCGGCGAACTCGTCGGCGCTTTCGCCGCCCGCCACCAGCCACGACCCGTCGGCGCGCCGCACGATGTCGGGCTCCTCACCGTCGCGGTCCACGAAATCCCCGGTGATTGCCTCAAGCAGGTCCATCGCCGTGATGATGCCGTGGAAATGACCGTATTCGTCATAGACCAGCACCATGCGCGACGGCGTAGCGCGCATCACCTCGATCACCGACAGGGCGTCGGCGGCGTCCAGCACGGTCGGCGCCTCGCGCATCAGCGACTTGAGGTCGGGGGCCTCGACCCCGATCAGGTCGCGCAGGGCGACGACGCCCAGGATCTCGTTCGCGGTGCCGTCGGTGACGGGCAGCCGGGAAAACCGCGCGTTGCGGGCCTTTTCCATGACGATGGCGGGGGGGTCGTTCAGGTCGATCGTCTCGACGTCGCGGCGCGGCGTCATCATCGCGGCGGCCGAGCGGTCGGCCACGCGCATCACGCCCGCGATCATGCCGCGCTCGCCCTCCATCAGGACGCCGGCCTGCGTCGCCTCGGCGATGGTCATCCGCACCTCTTCGTCGGTGATGGCGCGGTCGGAACTGTCGCGGATGCCGATCAGGCGCAGCACCAGCCGGCTGACGGCATCCAGGAACCAGACCAGCGGCGTGCCGATGCGCGCCACCATCCGCATCGCTGGCGCCACGCGCGAGGCGATGCTTTCGGGGTTGGACATGGCGATCTGCTTGGGCACCAGTTCGCCCATGATGACCGACAACGCGGTGATCGCGGCCACGACCAGGAACACGCCCAGCGTCTGCGCCAGACCGTAAGGCACGCCCAGCCCGACCAGCGCGGCGCCGGCGCGCGCGCCCAGCGTCGCGCCCGACACCGCCCCCAGCAGCACGCCGACCAGCGTGATGCCGATCTGGACGGCGGACAGGAACTTGCCGGGTTCCTCCAGCAGGACCAGCGCGGTCTGGGCGCCGTGATCGCCCTTTTCGGCCATGCTGGCCAGCCGCGCGGGACGCGAGGACACGACCGCCAGTTCGGACATGGACAGCAGGCCGTTCACGACGGTCAGCGCCAGGATCAGCAGAATCTCAAGCAGCATGCGTCAGATCGAGAACGAGGTGCCGCAGCCGCAGGAGGTGCTGGCGTTGGGGTTGTCGATGACAAAGCGCGCGCCGATCAGTTCGTCCGACCAGTCGATGGTGGCGCCCGCAAGGAACGGCAGCGAGACCGGATCGACGACCACGCGCTGTCCCTGCCCCTCGATCACCAGATCGCCGTCGGCGGGCGCGTCCATGCGGATTTCGTACTGGAACCCCGAGCAGCCGCCGCCCAGCACGGCGACGCGCAGCGGTTGCCCGTCGCCGCCCGCATTGATGTCGGCCAGCCGCGCGAATGCGCGGGGCGTGACCTTGGGGGGCAGGTTCATGGGGCGTTCCCGTTCCGGTGGCGTGTGGCTGAATATAGGATGACGGCCGGGCCGTCGCAAGGCGCGCCCTCCTCTGCCCCGTCCCGACCGCCGGCCCGCGCCCGCCTGCGCCACGGGCGGCGGCCCCGGACTGGCCAAGGACAACCGATGACCGCCCGCTATGCCTGCCACCCCGCCGACAGCCGCGGACGCCGCTTTTCCGAGGATCTGTCCAGCTTTCGCAGCCCCTGGCAGCGCGACCGCGACCGCATCATCCATTCCAGCGCATTCCGCCGGCTTAAGCACAAGACGCAGGTCTTCGTGGAACAGGACGGCGACGATTACCGCGGCGACTATTACCGCACCCGGCTGACGCACACGATCGAGGTGGCGCAGGTCGCCCGCACCATCGCGGGCGTCCTGGGCCTGAACACCGACCTGGCCGAGGCCGTGGCGCTGGCCCACGACCTGGGCCACCCCCCTTTCGGCCACACCGGAGAGGATGCGCTGGCGGCGCTGATGGCGCCCTATGGCGGGTTCGACCACAACGCGCAGGCGCTGCGGATCGTGACGCGGCTGGAACGCCACTATGCCGGGTTCGACGGGCTGAACCTGACCTGGGAAACGCTGGAAGGGATCGCCAAGCACAACGGTCCCGTCGTCGCGCCGGGCCGGGCGGACGCGCCCCTGCCCTGGGCCCTGGCCGAGGTGAACGCCGCCTGGGATCTGCGCCTGTCCACCCACGCCAGCGCCGAGGCGCAGGTCGCGGCCGTGGCCGACGACGTCGCCTATAACCACCACGATCTGCACGACGGGCTGCGGGCGGGGCTGTTCACCGAACGCGACCTGTCCGAACTGCCGCTGATCGGTCCGGCCTTTGCCGATGTGGACCGCCTGCATCCGGGCCTCGACCCGATGCGCCGCCGGTATGAGGCGCTGCGCCGGGTGTTCGGCGTCATGGTCGAGGATGTGATCGCCGTGGCGCAGGGCCGCCTGGACGCGGCCCAGCCCGACAGCGCCGACGCGATCCGCGCGATGGATGGCCCGATCATCCGCTTTTCCAAGCCGCTGTATCAGAACCTGAAGGCGATCAAGGGGTTCCTGTTCACGCGGATGTATCGCGCCCCCTCGGTCATGGAGGAACGCGCGCGGGTGACGGCGATGCTGAACGCGATCTTCCCGATGCTGCTGGACGACCCGCGCCTGATGCCCCCCGACTGGCAGGCCGAGGCCGCCGCCGCCCCCGACCGCATCCAGCGCGCGCGGGTGGTGCTGGATTACGTCGCCGGGATGACGGACCGGTTCGCGATTGCGGAGTATGGGCGGCTGACGGGCTCGCCTTAGCGCCGCCCCTGCCGTGCCTCGCGTATCAGGCGCTTGACGTATACTGAACAGTTGTCGGGGTTGATCATACCACCGTCGTCAAAACTGTCTTCATAGCCCGCAACCTCGCAAGCCGACGAGAGTTGCCGTTGCAGCCAAGCCTTGTCCTCGCTGGTCTTGACATAGGCCTTCCAGTCATTTGGGTCGTCGGATCGTTTGGTCCTACTCAGTTCTCCACCCACATTCCTGCTGCCACTGAACATATGGGCCAGCGGATGATCATCGGTACGGCCCGACATGAAGTCTTCGTACTTGATCAGGTGATAAAGGTGGGGCGGCAGCTGCCGAATATACGTAGCCAAGCGAACGCTTGCCGCGCGCCTGATGTCGCCCGTCAAGTCAGTGCCAAAGCGATCCCGCATGGCGGCCAGCATCGAAACCAGTCCGAACGCTGGGTCCGTCTCAAGCCTTTCAAAAAGATCAGTCCAATCCGTCACATCTTTTTCTGGCCGGACGACGCCAGAAAAATACGGAAACGCGATGTAATGCAAGCGGCTAATGAACTCGGCCCGCGGATCGCGAACGATAAACAGGTTGACGTCGAATCCAGTCCTGAATTCATTGTGAATGATGGAATTGAGAAGTCTGGGCCGATCCATCCAATGATCATACAATATCTTGACGACCGTCTCATGCGAGTTCTTCGCCAACTCCTCGAAGAACGCGGCTGTTTTTGGCTCGAGATTATACCCGCCAAGTTGGAGGGTGTTTTGAATGGTTTTGCTGATTACCGTCGTGCCCGTCTTGGCCACTCCGATCACGAGGATACGCTTGAGATCGGACGGGCCATTGTTGATGGCCGTGGCGCACTCCCCGACTAACTGCTCACCCATCACAGATACCCCCGCATGAACGCCGCCCGTTTCCACCCATACAGGGTATTCTCGCCGTATGGACGTTCCATCAGCAGCTTGCGCATTTCGACCGCTTCGGCATCCGGAAGCAGATTGCCGACCGTGTTGATGTCCTCGATGTTATGCACACCGCGATAAAGCCCGTCCAGCTTGATCAGCGGAAGTCCGAGATACACCAGCGAGGCGAGGTTTTGGTGGATGTGACTTCCGACCATGAAGATTTCCACCAGCAGCGAGGCGAGAGTGCGCCGAACCGACGCGTCGTCGATCAGCTGAGGATTTTCGACCCGGTTTCTGACCGACCGCACGACATCGTCATAGCTGGCGATCCACTCGTTGCGATCGACATCCGCCAACGACGCTTCCAGCGAGATTTCGTCAGGCTTCGTCAGATAGGTCGGAATCGAATACCGACCCAGCAGATAGCCGACCAGACTCTCCGGCGTCGCGCGTTTCCAGTGCGCACGATCCGACCGGCGGGCGTTCTGGATCGTGAATGCCATCAGATGAGGATCACGCTCGATTTCCTCGGCGAACCGCGATGCGCCATACAGCGCCTGCATCTGCGACGGCGCCGACACGCAGCGTTTCAGGACCAGGGACAAACCCATCTCGCCGCGCCGGATCACCGCGGGGCGGACGTCGGTCAGCCGGTAATTGCGCCAGTATCTCACGAAACGCGCATGTTTCAGCACCGGGCGTCCCAGCGCGATGCAGAACGACCCCAGATGGTATTCGTGCTCGAAGTTCTCGGTGCTGCCCAGCGCCTCGACATCCGACGACATCATGTCGTCGATGAACTTGGGCATCCGGGTGCTGTTGAAATAAACGCTGTCGTTGATCATCAGCAGCCGCGGGCAGGTCTTGTGCCAGCCCCGGTCATAGACATGCAGGAATCCGGTCTTGTAGCTGCCGAAATCGCGGCCAAAGTTCGGCCGCTCGATATAGCAGTCCACCAGTCCGCGCAGCGCGCCGGGGTCCGCCAGCTTCAGCGTGTTGACCGCCAGGACATACAGCCCCGCCTGCCGGGCCACCCGCAACAGCCGCAGCACGTCCGGGCGAAGGACGCCTTTTTCGTAAAGCGCCAGCAGCATGATTTTCTGCCCGGTGTAAGGCTCCTCGATGTGGACCACGGGCGACTTGCCCATCGCCCTGACCCGCGCCTGCTCGGACTTGAGCCGGATAAGCGCGCGCGCCACCGGAAAATGCATCCGCTCTTTTAGAAGATTGATCATGATCGTGCCTTGCCGATGCAGGTGTCCGCGCGCACCCGCGCGGACACCTACACGCGGGGGGGGGGGGGACAAGCCGGACTCGCCTAGCGCGAGAAGATCAGCGCCATCCCGGCGACGGCGATCAGCGCGCCCAGCCAGCTTGCGGCGGTCGGGCGTTCCCCCGTCACGGCCCACAGGATCGGCAGGATCAGCACCGGGGACAGCGCCGACAGGGTGGACACGATGCCGACCTTGCCGCCCTGCAGCGCAAACAGCAAAAGCGTCATGCCCACGACCATCGCCAGGATGCCCGAGGCGGCGATCTGCGCCGCCACCGGGGCGGTCATCGGCCCCGCCGGGCGAAAGGTCCGCCCCCCCGTCGCGCTCAGCGCGGACAGGCAGGCCACGGCCACCGCCACCCGGATCAGCGAGCCGACCATCGGGTCCATGCCCGCCGCCATCGCGGGCCGCGCGATCAGCGACCCGCCCGCCTGCCCCACCGCGGCGACCAGCCCCAGCGCGACCCCGATCCAGACCGGGCCGCGCACCGCGTCGAAATGATGCGACCCGCCGCGCCCCAGCACGCAGACCGCGACGCCCGCCGAACACAGCACCACCCCCGCGATGCCCTGCGGGGACAGCGTCTCGCCCAGAAACAGCCAGCCCAGCAGCGCGGCGATCGGCGCGTTCATGGCAAACAGCGCCCCGGTGCGGCGCGGCCCCAGCCGCTGCAGCGCAAAGAACAGGACCGAATCGCCAAGGAAGATTCCGACCAGCCCCGACCAGACCAGCGGCGCCAGCCAGTCCGGGTCGATGCCCCGCCAGCTGCCGGTCACAGCCACCAGCACCGCCAGCAGCAGCGTGACGAAGCCCTGCCGGATCAGGTTGAACCCGAACGGCCCCAGCGCCCTGACCGGCCCCGCCGCCAGCAGGCCGGTCATCGCCCAGCAGGTCGCCGCCCCCAGGGCGGCCAGTTCGTGGATCGGCATGCGGATCGTTCCCTCGCGCGGGTTCAGCGCCTAGCCTGCCCGTTGAACCGACGCAACGCGCCCCGCGTTGGGCGGCGAACACAAAGGAGGGTTCCATGATCACCAAGACAGGTTCCGCGAAATGGAAGGGCGGGTTCAAGGACGGCTCGGGCGAGGTCTCGACCGAATCCGGCGCGCTGTCGGCGCAGCCCTATGGGGTGCGCGCCCGCTTCGAGGGGCAGCCCGGCACCAACCCGGAAGAGCTGATCGGCGCGGCCCACGCCGCCTGCTTCAGCATGGCGCTGTCCAAGGTGCTGGCCGACGACGGCATCACCGGCGTCTCGATCCAGACCACCTCGGCGATCGGCTTGGACCAGGAAAGCGACGGCTTCGCCATCAAGACCGCGCATCTGACGACCGCCATCAGCGGATCGGGCGACGAATCCGCGATCCGGGCCGCGGCCGAAAAGGCCAAGCTGGGCTGCCCGGTCAGCAAGCTGCTGAAAGCCGACATCACGATGGACGTGTCGGTCGGCTGATACGCCCGCCGGCCGGGGCGGATGACCGGCCCGCCCCGCAACCGCGGCCCGGACGCCGCGTCCCTTGCCTGCGAAGGTCGCATTGACGGTGGCGCCCGCCGTCCCTATGCGCAAGCCGTGCCGATTTTTCCCGGCACGGCTTGCGAAAGGGAAACGCCGACAATGTCCGACCAGGAGGCCGTTCTGGCCCAGATCACCGCGACCGTCCTGCGACGCAATCCGGGCGAACCCGAGTTTCACCAGGCCGTCCACGAGGTGATGCACAGCCTCGGCCGCGTGCTGGCCAAGCACCCCCATTATGCCGACGCCGCGCTGATCGAGCGCATCTGCGAACCCGAACGCCAGATCATCTTCCGCGTGCCGTGGATCGACGACGCCGGCGACGTGCAGATCAACCGCGGCTTCCGCGTCCAGTTCAACAGCGCGCTCGGCCCCTACAAGGGCGGGATCAGGTTCCATCCGTCCGTCAACCTGGGGATCATCAAGTTCCTGGGGTTCGAGCAGACGTTCAAGAACGCCCTGACCACCATGCCCATCGGCGGCGGCAAGGGCGGGTCGGACTTTGACCCCAAGGGCCGGTCGGAACGCGAGATCATGCGGTTCTGCCAGTCGTTCATGACCGAGCTGTGGCGCCATGTGGGCGAATACACCGACGTCCCGGCGGGCGACATCGGCGTCGGCGGGCGCGAGATCGGCTTCATGTTCGGGCAATACAAGCGCCTGACCAACCGCTACGAGGCGGGCGTGCTGACCGGCAAGGGCCTGTCCTATGGCGGCTCGCGCGCCCGCAAAGAGGCGACCGGCTATGGCACCGTCTGGTTCGTGGACAGCATGCTGACCGCGCGGGGCAAGTCGCTGGAAGGACGCAAGGTCGTCGTGTCCGGGTCGGGCAACGTCGCCATCTATGCCATCGAAAAGGTCCAGCAGCTGGGCGGCATCGTCGTCGCATGCTCGGACAGCTCGGGCTATGTCGTGGACGAGGCCGGCCTGGACCTGGACCTGATCAAGGAGATCAAGGAGGTCCGCCGCGCCCGTATCGGCGACTATGTCCGGCTCAGGGGCACTGGCGCGCATTTCGTGGCCAACGGCTCGGTCTGGGACGTGCCCTGCGCCGTGGCGCTGCCCTGCGCGACCCAGAACGAATTGCACGGCCGCGACGCGCGCACGCTGATCAAGAACGGGGTCGAGGTCGTGGCCGAGGGCGCCAACATGCCCACCACCCCCGAGGCGATCGAGGCGTTCCACAAGGCCGGCGTCCTGTTCGCGCCCGGCAAGGCCGCGAACGCGGGCGGCGTCGCCACCTCGGCGCTGGAAATGCAGCAGAACGCCTCGCGCGACAGCTGGTCGTTCAACACCACCGCGACGCGGCTGGAAGGCATCATGCGCACCATCCACGACGAATCCGCCACCACCGCCGAGGAATACGGCGAACCGGGCAACTATGTGCTGGGCGCGAACATCGCGGGCTTTGTCCGCGTGGCCGAGGCGATGCAGGCGCTTGGCGTGGTCTGAAACGCGACGGGGCGGCGCAAGGCCGCCCCTGTTCCACCTAGACCATCATCTCCTTCGTCGCCGTCAGCTTCAGGTCGGGATGGTCGCGCACGACGCGGTCGATGTCCCATTGCAGCCGCGTCAGATAGACCAGGTCGCCGTCGTGATCGGCCGCCATGTGCTGCTTGTTCGTCGCGGCGAAGGCGTCGACCGCCTCGCGCGGACCCGAGACCCAGCGGGCGCTGGTGAACTGCGACGGCTCGAACCGGACGGGCAGGCCGTATTCCAGCTCGATCCGGCTGGCCAGCACCTCGAACTGCAGGGGTCCGACCACGCCGACGATGAACCCCGACCCGATCGCGGGCTTGAAGACCTTGGCCGCGCCTTCCTCGGCGAACTGCATCAGCGCCTTTTCCAGATGCTTGGCCTTCATCGGGTCGCCCGCGCGCACGGTCTGCAACAGCTCGGGCGCGAAGCTGGGGATGCCGGTAAAGCGCAGCGCCTCGCCCTCGGTCAGGGCGTCGCCGATGCGCAGCTGGCCGTGGTTCGGGATGCCGATGATGTCGCCGGCCCACGCCTCGTCGGCCAGCTCGCGGTCGGCGGCGAGGAACAGCACGGGATTGCTGACCGCCATCGGCTTTTTCGACCGGACGTGCAGCAGCTTCATCCCCCGCTCGAAGTGGCCCGAGGCAAGACGGACGAAGGCCACCCGGTCGCGGTGCTTGGGGTCCATGTTGGCCTGCACCTTGAAGACAAAGCCGGTGACGGCCTCCTCCTCGGGGGCGATCTGGCGTTCGGCGGCGGTCTGGGGCTGCGGCTGGGGGCCGTATTCGCCGATGCCGGTCATCAGCTCCTTGACGCCAAAGCTGTTGATGGCGCTGCCGAACCAGATCGGGGTCATGTGCCCTTCCAGGAAGGACTTGCGGTCGAACGCGGGCAGCAGCTCGCGCGCCATCTCGACCTCCTCCCGCAGCTTGGCCAGTTGGCCCTCGGGCACGTGGTCGGCCAGCCTGGGATCATCCAGGCCCGAGATCTTGATCGACTCGGCCACGCGGTTGCGGTCGGCGCGGTCCATCAGCTCCAGCCGGTCGTGCAGCAGGTCATAGGTGCCCAGAAAGTCGCGGCCCATGCCGATGGGCCAGCTTGCCGGCGCCACGTCGATGGCCAGGTTTTCCTGGATCTCGTCGATGATCTCGAACGTGTCGCGGCTTTCGCGGTCCATCTTGTTGCAGAAGGTCAGGATGGGCAGGTCGCGCAGGCGGCAGACCTCGAACAGCTTGCGGGTCTGGCTTTCCACACCCTTGGCGCCGTCGATCACCATGATCGCGGCGTCCACGGCGGTCAGGGTGCGATAGGTATCCTCGGAAAAATCGCTGTGGCCGGGGGTGTCCACGAGGTTGAAGCGATATTCACCGAAATCAAAGCTCATGGCGGATGCGCTGACGGAAATCCCGCGGTCCTGCTCCATCTTCATGAAGTCGGACCGCGTGCGGCGCGCCTCGCCCTTGGCGCGGACCTGCCCCGCCATCTGGATCGCGCCCCCGAACAGCAGGAACTTTTCGGTCAGCGTCGTCTTGCCCGCGTCGGGGTGCGAGATGATCGCAAAGGTCCGGCGGCGGGCGATGTCGGGGGGCAGTTGGGGGCGGTTGTCCAGCATGGGCGGGCTTTACCGCGCGCGCGCCCCCCTCGCAACACGCGCATTCTTCCTTGTTCAAATATCCATGCGGCCGCGCGCGCGGAAACCGCCCGCGCGGTTTCAGGAACGTCCCGCTAGATGAACTGCTCGCGCATCAGCCGCTCCTCCATCCCGTGGCCGGGGTCGAACAGGATGCGGTGCGAGATGCTGGGCTCGCTGCGGATCTCGACCCAGCGCACGCGCTCGACGGCGGCGGAATCGGCGTCGGCCATGACCGGGCGCTTGGACGGGTCCAGCACGTCGATGCGCACGACGCCCGACTGCGGCAGGATCGCGCCCCGCCAGCGGCGCGGGCGGAACGGCGCGATGGCGGTCAGCGCCAGCACGTCCGACCCCAGCGGCAGGATCGGGCCGCCCGCCGAATAGTTATAGGCGGTGGACCCGGTCGGCGTCGCCAGGATCACGCCGTCGCAGATCAACTCCTCCATCCGCACCCTGCCGTCGACGCTGATGCGCAGCTTGGCCGCCTGTGCGCCCGCGCGCAGCAGGCTGACCTCGTTGATGCCAAGGGCGCTGTGCTCCTCGCCCTCGGGGGTGCTGGCGGTCATGGCAAGCGGATGCATCACCGTTTCCTCGGCCGCGCGGATGCGCCGGGGCAGATCCTCCTCGGCATAGTCGTTCATCAGGAAGCCGACGGTCCCGCGGTTCATGCCATAGACCGGCCGCCCCAGGTTCTGGCGCAGCGTGGACAACAGGAACCCGTCGCCCCCCAGGGCCACGATCACGTCGGCGCGCGACGCGGGCGCCTGCCCGTAACGGTGCATCAGCCGTCCCAGCGCGCTGGTCGCGATCTCGGTCTCGTTGGCGGCGAAATGGATGGCGGTCATGGGGGCATCCTGCACCCCGGCCGCGACTTGGCAAGCCTTGCCGGCGGCGTGACGGCCGGCAACGCATTTCCGCGCCGCCACCGTCGCTTGCGTTCTGGAACCGGGGCGGCAAAGCGGCTAACACCCCTGCAAACCCGCCGGAGGAATCCCATGACGGACAACGCGTTTTTCACCGAGAAGCTGGCCGACCGCGATCCCGCGATCTTTGACGCCATCCGCAAGGAACTGGGCCGCCAGCGCGACGAGATCGAGCTGATCGCGTCCGAGAACATCGTCAGCCAGGCGGTGCTGGAGGCGCAGGGCTCGGTCATGACGAACAAATACGCCGAAGGCTATCCCGGCCGGCGCTATTACGGCGGCTGCGAGTTCGTGGACATCGCCGAGAACCTCGCCATCGACCGGGCAAAGCAGCTGTTCGGGTGCGAGTTCGCCAACGTCCAGCCGAACAGCGGCAGCCAGGCGAACCAGGGCGTGTTTCAGGCGCTGCTGAAGCCCGGCGACACCATCCTTGGGATGAGCCTTGACGCCGGCGGCCACCTGACCCACGGGGCCAAGCCCAACCAGTCGGGCAAGTGGTTCAACGCCGTGCAATACGGCGTGCGCCAGCAGGACAGCCTGCTGGATTACGATCAGGTCGAGCAGCTTGCGAACGAGCACCAGCCCAAGGCGATCATCGCCGGCGGCTCGGCCATTCCGCGCATCATCGACTTTGCCCGGATGCGGGAGATTGCCGATCAGGTCGGCGCGTATTTCATCGTGGACATGGCCCATTTCGCCGGTCTGGTCGCGACGGGGCTTTACCCCTCGCCGTTCCCGCACGCGCATGTGGCGACGACCACGACCCACAAGACCCTGCGCGGCCCGCGCGGCGGGATGATCCTGACCAACGACGCCGACATTGCGAAAAAGGTGAACTCGGCCATCTTCCCCGGCATTCAGGGCGGCCCGCTGATGCATGTCATCGCCGGCAAGGCCGTGGCCTTCGGCGAGGCGCTGCGGCCGGACTTCAAGGATTACGCACAGCAGGTCATCGTCAACGCGCAGGCGCTGGCGGACGAGCTGATGAAGGGTGGACTCGACATCGTCACCGGCGGCACCGACACGCATCTGATGCTGGTCGACCTGCGTCCCAAGGGCGTCAAGGGCAACCAGACCGAGGACGCGCTGGGCCGCGCCCACATCACCTGCAACAAGAACGGCATCCCCTTCGACCCGGAAAAGCCGACCGTAACCTCGGGCGTCCGCCTCGGCTCGCCCGCCGGCACCACCCGCGGCTTTGGCGAGGCCGAGTTCCGCCAGATCGGCCGCTGGATCACCGAGGTGGTGGACGGGCTGGCCGCCAACGGCGCCGACGGCAACGCCGAGGTCGAGGCGAAGGTCGCAGCCGAGGTCAAGGCGCTGTGCGCCCGGTTCCCGCTGTATCCCGACCTGTGACGGCCGCCTGACCGGCAGACCGCCAAGGCCCGCGCATCAGCCGCGGGCCTTTGTCGGCGCGGAAAGCCTCAGACGAACCCGCGCCAGACCAGCACCCACAGCACGCCCGCCGCCAGCAGCATCAGCCCGAACATGACGGCGGCCGCCAGGTTCAGCGCCCCCGCCTGCCAGCGTGCGGCCTTGCCCAGCGGGCGCAGATAGCGGACCAGATCGGCATGCGCGCGCGCCGCACGGCGCGTGTCGATCTGGCGCGCCACCTTGGGGATGCCAGCTTGCGCCTGTGTCCGCGCCAGCAGTTGCGCCGCGCGCCGCTGGCGGCGCGGCAGCGCCCCGCCCCGGCGGCGCAGCATGGTCGCAAGATCGGGCCTCGCGCCCCGGCGCGCGCCGCCCAGCCGCTGCGCCATCAACTGCGCGACCTCGTCGGCCATCGCCTGCACATCGTCCGTCACGGCGCCCCCTTGGTTCCTGCCCCGCAGGATAGGGGGCTTGGCGGGCGGTTTCCAGTGACGCTAGGATGGCGCCCATGATGCTGAACATCACCGCGACCGGCCCGCAATCCGCCCTGCCCCCCGTGATCGTCGCCCACGGGCTGTTCGGACAGGGGCGCAACCTGGGCGTTATCGCCCGCACGCTGTCGGACACGCGCCGCGTGCTGTCGGTGGACATGCGCAATCACGGCGAATCGTTCAGGGACGACGACCATTCCTATGACGCGATGGCGGGCGACCTTGCCCGCGTCATCGCCAATCACGGCGGGACTGCGGATGTCGTCGGCCACTCGATGGGCGGCAAGGCGGCGATGTGGCTGGCCGTGACCCGGCCCCGAACGGTGCGGCGGCTGGCGGTGCTGGACATCGCGCCCGTCGCCTATCGGCACAGCCAGCACGGCATCATCAACGCGATCGAGGCGACGGACCTGTCCGGCGTGCGCACCCGGTCCGCCGCCGATGCGGCGCTGGCGGCGCAGCTGGACGATCCGGGCGTGCGCGCCTTTCTGCTGCAATCGCTGGACGTGAAATCCGACCCCCCGCGGTGGAAGATGAACCTGGACGTGCTGCGCGCGCAGATGGACCGGCTGACCGGCTGGCCCGACGGCGGCGCGCCCTTCGACGGCCCGGCCTTGTTCCTGCGCGGCGGTGACAGCGACTATGTGGACGACAGCGGCCTTGCGGCGATCCGCAGCCTGTTCCCGCAGGCGCAGGTCGAGACGGTGCCCGGCACCGGCCACTGGCTGCACGCCGAAAAGCCGGCCGAGGTTGCCGACCGCGTCGCGTCCTTCCTGAACGGCTGAGCGGTGCCGGTCAGTCGAGGCTGTCCTTGGGGTCCATCTGCCGGATGCGCCGCGCGACCAGCAGGCTGACCGGCACCCCGGCCACCCCGCCGACGACCGCGGCCGCCAGCATCGCCCGCCAGTCGTAATACCCCAGCACCAGCATGACGATCACGCCCGCCCCTGCCAGCGACGGGACCGCGATCATCATCAGAAACATCATCAGGCGCGACATCGGCAGACCTTTCCTGGCGTCATCCGGTCAGCGCGGCCGGGCGGGGGGCACATGCTCGACCCCCTGTTCCGGCCTTGTCATGCGGCGGATCAGGTGATCCTTGCGGATGAACTGGTGATAGACCACGCCCGCCAGGTGCAGCGCGATCAGCGCCAGCAGCACCGGGACGGTGTTTTCATGCAGCTCGCCCATCGCCCGGCTGGGGATCAGATAGGCGGACAGCCCGACGACCGGCATCGCGATCACCACGACATAGAACAGCCAGTGGTTCAGCTTGGACAGCATGACGTCCCACGAGGGCGAGCCCGCCTTGGGCGGCGGCGTCCCGTGGGTGAACCGCAGCGCCAGCCGCGTCAGCATCAGGATCAGGATCGTCCCGCCAGACACCATGTGCCACACGGCGTTGCCCAGTTCCGGACGGGTTTCAGCGGCGCGCATCAGGTCGCGGAAATAATGGCTCATCAGGTCGCCGGTCAGCAGCTGGACGACGATCAGGACCACGACCGCCCAGTGAAGCGCGATCTGGATGGCGGAATATCGTGCTGGATGGCGCATGGGGCGGCCTTTCGCGCTGGACGGTCAAGGCTGAAATGCACCGGCCCGCCCCCGCGTTCCCCAACCGCGCGAAAATCTTGCGCGTCAACCGCTTAGGCGCAGTTGGCGCAGAACGGCGTGTCGGGCAGCAGTTGCAGCCGCTTTTCCGCGATGGGATTGCCGCAGCGAACGCAGTCGCCGTATTCCCCCGCCTGCACCCGCGCCAGCGCCGCATCGATGCGGCGCAGTTCCGCCCGGTCGGACTGCCCCAGCGCCGACAGCACCTCGTCCCCCTGCCGTTCGGACACCGCGTCCTCCCAGTCCTTGGAGACGGGATCGTCAAGCTGATCCTCGATCCGTTCGAGGTTGCCCAGCAGTTCGGCGCGACGGGCGAGAAGGGTTTCGCGGGCGGTGTCGGGGGTCATGGCGTGGCGTCCCTGTCCTGGGTGTGCTGTGGCCCAGAACAGCGGCGGCGGCGCGGTTCGTCAAGCCCGAGGGCCGGAAGGATGGAAGCTGGACGCGGCTTGAGGGGGCGTCAGCTAAGGCGAAGCTCATGCGAGGCTTTGCGGGATGACGGCTGTGAAGTGGGCCGGCTACACTTGCCGCCGTGCATGCCGGCGGGTCAATGCGATGAGGCTTTGTTAACCGCTGGTGCGGCAGAGTGCGGGGATGTCGCGTTATATCCGCCCGCGCCTGCTCGGGGTGCCGATCTTCTTCACGGTCGCCCTCGCGGACCGGGGATCGTGGCTGCTGGTCGCCGAGGTGGAGCGGCTGCGGCAGGCGGTGCGGCAGACCCGCGACGAACGGCCGTTCGAGATCGAAGCCTGGGTGGTGCTGCCGGATCATCTGCACTGCATCTGGCGGCTGCCGGAGGGGGATGCGGATTACTCGGTCCGCTGGGGGGCGATCAAGGCACGGTTTTCCCGTGGCGTGAAAGCGGTGGGGTGGAACCCCACCCTACGGTCGCCCTCGAAGGCGGCGAAGGGCGAGGCGGGGGTGTGGCAGCGGCGGTTCTGGGAGCATCATTGCCGCGATGACGCGGATTTCGCGGCGCATCTTCGGTATTGCTGGTTTAATCCGGTGAAGCACGGGTTGGTGCGGCGGGTGGAGGATTGGCCATATTCGTCGGTCCACCGCGAGATCGGCGGTCCAAGGTGGGAATGGTAGGGTGGGGTTCCACCCCACCATCCGCAGAGCGGTATCCGGCGAGCAAGGGCGCGGGTGCGTAGGGTGGGGTTCCACCCCACCATCAACCATCATTGGCCCGAGACGGCGGAGGCGGTGGGCGTGCCGGGTGGATGTAGGGTGGGGTTTACCCCACCGTTCGGCACGCAAGGATGAGTGGGGCGGGCGAAGGTGGGGTGAAACCCCACCCTACGCTTGCTGTGGAAGGACGAACTGCCCACCCTGTTTGTTGGCTTCGTCGATAGCAGCTTGGTTTCGAGACGTTGTGTTTAGAAACACGCTAGGTGATCCGGATATGCACGACAAGGTATAGCGGGAAAAATCAAACGCCAACGGCATCTGGGCTTGATTATAATAGCGGCTGAACAGAGTGAAAAACGTCAGCAGAGGCTGGTTGTCGACCAAACCTACGAGTGAACGGCTATCTGGAGTAAGGTTAAACTTGAACGCCTTGGGTGGAACAAGAGTGATGTTTGTTAGCAGGCCAATGCCGTGCACATACAGGGAGTCTATCTGACCTCGAATGTCCGCGCTATTTTGCCTATGCTCGTCAAGATAGGAAATCAAAGGCTGATATCTCACGTCTGCACCGAGCGCAAACACGAGATAAATCGGATCCCAAGTTGGACTGGGGAAGCCAGAAAATGTCTCGACCGTTTCAATTATCGGCCCGGAGCTTGGATAATAGGCCTTACGAGACAAAGACTTCAATGATGCCATATTCTTAACGCAGGCGGCGAAGTTGCTTGCATTGATGCTCGTCTTGACTTCGATGGCAAAATATACGCACTCGATAGGGAACACTCCCGCATCACCACTTCGGAAGAAGGTCGGTGTTTTTTGTGCGTCATAGAGAATGATGTCAATCTGCGCCGACTGGCTTCCCGCCGAGTCGATTACAACCCCACTTCCGATGCCGATATTCTTTGGCAGGTAGTCTTGAAGCAGATTACGAACTGCTTCCTCAACAGCGCCGCCTTTTAGGCCAGGATGCGCGAGACTTGCCTTTATCTGCTCGACGCGTGCAGTGAGGATTGCTTCACTCGCCGAGAAGACCTGCGAAATGTTGACCACAGCTTCCGCATCCCTCACCCATCCATCTTCAACGCCGAGATAAACGCCGACTGCGGGATCTCCACCTTCCCGAACTGGCGCATCTTCTTCTTCCCGGCTTTCTGCTTCTCCAGCAGCTTCTTCTTCCGGGTCGCATCGCCGCCATAGCACTTGGCCGTCACGTCCTTCCTCAGCGCCGCCAAAGTCTCCCGCGCGATCACCCGCCCGCCGATGGCCGCCTGGATCGGGATCTTGAACATGTGGCGGGGGATCAGCTCCTTCAGCTTTTCCACCATCACCCGGCCGCGCGCCTCGGCGCGGTCGCGGTGGACCATGATCGACAGGGCGTCCACGGGTTCGTCGTTGACCAGGATCGACATCTTGACCAGGTAATCCTCGCGGTATTCCGAAATCTGGTAATCGAAGGACGCATAGCCTTTCGTCACCGATTTCAGCCGGTCATAGAAATCGAAGACGACCTCGGCCAGCGGCAGGTCATAGACGACCATCGCGCGGGAACCGGCATAGGTCAGGTCCAGCTGGATGCCGCGGCGGTCCTGGCACAGCTTCAGCACGTCGCCCAGATACTCGTCGGGGACCATGATCGTCGCCTTGATGCGCGGTTCTTCGATGTGGTCGACCAGCGTCAGGTCGGGCATGTCGGCGGGGTTGTGCAGCTCGCGCACCTCGCCGTCGCGCATGTGCAGGCGGAACACGACGCTGGGCGCGGTGGTGATCAGGTCCAGGTCGTATTCGCGTTCCAGCCGGTCGCGGATCACCTCAAGATGCAGCAGCCCCAGGAACCCGCAGCGAAAGCCAAAGCCCAGCGCGGCCGAGGTTTCCATCTCATAGCTGAAGGACGCGTCGTTCAGCGCCAGCTTCTCGATGGCGTCGCGCAGGGCGTCGAAATCGTTGGCGTCCACGGGGAACAGCCCGCAGAACACCACCGGCTGCGCGGGCTTGAAGCCGGGCAGCGGCGTGGTCGTGCCCTTGCGCTCATGCGTGATGGTGTCGCCCACGCGGGTGTCGCGGACCTGCTTGATCGAGGCGGTGAAGACCCCGATCTCGCCCGGCCCCAGTTCGGCGATATCGCGCATGGCGGGGGTCAGCACGGCCAGCTTGTCGATGCCGTAGACCGCGCCGGTCTGCATCATGCGGACCCGGTCGCCCCTGCGGATGACGCCGTCCATGACGCGGATCATCACGACGACACCCAGATAGGCGTCATACCAGCTGTCGACCAGCATCGCCTTCAACGGCGCATCCCGGTCGCCCTTGGGCGCGGGCAGGCGGTGGACGATGGCTTCCAGCACGTCGGGGATGCCGAGGCCGGTCTTGGCGGAAATCGGGATCGCGTCGGACGCGTCGATGCCGATCACGTCCTCGATCTGGGCCTTGACGCGGTCGGGTTCGGACGCGGGCAGGTCGATCTTGTTCAGGACGGGCACGATCTCGTGGCCCGCGTCGATGGCCTGATAGACATTGGCCAGCGTCTGCGCCTCGACCCCTTGGGTCGCGTCCACGACCAGCAGCGAGCCCTCGACTGCGCGCATCGACCGGCTGACCTCATAGGCGAAATCGACGTGGCCGGGGGTGTCGATCAGGTTCAGCACATAGGTCTGGCCATCCTTCGCCGGATAGGTGATGCGGACGGTGTTGGCCTTGATGGTGATGCCCCGCTCACGCTCGATATCCATGCTGTCGAGCATCTGCTCTTTCATGTCACGGTCGGCGACGGTGCCGGTGGACTGGATCAGCCGGTCCGCCAGGGTGGATTTGCCGTGGTCAATATGGGCCACGATCGAAAAGTTGCGGATCAGGGAAAGCTGGGTCATGGCCGGGCTATACAGCGCGCCCGGGGTTGCGGAAAGGGGTCAGGAACGCCGCCCGCGACGCAGTTCGCGCCACATCGCAAAGCCGCCCGATCCGACGATCAGCGCGGCCCCGGCCAGGGTTGCCGCGTCGGGCCGTTCGCCAAAGACCGCGACGGCGATCATCAGCGCAAAGACCAGCCGCACATAGCGCAGGGGCGCGACCAGCGACGCCTCGCCGACCCGCGTGGCGGTGACCATCATCGCATAGCCCGCCACGCCAAAGCCGATGCAGCCCAGAAACCCCAGCGTCTCGGCCCCCGATGGGACCAGCAGCGGCGTTCCCAGCACCCAGGCCAGCAGCAGCCCCCCGGGAATCAACGAGCCGAAGGCCGCCGCCGACAGCTGGTGCGAGCGGACATCCCCCGGCATCCGCCGCGTGGCAAGGTCACGGACGGCCAGCCCCGCCACGCCGACCAGCGCCAGCAGCGATTGCGGCTGGAACCCGGCGGCGCCGGGGCGGATGATCAGCAGCACCCCGGCCGCGCCCACAAGGATCGCCGTCCAGCGCCGCCAGCCGACCCTTTCGCCCAGAAACAGCGCGCCCCCCATGACCAGCGCCAGCGGCAGCGCCTGCAGGATCGCCGAGGCGGACGACAGATCCGTCAGCGCCAGCGCCGAGGTAAAGCCAAGCGAGCCTATCGCCTCGCCCAGGTTGCGCAGCATCACCGGCCGCAGCAGCAGGTGGCGCGTCCACATCCGGTGGCCGTCGCGCGCCAGCATGGCCCAGAAGACGCACAGCCCCAGCAGCCCCAGCGTCGCCAGCACCTGCCCCACCGGCAGCCGCGCGGCCAGCGTCTTGATGCCCGCATCCTCGACCGCGAACATCGCCATCGCGCCGACCATCAGCCCCGCCGCGCGGCGGTTCGCGGCGTGGCCGTGGGTCAGCGGAATCGTGGCGGGGGACTGGCTCATCCTGCGGGCGATGTTACAGTCGGCGCAAAGCGTCAAGCGGGAAAGCCACACCATGAAGTTCCGAGTCGATGACATGACCTGCGGCCATTGCACCGCCGCGATCGAAAACGCGGTCCGGGACGCGGGCGGCACCGCCACGGCCGACCTGTCCAGCAAGACCGTGACCGTGGACGGGCTGGGAACCGCCCGCGCGGCCGAGTTGATCCGCGAGGCGGGCTATACCCCCCAGCCGCTGGACTGAAGGCGGCGCACCAGCGCCGGCAGCTCGTCCAGACGGGCCAGCCGGTGGAACCGCGGATCGTCGGGGTCGTCCGCCTGCTCGTGCGCCCAGCCCAGTTCGTTGGGCACATGGACGCCGATGCCACCCAGCGCCAGCACCGGCAGCACGTCCGACCGCATGGCGTTGCCGACCATCAGCAGGTCGGCGGCCGCCACGCCCGCCCGGCGCAGGATGCGGTCATAGGATTCCGGGGTCTTGTCCTGCACGATCTCGATCCGGTCGAACAGCGGCGACAGGCCGGACGCCGCGATCTTTCGTTCCTGGTCCAGCACGTCGCCCTTGGTGATCAGCCACAGCCGATGGTCGCGCAGCGCCGCGAGCGCCGGTTCCACCCCCGGCAGCAGGCGCACGGGATGGCGCAGCATCTGCTGGCCCAGCGCCAGCAGCCGGGCGACGGTGGCGCCGGGCAACTCGCCCCCGGTCAGTTCCAGCGCGGTCTGGATCATCGACAGGGTGAACCCCTTGATACCATAGCCATAGATGTCGAGATTGCGGATTTCCGTCTCGTGCAGCCGGGCGCGCACCGTGGCCGGGTCGGCGTGCCCCGCCAGCAGGGCGACGAAATCGTCCTGGGTCAGGTGGAAGAACGTCTCGTTTTCCCACAGCGTGTCGTCGGCGTCAAAGGCGATGGTCAGCATCGCGCCGGGATAGCAGCGCGGCGGGCGGCGGCCAAGGGCGCGGGGCGATTCGGCGCGCGCCCGTCCGGGATGCGGCGGGGCGCCACATGATCTGGGGGCGGGCGGCGGCGCGCGTGGAAAATCTGCCGCGCTGTCGCGTTTGTTGCCTGTTAATTCGTCTGGTATACTGTGACCCAGCCGCCGGCCCGACCGGCGAGGGGACGACTGCCGCCAAGGCAGCGTGGGGACGAGGAGAGTGAGCATGCTGAAACCCGTGGTCGTCGCGGCCGCCGTCATCCTGACTGCGCCGCTGGCCGTTGCCGGTCCGATCGACAACGCCTGCGTGCGGTCGGAACGCGGCGCGCGCAATGCCAGTCTGTGCGGCTGCATCCAGCAGGTCGCCGACATGACGCTGTCGCGCAGCGACCAGCGCCGGGCGGCGATCTTTTTCCGCGACGCGCAACGCGCGCAAGAGGTGCGGATGTCCAAGTCCGCCGCCGACAACGCATTCTGGGCGCGCTACAAGACATTCGCCGCCACGGCCGAGGCGTATTGCACCCGCTGAGCGGCGCGCGAATGCGCCCCGCCGGCCCGCCCGATCAGCCGGGCCGCATCGTCGTGCTGACCGGGGCGGGCCTGTCGGCGGAAAGCGGCATCCCGACGTTCCGCGACGGCGACGGGCTGTGGGAACGCCACCGGATCGAGGATGTGGCCACGCCCGAGGCGTTCGACCGCGATCCCGCGCTGGTCCTGCGGTTCTATGACATGCGCCGGGCCGCGGCGGCCACGGCCCGCCCGAACCCGGCCCACGCGGCACTGGCCCGCCTGTCGCACCATCCGGGCGTCACGCTGATCACGCAGAACATCGACACGCTGCTGGACCGGGCGGGCGCGCGCGACGTGATCCACATGCACGGCCGCATCGACAGCGCGCTGTGCGCGGCCTGCGGCCACCGCTGGACCGCGCCCGCGGCGATGGCCACATCGGACCCCTGCCCCGCCTGCGGTCGCCCCGCCACGCGCCCCGACATCGTCTGGTTCGGCGAGATGCCCTATCACATGGACCGCATCGAACAGGCGCTGGCGGGCGCGCAGCTGTTCGCCGCCATCGGCACCTCGGGGCAGGTCTATCCCGCCGCGGGTTTCGTCGATCTGGCGCGCTCGGTCGGCGCCCGGACGGTCGAGTTGAACCTGGTCCCCACCGACGACGCCCGCGACCGTTTCGACGACAGCATCGCGGGGCCGGCAGGTGAGACCGTGCCCGCGTGGGTGGACGGGCTGATCGGCCCGGCCTGACCGGCGACGCCGCGACAAGGCGCGCGGCGCATCCGGGCGGGCGCGCGCCCCGCGCCGGCCCAAGCCCTGCCCCTTGCACGGGCGGCGCAACCACAAGGCGCGCGCCGCGTCGATGCCGGCGCGCCCCGCGCGCCTTAAGCCCCGGCCCCTGCACCGGCAGGGCCGCCATCCCGCCCCATTCCGGCCACGGCCCGCTCGACCTCGGCCGCGATCCGGTCCAGCCCGGCATCGTCCAGCGCGGGCGCGGCGATCACCCCCGCCTCGCGGTCGCCATAGCGGTCGCGGTGCTTGCGATAGCGGGGGTCATAGTGGTCGCGCATCAGCCCTTGGGCCAGCGCGGCCCAGTCGCCGCGTTCGGCCATCGCGGCCCAAGCCGCGATGCGGTCGGCCGGGTGCAGGGGCGCCAGCCGCGTCACCGTGTCGGCCACCCGCCCCGGTTCGGCCACCGCACCGGCATAGCTGCGCGCGGTATAGTCCGCGCGGGCCGCAAGCGGCGCGTCCAGCCGCAGGCGCGGCGCGGCGCACAGCGCCTGCCACACGGCGCGGGGCAGCCCCCGTTCGCCGATACGCGAGCTTTCCGCCTCGACCACGACGGGGCGGGCGGGGTCCAGGGCGGCCAGCGCCATCGCCAGCCGCGTCTCGAACAGCTTTTGCGGGGGCTGGCCGCCGGGCATCGCGCCGAACAGGCTGCCGCGGTGGTTCGCCAGCCCCTCAAGGTCCACGACCTGCACCCCGCGCGCGGCCAGCCGATGCAGGATCGCCGTCTTGCCCGATCCGGTGTTGCCGTCCAGCACGATGACCGGCGCGCCAAAGCCGCGGCGCTCGACCTGGTCGATCACCAGCGCGCGCCACGTCTTCCAGCCGCCGTCCAGCCGGCTGACCCGCCAGCCGATCTGGTCCAGGATGGTGGCGAACGCCCCCGACCGCTGCCCCCCGCGCCAGCAATAGGCCAGCGGCCGCCAGCCGCCGCCCCGGTCGCTCAGCGCACCCGCGATGTGGCGCGCGGCGTTGGCGGCGACCAGCGCGCCGCCGATCTTGCGCGCGTCAAACGGCGACACCTGCTTGTAGATGGTGCCGACCTCGGCCCGCTGGGCGTCGTCCAGCACCGGCAGGTTGATCGCGCCCGGCAGGTGATCCTCGGCGAACTCCGCGGGCGAGCGCACGTCGATGACGTCATCGAACCCCGCCGCCGCAAGATCGGCCAGCGCGCCGGGGCGGAACGCGGCCGGCAATCAGTAGACGTAGACGGGCGTGCCGATGGGCACCTGGTCGAACAGGGCCATCACCGCCTCGTTGCGCATGCGGATGCAGCCGTTCGACACCGCCCGCCCGATCGAGCCGGGATCGGTGGTGCCGTGGATGCGGATCGCGGTGTCGTTGCCGTTGGCGGTGTGCAGATACAGCGCCCGCGCGCCCAGCGGGTTCTGCGGGCCGCCCGGCATGCCGTTTTCGTATTTCTTGTACTGCTCGGGCTTGCGCGCGATCATCGACGGCGTGGGCGTCCAGCTGGGCCATTCGGTCTTGCGGCCGACCAGCGCGCGGCCCTTCCAGACCAGCTCGTCCGTGCCGACCGCAACGCCATAGCGGATCGCGCGGCCCGGCGCGATGACGTGATACAGGAAATAATCGCGCGACACGACGACGATGGACCCCACCTCGAACCCCTCGCGGATCGCGACCTCGGTCGGCGCATAGGGGTCGGCGGCGCGGGCGGCCTGTTTGGCGGGCGCCGCCTGCGCCAGCAGGGCCTGCGGGGCGGCCAGCAACGGCAGGGTCAGCATCAGCATCTGGCGGCGGTTCATCGTGTGTCCTCGTCGCGGTGTTTTCTTGACTGACCTCCGCGCTAGCCGTTCGGATGGCCGGTTTCAACTCAAAGCGGCGTGAATCGGCCCCCCGTCGCTTGCACCCCGGCCGGCGGGACCACATATCGAGCGCATGAAGGACGCCGCCATGCCCTGTTGCTCTCGCCCAGCCGCCACACCGCCACGCCCGCCGCGGCGGGTTGCCGCGCGTGCGGCGCATGACTGCAACGGCCGGGGCGGACGGGGCTGCCGCTGTTTCCCGCGCAACCGGCGCGCCAGCGCGCAGACCATGCCGATCCGCCCCCCGGTGCTTCTGGCGCCGCCCCGCCCGCACGAGGCCGCAAGCCGCCCGCCCGGCCGGCCGCAGGCGCCGCCCCTGTTCCTCTTTGTCCGCAACGCAAGTTCCGACCAAAGAGGATACCATGACACAACAGATCGAACTGCAGCTTGAAGGGCTGAGCTGCGCGTCCTGCGTCGGCCGTGCCGAACGCGCGCTGACGGCCGTTCCCGGCGTTTCCGGCGCGTCCGTCAACCTGGCCACGCACCGGGCGCGGATCACGCTGGATGACGGCGCCGCCCTTGGCCCCGCGACCCAGGCGCTGGCCCGCGCCGGCTATCCGGCCGAGCTGGCCACCACCCGCCTTGCGGTCGAGGGGATGACCTGCGCGTCCTGCACCGGCCGCGTCGAACGCGCGCTGACCGCCCTGCCCGGCGTCACGGCGGCGGCGGCGAACCTGGCCACGCGGTCGGTCAGCGTGACCCATGCGCCCGGCGTGACCCCGGCGGCGCTGGCCGGTGCGGTGACGCGCGCGGGCTATGCCGCGACCCCGCCCGACGCGGCGGATGCCGCAGCGCCTGCGTCGGGCCCCGACGAGACGACCCGGCTGCGCCGCAGCCTTGTGCTGTCCGCCGTGCTGACCCTGCCCCTGTTCATCCTGGAAATGGGCGGGCATCTTTATCCGCCGTTTCACCATGGGCTGATGGATGCCGTCGGCTCGCGGCCGCTGTGGATCGTCCAGTTCGTGCTGGCCTTCGCGGTGCTGGCGGTGCCGGGGCGGGTCTTTTTCGCCCACGGCATCCCCGCCCTGCTGCGCGGCGCGCCCGAGATGAACAGCCTTGTCGCACTGGGCGCGGGGGCGGCGTTCCTGTATTCCACCGTCGCGACCTTTGCGCCCGGACTGCTGCCCCCGGACGCGCGCCATGTGTATTTCGAGGCCGCGGCCGTCATCGTCACCCTGATCCTGCTGGGCCGCTGGCTAGAGGCGCGGGCCCGCGGCAATGCCGGCCAGGCGATCCGGCGGCTGGTCGAGCTTGCGCCCGCCGAGGCGCGGGCGATCCGCGGCGGCGCGGCCGTGACCGTCCCCGTGGCGGAACTCGTGCACGGCGATCTGGTGCAGCTTGTGCCCGGCGAACGCGTCGCCGTCGATGGCGAGGTGGTCGAGGGCACGGGCGCGATCGACGAATCCATGCTGACCGGCGAGCCGCTGCCCGTCACCAAGGCGCCCGGCGCACGGGTCACGGGCGGCACGCTGAACGGGCCGTCGGCGCTGACCTATCGCGTGACCGCGACCGGGGCCGACACCGCGCTGGCCCGCATCGTGCGCCTGGTCGAGGACGCGCAGGCCGCCAAGCTGCCGGTGCAGGCGCTGGTGGACCGGGTGACGCGCGTCTTTGTGCCGGTGGTGATGGCGCTGGCGGTGCTGGCCTTCGGGCTGTGGCTGGCCTTCGGCCCCGACCCGGCCCTGCCCCATGCGGTCGTCGCCGCGATCTCGGTCCTGATCATCGCCTGCCCCTGTGCGATGGGGCTGGCGGTGCCGATGTCGATCATGGTCGGCACCGGGCGGGGGGCCGAACTGGGCATCCTGTTCCGCCGCGGCGACGCGCTGCAACGGCTGGCGGATGCGCGGATTGTGGCCTTTGACAAGACCGGGACACTGACCCAGGGGCGACCGGCGCTGGTCGCGCTGGACACGGCGGGCATCGACCGGGCGCAGGCGCTGCGCCTGGCCGCCGGGGCCGAGGCGCGGTCCGAACACCCGCTGGCCGCGGCCGTGCTGGCGGCGGCGCGCGACGAGGGGATCACGCCGCCGCAGGCGCAGGACGTGGCCGCGCAGGCGGGTCACGGCCTGACCGCCACGGTCGAGGGGCGCGCCGTGCTGATCGGCAACCTCCGGGCGCTGGAACAGGGCGGCGTCGCCCCCGACGCCACGCTGGTCGCCCGCGCGGATGCGCTGTCGGCCGATGCCGCGACGCCGGTGCATCTGGCCGTGGACGGCCGCCATGTCGCGGTGATGGGCATGGCCGACCCGGTGCGCGAAACCTCAAAGGCTGCGGTGGACGCGCTGCACGGCATGGGCCTGCAGACGGCCATGATCTCGGGCGACGTGCCCGCGGCGGCGCAGGCGGTCGGCGGGCGGCTGGGGATCGACCGCGTGCTGGGCGGCGTCCTGCCCGCAGGCAAGCTGGACGCGATCCGCGCGATGGGGCCGGGCAGCGTCTTTGTCGGCGACGGCATCAACGACGCCCCGGCGCTGGCCGCCGCCGAAACCGGCATCGCCATTGGCACCGGCACCGACGTCGCGATCGAGGCGGCCGAGGTCGTGCTGTCTTCCGGCGATCCCGCCGGGGTGGCGCGCGCGGTCCGCCTCAGCCGCGCGGTGATGCGCAACATCCGGCAGAACCTGTTCTGGGCATTCGCCTATAACGTTGCGCTGATCCCGGTGGCGATGGGCGCGCTGGTCCCGTTCGGCGGGCCGCAGCTGTCGCCGATGCTGGGCGCGGGCGCGATGGCGCTGTCGTCGGTGTTCGTCGTGACCAACGCCCTGCGCCTGCGGCGTTTTGCCTGAGGGTGCGGATGCGCGCGGTTGCGCCCGTCCCGCGCGATTCACCGCGGCCGGGAAACGCCCGCGCCTGAGCCGCGCGCGGGGATGAACGATTGCCCGCCGGCCATGACAAGGGCGGGCGCATGCCCAGACGCAACAAGGGCCGGGAGATCCCCCGGCCCTTGCCCGCGCTTTCCGGCGATCAGTTCGACGGCTGGCCGTGCGCCTGGCCGTGGTCCATGCCCGCGTGCCCGGCCGCCCCCGCCTTCGCCGCCCCGGCCTGCCCCCCCCCGGCCTGGGTCGCCATGCCCGCGGCGTTGTCCACCGGCACCGTCACCGGAACCTGCCCGCAATCCCCCAGATCCAGCGTCAGCGCCACGCTGTCGCCATCGGCCAAGGGCCGGTTCAGCCCCATGAACATGACATGGTCGCCGCCGCGGGCCAGCGCGTGGCTGCCGCCCGCCGGGACGGTCGCGCCGTCCAGCGGGACCATCTTCATCACCCCGCCCTCGTCCTTGTGGGTGTGCAGTTCGACCCGCTGGGCCACGTCCGACGTCACGCCGCGCAGGGTGCAGGCGCTGGTCCCGGCGTTGGTCAGCGTCATGAAGGCCGCCCCGGTCTGCTGATTGGCCGAACGCGCATAGGCGTCCGTCACGGTGATCGGCCCGGCGGGCGCCGGCGCGGCCTCGGCCGGGGTGGTCATCGCGGCAAGGGTCAGCGTTTCCGGGCCGCTGGCGGATTTCGCCGGATCGTGGGCCGCGCAGGCAAGGGCGGACAGGGGCAGCAGGGCCGCAAGCGCGGCAAGGGTCAGCTTGGTTTTCATCTCGGTCGCTTTCGCTAAAGGGTGGGGTTCGGCAGGTCACTCAGACCTGCGCGGGCGGCCCCCGCCCCTGCCGGGGCCGCGGCCCCCGCCCATCCAGCGCCACGCGCGGCGCCAACGCCCCGACCCGGTGCCCGCCCTGCGGCGGGACCGGCTGCGCGGCGGGGCTTGCCACCGCTTCCAGCAGCGACAGCGCCATGTCGGGGCAGACCATCGTCCGTCCGACCGGCTGCCCATCGGAATCGACCGATTGCACGACCGCCGCGCCGCCCGCGCACAGCACGATCTGCCCGGCCACGCGCGCCTGCCCGCGGGCCGCGCCCAGCGACAGGCCGGTGACGACCAGCAGCAGAATCAGCGAAAGATGCAGCGCGCGTTTCATCCCGCACAGGATTAGCGCGGGCGTGGGGCGCGCGCAAACCGCCGCGCGGCGGACCGCAGGCGGCAAACGCCAACGGCCCCGCCGGTCGGCGGGGCCGTTGACAAGACTGAAATGCGGATCAGGCCTTGGCCAGCTCGCGCTTGATCTTCAGCGCGCGGGCGGACAGCTCGTCGTCCTTGGCCTTGCCCAGGAACGCGTCCAGACCGCCGCGATGGTCCACCGACCGCAGCGCCGCGGCCGAGATGCGCAGCGAATAGGACTGGCCCAGCTTGTCCGACATCAGCGTGACATCGTTCAGGTTCGGCAGGAAACGCCGGCGGGTCTTGTTGTTGGCATGAGAGACGTTGTTGCCGGTCATCGGCCCCTTGCCGGTCAGTTCGCAGACGCGCGACATGATCTTGCTTCCTTCGTTTGCAGCGTCCGGTCACCCGGGCGGGTCCGGGGCCGGAAAATGAAAGGGCGCCTGCCAAGGCAGCGCCCGGAAATCCGTTGCGCGTGATTAGGGGCCGGACGCCCGCGCGTCAAGCCCGAATCGCGGCACCGGCCCCCGCGGGGGGCTGTGCGGCGCCGCTTGGCAAGCGCCTGCCCACGTCCTACGACATGGCCGCAGCAACCGACAGGACGGGCGCCGTGGACGACCAGACCCAGACACTGGCCAGCCGGCTGGCCGCAGGCGACCGTCGCGCGCTGGCCCGCGCGATCACGCTGATCGAAAGCACCCGCGCCGACCACCGCGACCAGTCGGTGGCGCTGCTGGCGGCGCTGCCGCCGCGCCAGGCGCTGCGGATCGGGATGTCGGGCACGCCGGGCGTGGGCAAGTCCACCCTGATCGAGGCGTTCGGCCTGATGCTGACCGGCACCTGCCTGCGGGTCGCGGTGCTGGCGGTCGATCCGTCGTCGGCGCGGTCGGGCGGGTCGATCCTGGGCGACAAGACCCGGATGGAGCGGTTGAGCCGCGATCCGAACGCCTTCATCCGCCCCTCGCCCTCGCGGGCGGAACTGGGCGGCGTCGCGCGCCGCACGCGCGAGACGATCCGCCTGGCCGAGGCGGCGGGGTTCGACGTGGTGCTGGTCGAGACGGTGGGCGTCGGCCAGTCCGAAACGCTGGTCGCCGACATGACCGACCTGTTCATCCTGCTGCTGGCCCCGGCCGGGGGGGACGAACTGCAAGGGGTCAAGCGCGGCATCATGGAAATGGCCGACCTGATCCTGGTCAACAAGGCCGATGGCGATCTGCGCGCCGCGGCCTTGCGGACTGTCGCCGATTACGCGGGGGCCCTGCGGCTGCTGCGGCGGCGGCCGCAAGACCCGCCGGGTTTCCCCAAGGCGATGCCGGTGTCCGCCCTGGACGGCGTCGGGTTGGCGCAGGCGTGGGACGAGATGCGCGCCCTGGCCGACTGGCGCCGCGCCCACGGCCATTTCGACCGCCGCCGCGCCGATCAGGCCGAACGCTGGTTCCTGTCCGAGGTGCGCGCCGGGCTGCTGGCGCGCCTGTCCCACCCCCGGACCGCCGCGCGGCTGGCCGATCTGGGCGCGCAGGTCGCGGCCGGCCACGCCGACCCGGTGGCGGCGGCGGCAACGATGCTCGCCTCGCTGGACTAGGGGCGCGCGGCGGCGCAAATCGGCTTGCGGCAGGCCGGGTTCTTTGGCACCCGTCGCGGCATGGACAGCCCTTCCACCGCAAACCCCGGTCCCGTCACCGCGCTCTACGAGGCGCGCGTGACCGCGGGGCGGCTGGTCGCCGATCCGGCGCAGCGGGCGATCCTGCCCGCGCTGGACGGGCTGGTCGCGGGCCTGTCCGACGCGCCGCCCCCCGCGGCCGCGCGCGCGGGCTGGCTGGGCCGGATGCTGGGCGGCGGCGCGGCCGCGACCGCAGCCCCGGGACCGCGGGGCCTTTACCTTTGGGGCGGGGTCGGCCGGGGCAAGTCCATGCTGATGGACCTGGTCACCGAGGCCGCGCCCACCGCCGCGAAACGCCGGGTGCATTTCCACGGCTTCATGCAAGAGGTGCAGGCCGGACTGACCGCCGCCCGCCAGTCGGGCGCGCCCGACGCCGTCCGCCCGGTGGCCGAGGCGATCGCCGCCAGCACCCGGCTGTTCTGCTTTGACGAGATGCAGATCACCGA
Organism: Paracoccus luteus; assembly: GCF_004522155.1. Lineage (GTDB taxonomy): Bacteria > Pseudomonadota > Alphaproteobacteria > Rhodobacterales > Rhodobacteraceae > Paracoccus > Paracoccus luteus. Next base: position 358,085 of record NZ_SDEA01000001.1, on the reverse strand, counting down.
CATCGCCGACGCCATGATCGTGGGGCGGCTGTTCCAGATCCTGTTCGACAAGGGCGTGACGGTCGTCACCACCTCGAACCGGGTGCCCGAAGACCTCTACAAGCACGGGCTGAACCGGCAGCTGTTCCTGCCCTTCATCGCGCTGATCCGCGAACGCATGGACGTGGTCCGGCTGGACAGCCCCATCGACCACCGGCAGGACCGGCTGGCGGGCGGGCAGGTCTGGTTCGTGCCCGCCGACACCATCGCCCGCGCCAGCATCGACGCGCTGTGGGCAGAGTTGACCGAGTGCCCCGATCCCGAACCGCTGCGCATCGAGGTCAAGGGCAGGATCGTCGAACTGCCCGCCGGATGCGACCGCGTGGCCCGCGCCGGGTTCTGGGATCTGTGCGGCAAGCCACTGGGACCGGGCGATTTCCTGGCGCTGGCGCAGGCGGTCGACGTGCTGATGCTGGACGGCATCCCGCGGCTGGGGTCGCAGAACTATGACGCCGCCAAGCGCTTTGTCACCCTGATCGACACGCTCTACGAGGCGCGGGTCCGGCTGATCGCCTCGGCCGCGGACGAACCGGAGCGGCTGTATATCGAGGGCGAGGGCAGCTTCGAGTTCGAGCGCACCGCCAGCCGCCTGCGCGAGATGCGCGGGGCGGACTGGGGCCGCTGACCGGGTCACGCCGGGACGCGGATTGCGCGCAGCACATCCTTGCGACGGGCGAAAGGCCGCGCCGGGGACATCGGGTTTTCGCCCCGCGCCAGCGACGGGAACACCGCCGTCAGTTCGTCCCGCTGCGGCTGCGACAGGGCGCGCAGCGCCTGCGGCCCGGTGAACAGCGATTCCGCCGCCACCCCCTCGGCCAGCAGGATGGCGTGACCGGCCAGCGCCAGATGGCAATAGGTGACGGCGCGCGCGTCCGTCAGCACGTCGATGCCCGGCATGGCGGCCTCAGCAAGGTGCCGGGCGGCGGCCAGGACGCCGCGCCCCTCGTCCCCCGCGACCCCGCGCATCAGGATGCGGTGCTGGGGCGAGACGGTCAGGTCGCGGCGCGGCAGGCCAGCCCCCAGCGCGCCCGCCGCAATGCGGACCGGCCGCAGGTTCGGGGCGCGGTCCAGCGCATCGGCGTCCAGATGGCGCTGCCCGGCCCACAGCACCGGCTGCGCGCCGTCGTCCACGGTCAGCACCAGGTCGCCCGCGCGGATGGTTTCCACCGGCCGCGGGCCGCCCGGCGTCGCGATCAGCGTGCCGGCCGCAAAGCAGATCGCCAGCGCGTCGGGATCGACCGGCCTGAAAAGATGCCGCAACGCCCCCAGCGCGGGGCGGGCGTCGTCGCCGGCCTGATAGCGGGTGCGGGAATACAGGACGCCGGAGCTGAAGTTCCCCAGCTTGACGCCCTGCCACAGCGCCTGCGCGGACCCGCCGTTGTGCCACGGCATGTCACGGGTGGCGACGGTCCAGTCCAAGGGCGAGATCAGCCCGTCGCCGTTCAGATCCTTGACCGAGATGGTCGTGGCGACCGAGTCGCACTGGACGATCCCGTTCACCACGCGGGTCATGTAAAGTTCGGCGGTAATCGACTTCATTCGATCGCTTTCGCAGCGCCGCTGGCGGCACCACGCCGCCTCGGACTGGCACGATCGATCGCACCCCGGCAGTCACAAATCCATATGACCGCTAAGATTGTATCTTGTTTTCAGATAGTTAACGCGGAATTAAGCGCCCTGCCCCGGCCCGCTCCCGGTATCAGGCCAGGTCACGATGACCGTGGTGCCGGCGGGACCGCTGTCGCGGTGCAACTGCCCGCCCAGCTGTTCGGCAAACGCCGCGACCAGCAGGCTGCCGACGCCGCGCGGGCGGGCATCGCCCGGCCCGGCGGCCGCCGCCTCGACGCCGACGCCGTCATCGGCGACGGTCAGGCGCAGCCGGTTGTCCGCGCCGCGATCCAGCGCCACCGTCAGCCGGCCGGGGCGAGCGTCGGGAAAGGCGTATTTCATCGCATTTGTCATCAGTTCGTTGACCAGCAGGCCCAGCGGCGCCGCCTGCGCCGTCGGCAGCGTCAGCGGGGCGACCTGGCAGTCGATCTCGACCTGGCCGGGCTGGCCGATCGACCCGGCGACGGCGTTGACCACCTGCGACAGATAGGGCGCGGCCTCGACCATCTCGACCGCCGCGGTGTTGCTGAGCGCGCGATACAGCGTCGAAACCGCCTGCAACCGGTTCTGCAGGCGCGCGATGGGGGCGCTGCCGGGGTCATCGGGGTCCAGCAGCTGCGCCTCCATCCGCACGATGGACCCGATCATCGCCAGCGTGTTCATGACGCGGTGGTTCACCTCGACCAGCAGGCGCTCGGCGCGGGCGGTGGCCTCGGCGCGTTCGGCCTCGGCGCGCCGCTGGGCGGTGATGTCGCGGAAGACCAGCGCGAAATGCCCCTGAGGGGCGACCGGGGTCGCAAAGACGTCGAACCAGCGGCCCATCGGCGCCGAATGGCTTTGGAAACGGGCGGGCGTGCCGGCGGCGACCGCGCCATAGGTCTGGAACCACTCCTCCTCGAGATCGGGGACCAGTTCGCGCGCGGTGCGCCCGACGGCCGATGCCAGTCCGGTCATCGTGTCGAACTGCGGATTGGTGTCGAGAAAACGGTAATCGACCGCCCTGCCGTCGGCGTCGCGGATGATCTCGCACAGGCAATAGCCCTGGTCGATGGCCGTGAACAGCGTCTCGAAATGGGCAGAGGTCTTGACCATGATTCACGATCCCGCGGGCTTTCCAGACAGTTACCGCGCCATGCCCGCCCTGCGCCAGCGCCGGCGCATCCGTGCGGCGGGGTTCAGCCGTTGTCGCGCAGCACCCGCCCGGCTAGATACAGCGATCCGCAGACCAGCAGCCGGGCGCCCGGATGGGCGGCGGACAGCGTGGCGACGGCCGCGCCCACGTCTGGCGCGGATGCCGCGGGGATGCCCGCCCGGGCGGCCGCGGCCTGCGTCGCCGCGGCCGGCAGGGTCGCCGCCTCGCCGGGGATCGTGACGGCGGTCAGGCTGGCCGCGACCGGGGCCAGCGCCCGCATATAGCCCGAGACGTCCTTGGTGTTCAGCATCCCGCAGACCAGATGCGTGGGACGGCGGGGCATCGCGGCCAGCGTCGCGGCGACGGCGGCCCCGCCCGCCGGGTTATGGCCGCCGTCCAGCCACAATTCGCAGCCCCGCGCGGCCGCCGCCTGCGCAAGCGGGCCGTGCGTCAGGCGCTGCATCCGCGCGGGCCAGTCGGCGCGGGTGACGGCGGCGGCGGCCTGATCCTGCCCCAGCCCCAGTTCACGCAGGCAGGCGATGGCGGTGCCCGCGTTGTCGATCTGATGCGGGCCCGGCAGGACCGGCAGCGGCAGGTCCAGCAACCCGCGTTCGTCCTGAAAGACCAGCGCGTCGCCGTCGCGCGCGGCGGTCCAGTGCTGGCCCGCGACCGACAGCGCGCAGCCCAGCCGCGCCGCCCGCGCCTCGATCACCGCCCGCGCGGCGTCGTCCTGGCGGGCGACCACGCAGGGCACGCCGCGTTTCAGGATGCCCGCCTTTTCGCCCGCGATCTCGGGCAGCGTCTCACCCAGATACTGGGTGTGGTCGATGCTGACCGGCGTGATGGCGCACAGCCGCGGCCGGTCGATGACGTTGGTCGCGTCCAGCCGCCCGCCCAGGCCCACCTCGAGCAGCGTGAAATCCGCGGGCGTGCGCGAAAACGCCAGGAACGCCGCTGCCGTCGTCACCTCGAAGAAGGTGATCGGGCGGCCGGCGTTCACCGCCTCGACCTCGGCCAGGGTGTCGGCCAGCGCCGCATCGCCGATCAGCGCGCCCGCCAGCCGGATGCGTTCGTTGAAATACGCCAGATGCGGCGAGGTATAGGCATGGACGCGCAGCCCCGCGGATTCCAGCCCCGCGCGGATCATCGCCTGCGTGGACCCCTTGCCGTTCGTCCCCGCGATGTGGATCGCGGGCGGGATGGCGCGCTGCGGATCGCCCAGATCGGCCAGCAGCGCGATCATGCGGTCCAGCGACAGGTCGATGACCTTGGGGTGCAGGGTCGTCAGCCGCGAAAGGATCGCGTCGGTGGCCGCCGACATGGCGCGGTCAGGCCTTGGCGGCGGCGGGCGCGGGTGTCGCGCCCTCGGTGGCGGCCGAGGCGTCGTCGTCGGGCGCCGCATCCGCGTCGGGCAGCGCGGACGGGATCACGCCCGGCGCGGGCAGGTCGGCCACGATGGGCGCGGACTGGCGCGTCAGCATCCGCAGGATGGTCACCAGTTCCTCGCGCAGTTTCTTGCGGTGCGTCACGCGGTCCAGCATCCCGTGTTCCAGCAGGTATTCGGCGCGCTGGAACCCCTCGGGCAGCTTTTCGCGGATCGTCTGCTCGATCACGCGGGGACCGGCGAAACAGATCAGCGCGTTCGGCTCGGCGATCTGGACGTCGCCCAGCATCGCATAGGACGCGGTGACGCCACCGGTCGTCGGATGGGTCAGCACGACGACATAAGGCAGCCGCGCCTCGCGCAGCATCTGCACGGCGACGGTGGTGCGCGGCATCTGCATCAGCGACAGGATGCCTTCCTGCATCCGCGCGCCCCCGGCGGCCGAAAACAGCACCAGCGGGCGTTTCAGCTTCACGGCGCGCTCGGCGGCGGCGACGATGGCGTTGCCGACATACATCCCCATCGACCCGGCCATGAAGGAAAAATCCTGCGCGGCGGCGACGATGGGGGTGCGGCCCATCTCGCCCTCGGCGACCAGCATCGCTTCGCGCTCGCCGGTCGATTTCTGGGCGGATTTCATCCGGTCGGGGTATTTCTTCTGGTCCTTGAACCCCAGCGGGTCGGCCACCGGCTCGGGCACCTTCACCTCGGTGAACACGCCGCCGTCGAACAGCGCGGTAAAGCGCGCGCGGGGCGTGATCGCCAGGTGATGATCGCAGTTGGTGCAGACGTTCAGGTTGTCGGCCAGTTCGCGGTGAAACAGCATGGTCCCGCATTCGGGGCACTTGGTCCACAGGTTCTCGGGCACCTCGCGGCGCGAGAACAACGAGTTGATGCGCGGCCGGACATAGTTGGTGATCCAGTTCATGCTGCAACCTTCCGCTGTTCCTGCACCGTCGGTCAGATAGGCCGCGGCGGGCCTGATTGCAATCGGCGCCCTGGCCGGTCCAGATGCCGCCATGTGGGCGCAGATCGGCGTATGGCTTCATATCGTGGCGGGGCTGGGGTTCGGCATCCGGGTGCTGATGCGCCCCCGGCTTGAACCGTCAGTCCGGCTGGCCTGGATCCTGGTGATCGAGTCGCTGCCCCTTGTCGGCATCGTGGCCTATCTGTTCTTCGGCGAGATCCGCATGAACCGCCGCGAACGCCAGCGCCGCGCCGACATCCGCGCGCGGCTGACCGGCCTGCGCGGCCCCGAGGCGGTGGCGCTGGCCGAGGTGCCGCCCTTTGCCCAGCCGGTGCTGGCCGCGAACCGCGCCGCGGGCGGGTTCCGCGCGCTGGCCGGCAACGCGGTTCACCTGCTGCCCGAGGATGACGGCGCCATCGACGAGCTGGTCGCGGCCATCGACGCGGCCGTCGACCACGTCCACCTGCTGTTCTATATCTGGCTGCCCGACCGGTCCGGCGTCCGCGTGGCGCAAGCCGCCGCCCGTGCGGCCGCGCGGGGCGTCACGGTGCGGGTGCTGGTCGACGCGCTGGGGTCGCGCGGCTTCATGCGGTCGCCGCACTGGGCCGCGCTGCGCCGCGCCGGCGCGCTGTGCCACGGCGCGGGGGCGATCCGGCTGCCGCTGGTGCAGGCGCTGATCCAGCGCATCGACCTGCGCAACCACCGCAAGATCGTGGTGATCGACCACGCCATCGGCATGACCGGCAGCCGCAACTGCGCCGACGCGGCCTTCGCGGTCAAACCCCGGTTCGCCCCCTGGATCGACGTCATGCTGCGGGTCGAGGGGCCGGTCGTGCACCAGATGCAGGGCGTGTTCCTGCAGGACTGGATGAGCGCGACGGGCGAGGATCTGGGCCCGATGCTGACCCGCGACCCGCCCGCCCCCGCGGGGACCGGGATCGCGCAGGTCGTGGCGACCGGGCCGGACGTGCGCCGCGGCTCGCTGGCCGACTGCATGGCGACGATGATCCACGGCGCGCGGCGCTCGATCACCATCTCGACGCCCTATTACGTCCCCGTCCCGGCGCTGGACGCGGCGATCCGGGGGGCGGCGCTGCGCGGCGTGCGGGTGACGATGATCCTGCCCGCGCGCAACGATTCGCTGCTGGTCGGCGCGACCAGCGAGGGGTTTTTCTGGGGGCTGGCACAGGCGGGCGTGCGGCTGATGCTGTTCGGGCCGGGCCTGCTGCACGCCAAGATCATCACCGTGGACGGGTGCATGGCGATGGTCGGGTCCGCCAACCTGGACCGCCGCAGCTTTGAGCTGAACTATGAGATGAACCTGATGATCGTGGATCAGGCCACCACGGCGGAACTGGACCGGCGCCAGCAAAGCTATGTCGCGCGCGCCAGACCCCTGCGGCTGGCGGCCATCAGGCGCTGGACGCCGTGGCGGCGGCTGCGCAACAACCTGCTGGCGCTGGCCTCGCCCCTGTTGTGAGGCCGGGCGCGCGCCCCGGCCATCCCGCCCTTGCCCCCCTGCGCCCGCGCGACTATTCCCGTGCCAAGCCAAGGGGGATAGCCATGCACAACACGCGCTTCGACAAGTCGAAACTGCCCAGTCGCCACGTGACCGAGGGGCCGGCGCGCGCCGCGCATCGCAGCTATCTCTATGCGATGGGCCTGTCCGAGGAAGAGATCCACCAGCCCCTGGTCGGCGTCGCCACCTGCTGGAACGAGGCCGCGCCCTGCAACATCTCGCTGAACCGCCAGGCGCAGGTCGTCAAGATGGGCGTCAAGAAGGGCGGCGGCACGCCCCGCGAGTTCACCACCATCACCGTCACCGACGGCATCGCGATGGGGCACGAGGGGATGCGGTCGTCGCTGGCCTCGCGCGACGCCATCGCGGACACGGTGGAACTGACCATGCGCGGGCATTGCTATGACGCGCTGGTGGGGCTGGCGGGCTGCGACAAATCCCTGCCGGGGATGATGATGGCGATGGTGCGGCTGAACGTGCCCAGCGTGTTCATCTACGGCGGCTCGATCCTGCCCGGCCGCTATCAGGGCCGCGACATCACGGTGCAGGACATGTTCGAGGCGGCGGGCAAGCACGCGGCCGGGCTGATCTCGGACGCGGAACTGGACATCATGGAGCGCGTGGCCTGCCCGTCCTCGGGCGCCTGCGGGGCGCAATACACGGCGAACACGATGGCCTGCGTGTCCGAGGCGATCGGGCTGGCGCTGCTGAACTCCTCGGGTGCGCCCGCCCCTTACGAATCCCGCGACCAGTTCTGCGACGCTTCGGGCGTGGCGGTGATGAACCTGATCGAAAAGAACATCCGCGCCCGCGACATCGTCACCCGCAAGTCGCTGGAAAACGCCGCCCGCGTCGTGGCCTGCACCGGCGGGTCCACCAACGGCGGCCTGCACCTGCCCGCCATCGCGCATGAGGCGGGGATCGACTTCGACCTGTTCGACGTCTGCGACATCTTCCACGACACGCCCTATTTCGTGAACCTGCGCCCGGGCGGCGAATATGTCGCCAAAGACCTGTTCGAGGTCGGCGGCATCCCCGTCGTGATGAAGGAACTGGCCAAGGCCGGGCTGCTGCATCTCGACTGCATCACCGCATCGGGCCGGTCCCTGGGCGAGGAGCTGGAGGAAATCCGCGGCGAACCGGACGGAAAGGTCATCCACCCGGTCGCCACGCCCCTGACGAAAACCGGCGGCGTCGTCGGCCTGCGCGGCAACCTTGCCCCCGAGGGCGCGATCGTCAAGGTCGCGGGGATGAGCGAGGCCGATCAAGTCTTCACCGGCCCCGCGCTGGTCTTTGAATGCGAGGAGGACGCGTTCGAGGCCGTCCAGTCCCGCAGCTATGCCGAAGGCTGCGTTTTCGTCATCCGCAACGAGGGCCCGGCGGGCGGGCCGGGCATGCGCGAGATGCTGGCCACGACCGCCGCGCTGTCGGGCCAGGGCATGGGCAAAAAGGTCGCGCTGATCACCGACGGCCGCTTTTCGGGCGCGACACGCGGGTTCTGCGTGGGCCATGTCGGCCCCGAGGCGGCGCATGGCGGCCCCATCGCGCTGATCCGCAACGGCGACATGATCACCCTGAACGCCCTGACCGGCGACCTGTCCGTAGCCCTGACCGACGCGGAACTGGCGCAGCGCAAGGCCGAATGGGCCGGGCCGCGGCAGACCGACTATAACGCCGGGGCGCTGTGGAAATACGCCCGGCTGGTCGGTTCGGCCCGCCACGGCGCCGTGACCCATCCGGGCGCCAAGGTCGAATCCCACGTCTACATGGATCAGTGAGGACAGCCGATGGCGGGCGACCTGCGCGGTTGGGCAAGACGTCAGGGCCGCGCCCGCGCGGCCCGTCAGTGGACGGCGCTGGCCGAAGCCGGGACCGATCTGCCGTCCTCGCGCCTGCGCCGCCTGTCGGATGAGGCGCGCGCCCTGCGGCTGGACCTGGACCGCTTTCTTGCCCGCGCCCGTGCCCGGCTCGACCGCATCCCCCGCGTCGGCGCGGACGTGCCCGGCCTGCCCGCCGGCACCGACTGGCACTGGCGGCCCACGTTCCTGTCGGCGCGCCTTTCGCCGTCCGGCCACGCCGCGCCCCGCGACGGCACGCGGCTGGGCGACGAGGCGGCGGTCTGGCACGATTGCCCCAACCGGGCGCTGATCCTGCGCCAGTCCGTCAACCGCGAGGCCGACGATCTGTCGCCCTTCGGGCTGCGGCTGGAAACGATGGGCTTTACCGGCAGCTTCCTGTCTATCTCGGTCGATCTGCCGCAGGCGGCGCTGGACGGGCTGTCGCGCAGCCACATCATCCGCCTGGCCCCCACGCTGAGCGTCGAGCGCCCGATGAGCATCTATGCCCGGCTGAACGTCGGCCACGGTCCCAACACCGACGAGTTGCTGCGCCATCTGGGCGACCTGACCGCCGGCCCCGCGCAGGGCACCGTGATCGAGTTCGACCTGTATTACCTGGAAATGAACGAAAAGCGGCTGCACAAGGTCTGGCTGGACCTGATCTTCGAGACGCCGCAGATGAATGCGGTGGTGCTGCGCGACCTGTTCCTGTCGCGCCACCTGCGCGCCGAAATCTGAAAGGACACGCGATGCGCGGCGACTTCACCTCGCTTGGTCTGAAATCCGGCGTGTGGGAAGGGGTGCTGACCGACGCCGACCGCCCTGGACGGGTCGCGCTGGTGCTGCATGGCCGCACGCTGGCCGAGGCGGCGGTGATCCCCGATGGCGACGGGCGCTTTCGCGTGTCCGCCGCGCTGCCGGCCGGATCGCTGGCGCAGGGCGCGCAGACCTATCTGCTGATCGCGGACGATGGCCACGCCGACGAGGGGCCGCGCCCCGGCGCGATCCGCCTTGCCGCGCTGCCCGTCATCGCGGGCGTGGCGCTGGACGAGGATCTGCGCGCCGAGATCGACCTGCTGCGGGCGGAACTGGACCTGCTGAAACGCGAGTTCCGGCGGCTGGCGGTGGCCTGAGCGGACCGGGCCGCGCTGGGGCGCCGCTGAGCGGCCCCGGGCCGCTCATGGGCGCGGCCGGTCGGCAGCACAGACCGCCGCGGGCCTGCGCCGGGACGCGGCCGGTCGGCAGCATGGACCGCCCCGGGTGGCGCTGGGGCGCTGCCTTGGCAGTATGATCCGCCCCGGGCCGCTCATGGGCGCTGACTGTCGGAAGCATGGTGTTCCCGAGCCGCGCTGGGGCACCGGCGGTCGGCAGCATGGTCCGCCCCGCACCGCGCAGGGCCGCTGGCGGTCGGCAGCATGCTCATGGGCGCTGCCGATCCGCCGCGCGTCGCCGGGCGTCGGCGGGTTGAAACGCTGCCTTGCGGGGACGCGGCCGCCACGCCGCCCGCCTTTTGCGGTCTGCGCACGCGCCCGCCCCCTCGGATGCGCCCCGCCCCGCGGGGGCGGCCTCAGGCCTCCTTGGGCCGCTGGCGGTCCTTGTGCTTGGCCAGCGCGCCGGTCTGGCGCTTGTTCGACCGGTCCTTGTAGGGGTTCTTGTCGCCCTGATCGCGGAAGGTGATGCGGATCGGCGTGCCCGGCATGTCGAAATCGGCCCGCAACCCGTTCACCAGATAGCGGCGATAGCTTTCCGGGATCTGGTCCACATGCGTCGCCATGACCACAAAGGCAGGCGGCCGGGTCTTGACCTGCGTCATATAGCGCAGCCGGATGCGGCGGCCGCCCGGCGCGGGCGGCGGATGCGCCTCGGTCATGGCGATCAGCCACTGGTTCAGCCGCGCCGTGCCGATGCGGCGGTTCCAGACCTCGTGCGCCTTGAGGATGGCGTTGTGCAGCCGGTCCAGCCCCTTGCCGGTCCGCGCCGACACGGTGACCAGCGGCGCGCCCTTCAGCTGCGGCAGCAGCCGCTCGAACGCCTCGCGCAGCTCGTTCAGCTTGTGGGGCTTGTCGTCCTCAAGATCCCACTTGTTCGCGGCGACGACGACGGCCCGCCCCTCGGTCTCGGCGAAATCGGCGATGCGCAGATCCTGCTGCTCGAACGGGATCCCCACGTCCAGCAGCACGACCACGACCTCGGCAAAGCGGACGGCGCGCAGGCCGTCGGCCACCGACAGCTTTTCAACCTTGTCGCTGATCCGCGCCTTTTTCCGCATCCCGGCGGTGTCGAAGATGCGCATGGGCGTGCCCATGAAATCCGCCTGCACGCTGATCGAATCGCGGGTGATCCCGGCTTCCGGACCGGTCAGCAGGCGGTCCTCGCCGATGATCTTGTTGATCAGCGTCGATTTCCCGGCGTTCGGCCGCCCGATCACCGCCAGTTGCAGCGGGCGCTGCGCGCTGGGGCGCCAGTCCTCGGCCCCCGCGCCGGTCTCCGCCTGCTCGTCGGTCAGGGCGACGTCGGTCTGGGGCGCGATGGGGGTCGGGCGGTCGGATTCGACGATCTCGGACAGCGGCAGCAGCGCGCGATACAGATCCTCCATCCCCTCGCCGTGTTCGGCGGAAATCCGCAGCGGCTCGCCCAGACCCAGCGCCCAGCCCTCGGTCGCGCCCGCCTCGCCCACGCGGCCCTCGGCCTTGTTGGCGGCCAGCACGACGTGGCGCGCGCGCTTGCGCAGGATGTCGGCGAAATACTCGTCGGCCGCGGTCACGCCGACGCGGGCGTCGATGACGAACAGGCAGATGTCGGCCTCGTCCACGGCGCGCTCGGTCAGGCGGCGCATCCGGCCCTGCAGGCTGTCGTCCTCGACCATCTCAAGCCCGGCCGAGTCGATCACGATGAACCGCAGGTCGCCCAGCCGGGCGTCCCCCTCGCGCAGGTCGCGGGTGACGCCGGGCTGGTCATCGACCAGCGCCAGCCGCTTGCCGACAAGGCGGTTGAACAGGGTGGACTTGCCGACATTGGGCCGCCCGACGATGGCAAGGGTAAAGGTCACTGCGGTTTCCTAGCGATAGGCGTGCAGACGCCCGTCGCGCCCGGTGACGTAAAGCGTGCCGCCCGACACCACGGGCGCGGTCGCAGCCCCCCCGGGAATGGCGGCCTGCCCGACCAGCGCGCCCGACCGCGGGTCGAAGGCGCGCAGATACCCGTCGGACGAGGCGACGAACAGCCGGCCGCCGGCCAGCACGGGCCCGTAATGGGCAAAGACATCCTCCTGCCGCTTGACGCGGTTGGTGGTGAAATAGGGCAGGTCGATGGCAAAGATGCGCCCGCCCGTGGCGGCGTCCAGCCGGACCAGCTGCGCCTGGTCGTTGATCGCAAAGACCGACCCCCCGGCCAGCAGGACGGGGCTGTTCGCCCCGTCGCGGTCGGACCACAGCTCGGCCCCGGTGGCGCGGTCAAAGGCGTTGATGCGCCCCGAGGACGAGCCCGCCAGCACCACGTTGCCGGCGATCACCGGCTCTCCGGTCAGGTCGCGGATGAAGGCGATGGCGCGGCCGACGCGCGATCCGGCGACCTGCGCGGACCAGCGCGTCTCGCCGGTGGCGGCGTCCACGGCCAGCAGCTGGCCCGATGCAAAGGGAAAGATGGCCAGGTCGCCGTCCACCGCGGGCGCCGCGACGCCGCTGACGCCGGACTGGCTGGGGATGCCGGCCGCGGTCCACAGCACCTTGCCGTCGCTGGCGCGCACGGCCCAGCCGGTGCCGTTCCGCGCGGTGACATAGACGGTGCCGCCCGTGACGGTGGGCGCGCCGCCGATGGGGGAATCGACGCGCTGGCGCCAGATGACGCCGCCGCTGGCCGCGTCCAACGCCACCAGCTCGCCATAGCCGGTCGTCGCGAACACCCGCCCGCCGTCGTAAGCCAGCCCGCCGCCCGACGCGCTGTCGCCGCGTTCCGTCGCGGGCACCAGGTTCGCGGACCATGCCGTGCCGCCCGACAGCGCGGTCGCGGTGACGCGGGCCAGGCTGTCCAGCGTGAACACGCGCCCGCCCGCCACCACCGGATCGGCGGTGATGCGGTGGCGCTTGCCCGAGGGCTGGCCGATCGCCGCCGACCAGATCCGCGTCGTGCCGCCGGACAGCGCGGCGTGGCCGATCAGGTGCTGGGCGTTGCCCGCGCGCTGCGGCCATTCAAAGGACCGGGGCGCGGCCAGCGACAGCGCCGTCGAGGTGACGCCGCCCCCCTGCACGATCGCCGGTCCTTCGGGCGAGACGACGTCGCGCGGGCTGATCCGGGTGCCCGGCAGCACCACCTCGCGTTCGGCGCAGGCCGACAGGGCGACCAGCACCGCCAGCGGCAACAGCCCCCGCGCGCCAAGACGCAGGGCTGGGGGGCGGCGAACGGCGGGGGATCGGGACATCGGGGGCCTCGGGCTGGGGTCGCGGGGGTCGGCTTGATCGTGGCGCAGCGGGGGGCCGACGCGCCCGCCCGCGCCGAAAGGGTCAGTTCAGGGCGGGCATCGGGGCGGCCGCGCCAGGGGCCTGCGCCGCCTCGGCCGGTTCGGGGTCCACGCCAAGCGTGATCATCAGTTCCGACAGGCGGCGGCGCATCTGTTCGCTCAGCCCGTCCTTTTGCTGGATCTGGCGGATCAGGGTGATCGCGTCCTCGTCGCGGCCCGCGCCGACCAGCGCGATGGCCTTCAGCTCCAGCGCGATCATCTCGAACGGCGCGCCGGGGGCGGACAAGCCGGTCAGGGCGGCGTCGCGGGCGGCGGGGTCCATCGCAGGCCCTTGCGCCAGCACCGATTTCAGCCGCGCCAGGTCGCGCATGACCACATCGTCGGGCAGCGCCGCGGCGGCCGCGTCATAGGCGGCGGCGGCCTTGGCGTCGTCGCCCGCCTGCGCCCACGCGCCGCCCGCCAGCAGGTCGCGCAGCGCGGCCTGGCCGGGGCGGGCGGCGGGCACGGCGGCCAGCGCCGCGGCGTCGGCGGCCGGATCGCCGCCCGCCCCCTCGGCCGCCAGGATGCTGTCCCCGAAGGCGCGCGCCTGCCGGGTGTCGCGCGACTGCGTCCACTCGCGCCACGCCGTGCCCGCGACGACCAGCAGGATCGCCAGCACGACGATCCAGCCATAGCGGCGCATCATCAGGAACAGCCTGTCGCGGCGCAGATCCTCGGTGACCTCGTCGATGAATCTGTCGTTCTGGTTGGTCATCGTGCGTCCTGCCTGTCCCTCGCGCCCTTCTATACGCGCAGGGCGGCGCTTGCCAATGCGGATGCCGCGCCCCCCGCTGGTCCCTGCGCCGCCTCCGGCGGGAACCGCCCCCCGTCCCCGGCGTTGCAATGCCGACGCCGGCGGGCTGGCCTTGCCGGCCAAGCCGTGCTGATATCATGGCCGCAACCCCTTGCCGAGGATACCGAAATGGCTTTCACCCTGCCCGACCTGCCCTATTCCCACGACGCGCTGGCGTCGGCCGGCATGTCCGCCGAGACGCTGGAATACCACCACGACAAGCACCACAAGGCGTATGTGGACAAGCTGAACGAGCTGATTGCCGGCACCCAGTGGGAAGGCGCCAGCCTCGAAGAGATCGTCAAGGGCACCTATCAGGACGGCGCGGTCGCCCAGAACGGCATCTTCAACAACGCCAGCCAGCACTGGAACCACACCCAGTTCTGGGAGATGATGGGGCCGAACCGCGGCGCCATGCCGGGCAACCTGGAATCGGCGATCAAGGACAGCTTCGGCTCGGTCGACGACTTCAAGAAAAAGTTCACCGAGGCGGGCGTCGGCCAGTTCGGCTCGGGCTGGGCGTGGCTGGTGCGCAACGCCCAGGGCGGGCTTGAGATCACCAAGACCGAAAACGGGGTGAACCCGCTGTGCAAGGGCCAGGTGGCGCTGCTGGGCTGCGATGTGTGGGAACATTCCTATTACATCGACTTCCGCAACAAGCGGCCGGACTACCTCAAGAACTTCCTGGACAATCTGGTGAACTGGGAAAACGTCGCCGGCCGCATGTAAGGCGGGCCGCGACTGGCGGCAGGACAGATCCGCGCCCGTCCCGTTCAGGGGCGGGCGTTTGCGTGCAGCAGACGGAAGGCAGGATGGCGCAGGAATGACGCGACACAGGCGCACGGCGCGGCGCGGGCCAGGCCCGCTGGGGCTGGTCGCACGGCTGGGGGCGGCCGCCGCCCTTGGCTATGCGCTGTGGTGGGAACCGGCGATGCGGCTGCGCGTCGTGCGCTGGACGCTGTCGCCGGAACGCTGGCGCGGGCACGCGCCGGTGCGGCTGGTGGTCATCGCCGACCTGCATGCGGGCGCGCCGCATCTGGGCCGGGGCCGCGTGTCGCGGATCGTCGCGCGGGCGAACGCGCTGAAACCCGACGTGGCGATCCTGCTGGGCGACTATTCCGCCGCCCATCCGTTCACCTGCGGTTTCACCGCCAAGGACGAGATCGTGGCGGTCTTGCGCGATTTCACCGCGCCGCTGGGCACCTTTGCCGTCGTGGGCAACCACGACTGGTGGCAGGACGTGCGCGCCCAGACCGACCGCTGCGGCCCGGTCGAGGCGGAATGCGTGCTGGAACGTCACGGCATCCCGGTGCTGGACAACAAGGCCGTTCGGCTGGGGGGCGCGGACGGGTTCTGGCTGGCCGGCATCGGCGACCAGCGCCCCTTCGACGAAGGCCCGGACGGCGAGGGGATGGACGATCTGGAAACCGCGCTTGCCTGCGTCACCGACGACGACGCGCCCATCGTCCTGCTGGCGCATGAACCCGACATCTTCCCCCGCCTGGACGAGCTGTGCGACGCGGCCGGGCGCGACATCGCCGTGCAGGTGTCGGGCCACACCCACGGCGGCCAGATCCGGCTGTTCGGCGGATCGCCCCTGATCATGGCGTCCGAGAACGAGACCTACAGCTGGGGCCGCTATGACGAGGGTGGGCGTAGCCTGATCGTGTCGGGCGGCGTCGGCTGTTCGGTCCTGCCGATGCGCGTGGGCATGGTGCCGGAAATCACGGTGATCGACCTGATCCCGCCGCAGGGCTGACCTGCGCGGACAGCCCTTGCGGGCGGGCGCGGCCTGATCGTGTCGACCGGGGTGCTTGGCATGCTCGCCCACATCACGGTGATCGACCTGATCCCGCCGCAGGGCTGACCTGCGCGGGCGGCCCTTGCGGGCGGGCGCGGCAAGCGCCACACCCGGGGCGGGCGCAGAGGGGACGCGCGGATGACCAATCGGACAAGCGGCCTGTGGCCCCTGCTGGGCACCTATGTGCTGTGGGGCTTTTCGCCCGTCTTCTACCGCGCCATGTCCGGCGTGCCCGCGGCCGAGGTGCTGGCCCATCGCACGCTGTGGTCGCTGGTCCTGTTCGGCCTGGTGCTGGCGGCGCAGGGACGGCTGGCGGCCCTGCCCCGGGCGCTGGCGTCGCGCCATCTGGGGCGGATCGCGCTGGCGGCGGTGGCGATCTCGGCCAACTGGGGCATGTTCATCTGGGCGGTGCAGAACGGCCATGTGATGGAAAGCTCGCTGGGTTATTACGTCTTTCCGCTGGTGGCGGTGGTCCTGGGTATCGTCCTGTTCGGCGAGCGGCTGAACGGCGGGCAGCGGCTGGCCGTCGGCATGGCCGCGCTGGGGGTGGCGCTGCTGACCTGGGGACTGGGCGCCGCGCCGTGGATCAGCCTGGTGCTGGCAGTCAGCATGGGCGTCTATGGCGTGGTGAAAAAGGCGCTGCCGCTGGACCCGGTGCTGTCCGTCACGGCCGAGGTGGCGGTGCTGTCGCCCGTGGCGCTGGCGTGGCTGGTGGCGCTGCACGCGGGCTGGCTGCCCAAATGGGCGGGCAACGGGCGTTTCGGGGACGATGCCTGGGTGACGCTGCTGCTGATCCTGTCGGGGCCGATGACGGCGGTCCCGCTGATGCTGTTCGCCCTGGGCGCGCAACGGGCGAACCTGGCGACGGTGGGTCTGCTCGGCTATCTGAACCCGACGCTGCAGCTGCTTTGCGCCGTCGCGCTGCTGGGCGAGCCGTTCACCTTCTGGCACGGCGTCGCCTTTCCGATCATCTGGGCGGCGCTGGCGATCTATTCCGCCGCGACATGGCGGCGCAGCGGGGCGCGGGCGGACGCGTGACGCGCCCGCCCCCGCGCCATCAGCGCGGGTCGAGGTCCGTGCCCGGCGCCGCCGCCGCCGTCAGGACGCCGCGCAGGTAATCGGTCACGGCGCGGAACGCGATGATCCGCCAGCCCCCGCCCTGCCGCCACACCGCGAAGGCGACCTGCGCGGCCCGCGTCCGGCGCAGGCCGTCGTCGGGCAGCGCGGCGAAATCGACCGGGCACAGCTTGGCCAGCGCCTGCGCGGGCTTGCGGCCGCCCACGTCAAAGACGCAGCGCATGTCGCTGACGTCCGCCACCAGCGCGTGTTCGCCCGCCAGCGCGTCGGTCAGCGCCGCCAGCGCGTCCGCGACCTCGCCCTGCGGCAGGATCAGCAACAGCTCGTCTGGCGACATCCAGCCCAGCCAGCGCCGCCCGTCGGTGACAAAGCGGTTCGGCGCGGGGATGGACAGCCCCGCCGCATGCGCGATGGCGTCGCCCGCGCGCATGAGGTCGGCGCGGACCGCGACCATCCCCAGCCCCGAAACCTCGGTGACGCTGGCCAGCGGGGTCATCCCGATCACAGGCGACAGGTCAGACATTGGCCTTGGTCCCTTCCTTGTCGAAGAACACCGGATCGACGATCCGCGCGCGGTGGCTGGCCCCACCGGGAACGGGGAACTCCAGCTCCTCGCCCATCCGCTCGGGGCCGCGATGGACCAGCCCCATCGCGATGGGCCGGTTCAGCGTGGGCGAGAAATAGGTGGACGTCACCCGCCCCTGCGTGTTGCGCTGCCCGTTCGGGTTCACCCCGTCGGCCACCGCATAGGCGCCATCCGGCAGCACCCGGCCGTCGAGGCTTTCCAGCCCGACCAGCCGCCAGCGGTCGGGGCTGGCCATGTGGCTGCGTTCCTGCGCGCGCTTGCCGATATAGTCGGGCTTTTTCTTGCTGATCGCCCACGACATGCCCAGATCCTGCGGGATCACCGTGCCGTCGGTTTCGTCCCCGATCATGATGAAACCCTTTTCCGCGCGCATGACGTGCATCGCCTCGGTGCCATAGGGGGTGATGCCGAACTCGGCCCCCGCATCATGGATCGCCTGCCACAGTTCCAGCCCCCGGCGGGCGGGGGCGGCGATCTCGAAGGACAGCTCGCCCGAAAAGCTGATGCGATAGACGCGGACGGGGATGCCCGCCAGCACGCCCTCGGCCCAGCCCATGAAGGGCAGCGCCGCGGCCGACAGATCCATGCCGCCCAGCTTGTCCAGCACCATGCGGGCCTTGGGGCCGACCACGGCGATCTGGGCGAACTGCTCGGTCAGGTTGGCGGTATGGACCTTCCAGTCCCACCACTCGCACTGCAGCCAGTCCTCCATGTGGCCGTGGATGCGGTCGGCCCCGCCGGTGGTGGTGTGGACCAGCCAGCTGTCATGCGACAGCCGCGCCGCCACGCCGTCGTCGACGAGAAAGCCGTTTTCCGAACAGACAAGGCCATAGCGGCACTTGCCGACCGGCAGCGACGACATCATCCCGGTATAGATCATGTCAAGGAAACGGCCCGCATCCGGCCCTTTCACAAGGATTTTCCCCAGCGTCGAGGCATCCAGCGTGCCGACCCCGCCGCGGACGGCCAGGATCTCGCGCGCGACCGCGTCGTGCGGCGTCTCGGCGCCTCGCGGATAGCAATAGGGCCTGCGCCACAGCCCGACCGGTTCCCAATGCGCGCCGTGGCGTTCGTGCCAGCCGTGCATCGGCGTCTTGCGCAGGGGCTGGAACACCTCGCCCCGCGCCTCGGCGGCGATGGCGCCAAGGGTCAGGGGCGTATAGGGCGGGCGGAAGGTGGTCGTGCCGGTCGCCTGGATCGGCTGACCCAGAGTATCGGAAAGCACAGCCAGACCGTTGATGTTGCTGATCTTGCCCTGATCCGTCGCCATGCCCAGCGTGGTGTATCGCTTGGCATGCTCGACACTGGCGTAACCCTCGCGCCCGGCCAGTTCCACGTCGCTGACCTTGACGTCGTTCTGATAGTCCAGCCACATCTTGAAGCGCGCCGCGCGGGTGGCGTTCCGGGGCATGACCCAGACCGGCAGGATCGGGCTTTCCGGGGCGGCCCCCGTCAGCTCGGCGACCGCCAGATCGCCCGAGGCCGCCCCCGCCGCCGTGACGTTGCCCTTGCCGTCGGCGCCGGTCGGCGGGCGGTTCGGGTCGGGGGCGAACATCGCCTGCGCCTCGTCCCAGTTCAGCTTGCCGCCGCAATGGCTCCACAGGTGAACCACGGGCGACCAGCCGCCGGACATGGCGATCACGTCGCAATCGACGACGCCCAGCGGATCGCCTTCGCCCGCGTGGTCGCACAGCTTCAGCCCGTTCACGGCCTTCTTGCCCAGCACCTTGGCGATGGCCGATCCGGTGGCGACGCGGACGCCCCGCGCGCGCACCGCCTGCGCCAGCGGCCCGTCGGCAACGGGGCGCGCGTCGATGACGATCGGCACGGCAAGCCCCGCGTCCAGCGCCGCCAGCGCGGTGCGATAGGCGTCGTCGTTGTTGGTGACGATGGCCACCCGGCGGCCCACCGCGACGCCGTAGTCCACGAGATAGTCGCGCACCGCCGAGGCCAGCATCACGCCGGGCACGTCGTTTCCGGCAAAGCTCAGCGGCCGTTCCAGCGCGCCGGTCGCGGTGACGACGCGGCCCGCGCGGATGCGCCACAGCCGCTGACGCGGCAGGCCCGCGTTCGGGTCGTGGTCGGCCAGCGCCTCGCGCGCCAGCAGATAGCCGTGATCGTAAAGTCCGGTCGCCATCGTGTTGCGGCGCAGCGTGACGTTGGGCATCGCGCGCAGCCGCGCCAGCGCCGCATCGACGCGCCCCTGCCCGTCTCCGTGATCGACCGGCGTGCGCCCGCCCCAGTGGCCGTTCTGCTCCAGCACGATCACCCGGCCGCCCGCCGCCGCCGCGCCCTCGGCCGCCGCCAGTCCTGCGATTCCGCCGCCGACCACGACCACATCGGCAAAGTCATAGGCCTGTTCGTAACGGTCGGGATCGGGCAGTTCCGGCGCCCGGCCAAGGCCCGCGGCGCGGCGGATCACCGGCTCGAACAGGTGTTTCCACGCCGCGCGGGGGTGAATGAAGGTCTTGTAATAGAACCCGGCCGGAAGGAACCGCCACATCCAGTCGTTCACCGCGCCGATGTCGCGGTTCAGGCTGGGCCAGGCGTTCTGGCTGGTCGTGACCATGCCCGCGACCAGGGGCGTGGTCGTCGCCCTCTGGTTCGGCTCGAACCGGCCGCCCTGGCCCAGCCCCAGCAGCGCGTTCGGCTCCTCGGCGCCCGACGCGACGGGGCCGCGCGGGCGGTGATACTTGAAGCTGCGGCCCATCATCAGCTGCCCGTTCGCCAGCAGCGCCGAGGCGAGCGTGTCACCCGCCAGCCCGGTCAGCTGCCGGCCGTCAAAGCGAAAGCCGCGAGGCTGAGCGCGGTCGATCAGGCGGCCGCCGGTGGGCAGGCGGAAGGGTCCGGTCCGGCTGGTCATGCAAAGCTGTCCCGTGAAGGCGTGGGGTTCGGGGCGGGATCGTCACCAAGGCCCGGCGCGCTGTCGCCGTCGTCGGCCGCGCGCGGATTGCTGTCCCAGTCCGGCTGCCAGCCCGGCCGGGCGGCCTGGATGGCGGCCACGATTTCGGGCGGGGGCACGGGTGTCTGCGCGCGATAGGTGCCGAACACCTGCAGCGTCGCGGTGTCGCGGGCCGCCAGGAACCACTTGCCGCAGCCGTAAAGATGCCGCCAGCGTTCGAAATGGACGCCCTTGGGGTTCTTGCGGGCGAACAGATAGGCCTCGAACTCGGGGTCCGACGATCCGGGGCCGAAACGCTTCAGATGCGATTCGCCCCCCGCGTGCAGCTCGGTTTCCTCGGCGGCGATGCCGCAATAGGGGCAGGTCAGGGTCAGCATGGGATGCCGGTCCTTGCGGTGGGGTCAGCGGAACGGGAAAAGCCCCGCGCGGACGTCGCGCAGGGCAGGCAGGGCCGTGCTGCCGGGGGCGGCCGGGTCGCGCGGTCAGTTGCTGCCGCGGGTCGTGTCGACGCCGGTGCCGGGCGCGAGGTCGGGGTTGGGCTGGACGGCCTCGGTGCCCGCAGGCGCCTGACTGCCGACGGGTGCGCCGGGTTCGGCGGCGGCGCCGGTCGTGCCGGCCGGCTGGCCTGCGGTGCCGTGGGCGGCGGGGCTGTCGGGCAGCGGAACCGGGTCGGGCACGTCGGCGCCAAGCGCGAACCACAGCACCAGAAGGATGACCACCACCGCCCCGATGACCAGCGGCAGGATGCCGACTTCACGCCGGCCGCTGTCCGCGGCCGGTCCGGTGCGGGTGTCGCGCTGTTGGGGGTCACGCATGGCAAGAACTCCTGCTGGGGGCGCTTGCAGAACGGGCCAGGGCCGGGCCGGGTTCCCGACCTGCGGCGCGCCGCCGCATGGGGCGCGGCCGTGAACGCGGCGCGCCGCAGCGCGTGCGTGACCGCCGGGGCCGGGCCCCGGCGGCCCGGTCCGTCAGTTCGACGGAGCCGTCGTGGTCGTCGTGGTGGTGCTGGTGGCCGTCGCGCCGCCAGCGGGGGCGTCGGTTGCGGCGGGCGCGCTGTCAGCGGCTGTGTCTGCCGCAGGCGCCGTGACGGTGACGCTGGTGGTGTCGCCCGCGGGCGCGGTCGCGGCGACATCGCCGCCCGCGCCGAGATACCAGATGATCGCCGCCACCGCGACGATGACCGCCCCGATAAGGAACCACAGCCCTGAACTCGATTTGTCGTTGGTCGCCATATGCGGCACTCCATGCTTGAAGGAACGGCGCAGGAATGATGCCCGGCGGCGGAAAAGACAAGCACGGTCAATGGGCAACCCCCGCCGCCACGCTTTCGTCGATGAACCGGCCCTCGGCGAACCGTTCGATCCCGAAGGGGGCGGCCAGCGGCCCCGGCGTTCCCCCGGCGACCAGTTCGGCCATCGCCCATCCCGATCCCGGAATGGCCTTGAACCCGCCGGTGCCCCAGCCGCAGTTGACGAAGATTCCCCCCACCGGCGTCGCCGACAGGATGGGCGAGCGGTCGCCCGTCATGTCCACGATGCCGCCCCACTGGCGCAGCATCTTCAGCCGCGACAGCATCGGAAAGGTCTCGATCAGCGCGCGCACCGTCTCCTCGACGTGGTGCCACGATCCGCGCTGGGTATAGTTGTTGAACCCGTCGGTGCCGCCGCCGATCACCATCTCGCCCTTGTCGGACTGCGACAGATAGCCGTGGACGGTGTTGGCCATCACGACCACGTCCATGCAGGGCTTGATCGGCTCGCTGACCAGCGCCTGCAGGGCGACCGATTCGATGGGCAGGCGAAACCCGGCCATCGCGGCCAGCGCGCTGGAATGGCCGGCGACGACCAGCGCCAGCCTGTCGCATTCGATCCGGCCGCGCGCGGTCTCCACCGCGCGGACACGACCGTTCGCGGTGTCGATGCCCGTAACCTCGCAGTTCTGGATGATGTGCATGCCCATGTCGGAACAGGCGCGGGCATAACCCCAGGCGACCGCGTCGTGGCGCGCGGTGCCGCCGCGTTCCTGGTAAAGCCCGCCCAGCACCGGATAGCGCGGCCCGGCGATATTGATGATCGGCACCAGCCGCCTGACCTCGGCCGGGTCGATCCAGCGCGTCGCCACCCCCTGCAGGTGGTTGGCATGCACGGTCCGCCGGTATCCGCGGACCTCGTGTTCGGTCTGCGCCAGCATGATCAGCCCGCGCGGGCTGAACATGACGTTATAGTTCAGATCCTGGCTCAGCGTCTCATACAGCTTCAGCGCCTTGTCATAGATCGCGGCCGACGGATCCTGCAGATAGTTCGACCGGATGATCGTGGTGTTGCGCCCGGTGTTGCCGCCGCCCAGCCAGCCCTTTTCGATGATCGCCACGTCCCGGATGCCGTGGTTCTTGCCCAGGTAATAGGCGGTCGCCAGCCCGTGCCCGCCCGCGCCCACGACGACGACCTGATAGCGCCTGCGCGGTTCCGGGTTGGCCCAGGCGCGGCCCCAGCCGCTGTGCAGGCGCATCGCCTGGCGCGCGATGGCAAAGACGGAATAGCGCCCCGACTTGCGCGCGAGCGTCGCGTTCGGGGCGGGGGTCGCGTTTGCGGCGGGGGGCGGGACGGACATCGCGGACCTTGGGGCTGAGGATGCGGGCCGACCTTGGCGCAGGCATCGGTGCCGCTGCAAGACGTTCTGCGACAGCGGCATGGTTCCAGTGCGACAACCGGCGCCGGACAGGCGCGACAGGGGGCGGCCGCGCGCCGGCGTGCGGTCCCGGTTTGCCTGCGGCGTCCTCGCGCTTTCACCGGGGCGCGAAACTGCCTATCTGTCCCCCGACCGATGAACTGGGGGCTGCGATGTTCTGGATGATGGCTGCGGCGATGACGGTGCTGGTGGCGGTGGCCATGCTGCTGCCCTTTCTGCGTCCGGGCGCGGCGGCGGCGGCGGAACCGGCGGCCGCCTATGACCTGCGCGTCTATCGCGACCAGCTGCGCGAGGTGGACCGCGACCTGTCCCGCGGCGTCCTGACCGCGGACGAGGCCGACCGCCTGCGCACCGAGATCGGGCGCAAGGTGCTGGAGGCCGACCGCGCTCTGGCGGGGCAGGCGTCCGGCGGGGCGGTCGCGTCGCGCGGTGCGCTTGCCACCCTTCTGCTGGTCGTGCTGGTCGCCGCGGCGGGCGGGCTTTACTGGAAACTGGGCGCCCCGCGCCTGCCCGACGCGCCGCTGGCGGCGCGGATCGCCGCCGCCGACGCGCGCTATCAGGACCGTCCCGCGCAGGCGCAGGCGGAAACCACCGCCGCGCCGCGGGCCGTGCCCACGCCCGACCCGGCCTATGTCGAGCTGATCGACAAGTTGCGCCAGGCCGTGGCCCGGCACCCCGACGATCCGCAGGGGCTGGCGCTGCTGGCCGAACACGAACTGCGGCTGGGCAACCTGGTCGCGGCGCGGACCGCGCAGGCGCAACTGGTCGCCGCCCTGGGCGACCGCGCGGGCGCGATGGACCACGCCCGGCTGGCCGCGCTGATGGTCGAGGCCGCCGGCGGCCTCGTCACCCCCGAGGCCGAGGCGGAACTGGACCGGGCGCTGGCGATGGACCCGCAGAACGGGCAGGCGCTTTACATGCGCGGGCTGATGCTGGCGCAGACCGACAGGCCCGATCTGGCGTTCCCGGTGTGGCGCGGCCTTCTGGAACGCGGCCCCGAGGACGCGCCGTGGATCGCCCCCATCCGCCAGATGATCCCCGACCTGGCCTGGCTGGCGGGCCATGCCGATTACCAGCCCCCTTCGCCCGACGGCGCGCAGGCGACGCCCGGCCCCGATGCTGCGGCCATCGCAGCCGCCGAGGACATGACCGCCGAGGAACGCGAGCAGATGATCGCCGGCATGGTCCGCCAGCTCGAGGAGCGGCTGACCACCACGGGCGGCACGGGCGCGGAATGGGGCCGTCTGGTCAGCGCGCTGACCGTCACCGGGCAGATGGACAAGGCCGTGGCCATGCTGGACCGGGGACGCGCGGCCTTGCAGGGCGACGCCGCCGGACTGGCGGCGCTGAACGACGCGGCCGCGGGTGCCGGCCTGTGATCTGCGCCGAGATGGCGGATTTCGCCGCCGCCCTGCCCCGCGCGGGCGCGGTGGCAGGGCTGGACCTGGGCACCAAGACCATCGGCGTGGCGGTCAGCGACGGGCTGCGTCAGGTGGCCTCGCCCCTGACGGTGATCCGGCGCGAGAAGTTCACGCTGGACGCAGCCGCCCTGCTGCGGATCGCGGCGGAACGCGGGCTGGTCGGGCTGGTGCTGGGCCTGCCGCGCAACATGGACGGGACCGAGGGGCCGCGCGCCCAGTCCACCCGCGCCTTCGCCCGCAACCTGGAGCGGCTGACGCCGCTGCCCATCGCTTTCTGGGACGAACGCCTGTCCACGGTCGCCGCCGAACGCGCCCTGCTCGAGGCGGACACATCGCGCAAGCGCCGGGCCGAGGTCATCGACCAGGTCGCGGCGGGCTATATCCTGCAAGGGGCGCTGGACCGGCTGCGCCACCTGGGGGCGCAATGACGATCCCCAGCCCCTGCCGCAAGCTGTGCGCGCTGGACCCGGCCAGCCGCGTCTGCACCGCCTGCGGCCGCACCCTGGACCAGATCGCCCGCTGGGCCACGATGCCCGACGACGAACGCCGCGCCATCATGGAGCGGCTGGCGGCGGGCGCCTGAACTTCTTCTTGGCGCAAATACTCCGGGGTCCGGGGCAGCGCCCCGGTCTGACGTCGCCCCGGTCCGGCCGCGCCGCCCGTCAGATCGCCGGATAGAACAGCCCGCCGGGCGACAGGGTGAAGATCTCGCACCCGTCCGCGGTCACGCCCACGGCATGTTCGAACTGCGCCGACAGCGACTTGTCGCGGGTGACGGCGGTCCAGTCGTCGGCCAGCACCTTGGTCTCGGGGCGGCCGAGGTTCACCATCGGCTCGATGGTGAAGAACATCCCCTCCTCCAGCACCGCGCCACGGCCCGGGCGGCCGTAATGCAGGACGTTCGGCGGGGCGTGGAACACGCGGCCCAGCCCGTGGCCGCAGAAATCGCGCACCACCGACATCTTGTGTCCCTCGACATAGGTCTGGATGGCCGCGCCGATGTCGCCGAAAGTGGCGCCGGGGCGCACGGCCTCGATCCCCTTCATCAGGCTGTCGTGGGTGACCCGGATCAGCCGCCGCGCCTTGACGCTGGGCGTCCCCGCCACATACATGCGCGAGCTGTCGCCGAACCAGCCGTCCTGGATCACCGTCACGTCGATGTTCAGGATGTCGCCGTCGGCCAGCAGCTTGTCGCCGGGGATGCCGTGGCAGACGACATGGTTCACGCTGATGCAGGATGCGTGCTGATAGCCGCGATAGCCGATGGTGGCGCTGGTCAGGCCCAGCTCCTCGACCCGGCCGCGGATGAAATCGTCCAGCGCGCCGGTGGTGGCACCGGGGACGACCAGGGGGCCGACCTCGTCCAGGATCAGCGCGGCCATGCGGCCTGCGGCGTGCATGCCCGCGAAATCCTCGGGGGCGTGGATGCGGATACCCTCGCGGGTCACGCGGGCGTCGTTCATGGCCGGTCCTTTCGTTCCCCGTCCAGATAGTCCGCGCCCGCCCCTTGTTCCAGCCCCCCGCACGCGGGCATGATGCGCCCGAACAACGGAGCAGCCGATGCAATCCGACAACCCGACCGCCGCGATCCTGCTGATCGGCGATGAAATCCTGTCCGGGCGGACCCGCGACGCCAACGCCCACCACCTTGCCGGCATCCTGAACGGCATCGGCATCGACCTGCGCGAAATCCGCGTCGTGCCCGACGACCACGCCGCCATCGTCGCGGCGCTGCGGGCGCTGGACGGCGCGCTGGGGGGCGCGTGGGACATGGTCTTCACCTCGGGGGGCATCGGGCCGACGCATGACGACATCACCGCCGACGCGGTGGCCGACGCCTTCGGCGTGGCGATAGAAATGAACGAGGACGCGCGCCGCGTCATGGCCGAACGCTGGGCCGCGCGCGGGGTCGAGATGACGGAAAGCCGCCTGCGGATGGCGCGCATCCCCGCGGGCGCCGCGCTGATCCGGAACGTCGTGTCCGCCGCGCCGGGGTTTTCCATCGGCGGCACCCACGTCATGGCCGGCGTCCCCGAGGTGTTCCGCAGCATGGTCGAGGCGCTGGTCCCGCGCCTGAACCCCGGCCGTCCCCCGGTCAGCGAGACGATCGAAATCCACCGCCCCGAATCCGAAGTGGCCGACGGCCTGCGCGACATCGCCCGCGCCTTTTCCGACCTGTCGCTGGGCAGCTATCCCTTTAGCCGCGACGGCGCCTACGGGACGAACCTGGTCATCCGCGGGCTGGACAGCCAGCGCGTGGCGGCGGCCGTGGCGGCGCTGCGCGACCGGCTGGGGCTGTGATCTCGCCCGCCTTCGACGCGGCGTTCCGCGCCACCTGGCCTGCGGCGGACCATGTTCAGGCGGGCGGACTGTCGGTCGGCCGCGGACTGGGCGGCGGCGGCCGGGTCAGCGCCGCGCGCGCGACGGGGCCGTGGCGGCCCGCCGACATCGACGCGGCCATCGCGGTTCAGCGGGGCTGGGACCAGCCGCCCCTGTTCGCCGTCGATGACGGCGACCGCGCGCTTGCCCAGGCGCTGTCGGCGCGGGGATGGCGGCCGTTCCGGCCGACCGTGCTGATGCAGGCCGCCGCCGCGATGCTGGCCCACCGGCCGATCCCGACGATGACGGCCCTGCCGGTCTGGCCGCCGCTGGCGATCCAGCGCGACCTGTGGACGGAACTGGGCGTCGGCCCGGCCCGGTAGGCGGTGATGGACCGCGCGACGGTGCCCAAGTCGTCGATCCTGGGGCGTGTCAGCGACCGCGCGGCCGGCTGCGCCTTTGTCGCCACGCTGGGTCCGGTCGCCATGCTGCACGCGCTGGCCGTGGTGCCGGGCGCGCGCCGGCACGGGGTCGCGGGGTGGATGGTCCGCCGCGCGGCCGAACTGGGCGCGCGCGACGGGGCCGAGGTGCTGGCGCTGGCCGTGCTGCGCGACAACACCGCCGCGCTTGCGCTGTATGACGCGCTGGGGTTCGCCGAGATCGGCGGCTATGCCTATTGGGCGCCCGCCGGGACGTAGGTCAGGTCGTGACCCGGACGATCACCACCGCCATCGACGCGATGCCCAGCACGCAGGCGGTGGCCACCGTCATGCTGCCCCCCAGCGCGGCGGCGGCGATCCCGATCATCGCCCAGATCAGCGTCAGCGAGAATGCGATGTTGCGGCCCAGCGACAACTGGATGCGCGCCCCGGCCAGCGACGCCGCCAGCAGCACCAGCAGCGCCGCGCGCTGCGGGTCCACGCCCCACCGGTGCTGCATCGCCATGCCCGCAGCCCACATCAGCGACAGCATCGCCCACGCCGTCACGATCCCCAGCGGCATCAGCCCCCAATCCTCGTCGCCGTGCGCCGCGGTGTCGTCGAACAGGCCCTGGACCAGCGCCAGCACGCCCAGCACCCCGATCGCCAGCCCCAGCACCTGCGAATGCGGGACGATCCACGGCGCCACCGCCCCGGCCAGCAGCCCGACCGAGACCATCACCCGCGGCGGCGCGCAGAACCGCCGCGACAGGCGCACGACAACGTGAAGAAACGCGCACCCCACCGCCAGCCACATCAGCGACCACAGCACCCCGTTGACCGGCTGCGCGACGATGCCCATCGGCACGTCCGGGATCGCGGGCGCGTTCACCGGCCGCAGCAGCATGTCCAGCGATGCCAGGCTGCGGACCTGCGGCGCGGCCTGGCGTTCCGCCCCGGCGATGGCCAGCGTCGTCAGCGCAAAGCACCCGACGGCAAAGCTTTCCAGAAAGGCGGCGATCGCGCGGAACATGCAGCCTAACGCCGAGCGGGCCAAGGCCGGTTCCGCCCGCGCGGCCGTTTCGCCGGGCCGCCGCGGCCGCCCGGCCCAGCCCGGACGGCCGCCGGGTTCCAGCCGCGTCGCCCCGCCCGGATAGGGGTGCAGGACCGCGTGCCGACCAACCGCGCACCAAGGCCGGTTCCGCCCGCGCGGCCGTTCTGCCGGACCGCCGCGGCCGCCCGGCCCAGCCCAGCCCGCCGCCGGGTTCCAGCCGCATCGCGCCGCCCGGATAGGGGTGCAGAACGCCGGGCAAACCAACCGCAAACCAAGGCCGGTTCCGCCCGCGCAGCCGTTTTGCCGGGACCGCGTGGCCGCCCGGCTCAGCCCAGGCGGCCGTCCGCGCCCAGCCGCGTCGCGCCGCCCAGATAGGGGTGCAGGACCGCAGGCAGATCGACCGAGCCGTCCGCCTGCTGGCCGTTCTCCAGAACCGCGATCAGCGCCCGCCCGACCGCCAGGCCCGAGCCGTTCAGCGTGTGGACGAACTCGGGCCGGGCGCCGCCCTCGGGGCGATAGCGGGCGTTCATCCGCCGCGCCTGGAAATCGCCGCAATAGCTGACCGAGGAGATCTCGCGGTAACAGTTCTGCCCGGGCAGCCACACTTCCAGATCATGGGTGATGCGCGCGCCAAACCCCATGTCGCCGGTGCACAGCACGATGGTCCGGTAGGGCAGTTCCAGCGCCTCCAGCACGGCCTGCGCGCATTCGGTCATCCGGGCGTGTTCGGCCTGACCCGAGGCGGCGTCGGTGATCGACACCATCTCGACCTTTTCGAACTGGTGCTGGCGCAGCATGCCCGCCGTGTCGCGCCCCGCCGACCCGGCTTCCGACCGGAAGCACTGGGTATGGGCGACGTGGCGGCGGGGCAGCGTGGCGTGATCGACCAGATCGCCGTGGACGGTGTTGGTCAGCGTCACCTCGGCCGTGGGGACCAGCCACCAGCCTTCGCGCGTCTGATAGCTGTCCTCGCCGAACTTGGGCAGCTGGCCCGTCCCCTCCATCATGGCGGGCAGGACCAGCACCGGCGTCCAGGTTTCCAGCAGGTCGTGGCGGGTGACGTGAAGGTCCAGCATGAACTGCGCCAGCGCCCGGTGAATGCGCGCGACGCCCCCCTTCAGCACGACAAAGCGCGCCCCCGACAGCTTGGCGGCGGTGGCAAAGTCCATGCCGCCCTGCACGCCCGCGATGTCGAAATGCTCGGACGGCGTGAAATCCAGCGCCCGGGGCTGGCCCCAGCGGCGGATTTCCACGTTGTCGCGTTCATCCGCGCCGTCGGGCACGCGGTCCAACGGCAGGTTGGGGATGGTCATCAGCAGGTCGCGCAATTCGCGGTCCAGCGCCTCGGCCCGGGCGGACTGGGCGGCGACCGCCGCCTTGCTGTCGGCGACCAGCGCGCGCAGCCGTTCGAACCCGGCATCGTCGCCGCGGGCCTTGGCGGCGCCCACCTCTTTGCTGGCGCGGTTCTGGTCGGCCTGCGCGGCCTCGGCCTCGGCGATGCGGGCGCGGCGTTCGGCGTCCAGCGCAAGGATTGCGGGCGACATCGGCGCCAGCCCGCGCCGCGCCAGTGCGGCATCGAACCCGGCGGGGTCGTCGCGGATGATGCGGATGTCGTGCATTGGCCTGTTTCCCTGTCGCAAGCGGTCGGGCAGGCTTTAGCGCAGCGGCCGGGGCGAGCAAAGGGGCGTCACGGGCGCCCGGCCGGGTCGGCGCAGAACACGCGGTGCAGCGCGCCCATCATCTCGGCCGCGCGGTCGTCGGCCAGCGCGTAAAGCCGCGCCTTGCCGTCCGGGCGGCAGCTGACCAGCCCATCCTCGCGCAGGCGGGCCAGCTGCTGGCTGACGGCCGCTTGGCGCTGGCCCAGCAGGGTTTCCAGTTCGCCCACGCTTTTTTCGCCCGTGACAAGGTGGCACAGGATCATCAGCCGCCCCTCGTGGGCCAGCGCCTTCAGCAGCGCCGCTGCCTCGGCCGCGCGGGCGGCCATGAGGCCCGGCTCGGCGGCGGGGTCGGGGCGCAGCGGCTGCGGCGCGGGCGCGGTCATGCCCCGCCCCCGTTCATCACCTGAACCAGCGCGGGCCAGAAATGGCGGGGGCCGGGATAGCCTTCCAGCCGCGCCACCTCGATCCGGTCGCGCAGGATCAGAAAGCTGGGGGTGATCCGCGGCGCGCGGTCCAGCACCAGACCGTCGGGCCAGGGGCCGTCCAGAGGCACGATCGTCAGCGGCAGCGCGCGCCCCACCGGATGGGCGCCATAGCCGGGCAGGATCTCGCGCCGCCACGCCGCGCAGAAGCTGCATCCGGCAAGGTCCACCATGATCAACGCCGGGCCGGACGCGGGGACGGCCGCCCGCGCCCGACCCGCCACGGCGGGCAGCGCAAGGGCCAGCATCAGCCCCTGCATGGCGTGACGACGCGAAACCGGCAACGCGGACCCCCCGAAAACCGGGGCCGACACTAGGCGCGCACCGGTTTTCACGCAAGCGCGGCGGGCGGGGTCACCCGCGCCCCCGGGCCAGCCGCCGTTCGATGTCGATCAGCGCCTGCTTGCGCCACAGCCCGCCGGCATAGCCGGTCAGCGTGCCATCCGCCCCGATGACCCGGTGGCAGGGCACGACGATGGCGATCTGGTTGGCGCCGTTGGCCCGTGCGATGGCGCGCGCCGCGGTGGGCCTGCCCAGCCGGGCGGCCAGATCGCCATAGCTGACGGTCGCGCCGGCGGGAATCTCGCGCAGGGCCTGCCAGACGGCGCGCTGGAACGGCGTGCCATGCAGCGTCAGCGGCAGGTCAAAGCCGGGGCGGCGGGCGGCGAAATAGTCGGCCAGCTGCGCCTCGGCGGCCTCCGTGACGGCGGTGCGGCCCAGCCCGATGCGCCCGCCCGCGCCCGCCGACATGGCGCGCAGTTCGGCGCCCAGTCCCTTGCGGTCCACGAACTCCAGCAGATGCAGGCTGCGCGCGTCGGCCAGCGCGATCATGCCCCCCAGCGGCGTGTCGATCCAGTCGGCGACCAGCCCGGGCGCGCCCTGCGTCATCGCCTGCGGCGGATGGCCGAACAGCCGGGCGAACGCCTCGCGGAACCCCGATGCGCTGTCGAAGCCGGCGTCCAGCTGCGCGTCGATCACCTGCGCCCCGCCCCGCAGCGCGCCCACGCCTGCGCGCAGCCGCATCTGCCGTGCCAGTTCCAGAAAGCTGAGGCCATAGTGCCGGCGAAAGGCGCGCCGCACGGTGGACGGGTCCATGCCGGTGTCGGCGACGTCCGCCTCGGACCAGCGGCGGGTGGGATCGGCGGTCAGCGCGGCCAGCATCCGGCGGATGACGGGATCGCCGTCCGCTTGCGGTCCCAGCGGATGACAGCGCCGGCAGGGGCGGAACCCCGCCCCCAGCGCGGCCGCCGGGCTGTCGAACCAGCGGCAATTTTCCGGTCGCGGCTTGCGCGCCGGGCAGGTCAGGCGGCAAAAGATGCCGGTGGTCGTGACGCCGACCAGCGCGCGGCCGTCGAACGCGGGGTCGCGCGCGGTCAGGGCGCGATACAGCGCGTCGGGATCGGGAAGGGGAAACAGCGTGTCCATGCGACGACTTTACCCGAACGCAGGCCGCGCGCGCACGGAAATCGGGCGCGGCTTTCACGCGGCTTGGAACGACGCCCGCAACCAGCAGAAAGGCGGCCATGCGACCTGAAACGATTGATGCATTGTTCGACGCCCAGCATCGCGCCAGCCGCGCCCAGCCCGCCGTGGACTGGCCCGCGCGGGACGCGCGGCTGGCGGCGCTGGACCGCGCGCTGCGCGACGGCCGCGCGGCCCTGACCCGCGCCATCGCCGCCGATTTCGGCCAGCGCCCGGCAGCCGAGACCGAGCTGGCCGAGCTGTTCCCCGTACTGGCCGGCATCGCCCACGCCCGCCGCCACGGCCGCCGCTGGATGGCGCCGCGCCGGGCGGGCGTGGGGCTGTGGTTCCGCCCGGCGCGCGCGATGATCCGCCCGCAGCCGCTGGGCGTGGCGGGGATCGTCGCGCCCTGGAACTATCCGCTGATGCTGTCGGCGGGGCCGCTGACCTCGGCGCTGGTGGCGGGCAACCGGGCGATGATCAAGCTGTCGGAACACGCGCCGCAGTTCGCCGAAAGCCTGGCCGCGCTGATCGGCCGCCATTTCGACCCGGCCGAGGTGGCGGCCGTCACCGGCGGGCCGGACATCGCCGCCCGTTTCACCGCCCTGCCCTGGGATCACCTGCTGTTCACCGGATCGACGGCCGTGGGGGCAAAGGTGATGGCCGCTGCCGCCCCGAACCTGACCCCCGTCACGCTGGAGCTGGGCGGCAAGTCGCCCGCGCTGGTCGCGCCCGATGCGCGGCTGGACCATGCGGCCGCGCGGATCATGGCGGGCAAGCTGCTGAACGCGGGGCAGACCTGCATCGCGCCGGATTACGCGCTGGTGCCCACAAGCGGCGTCCAGCCCTTCATCGCGGCCTGCCGGGCGTGGGTCGGGCGGCATTACCCGCAGCTTGGCGGCAACCCGGATTACAGCACCATCATCTCGGCCGCGCAGTTCGACCGGCTGGCGGCGTGGATCGAGGCCGCCCGCGCGCAAGGCGCGACCCTGCACCCGTTAAGCGACGCGGCCCCGGACCCCGCCCGCCGCCTGCTGCCGCCGCTGATCGTGACGGGCGCGGCCGGGCCGCTGGCCGAGCAGGAAATCTTTGGCCCGGTGCTGCCGGTGATCCCCTATGCTTCGCTGGACGAGGCGCTGGCCGTGATCGCCCGCCACCCCCGCCCGCTGGCGTTCTATCCGTTCACCGATGACCGCGCCACGCGCGACCGGCTGCTGGATGCGGTGGTGGCGGGCGGCGTCACGGTCAACGACACGCTGCTGCACGTGGCCCAGCACGACCTGCCCTTTGGCGGCGTGGGGGCCAGCGGCACGGGCGCCTATCACGGCCGGGCGGGGTTCGACCGGATGTCGCACCTGACGGCGGTGGTGGTGCAGGCGCGCTGGAACGGCACCGGCCTTGTCGCGCCGCCCTATGGCCGGCGGTTCCGGTCGCTGATGCGGGCGATGCTGCGCTAGCCCTGGGTGAACTGCAGCCGGGCCAGCCGGGCATAAAGACCCTCGCGCGCGACCAGCTGGTCGTGGGTGCCCTGCTGGATGATGCGGCCGTCCTGCATGACGACGATGCGGTCGGCCTTTTTCACCGTCGCCAGCCGGTGCGCGACGATGATCGTCGTGCGGCCGCGCGCCAGCACGTCCACCGCATCCTGCACCAGCCGTTCGGATTCGGCGTCCAGCGCGCTGGTCGCCTCGTCCAGCAGCAGGATCGGCGCGTCGCGCAGGATGGCGCGGGCGATGGCGATGCGCTGTTTCTGGCCGCCCGACAGCATCACCCCGCGTTCGCCGACAAAGCTGTCATAGCCGCCCGGCAGCGCGGTCAGGAAATCATGCGCGTGGGCGGCGCGGGCGGCGGCCTCGATCTGGGCGTCGGTCGCGTCGGGGCGGCCAAAGCGGATGTTGTCGCGCGCGGTCGCGCCGAAGATCACCGGGTCTTGCGGGACCAGCGCGATGGCGCGGCGGAAATCGGCGCGCGTCATGCGCCGCAGGTCGATGCCGTCGATGCAGACGCTGCCGCTTTCGGGATCCCAGAACCGCTGGATCAGCTGCACCACCGTCGTCTTGCCCGCGCCGGACGGGCCGACCAGCGCCACCGTCTCGCCCGGCGCGATGGTCAGCGTGACGTCGTTCAGCGCCGACACGTCGGGGCGGGTGGGATAGTGGAAGGTGACGTCGCGGAACTCGATCCGGCCCTGCGCGGGATGAGGCAGCGCCACCGGGTCGGCGGAATCGGTCAGCGTGTCCTGTGTCGCCAGCAGCTCGCCCAGCCGCTCGGTCGCGCCCGCCGCGCGCTGCAGCTCGCCCCACAGTTCCGACAGCGCGCCGACCGAGCCTGCGACCATGACGGCATAGATGACGAACTGCACCAGCTCGCCCACCGTCATGATGTCGGCGCGCACGTCGCGCGCGCCGACCCACAGGACGCCCGTGACGCCGGCGAAGATCAGGAAGATCACCACGGCGGTCATCACCGCGCGGGTGGTGATGCGGCGGCGGGCGGCGACATAGGATTTCTCGGTCACGTCGGCGAAGGCCGCGCGGGTCGCCGCCTCGGCCGTGAAGGCCTGCACGGTCTGCGCGGCCAGCAGGCTTTCGGACGCCGACCCGGACGACGCCGCGATCCAGTCCTGGTTTTCGCGCGACAGCCCCCGCAGTCGGCGCCCCAGCACGATGATCGGCACCAGCACGACCGGCACGACCAGCATCAGCAGGCCCGTCAGCTTGGCCGAGGTGAACAGCAGCATCACCAGGCCGCCCGCGACGACCAGCCCCTGCCGCAGCGCCACCGACACCGACGACCCGATGACCGACAGGATCAGCGTGGTGTCGGTGGTGATGCGGCTGATGATCTCGCCAGTCATGACGCGTTCGAAAAAGGCGGGCGACAGGCCGATGACGCGGTCGAACACGGCGCGGCGGATGTCGGCCACGACCCGTTCCCCCAACCGTGTGACCAGCGCATAACGCAGCGCGGTGCCCACGGCCAACAGCGCGGTGATGCCGAGCGCTGCCAGGAAATACTGGTCCAGCAGCTCGGCCTCGTGGTTGAAGCCGTCGACGACGCGGCGCACGGCCACGGGCAGGATCAGGCTGATCCCCGAGGTCAGCATCAGCGCAAGGACCGCCCCGACCAGAAGCACGCGATAGGACCGCACGAAGGGCCACAGCGCCCGCAGCGCGCCGATGCGTTTCGTGGCCGGCCTGTCCACGATCACCCTGGGTCCGCGCGCCATGTCTGTCCTCCGTATGACCCGGGGGTCTTAGGAAGCATGCGCGGCAAGGGCAAGGCGACCGGGCCGGCGGGGCGTGCGACGATGCGGCGCGGGGATGGGCGCGGGGGGCGTCGGCGACCGGCGCGACGGCGCGGCAGCCTGACGGGCGCGTGTGGGCGCATCACCGCACGGGAACCTTGCGCAAGGCCGGCGACCAGCGGTCCGGGCCGGGGCTGCCTCCCTTTGTCCCGTGCGAAGGCGGCACCGGAGACCGTCGGTCCCGTGTCGTCACGTCCCGTCCATCATCGCGCCGGTCGCCGCGCAGAAGCCTGCCGGGCGCTTGCCGTTGCGTCACGGCGCGGACGCTGGCCGACAGGCCGCGCCGATGCCGCCCGCCCCAAGGTTGCACCGGGCCGGCTCCGGTCAGATCCCGCCCATCACCACGCCGATGGCCGCGCAGGCCAGCACGGCATAGCCCATGTCGATGACCGTCATCATCGCGGGGCGGGGGGAATAGGTGTTCTCGATCAGGAACCACGGCGCGACCAGGAACGCGCCCAGGCCGCCGCCCCAGACCAGCCCCGCGGCAAGGCCGTCGATGCCGGCGCGCACGAACAGCACCCGCATCATCGCGGCCACCGCGACCAGCGCCACGCCCGCCAGCAGATACGGCACGACGGAAAGGCGGCGCGGGTCGCCGATGTTGCGCACCTGCAGGGCCGAGGCGTTGGCATACATGCGGCCGGTCAGCCGATACCACAGCGCCCCCAGCACCCACGCCAGGATCGCGGCGGCGATGACGATCATCAGCTCCATCTCAGGCCTCCGCCCTTGCGTCCGGGCCGTCGTTCCCGGCCAGCGTCAGGATGCGGGCCCATTCCCCCTCCGTGACCGGCTGCACCGACAGGCGCGAGTTGACGACCAGCACCATCCCGGCCAAGGCCGGGTCGGACTTGGCCTCGGCCAGCGTGACCGGGCGCGGCAGCGGTTCCACCGCGCGCACATCCACGCATTCCCACTTGCCGCTGTCATCGGTGGAATCGGGATGCGCGGGCGCGATCACCTCGACGATGCCGACGATCTCCTTGCCGATGTTGGAGTGGTAGAAGAACCCGAGATCGCCGACGGCCATCTCGCGCATCAGGTTGCGGGCCTGAAAGCTGCGGACCCCGTTCCATTCCTCGCCCGCCGCGCCGCGTTCCACGAGGTCGTCCCAGCCGAAGACGTCGGGTTCGGACTTGAACAGCCAGCGGCGGCTCATCCGATCACCTTGTTCCACGCGATCACCTCGGCCGACCGGAACAGCCCGGCGGCGCGATAGGGGTCGGCGTCGGCCCATGCCTGCGCGGCGGCCGCGTCGTCGCATTCCAGCACGATCAGCGATCCGCGCATCTCGCCGTCCTCGACCAGCGGGCCGGCCATGCGGACGCAGTCGCTGTCCTTGAGATGGGCCAGATGGGCGGGGCGGTTGTCCAGTCGGGTCTGCAACGCGCCGGGCTTGTCACGGCAGATCACGGCAAAAAGCGGCATCATTCCTCCTTGAGCGGGCGGGCCAGCAGCTGGTCCATCGCCTGTTTAACGCCGATCCGCCCCTCGGCAAGCCCGGCGACCAGGGCCGAGATGGGCATCTCGACCCCGTCCCGCGCGGCGAGGGCGGCGACGGCGCGGGCGGTGGCCGCGCCCTCGACGGTGACGGTCGGGTCGAACCCCGCCCCCTGCCCCAGCGCCACGCCGAAACGAAAGTTGCGCGACTGCGCCGAGGTCGCGGTCAGGATCAGGTCGCCAAGGCCGGAGAGCCCCGCCAGCGTGTCGGGTTCGGCCCCGCGCGCGGCGGCGAACCGCGCCATCTCGGCGAAGCCGCGCGTGACGATCGCGGCGCGGGCGCTGTCGCCCAGACCCGCGCCGATGGCGGCGCCGGCGGCGATGGCGATCACGTTCTTCAGTGCGCCGCCCAGTTCCGCGCCGGTCACGTCGGTCGTGCGGTAAAGCCGCAGCGCCGGCGTCGCCAGCGCGTGCTGCAGGCGCAAGCCCGCGTCCGCGTCCGCGCAGGCCAGCGTCAGCGCGGTGGGCAGGCCGCGCGCGATGTCGGCGGCAAAGCTGGGGCCGGTCAGGACGGCCACGGTCGCCGCCGGGCAGGCGGCGGCCAGCATCCCGGCGGGCGAGCGGCCCGAGCCGAGGTCGATGCCCTTGGCGCAGCTGACCAGCGCCCGCCCGTCCAGCGCGGCCGCGTGGTCGCCCAGAAAGCCCGCCAGCGCCTGCGCGGGAATGGCGATCAGCAGGATCGGCGCGCCGATGTCGTCCAGCCGGTCCGTCACGGTGACGTTCGCGGGCAGCGCCACGCCGGGCAGATGCGGGTTTTCCCCGCGCCAGCCGATGCGCCGTCCCCATAATGTCACCGGCCCGCTGGCCGACAGCGCCACCGCCAGCGCGGTGCCGAAGGCGCCTGCGCCAAGGACCGCGACGCTCATGCCTTGGCGCCCCGCTTGCCCGCACCCAGCATGGGGGCGGCGGCATGGTCCAGCGGCCAGCGCGGGCGCGCGGCCAGGTCCAGGCCGTCGCGGTGGCCCAGGCGGAACCGCTCGATCCCGGCCCAGGCGATCATCGCGGCGTTGTCGGTGCACAGCGCCAGCGGCGGGGCCAGGAACCGCACGCCCCGTTCGCGCGCCACGCCGTCCAGCGCCGCCCGGATCGCCCCGTTCGCGGCGACCCCGCCCGCCACCGCCATCAGCGGCACGGGCGAGGCCGCGAGCGCCCGGCGGGTCTTTTCGGCCAGCACCTCGGCCACCGCCGCCTGGAACGCGGCGCAGATATCGGCGCGGTCCTGCAGGCGCAGCCCGCCGTGGGCGGCGATCGCCTCGTCGCGGGCGCGCAGCACCGCCGTCTTCAGCCCCGAGAAGCTGAGGTCGCAGCCCGGACGGTCCAGCAGCGGGCGCGGCAGGCGGATCGCGGCGGGATCGCCCTGCGCGGCCTCGGCTTCGACGGCGGGGCCGCCGGGCTGGGGCAGGCCCAGCAGCTTGGCGACCTTGTCGAACGCCTCGCCCGGCGCATCGTCGATGGTGCCGCCCAGCCGGGTGAAATCCTGCGCCCCGTCCACGCGCAGGAACTGGCAATGCCCCCCCGACACCAGCAGCATCAGATAGGGAAACTGCACCGCATCGGTCAGCCGCGGGGTCAGCGCGTGGCCCGCAAGGTGGTTGACGCCGACCAGCGGCAGCCCGGTCCCCGCGGCCAGCCCCTTGGCCAGCATGACCCCCGCCATGACGCCCCCGATCAGCCCCGGCCCGGCCGTGACCGCGATGCCGTCCATATCGCGCAGCGCGACGCCCGCGCGACCCAGCGCCTGTTCGACGCAGCCGTCCAGGCGTTCCGCATGGGCGCGGGCGGCGATCTCCGGCACGACGCCGCCAAAGGCCGCGTGCAGCGCCGTCTGGCCGCTGACCACCGACGACAGGATCGTCCCGTCGCTGCGCACGACCGCGGCGGCGGTGTCGTCGCAGCTGCTTTCGATGCCAAGAAAGGTCAGGATCATGGGGACACTGGCGCGGCTGAGGGGTTGAGTTCGGGTGGCGCAAGCGCCTAGTCGGTCTGGCCCCGGTTATCATCGGGCCAAGGAAAACACCATGCGCGCGCCCCCTTCCCCCGACATGAACGGCCCGGCGGACGGCCCCCGTCCCGTGCTGCTGATCACCCGGCCCGAACCCGCCGCCCTGCGGCTGGCGGCCGAGCTTGCGCATCTGCGGCTGGACACCATCATCGCGCCGCTGATGCGGATCGAGCCGCTGCCCCACGACCGCGCGGCTGTCGACGGGGCGGCGGGGCTGGTCTTCACGTCGGAAAACGGCGTGGCCTTCGCGGGGCCGGGTCGCGGACGCCCGGCGCTCTGCGTCGGACCCCGCACGGCCGAGGTGGCGGCGGCCGCGGGCTTTGCCGCGCAGGCCGGGCCGGGCGACGCGGCGCGGCTGATGCCGATGCTGCATGGATTGGGGCCGGGCTGGGTGCATGTGCGCGGCGCCCATGTCGCGGCGGAACTGGGGCTGCCTGCGGTCGTGACCTATGCGCAGACGGCGCTGCCTTTGCCCGCCCGGGCCGCGGAGGCGCTGGCGGGGGGCGCGCCGGTGATCCTGCCGCTGTTCTCGCCCCGCTCGGCCCGGCTGGCGGCGGCGGCGGTCGCGCGGGCGCGCGCGCCCCTGTGGATCGCGCCGATCAGCGCCGCCGCCGATCTGGCCTTTGACGCCCCGGCGGCGCGGCGGATCGTGGCGCTGACGCCGGATGCGCCGGGGGTCCATGCCGCCGTCGCGGCGCTGTGCGACACGCCGCGCTGACGCCGCGTCGCGCGCCCGCCCGCGCCCGGAACATTCGCATCGGCCCCGGGTTGAGCCGGTGGCACGCCGCGTCTAGTGTGGCCCGACCCGGCGCGCACAGGGCGGCCGACCATACTGAATTGTTGACCGGATCGGCCGCCCTGCGCGGCCGGCCGCCGCAGGGAACGCCGCGCCATGACGAGCGACATCGACCGCACCCAGGATCCCGCCGGGGACCAGCCCGCCGCGTTCGACGGCGCAACGGACGAAGGGGGCCTTTCCGCCCCGCGCGAGGGCCAGCCCGCCGCACCCGGCGCGGCGCTGGACCTGCGCGACACCGGGGCCGCCCCGCTGCCCGGACCGGACGCCGACGCCCCCGTGAGCGACCATCCCATGATCGAATCGGGCCTTGTCGGCGCGGGCGGGGATCGCCCCGCCGCGTTGCCCAGATCCGGCGCCTTCGGCGATGCGGTTGGGCCGGCAGACGTGACAGACGGCGCGGACGGCGACGATGCGGGCCGCGACCATGCCGCATCTGCCGACCGGCCGCTGGGGCCGTCGTCGTCCGACGCACCGCCGCCCCCGCCGGTCTGGTCCCAGGACAGCGCCGCGGCGCAGCCTGCGCCCGTCGTCCGCAAGGCCGCGCCCGCCCCGACGCCCGCACGGCGCGGCGGGTTTGCCCCGCTGGTCCTGGGCGGCGTGGTCGCGGCGGGGCTGGGCGCGGGCGCTGCGTGGTGGGCGATCCCGCGCCTGCCCGCCGCGTGGCAGCCGGTGCCCGCGGCCCCGGCCGTGGACAGCGCCGCCCTGGCCGAACAGGCCCGCGCCGCCGCCGTCGAGGCCGCCCGCGCCGAAATGACCGCCCAGGCCGCCGCCGTCGAGCAGCGCAGCGTCGCGGCCGCGCAGTCCGCCGCCACCGCCGCCGCCGATGCGGCGCTGGCATCCTCGGCCGCCAGTCTGACCGGGCGGGGCGACCAGCTGCTGGCGCAAGCGCGCGAGGCGGCCAGCGCCGCCGGGGCCGACGCCGCGCGCAAGCTGATCGCCGAAGCCCCGGCCACCCCGCAGCCCGACGGCAACCTGGCCGCGACGCTGGCCGCCCAGGCCGAACAGCTTGCGGCGCTGGACGCCAGGATCGCCGCGCTGCAACCCCAGCCCGGGCCCGACCTGGCCCCGCTGACCGCGCAGGTCGAGGCGCTGGCCGCCCGCCCCGCCGTCGATCCCGCGCAGATCGCACAGGTGATCCAGCTTGCCGCGCAGGCCGAGGCGGCGCAGGCGCGCATCATCGCCGCCGCCGACGAGGCCGACGCCCGGCTGGCCGCCGCCGAGGCGCGGGCCGCCGAGTTGCAGGGCGCGGCCGACGACGCCGCACGCCGCGCGCAGTCGGCCGCCGCCGCCGCCGCGCTGGGAACCGCGATCCAGACCGGTGCCGCGCGCGACGCGGCGCTGGCGCAGCTGGCCGACGCGGGCGTCGAGGCCCCGGCCGCGCTGACCGTGCCGGTCGTGCCGCTGGACACGCTGATCGCCGAGTTCGACGACGCGGCCCGCGACGCGGTGGCCGCGGACCTGCGCGCCCGTTCCGCGCAGGGTCAGGGCAGCACGATCGGCAATTTCCTGCGCGCCCAGACCGGCGCGCGCTCGGTCGCGCCGCGCGCGGGGACCGATGCCGACGCGGTGCTGTCGCGCGCGGGCGAGGCGGTCGGGCGCGGCGATATCCCCGCGGCGCTGGCCGAGATCGAGGGACTGCCCGAAGCCGCGCGCCCGGCGATGGCCGACTGGACCGCCAAGGCGCGCGCCTATGCCGACGCGCAGGCGGCGCTGTCCGGCCTGACCGCGCCGGCCGGGGCGACCGGCACGGCGGCGGAACCCGCCACGCCCGCCGACGCGGCCACAGCGCCTGCGCCAGCCGCCACGACGGCGCCAGCGCCTGCGCCAGCCGCCACGCCAGCGCCCGCGCCCGCGCCCGCGCCAGCCACCGCGCCCGCGCCAGCCACAGCACCCGGCACTGCGCCTGCGTCCACGCCCGCTGCGGCCCAGCCTGCCGCCGCCGCCGACGACGAAAAATCCCCCGCGGCCGCCGCCCCTGCCGCCCCGTCCAACTGAGGTCCGCCCGATGCTGCTGTCGCTGCTCAAGATCGTGTTCTTCTTCGCCGTGGTCCTGGCGGCGGCGCTGGGGGCGATGCGGCTGGCCGAAACCGGTCAGGCGCTGATCGTCCGGTTCAACGGCACCGAATTCGCGCTGGGTCCGGTGCAGGCCGCCGTGGCGGTCATCGTGCTGATCCTGGCGGCGTGGCTGGTCGTGCAGATCCTGCGGCTGGCGCTGGCCTTCCTGCGGTTCCTGATGGGCGACCGCACCGCCATCGACCGCTATTTCGACCGCTCGCGCGAGCGCAAGGGATATCAGGCGCTGGCCGAGGGGATGCTGGCCGTCGCCTCGGGCGAGGGGCGGCTGGCGCAGGACAAGGCGTCGCGCGCGGCCCGGTTTCTGGACCAGCCGCACCTGACCAACCTGCTGGCCGCCCAGGCGGCCGAGATCACCGGCGACGCCAACCGCGCCGACACCGTCTATCGCGAGATGCTGGCCGACCAGCGCACCCGCTTTGTCGGCATCCGCGGCCTGATGCAGCGCCAGATGGCGCTGGGGCACACCGACAAGGCGTTGAAACTGGCCGAAAAGGCCTATGCGCTGAAACCGTCGCTGCCCGAACTGCAGGACACGCTGCTGGGGCTGCAGACGCAGAGCCATGACTGGAAGGGCGCGCGCGCCACGCTGAAGGACAAGCGCCGCCAGGGCGCGATCCCGCAGGATCTGCACCTGCGCCGCGACGCTGTGCTGGCCCTGCAAGAGGCCAGCGAGGTGCTGGCGCACGGCAATTCCATCAGCGCGCGCGAGGCGGCGATCAGCGCCAACCGCGCCTCGCCCGACCT
Source organism: Paracoccus luteus (assembly GCF_004522155.1). Taxonomy (GTDB): domain Bacteria; phylum Pseudomonadota; class Alphaproteobacteria; order Rhodobacterales; family Rhodobacteraceae; genus Paracoccus; species Paracoccus luteus. Next base: position 316,011 of record NZ_SDEA01000001.1, on the reverse strand, counting down.
GGTGCCGGCGGCGGTGCTGGCGGCGCGCAGCTATCTGGCGCAAAAGGACACCCGCAACGCCACCCGCCTGCTGCAAAAGGCCTGGGCGGCGCAACCCCACCCGGCGCTGGCCGCGGCCTATGCCGAGATCGTCCCCGACGAGACGCCCGCGCAGCGCCAGCGCCGGTTCGAGGAGCTGGTCCGCCAAGCCCCCACGCACGAGGAATCGCGCCTGCTGCAGGCCGAGCTGGCGCTGGCCGCCGAGGATTTCCCCGCCGCGCGCCGCGCCTTGGGCACCATCGCCGAAAAGCACCCGACCGTGCGGTCGCTGGCGATCATGGCCGCCGTCGAACGCGGCGAGGGGGCGGACGACAGCGTCGTGCGGGGCTGGCTTGCGCGCGCCATGAACGCCAGCCGCGGCCCGCAGTGGGTCTGCGACAACTGCCACAACATCATGACCGACTGGGCGCCGGTCTGCGACAGCTGCCACGGGTTCGACACGCTGACCTGGCGCGAGCCGCCCATGCCGCTTCGCGCCGCCAGCGCCAACGGGGTCGAGATGCTGCCCCTGATCGTCGGCCGCCCCGCCGGGGCCTCGGTGCCGGACCCCGATCCCGACGACCACGGCGCACGCCGCAACCTGCCCCATCCGGGCCGCGTGGCGGCATCGTCCCACCCTGCGCCTGCGGCCACGGCTGCCACGTCGCCGGTGCGCCCCGCCCCCGAAATCGCCAATGTGCGCCCGGGCATGGTGCCGCGCGAATCCGACTATGCCCCGTCGATGACCGTGACCCATCCCGACCCCGTGGCCCGGCCCGTGCAGCCGCCCGCGCACCCGGCCGAGCCTGCGACGGTGGTCACGATCACCCCTGTTCCGGCCCCCGCGGCCGCCACGGCCATCAACGACGCCGGCAACCCGCCCGTCCGCCCGGACGTCGAGCCGATCGTGCCGAACGAGGCCGCAAAAAACGCCTGACCCCCTTCCCCCGCGCGAGACCCTGTGCTAATTCGCGCGGCACGCCGCAGTAGCTCAGCTGGTAGAGCACATCATTCGTAATGATGGGGTCGGGGGTTCGAATCCCTTCTGCGGCACCAATTCCAGTTGATTAGTGACGAAATCAGCGGCGCAGCCGCGACAGCGCCACACCGTCGCAACATGGGGGCGGCGGCGAGGGGTTCGTCAGCGCAACTGACAGTCAGCCCGCGCCGTCTTGCCGTTCTTGCGTCGCCGAATCGCGGGTCTGCCGCCCGTCACAGGGCGCCACCCGGCACCAGGCGCCGGACCGACCGGGCGCCCGCTGCGGGGTCGATCACTGTCACGCCATCGCGGCTATGGCCGCATTCCTGCCGGACCGTCGCGCCAACGCGCCGCGCTGACCCGACGAACCCTCAGCGGCCTTTGGGCGCCGCATAGACGGCCGCCCAGAACACCGTCTTGCCGTCCGCGCCGACCGCGCGGCCGATGCCATAGTCGCGGACCTGCGGGATCATGATGTTGTCGCGGTGTCCCGGCGATCCGTTCCACGCGCCCAGAACCTGGCCCAGTCCGAATGGTCCCGCCGCGATGTTCTCGGCCGTGACGCGGGGGGCATAGCCCATCTGCTTGACGCGCTGCGCCGGGCCCTTGCTGCGGCTGCCGGCATGGGCCATCGTGCCGCGCCGGGCCATGTCGCAGGCGTGCGCCGCGGCGACCTTGGCCAGCAGCGCGCTGGCGCGCACCGGCGGCAGGCCCGCTTGCGCGCGCAGCTGGCTGGTGGCGGCAGCGCCCGCGCGGTTGTCCTGGCCGCTGGTGGCCGTGCAGTTGGCAGCGCCCGCCGGTGCCGCCTTGACGCTCACCTCGGCTTGCGCGGCCATCGCGGTGATCGCCAGTGCCGCGACCGTGCCCGCCGCCAGTCCCAGTCGTCCCTTGAACATCAGGAAATCCTCTGTTTGCTGCAGGCAGCAACTAGGACAAGCAAATCGCTCGCGCAACCGCCGGTTGTCTAGAACTTGAACGATCCGGCGCCCCCGCGGGCTGACGCTGCGTATAACCGCTTACCCGCGCTTGCCCGGCCGGCGGATTCCGGCCCATTGTGCCGGTGGGGGACCGGACGCTGACGCCGGCACGGGACACGCCGGGACAACCGGCATTTTGGGGGGAACATGGGCCGCTTTTCGACCTTCGCCGATCGCAACCGGATCGAACAACAATCCGCTTACGAGGACCGCGACCTTCCCCGCACGATCTATGGCTTTCTGACCGACGTGCGCGACCGCCACGGCGACCGGCCGGCGATCTCGTTCCAGCTGATGTCGGACCCGCGCGCCCGCGCCTGCACGCTGACCTGGACCGAGCTGCACGAGCGCGTCACCGAGGCGGCGAACCTGTTCCGCAGCCTTGGGGTCGGGCCGACCGACACCGTCGCCTATCTGCTGCCCAACTGCCTGGAAACCCCTGCCGTGCTGCTGGCGGGGGCCACCGCGGGGATCGTGAACCCGATCAACCCGCTGCTGGACCCCGAGCATATCGCCGGCATCCTGCGCGAAACCCGCGCCAAGGTGCTGGTCACGCTGAAGTCGATGCCCAAGACCGACGTCGCCCAGAAGGCGGCCGAGGCGCTGGCGCTCGCGCCGAACGTCCAGACCGTGATCGAGGTCGATCTAGCCCGCTATCTGACCGGCGCGAAACGGCTGATCGTCCCCCTGATCCGCCCCCGCGTGGTCGCACGCCACAAGGCGCGCGTCCTGAACTTCGAGGCGGCGGCGTCCGCGCAGCGCCACGACAAGCTGACGTTCGACGACCCCGCACAGGACCGCGTTGCCGCCTATTTCCACACCGGCGGCACCACCGGCATGCCCAAGGTGGCGCAGCACAAATATTCCGGCATGATCTATAACGGCTTTCTGGGCGGCGAGCTGCTGTTCGACGAAACCGACGTGCTGATGTGCCCGCTGCCGCTGTTCCACGTCTTTGCGGCCTATCCGATCCTGATGGCCTGCATCCGGTCGGGGGCGCATATGGTCCTGCCGACGCCCGCCGGCTATCGCGGCGACGGCGTCTTCGACAATTTCTGGAAGCTGATCGAACGCTGGCAGGCGACGTTCCTGATCACGGTCCCGACCGCCATCGCCGCGCTGATGCAGCGGCCGGTGAACGCCGACGTGTCATCGCTGCGGACCGCGATCTCGGGCTCGGCCGCGCTGCCGATCGAGCTTTACAACCGCTTCAAGGCCGCCACCGGGGTCGAGATCGCCGAAGGCTATGGCCTGACCGAGGCGACCTGCCTGGTCAGCTGCAACCCGGTGGACGGGCTGAAAAAGGTGGGGTCGGTGGGGATTCCCCTGCCCTATACCCATGTCCGCATCCTGCGCCACACCCCTGCGGGGGTGGTGGATTGCGGCGTGGACGAGGTGGGGGAAATCTGCGTGGCCAACCCCGGCGTGTTCGAGGGGTCTACCTATACCGAGGCGGACAAGAACCGCGACCTGTTCGCCGAGGGACGCTATCTGCGCACCGGCGATCTGGGGCGGCTGGACGCCGACGGCTATCTGTGGATCACCGGCCGCGCCAAGGATCTGATCATCCGCGGCGGCCACAACATCGACCCCGCCGAGATCGAGACGGCGCTGCTGAGCCATCCGGCCGTCGCCGTCGCCGGGGCCATCGGCCAGCCCGACAGCTTTGCGGGCGAGCTGCCCTGCGTCTATGTCGAACTGGTGGCCGGGGCCTCGGCGTCCGAGGCCGAGCTGATGGACCACGCCCGCCGCCACATCCACGAACGCGCCGCCGTGCCGAAACACCTCGAGATCCTGCCCGAGCTGCCCAAGACGGCCGTCGGCAAGATCTTCAAGCCCGACCTGCGCCGCCTGGCCATCGCGCGCGTGCTGAACGGCGCGCTGTCGGGAACGGGCGCCAGGGTGGTCGAGGTCGCCGAGGACAAGAAGCGCGGACTGGTCGCCAAGGTCGCCCGCGGCTCCGCCGACGAGGCCGCGTTGCGCGCAAAGCTGGGTGAGTTCACCGTGCCTTGGGATATCGTCTGAACGCGACGGCGGCCCGCCACCGGCAGCCCGCCCGCTGCACGGGTCAGAACACATCCAGCAGATACAGGATGATGATGATGGGGATCGGGATGCCGATCAGCCAGGCAAGCGCGCCTTTCATGGGTGGTCCTTTCGTGACGTTCGCACAGCCAACCCGTTGCGATGGCAGCGAGTTCCACGGCGCCGACCATCGGCGTTGTCACACGCCCGCGGCGCGCGCATAGTCGGGGAACACGATCTTCGATCCCCTGAGTCCCCGAGTCTTCAGAACGAGGTGTGTCATGAAGCGCCTGCTGTCGATGGCCCCCGCGGCTGTAATCTTCGTTTTCGCCAGCCTGTCGCCGACGCTGGCCCAGGACAGCCCCACCCCGACGCCGCCCGTCGCCACGGGGCAGACCCCCGCGCCCGCCGAAGCGCCGGCAACAGTCCGGCCCAAGGCCGCAAGCGGCAGCGGTTGCGCGTCAAAGGGGCGGAACCTGTCGTCCTGACCGCGGGGTCAGACGCGCTTGCTGTGCGGTGGCTTGCCGGCCGGGATCGTTGATCCGCTGGCGTTTGCGACGCGGTTCGAACCCCCGCACACCCGGCCGGACAAGGCTGGCGGGAAGCCATCCGGCCGGCGCGTTGCCACGGGCGCGTCCCGGCCGGCGGGGTCCGGGGCTGCGGGGCGCAAGGACCGTAGGATGAATGGGAGAAGCCGCGCGGCAGGACACGCGCGGATTTCAGTCCACGAACGACAGCCAGTTATGGTCGTGGTCGACCAGTTCGTTCGAGATCGAGTAGTCGCAGGGGCTGGGTGAGTCCACGGGATGCGAAAAGCATGGAAGACGGGTCGCCTGATAGATCGCTTCATGACATAGCGTCGAACAGACGTGCCGCGATTCCTCGGCAAGACGGCTGATGCCGGACCTCGGCAACAGATCGTGTCCGCGAAGATATGTCTTCACATGCGCGGCGATCCTGCGCCAGCCGTATCGGTCGCCACGTCTCAGCAATGCCTTGATGGCAACGACATAGCTTTGCTCTCGGCTGATTTTCGCATGATACCGGAACCGGATGCGCTGCGTCTGCAACTTGGAATAGACGTTGCCGATGATGACGCCTTCGGGCATCGCCTCGCACACATAGCCGTCGCCGATATAGATGCCGACGTGGGTCCATTGCGCATGCTTTGCCGAGACCTTGCGCTTTTGCGACTCGATTATCAGCCGCTGACCGACACCGGGCCGGCGGGGGGCGAAAAGAACGACCGCCCCGGGAAGCATCGGCTTGAGGTCGGGGAAAACGCCCCTCTCGCTCAGAAAGGCGGGAAGGTGAGGCGCTGCGCTGACCTGAAGCGCCTCACGATCCAGCAAATCCGGAGCGAACTCGAAGAACTGCATTCAGTCGAGCGTCACCGTGGTCCTCATGCCGTCAGAGATGATCGTGATCGTCTCGCCAATCTCGACCGGCAGGGATTGCCTTGATGTCTCGCAGACGCCGATCTCGGCGACATCGAAGGCATGCGCACGCTGGCGCCCGTCCACCGCGACGACCACCCCGTCGTCTGACACCCGCCGGACGGTTGCCGTGATCTGATCCGGATACGCCATATTGCCACCTCCTGAGGGGCCGATCATAGCATCCGGCCCCTCACCGCGCAAATTTCTTGTATTTCACCCGTTTCGGCTCGATCGAATCCGGCCCCAGGCGGCGCACCTTGTCCTCTTCATAGGCCTCGAAGTTGCCCTCGAACCACTCGACATGCGCGTCGCCCTCGAACGCCAGGATATGGGTGCACAGGCGGTCCAGGAAGAAACGGTCGTGGCTGATGATGATGGCGCAGCCGGCGAAATCCTCCAGCGCGGCTTCAAGCGCCTGCAGGGTTTCGACGTCCAGGTCGTTGGTCGGCTCGTCCAGCAGCAGGACGTTGCCGCCGGATTTCAGCAGCTTCGCCATGTGGACGCGGTTGCGTTCGCCGCCCGACAGCAGGCCCACCTTTTTCTGCTGGTCGCCGCCCTTGAAGTTGAAGGCCCCGGCATAGGCGCGGCTGTTCATGCTGGCGTCGCCCAGCTGGATCACCTCGGCCCCGCCCGAGATTTCCTCCCACACGGTCGCATTCGGGTCCAGCGCGTCGCGCGACTGGTCCACATAGGACAGCTGGACCGTCTCGCCGACGACGATCTCGCCCTCGTCGGGGGTGTCGTTTCCGGTCAGCATGCGGAACAGCGTCGATTTCCCGGCGCCGTTCGGGCCGATGACGCCGACGATGGCGCCCGGCGGAACCGAGAACGTCAGATCCTCGATCAGCAGCTTGTCGCCCATCGCCTTTTTCAGGCCGGTCACGTCGAAGACCTTGCCCCCCAGACGTTCGCCGTTCGGGATGACGATCTGGGCGTTGGCGATCTTTTCGCGTTCGGATTTCGACGCCATCTCGTTATAGGCGTTGATCCGCGCCTTCTGCTTGGCCTGACGTGCCTTGGCGCCGGCGCGAATCCAGTTCAGCTCGCGCTCCATCGATTTCTGCTTGGCCTTGTCCTCGCGCGCTTCTTGCAGCAGCCGCTTGGCCTTTTGTTCCAGCCACGCCGAATAGTTGCCCTCATAGGGGATGCCCCTGCCCCGGTCGAGTTCCAGGATCCAGCTGGTGATGTCGTCCAGGAAATAGCGGTCGTGCGTCACCGTCAGGATCGTGCCGGGATATTCGATCAGGTGCTTTTGCAGCCAGGCGATGGTTTCGGCGTCCAGGTGGTTGGTCGGCTCGTCCAGCAGCAGCATGTCGGGCGCCTCAAGCAACAGCTTGCACAGCGCCACGCGGCGGCGCTCGCCCCCCGACAGCGTTTCGACGTCGGCGTCGTCGGGCGGGCAGCGCAGGGCCTCCATCGCGACATCGACCTGGCTGTCCAGATCCCACAGGTTCTGGGCGTCGATCTCGTCCTGCAGGGCGGCCATTTCGTCGGCCGTCTCGTCGGAATAGTTCATCGCCAGCTCGTTATAGCGGTCCAGCTTGGCCTGCTTGGCGCGCACGCCCTCCATGACGTTGCCGCGCACGTTCAGCGCCGGGTCAAGCTGCGGTTCCTGCGGCAGATAGCCGACGGTCGCGCCCTTGGCGGCCCATGCCTCGCCCTGGAAATCCTTGTCGATGCCCGCCATGATCCGCAGCAGCGTGGATTTCCCCGCGCCGTTCACGCCGACGACGCCGATCTTGACGCCGGGCAGAAAGTTCAGGTGGATGTTCTCGAACGTCTTCTTTCCGGTGCCATAGCCCTTGGAGACGCCCTCCATGTGATAGACATACTGATAACTGGCCATGATCCGCCTCGTTGTGCTGGGTTGGGTGCTATCTAGGCGACCTTGGCCGCAAGTTGAAGCGTCGGCGTCAGCGCATCTGCGACGTGAACGAAGGTCCGAACGTCGCGTCGAGGAAGGCGAACTGCGGCTCCAGCCGGGCGCGCAGTGCGGCGCGGGCGGGTTCGGGCACCGACAGGCCGGAGGCGGCGGCAAAGACCTTGGCGTCCGGGTTGCGATAGCTGTGGGGGCGCAGGCCGCAGAACGCCTCGACCTCGCGCAGGACCGCGACCGGGTCCGCGGCGATGCGGCCGAATGGCAGGATCATCAGCCGGTCGGGATCGATCCGCGCCTGCCAGCGCGGGACATAGGTCGCGTAATCGCCGCGGTCATACAGCACCGGGTCGTCGATCTCGGCCAGCCACGCCTCGACCGAGGGCGGGCGGCGGTTCTTGCGGGTCAGGTTCATCTTCAGCTGGCTGATCGCGCGATCGACCGGGTGCCGGATGACATAGATGAACCGCGCCTGCGGCAGGAAGCGGGCGACGAAATCCACGCCCTCGTCCGGCAGGGTCGAATATTCCGGCGTGATGTCGCAGGGGATGGTGCCCGCGGGCGCAGGGGCGAAGACCTGCTTGTACCAGTGGTTGGTGAACATCTCGCCCCGCGTGATGCGGTCCAGATAGGCGGCGAGCGGCGCGGGAATGGTCTGGCCCCGGCTTTCATAGCGTTTGTGCTGGTTCTGCCGGGCGCGGCGGAAATGCCAGGGCAGCCAGTCGCGGTGTTCGGGCACAAAGCGGTGGTTGAAGAACTGCGCCTCTTTGAACGGCGGCGTCCAGACCTGCGGGTGCTGGGACAGCATCTGCGAGAGCCACGTGGTCCCCGCCTTTTGCGCGCCGATCCCGACGATGCCGGGCTTTTTCGGGCGGCCGTCGGGATCCCACTTGGGCAGGTCGGTCACACCGACCCCCACAGATCGTATTCGCTGGCCTCGTCCACCGTCACCGTCACCAGATCGCCGGGCGAAAGCTGCTGGAAGCCGTCGTCGATGAACAGATTGCCGTCGATTTCCGGCGCGTCGGCCATCGTGCGGCAGGTCGCGCCGCCCTCGTCCACGCTGTCCACGATGACCTGCTGGCGGGTGCCGACCCGGGCGGCAAGCTTGGCGGCCGAGATCGCCTGCGCCCGGGTCATGAAGCGGTCCCAGCGGTCCTGCTTGATTTCGTCCGGCACATGGTCGGGCAGCGCGTTGGCCCGCGCGCCGCGCACGTTTTCATACTGGAAACAGCCCACGCGGTCCAGCTGCGCCTCGTCCAGCCAGTCCAGCAGATACTGGAACTCGGCCTCGGTCTCGCCGGGATAGCCGACGATAAAGGTGGACCGCAGCGTGATCCCCGGACAGGCGGCGCGCCATGCGGCGATCTCGTCCAGCGTGCGGGCCGACGCCGCGGGCCGCGCCATGCGTTTCAGCACATCGGGGTGGGCGTGCTGGAACGGGATGTCCAGATAGGGCAGCACCCCCGCCCCCCGCGCCGCCGTGTCCGCCATCAGCGGGATCAGGTCGCGCACATGCGGATAGGGATAGACATAGTGCAGCCGCACCCACGCGCCGAGGCGGCCCAGATCGCGGGCGAGGTCGGTGACATGGGCGCGGTGGCCGCGCTCGGTCGCGAACTTGCGGTCCACGCCATAGGCGCTGGTGTCCTGGCTGATCACCAGCAGCTCGCGCACCCCCGCCTCGACCAGCTTTTCCGCCTCGCGCACGACCGCATGGGCCGGGCGGCTGACCAGTTTCCCGCGCATGTCGGGGATGATGCAGAACTTGCAGGCGTGGTTGCAGCCCTCGGAGATCTTGAGATAGGCGAAATGCCGCGGCGTCAGGCGCACGCCTGCCGCGGGCAGCAGGTCGATGAACGGATCGGGCGCGGGCGGCACGGCGGCGTGGACGGCGTCCAGCACCTGTTCGTATTGATGCGGCCCCGTCACGGCCAGCACGCGGGGATGGGCGCCGGTGATATAGTCGGGTTCCGCCCCCAGGCAGCCGGTGACGATGACGCGGCCGTTTTCCGTCAGCGCCTCGCCGATGGCGTCCAGGCTTTCGGCCTTGGCGCTGTCCAGAAACCCGCAGGTATTCACGATCACCGCATCCGCGCCGGTGTAATCGGGGCTGATCGCATAACCCTCGGCCCGCAGGCGGGTCAGGATGCGCTCGCTGTCGACCAGCGCCTTGGGACAACCCAGGCTGACCATGCCGATGGTGGGCTGGCCGGCGCGGCGGTCGTCGCCAAAGGATGGCGCGGGGGCCAGGTCGGGCCGCAGGTTCGGGGGATTCAGGCTCATGCGACCGCATATAGCGACGAAGGCCGGCCGCGCAAAGCGCCTGCGCAGCGTGCGACGCCCGGTTGCTTCGGGGCACCGGGGTCGCGGATGGCAGGCGCGCGGCACGCTCGCGCAAGCGTGGCTTTTCACGCGGGCGCGCGCGCGGCAGGATGGCGGCATGATCAGACACCTGTTCCTCGTCGCCGCGCTGACCCTGTCGGGCCTGTCCCCCGCCGTCGCGGCCCAGTCGCCCGTTCCCGCCGATCGCGCCCATGCGGGCGGGACGGCCGCGCTGCATCTGGCCGCCACGCGCGCCAAGCCGATCCTGATCGTCAACGACAAGGGCGGCAACGTCATGGCGGCCGTGCAGCGCCGCGCCGAGCTTGAGGCGTCCGGCCGCCCGGTCGAGATCCGGGGCTATTGCCGGTCGGCCTGCACGCTGTATCTGACGATGCGGAACGCGTGCCTCGGTCCGAACGCCATCGTGGGCTTTCACGCGCCCCGCCTGCCCGGCACGCGCATCATCCCCCCGCTGGTCGATCAGATCATGGCCGCCCATTACCGCAACGGCGTGTTGCGGAAATGGAACGCCGAATGGCGCCACGACCTGAACATGACCAAGCTGAAGGCGCGGCAGGTCAAGGCGCTGGACCCGCAGATCAGGCTGTGCGCCCGCTAGGCCGCCGTCAGGCCGGCGCGCTGACCAGCGGCTTGTCGTTGCGGACCGCGCGTTCCACCATCTTGCGCGCGCGGCGGCCCGGCAGGACCGGCCGCGCCGTCGGCCGTTCGTCGCCGTTCGCCCCGGCAAGGTCGGGAAAGATCGCCAGCAGGTCGTCCCGCGCGGCCGGGTCCATCGCCGCCAGCGCGGCCGGCCCCGCGTAAAGCGATTCCGCCTCGGCCCCGTTGGCCAGCACGATCTCGTGCGCGTCGAACATCAGGTGCCAATAGGCGACGCCACCGGCCGCCGGGGCGCGGTCCACGCCGGGCAGGTCCAGCAGGTGGATCGCCGGGACCAGCACCTCGGGCGAACCTGCCATCCGCTGGGCGATGGACGAGCGGATCAGGATACGGTGCTGGGGCGAGACGACCAGATCCTGCGCGGGCAGCCCGCGCCCCAGCGCGCCCGCCGCGATCCGCACGGGGACAAGCTGCGGCTGCCGCTGCAGGGTCGCCCCGTCAAGGCGGCGCCCGCCCAGCCAGCGCAGCGGCTGCAGCCCGTGGTCGCGCGTCACGATCAGGTCGCCCACCCGCAGACGCTGGACCGGACGCGGCCCGTCCGCCGTCTCGATCATGGTGCCGCTGGCAAAGCACATGACGAAGACGCGTTCGTCGGTGTCGATCATGTCCGCGGGGATGTAGATCTCAGGATAAATGTTGTCGACCTGGTATGAGAACAACTGCCCGGCCTTGGGGTCGACCTGAGTGCCAGGCGGAATATAGCCATCTATCGGCACCCAAAGGCGCAGCGTCGTTCCGTCCCCGCCGGTCATCGTCAGCACCGTCGATGGAGACGAGCCGAACCCGTTTCCCAGTTCGTAGACGCCGTCAACCCAGTGGATATTGGCGACCTTGTAATCGACGTCCTTGACCGTGATCGTGTCGCCCCGCGACACCCGTCCGGCAGTGACATTCTGGACCGTCAACCCGGGCAGCGTCCGCGACATTTCGCCGTCCGCGATCATCTCCGAGTGCATGGGGACGATGAGTTCACCGGCAGCTGGCATCCCGTCCAGCAGAATGCTTGCGTTGTAAATGGTGAACACGGCCCGCCCCTTCAACTTTTAGTTGTCTTTGAGTTGCACAATGTCCTTGATTTTGCTAAATACAAGCAATTTCAGCAGGCCGCGAAAAACAACCTGCAGAAGAGTCACGGCGGCCACATCCCCGCCTCAGTCGCGCAGCCGCCAGCCCGTCGCGAAAATCCAGCGGATCACCGCCAGGCAGACGACGATCATCGCCGTCACGGCGACCAGCGACAGCCCGACGGGGACGTCGGCAAAGTCGAAGAACGACCAGCGAAACCCGGAAATCAGGTGCAGCACCGGGTTGAACCGCGCGATGGCGTCCCACGGCTGGGGCAGCATCGACGCCGAATAGAACGCGCCCCCCAGAAAGACCAACGGCGTGATGACCATCAGCGGCACGATCTGCAGCTGTTCGAAGTTGCGCGCCCACAGCCCGACGATGAACCCCAGCAGGGAAAATCCGACCGCCGTCAGGATCAGGAATGCCAGCATCCAGACCGGGTGCGCGACATGGGCGCCGACAAAGAAAAAGCTGGTCAGCAGGATGACCAGCGCGATCAGCACCGCCTTGGCGGCCGCCGCCCCGACGAAACCCAGCGTCACCTCGATCCAGCCGGTGGGCGCGACCAGATATTCATAGATCGTGCCCGAGAACTTGGGGAAATAGATGCCAAAGCTGGCGTTCGACACCGACTGCTGCAGCACCGTCAGCATCATCAGGCCGGGCACGATGAACGCGCCATAGGCCACGCCCTCGATCGACTGGATGCGCCCGCCGATCGCCGCGCCGAAGACGATGAAATACAGCACCGTCGAGATCACCGGCGAGGCCAGCGACTGCCAGATCGTGCGGAAGAACCGCGACATCTCGTGGTGGAAGATGGCGCGCACCGACGGCCAGTTGATCGCGGTCATGCGTTCTCCTCCAGCAGCGACATGAACACCTGCTCCAGCGAGGATTGCCGCGTCGCCACGTCGCGCACGCCCACCCCGCCCGCGTTCAGCTCGGCCAGCAGGCGGCCGATGCCGGTGCGTTCGGCCCGCGCGTCATAGTCATAGGTTAGCACCCTGCCGTCGTCGGACAGCGACAGCCCCCCTTCGTCCCAGCCGGGGGGCAGGCCGTTCAGGGGGCGGTCCAGTTCGACCCGCAGCTGCTTTCGGCCGAACTCGCCCATCAGCTCGGCCTTGGGGCGCACCAGCAGCAGGCGGCCCTTGTCGATGACCCCGATGCGGTCGGCCATGTCCTCGGCCTCTTCCAGGTAATGGGTGGTCAGGATGATGGTCACGCCCTCGGCGCGCAGGTCGCGGACGACCTGCCACATCTCGCGGCGCAGATGCACGTCCACGCCCGCGGTGGGTTCATCCAGGAACAGCACCTTGGGCCGGTGCGACAGCGCCTTGGCGATCAGCACCCGGCGCTTCATCCCGCCCGACAGCTCGCGCGTTTTCGCGTCGCGCTTGTCCCACAGCGCAAGGCTGCGCAACAGCTTTTCCAGGTGCGCCTCGTCCGGCCCCTCGCCGTAAAGCCCGCGGGTGAAGCGGACCGAGTCCGCCACCTTCTCGAACGGTTCCAGCGCGATTTCCTGCGGCACCAGCCCGATCAGGCGGCGCGCCGCGCGCCACTGGCTGCGGATGTCGTGACCGCCAACGCGGACCGTGCCCGATGTCGGCACGACCAGCCCGCAGATGGTGGAAATCAGCGTCGTCTTGCCGGCTCCGTTCGGTCCCAGCAGGGCCAGGATCTCGCCCGGTTCGATGGTCAGGGACACGTCGTCCAGCGCGTGGGTGCCGCTATCGTAACGCTTGGACAGGTGGTCGATCTCGATGATGGGGGGCATCGCGCGGGCTCTGGCTGCGGGGAACCGCCAAGGGCTAGGCGCGGGGGCGCGCGATGTCCAGTGTCATGCGACGTGCGGGCGCGCCGGCAGCGCCAGCCCCGCCTCGGCCATCAGCCGGTCCGAGGCGGCCTCGACCTCGGCCTCGACCCGCGCCAGCAGGTCGGCGGGCGGCAGGCCGGGGGGGATCGGGGGCAGGAACTCGATCACCGCGACGCCGGGGCGGACGCGCAGTCCCTCGCGCGGCCAGAACATGCCGCAGTTCACGGCCACCGGCTGGCAGGGCAGGCCCGTCGCCTGATACAGCGTGGCGACGCCCGCCTTCCACGGGCGGCGGGTGCCGGGGCGCGTTCGCGTGCCCTCGGGATAGATGATCAGCTGGCCCAGGCCCTGCGCCATTGCCGCGTTGACGGCGCGGATCATGGCGTTGCGCGCCTCGGCCCCGCGGCCGCGGTCGATGGGGACGGACCCGACCTCGCGCGCGAACCAGCCCATGATCGGCACGCGCATGATTTCCTTTTTCATGACAAAGGCGCGCTGCGGGCAGGCGTCCGAGATCGCCAGGATGTCGAGGAAACTTTGGTGCTTGGCCGCCACGATGCAGTCGGCGGCGGGCGGCGTGCCCCGCACCTCGACCCGGACGCCGAAATGCCAGCGCGCGGCGCGCAGCATATGCGCGATCCAGACGGTCGCCACCCGCTGCGCCCCCTGCCGCCCGCCGGTCAGGGCCTTGGGCAGTCCCCAAATGCCCAGCACCAGCGTCGCCAGACTGACGTGCAGGTAATAGGTCAGCGTCCGCAGCCACCACAGCGGCCCCAGCCGGCCGGGACGGTAATCCGGCGCCCGGCCCGCCATCAGCGCAGCCCGCGCAGCATCCGCAGCGCGGCGGCCCGCGTCGCGGCAAAGCCCAAGGCCGCGCCGATCACCGGCACCAGCAGCGGCCACAGCCAGCCCCAGCCGGCAAAGCCGAGGCCGGTCAGGAACCCGCCCGCCGCCTGCATGTCGGGCAGCGCGGCGATCGCGGCCATCCCCGCCAGCGTGCCCACCGCCGCGCCGCCCGCGGCCCGGCGGGTAAAGCGGCGCACGAATGCGGTCGCGATGGTCAAATCGCGCGCCCCGATCAGGCGCATGACGCGGATCACCTGCCCGTTCGCCGCCAGCGCCGCCTGCGCGGCCAGCGTCAGCATCGCGGCCGAGGCGGCGGCGATCAGCCCCAGCGACAGCCAGCCCAGGATGCGCAGCCTTGCGGCCGCGCCGATCAGCGGGCGGCGCCATTCGGTGTGGTCGTCCAGCACCGCGCCGGGCGCCTCGCCAGCCAACCGCAGGCGCAGGGCCTGCGCGTCGAACCCGGCCGACTGCCGCACCTCGATCAGGCGGGGGATGGGCAGCGCGTCGACCGGCACGTCGGGGCCGAACCACGGCTCAAGCAGGGCGCCGACCTCGTCCGCGGGCAGCTCGCGCGCGGCCTCGACGCCGGGGATGGTGGCCAGCGCGGCCATCACGGCGGCGGTCTGCGCGTCCAGCTCGGCCGCGGGGGCCGACACGCGGATGGTCAGGGTCTGGGCCAGCCCCTCGGCCCAGCGGTCGGCCAGCCGGCCCGTGGCCAGCGCCAGCGCCAGCGCGAACACGGCCAGGAACGCCATCACCCCCGCCGTGAACATGGTCAGCCGCGCGGTCGCGCCGCTGGGCGGCACGATGCGGTCGGCAATGCCGGCCTGACGCCCGATCAGCGCGCGGCCCAGCGTCCGCAGGTCCAGCGCGCGCAGATCGGTGCGGGCCTGCCGCTGGCGGGGGGCAGTGGCGGGTGCCGGATCGGGTGCGCGCGCATCCTTGGCGTCCCCGTTCGGGATCTCGTCGTTCGGGATGTGGTCGGCGCTCACAGCTCGGCCCCCGCGCTTTGCAGCCGGCCGCCCGCGATCCGCAGCACCCGCGCCGACACCTGCTGCTTGGCGGCGCGGATCAGGTTCAGATCATGGGTGGCGACCAGCACCGTCTTGCCCGACCGGTTCAGTTCGACCAGCAGCTGCAGCAGCCGCATCGACATGTCCCAGTCCAGGTTGCCCGTCGGCTCGTCCGCCAGGATCAGGTCGGGCGACAGGATCACCGCGCGGGCCAGCGCCGCGCGCTGGCGTTCGCCCCCCGACAGCGCGGGCGGCAGGGCGCGGGCGTGGCCGGTCATCTGCACCCAGGCCAGCAGGTCGCGAATGGCCTGCATGTCGACGGGTTCGCCCGACAGCACCATCGGCAGGGCGATGTTCTCGGCGACGGGCAGATGGTCCAGGAACTGCGCGTCCTGCTGCACGACCCCCACCCTGCGGCGCAGCGAGGCGATGGCGTCGCGGCCCAGCCCCGCCACGTCCTGGCCGAACGCCACCAGCTTGCCCGCGGTGGGCAGCAGGTCGGCGATGCACAGCCGCAGGAACGTGGTCTTGCCCGACCCGGACGGGCCGGTCAGGAAGTGGAAGGATCCGCGCGGCAGGCTCAGCGATATGTCGTGCAGCAAGTCACCCCCGCCGCGATAGCCGAACGCCACATCCCGCATCTCGATCACGCCCGCACCTCGCTCGCCCGGCACTCCTGGTCGGCTCTGCTTGGCGACCGGACCGGGCGTTGATAGAACGTCCGTGCGGCAATGAAAACCACGGGCCTTCGGGTGCCGGCCGGACGGGGACGGGACGAATGCGGCTGGTCTGCCCGCGCTGCGGCGCGCAATACGAAATCGACGCCGCCGCGATCCCACCGCAGGGCCGCGACGTGGAATGTTCGTCCTGCGACCACGTCTGGCGGGCGACCCGGCCCTTTGACCCGGCCGCGCGCCCGACGCTCAGCCGGCCGCTGAACGATTCGGTGCTGGACATCCTGCGGCAAGAGGCCGCGCGCGAGCTTGAGGCCCGCGCCGCCGAGCGTGCCGCCGAACGCGCGGTGGAACGCACCACCGCCGCGCTGGTCCAGTTCCAACGCCCGCGCGAAGGGGCGGCGGGGCCCGATGCGGGGGCGAATACCTCGACTGCCCCGCCCTCCTCTCTGACGACAGCGCCCGCCGTGCCCGCAACGGTCGCGCACGTGCAGTCGCTTGCGCCCGCCGGGACTGAGGACACGGACGCCAAGGGACCGAAGGACCGCCGGGATGCGTCCGCAAGGGGCGAGACAGCGGACACGCACGCTGAGGGGCCGGAGGTCCGCCCCGCCTTGTCCGCACCGGGCGAGACGCCCGTCGCGCCGGGCACGCGGCCACTGGTCGCCCCGGCCGCCCGGCCATTGGACGACACCCTGCCCGGCGGGCTGGCCCGCGACGACATCCCGCCCCGCCGGATCGCGGCAGGGACGCCGCCCGCCCCGCAGGCCGCGCGCGCTGGACGCCCCGCCCGACGACGCGCTGTCCGGCGGGCGGGCGGGTGACGACCTGCCGCCCCGGCATAGCGCAGCCGAACCGCTCCGCAGCCCCGATCCCGCCGATCTGCTGGACGATCCGGGCAGCCCGGCCGCGCCCGACGCGCCGCCGCAGTTGTCGCTGCCCCGCGCGCCGCAAGCCGTTGCAGCGGCCCCGCATTACCCCGCTGCGCGACCCACGCCGCGGGCACCCGCTGCGGCCCGCGGCCGCCGCCGCCACGACGCCGGCTTTCACGTCGCGGTCATGGTCGCGCTGGTGGCCGTTGCGCTTTACGCGCTGGCGCCCCGCCTTGCCGACCAGGGGCCGCTGGGCGCGCAGCTGATGGGCTGGCGCGAGCAGGTGAACGCCGGCCGCGACTGGCTGGAGCTGCGCGGGGATCACCTGCTGCAGGACGCCACCGACAGGGTGCGTTCGCTGTCCGACCAGGGTGCGAACCCCTGAGCTGGATTCCGTTGATTGCGGTGGCGTGATTCACTCGGCCAGAAGAGGACCGGGGATGGCGCGCTTTGATCTGACGGATGTCGACCGGGCGCTGATCCAGCCGCTGTTCCCGAACAAGCCGCGCGAGGTGGCGCGGGTGGATGACCGCAGCATGCTGAACGGGATTTCCTGAGCCTGCGCGGCAGCTTTGCCGCCAGCAGACCGGCGGGGCCAGCCCCCCGCCGTCCGGCCCGCTCACGCCGGACCGCGCGGCGTGTCTTTTCCTCAGAACCTGTCCAGCAGCCGTCCCAGATAGTCGCGTTCGTCGCGGGGGCGGTCGGGCTGGCCGCTGCGGCGGCGGATTTCGTCCTGCAGGTCACGGGCGCGGCCGGTGCCGTCCTGCGCGTCGGCCAGCGCGTCGCCCGTGGTCACGTTGCCGCCCTGCCCGCCGATGTCGCGGCCCAGCGGATCGCGGCCCGGGCGCAGGTCGCCCCGGCCCTGCCCCCCGTCGGCCCGCGCCGCGCCCTGCTGGCCGGGCGTCTCGCCCTGTCCCTGCTGGCCCTGTCCCTGCTGGCCCTCTCCCTGATCGCCCGACTGGCCTTCGTTCAGGTCGTTCAGCGCGCGCATCCCCTCGCGCATCGCCTCGATGGCGTCGGCCTGGCGGTCCATCGCGCCGGCCGGATCGCCGTCGCGCAGGGCGTTCTCGGCGTCCTCCATCGCGCGGCCGGCCTCGTCCAGCTGGCGGCCGGCGCGGTCGCCAGCCTCGGTCCCGCGGCCCGGCAGCAGGCCGCGCTGGCGGCCCAGCTCCTCTCGCAGGGCGCGCTGCCGGTCGGCAAGCGAACCCCCGCCCTGCTGACCTCCGCCCTGTTGTCCCTGCTGGCCGTCGCCCGGCTGACCCTGGCCCTGCTGCCCCTCGCCCTGTTGGCCCGGCTGCTGCCCATCGCCGGGCGTGCCGCCCTGCTGCCAGTCGCCCAAGGGATCCTGCGCTTGCCGCATCGCCTCGTCCGCCAGACGCTGCTGCTCGCGCAGCGTCTCGGCCAGCCGGCCCGAGGGGCCGCCCTGCCCCTCTCCGCCCTGGCCCTGCGTGACCTTCAGGTTTTCCATCATGCGGTTGAACTGCTCCAGCAGCTCGGCGGCCTCGGCCATGCGACCCTCGTTCATCAGGCGCTGGATCTCGTCCATCATCTGCTGGATCTGGTCGCCGGTGATCTGCTGACCCTGCTGGCGGGGCGAGCGGTCGAAGCGGTCGGCGGGATCGGCGCCCTGCTGGGCCAGCATGTCGGTATAGGCGTCGGTCGCGGCCTTCAGCTCGTCCATCAGCTTCTGGATCTCGTCGGGGCTGGCGCCGTTGCGGATCGCCTCGGACAGCCGTTCCTGCGCCTGCTGCATGCGGGCCAGCGCGTCGGGCAGGCCGCCATCCTCGATCGCCACGGCGGCGGTCCACAGCGCCTCGGCCAGACGGTCGCGCGTCTCGGGCGACAGGGGGCCGGCCTCAAGCGCGGTCACTGCCCCGGCGACCGCGCGCGCGGTGTCGGGGCTGATGCCGTCGCCAGGCTGCCACACCGCGGCGCGCAGCAGCTGCGCGCTGCGCCGGGCGTTCGCCCGCGACCACAGCAGGTCGCGGCGCAGTTCGACCAGCGCCGCCGCCAGCGGGTCGAAAAAGCGCCGCCCCGGCAGGATCATCGCCGCCGCAGGGGTCTCGGCCGCCTGCCCGATGCCGTCCGCCACCGTCAGCCGCAGCGTCACCGGCAGGTTCGCCCACGGGTGGCGGGCCAGATCGGCGGCCAGCGTCGCGGTCACGTCGCGCCGGGCGCCCGCGCCGGGCAACGGCAGGTCCAGCGCCAGCGCGTCGCGGGGTTCCGGGTCGGCGGCCAGCCCGTGGCGGCGATCCACCGCCGCCAGATCCAGCGTCAGCACAGCCTGCCCCGTGGCGATGCCGTTGTCGTCGCTGGCCGAAAACCCCTGCACCAGCCGCCCGTCCGCGCGCCGTTCGGCCAGCGCCGCCAGCGTCACCGCCGGGGCCGCGTCGGGCAGCACCGTCACGGCAAAGCTGCGGCCGCCCACCGTGACCGTGCCATCGCGCTCGGCCGTGAACTCGGGCATCTCGGGGGCTGCGTCGCCGGCGGGGGGACCGATGTCCTGCGTCACGCCCTGGCCGTTGCCATACAGCCGGAACGTCAGGACCGAGCCTTCGGGCACGGTCAGCGCGTCGCCCGGCAGCGCGTTCAAATAGATCGTCGGCCGCCGTGTATAGGCGGGGGGCGCGGCCCACCCCTCCCACGAGGGGCCGGCGGCGGGCGCGCTGCCCGCTCGGGGCGCGGGCTTCCATGTGGCGGCCAGCGCGGCCAGCCCCTGCCCCGCCGGTCCGGCCCCGCCAAAGATCGCGGCCATGCCCACCGCGGTCAGCGCCACCAGCCGCAGCGCAAAGGGATCGCGGCGGGTCAGCCCGGCGTCCGGGGCGACCGGCCGGGCGCGGGCGGCGGCGGCGCGGGCGGCGTCCAGATGGGCGCGCCACAGCCCGTCCGCCGCCTCGCCGCCCAACGCCATGCGGTCGCCCAGCGCCGACAACGGCCGGCCCGGCAGCGCCGCATCGACCCGCGCCAGCGCGGCGTCGGGAACGGGCCTGCGGAACCGCCCGGCGCCCCATGCCACGGCCACGGTCAGCGCCCCGCCCCACAGCGCCAGCCCCAGGGCCAGCGCGCGGGCGGGCAGCGGCGCGACCAGCCCCAGCGCCAGCGCCGCAAGCGCCAGCCCGGCAAGGCTCAGCGCCAGCCAGAAGGCGCGCAGCCCCGCCTCGTACCACAGGCCCCACAGCGTCCAGCGCACCGCGCGCCGGGCCTGCGGGGGCGCGGCCCGCGCCACCCCGCCCGTGCCGGGCAGCGCCCCGTGGTCCGGCGCCGGCCCAGCTTTCCCGCTGCGCCAGCGCCGTCTCACAGCCAGGCCGGGATGCTGTCGCGGGCCAGCATCTCCTCGATCGTGGGGCGGGCGCGGATCAGCGCCCAGCGGTCGCCGGACACCAGCACCTCGGGGACCAGGGGGCGGGTGTTGTATTCCGACGCCATGACCGCGCCATAGGCCCCGGCCGACCGGAACGCGACCAGATCGCCCTGACCCAGCGCCGGCAGCTGCGCGCCGCGGGCGAAGGTGTCGCCCGTCTCGCAGACGGGACCGACCACGTCCACCGGGGACACGGCCGCGCCGACCACCGGCTGGCGCACCGGGATGATGTCGTGGTGCGCGTCATACATCGCGGGCCGGATCAGGTCGTTCATCGCGGCGTCGAGGATCAGGAAATCGCGCCCCTCGCCCTGTTTCAGATAGATGACGGACGCCAGCAGCACGCCCGCGTTGCCGGCGATGTTGCGCCCCGGCTCGATCTGGATCTCGCAACCCAGGTCGCCCACCGTCTCGCGCACGACCTGCCCGTATTCCATCGGCAGGGGCGGGGCGGCGTTGTCGCGGCGGTAGGGGATGCCAAGCCCGCCGCCCAGGTCCAGCCGCGCGATGTCGTGCCCGTCCGCCCGCAGCGCCCGCGCAAGGACCGCCAGCTTGGCATAGGCCGCGCGATAGGGTTCCAGGTCGGTCAGCTGGCTGCCGATGTGCATGTCGATGCCGACCACGCGCAGCCCCGGCAGGGTCGCGGCCAGCGCATAGACCTCGCGTGCCCGGGCGATGGGGATGCCGAACTTGTTCTCGGACTTGCCGGTGGCGATCTTGGCGTGGGTCATGGCGTCCACGTCGGGGTTGACGCGCACGGTGATCGGCACGACCGCGCCCATCGCCGCGGCGACGGCGGACAGCGCCATCAGCTCGGCCTCGGATTCGACGTTGAACTGGCGGATGCCGCCGGAAATCACCGACTGCATCTCGTCGCGGGTCTTGCCGACGCCGGAAAACACGATCCGCTCGCCGGGGACGCCGGCGGCGCGGGCGCGGCAGTATTCGCCGCCCGACACCACGTCCATCCCGGCGCCCAGGTCGCCCAGAAGGCGCAGCACCGCCAGATTCGAGTTCGCCTTGACCGCAAAGCAGACCAGATGGTCGGTCCACGCCAGCGCCTGCCGGAACAGGTTGAAATGCCGCGTCAGGGTCGCCGCCGAATAGACATAGACGGGCGTGCCGATGCGGCCCGCGATTTCGGGCAGCGGCACATCCTCGGCGTGCAGGACGCCGCCGGCATAGTTGAAGTGATCCATCAGGCGACTCTGCGGGAACGTAGGAACAGGTATAGGGGCAAGGCGCAGCCAAGGCCAAGCGCCAGCGCGGGCAGCGTGGCCAGCGCGCCCCAGTTGCGGCGCACCATCGTCTCGACCAGGCACCAGACCGCCAGCGCGGCGATGCCCGCCCAGTCGCCCCCGCGCGGCGGGGGCACGCCCGCGATCAGGGCCAGCCCGGCCCCCGCCAGCGCCAGACCCAGCCACAGTGATCGCAGCGGGGTCAGGCCCAATGGCACGGTCAGCGCGGCTCCAGCCCGACCAGATCGGACCCCGACAGCGACACCGGCGCATGCCGCCGGGCCGGGTCATAGACATAGGTGCCCTTCTGGATCATCACCTCGTCCTGTCCGGCTACGGTGCCGCTGCCGCCGCCTCCGCCGCCGCAGGCCGCAAGGGCCGCCAGCAGCGCCGTCGCGCCCGCCGCCCGCAGCCGTGTCGCCGATTTGTGAAACATCGCCATGCTCGTTGTCCTGCCTTTTGCCTCATGAAGCCGTCTCTGCGGCCTTGTTCCTGTTCTTGCGCCCGGCGTTCAGGGCCGGACGCGCGGCGGATCGTCCGCGCCCGGCGCCTCGATCGTCAGGGTGGCGCCGGTCGTGATGCCGCTGTCCGTTCCCGGCTGATGCGGCGGGCCATCGACCCCGCAGGCGGCCAGCGCCAGCATTGCCATGATTGCGACCGCTCTCAACCCCAACCCTCCGTGATGCCGCGCCAGCGGGCGATCTGCGCGCGCACCTGGTCGGGCGCCGTGCCCCCATAGGATTGCCGCGACGCGACCGAGTTGTGAACGCCCAACACGCCGAATACCGCATCCGTGATCGCCGGATGCACCGCCTGCATCTCGGCCAGGGTCAGATCGGGCAGGTCCACGCCCCGCGCCTCGGCCGCCGCGACCAGGCTGCCGGTGACGTGGTGGGCGTCGCGGAACGGCAGCCCGGCCGCGCGCACCAGCCAATCGGCAAGGTCGGTCGCGGTCGAAAATCCCGACGAGGCCGCAGCCTCAAGCCGGTCGCGGTTCACGGTCAGGTCGCCGATCATCCCGGTCATCGCGGCCAGCGCCAGCATCAGCGTGTCGGCGGCGTCGAAGACCTGTTCCTTGTCCTCTTGCATGTCCTTGGAATAGGCCAAGGGCAGTCCCTTCATCACCGTGAACAACGCCACCGCCGCCCCCAGGATGCGGCCGATCTTGGCGCGGATCAGCTCCGCCGCATCGGGGTTGCGCTTTTGCGGCATGATGCTGGACCCGGTGGACCAGCGGTCGGACATGGCGACAAAGCGGAACTGGGCGCTGGACCAGATCACCAGCTCCTCGGCCAGCCGCGACAGATGCGTGGCGCAGATCGCGGCGGCGCTCAGGAACTCCAGCGCGAAATCCCGGTCGCTGACCGCATCAAGGCTGTTCGCCGTGGGCCGGTCAAAGCCCAGCGCCGCGGCCGTTGCGTGTCGGTCGATGGGGAACCCCGTCCCGGCCAGCGCGGCCGACCCCAAGGGCGATTCGTTCATCCGCGCCCGCGCGTCGGTGAACCGCCCGATGTCTCGGCCCAGCATTTCCACATAGGCCATCATGTGATGCCCCCATGTCACCGGCTGCGCGGTCTGCAGATGGGTAAAGCCGGGCATCACCCAGTCCGCCCCCGCCTCGGCCTGCGCCAGCAGCGCCCCGATCAGCGCCCGCAGCCCGTCCACGGCGGCATCGCACTGGTCGCGCACCCACAGGCGAAAGTCGGTCGCCACCTGGTCGTTGCGCGACCGCGCCGTGTGCAGGCGGCCCGCCGGTTCGCCGATCAGCGCCTTCAGCCGCGATTCCACGTTCATGTGGATGTCTTCCAGCGCGGCCTGGAACTGGAACTCGCCGGCCTCGATCTCTGACAAGACGGTGAGCAGGCCTTCCCCGATGGCCGCCGCATCGGTATCGCTGATGATGCCCGTTGCTGCCAGCATCGCCGCATGGGCGCGGCTGCCCCGGATGTCCTGGGCGTAAAGCCGCCGGTCGAACCCGATCGAGGCGTTGATCGCCTCCATGATGGCGTCCGGCCCGGCGGCAAAGCGCCCGCCCCACATGCTGTTCGCGGCCCCGGTCGCGGCATCAGTCGGGGCGGGGCGGTCGGTCATCGTCTGTCCTTCGGAGGTTTCATGCTGCGTTCCCTGGTGCTTTATACGGCGCTCGCCCTTGGCGCAAACCTGCCGGCCGTCGCCTCGGCCACGCCCGCGGGCGGCGCGCAGGCGGCGCAGCCCGGCCCCGTCGACTGGCAGGCGGCGCGCGACGCGGGCCTGCCCAAGCTGGTCGAATCGTCGCCCGCCCCGGTGCCCGACGTTCCGTTTTCCGACATCGACGGGGGCACGCACAGCCTGGCGGATTATCGCGGCAAGCTGCTGCTGGTAAACTTCTGGGCGACCTGGTGCGCGCCCTGCCGCGAAGAGATGCCTTCGCTGGACGCGCTGCAGCGGCAGATGGGGGACGAGGATTTCGCCGTCCTGACCATCGCGTCGGGGCGCAACCCGCCGCCCGCGATCCGCAAGTTCTTCGAGGAATCGGCCATCACCGACCTGCCCACGCTGACCGACCCGACGATGGCGCTGGCGCGCGCCTTTGGCGTGATGGCGATGCCGGTCAGCGTGCTGGTGGACGCCGACGGCAACGAGATCGCGCGCATGTCGGGCGATGCCGACTGGGCGTCGCCTGCCGCGCTGGCCCTGATCGCGCAGCTCAAGCCGCGCTAGGCGGAACGGCCCCCGGTCCGGCGTCCCGCCGGTCGGGGTGGCGGTCGGGGTGGCGGTGGCAGCAGGTCAGGTGGTCGTTCACCATCCCCGTCGCCTGCATGAAGGCATAGGCGATCACCGGCCCGCAAAAGTTGAACCCGCGCTGCTTCAGCGCCCGCGCCATCGCCTGTGATTCCGGCGTCCGGGCGGGCACCTGCGCCGGGCTGTCCCAGCGGTTGAGGCGGGGCGACCCGCCGACGAAATCCCACAGGAACGGCGCGAAACCCTGGGTTTCCTCGATCTGCAGATAGATGCGCGCCCCCCGCACCGCCGCCTCGATCTTGCCGCGGTGGCGGATGATGCCGGGGTCGGCCAGCGCGCGCGCCACCTCGGCCTCGCCCCAGCGCGCGACGCGGGCCGGGTCGAAACCGTCGAACACGCGGCGGAAATCGTCGCGTTTGCGCAGGATGGTGATCCAGCTCAGCCCCGCCTGGAACCCGTCCAGCACCAGCTTTTCCCACAGCGCGCGCGGGTCGTGTTCCGGCACGCCCCATTCGTGGTCGTGATAGGCCACATACAGCGGGTCGGTCCCGCACCACGCGCAGCGCTGGGTCATCGCGTTAACCTTTCCGGCCGAAGTCCGGTCGCTTTTACCGGATGTTAGGGCATCCTTGCCAGTGTGTCCGCATCACCAAGGAGATTGCCGTGACCCGATTCGACGACGATCAGGACAAGCCTCAGCGCGGATCGCCCCTGGATTTCGCGGTCGGCGAACTGTCGCGGCTGACGCTGACGACGGTGCAGCGGGCGGTCGAACGGGGCGACGGGGTGCTGGCGTTCCAGCCGGTCGTGCAGTCCGCGCGCCCGGACAAGCCCGCCTTTCACGAAGGGCTGATCCGCATCATCGACGACACCGGACGCTTTGTGCCGCTGCGGGATTTCATGTGGCACGCGGAAACCACCGAACTCGGCCGCAGGATCGACTGCCTGGCGCTGGCGCTGGGACTGCGCGCCCTGGCCGAGGAACCGGGGCTGCGCCTGTCGATCAACATGTCGGCGCGGTCCATCGGCTATCCCGACTGGCTGGAAACCATGCGGCGCGGGATCGGCGTGGACGACAGCATCGCGGAACGCCTGATCCTGGAAATCACCGAAAGCTCGGCGATGGGGATGCCCGACCTGGTGATCCAGTTCATGCGCGAACTTCAGGGCCGCGGCGTCAGCTTTGCGCTGGACGACTTCGGGGCGGGCTATACCTCGTTCCGCTATCTGCGCGATTTCTCGTTCGACATGATCAAGATCGACGGACAGTTCATCCGCGCGATCTCGGACCAGCCCGACAACCAGGTGCTGGCCCGCGCGCTGCAGTCCATCGCCCATCACTTCGACATGTTCACGGTGGCCGAACAGGTCGAGACGGCCGAGGATGCCGCCTATCTGATCGACATGGGCATCGACTGCCTGCAGGGGTTCTATTTCGGCGCGCCGACGATCAACCCGCCGTGGCGCGCCCCCCATTCCGCCGCGCGCCGCTGACACAATGGGGTTACATACGGCGTGCAGGGGGATGGCTGACCGACCGGCTGCCGGACGTCGGGCCGGCGAAAAGGCCTGGCGGCACGCCCGTCAGGGGCGAGTCATCCTATCCGGCGCAGCCAGCACCCGCAACATCCTTATTGCCGCGCAAGGTCTTGCGAAACAATCTGTCCCGTTCTAGGCGTGGAACGCAACAGCATTGCGGCTGGCTTACAGGGAGGGGACGATGGCGAAAGTGGCATTGGTGACAGGCGGCTCGCGCGGGATCGGCGCGGCGATTTCCAGGGCGCTCAAGGACGCGGGCTATACCGTCGCGGCGGTCTATGCCGGCAACGACGAGGCCGCAAAGGCATTTACCGACGAAACCGGGATCAAGACCTATAAATGGTCGGTCGCCGACTATGACGCCTGCGCCGCCGGCATCAAGCAGGTCGAGGATGAGCTGGGCCCCGTCGACGTGCTGGTCAACAACGCCGGCATCACCCGCGACAGCATGTTCCACAAGATGACCCCGCAGCAGTGGAAAGAGGTCATCGACACCAACCTGACCGGCCTGTTCAACATGACCCACGGGGTCTGGAACGGGATGCGCGACCGCAAGTTCGGCCGGGTGATCAACATCAGCTCGGTCAACGGGCAAAAGGGCCAGGCGGGCCAGGCGAACTATTCCGCCGCCAAGGCCGGCGACATCGGCTTTACCCGCGCGCTGGCGCAGGAAGGCGCGCGCGCGGGGATCACCGTCAACGCCGTCGCGCCGGGTTACATCGGGACGGAAATGGTGCGCGCCATCGACGAAAAGGTGCTGAACGAACGCATCATCCCGCAGATCCCCGTGGGTCGCCTGGGCGAACCCGAAGAAATCGCGCGCTGCGTCGTGTTCCTCGCGTCCGACGACGCGGGCTTCATCTCGGGATCGACCATCAGCGCCAACGGGGCGCAGTTCTTCGGCTGACCCGCGCGACCAACGGGTCGCATCACGGCCGGTCCCCCCTCGGGGCCGGCCGACTGCATTGCCGCGCCCGGTTCACGCCCCGCTCAGTTCAGCCCCGTATCCCGCGCAACGTCTGGCTCAGCGCATGACCCGCGCGACTAACGGGTTGCATCACGGCCGGTCCCCCTCGGGGCCGGCCGACTGCATTGCCGCGCCCGGTTCAGGCCCCGCTCAGTTCAGGCCCGGTATCCCGCGCAACGCCTGGCTCAGCGCGTCCTCGACCGCGGCAGGCTGCGCCAGGTCGGCCTCGGGCACGTTGCCCGCGCGGGCCTCGGCCACCGCGGCCTGCATGGCGTCCAGCGTGTCGCCGACCCCGACCGTCGATCCGGCGCTGCGCGGGGGGGCGCCGGGCTGGTCGGGCACCGGCGTCACGCGCACCTCGGCCGGCAGCGGCGCTTGCGTCAGGGGAACCGGCGCGGGCTGGGGCGCGGGCGCAGGCTCGCCCATCGCCTCGGCCATCGCCGCGGACAGGGCATCCGCCTGCCCCCCCGGCAGGCCGTCCGGGGACAGCACCGCCCCCGGCGTCCCGATCTCGACCGCGGGCGCGCCCTGCCCCTCGACGGGCTGCGCGGCGGCCACCGCCTCGGCCAGCGCCGCGGCCAGCGGGTCGTTGGCGTCGGTCGAGATCACGTCCGACGCCGCGATCACCTGCCCCGCCGCGCCGGGCGCCACCACGTCCAGCGACTTGGCCGGCAGGCCCTCGTGCACCTCGGCCATGACCGCCTGCCAGATCTCGGCCGGCAGGCCGCCGCCGGTCACGCCCTTCAGCGGCGTGTTGTCGTCATAGCCCATCCAGACGCCGGTCACGTATTGCTCGGTGAACCCGATGAACCAGGCGTCGCGATAGGACGAGGTGGTGCCCGTCTTGCCCGCCGCCTCGCGCCCGTCCAGCCGGGCGCGGCGGCCGGTCCCGTTCTCGATCACCTGCGTCATCATGTAGATCAGCTCGGTCGCGGCCTTGGGCGAGATCACGCGTTCGCCCAGGCCCCCCGCCTGCCCGATCAGCGGCTTGTCGTCGCCCTTGATCCGCAGCTCGACCAGCCCATAGGGGCGGACCGAGGTGCCGCCGTTGCGGATGCCGGCATAGGCGCCGGTCATCTCCAGCAGGGTCGATTCGTCCACGCCTAGCCCCAGCGCGGGGCCGCGGGCCATGTCATGGGCAAAGCCGAAATCCTGCGCCACGCGGCGCACGTTGTCGCGGCCCACCGCCTCTTGCAGGCGGATCGCGGCCGTGTTGATCGACTGCGACAGCGCCGAGGTCAGCGTGATCGTGCCCTTGTAGTTGCGGGTATAGTTCTTGGGCGACCACGGGCCCGACCCCTTGACGTGGATCGTCAGCGGCGCGTCCTGAATGGTGTCGTTGGGGCCGAAGCCCTGGTCCAGCGCCGCCGCATAGATGAACGGCTTGAACGACGACCCGGTCTGCCGCTTGGCCTGCGTGGCGCGGTTGAAGGTGCCGGTCGTCGTCGTGTCGCGCCCGCCGATCATCGCGCGCACCGCGCCGTCGGCGGACATGACGACGACCGCCGCCTGCGCCTTGGACCCCTCGTTGACCTTCTCGTCGAACACCTTCTGCATCGCGCGTTCGGCGGCGCGCTGGATCTGCTGGTCAAAGGTCGTGGTGATGGTCACGTCCTCGGTCGTCTCGGTGGTCAGGAAACCGGGGCCGGATTCCATCACCCAGTCGGCGAAATAACCGCCGGCGCGGGCGGCGGCGGCGCGGCTCAGCACCGCGGGGTTGGCCTTGGTCGCGGCGAACTCGGCGTCGTCCAGATAGCCCTGCTCGTGCATCAGCCCCAGGATCACCGCGGCACGGTCCTGCGCGCGCTGCAGGTTCGACGTGGGCGAAAAATAGCTGGGCGCCTTGAGCAGCCCGGCCAGCATCGCCGCCTCGGCCGCGTTCACGTCGGCGGCGGGCTTGCCGAAGTAACGCTGCGACGCCGCCTCGAACCCGCGTGCGCCGGCGCCCAGATAGCTGCGGTTCATATAGATGTTCAGGATATCGCTTTTGGAATATTTCGCTTCCATCGCAAGCGAATAGGGGACTTCCTTCACCTTGCGCCACAGGGAGGAGGTGCGGCACTCGGCCTCGTATTCGGCCTCGGATTTCCACTGGATCGGGTCGAACTCTTCGCCCAGGCACAGCAGTTTGGACACCTGCTGGGTGATGGTGGACCCGCCGTTGCCCTCCAGCGGGCCGCGGCCCGCCGCCATGTTGATCTTGATCGCGCTGGCGATGCCGCGCGGGTCGATCCCCAGATGCGAAAAGAACCGCTTGTCCTCGGTCGCGACGACGGCGTCGCGCAGCACCGGGGCGATGTGGTCGGACGCGACGGTGTTGAAGGTCTCGCCCCGCCAGGCGAACACCCGCCCGTCGCGGTCCAGCATGGTGACCGATCCGCGCGCGCGCCCGTCGAACAGCGCCGAGGGTTCGGGCAGCGTCGACCAGTAATAGGCGACCGACACGCCCAGGATCAGCGCGACCGTCAGCCCCAGCCGCCAGACCGATCCCCACAGCACGCGCCAGATCAGCCCCAGCGTGCCGGCGACGCCGCGCGTCACGGCATTGCCGCGCTTGCGGCGAGGGGGCGGCGCGGCCCCCCGGCGGCGCGCGGCCTGCGGCGGCAGCCCGCCCGTCGGCGGCTTGCCCCCCGGTGCCGGTGCGTCCGAATAGCGCTTGTCGGCGGTGATCCGCCGCGGACCTGTCGGTCGTTTCATGCCTGTGTTCCTGCCCGGCCGTCCGCGCGGCGTTTCGCGCCGTCATACATCAGCCCGCCCCCGCTGAAAACAGGCGCGGCGGGGCGTGGGCGCGCGGTCGCCCAGTCGTGACCTGCCGTGTTCCGCGCCAGCCTGCACGCGGACTGCCCAAGCCTTGGGCAATCGCCCGCGATCCGCGGGCAAGGGCCGGCCCCGGACTGGACCGGGCGGGTGCGGCGGTTCCCCTTGGCGTCATGGCGGCCCGACCCGCGGGCCGCGTCAGACGGATCGAGGGAAGATGACCCACAGCCCAACGCACCCGGCCCCGTGCCGCCCGCCGCTTGACCCCGCCCGCGCTGTCCCGCGGGCGCCGTGGCGCCATGCCCTGCCCGCCGCGATGATCGCGGCCGTCGTTCTGGCTGGCGATGCGGCGCTGGCGCAGCCCGTGGCCGATACGGCCGCCGCCGCGCCGGTCCCCGACAAGGGCGACACCGCCTGGGTGATGATCTCGGCCATTCTGGTGATGATGATGACCCTGCCGGGACTTGCGCTGTTCTATGGCGGGCTGGTGCGGTCGCGCAACGTGCTGTCGGTGCTGATGCAGGTGCTGGCGACATTCTGCGTCATGGCGATCCTGTGGGTCGTCTTCGGCTATTCGCTGGCCTTCACCGGGGCCGCCACCGCCGGGGACGCAGGCCCGCTGACCCCGTTCATCGGCGGGCTGTCCAAGGCCTTCATGGCAGGCGTCAACCCCGGCACCGTCGCGGAAAGCTTTTCCGCGGGCGTGTTCATCCCCGAATATGCCTTCGTGATCTTCCAGATGGCGTTCGCCTGCATCGCGCCCTCGCTGATCGTCGGCGCCACGGCCGAGCGGATGAAGTTTTCCGCCATCCTCGCCTTTGTGGTGATCTGGTTCGTGTTTTCCTATCTGCCGATGGCCCACATGGTCTGGTGGTGGGGCGGTCCCAGCGCGCATGACGCGCCGTCGGGCTATCTGTTCGGGCACGGCGCGCTGGACTTTGCCGGCGGCACGGTCATCCACATCAACGCGGGCGTCGCCGGACTGGTCGCGGCACTGGTCGCCGGTCCCCGCATCGGCTGGGGCAAAGAGCTGATGGCCCCCCACAACCTGACATTCACCCTGATCGGCGGTTGCCTGCTGTGGATCGGCTGGTTCGGCTTCAACGCCGGTTCCAACCTCGAGGCGAACGGCCTGACCGCGCTGGCGATCCTGAACACCGCCGTCGCCACCGCCGCCGCAGCGCTGGCGTGGAGCTTTGGCGAGTGGATCATGCGCGGCCACCCCTCGCTGCTGGGGGGCGTGTCGGGCGCCGTCGCGGGGTTGGTGGGCATCACGCCGGCCGCGGGGTTCGTCGGGCCGATGGGCGCCATCGCCATCGGGCTGGTCGCGGGGCTGGCCTGCATGTGGGTCGTCGTGACGCTGAAATCGCGCATCGGCATCGACGACAGCCTTGACGTGTTCGGCATCCACGGCGTCGGCGGCATCGTGGGGGCGATCCTGACCGGGGTCTTCGCCGCGCCGTCGCTGGGGGGGTCGGGCGTCTTCGACTATGCCGCCAATGCCGTGGCCGATTTCGACATGGGGCATCAGGTCTATGTCCAGACGCTGGGCGTGGCGATCTGCATCGCGTGGTCGGGCGTCGTGTCGTTCGTCGCCATCCACCTCGTCCGCGCGGTCATCGGGCTGCGGGTCGCCACCGCCGACGAACGCCAGGGGCTGGACCTGACCACCCACGGCGAGAACGCCTATAACTGAGGCCCCGCACCAATGACAAAGGCCCGGCGACGGCGCCGGGCCTTTTGCGTGGGGTCTTTCGGGGGCATCGCCACCCGTGCGGTCAGGCCACCCGCGCGACCACGAAATCGGCCAGCTCGCCCATAAGGTCGCGCAGCTCTCCGCCCGGCAGGTCGGCCAGCGCCGCGCGGGCGCGCCCGGCCCAGCCCAGCGCGTCGTCCCGCGCCGCCTGGATCGACCCGTGCCGCGCCAGGATCGCCAGCGCGCGGTCCAGGTCGCCGGGCTGCTGCTGGCCTTTCTCGATGGTGCGTTCCCAGAACGCGCGCTCGTCCGCGTCGGCCTGCGCCACCGCCTTGATGACCGGCAGCGTCAGCTTGCGTTCGCGGAAATCGTCGCCGACGTTCTTGCCGATCGTCTCGGTCGAGCCGCTATAGTCCAGCACGTCGTCCACGATCTGGAACGCCACGCCCAGCGCGTCGCCGTAATCGAAAAGCGCACGCACCTGCGCGTCCGTGCCGCCCGCGACGACGCCCCCCACCTCGGTCGCGGCGGAAAACAGCGCCGCCGTCTTGCCGCGCACGACCTGCAGATAGATGTCCTCGTCGGTGGCCAGATCCTGCGCCGCGGTCAGCTGCAGCACCTCGCCCTCGGCGATGGTGGCCGCGGCGCTGGCCAGGATGTCCATCACCCGCATGCTGCCGGTTTCGGTCATCAGCTGGAAACTGCGCGCGAACAGGTAATCGCCGACCAGCACGCTGGACTTGTTGTCCCACAGCAGGTTCGCGGTCGGCCGCCCGCGGCGCTGGCTGCTTTCGTCCACCACGTCGTCATGCAGCAGCGTGGCGGTGTGGATGAACTCGACCGTGGCCGCCAGCAGATGGTGGTGCGTGCCCTGATAGCCCAGCAGGCGCGCCGCCGCGATGGTCAGCAGCGGGCGCAGCCGCTTGCCGCCCGCGCCGACCAGATGCGCCGTCACCTCGGGGATGCGGGGGGCGTGGCGGCTTTCCATGCGCGTGCGGATCAGCGCATCGACCGCGCCCATGTCGGCGGCCAGCAGGCCCGACAGCCGGTCCAGCGGTTTCGAGACCTGTTCGTTCACACCCATGTCACCCACCCTTTCGCGCGGGGATTGCCATGCCGTGGACAGTTTCGCAACCGCGCCCTAGCGTGGAAAGATGAAGGAAATCCTGCGCGCCACCGATCCGCTGACCCTGACCCATGCCGCCGCCGTCCTGTCGGGCGAGGGCATCCCCAGCTTTGAGTTCGACCGGCACATGAGCGTGCTTGACGGCTCGATCGGGATCCTGCCGCGACGGCTGATGGTGGCCGACCAGGATCACTTCCGCGCCACGGCGATCCTGCGCGACATGGGGATCGGATGACCGCGGCCGCGACCGCAGCCCCGCAGGCGACCCGCCGCGACGCGTTCCTGGGCGGGCGGCTGCAGCTGATCCAGCCTGCCCACGGCTATCGCGCGGGGGCGGACGCGGTGATGCTGGCGGCGGCCTGTCCCGCCGCGCCGGGCGCGCGCGTGCTGGATCTGGGATGCGGCGCGGGGGCCGCGCTGCTGTGCCTGGGCGCGCGGGTGCCGGGGCTGGCCCTGACGGGCGTCGAACGCGACCCCGACACCGCCGGGCTGGCGCGCGCGAACGCGGCGGCGAACGGCATCGAGGCGCGCATCGTCACCGCCGACGTGACCGCCCTTCCCGCCGCGCTGCGCGCCGAGAGCTTTGACCACGCCATCGCGAACCCGCCGTTCTTCGGCCCCGGCACGCAGGCGCCGGACCCCGCCCGCGCCGCCGCCCGGCACGAGGCGACGCCGCTTGCCGACTGGATCGACGCCGCCTTGCGCCGACTGGTCCCCGGCGGCTCGCTGACGCTGATCCACCGCGCGGCGGCGCTGGACCGCATCCTGGTCGCGCTGGACGGCCGCGCGGGGGCGGTCACGGTCCTGCCCGTGGCGGCGCGGGCGGGGCGGGATGCCGGGCGCGTCATCGTCGGCGCGCGCAAGGGTGCGCGCGGCCCGCTGCGCCTGCTGGCGCCCTTCGTCATGCACGCAGCGGCGGCACATCTGCGCGACGCCGAGGATCTGACGCCCGCCGCGCAGGCAGTCCTGCGCGACGGGGCGCCGATCCCGTCATGGTTGTTTTGCGGGGGGTGACAGTTGCCCGGATGTGTGATGGAATCATGACATCGACCACAGTCAGGAGGATGAGATGACCGTTCAGTCCCATGTCCAGGAACTGCGCAGGAAGCACCAGAATCTGTCGGACGAGGTCGAGCGGGCGCAGCGAACGCCCAGCTCGGACGATCTTGCGATCGCAGCCATGAAAAAGGAAAAGCTGCGGCTCAAGGAAGAGATTTCCCGTCTCGGCCACTGACCACCGCCACTGACTACGCGGCCCGCGCGAATCGACCCGGGACATGGAATCGAAAGGCCGGCGCCCCTTGCGCCGGCCTTTGTGTTGCAGGGCCGCCGCCTCGGGCGGGACGTCAGCCCGCCTGCCGCAGGTCGGCGGTCAGGGCCGCCACGTCGCCGCGCCGCCGCGCCAGCATCGCCGCGATCTCCTCGCGCTCCGAGGCGAGCATGTTCACCCCCTCGATGATGATGTTGAAGAACCGCGGCCGCCCCGAGCGGTCCGAGACGTGCCATTCCACCGCCATCGGGTTCTGCCCGCGCAGATAGGCGGTCGAGGTGACGGCCCAGAACGATTTCAGCGGCCGCGCGGCCCCGACCTCGATCCGGCCGCCGATGAACTCGCGGAACCGCTTGCCGTATTTCCGCGCGATATAGCCCTGCATCGCGGCCTTGAACTCGGCGAACTGCGCGCCCCCGATCTGGCGCGCGACCGGCCCCAGCGCCGATCGCGCCATCGCGTCCACGTCCGCATGGCGGGCGAAGATCCCCTCGAAGTCGCGCAGCATCTGCGCGGCCGGGCGTCCCGAGTTGATGACGGCATAAACCTCGTCCACGGCGCGGTGGATCAGCGCGACGGCCCCGTTCTGGTCCAGCGCGCGCGCCGGCGCCGCGGCCAGCACGCAGCCCCCCGCGACCAGCCCCAGGAATCCGCGGCGGGTGTCATTCGGCATAAGGGTCAATGGCGTCCTGCTCCTGCTTCAGCTCGAACCGGCGGTGCTGCAGATACAGCAGCCGCGTCTGCGCGTAACTGTCGGCACTGTCATGCAGAACCGAGTCGACCGTCGAGCCGAATTGCGCCCGATCACCGGCTTTTGACACGATACGCGCGCCGGTGCCCGCGATCTTCTGCTCGTCGGTCAGGACGCTGTCCAGCGGGTCGATGAACAGGTCCACGACCTTGCCCGCCAGGTCGCGTTCGGTCGACGGCCCCAGCACCGGCAGTTCCAGATACGCCCCCTCGGGGACGCCCCAGACGTGCAGCGTCTCGCCGAAGTCGGTGTCGATCTCGGGCAGCGCGAAATCCGCGCCCGCCGGGTCCAGGACGCCGCCCAGGCCCACCGTGGTGTTCACCAGAAAGCGGAACGTGTTGCGCACCGCCGGTTCGGGGCGGCCCTGCAGCAGGCTGTTGACCACCTTGCCCGGCAGCGACAGGTTCGACCCGAAGTTGCCGATGGCCGCGATCGGCCCCGCGGGAATCGCCGTGGGCCCGGCGGGCGCGGCAGCGGTCGTGGCGGCGGCGGCATCGTCCCCGCCGCCCGCCGCGCGTGCGACGGGTCGCAGCACGGCGGCGTCCAGCCCCTTGTTGAACGCGTGGACGCGCCGGTTCATCGGCTCATACGGGTCGTTGACCGCGCCCGGCGCGGCGGGGGCGCAGGCGGACAGCGTCAGGATCAGCAGGATTGCGGCGCGCACGAACGATTCCTTAAAGGTTGCCCGCTATCAGGGCTGCGACGGGTGCCGGCGAACAGGGGGCCTGTTTCGGGGGCTGCCGATGGGATAGACATTGGATGGACTCGCGGCAACTGCCGCGCAGCGGATCGGGCGCACGGGCGGCAAGGGGTTGCCGGCCCGGCGCGCGGGCAATACGGCTGGCCGGGCGCGCCCGGCGAGCAGGACGGCATGGGCGGTGGCCCAACAGGGAACGGCGGGGACGATGGCGGCGATGACGGGGCGCCATGACGGGTTTGCCGAACTGCGCGCCGCGCGGGGCGGAAACACGTCCCTGATCGCGGCGGTCGCGCTGTTTTCCGTGGCGGTCAACCTGCTGAACCTGACCGGGCCGCTGTTCATGATGCAGGTCTATGACCGGGTGCTGGGCAGCGGCTCGGTGCCGACGCTGGTGGCGCTGTTCGGGGTCGTTGCGTTCCTGTTCGCCATGATGGGCGTCATCGACCTGGCGCGCAGCCGGGTGATGACCCGCGTCGCGATGCGTTTCCAGGACCGGCTGGAATCGCGCGTGTTCCAGGCCGCCCTGCAGGAAGGCGCGCTGACCGGCCAGCAGGCCGCGGCCCAGGGCGGCCTGCGCGACCTTGAATCGGTGCGCCAGCTGATCGGCTCGCCGGTGCTGAT
Organism: Paracoccus luteus; assembly: GCF_004522155.1. Classification (GTDB taxonomy): domain Bacteria; phylum Pseudomonadota; class Alphaproteobacteria; order Rhodobacterales; family Rhodobacteraceae; genus Paracoccus; species Paracoccus luteus. The sequence goes on along the minus strand of NZ_SDEA01000001.1, from coordinate 280,658 downwards.
GGCGCTGTTCGACCTGCCCTGGGCGCCGCTGTTCCTGGCGGGGCTGTTCCTGTTTCATCCGGTGCTTGGCGTCGTGGCGGTGATCGGCGGCATCATCCTGGTGATGACGACGTTCCTGAACCAGCGCATGACGCGCCTGCCGCTGCAGACCGCGGTCGTGGCCGGGCAGTCGGCCGACCGCGCCGCCGACCTCTACCGCGACGAGGGCGAGCTGATCGGCGCGCTGGGAATGCGGCAGGCCAGCTTTTCGCGCTGGCGGGACGCCCGCGACCGCGCCGCCGACGCGACGATGCTGGGCAGCGACCGGGGCGCGGGGTTTTCGGTCTTTTCGCGCACCTTCCGGCTGTTCCTGCAATCGGCGCTGCTGGCCGCGGGCGCGTGGCTGGTCCTGCGCCAGCAGGTGACGCCCGGCGCGATGATCGCAAGCTCGATCCTGATGGGTCGGGCGCTGGCGCCGGTGGAACAGGTGGTCGGCGGCTGGTCGCTGGTGCAGCGCGCGACCGACGGATGGAACCGTCTGGGCGCCCTGCTGACGCGCCGCCCGCCCGAACCGCAGCGCACGCCGCTGCCCCGCCCCGCCGCAAGGCTTGAGGTCGCGAACCTGTCGGTCGTGCCCCCCGGCCAATCCGCCGCCACCCTGCGCGGCGTCAGCTTTACCCTTGCGCCCGGGCAGGCGCTGGGGGTGATCGGCGCGTCGGGGGCCGGGAAATCGACGCTGGCCCGCGCGCTGATCGGGGCATGGCCGCCCGCCGCCGGCAGCATCCGGCTGGACGGGGCGACGCTGGACCAGTACGACCCCGACGTGCTGGGCCGGCTGATCGGCTATCTGCCCCAGCAGGTGACGCTGTTCGACGGCACCATCGCCGAGAATATCGCCCGCCTGTCGCCGCGTCCCGATGCCGACGCGGTGGTCCGCGCCGCCACGGCCGCGGCCGCGCACCGCATGATCCTGGACCTGCCGCAGGGCTATGACACCCCCATCGCGCAGGCCGGGGCGCGGCTGTCGGGCGGCCAGATCCAGCGGGTCGGGCTGGCGCGCGCGCTGTATCAGGAACCGGTGCTGTTCGTGCTGGACGAGCCGAACTCGAACCTCGACAACGAGGGGTCCGAGGCGCTGAACATCGCCATCCGCGCGATCAAGGCGCGCGGCGGCGCGGTCATCATCATGGCGCACCGCCCCGCGGCCATCGCGGAATGCGAACTGCTGCTGGTCATGGAACAGGGCATCCGCCGCGCCTTCGGCCCGCGCGACGAGGTGCTGAAATCCACCGTCCGCAACGCCGAGGAAATCAGCCGCACCAAGGGCGCGGGCGGGGGCGTGACATGACACGCCCCCCCCTGCCCCCCCCTGCACCCGACGCCCCGGTCCCGCCCGGGCGTCCCGGCAAGGTCAGCCCGCGCCCCGCGCCGGTGGCCACGGTCGATCCGGCCGCCCCCCTGCCGCGGCTGGTCCGGCCCCGGCCCGCGCCCGGGGACAGCGCCGCTCCCGCGCCCGCCGCGGCGCAGGGCGACCGGGAGGGGCGCTGGCCCGCACGCGGCGCGCTGTGGCTGGGTCTGGTGGGGATGCTGCTGCTGATCGGCGGCTTCGGCGGCTGGTCGGTGTTTTCGCGCATCGCCGGCGCCGTCGTCGCCCCCGGCCAGGTCGAGGTCGAGCAGCACCGCCAGATCGTCCAGCACCCCGACGGCGGCGTCGTGGCCGAGATCCTGGTTCGCGACGGGCAACGGGTCGCCGCAGGCGACACGCTGATCCGGCTGGACGGCACGTTGCTGCAGACCGAACTGGCCATCGTCGAGGGCCAGTATTTCGAGATCCTCGCCCGCCGCGGCCGGCTGGAGGCCGAGCGCGCCGACGCGGACAGCATCGCCTTTCCCGACGAGCTGCGGAACGTCGCCGCCGAACGGCCGGAACTGGGGGCGCTGATGGACGGACAGACCAGCCTGTTCAACACCCGGCGCGACACGCTGGCCCAGTCGGTCGACCAGTTGGACAAGCAGGCCGAACAGGTCCGCCTGCAGATCGACGGCATCGACGCGCAGACGACCGCGCTTGCCACGCAGCGCGAACTGATCGGCCGCGAACTGACCGACCAGCGCAGCCTGCTGGCCAAGGGCCTGGCCCAGGCCCCCCGCGTTCTGGCGCTGGAGCGTGAGGCCGCGAGCCTGGACGGCCGCCGGGGCGAGGCTGTCGCGATGCGTGCCCAGGGCGAGACGCGCCTGACCGAGATCGACATCACCAAGCTGAAACAGGCCGCCGAACGCCGCGAGACCGCCGAAACCGAACTGCGCGACCAGGGCTATCGCGAGTTGGAACTGGCCGAGCGCCGCCGCGGCCTGATCGAACAGATCGCACGGCTGGATATCCGCGCGCCGGTGTCGGGCATCGTCCACCAGATGCAGGTGACGACGCCCCGATCGGTCATCCGCGCGGCCGAACCGGTGCTGTATATCGTCCCGCAGGACCGGCCGCTGGTGATCGCGGCGCGGCTTGCCCCGATCAACGTCGACGAGGTCCGCGCCGGCCAGGACGTGATGCTGCGGTTTTCCGCCTTCTCCAGCCGGACCACACCCGAGATCCAGGGCGTGCTGGCGCAGGTCTCGGCCGATGCCGTCGTCGACCAGGCCACGCAGATGCAGTATTACCGCGCCGAGGTGACCATCCCCGAGGATGAGCGCGCCAAGCTGGGCGACATGGCCCTGATCCCGGGGATGCCCGTCGAAGTCTATATCCAGACCGGCGAACGCAGCCCCATCGCCTATCTGATGCGCCCGCTGACCGATTATTTCGCCCGCGCCTTCCGGGAAAGCTGACTCGGTGGCCACCTCCCCGCCGTCCGCTGCCGCCGCCGGGGGCCATGCATGGCGCGAGCGGCGGAACGCCACCGCAGGATGGATCGCGCCAACCCGGCGGGCCGCGACGGCAGCCGGCCCACGCCACCGCCGCCGTTTCCCGCAAGCGGCTTGCCCCCGGCGGTCCCCCCGGCCTAAGCCTGTCGGCACGACGCGGCCGCAGGACGCGCGGGCAAACCCGCCCACAAGGAAAGCCAGACCCATGCGGATCATCATCTGCGGCGCCGGGCAGGTCGGCTGGCAGATCGCCCGGCAGCTGTCGGGCGAAGGCAACGACATCGTGCTGATCGACAAGGACGAACGCCTGATCCAGCAGGCTAACGAGGCGCTGGACGTCCAGGGCATCGTCGGCCACGCCAGCCACCCCGACGCGATGGAACGCGCGGGCGCGCGCGACTGCGACCTGCTGATCGCGGCCACCGCCTCGGACGAGGTCAACATCGTCGCCTGCGAGGTCGCGCACGCGCTGTTCGACGTGCCGCGAAAGATCGCCCGGCTGCGCGCGCCGGCCTATCTGGACCCGCGCTATGCCGATCTTTACCGCGCCAAGCACCTGCCGATCGACGTGCTGATCAGCCCGGAACGGGAAATCGCGCTGGCCACGCTCAGCCGTCTGGACGCGCCGACGACCTTTGACACGGAAACCTTCATGGACGGGCGGGTGCGGATGCTGGGGCTGGCGCTGCCCGCCGACTGCCCGGTGCTGCACACGCCGCTGCGCCAGCTGGACCAGACGTTTTTCGGCCTGCGCGCGGTGGTGGTCGGCGTCCGCCGCGGCACGCGGCTGTTCGCGCCGGAACCCGGCGACCAGCTGATGCCGGGCGACCAGGCCTATGTCGTGGCGGCGACGCCGGACGTGGACCGCACGCTGGACATCTTCGGCCGGCCCAGCCACGGCGTCCGGCGGGTCGTCATCATCGGCGGCGGCAATGTCGGGGTGGCGGTGGCGCAGGCGCTGGAACGGCAGGGCGACCTGCACGTCAAGCTGATCGAACGCGACCGCGCCCGGGCCGAGGCGGCGGCCGACCTGCTGGGGCGGACCATCGTGCTGAACGGCGACGGCATGGCCGCCGACCTGATGGCCGAGGCGGGCGTGCCGCAGGCCGACGTGGTGCTGACGCTGACGCAGGACGACCGCACCAACATCCTGGCCGCGGTGCGCGCGCGGCAGGCGGGGTCGCGCATGGTGATCGCGCTGATCAACGACCCCTCGCTGATCCCGCTGGCGGCCAACCTGGGCATCGACGCGCAGATCAGCCCGCGCGCGGCCACCGTGTCCACCATCCTGCGCCACGTCCGGCGGGGCCGCGTCCGCGACGTCTATTCCCTTGGCGACGCCGAGGCCGAGCTGATCGAGGCGCAGGTGCTGGCCGGATCGGCGCTGGCGGGAACGACGGTGCGCGACCTCAAGCTGCCGCGCGGCGCGCTGCTGGCCGCGGTCGAAAAGGCCGGGCAGGTGCTGAAGCCCCGCCCCGACATGCGGCTGGACCAGGGCGATCTGGTGCTGATCTTTGCGCTGGCCGGCGACATACAAGAGGTCGAGGGCCTGCTGCAGGTCTCGGCCGACTGGTTCTGATGGACCGCGTCGCCCGCCTGCCGGTGCTGGTCATCGCGGGGCTGGTGATGGCGGCCGCGATGGCGCTGCCGGCGATCCATGCCCTGGCCACCGGGCGCCGCGACATCGCGGCGATCTTTGCCGGCGCGGCGGCCGTCGGCCTGGTCGCGGGCGCGATCGTGGCGCTGGCGACCGCGGCGCCGCCCGCCGCCGCGCCCTCGCGCGGGGTGCTGATGACGATGATCGGGGTCTATGGCGGGCTGCCGCTGATGGCGGCGGTGCCCTTCGCGGCGGTGCAGACCGACACCGGGCTGTTTCATGCCTGGTGGGAGATGCTGTCCTGCCTGACCACCACGGGCGCCACGCTGTATGACGCCGAACTGCTGGCCCCCAGCCTGCATCTGTGGCGCGCGACGACCGGATGGCTGGGCGGGCTGTTCATCCTGGTCGCCGCGATCGCGCTGATGGCCCCCCTGCGGGTCGGCGGGTTCGAGATCATGGACCGCTCCACCGGCGCCGACGAACGGTTCCAGCGCCTGCAGGACACCTCTGCCCGACCCGAGCTGCGCCCGGGCCGCGACTATGCCGCGCATCTGGCCGATCCGGCGCTGCGGCTGGTGCGCTGGGGCGCGGCCATCGCGCCCCTGTATGTCGGCCTGACGCTGGCCCTGTGGCTGGGGCTGATGCTGGCGGGCGACAGCGGTTTTCACGCGCTGGTGCGCGCGATGGGCACGCTGTCGACCAGCGGCGTGGCCGCGCGCGCCGGCCCCGTGGGCCAGACCGGCGGCGTCGCGGCCGAGCTGATCGTCGCGGCGTTCCTGCTGTTCGCCCTGTCGCGCCGCACCTGGCCCGGCGGCGGCGAATTGCTGGCCAGCCCCCGCCTGCGCGGCGACCCGGAACTGCGCATGGCGGCCGGGCTGATCCTGCTGGTGACGCTGGTCCTGTTCCTGCGCCCCTTCCTTGGCGCGTTCGAGGCTGTCGCGCCCACGGGCGACCCGCTGCCCGCTGCCGACACGCTGACCGGCCGCCTTGCGCGCGCGGCGGCCGCCGCATGGGGCGCGGCCTTCACCGCGCTGTCCTATCTGACGACGACCGGCTGGACATCGGTCCACTGGGACGGCGCGCGCGCCTGGTCGGGCCTGTCCGCGCCCGGTCTGATGCTGGCGGGGCTGGCGATCATGGGCGGCGGCGTCGCCACCGCGGCCGGGGGCGTCAAGCTGCTGCGCGTCCACGCGCTGGCGATGCACAGCCGGCGCGAGCTGGACAAGATCGTCCACCCCGCATCCATCGCGGGCGGCGGCGCCATCCAGCGGCGGCTGCGGGGCGAGGGCGCGTATCTCGCCTTCATCTTCTTCATGCTGTTCGCGCTGTCGATCGGGCTGACGGTGGCGCTGGTCTCGCTGCGGCCCGTCGCGTTCGAGACGGCAACGATCCTCAGCGTGGCCGCACTGACCAACACCGGCCAGCTGGCCGAGGCGATCCCCCTGGTGGCGGTCTTCGACGGCAGCGCGGGCATCGCCGGCGCACCCTGGCAGGGCTGGGCGGGGCTGTCGGTGCTGACCAAGACCGTGCTGGCGGCCGCGATGGTCGCGGGCCGGATCGAGACGCTGGCGATCCTGGCCCTGCTGGCGCCTGCGGGCTGGCGGACCGGCGGGCGGGCGGGCTGGCTGCGCTGACGGCACAGTCGCCGCGCGCCCGGGGGGCGCCTCAGTCGCCGGTCAGCGCCGCCAGCTTGGCGCGCAGGGCGTCGTCCTCGTCGTCATCAGGCGGTCCGCGCCGGGCCAGCGCGGCGTCGGCCCGCGCCACCGCCGCCGGGGAAAGGCGCCCGGCCGCGGCGGTGACGGCGGCGAACTCGGCCCGGGTCATGTTGCAGGCCAGCACCACGTCGCAGCCCGCCGCGATGGCCGCAGTGGTGCGTTCCGCGGGCGTCCCGGACAGCGCGTTCATGCCGATGTCGTCGGTCATCAGCAGCCCGGCAAAGCCGATGCGGTCGCGGATCAGCCCGATCGCGGCGGCCGAGGCTGTCGCGGGCCGGTCGTCCAGCCGCGTCAGCCGGATATGCGCCGTCATCCCCAGCGGCAGGTCGGCCAGCGCCCGGAACGGCGCGAAATCGGTGGCGTCCAGGTCGTCCAGTCCGGCGTCCAGCACGGGCAGGTCGTGGTGGCTGTCCACGCGCGTGCGCCCGTGGCCCGGCATGTGCTTGACGATGGGCAGCACGCCCGCCGCCAGCAGCCCGTCCGCCGCCGCCCGGCCCATCGCGGCCACACTCGCGGCGTCGGTCCCGAAACAGCGGTTGCGCAGGAATGGGTGGGTCGCGTCGTCCGCGATGTCCAGGCAGGGGGCGGCGTTGGCGTCGATGCCCACCGCGCGCAGTTCGCGCCCCATCAGGCGGTGGCGCAGATGGACCGCACGGGCGCCATCGGCGGCGCTGTCCATCGCCGCGGGCCAGTCGGTCCAGTGGGGCGAGCGCAGGCGCTGGACGCGCCCGCCCTCCTGGTCGGTCATGACCAGCGCGTCGCGGCCGACCGCCTCGCGCAGCCCGGCCGTCAGGCGGGCGACCTGCGCGGGCGTGTCCACGTTGCGGGCAAACAGGATGAACCCCCAGGGGTCGGCGTCGCGCAGGAACGCACGCTCGTCGCGTCCCAGCGCCAGCCCCTCGACCCCCAGGATGGTGGCCGACGCGGGCGCCCCGCCCTGCGGGGCGGTGCCCTTCGGGGTCACTTGGCGACGGCGGGGATGCAGTCGGTCCCGGCCTCGATCAGCGCGGCGCAAAAGCGGCGGGCGTCGTCGCGGCTGTCGAACCCGGCCACCCGCAGGCGATAGAAGGTGCGGCCGTTGACCTGATGTTCCTGCACGACCGGCGCCTTGCCCGAGAACAGCGCCCCGAACCGGCCCGAGACGCGGGTGAACTCCGACTGCGCGATGGCGTTGCTGTCGAACGCCCCGATCTGGACCAGCGGCGCGCCGGCGGCGGGGCGGGCGGCGGCGGGCGGTTCCGCGGCGGGCGCGCTTTCGGGCGCGATCGCCAGCGCCGCAACCGGGGCTGCGTCGGACGCGGGCGCGGCGGCGGCCAGCCGGCGGGGGCGCGGCAGCGGCCGGTTCGCGGTGGTGACCGAGGGGACGGCCCCCGCCTCGGCCAGCGCGGCGGTGATGGCGGTGTCCTGCGCCGGACGGCCGTCGGCGGTGGTGACGGCGGCGCCCACGGGCTGCGCGTCGGTGTCGCCGGGGGCCACGGCGGGAACCTGCGCCAGCGCGGCGGTGTCGGCGGCAGTGTCGGCTGCGGCCTGATCGGCGGCAAGGCGCGCGGCCTCGGCGTCGGTCAGCGCGACGGTGTCGGCGGCGTCCTCGACCAGCGGCTGGTCGCTGGCGGCGGCGGGTTCATGCGCCGTGGCGCCCAGTTCGCCCATTGCCACGTCCTGCCCCGACAGCGCCGTCGGCGCGGGCGCGATGGCCACCCGTTCGACGGGCGCGGCGCCGGTCCCGGCGGCCACGGCGTTGACGGCAAGGCCGGTGCGGTCGCTCAGCTCGCCCCCCGGATTGTCGGGGGCGATGCGGGCGTCGCCTTCGACCGCGCGGATGACGGGCACGCCCGACACGTCGCGCACGACCAGGCGATAGCCCCAGACCGCCAGCGCGCACATCAGCAGGACCGAGACCAGCGCGCCCAGGTAATGCGTCAGCCGCGCGACGCGCCCCAGCACGCTGTCGCGGTCGGTGATGCGGGCGGGCGCGCCCGCGGGGCGCGCGTCGTCCCACGCCTCGTCCGGCCAGTCATGCGCCAGAAAATCATCGAGGGATTCGTCGTGAACGCCGTGACCGGCCCGGCCACGCGCGCCGTCGTATCCGCCCGCGCGGAAATCCAGCACCGTCATCGCAATGTTCCTGCCTGTCCACCGGGTTGGCCCGGTTATTCGTTGACCGCTCTCGTCCCCCGGCAGGCCACGCCTTGGTCAGCGCATTTCCTGGACCGGAGTGACGCCCAAGATACCCAAGCCCGCCGAAATGACAACGCTGACGGCGCGCACCAGCGCTATTTTCGGCGCTGTTGCCGTCGGGTCACCATCCTGGACGAACCGCAGCGAGGGTTCCTCGTTGCCGCGATTCCACAGCGCATGCAGGTCGGACGCAAGATCATAGAGGTAGAAGGCCACGCGATGCGGCTCGTGCGCGCGGGCGGCGATGTCCACCTGGCGCGGCCACTCGGCGATCTTGCGCGCCAGCGCCAGTTCCGCCGGATGGTCCAGTCCCGACAAATCCGCCCCGGCCAGCGCGGCGTCGGAGGTGTCCACCCCCATGTCGGCCGCGCGGCGCAGCACCGAATGGGTCCGGGCGCTGGCATATTGCACATACCAGACCGGGTTGTCCTTGGACTGTTCCAGAACGCGGTCAAAGTCGAAATCCAGCGCCGCGTCGTTCTTGCGCGTCAGCATGTGGAACCGCGTGACGTCCCGCCCCGCCTGTTCCACCACGTCGCGCAGCGTGACGAAGGTGCCCGCGCGCTTGGACATCTTGAACGGCTCGCCGTTCTTCCACAGCTTGACCAGCTGGATCAGCTTGACGTCCAGCGGCACCCGCCCGCCCGACAGGGCCGAAACCGCCGCCTGCATCCGCTTGACATAGCCGCCGTGGTCGGCGCCGAAGATGTCGATCAGCTGGTCGAACCCGCGGTCGATCTTGTCCCAGTGATAGGCGATGTCGGGCGCGAAATAGGTCCACGACCCGTCCGACTTGCGCACCGGGCGGTCCACGTCGTCGCCATGCGCGGTGGACCGGAACAGCGTCTGTTCGCGCGCCTCCCAGTCCTCGGGCAGTTTGCCCTTTGGGGGCGCCAGCACGCCCTCATAGATCAGGCCGGCATCATCCAGCCGCCGGATGGCGGATTCGATCCGGCCGGTGCCATACAGCGCCTTTTCGGACGAATAGACGTCCATCGCCACGCCCAGCAGGGCCAGATCCTCGCGGATCATGGCCATCATGCGGTCGGTGGCAAACTCGCGCAGCGGCGCCAGCCATTCGGATTCGGGCCGGTCCAGCAGGGTCGGCCCGTATTCCGCCTTCAGCGCCTCGCCCACGGGGATCAGATAGTCGCCGGGATACAGCCCCTCGGCAATCTGCGGGTCCAGTCCGTGCGCCTCGCGATAGCGTTCATAGGCGGAACGCGCCAGCACATCGACCTGCGCGCCGCCGTCGTTGATATAGTATTCGCGCGTGACGTCGTGGCCGGCAAAGGCCAGCAGGTTGGCCAGCGCGTCGCCGAACACCGCGCCGCGCATGTGTCCCACATGCATCGGGCCGGTCGGGTTGGCGCTGACGAACTCGACGTTGATGCACTCGCCCGAACCCGCGGCGGCGCGGCCGAAGTCGGCGCCCTGTTCCAGCGCGGCGGTCAGCACCCGCTGCCACTGACCGGGGGCAAGGCGCAGGTTCAGGAACCCCGGCCCCGCCACCTCGGCCGCGGCGATGCGGGGGTCGGCGGCCAGTTCGGCGGCCAGCGCCTCGGCGATGTCGCGCGGCTTGCGTCCGGCGGGCTTGGCCAGCACCATCGCGGCGTTGGTGGCCATGTCGCCGTGGGCGGCGTCGCGCGGCGGCTCGACCGCGACGGCGGACAGGTCCAGCCCGGCGGGCAGCACGCCGCGGGCGCCCAACGCGGCCAGCGCATCCACCACCAGCACGCGGATATCGGCAAACAGGTTCATGCGAAAAATCCCTTCGTCGCCGGTTCGGATAGCGAAGTGCAGGCCCCGCCGCAACATCGGCGCACGGCGGACGCGGCGGACGGCACGGCATCGGGCGGCGTCCACCGCCATGCCCGCGCCCCCGTTTCGCTGCGCCGCACCGCGGCGTTCCCCGCCGCCCGGCCGTGGCCCAAGTTGACTGGATGCAAGTTTTGCGCTAAGGGCCGCAAGCCCGCATCCGGCGGGCGACCGAGGGGCGCATGAGGTTGGCCGCGTCCCGCAACCGCGCCGTGCGCCGGCGCGTCGGACCGCTGCATTTCCTCATGAAAGTCTACTGATGACAAAATTCTCCGATCTCAAGCTTGACCCCAAGGTGCTGCAGGCCGTGGCCGAGGCGGGCTATGAGACGCCGACCCCGATCCAGGCCGGGGCGATCCCGCCCGCGCTGGAAGGTCGGGACGTGCTGGGCATCGCCCAGACCGGCACCGGCAAGACCGCGGGCTTCGTGCTGCCGATGATCACCCTGCTGGGCCGCGGCCGGGCGCGCGCGCGGATGCCGCGCAGCCTGGTGCTGTGCCCCACGCGCGAACTGGCCGCGCAGGTGGCCGAGAACTTCGACACCTATGCGAAACACACCCGCCTGACCAAGGCGCTGCTGATCGGCGGCGTTTCCTTTGGCGAGCAGGACAAGCTGATCGACCGCGGCGTGGACGTGCTGATCGCGACGCCCGGCCGCCTGCTGGACCATTTCGAACGCGGCAAGCTGCTGCTGACCGGCGTGCAGATCATGGTCGTGGACGAGGCCGACCGGATGCTGGACATGGGGTTCATCCCGGATATCGAGCGGATCTTCCAGCTGACCCCGCCGCTGACCCGCCAGACGCTGTTCTTCAGCGCCACGATGGCGCCCGAGATCGAGCGCATCACCAACACCTTCCTGCACAACCCCGAGCGGATCGAGGTCGCGCGCCAGGCCACCACCAGCGAGACGATCGTGCAAAAGCTGGTCGAGATCACGCCGACCCGCAAGGACCAGTCCGCCAAGCAGAAACGCGAGCTGCTGCGCGCGCTGATCGACGCCGAGGGCCCGGAATCCGAGACGGGCGGGCTGAAGAACGCCATCATCTTCTGCAACCGCAAGACCGAGGTGGACATCGTCGCCAAGTCGCTGAAGGCGCATGGTTATGACGCGGCGCCCATCCACGGCGACCTGGAACAGCGCCAGCGCATGGCCACGCTGGACGGCTTCCGCGAAGGCGCGCTGCGGTTCCTGATCGCGTCGGACGTGGCGGCGCGGGGGCTGGACATCCCGGCGGTCAGCCATGTGTTCAACTTCGACCTGCCCAGCCATGCCGAGGATTACGTCCACCGCATCGGCCGGACGGGCCGCGCCGGGCGCACCGGCACCGCCATTTCCATCGCCACGCCGGCCGACGACAAGTATCTGGCCGCCATCGAGAATCTGGTCAAGCAGACCCTGCCCCGCGCGCCGCTGCCGGAAGGGTTCTCGCTGACCGAGGCGGCGATGTCGGCGCCCCGCCCGCCGTCGGAACGCGGCGGCCGCGCGCCCGCCAGCCGCACCCGCAGCCGCGTGCGCGGCGAGCGCAAGCCGGTCGAGGCCGCGCCCCTGGCCGAACCCGCCGCGGCCGTCCCCGAACTGGCCGAGCAGCCCGAGACCCGCGTCGAGGCGCGCCCGGATGCGCGCCCCGAGCCGCGCCGCCGCGACGACGACCGCCGCGAGCGCGACGACCGCCGCGGCGACCGCCAGTCCGAACGCCAGGCCGAGCGTGGCGGCGAGCGCAACGGAGAGCGCGGCACGGACCGCGGCGACGAACGCCGCGAGCGTGGGAACGACCGTGGCAATGACCGCCGGGGCGAACGGGGCGACCGCAGCGATGAGCGCAACGACCGCCGGGGCGACGAGCGCAACGACCGGCGCGGTGACCGCAACGACCGTGACCGCAACGACCGTGGCCGCGACCGGGATCGTGGCCCGGCGGTGATGGGCATGGGCGAGCATGTGCCCGATTTCCTGCTGACCAGCTTCACCCCCTCGATCGCGGCGACCGCCGCGCGGATCGGTGCGGCCGAGGCCGCCGAGGCGCTTCAACCCGCGGCCGAGCCGCAGGCGCAACCGGCGCAGACCCCGCAGGCCGGACAGGCCGCGACCGACACCCCGCCGATGACCCAGGACGGGCTGGACGCGCACGCCGAAGCCGCCACCCCGGCCGCGGCGGAAGTTGCGGCGGAACCCGTGGCCGAGGCTGTGGCCGAAGCCCCCGCCAAGCCCAAGCGCACTCGCACCCGCGCCCGCAAGAAGCCCGTCGAAGCCGCGCCCGAGGCCGAGGCGGCGCAAGCCGACGCCACGCAGGCCGACGCCGCGCAGGATGCGCCCGCCGGGGCCGAAGCGGACGCGGCCAAGGCCGACGCCGCGCGCGAACCGGCCCCTGCCCTGCCCGAGGAACGCGAAGCCGTCGCCCCGGACGCCGCCAGCGCCGAGGCCGCGCCGGCGGTCGCCCCGCCCGCCCCGGCCGACGCCCTGCCCGAAGAGCGCGAGGCCGCCGCCCCCGAGGCCCTGCGCGACGCCGCCTCGGCCCCGGACGCCGCAGCTGACGCCGCCGCGCAGGCGACCGACGCACCGGCAACCGCCGATGCGGACGTCCCGCAGGCTGCGCCGGCCGAACCGCCCATGACCCAGGACGGGCTGGACGCGCATGACGTTCCCGACACGCCCGCCACGGCAGGGGTCCAGCAGCCCGCTCCCTCGGACAGCGGTGACGCCGAACCGCCGATGACCGAGGACGGGCTGGACGCGCATGCCGACCCCGACGCGGCCCCGGCGCGCGCCTGACGCGACCGGCGCGGCGGTTTTCCATCATGCCGTCACGCGGCCCCGACACCGCGCCCGCCCCCCCGGCCTGGGCGCGGTTCGCGCTGGACCTGCTGACGGGCGCGGCTGCGGCGCTGGGGCAGGCGCCCTGGGGGCTGTGGCCGGTGACGCTGGCGGCGATGGCGGTGATGCTGTGGCGCGTCTCGCGCGCCCCGGACGCGCGCGCGGCCCTGCGGCGCAGCCTTGCCATCGGCACCGGGCATTTCGCCGTCGCCATGCTGTGGATCGCGCAGCCATTCCTCGTCCAGCCCGAGATCTATGGCTGGATGGCGCCCTTTGCCCTGACCCTGACCGCGCTCGGGGGCGGGCTGTTCTGGGCCGCGCCGGGCTGGCTGGGCCACCGGCTGGGGCATGATGCGGCCAGCCGGGCGGTGGCGGTCGCGGTGCTGCTGGTCGGGTCCGACTGGCTGCGCGGCTGGATCTTCACCGGGCTGCCCTGGGCGCTGACCGGCCATGTCTGGATCGACACGCCCGCGGCGCAGATCGCGGCCTGGGGCGGCGCGCTGGCGCTGTCGGCGCTGACGATGGCCGCGGCGGTCCTGCCGGTGACGCAGGGGCTGCGCCGCGGCACGGTGCTGGCCGCGATGCTGGTGGGCGCCGCGTGGTTGGCGGGCCTTGCGCGGCTGGCCCAGCCGCTGCCCCCCGACACGCCCCATGTCATCCGGCTGGTGCAGCCCGACGCCGACCAGACGCTGAAATGGGATCCCGTCTGGGCGCCGCAGTTCTATCAGCGGCTGATCGACCTGTCGTCGGCCCCTATGGGCGGGTCATCGGACGGGCGGCGGCCGGATGCGGTGGTCTGGCCCGAAACCTCGGTTCCGTTCCTGCTGGATCAGGCCGAACCGGCGCTGGCCCAGATCGCCGCGGCGTCCGGCGCGCCGACGCTGGTCGGCATCCAGCGGTCGCAGGGGATGGCGTGGTTCAACAGCCTGGCCGAGTTCACCGCCGACGCCCGCATCGGGCAGGTCTATGACAAGTTCCACCTGGTCCCGTTCGGCGAATACATCCCCTGGGGGGACGCGCTGGCCCGCGTCGGCATCACCGCATTCGCCGCGCAGTCCGGCAGCGGCTATGCCGCCGGGCCGGGACCGCGGGTGCTGGACCTTGCCGGTCTGCCGCCGGTGCAGCCGCTGATCTGCTATGAGGCGATCTTTCCGCAGGATCTGGCCCGCCACGCCGGGCGCCGCCCGGAATGGCTGCTGCAGATCACCAACGACGCCTGGTTCGGCACGCTGTCCGGCCCCTATCAGCATCTGGCGCAGGCGCGGCTGCGGGCGATCCAGTCCGGGCTGCCGCTGCTGCGGTCGGCCAACACCGGCGTCTCGGCGGCGGTGGATGCGCGCGGCAGGCTGCGGGGCAGCCTGGCGCTTGGCACCTCGGGGGCGCTGGACGCCGTTCTGCCGGGCGCGCTGCCGGCCACGCTGTGGTGGCGCTGGGGCGACGCGCCGATTCTGGCCGCGCTGGCGGCGGCGCTGGCCGCGCTGATCTGGCGCAGGCTGCGCACACGCACAGGTTGATCCGCGCGGTTGACGCTGGCCCCGCGCTGGCGTAGTCGCCGCACGCGACCGTCACAACGGCTTCCTGGCGTGGCGGCGATATATCAATGGAGCAACCCCATGCCGCGGCAGAACTATGTCTTCACCTCCGAGTCCGTCTCGGAAGGGCATCCCGACAAATTGTGCGACCAGATCTCGGACGCGGTGCTGGACGCGTTGCTGACCCAAGACCCGTCCGCGCGCGTCGCCTGCGAGACCTTCGCCACCACGAACCGCGTCCTGATCGGGGGCGAGATCGGGCTGAGCGACCGCGACCGGCTGGAAGGACTGATGGCCCGCGTCCCCGATATCGCGCGCGAGGTGATCCGCGACATCGGATATGAACAGGACAAGTTCCACTGGAACACCTGCGAGGTGATGAACTTTCTGCACCAGCAGTCGCCGCAGATCGCCCAAGGGGTGGACCGCGACGGCGCGGGCGACCAGGGGATCATGTTCGGCTATGCCGTGGACGACACGCCCGAACTGATGCCCGCCCCGATCCAGTATGCCCAGGCCATCCTGCGCCGCCTGGCGGATGCGCGCAAATCCGGCGAGCAGCCGACCCTGGGCCCCGACGCCAAGTCGCAGCTGTCGGTGAAATACCGAGACGGCAAGCCGGTCGGCGTGACCCAGATCGTGGTCAGCCACCAGCACAAGCACGAATCCCAGACCAGCGACGACATCCGCGCCCTGGTGGAACCCTATGTCCGCGAGGTGCTGCCCGAGGGCTGGCTGACGGACGAGACCGTCTGGCACGTCAACCCGACCGGCACGTTCGTCATCGGCGGGCCGGACGGGGACGCCGGGCTGACCGGGCGCAAGATCATCGTGGACACCTACGGGGGCGCGGCCCCGCACGGCGGCGGCGCGTTTTCGGGCAAGGATCCGACCAAGGTGGACCGCTCGGCCGCCTACGCCGCGCGCTATCTGGCCAAGAACGTGGTCGCCGCCGGGCTGGCGAAACGCTGCGTCATTCAGCTGAGCTATGCGATCGGGGTCGCGGCGCCGCTGTCGATCTATGCCGACACCTTCGGCACCGGCACCGTCAAGGACGCCGAGATCGAGCGCGCGGTGGGCGCGGCGATGGACCTGACGCCCAAGGGCATCCGCGACCATCTGGACCTGAACCGCCCGATCTATCGACGCACGGCGGCCTATGGGCATTTCGGCCGCGCGCCGGATGCGGACGGCGGGTTCAGCTGGGAACGCACCGACCTTGCGGCGGCGCTGACGCGGGGGCTGTAAGGCTCGCTGCACGGCAAACCGGCCCGCCCCTTGTCCGGGCGGGCCTTTTTCATGCGTCTATTCGACAGGCGTCAGGCGGGTCACGCCCTCGGCCGCGGCGCGGGCCAGCGCCGGGTCCAGCGACATGCCGATGTATTCGCCCCGCCGCCAGAGTTCCGCCAGATCGTCATAGTGGCGCGACAGCGGGTGCCCCGACTGCCCGGTCGAGATGATGAAGACCGAGCTGTCCGGGTCGGCCAGATCATAGACACCGCGATACCCCGCGCCGGTGACATGGGCATAGGGGTTGGCCGCCCCCGGCCCGTTCAGCGTGCCGGCGCGCGCGACGGTAAAGCTGTCGCCCGCGGTCGACTGCACCAGGCTGACGATCCAGCCGATCACCGGCAACCGCCCCAGCCCGGGATGTTCGTGGCGCGCCGCATGCAGGTCGCCCCAGCGCCAGCTGCTGACGTCGCCGCCAAAGCGGGCGGTCAGGTCCACCAGCGCCGCGTCCAGCGCCTGCCGGGCGATGGTCACGCAATCCTCGACCGGGGCCGACTGAACCACGTCGCACCAGACGGCCGCGCCATCGGTATTGCGGAACACCCGGTCGATGAAGGCCGGGCGCAGCCGCGCGCCGATGCGGTCGCCGATGCGCCCCAGCTCGTCGTGGATCAGGCGGCGCTGCAGCTCGGCCATCCAGGCGGCGTGGATCAGCGGCTCGGGGCGATGCTCGCTCATGTTGCCGTCCCATTCGGCCAGCAGCCCCAGCGCCTCTTGCCGCTGGCGCTCAGGCGTGCCGGGGGCGGCGGGTTCGCCGGTGAACCACAGGTCGGCGCCGACCAGCGGCAGCAGGGCGCGGGCGGCGGGGCTGACCGTGTCCAGCTGCGCGTCGATGAAGCTGTCGCGGGAATGGATCTCGCGCCCCGCCAGCAGCCGGTCCAGCCGCGCCATGCGCAGCGGGTCGTCGCGGTCATAGCCCAGCGGAAAGCTGGCGGCGGGCGCGGCGGGCACAGGGGCGTCGGCGGGCTGCGCCGCGTCCGGCCCCAGCGGTCCCTGCGGCACCGCCGCCCCGACGGCCGGCGGGGGCGGGGCGGCCGGCCCCTGCCCCGCGGCACCGGCAAAGCCCCCCGTTCCGGCCCCCGTCGCCACGACCATGCCGTCCGCGGGCGGGCTGATCCGCTGCGGGGCGTCGGCGGGCAGCGGGTCCAGCCAGCGCGTGCCTGCCGTCCGCAGCGGCGCGGGCATCCGCCCCAGCGTCGGGTGATCGTCCGGGCGGCGCGGGATCGTCCCCGCCAGCACCTGCGCCACCCCGCCCGCGTCGGCCAGCGTCACCTGAACGGTCGGCGCCACGATGGCGGCCACCGCCCGCTGGCCCGCCGCGCGGTCCGGCGCGGCCATCAGCCCGACCAGCGCCGACATGGTGGTGTCGCTTGACGACAGCCCCGACCAGCGCAGCGCCGCGACATGGCCGCCCGGCGTGACCGAGGCCAGCCCCGCGTGGGCGCCGGGAATGACCGGCCCGGCGATGCTGTCGCGCAGGATGATCTCGCGGTCGGGGGCGCCGTTGACGCGGATGATCTCGCGCCGTGTGGCAAAGTCGGTCCAGCCCTGCGCGGTCAGATAGCGGTCGGGCATGCCCGGCTGCGCCTCGACCATGACGACATCCTGGTCGTCCACCGACGCGGGCGTCAGCCCCCAGGCCAGATGCGGGTTGCGCCCCGACAGCACCGCCGGGATGCCGGGGATGGTGCCGCCGATGACCCCGCCCGAGGCCAGCTCGATCCGCGCCAGATACCACAGCGACGGCGCGGTCAGCGCCACCTGCGGGTCGTTGGCCAGGATCGGCGCGCCCGCCGCCGTGCGCTTGCCGTCCGCCGCCCAGCCGTTGCCGCCGGTCCCCAGCCCCGGCACGACGAACCCCGCCAGACGGTCGAACCAGTCGGGGTCCAGATCCTCGCGCGCGGGGGGGAAACGCGCGTCCCCGAACAGGGCGGCATAGTCGGGCAAGGGCGGTTCGTCCGCGCCCGACACCAGGTCGGCGGCCCGGTCCGGCACCGCCAGCGCGACCTGCGCGCGCGTCACCTCGGCCCGCAGCTGCGACGTGGCCCCCGCCGCCACCAGCTTGAGGATGGCCAGCGAATCCGCCGGCTGCCAATAGGCGATGTCGCCGCGATACAGGAAGAACTCGGGCGCGCCGCGGCCCCGCGCCCCGGCGTTGATCTGCTCGATCCAGGCGTTGACCCCCGCGGCATAGGCGGTCAGCGCCGCCTGCGTGGCCGCGTCCTGCGACGGCAAGGACGCGTGCGCCGCGCGCCACAGCCCCAGCCTGCGCGCCATGTCGTCGGCGGGAAACGCACGCGCGCCATAGATCTCGGCCAGACGCCCCTGCGCCGCGCGGCGCAGCACGACCATCTGGAACAGCCGGTCCTGCGCATGCGCCAGCCCCAGCGCGAAAAATGCGTCGGCGTCGTTGCCGGCGAAGATGTGGGGCACGTCCTCGGTCGTGCGCACGATCTCGACCGGGGCGCTGATGCCCGCGACGCGCAGGTCGGCGTCGTAATCGGGCAGCGAGCGGACGGCGAAATACCACGCCAGCGCCGCCATCGCGACCAGCCCCACGATCAGCCCGACGGTCAGCCGGACCAGCCAGCGGAACAGCGTAAGCATGGCGGGGCGGTCCTTTGGCGGGCGGCGCCGCGGCCGGGCGTTGACCGTGGCGCGGGGCGGTGGGAATGGTTGTCGCGTGCGGCTGATAGGCCAGCCGCCACCGCAGATCAACGAGGGCGAGGGGCGCGAGCATGGCGAATGTGGCTTTTCTGGGGCTGGGCGTGATGGGCTTTCCGATGGCGGGCCACCTGGCCGCCGCCGGGCACGCCGTCACGGTCTATAACCGCACGCCCGCCCGCGCCGGGGCGTGGGTCGCCCGGCATGGCGGCGCGTCCGCGCCCACCCCGCGGGAGGCCGCGCAGGGCGCCGATTTCGTGATGGCCTGCGTCGGCAACGACGACGACCTGCGCGCGGTCTGCACCGGCCCGGACGGCGCGTTCGCCGGGATGGCGCCGGGCGCGCGGTTCGTCGATCACACCACCGTGTCGGCGGCGGTGACGCGCGAACTGTCGGCCGCCGCCGCCGATTTCGGCGCGGGCTTTGTCGATGCGCCGGTCTCGGGCGGACAGGCGGGCGCCGAGGGCGGCCAGCTGTCGATCATGTGCGGCGGCGCGCAGGCCGACTATGACGCCGCCCGCCCGGTGATGGACGCCTATGCCAAGATCTGCCGCCGCATGGGCGACAGCGGCGCGGGACAGCTGACCAAGATGGCCAACCAGATCGCCATCGCCGGGCTGGTGCAGGGGCTGGCGGAATCGCTGAACTTTGCCGAACGCGCGGGCCTGTCGATCCCCGACGTGGTCGAGGTCATCAGCCAGGGCGCCGCCGGCAGCTGGCAGATGCAGAACCGCCACGCCACGATGGCCGAGGGGCGGTTCGATTTCGGCTTTGCGGTGGACTGGATGCGCAAGGATCTGGGCATCTGCCTGGCGACCGCCGACGAAACCGGGGCCAGCCTGCCGGTCACGGCGTTGGTCGATCAGTTCTACAAGGACGTGCAGGCGATGGGCGGCGGGCGCTGGGACACCTCGTCCCTGATCGCCCGGCTGCGGCGGTAAGCGGATGGAACCGCTGATCCACCGCGCCGCAGGCCCGGCCGACCCCGCGTGGTTCGAGCGCACCTTTGCCGCCAACGGCTGGACGGGCGCCTGGCGCGACACGGTCTATCGCTGGCACCATTTCCACAGCACCACGCACGAGGTTCTGGGCTGTCATGCCGGGTCGGCCCGCATCCAGCTGGGCGGGCCGGACGGGCCGGTCCAC
This sequence comes from Paracoccus luteus, assembly GCF_004522155.1. GTDB lineage: Bacteria > Pseudomonadota > Alphaproteobacteria > Rhodobacterales > Rhodobacteraceae > Paracoccus > Paracoccus luteus. Next base: position 261,056 of record NZ_SDEA01000001.1, on the reverse strand, counting down.
GACATCACCGCCGGGGACGTGGTCGTCATTCCGGCGGGGGTGGCGCACTGCAACCTTGGCGCGTCGCGGGATTTCGGCGTCGTCGGCGCCTATCCGGGCGGCGCGACGCCCGACATGCAGCAGGGCGACGGCGACCCGCTGGCCGCGGTCCCGCGCCCGCCCGCCGACCCGGTGCTGGGTCCGGGCAAGGGGTTTGCGGCCGCATGACGGGGCGCGGCCCCCGGCCGCCGGGGCGGGCGCGCGGATGCGCGAACCGATGCCTTTGCGCCCGTTGCCGCGCGCGACCGTTGCTTGCTTGTCGCGGTCGCCTGCGATAGCTTGCCGCGCTTCGGGGGCCCTGCCCCGCCTGCGCGATCCGGCGCGGGGCCACCCCCCGCGGCCCGCCTGACGCGGGGGCGGACACGGCGCTGCGGGGCCGCGGCAGTTGCCCCGCAGCGCCGACCGGCCGGGACGAGTTTTCATGCGCGACGCCCACCGGGGGCGTCGGCCACGCGACAAAAGGAAGGAATACGATGTCCGATCAGCCAACAACCGGCAAGTTCCCGTCGACCACGACGACCGGCGCGCCGGCCGTCAGCGACCGCCACAGCCTGACCATCGGCCAGGACGGCCCCATCGTCCTGCACGACGTGCATTTTCTGGAACAGATGGCCCATTTCAACCGTGAAAAGACGATCGAGCGTCAGCCCCACGCCAAGGGCGCCGGCGCCTTCGGCATCTTCGAGACGACCGAGGACGTGTCGAAATACACCAAGGCCGCGCTGTTCCAGAAGGGCGCCGCGACCGAGATGCTGGCGCGGTTTTCGACCGTCGCGGGCGAGCAGGGCAGCCCCGACACGTGGCGCGACGTGCGCGGCTTTTCGCTGAAGTTCTATACCTCCGAGGGCAACTATGACCTCGTGGGGAACAACACGCCGATCTTCTTCGTGCGCGACCCGATGAAGTTCCCGCACTTCATCCGCAGCCAGAAGCGCCTGCCCGCCAGCGGCCTGCGCGACAACCACATGCAGTGGGATTTCTGGACCAACAACCCGGAAAGCGCCCACCAGGTCACCTATCTGATGGGCCCGCGCGGGTTGCCGCGCACGTGGCGCAACATGAACGGCTATGGCTCGCACACCTATATGTGGGTGAACGCGCAGGGCGAGCGGTTCTGGGTGAAATACCATTTCCACACCCAGCAGGGCATGAAGTTCTTCTCGAACGAGGAAGCGTCGGCCATGTCCGGGTCTGACGCCGACTTCCACCGCCGCGACCTGTTCGCCGCGATCGCGGACGGCGAGTTCCCCTCGTGGAAGCTGTCGGTGCAGGTCATGCCCTATGAGGACGGCAAGACCTATCGCATCAACCCGTTCGACCTGACCAAGACCTGGCCGCATGCGGATTACCCGCTGATCCCGGTCGGCACGATGACGCTGAACCGCAACCCCGAAAACTTCTTCGCCCAGATCGAGCAGGCGGCGTTTTCGCCCGGCAACACGGTTCCGGGCATCGGGCTGTCGCCCGACAAGATGCTGCAGGGCCGCGCGTTCGCCTATAACGACGCGCAGCGCAACCGCATCGGCGCGAACTTTCACCAGCTGCCGGTGAACCAGCCCAAGGTGCCGGTGAACACCTACATGATCGACGGGCCGATGAACTATCACCACACCGGCGCGGCCCCGGTCTATGCCCCCAACAGCGAGGGCCGCACGTGGTCGGACGAGACCGGCGCGGTCCACGACGGCTGGGAGGCGGACGGCGAGATGGTGCGCAGCGCCTATCGCCTGCGCGCGGGTGACGACGATTTCACCCAGCCCGGCATCCTGGTGCGCGAGGTGTTCAACGACGCCGAACGCGCGGCGCTGGTCGACACCGTCGCGGGCAGCCTGTCGGGCGGCGTGCGCGAACCCGTGCTGGGCCGCGCCTTCGACTATTGGAAATCGGTCGATCCCGATGTCGGCCGCCGGATCGAGGAAAAGGTCCGTTCCGGTTCCGCGCCGCAGCCCGCCGAGGGCATGGGCGAGGCCTGAGACCGGACCGGCACTTGCGGGACGCGGGCCACGTCCGCGCCCGCTGCCTTTGCTGGCGGGGCCACCGGCCGCGCCTGTGAACCCTGAACCTGACGGCCGGCGCCCGGAATGGCGCCGGCCGTCTGCATTGGCGGCGAGAGTATGTCGCCGGATGAGTTCGTCGGTGCGGCAACCCTGCCCGCCGCCCTGTCCGTCACGCTGGCGATGGCGGCCAAGACGGCGCGGGTCGCCGTCTGGTGGACCATGTGGCCGGTGTCCGCGACGCACTCGAACGTGCTGCCGGGGATGTCCGCGTGCAGGCGGCGCGACTGGTCGTCGGGGTCGACGATGCGGTCCCCCGATCCGGCGATGATGGCGACGGGCACCCGCAGCCTTGCATAGCGGTCCCGCGCGGCCGCTGCGGCAGGGATCATGAACGCCGTCTCCTCGGCGCTGGCGCGCAGTTGCGAGGGGCGCAGCGCCATCTCGCGCGGGAAGGCGCGGAACTTGTCGGGCATCGGGTCCGGGCCGAAGATCTTGCGCATCAGCCGCGGCCAGATCAGCCGCCCGGCCAGCGGCGAGATCGTGTGACGCAGCACATCCCCCAGGACCGGCACGGCGGGCGCGGACAGCGCCACGACGTCCAGCCGCGCCGAGGGATAGTAATAGCCCGCCGCAAGCACCAGCCCGGCGACCAGATCCGGGTGCCGGTCGGCAAGCGCCACGGCCACCGCCCCGGCCCAGGAATGACCCAGCACGACCGCCTGCGCGACGCCCATCGCGCGCAATGCGGCGGCCAGCAGGTCGGCCTGCGCATCGGGGGTCCACAGCCTGTCCCGCGGCCGTTCGCTGTGGCCATAGCCCGGACGGTCGAACACGATCACGCGATGGGTTCGCGCCGCCTCGTCCACCAGACCGCTGGACAGAAAATCCTGCATCATGCTGCCGTTGCCATGCAGCAGCACCAGAACCGGGCCGGTCCCGCGTTCCAGATAATGCAGCCTGACGCCCTGAACGGTCAGAAAGCGGCCAAGGGGGGGATTGTCACGTTCCGCCTGCCGGGCGCGCCGCGCGTTGAACACGGCGGCCGCCGCCAGCGCCGCCACACCGACGGCCCCCCAAGCGGCCCGCGACCGGGGCGGTCGCCGGGCGGCGGGCCGGGGGTGATCGTCGTGGGAGGTCTGGGCGTTCATGGGGCGTGTCATTCCTGTTTATCGGGCAGGTCGGACGCCCGGCAATGCTGCACTGCAGCACAACCCTGCCGGTCGCGCCGGTTCCGTCGGATGTGCTCCCCAGCAGAGATGCCGCGCGCCGGTCACGCGGCGCTTGTTGCGGCAGACAGCGCCCCGGCCGCCGGGCGGCCCGGCCCGATCACCCGCCCGCGGATCTCGGCATCGAGGTCGGGCGCGAGATACAGATAATTCCAGCTGTATTGCCCGATCTGGAACAGCTTCGGCAGCTTGCCGATCTGCACGGACCCGTCGGCAAAGGTGCAGATGCCTTCGTCGCGCAGTTCCGCCAGCATCCGGTTGGCGTGGACCGGGGTCATCCCGCAGGCCTCGGCCAGATCGACCTGCGCCAGCGGCAGCTGGAACGCATGAAAATCGCAAAGCCCGCGCGCATAAAGCCGCAGCAGCATCTCGCAGAAGAAATTGGCGATGCGCGCCCGCCCGGCCAGCCGTCCGATGCGAAAGATCCAGTAGCGATGGATCGACGCGTCGATCAGCGAGATGCGCCAAAGCTTGTGGACCAGTTCCGGCGCCTGGCCGTACAGCATCTGAAGCCGGTCATGGGGCGTGCCGCGGACCACCACCGGACCCAGGGCGTCCAGATCGTGGTCCAGATGCCCCAGCACGAAGCCCGGCAGATCGATATAGTCGCCGGGCACCTGCAACGCCAGCAACTGCCGCCGGCCCGTCTTGTCCGAGCGATAGCGCCCCGCAAAGCCGCTGCACAGGTAAAGCGCGCTTTCGACCGGCTGCTCGCAGCGCATGATCGGCTGTCGCGGCCGAAACGCCTGTGGTCCGCCCTGAAGATCGGACAGGAACTGCGCCTCGGCGGATGTGAGAACGTCAGGCCACGCCTGCGAAAGCGTCATTTCCGACATGGGAACCTTTCGGCCGGGCAAGCCAGCCCCCGGATGCGACGTAAAGCGATCCGGAACGCTTTCCAGCGGCGGCAGGTTCCCGACCGGCGGGCCGCGGGCAGTCGCCAGCGCCGTCAGGCGGCGACCAAGTGCGCACCGGCGACGGGCCGCAACATTCGAATGCCGGGACGGGCCGATTCCTCAAAGCCCGCGAAATCGCGGCGGCACCAGCATCCGCCGCGATCCCTGCGCGTGTTACATCGACGACATCTTGTCCATCACGTGCGCCGAGTCGTTGCCTTGGCAGGCGGCCAGCAAGGCCGCGATCTGCGGATCGGCGGAGGTGCCGTCGCCCGACGCGGATGACCCCGCCATCCCGGTGCCTCCGGCCGCGCCGCTGCTGTCGCCCGAGGGCGCCATGCTGCCGCTGCCGGTCGCGCCGCTTGCGCCGCCCGCCGCGGCGTCGGAACCCATGCCGCCGCCCGTGGTGCCCGAATCGCCGGAACCGCTGCCCGTCGCTGCGCTGCCCGCGTCGCTGCTGGCCATCGTGCCTCCAGCCGGCGCTCCAGCCGGCGCGGCGCTGCCGGCATCGCTGCTGGCCATCGTTCCGCTGCTGCCCGACGCCGCCGACGCGGCATCGCCGGTGGCCGCGCCGCCGGTCGCGGCCGCGTCAGTGCCGCCGCCCGACCCGGCCGCGCGCATCGCGGTCATCGCGGCCATCTGCTGATCCGCGGTCATCGCCGCGAACTCGGCGCAGGTCGTCGTTGCCGGATCGGCCGCCTGGGCAAAGGCGCCGCCGCCGAAGGTCGTGACCAGTCCCGCAATCGCAAGACCGCGCGCAAAACTCTGCATGACATTCCCTCTCCGGTTGGTCGGCATCAGACGCCGACGATGGGAAACACCGCGCGGCGGCGGGCGTTCCGCGGGGGCGATACTAACAATGTTGGTGAGCCTTCCGTTCCGAAATCGTCGGCGGCCGCAGCCGCACACGTCAAGGTTGCATCGAACGGCATGAACCCCTGCGTGCGGCATTGACATTCTTTGACGGCGCGACGGCCGCGCTTGACAGGTCCGTCCGCGGTCGCGCTTGATGATGGCAAACGGGGTGGGATGTGAACAAGCTTCTTGCCGCAAGTGCAGTCTGGGCCGTCATGGCCGGCGTGGCCTCTGCGCAGGTCGGCGGCGCGTCGGGCGAATTGCCGACGCAGGAAAAGGCCAGCGCGCTGCGTGAAATCATCGTCCTGATGGAGGATGAGGCCGCCGACCTGCGCCGGCAGATCGAAGCCATGCGCGACGAACTGGCCGAGGGGGCTGTCCGGGACGCCGCGGCCTCCGAACCCGACGCGCCCGCCGCGCAGCCGACCGAACTGGCCCGGCAGCTGGAAACGGCGCAGGCAGGTGCCCGCGCGGCCGAGGAACGGGCTGCCGCCGCCGAACGCGCACTGGACGAGCGCACCCGGGAACTGCAGGCCGCCCGGCAGGCCGCGACAACCCGGGCGGCCAGCGCCGAGGCGTTGCAGGCGGCCCAGGGCAAGGCCGCGGAACTCGCCTCGCAGCTGCAAGCCGCGCGCGAGGGCGCAGCGGCGGCCGGACAGCGGCTGACGGCGGTCGAGGCGTCCTTGGCCGCGCGCGAGGCCGAGCTGGCGCAGGCCGGGGAACTGGCCGCGCAGGCGGGGGCCGACGCCGATGCGCGGGCTGGCGCCGAAAAGGATTTGGCCAATCTGCGTTCGCGCCTGACGCAGGCCGATGCCGCCCGGCAGACGGCCGAGGGGGCGCGCGCCGATCTGGCCGCGCAACTGAACGCGGTGCGGCAGGAATTGGCAACGCTGCGCGAGGCCGGTGCGCGCGAAGGCAAGGACGCGGCCGCGCTGGCCGACGCCCAGGCGCGCCTTGCCGGATTGCAGCAGCAGACGGCCGACGCCGAAACCCGGCTGGCCGACATGGGGCAGCAGCGCGCGGAACTGCAACAACAGCTCGCCGCCTTGCGCCAGTCGCTCGACGACATGCAGCAGCAGGCCGCTGACCTTGCCGCGCAGCGCACGGCGGCCGAGAGCGATATCGCCGCGCTGAACACGCGTCGAACGGAAGCGGGGGCCGCGCTGGCCCAAGCGCAGCAGCAGGCGGACGAGCTTGCCGCGCAGCGCAAAGCGGCCGAGGGCGCGATCACGGCGCTGGACACCCGCCGGCGCGAAGCGGAAGCCGCGCTGGCCGAGACGCAGCAGCAAGCCGCCGATTTTGCCGCGCAGCGCAAAGGGGCCGAGGACGCGATCGCCGCGCTGGACACCCGCCGCACGGAAGCCGAGGCGGCGCTCGCCCAGACGCAGCAGCAGGCCGCCGATTTTGCCGCGCAGCGCAAAGCGGCCGAGGACGCAATCACTGCGCTGGACACCCGCCGCACGGAAGCGGAGGCGGCGCTCGCCCAGACGCAGCAGCAGGCCGCCGATTTTGCCGCGCAGCGCACGGGCGCGGAAAGCGAAATCACCGCGCTGGACACCCGCCGCACGGAAGCCGAAGCGGCGCTGGCCGAGACGCAGCAGCAGGCGGCGGAACTGCGCCAGGGGCTGGACGAGGCGACGACCCGGCAGACCGCCGCGACGGCGGCTGCCCTTGCGGCCGAGCGCCGCCGGGATGACGCCGAACAGGCCGTTGCCGCCGCCGAGGAACGCCGCGCCACGGCCGAGGCGGCGCTGGCCGAAACCGCGGCGCAGGTTGAACGGATGACGGCATCGCGCCGCGCGCTGGAAGAGGAGGTCGCCCGGCTGACCGCCGCGCGCCAGGAGCAGCAGGCCCAGCCCGCCCCCGCCGGGGAAACCGTGGCCACAGCGGCCGCAGGGGAAACCGTGGCGGCAGCGCCCGCAGGGGAAACCGCGGGGACCGCCGCGCGGACGGTGCCGCCCCAACCGCCCGCAACCGCCCCCGCCGCGCAGGCCGCGCCGCCCCAGCCTCCGGCGGAAACGCCCGCCGCCGCGCAGACAGCCGCGGCCCCGTCGGCACCCCAGCCCCCGCGCTGGACGGCCGAACAGATCGCGGCCGCCCTGGCGCGGGCGCCGGCGCTTGGCACCGGCCCGCAGCGCGCCGAGTTGCAGCGCCGCCTGTCGCTGGGGGAATGCGCGCCGGACGCGCTCAGGGCCGCCTATGGCCAGATCAACCGGCAGACCCTGCTGACCCTGGTCGCCGAACTTGGCGCCTGCAACTGATCACGCCCCACAGCGGAAAACGGAGGGAAGACGAGATGTGCAAGACCAGATGGCTGGGCGCGGCACTGGGCGCGATGCTGGCGTTGGCGACCGGCCCCGCCGCCGCGCAGCAGGAGTTCGGCAAGGCGGTGATGACGGGCGGGGCGACAGGCACCTATATCCAGATCGGCCGCGACCTGGCCGGGTTGATGGGCCAGTGCGGCCAGACGCTGAACGTGGTGGAATCCGCAGGCTCGCTGGAAAACTTCATGGCGGTGCGCACGCGCGGCAACACCCAGTTCGGCATCGTGCAGAACGACGTGCTGGAATATCTCAAGACCTATTCCGCCAACGATCCCGACGTCGCCCGCGCGATCTATGGCGTGCGCATCGCCTTCCCGCTATACGACGAGGAGGTGCATCTTCTGGCCCGGTCGGACATCGACAGCCTTGCCGATCTGGCGGGCAAGCGCGTGGCGATCGGGGTCGAGAACAGCGGCACCTTCCTGACCGCATCGCTGGTGCTGGACCTGACCGGCGCCCGGCCCGCCGAACGGCGCCAGATCGCGCCCGCCGACGCGCTGCCCGCGCTGAAGGCGGGCGACATCGACGCCTTTTTCTATGTCGCGGGCGCGCCCACGGCCCTTTTCGCCGAAGGCGGGATCGACGGCGAAAAGTTCCATCTGGTGCCGATCGCGGACCAGACGCTGCAAAGCGTCTATGCCCCGGCGACGATCCCCGCGAACACCTATCCGTTCCAGCCCGAGGCGGTCACCGGGATCGCCGTCAAGGCGTTGCTGATGACCTATGATTATAACCCCCGCGGCAACAGCTATCAGACGCAAAGCTGCAAGGCGGTGTCCGACCTGTCCAACCTGATGCTGACCCGACTGCCGCAACTGCAGGAAAGCGGCCACCCCAAGTGGAAGAACGTCGATCTGCAGGACATTCCGCCGGGCTGGGACATCGGCAGCTGCGTCAACCTGGGGCTTCAGCCGGGTTATCAACTGCAATGCGCGGCCCCGACCGCCACGCCCGCACCCGCACCCGCGCCCGAGGAGGCCGCGGAAAGCGAGGCGAACCGCGCCTATCGCGAGTATATCTGCGCCACGCTGGGATGCTGATCGACGGCCCGCACGGTTGGTCCCGACCCTGACGGGGCGGCCCCGCGCGGGCCGGGCCGGATTGCCGGGGTTTGACCGGCCGGGTTCCGGCCCGTCCAGCTCCCGTGCTGCGGCAACCACCGGCCGTCCGCGCAGGCCGCGACTGACCGCCGGGACCGGGCCCGCCGGGGTTCCCGCTCGTCCAGTTCCCTTTTGCGGCAACCACTCGCAGCCCCCGCACGCCGCGACCGCCGGGACCGGGCCCGCCGGGGTTCCCGCTCGTCCCGTTCCCTTTTGCGGCAACCACCGGCCGTCCGCGCACGCCGCGACTGACTGCAGGGACCGGGCCGGCGGGGGTTCCCGCCCGGCCCATCGGCCATGCCTCGGCAGTCCCTTGCGGTCAGGGCTGGACTTTCCCCTGCCCGCGTCCGTTCATCGCGGCTCGATCCGCAGCCATCTGAGTGTCCGCTCAAGCGGTGGCACCACCTCGGGGATCATGCGCACCGTCGCAGAGGGCGCGCTTTCGGTGCCGTCCGCGCCGATCGCCACCACGCGCCATGCGATGACCGGGGTCGGCACGATCAACCCCGGCACCTCGGTTTCCCGGCCGGGCATCGGTTCGTCCGATGGACCCACCGTTTCGACCCGAAAGCGGACGGGCGTGACGCCCGCGGGCACCTGCCAGATCATCTCGCTGACGCCGTTGCTGGGCCGGGCCTGAAAGATCGGGACGGGCTGGGCCGGGGTGCCGGGCGGCGCATCGGCGGCGGACAGCGCCTGCAGCCGTCGCTGCGCCGCAGGCAAATCGGCGGCCGCCGCATACCACAGCCGGGCAAGGCCGGGGCTTGGCGCGACACCCGTGCCGGTTTCATGCAACTGTCCCAGGTAATACGCCGCACGGCCGTCGCCCCGGATCGCCGCGCGGGCATAGGCCAGGGCGGCCTGCGCGGGATCATAGGTCTCGACCTCCAGCGCGCGCTGCATCAGGGCCGCGACCGTCGGCTCGGGCGTGATGGCGACGGGCGGGGGGACCGACCCCAAAGGTTGGGGTGCGACCGGCGAGGGGGCGGGCTGCGAGGATGCCTGCTCGGCAGTGCCGGTCGAAGGCGACGGGACGCCGGTATCGTCGGGGGTGGGCGGTTCATACCAGACCCAGGCCGCGCCACCGGCCAGGGCCAGGACCGCCGCCACTGCCAGCAGATGCAGCCCGGGCCTGCGCCGGGAAAGCGGCACGGGATCGACCACAGGATAGGGGGCCTGATCCGGCCCGACGATGACAGGCGGCGCGGCATAGGGGCCGGGATCGGCGCGCCGGGGGTCAACCACCGCAACGGGCGGGTCGCCGTCACTCGGGCCATCCCATGCCTGCGGTTCCCCGTGCGGTTCTGCCACCGCGGGCGCGGCCTGCGGGGCGGCTGGCGCAAGGGCCGGATCGGTCCCGGCAAGGACCGGCTGGGCGGCACGGCCGGCGGCACGTGCCGTCGTCAGATGCTGCGGCGGGGCGGATTCGGGTGTGCCGGTGGCGGGACCATCCGCCGGTCGGGGCCGCCCTTGTGCCACCGTGTCGGCAAACCGGCGCAGTTCGTCGCCGGCGTGGTGCAGCGTGGCGCCGACCCAGTCGCCGTCAAGCCGCGACACCCCTGCCGCTGCGGCGGCTGTCAGGCAATGACCGGCCATGACGTTGATGACAAGCGGCACGCCCTCGGCAAGCGAATGCAGCACCTGCATCGCATCCGCGTCAAAGATCGGCGCGCGCGCCCCCGACCGCGCCAGCCGGTGCCCGACATAGCCTGCCGTATCGCCCGCGCCAAGCGGGGCCAGGACGGCGTGGGCGATGCCGAGGCTGCGCAATCCGGGCGCGTCCAGCAGGGCGCGCAGTTCCGGCCCGCCCGCCAGCAGCAGCGTCGACGCACCGCCCCCGGCGCGCTCGGCGGCCAGCGCGGCCAGCGCGGACAGGTTTTCTGCGTCAAGCGCCTGCGCGTCATCCACCATCAGCACGACGACGCGGCCGGTTGACGGCGTCACAGGGGCAGGCCCGCCGGGCCGGCCGGGGGCCACGCCGGGGCCGTCGCCCTGATCGGGCAGGCGCAGGGCCTGACGCGCCTGCGACAGGATGTCGCCCGACCCGCCATGCGCGGCCGTGACAAGCCCCGCGGTCCAGTCGCCCGCGTGCCTGTCCAGCAAAAGCCGCAGCAGGGTCGTCTTGCCTGTCCCCGCCGCGCCGGTCAGCGCAAGGACGGGCGCGCGGGCGGCGATCCCATCCTCGATCCAGTCGAGCGCGCGCTGATGGGCGCGCGAGACGTAAAACAGGGCCGGGTCTGGCGATAGGCCAAACGGCGCCTGACGAAGGCCGAAATGTTCAAGACAGGTCACTGACATGACCCCTTGATCGTGCCGACTTGACCGCACGCGCGCAAGCCGGGCGGGCGGCGAGCCGATCACAGAACGAACAGCGACTGCGCCGGAACGCGGTTCGGGGCGAACATCCATGCCGTCCGTCGCCATGCTGCCGTGCCCGGAACCATCGTCGGCCCCGCAACGGGACGGCGGGCCGGTCCCCCGCCGCCGCCGTGGCCGCGACAGACCTGCTTAGCTTTCGATCAAGGGACCGCCCCGCCGGTCAGGCGCCCGGCTGCAGATAGCGTTCCACCAGCCGCGACCACATCGCCACCCCGGCCGTCAGGCTGTCGTCGTTGAAGTCATAGCCGGGGTTGTGCAGCATCGCGCTGTCCTTGCCGTTGCCCAGCCGCAGCAGGCAGCCGGGTTTGCGTTCAAGGAAAAAGCCGAAATCCTCGCTGCCGGGGATCAGTTCGCATTCAGCGACGTTTTCAGCGCCGACGACGTCGCGCACGACCTCCAGCGCGATGGCCGTCTCGTCAGGGGTGTTCAGCACCACCGGGTTGCCGTGGTCGAACGCGACCTCGGCTGTGGCGCCAAAGCTGGCGGCCTGCTGCTGGCACAGGTCGGTCAGGCGCGCCTGCAACTGCGCCCGCACCTCGCGCGAGAAGGAACGGATGCTGATCTCCAGCGTGACCTCGGACGGGATCACGTTCACGGCCGATCCGCCGTGGATCGTGCCCACGGTCACGACCGCCGTCTGGGTCGGGTCGATGCTGCGCGACACCACCGTCTGCAGCGCCATGACGATGGCCGATGCCGCGACCACCGGGTCGATGCACAGATGCGGGCGCGAGGCGTGGCCGCCCCGCCCCCTTACGGTCACGGTCGCGGTGTCCGACGCGGCCATCAGCGGCCCGGACCGCATCCGATAGCTGCCGGCGGGCGCGCCGGGATGGTTGTGCAGCGCAAAGATCGCGTCGCAGGGATAGCGTTCCAGCACGCCGTCCTCGATCATCGCCAGCGCGCCGCTGCCGATCTCTTCGGCGGGCTGAAAGATCAGGTTCACGGTGCCGCTGAACCGCCGGGTGCGGGCGATGTGTTCGGCCGCGCCCAGCAGCATGGTCGTGTGGCCGTCGTGGCCGCAGGCGTGCATGACGCCGGGGTTGGTGCTGGCATAGGGCAGGCCGGTCGCCTCGGCGATCGGCAGCGCGTCCATGTCGGCGCGGATCGAGATGGCGCGGTTCCCCTCGCCCGCCCGCAGGCGCGCGACGACGCCGTGGCCGCCGACGCCGCGTTCCACCTCATACCCCCAGCCTTCCAGCCTGTCCGCGACCAGCGCGGCGGTGGCGGATTCCTTGCCCGAAAGTTCCGGTGCGGCATGAAGCTGGCGGCGCAGGGCGACAAGCTCATCCTTCATCGGGGCGACTTCGTCCAGCGTCGTGCTGCCGGTCATCTTGCGTGCTCCTGCGGTGGTCAGTTGATGAAACGGCCCAGGAAGGCCCTTGTGCGGAGGTGCTGCGGGTTGACCAGCACCTCGCCCGGCGGCCCCTGCTCGACCACGACGCCGCCGTCCATGAAGACGACGCGGTCGGCGGCCTCTTGCGCAAAGCCGATCTCATGGGTGACGACGATCATCGTCAGCCCCTGCCCCGCCAGATCGCGCATGGTGGCCAGCACCTCGCCCACCAGCTCGGGGTCCAAGGCCGAGGTCGGCTCGTCGAACAGCATCAGCCGGGGCTGGATCGCCAGCGCGCGGGCGATGGCCACGCGCTGCTGCTGGCCGCCGGACAGCTGGCGCGGATAGGCGCTTTCCTTGTGGCTCATCCCCACGCGTTCCAGCAGCGCCCGCGCCTCGGCCACCGCCTGCGCCCTGGGGCGGCCGTGGACGCCGATGGGCGCCTCGGTCACGTTCTGCAGCACGGTCATGTGGGGGTAGAGGTTGAACTGCTGGAACACCATGCCGATGTGGCGGCGCTGGCGGGCGATTTCGGCATGGGTCAGTTCGGTCAGCCGGTCGCCCTGCAGTTTATAGCCGATCTGCGCGCCATCGACCTCGATGAAGCCGCGGTCGATGGTTTCCAGCCGGTTGATGCAGCGCAGAAAGGTGGACTTGCCCGACCCCGAGGGGCCAAGCACCGCCACCACCTCGCCGGGCATCACGTCAAGGTCGATGCCCTTCAGCACCTCGTTCGGGCCGAACGCCTTGTGGACGTCGCGGGCACGCAGCAGGGGCGCTGCATCGTTGCGGGTCTTGGGGGTGGCCATCATTTCGCCTCCTGCGGAAGGTCGGCGGCGACGGCGGCCCGGTCATGCCCGCGACCATAATAGCGTTCGATGCGGCTTTGGACGACGTTCAGGATGGACGTGATCGCCAGATACCAGATCACCGCGACCAGCAGCAGCGGGATGACCTCGAACGTGCGGTTATAGATCGACTGCACGGAATACAGCAGGTCCGACATTGCGATGACGCTGACCAGCGACGTGCCCTTGATCATGCTGATCAACTGGTTGCCGGTGGGCGGCACGATGGCGCGCATCGCCTGCGGCAGCACGATCCGCCGCAAGGTCCGGCCCCGGCTCATGCCAAAGGACTCGGCGGTCTCGATCTGGCCGCGTTCGACCGACAGCAGGCCGGCGCGGATGATCTCGGCCATATAGGCGGCCTCGTTCAGCGCAAGGCCGAGGATGGCGGCGGTCAGCGGCGTGATGACGTCGTTGGTGTTCCAGCTGAGCAGCGTCGGCCCGAACGGGACCGAGATGGAAAGCTGCGGGAACAGGAACGACAGGTTGTAAAGGATGATAAGCTGCACCAGCAGCGGGGTGCCGCGGAAGAACCAGACGAAAATCCACGCCAGCCCGCCCAGCAGCTTGTCGTCGGACATGCGGGCGATGGCGATGGGCAGGCCCAGCGCCACGCCCAGCGTCATGGCCACGACCGTCAGGATCAGCGTGACCGACAGGCCCTGCAGGACGACCGGATCGAACAGATAGCGGAAGACGACCGGCCAGCCGAAACTTTCGTTCCCCGCGACCAGCAGCGCGAAATCGGCCACGAACACCAGCACCACGGCCCACAGGGCGACCCGTCCCCAGGGGAACGGGCGATGGGCGCGGGCGACGTCGCGCAGCGGGTCGTCGGGCCGGGCAAGCCCGGCCGTCCGGTCAGCTGCGCTCATTGCGCGGCTTCCTTCCCGGCAAGGTTGATGCCGGGCGCGTCGGTCATGTTGCCCTCAAGGCCCCATTTGGTCATGATTTCCTTGTAGGTGCCGTTGTCCATCAGGATCTGGAAGGCATCCAGCAGCACCGGACCCAGCGGCGAATCCTTGGGCACGACCGCGCCCTGGTGGATGTCGCCAAACCCGTTGTCCTGTCCCACCGCCGCCAGTTCCAGCGCCCCGCCCGACTGCTGGACGAAATGGGTCAGCGGCGCCTGCGAGGAAAAGAACGCGTCCGAGCGGTTCGACCGCACGGCAAGGATCGAACTGGGCTGGTCGGCGAACGACTGCACCTCGACCGCCGGCTTGCCTTCGGCGACGCAGTTGGCGGATTGCGTGTTGATGACGCCCTCGGCCGATCCGCCCGCCATCACCGCGATCCGCTTGCCGCAGGTCGCGGCAAGGTCGGTGATCCCGGCCGGGTTGCCCGACTGGACGCCGAACACGACATATTCCTTGACCCAGTCCACGAAATCGTTGGCCGCCTCGCGGTCGGGATAATCGCCCACCGGGCCGATCGCGAAAGTATAGCGGCCCGACGCGATCCCGGTCAGCACCGCCGGAAGGCCCGCGACCGAGGTGTGGGTGATCTCGACCCCCAGCAGTTGGCCGATGGCGTCGGACAGGTCGCGGGTGGCGCCGGTCAGCTCGGTGCCCTCGACGATCTGATAGGGCGGGAACGAGCCGTTGTTCACCGAGACCATCTGGCCGGACTTCAGGATCTCGGGCGGCAGACGGGCGCGCAGTTCGTCGTTCTGCGCCAGTTGCGCCGCCGCGGGCAGCGCAACGGTCATCGAAAACAGCGCAGCGAGCGCGAGTTTGCTGGTCATCATGGTCATTCCTCCTCGGTCTGTCGGTGGTCCTGCCGCGTCACGGCACGCAGGAATCGGGAAACAGGTCATCGGCCCCCAGCGCGCGGTCCAGGATGCCCTGTTCGTGCAGTTCGCGGCCGAAATCGTCGATCATGCGCCGGTTCGCCGCCAGGCCGCTTGCGTCCACATCCTCGGGCAGGTCGCGCGCGGCGCGCAGCAACTCGTCCAGCGTCCACGGGCTGGTATCGGCGTATTTGCGGCGCTTGGCCGTCCAGATGCGGCGCGAGTCGTCGATCATGCGGCTGATCTCGGCCCCCGCCCAGGGATGCGCCTCGTTCACCTTGGCGGTGAGGGTGATCATGTGCATGCCGGGGATATAGCCCACATCGTCGAAATACGCCCGCTCCGCGGCGACGAAATCCGGCACAAGCTGGCGGAATGGGCTGGCGGCCGAAAAATAGCCGTCGGGCATGAAGGGGGTGAACACCGCATCCAGCGCGCCGCGGGCAAGGGCGTCCATCATCGGTTCCTCGTCCGGCATCGCCTCGATCCGGCCCGGGCGGCCAAAGCCGTCAAGACGGTCGGTGACCGGATGCGCGCCGGTCAGGCGGCCTGCGAACCACATCGCATCCTCGACCCCCACGCCCTCGCGGCGCAGCGCGGCGCGGGTCCAGGTATTGCCCGAATCGCGCCAGCCGGTGACGCCGATCCGCTTGCCCTTCAACTCGCCCAGCGCCTGCAGCGGGCTGTCGGCACGCACGATGACGCAGCGATGGCGAAAGCCGCGCATGATGAAATTGGGGACGCCCACGATGCTGTCGTCACCCTGCGCGCAGGCCGAAACATAGCGGCTGAACGAGGTTTCCGCGGCGTCATACGGCCCGCCCGCCTTGCCGACCAGCGTGCCGACGCGGTCGATGTCCAGCCGCAGACGGTCGGACGCGACCTCGTTCAGGACCAGCGGGGTCAGATAGTCCCAATCCCGCGTCGCGACCCTCAGCGTCACCTGCGTCATGTTCGATCCTTTTTGCCGGCCCTTTGTTCAACGATATGACCTATACAAACCCTGATCAAAGAGTATTACGTTACTGATCGAAATAAGGGCGGATGCGAACCTTGGGTATGGATGCAAACTGGCTGGCGGCGCGCATGTCCGGCCGCTCGGCCCGCGCGATCGCGCATGAGGTGTCGGCCCTGATCCGGTCGGGCGAACTGCCGGTCGGCGCCCAGCTTCCCACCATCCGCGAACTTGCGCGCGAGATGGGCGTCAGCCCCGCCACGGTGTCGCAGGCGTGGAAAAGCCTGCGCCGGCACAGGGTCATCGAAGGCAGCGGCCGGCGCGGCACCCGCGTCAGCGCCAGCGTGGGCGGCGGCGCGCGCCCCGAACGCATGGCCAGCGTGGCCAATTACGGCCCCGACATCATCGACCTGTCCCGCGCGGCCCCCGACACGCGGCTGCTGCCCGCGCTGGAACCGGCGCTGGCGGCCGGGGCGGCGGTCGCCGGTCTCAACAGCTATGACCGCGAACGCATCCTGCCCGCCCTTGACCGCTGCCTGCGCCGGGACTGGCCCTATGACGCCGGCGCGCTGCTGGCGGTGAACGGGGGATACAACGGCATCTATACGGCGCTGCACGCGCTGATCCGTCCCGGCGCGGTGATCGCGGTCGAACATCCGACCCCCATGCGCCTGCTGGACATTCTGGAGGACATGGACCTGACGATCCTGCCCGTCGATTGCGACGATCAGGGTCCGCGCCCGGACCTGCTGGCGCAGGCGCTGGCGCAGCGCCCGTCGGCCTTCCTGTTCCAGCCGCGCCTGCATGGCGCGACCGGCCACATGCTGACGCCCGCGCGCCTGACGGAACTGCGCGACGTGCTTGCGGCATCGGACACGCTGATCATCGAGGATGACGGCGTGGGCGATCTGGCGATGCTGCCCCGGCAGTCGCTTGGCCGCTGGCTGCCGGACCGGGTCATCCACATCCTGTCCTTCTCGAAATCGCTTGGCCCCGATCTGCGGCTGGCGGTGATGTCGTCCACCGTCCCCCTGATCGAGGAAATCCAGGCCTTCCGCCTGTTCAGCTCGGGGTGGACCAGCCGCATCCTGCAGGGCGCCGCATGCTGGCTTTTGCAGGACGCGCAGGCGCAGGCACTGCTGGACCGCGCGCGCCGCACCTATCAGGACCGCCGCGACGCGCTGGCCACCCGGCTGCGCGACGACGC
Source organism: Paracoccus luteus (assembly GCF_004522155.1). Lineage (GTDB taxonomy): Bacteria > Pseudomonadota > Alphaproteobacteria > Rhodobacterales > Rhodobacteraceae > Paracoccus > Paracoccus luteus. The sequence continues at coordinate 244,105 of NZ_SDEA01000001.1, read as the reverse complement.
CATCCCGATCGGGCCGGGGGGCGGGCTGTGCCTGCGCGCGCCGGTGCGGTCCGAAAGCTATGCCCTGGTCACGCTGGCTGCGCGCGGCATCGCCGTCCAGCCGGGATCGAAGTCGAGCTTCGGCCCTTCGCATCACGTCCGCATCGCCACGGGCATCATGGATGAACGCGTCCTGCAGGCGACGGCGCCGCATATCGTCCTGGCCTGCAAGGGCGGCTGAACCACGCGGCCCTTGTGCAGGGGCAAGGCGGCGCCGCCACGAAACTGCGGCGGGACGTGCGGCGCGCGACAAGCGGCCTTGGCGGGGAGCAGGCGGCGGGGCACCCGCGGCAGGGTCACGGGCGTGACGCGCCGACGCGCAGGCCGCCGCCCGCGTGGCGACGGCGCCCGCGTCCCAAGGTGGCCGGTTCGGCCGCGTCCGCCAACCGACACCCCCGGGGCCGTGACCGTTCCGTTCTTCCCGGCCGCACCCTTCCGCCAACGCCCGGCGGGCCGCAACCTTGCCGGTCTTGACGTCGCCGCTTGCCGGGACGGTCCGCGCCCCCTAGATGACGCCAACAGGAAACGCCGTGCGGGCCGATGGGCATACGTGGCTCAAGCACAGGGGCGTCAATGCCGACAACTTTCGACGACGCGCCGGCTGGCCAGGCGCGTTCGGCCAAGGACTGGGTCCGGGTTCTTGCCAAGTATCGCGAGCCGTCCACCCGCCGCAGCATCCTTGAACTGGTGGTCACGCTGGTCCCCTTTGTGCTGCTGTGGGCGCTGGCCTGGGCGGCGATGTCGGTCGGCTATTGGCTGACCGTCTGCATCGCGATACTGAATGGCCTGTTCCTGGTGCGCATCTTCTGCATTCAGCACGATTGCGGCCATGCCTCGTTCTTTCACAGCCGCAGGGCGCAGGACTGGGTCGGCCGCTGCCTGGGGGTGCTGACGCTGACGCCCTATGACGTGTGGCGGCGCACCCATTCCATCCACCACGCCCAGCACGGCAACCTGGACCAGCGCGGCATCGGCGACGTCCTGACGCTGACCGTCGCCGAATACCGCGCGCGCGGGCCGATGGGCAGGCTGATGTATCGCCTTTACCGGCACCCGCTGGTGCTGTTCGTGCTGGGCCCCAGCTATCTGTTCCTGCTGCAGAACCGCCTGCCCTTGGGGCTGATGGCGTCCGGCTGGCGATACTGGATTTCGGCGATGGGGACGAATGCCACCATCGCCATCGTCCTTGCGCTGATGATCTGGCTGGGGGGCATGACGCCCGTGCTGCTGATCTATATCCCGACTTCGGTGATCGCGGCGACCATCGGGGTCTGGCTGTTCTATGTCCAGCACCAGTTCGAGCAGACGCACTGGGCCGCCAACGACGAATGGCAGCTGCACGAGGCGGCGCTGGCGGGATCGTCGCATTACGTGCTGCCCGCGCCGCTGCGCTGGCTGTCCGCCAACATCGGCATCCACCACGTCCACCATCTTTACAGCCGCATCCCGTTCTATCGCCTGCCGGAAATCCTGCGCGACCACGCCGAACTGGCCGACGCGCAGCGGCTGACGCCGCGGGAAAGCCTGCGCTCGGTCAGGCTGCATCTGTGGGACGAGGAGCTGAGCCGCCTGACCTCGTTCCGCGAGGCCCGGCAGCGTTACGGCGCCTGACGTTCCGGCGTGGCGCGGCGCCGGCGGCCGTCAGTCGCCGCGGGTCAGGTTGGAACGCGGCCGGCGCTGGCGGCCGTCAGTCGCCGCGGGTCAGGCAGTCGAGGCTGAGGTCCAGGACCGCGTGCATCCCCTGCGGCGTGAAGGTCCGCTGGAACGATCCCTCAAGCTGGTCGCGCACCGCCGCCTCGCACATGGTGGTGCCAAAGCCGGTCCCCTGCCCGCCGTCCGCGCGCGGCGCGATCTCGCATTCCTCGGTCCAGCGGATGACGAACCGGTCGCCGCGGCGTTCGCCCGCGATCGAAAGACGCCCGGTCGGCTGGGACAACGCGCCGTATTTCACGGCATTGGTGCAAAGCTCATAGAACACCAGCGCAAGCGGCGTCACGGCCCGGCTGCCGACGTCGATGCTGTCCACGGCGACCGCCACGGGGGTCGTCCGGGTAAAGGGATCGAGGATCGCCGACAGCAGCGCGTCCAGCGGACGGTGGCCCGCCTGGACCCCGTCCACGGCCAGCGTCGGGGCGGCCAGCGCATGCGCCGACGCAAGCGCGCGAAAGCGTCCGCGCATCAGGCTGACCAGATCGTCCACGGTCGCGGCCTGTTCCGCGCACAGCGGCAACAGCCCGCTTGCGATCGCAAAGCAGTTCCCGACCCGGTGCCGCATCTCGGACAGCAAAAGGCGCTGCTGTTCGGCCGCGCGATGCTGCGCGGTGATGTCCCGCGCGATCTTGGACGCGCCGACGATCTCTCCGGCCGCATTCCGAACGGGGGAAATCGTCACCGAGACCGGGATCAGATTGCCGTTCTTGTCCTTTCGGATCGTTTCGAAATGGTCGATCCGTTCGCCCGCCCGCAGGCGGCTGATGAACCCCGCCTCTTCGTCCTGCCGGTCTTCCGGGAAAAGGATCGTGATCGGCTTGCCGATCACCTCGTGCGCCTCATAGCCGAAGATCCGCTGGGCGCCGCCGTTCCAGGTCAGGATGATGCTGCTGAGATCCTTGGCGACGATGGCGTCGTCGGAACCCTCGATGATCGCGGCATAGTGTTGCTTCAGCGTGTCTTCTATCTGGCGCACGAATGGCTCTCGACCGGTGAGCGTTCGAACGCTCGTTCCCCCTTCCCGATGGGACGAGGCAGGCGGTTTGTCGGACGAAGGCGTGGAGTCCATTGGTCGTGGGTCGCGCAATCGGGGCGACAATCCGCACCTTTCCGACATCTAGCGACAGACCGTGCCCCCCACAAGCGAAACGCTGCCGGGGGCGAAAGCGGATGCCTTGTCCGTGCCGGTGATGGAAATCGGGTGGCGCCCCGACATCCGGTGCAAAACACCAACCGCCACAAAAGGATGGCCGGGCCTTGGCAAGGGCAGGGTCAGGCCGCCGGGGACCGCGGAGGCCGCCCCGTTCTAGCCAGCCCGTCCGCCCCCGCCCACGGGCGCGCCGCCGACCCTTTCGCGCCATTTCCGAACCGACTGGGACGCGGCGGCGGCCAAAAGCGCCGTGTCGCCCGACAGCGTCGTCAGGTCGAATCCCCAGCCGATGGCGCGGGCGGCATAGTCGGGCGTCCCGCAATGCAGGCCCGCCATGATGCCGTGGCGCTTGCAGGCGGCCAGTATGGTCTGGATCAGCGCGATCATTTCCGGCTCTTCCCGGTCAAAGCCGGGCCCAAGCCGCCCACCCTGCGTGCTCAGCGTCAGGTCCGAGGGGCCGACATAGACGCCACCCAGCCCCGGAACCGCCACGATCTCGTCCAGGTTTTCCACGCCGTCCCGCGTCTCGATCATGGCAAAGCCCAGCACCTCGTCGTTCGCCTCGACGCCATAGCCGCCATAGGCGACCGCCGCGCGCGTCGGCCCGGAACTGCGCTGCCCCTTGGGCGGATAGTGGATCAGGCTGACAAAGTCGGCAGCCTCGCGCGCGGTGTTGATCATCGGGCAGATGATCGCCTGCGCGCCCGCGTCCAGCGCCTTCATGACGATCCCCGGCTCGCGCCACGGCACGCGCACGACGGGCGTCACGTCCCAGCCGCGCATCGCCTGCATCATCAACAGCGCGTCGCGGTAATCCAGCGCCCCGTGCTGCATGTCGATGGTGACCGAATCGTAGCCCTGCGCCGCCATGATCTCGGCCGTCATGGTGCTGCCGATGGACAGCCAGCCGTTCAGGATCGGCTGCCCGCCCGCGTGCATCTGCCTGAGCTTGTTTCTGAACATCGTCCTGCCCCGCCGGTGTTGTTCTTGCCGCGCCGCAAAGCCTCAGCTTTCGCCGCTTTCGTCCAGGTCGAACAGCGCGCGATACTGCCGGGGCTGCGAGCGCAGATACTGGTTCGGGGCGCTGACCCGCGCGCCCAGATGCGCCGCCGCGTGCCAGGGCCAGCGCGGGTCGAACAGGATCGTGCGGGCCAGCGCGATCAGGTCGGCGTCGCCCGTGCCGATGATCGCGTCGGCCTGGTCATAGCCGGTGATCAGCCCCACAGCGACCACGGGCATGGTGGTCGCCTGCTTGACGGCGCGGGCCAGCGGCACCTGATAGCTGGGGCCGACGGGGATCTGCTGGCGCGGGTCAAGCCCGCCGCTGGACACATGGATCGCGTCGCAGCCGCGCGCCTGCAGCGCCTGCGCCAGCGCGACGGTCCGGGCGACGTCCCAGCCCCCGTCCACCCAGTCGGTGCCCGAGACGCGCACCGTCACCGGCCGATCGGCAGGGAAGGCGCTGCGGACGGCGTCGAACACCTCGAGCGGGAAGCGCATCCGGTTTTCGGCGCTGCCGCCGTAATCGTCGCCCCGCCGGTTCGACAGCGGCGACAGGAACTGGTGCAGCAGGTATCCGTGCGCGGCGTGGATCTGCACCGCGTCGATGCCCAGCCGGGCCGCGCGCCGGGCGGCGTCGGCGAAACCGGAACGGACCCGGTCCAGCCCCTCGTCGTCCAGCGCGACCGGGGCATGATCGCCGTCCTGAAACGGGTCCGCGCCGGGGGCGACGGTCTGCCAGCCGTGCGGGTGATCCGGCGCGATCTGGGCGCCGCCCTGCCACGGCAGGTCCGTCGAGGCCTTGCGACCGGCATGGGCCAGCTGGATGGCGATGGGCATGTCCGACCAGCGGCGCAGGCTTTCGATGGTGCGGCCCAGCGCCTCTTCGGTTTCGTCCGACCACAGGCCGACATCGGCATAGGTGATGCGCCCCTCGGGCAGCACGGCCGTCGCCTCGATCGTCAGCAGCGCCGCGCCGGACAGCGCAAGGTGGCCGTAATGGATCGTGTGCCAGTCCGTCGTGCAGCCATCGACCGCCGAATACTGGCACATCGGCGCGATGACGATGCGGTTGGCCAGCCTGAGGGTGCCGACAGCGAAGGGCTTGAAAAGACTGGGGGTCATCGGCTCCACTCGTGTCTGGTCCGCAGTCGCCGCCCTGCCCGTCCGGCGATCACGGGACAAGGCCGGGGTGCAGGATTGGTAGTCGAGCGCCCCGGTGCGGGCAAGTGGCGCTTCCGGCGGGCCGCCGGACCGCGCGTTGCGCCGCTGGCGGACGCGCGGGCGTGGCGGGTGCGCTTTCAGCGTCTGCCGGACGTTGTCCCGCGCCCCTTGCACCCGTCTCCTGACACGCGACGCCGCAGCTGCCGGTTACGGGCGGCCGCCGCGCGGTGGATCTCGACGCGGGCGTCCCGACCCTGCGGCAAACGCAAGGCGCGCCACGGACGGCACCGGGCCACAGCCCGGCACCGCCCGGCGCCGTCACTTGATCGGGTTGCGATAGAACATGCGGCGCACCGATCCGGTCTTGGACCGCATCAGGATCGTCTCGGTCTCGATGAAATGCGGCTCGCGGCGCAAGCCCTGCACGATGGAACCGTTGGTGACGCCGGTCGCGGAAAAGATCACATCGGCCGTCACCATCTCGTCGCGGGTATAGATGCGGTTCAGGTCGGTAATGCCGGCCTTGCCGGCGCGGCCGCGTTCGTCGTCGTTGCGGAACATCAGACGGCCCCACATCTGCCCGCCCATGCATTTCAGCGCGGCCGCCGCCAGCACCCCCTCGGGCGCGCCGCCGGAACCCATATACATGTCGATGCCGGTCTTGTCGGCCTCGGCTACGTGGATGACGCCCGCCACGTCGCCGTCGGTGATCAGGCGGATCGCGGCGCCGGTGGAACGGACCTCGGCGATCATCTCCTCGTGCCGCGGGCGTTCCAGGATGCAGACGGTGATGTCCTGCGGCTTGACGCCGCCAGCCGCGGCCAGCGCCAGGACGCGTTCGCGCGGGGACATCTCAAGGCTGACCACGTCCTTTTCATAGCCCGGCCCGACGGCCAGCTTGTCCATATAGACGTCGGGCGCGTGCAGCAGCGTGCCGCGCGGCGCCATCGCGATCACGGTCAGCGCGTTCGGCATGTCCTTGGCGGTCAGGGTCGTGCCTTCCAGCGGGTCCAGCGCGATGTCCACGTCGGGGCCGTTGCCGGTGCCCACCTCTTCGCCGATGAACAGCATCGGGGCCTCGTCGCGCTCGCCCTCGCCGATGACGACGACGCCCTTGATGTCCAGCATGTTCAGCTGGTCGCGCATGGCGTTGACGGCGGCCTGGTCGGCGGCCTTTTCGTCGCCGCGCCCGATCAGCCGGGCCGAGGCATGCGCCGCCGCCTCGCTGACGCGGGCCAGTCCCAGGGACAGCATGCGGTCGTTGAAATCCTTGGGGGCGGTCATGGTGAGGTTCCTTGTTGGGCCAGCGCTGGCCGGGTTCTAGGCGCGCGGTCACGCAGCGGCAAGACTGGGGCCGCTAACGGTCGGCAAAGATGGCGGCACTTGACCCGCGCGCGGCCCGCGCCCACATCGACCCCGCCGCGCCGGGGCGGTGGAGCCGGACCGCCCCAAAAGCCGCCGGACCGGCCGTCGTCCTTCGGCGGGGCGCGGCGCTATTCGGCCGACAGTTCCAGCGCCAGCGCGTGGATGCGCGGCACGATGTCGCCCAGCGTGCGGTTGACCAGCCGGTGCCGGTCGACGCGGCCCATGCCCGCGAAGGCCGGCGCGCTCATGCGGATGCGGTAATGCGTCTGCCCGCCCTCGCGCCATCCGGCGTGGCCGTGGTGCTGCTCGCTCTCGTCGATCACCTCCAGCCGCGACGGCGCCAGCGCCGCCAGCCGGTCCCGCATCTCGTCGGCAATCAGTCGCGCCATTCGTCCCGTCCCTCTTTCAAAGCCGTGCAAAACCCCTACACTCCCGGTCCCGAGTCGCAAAGAAGGCCCCTTATGTCCAGCAACGACCCGTTCGGTTTCGATATCTCTGCCGCCTCTGACAAGAAGCGCCGGACCAAGGGCCGTCGCGGCATGTCCGGCGCGTTCGAGACGTCGACCCGGCGCTGCGACAAGGCCGGCTGCGATGCGCCCGGCCAGTATCGCGCGCCGAAATCGCCCAAGCAGCTGGATGATTACTACTGGTTCTGCAAGGACCACGTCCGCGAATACAACCTGAACTGGAACTATTTCCAGGGCCAGTCCGAGGCCGAGTTCCAGGAGTTCCTGGACAATGCCACCGTCTGGGAACGCCCCACCCGCCCCTTTGGCCGCGCGACGCAGGAACAGGCCTGGGCGCGCCACGGGGTCGAGGATCCGCTGGAGATCCTCGGCCAGAACGGCACCAGCCCCGACGCCCGGCTGCGCGCCGCCCGCAAGCTGCCGCCCACGGAACGCCGCGCGCTGGACATCCTTGAGGCCAAGGACAGCTGGACCAAACCGGAAATCCGCAAGCAATACAAGTCACTGGTCAAGGATCTTCACCCCGACATGAACGGCGGCGACCGTTCGGACGAGGATCGCCTGCAAGAGGTGGTCTGGGCCTGGGACCAGATCAAGGACAGCCGCAGTTTCAAGGACTAGACTGCGGCTTTCCGCACGAAAAAGCCCCCGTCGCCGGGGGCTTTTCCGTTCGCGGCAGCGGCGATCACTCGGCGATCGTGACCTTGGCCATATAGTCGGGCTTGTCCACCGAACCGTTGGCGGCGGAATTGCCTTTTTTCACGGCGTTCAGCACGTCCCAGCCGTCCACCAGCTGCCCCACGACGGTATATTGCCCGTCAAGGAACGGCGCGGGCGCCAGGTCGATGAAGAACTGGCTGTTGGCGCTGTTGGGGTCCTGGCTGCGGGCCATGCCCACGGTGCCGGCCTGAAAGCTGACGTCGTTGAACTCGGCCGCAAGGTCCGGCATCTCGGACCCGCCCATGCCGGCGCGGGCGGTGTCGCCGCCCTGCTTGCCGTGCTGGACGTCGCCGGTCTGCGCCATGAAGCCGTCGATGACGCGATGGAACACCACGCCGTCATAGGCCCCCGACTTGGCCAGCGCGACCAGCCGCTCGACATGGCCGGGCGCCTTGTCGGCGAACAGGTCCAGCACGATCGTGCCCTTGGGCTGGCCTGCAGCGTCCGCGACCTCGATCACCATGTTCGGGCCGGGGCCGTCGGTGACGCCCGGCAGGCCCTGGGCCGACGCGGCCGTGGCGGACAGCGCAAGGGCGGCGGGAACCAGAACCTTAAGCATCGGCAGCCACCTTGACCGAGATCATGCGGTCGGGGCTTGCCGGCGGCTCGCCCCGCGCGATCTTGTCGACGTGTTCCATCCCCGAGATGACGCGGCCATAGACCGTGTATTGCCCGTTCAGGAAATCGTTGTCCTTGAAGTTGATGAAGAACTGGCTGTTGGCGCTGTTGGGGTTCTGCGACCGCGCCGCCCCCAGCGTGCCGCGCGCATGCGGCAGCCTGGAAAACTCGGCCGGCAGGTCGTCCATGTCGGACCCGCCCGTGCCCGCGCGGCCGGGGTTATAGTCCTTTTCCATGTTGGCGTGCTGCACGTCGCCGGTCTGCGCCATGAACCCTTCGATCACGCGGTGGAACGCCACGTTGTCATAGGCGCCCGCGCGGGCCAGCGCCTTCATGCGCTCGGCGTGCTTCGGCGCCACGTCGCTGAGAAGCTCGATCACCACGGGGCCGTCCTTCAGCTCGATGATGATGGTGTTCTCCGGGTCTTTGATCTCGGCCATCCGGCTCTCCTTTTCGGTCGGTGTGACGGACATAGGGTCCGCCGTCCGCCAGCGCAACGCGCGGGGCGGCGGGCGGGGTCCGCCCTGACAGGGCGATGCGACGTCTCGCTGGTTGACGAAAAAGTCATCATCCCGCAGAACCGCCAAAAGTCTTTCCGCCCGGAAAAGGATATGCGCATGGCCCGTTTCAACACCATCGACGACATGGACATGGACGGAAAGGTCGTGCTGACCCGCGTCGACCTGAACGTCCCGGTCGAGGACGGGCGCGTCACCGACGCCACCCGGATCGACAAGATCGTCCCGACCGTCAAGGATATCCAGGCCAAGGGCGGCATCCCCGTCCTGCTGGCGCATTTCGACCGCCCCAAGGGCCAGCGCAACGACGCGATGAGCCTGCGCCAGATCGTGCCCGCGCTGGAAGCGGCGCTGGGACAGCCCGTGCGCTTTGCCGACGAGGCCGTCGGCGGCCCGGCCAAGCGCGCCGTGGCGGAGCTGTCCGCGGGCGACGTGCTGCTGCTGGAAAACACCCGCTTCTATCCCGGCGAGGAAGGCAACGACGCGCATTTCGCGGCCTCGCTGGCGGCGCTGGGGCAGGTTTACGTGAACGACGCGTTTTCGGCCGCCCACCGCGCCCACGGATCGACCGAGGGGCTGGCGCGGCTGATGCCCTGCGCCGCGGGCCGCCTGATGGAGGCCGAGCTGAACGCGCTGGACGCGGCGCTTGGCAACCCAGAACGGCCGGTCGTGGCGGTCGTGGGCGGGGCCAAGGTGTCCACCAAGCTTGACCTGCTGTCGAACCTGATCGCCAAGGTCGATCATCTGGTGATCGGCGGCGGCATGGCCAACACCTTCCTGGTGGCGCAGGGGATCGAGGTCGGGAAAAGCCTGGCCGAACGCGACATGGCCGACACCGCACGCGACATCCTGGACCGCGCGCAGGGCGCGGGCTGCACCATCCACCTGCCGGTGGACGTGGTCGTGGCGCGCGAGTTCAAGGCGGGCGCGGCCAGCGAGACGGTGCCCGCCAGCGCCTGCCCGCCCGATGCCATGATCCTTGACGCGGGGCCGCAGACCGTCGCCGCCATCCGCGACGTGTTCGCCACCTGCCGCACGCTGATCTGGAACGGCCCGCTTGGCGCGTTCGAGATCGAGCCGTTCGACGCCGCCACCAATGCCGCCGCCGCGGCCGCGGCCGAACTGACCCGCGCGGGCAGGCTGGTGTCGGTCGCCGGCGGCGGCGACACCGTGGCCGCGCTGAACAAGGCCGGGGTCGCGGGCGATTTCACCTTCACCTCGACGGCGGGCGGCGCGTTCCTGGAATGGATGGAGGGCAAGGATCTGCCCGGCGTCGCGGCCCTGGTCGCCGCCAAGCGCTGACCGGCGGCGGGCCGCACTGGCGAGCAATGACCCGCCCGGACTGGCCCGCCCGCCCCCGCCCTAGGGGTTCTGCGGCGTCGGTGCGGCCCCTTCCGGGCTGACGACGGGCGCGTCCGACGTCGCCGGACCCTCGGCCACCGCGCCCGCGGGCTGGACGGCGTCCTCGTGCGTTTTCCAGGGCGACAGGAACAGCAGCGCCAGCGCCGCTGCCGCCAACGCGACAAGGATGGCCAGGATGGCGGGGCGGTGACGGCGCGCCGACCGCGCGGCATTGTCGTCGTTGTGCGACATGGGTGTCTTCCCTCGCTAAAAACCCTCAACGCCGGGCGATCCGGGCGCGTTCCGCCCGCCCTGCCCGCAAAGCCCCGTGCCGTTAGCGCAACCGCACTTTCCCCCGCGTCCCGGTCTGATAAGGCAGGCCATCCCGAACCCGATGCGGAGCCGTCCCATGCAGATGACCGAGACCGTCAAGAAGATCCTCGCCAATTATGAGGGCGAAAACCCCGGCGTGAAGGGCAACCTTGCCCGCATGCTGATGACCGGCAAGCTGGCCGGCACCGGCAAGATGATCATCCTGCCGGTCGATCAGGGCTTTGAACACGGCCCCGCGCGGTCCTTTGCCAAGAACCCGCTGGGCTATGACCCCCATTACCACTATCAACTGGCCATCGACGCCGGGCTGAACGCCTATGCAGCGCCCCTGGGCATGATTGAGGCCGGCGCCGACACCTATGCCGGCCAGATCCCCACGATCCTGAAATGCAACAGCGCCAACAGCCTGATGAGCGACACCGCCGGCAAGAACCAGGCCGTGACCGCGACCGTGCAGGACGCGCTGCGGCTGGGCTGCGCCGCCATCGGCTTTACCATCTATCCGGGTTCGGACATGGCGCTGGACATGTTCGAGGAGATTTCCGAGATGCGCGCCGAGGCCGCATCCGTCGGCATCCCGACCGTGATCTGGTCCTATCCGCGCGGCGAGGCGATCACCAAGGACGGCGAGACGGCCATCGACATCGCCGCCTATGCCGCGCAGATCGCGGCGCTGCTGGGCGCGCATGTCATCAAGATCAAGCTGTCCACCGACGTTCTTGAGAACAAGGATGCGAAGAAGGTCTATCAGGACCAGGGCATCGACATTTCCACCCAGGCCGCGCGCGTGCGCCACTGCATGGATGCGGCGTTCGGCGGGCGGCGGATCGTCGTCTTCTCGGGTGGCGCTGCCAAGGGCGAGGACGCGGTCTATGAGGACGCCCGCGCCATCCGCGACGGCGGCGGCAACGGCTCCATCATCGGGCGCAACAGCTTCCAGCGCTCGCGCGAGGATGCGCTGACGATGCTGGGCAAGCTGGTGGACATCTATCAGAACAAGGGCTGAGGGGCGGCGCGCCCGTCAGGCACCGGATCGGGGGCGGCGGGCGACTGCCGCCCTTTGGCATTGCGCCGCAGCCCCGCGATGAACATCGGCGGGAACCATGACGCGCCCGCCCTGTTTCCGTTGCGCAGCCAATGGGAAACAGCATCATGCGCGCGATCACCTTTCACGGCACCGGGGACGTCCGGGTCGACACCCACGACGACCCCACCATCGAGGACGCGGGCGATGTCGTCCTGCGCGTGACCAGCACCGCCATCTGCGGGTCCGACCTGCATCTTTACGACGGTTTCATCCCCGAGATGCGCAAGGGCGACATCGTGGGCCACGAGTTCATGGGCGAGATCGTCGCCGCCGGGTCGGGCGTCACCCGCCACAAGATCGGCGACCGGGTGCTGGTGCCCTTCAACATCGCCTGCGGGCACTGCGCGTTCTGCCGCGTCGATGCGTTCTCGCTGTGCGACAACACCAACCCCGACCACGAAAAGGTCGAGGCGCTTTACGGCCAGGCCGGGGGCGGGATGTTCGGCTATTCCCACCTTTTCGGCGGCTATGCGGGCGGACAGGCGGAACTGGTCCGGGTGCCGCACGCCGATGTCGGCCTGCTGGCCGTCCCCGAGGGGCTGCCGGACGAAAAGGTGCTGTTCCTGACCGACATCTTTCCCACCGGCTATCAGGCGGTCGAACAGATCGGCACCGGGCCGGGCGATCTCGTCGCCGTCTGGGGCTGCGGCCCCGTGGGCCAGTTCGCCATCCGCTCGGCCCTGATGCTGGGGGCGGAACGGGTCTTTGCGCTGGACTTCGAGGAGGGTCGGCTGGCGCTTGCGCGCGAGGCCGGAGCCGAGACGATCGACCTGTCCAGCGAGGACAGCTATGACCGCCTGATGGAACTGACCGGCGGCAAGCTGCCCAACCGCTGCGTGGACGCGGTCGGCCTTGAGGCGCACGGCGCATCCGTCATCGGCAACGTCTATGACAAGGTCAAGACGACGCTGATGCTGGAAACCGACCGCCCGAACGCGCTGCGCGACGCCATCATGTGCTGCCGCAAGGGCGGCGCGGTGTCGATCCCCGGCGTCTATGCCGGGGTGGTGGACAAGTTCCCCATCGGCGCGGCCTTCGGCAAGGGGCTGATGCTGCGGGGCGGGCAGACCAACACGCGGGCCTATATGGACCGGCTGCTGAAACGCGTCGTCGCGGGCGACATCGATCCCAGCGTCATCATCACCCATCGCGGCACGCTGGATGACGGGCCGGGGTTTTACAAGACGTTCCGCGACAACCGCAGCGAATGTTTCAAATGCGTCATGACGCCTTGATCCCGGCGCGGCCCGGCATGCGACGATCGCCATGACTCCCCGCTGGCCCGAACGGCTGTGGATCGTGCGCCACGGCGAAAGCGCGGGCAACGTCGCCCGCGACGCCGCCTATCAGGCGCAACTGGCGCGCATCGAACTGACCGGCCGCGACGTGGACGTGCCGCTGTCGGATCTGGGCGAACGGCAGGCGCGCGCCCTGGGCCACTGGTTCGCGCAGGGCAACGAGGAGGGGCGGCCGAACGTCGTCCTGTCCTCGCCCTATCTGCGCGCGCAGGACACCGCGCGGCTGTTCCGCGACGCAGGCGGCTGCGCGCCCGACCAGCGCATCCACCTTGACGAACGCCTGCGAGAGAAGGAGTTCGGCATCCTCGACGGGCTGACCGGCATCGGCATCCGCGCCGAGTTGCCCCAGCAGGCCGAACTGCGCGCCATGCTGGGCAAGTTCTATCATCGCCCGCCGGGCGGCGAGAGCTGGTGCGACGTGATCTTCCGGCTGCGCGCGCTGCTGGACACGGTCGGGCTGCACCACGGCGGCTGCCGGGTGATGATCGTGGCGCATCAGGTCGTCGTGTTGTGCCTGCGCTATATCATCGAGGGCCTGACCGAAGAGCAGATCCTGGCCATCGACCGCGAAAAGGACGTGGCCAACTGCTCGATCACCGAATACCGCTGGACACCCGGCGCCGCCGACACCGATGGAGAGATGGAGTTGGTCCGCTATAACGTCACCGCCCCGATGGAGGCCGAGGACACGCCCGTCACCCGCGAGCCCGATCCCATCGTGGGAACCCGCGGATGACCGGCGAGGCGCTGGACGCCCGCTGGCTGCGCCGCCACCCGCTGCCGCAGCACCCCGAGGATACCGACAAGAACAGCCGCGGGCAGGTGATGCTGGTCGGCGGGTCGCGGATGGTGCCCGGCGGCATCGTCCTGACGGCCGAGGCGGCGTTCCGCGCGGGCGCCGGCAAGGTCCAGATCGCCCTGCCCGAGGCGCTGGCGATCCCCGCGGGCTTTGCCCTGCCCGAGGCGGGGTTCTTTCCCCTGCCGATGACGCCCGATGGCGAGATCGCGGGGCCGGGCGATCTCGCCGGCCGCATCGGGCGCTGCGGCTGTCTGGCGATCGGTCCGGCGATGGCGTCAGCCGATGCGGCCGGGCTGCTGCTGGATGCCCTGCTGCCGGTGGCGGAAATGCCGGTCATCCTGGACGCGGCGGCGGTCGGCGCGGCCGCCGGCCGGCACGACCGGGTGGCAGCCCTGGGCGGGCGCGCGATCCTGACCCCGCACCTGGGCGAGATGGCGCAGCTGACCGGCCTTTCGGCCGACGAGATCGAGGCGCGCCGCGACCACGTGGCCCGCGACTTTGCCCGCCGTCTGAACGCGGTGCTGATGATCAAGGGCGCGACGACCCTGATCGCCAACCCGGAGGGCGAGATGATGGTCTATGCCGGCGGCGGCGTCGGGCTGGCGACCGGGGGGTCCGGCGACGTGCTGACCGGCGTCATCGCCGGGCTGTGCGCCCGCGGCCTGCCGCCGTGGCAGGCGACCTGCTGGGGCGTCTGGCTGCACGGAGAGGCCGGGCGCAGGCTGGCCGAACGGCTTGGCCCGATGGGTTTCCTTGCCCGCGAACTGCCGGGCGAGTTTCCCAGCCTGATGCGGGGCGTGTGACGGCCGTTCATGTCGCCCGCGGCCGGACGCAGCCGCCCGCGCCCGTGCTGCGGGGCTGCGGTTCGCGCGTCGGGTGGACAGCTTCAGGGCGGCCCGTCCGCCAGCGTGTGCGCCGCATCCCCTGACCGGTGTCGGCGGCTGCCCTCCTCAGGGTGGCCAGCTGCAATGGCTGCCCGCCCGCTTGCGGGTCCGCCGTATGACGTGACCAGCTTCCGCGGCCCGCCCTCAGGTGGCCAGCTTCGACGGCGGTCCGCCCTCGTCGTCCTGCGGGTCGGCCTTGATGACGCTCAGCCGGCCGTCGCTTTCCAGATGCGCGATCTTGACCTGATCGACGCGCTCAAGCCCCTCCATCCGCAGGTTGCTGTCCAGTTCCTCGGCGGTCAGCGACTCGCGCCGCAGATGCTCGGGGATGGTCTTGCCGTCGCGGATGACGACCAGCGGACGGTGTTCGGCCAGCCGCTCGATCCAGCGAAAGTGGAACGACAGCTTGTTGATCCCCCAGTTCAGGACCACCATCGTCATGATCTGCACCGTTCCGCCCGTCAGCGACGAGAAATCCCCCAGCGCGTGCGACGCCGCCTCGGTGATCAGCAGCAGGAACACCAGGTCCATCGACGCCATCTCGCTGGCCGTGCGGCGCGGCAGGATGCGGAACAGGACCAGGAACAGCAGGTAAAGGAACGCGCCCCGCAGGATCAGTTCGAACAGTGGCGTCTCAAGCTGGAACATCATGACCTCGATTGTTGACGGTGTGCCGGTCAGCCTTCCGGCAGGATGCGGCCGATGACCTGTTTCGCCGCGCCCGCGATGGCGGCGCCCGGCCCCGGTTCGCCCTGCCACAGCGCCTGCGCGAACGCCCGCGCCTGTTTCATCGTGATGTGCGGCGGCAAGGGCGCGACGTTCGGATCGCCCAGGATGTCCAGCACGAACGGCCGGTCGGCGGCCAGCGCCTCGTCCCAGGCGGGGCCGATGTCCTCGGGGCGTTCCACGCGGCGGCCGCCCAGCCCCATCAGCCGCGCGACGTCGGCATAGGGGATGTCGGGCAGCGTCTGGCTTGCGGGCCATTTCGGATCGCCGATCTGGACCCGCTCCTCCCATGTGACGAAGGCCAGCTCGCGGTTGTTCAGCGCCATGACAACCAGCCGCGGGTCGGCCCATTGCCGCCAGTAACGCGCGATGGTGATCAGTTCGGACATGCCGTTCATCTGCATCGCGCCGTCCCCCGCCAGCGCGATCACCGCCCGGTCGGGATGGGCGAACTTGGCGGCGATGGCATAGGGGACGGCGCAGCCCATCGTGGCCAGCGTGCCGGAACACGACCCCTTCATCCCCGCGCGCAGGTCCAGGTCGCGCGCCCACCAGACGGTCGTCGTGCCGCTGTCGGCGGTGACGATGGCGCCATCGGGCAGGCGCGGGGTCAGCTCGCGGGTGATGCGCTGGGGGTTGATCGGCTCGGCCTCGGTCGCGGCCGCGCCCGCCAGCGCCTCGCGCGACTTCGCAACCTCCTCCTCGACCTTGGTTCGCCAGCCGCGGTCCTGCTTGCGTTCCAGCAGCGGGACCAGCGCGCGCAGGGTGGCGGCGGCGTCGCCCAGCAGGTTCACCTCCATCGGATAGCGCAGGCCCAGCATGGCGGCGTCGCGGTCGATCTGGACGCCCCGCGCGGTGCCCGGCCTGGGCAGGAACTCGGCATAGGGAAACCCCGAGCCGACCCACAGCAGCGTGTCGCAGCCCCGCATCAGCGCGTCGCTGGCGGGGGTGCCCAGCAGGCCCATCGACCCCGTGACCCACGGAAGGTCGTCGGGCAGCACGGTCTTGCCCAGCAGCGCCTTGGCCACGCCCGCACCAAGGATGTCGGCGACCTGCCCCACCTCGTCGCTGGCGTCCAGCGCGCCCGCGCCGACCAGCATCGCCACGCGTTCGCCCGCGTTCAGCACCGCCGCCGCCGCCAGCGCGTCGGGTTCGGGGACCGGCCGCGTCCGCGCCAGCCCCACGCCCGAGAAGGTCGCGCCATGCGCCCGCGCGGGCTGTTCCATCGGCAGGGTCTGCAGATCGTTGGGCAGGATCACGCAGCAGACCCGCCGTTCCGCCTGCGCGATCCGCCAGGCCCGGTCGATCAGATGCGGCACCTGCTGGGGCACGGTGGCGGTGGCCACGAACGCGCCCGCGACGTCCTTGAACAGCGACTGCAGGTCCAGATCCTGCTGGTAATGCGACCCCATCGCCGTACGCGCCTGCTGGCCGACCAGCGCCACGACGGGCATGTGATCGCCCTTGGCGTCGTAAAGCCCGTTCAGCAGATGCACCGCGCCCGGCCCCGATGTGGCGATGCACAGCCCGACCTCGCCGGTGAACTTGGCATGGGCGGTTGCGCACAGGCCCGCCATTTCCTCGTGCCGGACCTGCACGAACTGGATGCGGGGCGCGTCGGCGTCGTCCTTTGCGGCCTTGTCCATGCGGTGCAGCGCGCCGATCAGCCCGCCGATGCCGTCGCCGGGATAACCATAGACCCGCCGCGCGCCCCAGTCGTGCAGCCGTTGCCAGATGAAATCCGCGACCGTGTCCGCCATCGTTCCGCAGCCCCCGTGCGTCAAGTGCGCCAAACCCGAAGGGCAACGCGCAATGGGGCGTCCGGGTCCGTCGCCGTGTGGTGGGGGGGGGCGCGCCCCGACTGCCGCTGCCGAAACGCAGATGCCGCGCGGGGTGGCCGCGCGGCATCGGGTTGGCGTCCGCAAGGGCCGGGCGCGCCCCGCAGCGGTCAATCCAGGCTGACGTTCGCGTCCTTCACGACCGGCGCCCATTTCTCCATCTCGGCCGTGACATGGGCGGCCAGTTCCTCGGGGGTCGAGGCGACGATGGTGGCCGAGAACTCGGCCATGCGCCCGGCGACGGCGGGGTCGGCCATCGCGGCCTTGGCGGC
The DNA here is from genome assembly GCF_004522155.1 of Paracoccus luteus. Lineage (GTDB taxonomy): Bacteria > Pseudomonadota > Alphaproteobacteria > Rhodobacterales > Rhodobacteraceae > Paracoccus > Paracoccus luteus. Next base: position 226,777 of record NZ_SDEA01000001.1, on the reverse strand, counting down.
GGCGGCCAGCGCCTCGATCGCCTCGGGCGGGGTGCCGGCGGGGGCAAACAGCGCGTTCCAGCTATAGGTCTCATAGCCGGGCAGCGTCTCGGCGATGGCGGGCACGTCCGGGAAGGACGGCGCGCGTTCCGTCGTGGTCACGCCCAGCGCCCGCAGCTTGCCGCTGGAAATGTGGCTGGAGGCCGAGGGCAGGTTGTCGAAGATGATCGGCACCTGATTGCCCAGCACGTCCGTCAGCGCCGGACCCGACCCCTTGTAGGGGATATGCGTGATGTCCACGCCCGCCATCGACTTGAACAGCTCGCCCGACAGGTGCAGCGGCGTGCCGTTCCCGGACGACGCATAGGCCAGCGGGTCGGTCTTGGCCAGGTCGATCAGTTCCTGCACGGTGTTGACCGGCAGTTCCGGGTTCACCGCCAGCACGTTCGGCACCAGCACCAGCAGCGACACGGGCGCGAAATCGGCAACCGGGTCATAGGGCTTTTGCTTGAGGATCAGCGGGTTCAGCGCGTGGGTCGCGACCGTCCCCATCAGGATCGTATAGCCGTCGGCGTCGGCCTTGGCGACCTGCTGCGCGCCAAGGCTGCCGCCCGCCCCGCCCACGTTCTGCACCACGACCTGCTGGCCCAGTTCCTGGGACATCCGCTCGGCCACGATGCGGCCCACCACGTCGGTGGACCCGCCGGCGGCAAAGGGGATCACCAGCGTAACCGCGCGTTCGGGAAACTGGGCCGCGGCGGCGCCGGCAAGGCCAAGGCTCAGCGCCGAGGCCAGCAGGACGCGGCGGGTAAGGGTCGTCGTCATCGGTATCCTCCCTGTGGTTTTCCGTATCGTCGGACGGCGCGGCCCGCCGCCCGGTTGTCAGGCGTCGCTTTCGGTGAAGACCTCGTCCCGGCGCTTGCGGATCTGCGGCAGGAACACCAGCGCCAGCACGGCCAGCGATGCGATCAGCAGCCCCAGGCTGATGGGCCGGGTCACGAAGGTGGTCGGATCGCCCCGCGACAGGATCATCGCGCGGCGCAGGTTCTCCTCCAGCAGGGGGCCGAGGACAAAGCCCAGCAGCAGCGGCGCGGGTTCGCAGCGCAGCTTGGACAGGACATAGCCAAGCAGCCCGAAGAACGCGACGGCGAACAGATCATAGGGGTTCGAGGCGACGGAATAGACCCCGATCGAACACATCGCCATGATGATCGGGAACAGCACGTAATAGGGCACGGTCAGCAGTTTCACCCACAGCCCGATCAGCGGCAGGTTCAGCACGACCAGCATCAGGTTGCCGATCCACATGCTGGCGACGATGCCCCAGAACAGGGCCGGCTGCTCGGTCACGACGTTCGGGCCGGGCACGATGCCCTGGATGATCATCGCGCCGATCATCAGCGCCATGACCGGGTTGGCCGGGATGCCCAGCGTCAGCAGCGGAATAAAGCTGGTCTGCGCGCCTGCGTTGTTGGCGCTTTCCGGCCCCGCGACGCCCGCCAGCGCGCCCTTGCCGAACTCCTCGGGGTGCCGCGACAGCTTTTTTTCCACGGTATAGGACGCAAAGCTGGCCAGGATCGCGCCGCCGCCCGGCAGGATGCCAAGGACCGACCCGATACCCGTGCCGCGCAGGATCGGGCCGACCATCCCGCGCAATTCCTCGCGCGTGGGGAACAGGCGGTTGATGTTCTTCGTCATCACCTGCCGGTCGTGTTCGTCTTCCAGGTTGCGCAGGATTTCCGCGATGCCGAAGACGCCGACCGCCACCGCGACAAAGTTCAGCCCGTCGGCATACTGGGTGATCCCCATCGTGAAGCGCGGCGCGCCGGTATAGATGTCGGTGCCGACCAGCCCCAGCAGCAGACCCAACACGACCATGCCCAGCGCCTTCAGCACCGACCCGTGGGCCAGCGCGACCGACATCACCAGCCCCATGACCATCAGGCTGAAATACTCGGCCGCGCCGAACTTCAGCGCGATCGTCGTCAGCGGCGGGGCGAAGATCGCCACCAGGAACGTCGCGACCGTCCCGGCGAAGAACGACCCGATGGCGGCGGTGGCAAGCGCCGTGCCGGCCTTGCCCTTGCGCGCCATCTGATAGCCGTCGATGGCCGTCACCGCCGACGAGCTTTCGCCCGGCATGTTGATCAGGATCGCGGTGGTCGAGCCGCCGTATTGCGCGCCGTAATAGATGCCCGCCAGCATGATCAGCGAGCTGACCGGTTCCAGCTGGAACGTGATCGGCAGCAGCATGGCGATGGTCGCCGTCGCCCCGATCCCCGGCAGCACGCCGATCAGCGTGCCAAGGATGACCCCGATCAGGCAGAACAGCAGGTTGGCCAGCGACGAGGCAACGCTGAAGCCCAGTGCAAGATTGCTCAGCAGGTCCATGTCATCCCCTCAGAACGGCAGCCACGGGCCAAAGCGGCGGAACGGCAGGCCAAGCCCATAGCTGAACACAAGCGTGGCCAGGATCGTGACGGCGACGGCCAGCCCCAGCGCCGGCAGCGGCCGCATCCGCATCGACGCCTGCGACGCGATCAGCGTCGTGACGAACAGCGCCGGCACAAAGCCCAGCCCACGCACGGTCAGGCCGAAGAAGACCGGCGCGGGCAGGATGAACATGATGCCGCGCCAGGCGATCAGGCCGAACGGCTCGTCCTCGCGCCCGAAGGCCTTGAGCAGGACCAGCAGCCCGATCAGGACCAGCAGCCCCGACAGCACCAGCGGGAAATAGCCCGGCCCCATCCGCAGCGAGGTGCCCAGTTCCAGCCCCAGCGCCTGCCAGCCGAAGAACAGCCCCGTGGCCATCAGGAAGACCCCGGCGATCAGGTCGGTGTTGTCCTTGGGTTTCGTGGACATGCGTGCCCTCCGCTTGGTGTGGCCCCGCTGCCCGGCCGGGCAGCGGGGATGCCGGTCAGTCGGCGTAGACGCCCGCGGCCTCGATCACCGGCTTCCAGCGCAGGATCTCGGTTTCCAGCTTGACCTTCAGCGCCTCGGGGGTGGCGTTCTCGGCCGGTTCCGGCGCGGTGCCCAGTTCGGCCATCGCCTTGGCCACGCCCTCGTCCGCCAGCGCCTTCTGCAGCGATTCCGACAGGCGCTGGTTGATCTCGGCCGGCGTGCCCTTGGGGGTATAGATGCCGTGCCAGATGCCGAACTGCATCGTGTCCACGCCGGCCTCTTTCGCGGTGGGCAGGTCGGGGAACAGGTCCAGCCGCTCGGGCGAGGTCACGGCATAGGCCTTGATCGTGCCGCCCTTGATCTGCTGGGTGGTGTTGGTCGTCTGGTCGCACATGATATCGACCTGACCGCCCAGAAGGTCGGTCATCGCAGGCCCCGTGCCCTTGTAGGGGACGGTGACCAGCGGCGCTTCCAGCGCCTGCATCAGCAGCATCCCGCACAGATGCGACGCCGCCCCGATGCCCGCGTTCGCCAGCGTCAGCTTGTCGGCGTTGGCTTTGACATAGTCGACGAACGCCGCGAAGTCGGCGGGTTCAAAGTCCTGCCGCGCGGTCACGACCATCGGCACCTCGGTCACCAGGCCGACGTATTCAAAGGCGTCCAGCGTCTCATAGGCAAGGTTGCGATACAGCGTTTCCGCGGTCGCCATGCCGATGTGGTGCAGCAGCATCGTATAGCCGTCGGCCTCGGCCTTGGCGACGTTGCCCGCGCCCAGCGTGCCGCCCGCGCCGCCGATGTTTTCCACGGTGATCTGCTGGCCCAGGTCCGCGGACATGCGTTCGGCCACCAGCCGCGCCACGGTGTCGGTCGGCCCGCCGGCCGAGAACGGGACGACCATCGTGATCGCGCGTTCGGGGTATGCCTGCGCGAATGCAGGCGCGGTCAGCATCGTCGCGGCGCAAAGCGCCCCGAGCAGTCGGGAAATAGCCATGTCTCCTCCGAATCTGGCAAGGGTGGCGGCACTCCTCCTGCACCGCCCCTGCGCGTGACTGTGGCGATCCGCCGCCTTGAGGCAAAGGAAATATGGCCGCGCCACGCGCCAGACGTTCGGCGCGGCGCGGATGTTGGGTGGATGCGGGAACATCGGCCCGCGCAGATGGGTGGAAATCCACCCAAGGTCCATCAGCCGCCGTCCCTGTCGCCCGGCTCGACGATCAGCCTGCGGTCCAGCCCGTATTTCTGCATCTTCTCGTAAAGCGTCTTGCGCGAGATCCCCAGCGTTTCATAGACCGCGCGCAGCCTGCCGCCGTGGTCGCCGATGGCGCCCGCGATCAGCCCGCGTTCAAACGCCGCGACCCGGTCGGCCAGCCGCGCGCCCTGCCCTTCGCCCGCGCCGGGGTTTTCCAGCCCCAGCACAAAGCGTTCCGCAAGGTTGCGCAGCTCGCGCACGTTGCCGGGCCAGTCCTGCGCGGCCAGCTCGGACAGATAGCCGGGCGGGGCGGCGCGTTCGGGCCGCTTGTGGCGGGCGGCGGCCTCGCGCACCAGCTGCAGGAACAGCAGCGCGACATCCTCGCGCCGCGCCGACAGCGGGGGCACGTGCAGCACCGCCACGTTCATCCGCCAGAACAGATCCTCGCGGAACTGGCCGCGCGCGACCAGCCCGGCCAGATCGACCTTGCTGATGGCGATGAACCGCACATCCAGCGCCACGGGGTCGTTCGACCCCAGCCGGGTGATGACGCGGTCCTGCAGCACCCGCAGCAGCTTGGCCTGCAGTTCCAGCGGCATCGAGCCGATCTCGTCCAGCAGCACCGTCCCGCCGCGCGCGTGTTCGAACTTGCCGAAACGCGGGCGCAGCGCGCCGGGGAACGCGCCCGCCTCGTGGCCGAACAGTTCGCTTTCGATCAGCGATTCCGGCAGCGCCGCGCAGTTGATGGCGATGAACGGCCGGCTGGCGCGGCCCGAGATGTCGTGCAGCGTGCGCGCCACCACCTCTTTCCCCGCGCCCGTGGGGCCGATGATCAGCGTGTCGGCGTCAGACGCCCCGATCGCCCGCAGGCGATAGCGCAGATCCACCATGACCTGCGTGCGGCCGGGCAGCCGCGCCTCGACGTCGTCGCGCTTGCCTGCGACCGCGCGCAGGCGGCGGTTGTCCAGCACCAGCGCGCGATGTTCGACGGCACGGCGGATCACCTGCGCAAGTTCCTGGACGACAAAGGGTTTCTCGATGAAATCATAGGCGCCCTTGCGGATCGCCTCGACCGCAAGCGAGACCTCGGCGTGGCCGGTCACCAGGATCACCGGGATCTCGGGGTCGACCTCGTGCAGGCGGCCCAGCAGGGTCATGCCGTCGATGCCGGGCATGCGGATGTCGCTGACCACCGCGCCCGCAAAGCCGGGGCCTGCCAGCGCCAGCGCCTCCTCGGCCGACGCCAGCGCCTCGACGGCAAAGCCCGCCAGCTCAAGCGCCTGCGCGGTGGACTGGCGCATCTGGCGGTCGTCGTCGACCAGCAGCACGCGCGGGGCGTCGTCGGAAAGGCCGGTCATGCGGCGGCCTGCGCGGGGTCCGCGGCAGGCAGGGTCACGCGGAACTCGGCCCCCGGCCCGGCATCGCGACAGGCGATGGTGCCGCCGAAGTCGCGCACGATGTTGGCGGTGATGGAAAGTCCCAGCCCCAGCCCCGCGCCCATGCCCTTGGTGGTGAAGAACGGGTCGAAGATGCGCTCGGCGATGGCGGGGGGCACGCCCGGCCCCCGGTCGCGGACGCGCAGCGTCACCTTGCCCGCGTCCGCGCGCGCCGACAGGGTGATGCGCCGGTCTGGCAGCCCCTCGACCGCGTCGGCGGCGTTGCTGATCAGGTTCACCAGTATCTGCTGCAACCGGGTGGCCCCGGCCCTGACCGGCGGCAGGTCGGGCGGCACGTCCAGTTCCAGCACCGCCCCGCTTGTCGCCAGCCGCTGCGCCACGATGGTCTGCGCCTCGGGCAGGATCGAGGCCAGCGCCACCGCGCCCAGCTGGTCTTCGGGCTGGCGCGCGGCGTGGCGCAGATGCTTGCCGATGGCTGCCATGCGGTCGACCAGCGACAGGATCTGGGCGATGTTGTCCCGTGCCCGCGCGATGTCGCCGCGCTCGATCAGGATGGCGGCGCTGTCGGCATAGTTGCGGGCGGCGGCCAGCGGCTGGTTGATCTCGTGCGACAGCGACGCCGACATCTGCCCCAGCGCCGCAAGCTTGCCGACCTGCACCAGGCTGGCCTGGGCGGCGCGCAACTCGCGCTCGGTCGCGCGACGCTCGGCGATCTCCTGGCCCAGCTGGCTGTTGACGCGGGCCAGATCGGCGGTGCGGGCCTCGACCCGGCGTTCCAGCTCGGCGGTGGCGTATCGCTGCATCGCCAGCCGTTCGGCCACCCGCGCACGGCGCTGAATCACGAACAGCCCGCCAAAGGCCGCCGCGCACATCAGCAGCACCAGCGAGCCGACGATCCGCCACGCCTCGGCCCGCAGGCCCGCCGTGTCCAGCAGGACGTGGACCGTCCAGCCCGCGCCCGCCATTCCGTATGATGCCGCCAGATAGTCGCGATGCGCGTCGCCGGACGCCACTCTGAACACCGGCAGCCCCAGTTCGCGGCGGCGTTCCAGCGGCAGCTCGCCCAATTCCGCATCGGCATAGCGGCGGGTCGCAAGGGTGCGGGCCAGCCGTTCCTGCGTCGGCGTGTCCAGGCTGCTGTAAAGCCAGCCGGGTTCGGACGACAGGAACACCCGCCCTTCCGGGTCGGTGACCAGAAAGCCGTATTCGCCACCGCGCCACGATTGTTCGATGCGGTCCACCCCGACCTTGACCGCGACCACGCCCAGGATGCGCCCGCCCCCGTCCAGCACCGGGGCCGAGAAGTAATAGCCCCGCACCCCCGAGGTGGTGCCGACGCCATAGAACCGCCCCTCGGTCCCGGCCATCGCCTCGGTGAAATAGGGGCGATAGCTGAAGTTCTGGCCGACAAAGCTGCCCGCGCCCTTGCGATAGTTCGACGCGGCGATGGTCTCGCCGTCGGGCAGGATGACATAGATGTCGGACGCCTGCACCGCATCGCTCTGGTCCAGCAGCCAGACGTTCGTCGCCGTGCGCAGCGCGGGGTTGCCGGGGTTCGCCAGCAGCCGCTGGACCATGTCCAGGTCGGCGACAAGCTGCGGGACGACCTCGTATCGCGCCAGATCGGCCTCGAGCGCGTGGACGGTCAGGCGCAGCGCCGTCTCGGCCCGGCCGAAGCCGGTCTCATAGCTGTGCCGGAACGCCGCCCGCGCCCCCAGCCCCAGAGCCGCCGCCATCAGCAGGACGCCAAGGCCCAGCACGATCCGCGTGGGCCGCGTGCGGGGAACCGGGGCAAGGCTGCTGGACACGGGGCGGCGGCTCCTGCTGGCAGGGACGTTCGGCTGCTGTCATGCGAGGCGACTTGCCCGCACAACGGCGTCAGGGGCGTTTTACCGCAAAGTCCGGGCAACGCAAAGCCAACGAAAAGGCGCCCCCGCGTGGGGGGCGCCCGTCCCGCGCGGCGGTCCCGGATCAGAACGGGCTGTCGGGGAAATAGAAGGCTTCCGCGTTCTCGGGGGTGATCAGCTGGCTGCCGATGATATAGCGCCCCGCCATCGGCGCGTTCGACACGAAATGCAGCGCCGTCATCTCGATGGCCGAGGAGATCAGCGCCGGCGGATAGGTCACGTTCACCGGCAGCTGCGGGTCGCGGTCCATGATCCGCTTGACGATGTCCTTCATCCCCGCGCCGCCGACGACGACCATCTGGTCCTCGCGCCCGGCCTGCGCGATGGCTTCCAGAACGCCCACCGCCATGTCGTCGTCGGCCGCCCAGACGGCGTCGATCTGCGGATACTTGGCCAGATAGTCCTGCATGACCTTGAAGGCGTCGTCGCGGTTCCAGTTGCCGTGCTGCATGTCCAGGATTTCCTTGTCGGACCCCTGCAGCGCCGCCTGGAACGCCTCGACCCGCTCGTTGTCCAGCGTGGTCGGGATGCCGCGCAGCACGACGATCTTGGCGCCCGCGCCCAGGTTGTCGCGGAAATATTCGCCCGCGACCCGGCCAAAGGCGGTGTTGTCGCCCGCGACATACAGGTCCTCGATCCCCTCCTCGGACAGGCCGCGGTCCACGACGGTCACGAACTTGCCCGCCGCCTTGACCTGCTTGACCGGGTCGGTCAGCGGCTCGGATTCGAACGGCAGCACGACCAGCCCGTCGATGTTGCGGGTGGCCATCATGTCCTCGATGTCGCTGACCTGCTTGGCCGCGTCGCCGGCGGTCGCCAGCACGAACTCGACCTGCGGATAGACCTCGCCCAGCCGCTTGATCGTGTCCTGCGCGTGCCAGTTCAGCCCGCCCATGAACCCGTGGGTGGCCGACGGGATCGACACGCCGATCACGGTCTTGTCGGCGTCCTGCGCCAGTGCCGCGCCGGTCGCCAGCGACAGCGCCGCGGCGGCCAGCGGCAGTTTCAGCAGATTGCGACGTTTCATTCTTCTTCCTCCCCCATCACCGCTCGTCGGCGGTGCGTTTCTCTCGCTGCAGGACGACAGCAAGCACGATGATGACGCCCTGGATCGCACCGTTCAGATACGGGCTGACCAGGTCCGTCAGATTCAGGATGTTGTCGATCAAGGACAGGATCAGGACGCCGACCACGGTGCCCCAGACCCGGCCGCGCCCGCCCTTCAGCGCGGTGCCGCCGATGATGACGGCGGCGATGGCCTCAAGCTCCCACAACACGCCGGTGGACCCGGATGCGGAACCCAGCCGCGGAACGTAAAGGATGGTCGCCAGCCCGACCAGCGCGCCCAGCAGCACATAGGTCAGCAGCCGCACCCGTTCCACGTCCACCGCCGAATAGCGGGCGACGCGGTCGTTCGACCCGATCGCCTCGACGTGGCGGCCAAAGCGGGTGTGGCGCATGGTCCATTCGCCCAGCAGGGCGACGATGGCGAACACGATGATCGGCCAGGTGATCCAGCCGATGCCGCCGAAATAGACCGGGCGATACAGCGTCCGCAGCCCGGAATCGAGGCTGAGCGTGCCGCCGTCCGCCAGCCACGTGACCAGGCTGCGAAAGATGCCCATCGTGCCCAGCGTGACGATGAATGCCTCGATCCGGGCCTTGGTGACCAGCGCGCCGTTGACGTATCCGGCCAGCACGCCGCCGCCCAGCGCGACCGCCATGCCCAGCAGGATCGTGCCCCAGTTCGCCCCGGTGATCGGGGCCAGCGCGTTCATCGCCATGATCGCGATGCCCGCAAGGAATGCCGCCATCGAACCGACCGAAAGGTCCAGCCCGCCTTGCGTGATCACAAAGGTCATGCCCACCGCGATCAGCCCGATGAAGGCCGAGCGCGCCAGCACGTTCGACAGGTTTGCGGGCGCCAGAAAGGCCGGGTTCAGCAACGCGCCCAGGATGAACAGCCCGACCAGCGCGATCAGCGGCCCCAGAAGATGCAGGTCCAGACGTTTCATGCAGGCTCCATCCGGGCGCCAAGGCCCATCGCAAGGCGGACGACCGCTTCCTCGGTGATGGCGTCGCCCGCGACCTCGCCCGCGACGCGGCCCTGCCGCATGACCAGCACGCGGTCGGCAAGGCCCATCACCTCGGGCAATTCGGACGAGATCACGATCACCCCCTTGCCATCCCGCGCCAGCGCCCGGACGAAATGATAGATCTGCTGCTTGGTGCCCACGTCGATGCCGCGCGTCGGCTCGTCGATCAGGACGATCCGGGGTTCGGGCAGCATGGTCTTGGCCAGCAGCAGCTTTTGCTGGTTGCCGCCCGACAGCGCGCCGGCGGGCATCCCGGCCGAGGCGGCGCGGATGTCGAAATCGCGCGTGGCCTGCGCCATCAGCCGGGATTCGTTGGCGCGGTCGATGCGAAAGCCCAGCCGGTCCAGCGCCGACAGGGTCAGATTCTCGGCCAGGGGCTTGTCCAGCAGCAGCCCGGCCTCTTTCCGGTCCTCGGTCAGATAGGCGATGCCGGCGGCGGCGGCGTCGCGCGGGGTGCGGACCCGCGTCTCGCGCCCGGCGACGCTGATGCGGCCGGTGGCGGGGCGCAGCCCGGCGATGGCCTCGGCCAGTTCCGTGCGCCCCGATCCGACCAGCCCGGCAATGCCCAGCACCTCGCCGCGCCGCAGGGTCAGGCTGGCGTCGTGGACGACGCCGGGCACCGACAGCGCATCGACGCGCAGCAGCTCCTCGGCTGAGGCGGTGTCCTTGGCGGGAAAGACGTCCCTCAGCTCGCGCCCGACCATTGCGGTTGCCATCGCATCCTCGGACAGCTCGCCCCGCCGCGCGCGGCGCACGACCGCCCCGTCGCGCAGCACGGTGATGCGGTCGGCCAGCCGCGCGACCTCGTCCAGCCGGTGCGAGCAGAACATCAGCGCCACGCCCTCGGCCCGCAGCCGGTCCACCTGCGCGTAAAGCGCATCGACCTCGCGGTGGGTCAGCGCGGCCGACGGTTCGTCCATGATCAGGACGCGGGCGTTCCGCGACAGGGCCTTGGCGATCTCGACCATCTGGCGGTCGGGCACCGACAGGTCGCGGATGCGGGCATCGGGGCGGATCGCCGTGTCCAGCCGGGCCAGCAACTCGCCCGCCCGCGCCCGCATCGCCGCGTGGTCAAGGCGCGGGCCGCGCGTCAACTCGCGCCCAAGGAAGATGTTGCCCGCGACCGTCAGGTCGGGAACCAGGTTGAACTCCTGATGGATCACCACCACCCCCGCCGCCTCGGCCTCGGGGCCGCTGCGAAAGGCGGCGGGGCGGCCGTCCAGCAGCACCTGCCCCGTCGTCGGCGCCAGATAGCCGCCCAGGATCTTCATGATCGTGGACTTGCCCGCGCCGTTCTCGCCGATCAGGGCGTGGACCTCGGCCGCGTTCAGCGCCAGATCGACGCCGTGCAGCACCTCGACGGGGCCAAAGCGTTTCGTCACCGATTGCAGCGCCAGCACCGGGGTCATGGGCGCACCTCGACCCACGCGCCGTCGCGCGCTGACGATTCCTGCGCCGCCGCGATGAAGCCCATCCCCGACAGCCCGTCCGCCAGCCCCGGCAGGCGCGACAGCGGGCCATTGTCGCCCCGGATCACCGCGGCAATGTCGGCATAGAGGTTGGCGAAGCCTTCCAGATACCCCTCGGGATGGCCCGGCGGGGTGCGGAACGACCCCGAACGATCCTGCGCCCGCGTCAGGATGCGCGGCGGCTGGCCAGTCGGGGTGTGCAGCAGCCGCTCGGCGTCATCCAGCCGCCAGTCAAGCGCGCCCGCGGTGCCGAAGACGCGCAGCGACAGCCCGTTCTCGCGCCCCGTCGCGACCTGGCTGGCCCACAGCCCGCCCCGCGCACCACTGGCATAGCGCAGGCTGGCGCGCACGTCGTCATCGACCCGGCGGCCCGGCACCATGCTGGACAGTTCCGCCGACACGGCGACCGGGGTCTGGCCGGTGACAAAGGCGGCAAGCTGCCAGGCGTGGGTGCCGATGTCGCCGATGGCGCCCGCGCCGGCCTGCGCAGGATCGGTGCGCCAGTCGGCCTGCTTGCTGCGCACGTCGCCCGACAGCCAGCCCTGAAGGTATTCGGCCTGCACCAGCCGCAGATCGCCGATGCCGCCCTCGGCCACGATGGCGCGGGCCTCGCGCACCATCGGCAGGGCGCAATAGTTGTGGGTCAGGAAGAACCGCGCCGTGCTGCGCGCCGCCGCATCGGCGATCTGGCGCGCCTGATCCGGCGTCGCGGCCAGCGGCTTGTCGCAGATGACGTGAATGCCGGCGTCAAGAAAGGCCACCGCCGCGGGCGCGTGCAGATGGTTCGGGGTCACGATGGACACGGCGCGGATGCCGTCCGGGCGCCCGGCCTCGGCCCGCGCCATCTGGCGGAAATCGTCATAGCTGCGATCCAGCCCCAGCGCCTGCGCCGACGCGGCCGCCCGGTCCGCGTCCGACGACAGCGCCCCGGCGACCAGCCGGAACTGCCCGTCCATCCGCGCGGCGATGCGGTGGACGGCGCCGATGAACGCGCCCTCGCCGCCGCCGACCATGCCAAGGGGGATGGGCGCGGTCATGCCAGCCCCAGCGCGCGCCGGATGGCGGCGGGATCGGTCGCCTGCGCGGCGAAATCGTCGAAGGCATGGGGCGTCGTGCGGATGATGTGGCGGCGCACGAAGGCGGCCCCTTCGCGGGCCCCATCCTCGGGATGCTTCAGCGCGCATTCCCATTCGACGACCGCCCAGCCGCCAAAGTCATATTGCGCCAGCTTGGAAAACACCTGCGCAAAATCGACCTGCCCGTCGCCCGGGCTGCGGAACCGCCCGGCCCGGTCCGCCCACGGCTGATAGCCGCCATAGACGCCCTGCCGCCCGGTCGGGCGGAACTCGGCGTCCTTGACGTGGAACATGCGGATGCGGTCGTGATAGATGTCGATGTTTGCAAGATAATCAAGCTGCTGCAGGACATAGTGCGACGGATCATACAGCATGTTCGCGCGCGGGTGCTGGTCCACGCGGTCCAGGAACATCTCGAAGGTGACGCCGTCGTGCAGATCCTCGCCGGGGTGTATCTCATAGCAGACATCGACGCCGTGTTCGTCGGCCAGATCCAGCAGCGGCCGCCAGCGCGCAGCAAGCGTGTCGAACGCGGCATCGACCAGCCCGGGCGCCCGCTGCGGCCACGGATACAGATAGGGCCACGCCAGCGCCCCCGAGAACGTCGCCATCGCATCCAGACCCAGCAGGCGGCTGGCGCGGATGGTCTTGCCGACCTGATCCACGGCCCATTCCTGCCGCGCGGCGGGATTGCCGCGCAGGGCGGGCGGCGCAAACGCGTCGAAACCGGCGTCATAGGCGGGATGGACGGCGACCAGCTGCCCTTGCAGATGGGCCGAAAGCTCGGTCACGGCGATGCCGTTCCGCGCCGCGACGCCCAGGAACTCGTCGCGATATGTCTGCGACGCGACCGCCCGGTCCAGATCGAACAGCCGCGCATCGCCCGAGGGCACCTGCACCCCCGCATAGCCCACCGAAGCCGCCCAGGCGGTGATCGCGTTCCAGTCGTGGAACGGCGCGCTGTCCGACGCGAACTGCGCCAGAAACAGTCCGGGGCCCTTGATCGTCTTCATGCCCGTCCCCTCTCCCCGCGGTCAGAACAGCCGATCATGCAAACGATTGCAACAAGGAAATCGCGGCGCTGCAGTCAGCGGTTGCGCCCCTGCGCGCGGCGGGGCTAGCGTCGCGCATGATCGACGACGCGCCCCCCGCCACGCTGGCCGCTCCGCAGTCCGGCGGCCCGGCGCGGCTGGCCGACGTGGCACGGCACGCGGGGGTTTCGGTGGCGACCGTCAGCCGCGTGCTGTCGCGCCCCGAAATGGTGTCCACCGCCACCCGCGAGCAGGTGCGCGCGGCGGTCGCGGCCACCGGCTATCGCGTGAACCTGGCGGCGCGGAACCTGCGCAAGCAGCGCACAGGGGCGGTGGTGGCGCTGGTCCCGAACCTGGGAAACCCGTTCTTTGCCAAGATCCTGGCCGGCATGGGGGCCGAGTTCGGCCGCGCCGGCTATGACCTGCTGGTCGGCGACACGACCGAGGAGGGCGGGCGCCACCGGGCGCTTGCGCGGTTCCTGGACCCGTCGCGCGCCGACGGGATCGTCCTTCTGGACGGGCAGGTCACGGCCGGGGATCTGGCCGCCCTGCCCGGCGCGCCGCCCCTTGTCATGGCCTGCGAATGGATCGAGGGCGCGGACCTGCCCCGCGTCGTGCTGGACAACGCGCGCGGCACCGAACTGGCGGTGCGCCACCTGTCCGGCCTTGGCCACGGCCGCATCGGCTGGATCGGCGGGCCGGCCGACAACGTCCTGCACCGCGCCCGCTGCGCGGGCATCGCGCGGGCGCTGGGGGTCTTGCCGCCGGGCTATGCGGGCGATTTCTCGCTGGCGGCGGGGGCAAAGGCGGCGCGCTGCTGGCTGGCGCAGCCCGCGGCCGACCGGCCGACCGGCATCGTCGCCTTCAGCGACGAGATGGCGGCGGGCTTCATGGGCGAACTGGCCCGCGCGGGCGTCGGCGTCCCCGCCGAGGTGTCGGTCGTGGGCTTTGACGGGATCGAGTGGGTGGCCCATCTGCCGACGCCCCTGACCACGATCCGCCAGCCCAAGCGCGACCTGGGCCGCCGCGCCGCGCAGTTCCTTGTCGATCGCATCGCCGGCAGGCCGGTCCCGGACGTCGCGGTCCTTGACCCCGAACTGGTCGTGCGCGCCTCGACCGGACCCGCCCCGGTGGGCTGACGCCGCCGTGCGCATCCGATGGAGGGCCGTTCGGGCGGGGCAAGTGACCCGTGCGCCCTGTCCTGCCGGTGCCTGTGCTGGCCGCCGATGGGAACAATCAGCCAAATGACGCCCGCTCGGCACAAGGCTGCGGTAGGGCTGTTATCCGCCTTCAGAATGGCCCAATGTTCCCCGTGACACGCGCGCGGATGATCAGAAGCACATGACCCTCACCCTGCCCGCAATGGCGCCGAAATGGCCGTTGCGATGACCCCCGGCTTTGCCCAGACCTCGGACCGGGCGGTGATCGTCGCCTGCGATGCGAATTACCTGCCCTATGCGGGGGTGGTCGCGCGGCAGTTTGCGGCCGCGCCGGGCCGCGACTTCGACGTGCTGATCGGCGGGCCGGAACCGCTGGACCTGCCCGCCGACCTGCGCGCGGCGGGCATCGGCCATGTGGCGGCGCGGGACGAGGCGCTGATCGAGGCGCTGCCGACCGACGCCCGGCGGTCAGTCGCGACCTATATGGAGATCTTCCTGGCCCGCGCGCTGGCGGGCCGCTGGCGGCGCATCCTGGTGCTGGACGCCGACATCCTGTTCGAGCGCGGCGATCCCGGGCGGCTGATGGCGGCCGACATGCGCGGGCGCGCGGTCGCCGCCGTGCGCGACAACCGCCAGTGGCGCCAGCCGCGCAAGAAGGCGCCCGAGTTCAAGGCGCTGGGTTGGCCCGCCGCGCCCTATTTCAACGCGGGCGTGGTGATGATCGACACGGATGCGTGGGCCGCGCAGGACATGCCCGCCCGCTGCGCGGCCTTCGCGCGCCAGCATCTGGCGGGGCTGGGGCGCGATCAGGCGCTGGTCAACGGCGTGCTGCACGGCGACTGGACCGAGATCAGCCCGCTGTGGAACTGGCAGTTCACCTGGGCCTCGGCGCATCTGACGGCGATGGCGGACCCGTGCCTTGTCCATTTCATCGGGCCGGAAAAGCCGTGGCTGGCGCGGTCGGCGGGCATCGTGCCGATGCGCTGGCGCAGCCTTTACGCGGACGTGTCGGACGCGCCGGACCTTGCCGCGCGGCACTGGCCCGACCGGCGGCGGCTGGCGCGGGTGCTGCTGCGCCAGTGGCGCGCCTCGGGGGCAATGCTGGATTATCTCGGCCGGTTCGCCGACGAATACACGCTGCTGGATCCGCGCTAGGCGGCGCCCCCCTTGATCGCCCGGACCTGCGCGGCCAGCCGCTCCAGCGCGGGATCGGGGATCCCCATCTCGGCCAGATGCGCGACGGTGTTGTAGAGATATTCCGCGTTCGGCCCACGTCCGCCCCGCGCCCCGGCGATGATCGCGGCCTGTTCCGCGGGGCTGAGGCCGCCGGCATATTGCCAGTGTTCGGTCCGCATCACATAGCCCAGCGCCTGCACCCGGCGGCCGTCGGCCAGCGCCAGCGGCAGCATCGCCTCGGCATAGGCCTCGGTCACCAACTCGCGCGCGCGCAGCCCCGCCACGACCTCGGGCCAGATCGCCTCGTCCACGCGCAGCGCGACGCCGGTGCAGACGCGGCCCGGATCGGCGTCCAGCCCCAGCACCAGCCCCGGGCGGGCCTCGGTCCCGCGGTGGCGGATGGACCGCAGGCAAAAGCTGCGCCGCCAGCCTTCGGCCTGCGCGATCACCCGCTCGGCCACCGGGAAATCCGGCGCCCACATCAGCGAGCCATAGCCAAACACCCAACGTCCCGCGTCCATCCCCTGTCCTTTCGCCGGGGCGCAGGTTACGGCTGGCGCGCCCATCCTGCCAAGAGGCGCGGAGAGACGAATGCGGATACTGTTGCTGATCGTGATCCTGCTGGTGTGCGTCCTCGCGGCCGCATGGATCGGCGGCGAAAGCTGGCTGGCCCGCAAGGCGGCCCAGCGGATCGAGGCCGACCCCCGCATCGACGCGGCCGCGGTCGCGCCGCTGCGGGAACTGCGCCGGGTCGGGCTGGCGTTCACCGACGTCGCGGTGCAGACCCCGCAGGGCACGGCCAGCCTGCCGGCGCTGGATCTGTGGGCCGCGCCGACCTCGCCCACGCAGTTTCACGCCAGCCTGCCCGCGCAGATGACGCTGCCGGTCGCGGGCGCGCCGCGGCAGGTCACGGCGCAGGACGCGGTGCTGACGCTGCGCGTGGTGCCCACCAGCGGCATGGCCGTGGGGCTGGCGGCGCTGGAAAGCGGCACGGTGACGCTGGACGGCGCGCCACTGGCCCAGGGCGTGCAGGTCGCCGCGCGCATGACCCCGATGGGCGCCGCCGCCCCGGCCGGCGCGGCGGCCGCCTACGACGTGGGCGGCACGCTGGCGGGGCTGGCGCTTGGTGTGCTTCCGACGCCCGCCGCCGCCGCGCTGGCGGATATGGGTCCGCTGTCGGCCGAGGGGACGGCGCGGCTGTTCCTGACCGGGCCGCTGGTTGCGGGCGCGGTCCGGCAGGGCGCGGGGCCAACCCTGCGGGGGCTGTCCAGCGACGGCGTCTCGCTGCGGCTGGGCGATCTGTCGCTGCGGCTGGGCGGGCATCTGGCGATCGCCGCCGACGGCCGCCCGGAAGGCGCGGTCTTCCTCTATACCGCCGACGCGCCCGCCCTGCTGGGCCTTGCCGCCGATCTGGGCCTGATCCCCGGTCCCGCCGTCGCGCTGGCGAACGCCGCGCTGGCCACCGCCGCCGCGGCCGAGGTCGCCCTGCCCGCGGGCGTCACGCCGCCCGCCCCGGCGGCCGCGGGCGAGATGCGCCTGCCCCTCGTCTTCCGGGATGGCAAGATGTTCCTTGGCCCGCTGCCGCTGGGCCGGGCGCCGGTGCTGTCAGCCGGCTGACCCCGCGCCGGCCGTCCCCGCATCGGTCATCGCCGCGCCGCCCGTCGTTGCGCTTCCCTTCCCCGCGCCGCCCGCTCCCGCATCGCTCGTCCCCGCATCGGTCGTGCGCGCCGCCGGCGCCCGGCCGAAATCGGGGGCGGCGGTGTCCTGCCCGGCCTCGATGATGCCGCGCCGGATCGCGCGGGTGCCGGTGAAATACTTGTGCAGATGCTCGCCGTCGCCCATGCGGATGGCGCGCTGCAGGACGAACAGCTCCTCGGCAAAGCGGCCCAGGATGTCCAGCGTCGCGTCCTTGTTGTGCAGGAACACGTCGCGCCACATCGTCGGATCGGACGCGGCAATCCGGGTGAAGTCGCGGAAACCGGCGGCGGAATAGCGGATCACCTCGGATTCCGTGACGCGGCGCAGATGGTCGGCCACGCCCACCATCGTATAGGCGATCAGGTGCGGCACATGGCTGGTGACCGCCAGCACCAGATCGTGGTGCGGCGCGTCCATCGTCTCGACGCTGGCGCCCATCGCGCGGACCAGCGCCGACAGACGCCCGACCGCCGCCGGGTCGCTGTCGGGCAAGGGCGTCAGCAGCCACCAGCGGTTCTGGAACAGGGTGGCGAACCCTGACCGGGGGCCGGAATGTTCCGTCCCCGCCAGCGGGTGACCGGGGATGAAATGGACGCCCGCGGGCACATGCGGCCCGACCGCGTCGATCACCGCCTGCTTGACCGACCCCACGTCGGTCAGGATCGCGCCCGGTTCCAGATGCGGCGCGATGGCGGCCGCGACCTCGGCCATCGCGCCGACCGGCACCGCCAGCACGACCAGATCGGCGCCGGCGACCGCCTTGGCGGCGCTGTCGTGGACGCTGTCCACCAGCCCGATCTGCAGGGCGATGGCGCGCGTCTCGGCCGACAGGGCGTGGCCCGCGACGTGGTGGGCAAGGCCGCCCTGCCGCATCGCGTGGGCCATCGACCCGGCGATCAGCCCCAGCCCGATCAGCGCCACGCGCTGGAACGGAACGATAGCCGGCGCGTCCGGCGGCGTCATCGCACCGGTCATAGCGCCGCGCCCCGCGCGCGCTCGGCCATGAACTGGCCGATGACATGGGCGACGCGGCGGCAAGACGCCTCGTCGCCGATGGTGATGCGCAGGCAGTGCGGCAGGCCGTATCCGGCCACGCGGCGCACGATGATGCCCGCGTCGCGCAGCGCGGCGTCGCACGCCTCGGCCGTGGCCGCGTCGGCAAAGCGCGCCAGCACGAAGTTCGCGCAGGACGTGTCCGACGGCACCCCCCGTTCCGCCAACGCCGCCGCCAGCCAGCCGCGCAGCCGGGCGTTCTCGGCGCGCGAGTGATCCACATGGGCGCGGTCGCGGACGGCGGCCTCGGCCCCGTCCAGCGCCGGGCCGGACAGGTTGAACGGGCCGCGGATGCGGTTCAGCACGTCGATGATGGCGCGCGGCCCGTAGGCCCAGCCCACGCGCAACCCGCCCAGCCCATAGATCTTGGAGAACGTCCGCGTCATCACGACATTGGGCAGCCGCGCCGCCAGTTCCGCCCCGCCGTCATAGTCGCCGCTGACATATTCCGAATAGGCCGCGTCGATCACCAGGATCGCCTGCGGCACCGCGCGGGCCAGCCGTTCCAGCTCGTCCAGCGCCACCATCGTGCCGGTGGGGTTGTTGGGATTGGCGACAAAGATCAGCCGCGTGGCGGGGGTGGCCCCCGCGATCAGCGCGTCGATGTCGGTCGTGCGCTCACGCTCGCGCACCGCCACCGGGGCCGCGCCCGCAGCCATCGCGCTGATGCGATACATCAGGAAGCCGTGTTCCGTGAACAGCACCTCGGTTCCCGGACCGGCATAGGCCTGGCACAGGAAATGGATGATCTCGTCCGATCCCACGCCGCAGATGATGCGGTCGGGGTCCAGCCCGTGCACCTCGGCGATGGCCTGGCGCAGGGCCGCGTGGTCGGTGGGCGGATAGCGGTGCATCTGGTGGACCGCCCGGGCCACGGCGTCGCGCGCCTTTTGCGACGGGCCGAACGGGTTCTCGTTCGAGCTGAGCTTGAGCGCGTCGGTGCGCCCCGCCAGATGCGAGGTGCCCGCCTCGTACAGCGCGATCTGCATGATGCCGGGCTGGGGGGGGACGGTGTCGCTCATCTGGCTCTCCTCGGATGGACGGGTTCATAGGCGCGCGGGCACGGGTTGGGAAGGGTCGGAAAGCCCGCGGCCCGGACCGGACGGCGCGGGTCGCGCATCGCAGCCTGTCCGCCCCGGCCCCCCGGCGGCCGGGATACAACCGCCGTGCCGGTCACGTCGGCCGCGCCTGGCGTTCCGGCGCCCCGCAAGCGGCTTGTTGCGAACGGGAAACACCGTGCAGCCGCCGGTTGCAGCGCCGCTTGCAAGGCCGAAAACGCTGACCTAAATGTGAACGGTCTGCCAAGAACAACAAAAAGGGCGCGCCGCATGGCTGGTGACAAGCAGAACCTTCAGGATGCGTTTCTGAACCATGTCCGCAAGGCCAAGGTGCCGGTCACCATCTTTCTGATCAACGGCGTCAAGCTGCAGGGCGTCATCACCTGGTTCGACAATTTCTGCGTCCTGCTGCGCCGGGACGGTCAGTCGCAGCTGGTCTACAAGCACGCGATCTCGACCATCATGCCCGGCCAGCCCATCAGCCTTTACGAAGGCGAGGACTGATTGGCCGACGCGTTCGAGACGCGGCAGCGCCCGACCCGCGCGTTCGTGATCCATCCCGACCTGGGCGACCGCCGCGGCCAGCGCCGTTCGCCCGACCTCGCGCTGGAAGAGGCGGTGGCGCTGGCCCGCGCCCTGCCCGCGATCGAGGTCGTGGGCGCGACCGTCGCGCGGCTGCGCAACCCCTCGCCGGGGATGCTGTTTTCCTCGGGCAAGCTGGACGAGGTGGGCGCCGAAATCGCGGCCGCAGCGGATGGCGACGGCGCCGAGCTGGTGCTGATCGACGGTCCCGTGACTCCGGTCCAGCAGCGCAACCTGGAAAAGCACTGGGACGTCAAGATCCTGGACCGCACCGGCCTGATCCTGGAAATCTTCGCCGACCGGGCGCGCACGCGCGAAGGCGTGCTGCAGGTCGAACTGGCCGCCCTGTCCTGGCAGCGCACGCGGCTGGTCCGGGCCTGGACGCACCTTGAACGCCAGCGCGGCGGCTTCGGCTTTGTCGGCGGGCCCGGCGAAACCCAGCTCGAGGCGGACCGCCGCGCCATCGACGACCAGATGGTGCGCCTGCGCCGGCAGCTGGAACGGGTGGTCAAGACCCGCACCCTGCACCGCGCCGCCCGCGCCAAGGTGCCCTATCCCATCGTCGCGCTGGTCGGTTACACCAACGCGGGCAAGTCCACGCTGTTCAACCGCCTGACCGGGGCGGATGTGATGGCCGAGGACATGCTGTTCGCCACGCTGGACCCGACGATGCGGGCGATCAACCTGCCCGGCGCGGACGGCGAGGCGCGGGGGCGGCGGGTGATCCTGTCCGACACCGTGGGGTTCATCAGCGACCTGCCGACGGAACTGGTCGCCGCCTTCCGCGCCACGCTGGAGGAGGTGCTGGAGGCCGACCTGATCCTGCATGTCCGCGACATCAGCCACCCGGAAACCGAGGAGCAGGCGGCGGATGTCGGCGACATCCTGGACAGCCTGGGCGTGGACGAGGACGTGGCCCTGATCGAGGTCTGGAACAAGATCGACGCGCTGTCGGACGACACGCGCGCCGCCCTGCGCCGCACCGATTCGCGCCGCGCCGACGTGCAGGCCGTCAGCGCCCTGACCGGCGAGGGGCTGGACGATCTGGTCGCCGCCATCGACGCCCGCCTGGCCGAGGTGCTGGACGAACCCCGGAGCGAGGCGGTGGTGACGGTCCCCCACGACGCCGGGCGCAGCCGGGCGTGGCTGCACGCGGCGGGCGTCGTCGAACGCGAGGAATCCGGCGACGACGCCCAGCGCCTGCACGTCCGCTGGACAGACCGCCAGCGCCGCGCCTTCGAGGCGCTGGACGGCACCCCTGACGCACCCGGCGAGGATGAGGACGACACCCCGCCCGGCCGCACCCCCGGCGGATGGGATCCGCTGGGCCGCGACTGACCGTTCGGCGAGAGCCGAGGGGGCGCGCCCAGTCCGCCGCCCCCCGTGTCCGTCCATCACCCCCGATGAATGGCGACGGCTGGCATGCCCCCGGTCGCACAAGCCGCCCCATCTTCCTTGCTGAAATATCCCCGCCGGAGGCGCCGGAACCGCGCCGCAGGCACACCGCCCGCGGCCCTGTCCGCCTTACTTCACCATCGCGTCTTCCTCGACCCGCCCGCCGACGACGCCCAGCGACTTCAGCTTGCGGTGCAGGGCCGACCGTTCCATGCCGACGAACTGGGCGGTGCGGCTGATGTTGCCGCCAAAGCGGTTGATCTGGGCCAGCAGGTAATCCCGCTCGAACAACTCGCGCGCCTCGCGCAGGGCCAGCGCGGTGACATGGGGCCCCAACGCCAGCGTCTCGCCGCCGTCGTGCGACGCGCCCTGCGGTTCCAGCTCGGCGGGCTGGATCGGGCCGGTGCCGTCGCCCAGGATCAGCACGCGCTCGACCACGTTGCGCAGCTGGCGGATGTTGCCCGGCCAGCGCATCGCCTGCAGGGCGGCGACGGTCTCGTCGGGCAAGGCGCGGGCGGGCAGGCCCTGGCTGGCGTGGAAGCGGTCGATGAAATGGCGCGCCAGCTCGGCGATGTCCTCGCGCCGTTCGCCCAGCGCGGGCACGGCGACGGGGACGACGTTCAGCCGGTCGAACAGCTCCTGCCGGAAGCGTCCCACGGCGATCTCGGTCGCCAGGTCGCGATTCGTGGACGAAATCACCCGCAGGTCCACCCGCACCCGGTCGCTGCCGCCCGCGCGGGCGAACTGCTGTTCGGTCAGCACCCGCAGGATCTTGGGCTGGGTGCCCAGCGGCATGTCGGCCACCTCGTCGAAATAGATCACGCCGCCGTGGGCCTGTTCCAGCAGCCCCGGCTCGATCCCGCGCTCGGGCGTCTCGCGGCCGAACAGCACCTCCTCCATGCGCTCGGGCTCGATCGTGGCGCAGGGCACGGTGACGAAGGGGGCGTCCGCGCGCGGGCTTTGCGCGTGGATATAGCGCGCCGCCAGTTCCTTGCCGACGCCCGGCTCTCCGGTCAGCATGACGCGGCCGTTCGACTTGGCGACCTTGTCGAGGTTGTCACGCAGGCGGCGGAACGGCGCGGAATGGCCCAGCATCTCGGTCGAGACGACCTCTTTCCGGCGCAGCTGCGCGTTCTCGCGGCGCAGGCGGCTGGTTTCCATCGCCCGTGTGATCACGACCATCAGCTGGTCGATGTTGAAGGGCTTTTCGATGAAGTCATAGGCGCCCTGCTTGATGGCGGCGACCGCGATCTCGATATTGCCATGCCCCGAGATGATGACCACCGGCACGTCGGGGTTGTTGCGCTTGACCTGTTTCAGGATGTCGATCCCGTCCATCCGGCTGTCCTTCAGCCAGATGTCCAGGATCATCAGCGCCGGTTCCTCGGCGTTCAGGGCGGCCAGCGCCTCGTCGGCATTCGCCGCCAGCCTTGTGCCATAGCCCTCGTCCCGCAGGATGTCGGCGATCAGTTCGCGGATGTCGCGTTCGTCGTCGACGATCAGAATATCGCTCATGTGCCTGTCGCCTCATCGGTTCTGGTTTTGCGCGCGCCGGCCAGCCGCACCGGCTGGCGTTCGCGCGGCAGTCTGATTTCCGCCACCGCGCCGCGGTGGCCGTCCGCGTCGGGGGCGGCGTCGGTCAGGATCAGCTGGCCGCCGTGTTCCTCGACGATCTTCTTGACGATGGGCAGGCCCAGGCCGGTGCCGCCCTGCTTCATCGTCACATAGGGGTCGAACAGGCGGGACCGGTCCTCGGGCAGGCCCACGCCGTTGTCGGTGATGCGGATCGTGACCGTGTCGGGCCGCGCCTGCATGGCCACGCCGACGGTCGGCCGCCAGTCGCCGGGGGTGCGGTCGCGCACGGCTTCGGCCGCGTTCTTCAGCAGGTTGGTGAACACCTGCCGCATCATGCCGGGGTCGCAGTCCACGATCACCGGCCGGTCGGGGATTTCCACGGCCAGCGCCCCGCCCAGCGCGTCCTGCTGCAGCACGACGGATTCGCGCAGCAACCCCGCCAAGTCGGTTTCCTTGCGGTCGGGTTCCGGCATGCGGGCAAAGCGCGAGAACTCGTCCACGATGCGGCGCAAATCGCCGGTCTGGCGGATGATGACCTGGGTGTATTGGGCCAGCGCCTCGCGGTCCTCGTCGGTGGCGGCCAGCCGGCCGAACTTGCGCTGGATGCGTTCGGCGGACAGCTGGATCGGGGTCAGCGGGTTCTTGATCTCGTGCGCGACGCGGCGGGCGACGTCGCCCCACGCCGCCATGCGCTGCGCGCCGACCAGTTCGGTCACGTCGTCAAAGGCGATCACATAGCCCTCGACTGCGCCGCCTGCGGACAGGCGGGCGGCGATGCGGACCAGCAGGCTTTCCATCCGCCCGTCGCGGGTCAGCCGCACCTCGTCCTGGACGCTGTCGGCGACGGAATGGCCCAGCCGGTCGAAAAGGGCCGCGAACTCGGGCACGGCGCGGGCCAGGGGGACGTCGTGGTCCGCGGCCGGGTCAAGGCCAAGCAGCCGGGTGGCCGAGCGGTTCAGGAAGTCGATCTCTCCGGCCGCGTCCAGGCCGATGACGCCGGCCGTGACCGACGACAGCACGCTGTCGAACAGCCGCCGCTGGTCGTCGGTCGCGCGATAGCTTTCGACCAGCTCGGCCCGCTGCGTCTTCAGCTGGCGGGTCATCTGGTTGAAGTTCTCGCCCAGCGTCTGGATCTCGTCCCCGGTGTCGGACCGGGGCACCTGCACGTCCAGGTCGCCCGCGCCGACCTGTTGGGACGCGGCGGCCAGCCGCCCGATGGGGCGCGACAGCCGTTCCGCGAACCACAGCCCCGCCCAGATCGCCGCCGCCACCAGCAGCAGCGCGAACCCCAGATAGACCAGCGAGAATTCGAACAGCACGCGCGAGCGGGTCTGTTCCAGCTGCTGATACAGCCCGACCGTCGCCCGCGTCTCGTCCAGCAGGCCCAGCAGGTCGCCGTCCACGTCGCGGGTGACATACAGATAGCGGTTGGGCAGGCGCGGCATCGTCACAAGGGCGCGGAACTCGTTGTTGTCCCAGTCCTCGATCAGCACCAGCCCGTCCGTCTCGGCGGCCTGGAACTGTTCGGGGGCGGGCTGTTCATACCAGAACCGATAGCTGCGTTCGCCCCGCGCGCGGATCGCGCCGGTGCCGTCGATGACATAGGCTTCGCGCAGGCCGCGCTGGATCAGGCCCTGCCCCTCGGACAGGACGGCGCGCAGGGCGCCGTCGTCGATCAGCGGCGCCATGCGCGCGGCGTCGTCGATCACCCGCGCCAGCAGCCGCGCGTCGGCGGTCAGGTCGCGGCGGTGTTCGTCCTGATAGGCCTCGGCGGCGGACAGGGAAGTGGCTACAACCTGTTGGACGCGCTGGGAAAACCAGCCCTCAAGCCCGATGTTGACGGTCAGCCCCGCGAACAGCGCGACCAAGACCGTGGGGACCAGCGCGATGCCGGCAAAGACGCCGACCAGCCGCATGTGCAGCCGCGACCCGGCGGCGGCGTTGCGGCGCGCCGCGACCATGCGGGCCAGCCGCGCGCCGACCAGCCCGACCAGCAGGATCAGATAGATCAGGTCCGCCAGCAGCACCAGCCGCAGGGCGGTGCTTTCCGACGCGCTGCCCAGCGGCCCCATGACCGCATAGGTGGCCACGGCCAGCGCTGGACCCAGCACGGCAAGCGCCAGCGTCGCCGCGTTCTGCACGCGCCGCTGCCGGCGCAGCCGCGCCAGCCGGTCCCATGATGTCCGCGCAAGTGCCTGTGCCACCTGCCTGCCTCGTTCCGGTCGGCCGCTGTCGTCGCGGCTTACTGTGGCGCGGGCGTTACGCCGCCCGTCGCATCTGTGACCGTTTTACATCAGGCGGCGGCGCCGTGTCACCTCGATATTCAGGTCGCTGACCTTCTTGCGCAGGGTATTGCGGTTGATGCCCAGCAGTTCGGCGCAGCGCAGCTGGTTCCCGCCCGATGCGTCCAGCGCGATCTGGATCAGCGGCCGCTCGATCTCGCGCAGGATGCGGTCGTAAAGCCCGGCGGGGGGCAGCTGGTCGCCGTGCAGGTCGAAATAGCGCTGCAGGTGCTGTTCGACCGACAGCGCCAGCCGCCCGTTCGGCGCGGCGGCGGGCTGGGACGCGGACAGCGCCTCGGGCGCTGCCGGGCGGGCGGCGGGCCGGGCGGCGGGCGCACGCTCGGCCGCATGGTCGAAGGAGTCCAGCGCCGCGCGCACCTCGTCCGCGCCGATGCCGGGGGTGCTGCCGGTGACCGACAGGCGGCGCAGCAGGTTTTCCAGTTCGCGCACGTTGCCGTGGAAGGGATGCGCGCGCAGCACCTCGGCCGCGTCGTCGCCCAGGGTGCGGGCGGGCAGTCCGTTCACCGCCGCGCGGGCCAGCAGATGGCGCGCCAGCGGCGGGATGTCGTCCAGCCGCGCCCGCAGCGGCGGGACCGTCAGCACAAGACCGGCAAGGCGGTAATACAGATCCTGCCGCAGCCGCCCGGCCGCCACGTCGCCCATCGGGTCGGGACCGGTGGTGGCGACCAGCCTCGGCGCGCGGGCGCGGTCGGGGCCGGTCTGCGCGCTTTCGATCAGGCCGACCAGCCGGCCCTGCGCGACCGGGTCCAAGCCCGCCGCATCCTCGACCAGCAGCGTGCCGCCGCTGGCGCGCGCGACCGCATCGGCCAGCAAGTCCAGCGGATCGGCCGGGGTCAGCCGGACCAGAGGCGCGGCCCTGCGGTCGCCGAAATCATGCAGCGCGCGGGCGACGGTGGTGCGCCCGGACCCCGCCTCGCCCGCCACGACCATCGGCAGGTCGGCGTTGACCACGCGGGCGACCATGCGAAACAGCGCCTGCATCGCCGGCGCGCGGCCGACCAGCGCCGCCGCCGGATCGGCCCCGGCCATGTCGGGCGCGGTGTCAGGCGCGGAGTCCGGGGCCTCGGCCCCCTGCGCGCGGCGCGGACGGCGCGACAGCCCGGCGCGGACCCGCGCCATCAGATCGGGGAGGTCGAAGGGCTTGGGCAGGTAATCGAACGCGTCCGCCTCGGTCGCGCGGATGGTGGTGACGATGGTGTTCTGGGCCGAGATCACGATCACCGGCAGGTCGGCGCGCATCCGCCCGATGCGGGGGATCATGTCGATGCCGTTGCCGTCGGGCATCATCACGTCGGTGACGACAAGGTCGCCGCGCCCCTCCTCGACCCAGCGCATCAGCTGCGACAGCGTGCCGGTCGCGTGCACGCGGCAGCCGGCGCGGGTCAGCGCCTGCGTCAGCACCGTGCGGATCGTGCGGTCGTCATCGGCAATCAGGACGGTGCCATCCATCAGCGGCCTCCCTCGCGGCGGTTCGTGCAAACAGCGGGGGCTGCGCCGGGCA
Organism: Paracoccus luteus; assembly: GCF_004522155.1. Lineage (GTDB taxonomy): Bacteria > Pseudomonadota > Alphaproteobacteria > Rhodobacterales > Rhodobacteraceae > Paracoccus > Paracoccus luteus. The sequence goes on along the minus strand of NZ_SDEA01000001.1, from coordinate 200,231 downwards.
GGGCCTGCCTCCGCGCCGTGCGGATCGTGCGGTCGTCGTCGGCAATCAGGACGGTGGCATCCATCAGCGGTCTCCTTCGGGGCGGTTCGCGCGATCGGCGGGGGCGGCGCGGGGCAGCGACAGGCGGAACAGGGTGCGGCCGGGCTGGCTGTCCACGCGGATGCGCGCGCCGTGGTCGGTGACGATCTTGCCGACCAGCGCCAGCCCCAGCCCGGTGCCATTCTCGCGCCCCGAGATGAAGGGCTCGAAGATCTGGTCGGCGATGGCATCCGGGACGCCGGGGCCATTGTCCTCGATGTCGACCTGCAGGGGCAGCGGCTGGCCGCCGTCGGCCCGCACCGTGCCGTCATAGGCGGTGCGGATGCGGATCAGGGGGTCGGGGCCGGCGGCGCGGTCCAGCGCCTCAGCGGCGTTGCGCAGCAGGTTCTGGACCAGCTGCGCCATTGCGTCGGCATCGACCCGCGCCAGCGGCAGCGAGGGGTCATAGTCGCTGACGATGCGCGGCGCGCGCCCGGTCAGTTCAAAGATCCGGCGCGCGCGGTCCAGCACGTCATGGATGTTGACCGCCGCAAGCCGCGGCGGCGAGGTGTCGCCGAATCGTTCGACCTGCTCCATCAGCGTCACGATGCGCCGGCTTTCCGCCACGATCAGGTCGGCCAGGTCGCGGTCCTCGGGGGCCAGCCCGTCGCGCAGCAGCTGCGCCGCGCCACGGATGCCGGCCAGCGGGTTCTTGATCTCGTGCGCCAGCATCTCGGCCATGCCGATGGCGGCGCGGGCGCCGCGGCGCGGCGGCTCGGCCCCGTCGCCGTCGGGGATGATCGCGGCGACAAAGCCGCCACCGGGCAGCGCCGACAGGTGGACGGCGGCGCGGCGCAGGGTCCAGCCCCCCGCCCGGTCGCCGATCTGAAAGGTCAGGCGGCGGCGGTGGACGGGTTCCTCGGACGCGGCGGCGGCGGCCAGCAGGGCCGGCACCTCGACCGCGACGCGCAGCCGCGCGAACAGCGACGGGTCGTCCGGCGACAGCCCCCGGACGAAGCGCGAGGACAGGTTCAGCCAGTGTTCGGCCGCGTCGTTCAGGCGCAGAAAGCGGCCGCGTTCGTCGAACATGACGACCGGCAGCGGCAGCGCGGCGAACCCGGCCGCGTCAACCGCGTCGGGCGCAGCCACGCGGCCTTGGGCGGGTGTCATGCCGCCCGCCCCGCCAGAGGACGCCCCGCCGCGCCGGAAAAGACGGCGGCGATGGCGGCCCGCGCGGCGGCGGCATCGGGCGCGGCCATCAGCGCGCGGCGGGCGGCGGCGGGGTCGGGCAGATCGGCAGCCTCGGCATACCAGCCCAGATGCTTGCGGGCGACGCGCAGGCCAAGATCAGTGCCATAGTGCGACAGGATGTCGTCGTGATGGGCCGCGACGGCAGCGGCCAGTGCCGCGCCCTGCGGGACGACCGGCGGGGGCGCGCCGTGCAGCGCGTGGGCGATCTGCGCGACCCGCCACGGCGCCCCCTGCGCGCCGCGTCCGACCATGACCGCATCCGCGCCCGACGCCGCGCGGGCGGCGCGGGCGCTGTCGGCATCCACGATGTCGCCGTTGGCGACCAGCGGCAGGTCCGGGACCGCGTCGCGCACGGCCCGGATCGCGGCCCAGTCGGCGCGGCCGGTATAGAACTGCGCCCGCGTGCGCCCGTGGACGGCGATCATCCTGACGCCCGCATCGCGCGCCCGCCGGGCCAGGTCGGGGGCGTTCAGGCAGTCGTCGTCCCAGCCCAGCCGCATCTTCAGCGTCACGGGCAGGTCGGGAACGGCGGCCACCACCGCCTCGATCAGCGACAGCGCGCGGTCGGGTTCGCGCATCAGCGCCGCCCCCGACAGCCCGCCGGTCACCTTTTTCGCCGGGCACCCCATGTTGATGTCGATGATCCGCGCGCCCATGCCCGCCACGATGCGCGCGGTTTCCGCCATCGCCTGCGCCTCGCGTCCCGCGATCTGGACGCTGACCGGCACGTCGCCGCCGATGCGGGCCTTGGCACGGACGGCGGCGCGCGTGGACGGGCGCGGGGTCACCATCTCGGTCGAGGCGACCATCTCGCTGACCACCAGCCCGGCCCCGTGCGCGGCGACGGCGCGGCGGAACGGCAGGTCGGTGATGCCGGCCATCGGGGCCAGGAACACCGGCGGGTCCAGCAGAAAGGGTCCAAGGCGGATCGGGTCGCGGGTCATGGCTGCAAGGTCTGTCCACGGGGGCGAGGGCGACAGGGGCCGCGGCCGCCCCGGCACGGGACGAACGGCCGAAGACGCGCGATTGCCTGTTCGCGCGCAGTCATGCACAAAAAACAGGCAGCATGCAAACACGACATCGGGACCGGCGCGCCCTTGCCGCCGGGCCGGTATAAATGCGACACCATCCACAGGACCGCCTGGCGGTGCTGAGGCCCTAGGATGTGCAGGAGGCGCGCGTGTTCCTGTCGGTGTTCGATCTGTTCAAGGTTGGAGTGGGCCCGTCGTCGTCGCACACGATGGGGCCGATGGTCGCGGGGGCGCGGTTCCTGGACCTGCTGCGTGCCGCCCCGTTCCGCGCGCACGGCCTGCGCGCCAGCCTGCACGGCAGCCTTGCGTTCACCGGCAAGGGCCACGCCACCGACCGCGCCACCATCCTGGGGCTGGCGGGCTTCAGCCCCGACACGATGGACCGCGAGGCCGCGGACGCCGCGCTGTCGGCCAATGCCGAGACGCTGCAACTGTCCCCGCCGGGGCTGGTGCCGCTGCGCTTCGACCCGGCGCGCGACCTGATCTTTGACTTTGACCGGCCGCTTTCGGGCCATGCCAACGGGATGATCCTGATGGCCACGGACGCGCAGGGCGACGTGATCCTGTCCGAGACGTATTACTCCATCGGCGGCGGCTTCGTGATGACCGCGGCCGAGATGGCGGCGCGCGGCGACGAATCGCGCACCGACGCCACCCCGCGCGAGCCACACCCCTTTGCGACCGCCGCCGAGATGCTGGCGATGGCCCGCACCTCGGGCAAGTCCATTGCCCGGATGAAGCTGGAAAACGAGCGCGTCCACCGGACCGACGCCCAGATCCGCGAAGGGCTGGCCCGCATCTGGCAGGTCATGCGCGACTGCATGGACCGTGGGCTGGCGCAGGGCGGCACCCTGCCGGGCGGGCTGAACATCCGCCGCCGCGCGCACGGCATCCACCAGGCGCTGCTGGCGGAACGCGGCATGAACCTGACCGCGCCGCACGTCATCAACGACTGGATGTCGGCCTATGCGATGGCCGTGAACGAGGAGAACGCCGCCGGGGGCCAGGTCGTGACCGCGCCCACCAACGGCGCGGCGGGCGTGGTGCCGGCGGTCATCCGCTATTGGCTGGACCATGTGCCGGGCGCGTCCGAAAGCCAGCTGGACGAGTTCCTGCTGACCGCCGCTGCCGTGGGGGGGCTGGTCAAGCACAACGCCAGCATCTCGGGCGCCGAGGCGGGCTGCCAGGCCGAGGTCGGGTCGGCCAGCGCGATGGCCGCCGCAGGCCTTGCCGCGGTCCTTGGCGGCACCCCCGAGCAGGTCGAGAACGCGGCCGAGATCGCGCTGGAGCATCACCTGGGCATGACCTGCGACCCGGTGGCCGGGCTGGTGCAGGTGCCCTGCATCGAACGCAACGGGCTGGGCGCGATCAAGGCGGTCAGCGCCGCCAGCCTGTCGATGCGCGGCACCGGCGACCATTTCGTGCCCCTGGACGCCGCGATCGAGACGATGCGCCAGACCGGCCGCGACATGTCCGACAAATACAAGGAAACCTCGCTGGGCGGGCTGGCCGTCAACGTGCCGAACTGTTGATGGCGAAACGCCGCGCAGGGCTGCGGAAATCTGGGGCGGGCCTGCGCCCCGCGCTTGTCAGGGCAGGTGCGTCTGTCTAAGGCTTGGATCAAACAACAAGCCTTGAGCGACGGACAGGATCTGACATGAAACCCCGCCTTGCCCTGCTGGCGCTGCCGCTGGCGCTGGCCGCCTGCGACGCGCAGTCGATGGCCGATTTCCGCATGCCCTGGGACAAGCCCGCCGTCGCGCCCGTCGATCCCAACGCCCCGCCCAAGCCCGCGATCCCCGACCCGACCGGCGCCTCGCCGCTGGACCAGCCGCTGGAGGTGGGCGGCAAGACCGCCGCCGTCGCCACCGCCGAACGCGAGACGCTGGCCGTCACCGCCTTTGTCGCCGCGGGCGAGGGGTGGACGGCGGCCGTCAGCGACGGCTCGGCCCGGTTCGAGCGGCCGGGCGCCAAACCCGCCACGGTGTCGGTGCGGCGCGTCCCCTATGCGGGGGGCGTGGAATACATCGGCACCCTGAACAGCCAGCCCTTTGCCCTGACCATCCGGGGCGAGGATTGCGGCAACCAGCCCATGACCGCCTCGCTGCGCGCGAACGGCCGGACCTTTGCCGGCTGCGCGGCACCGGCGGCCGCTGCCGGTGCCGCTGCCGCTGCCGCCGCGCCCAAGGCCTGACCCCCCGTGGCCGGGCGGCCCGGCCGCCCCGCCCCTGCCCTTCTGCCCGGCCCCCCGGGCCACCGCCGCCAGACTGCCGGCCCGCCCGGTTCCGACCGTGAAAGGACAGACCCGATGACGCCCCGCCGCACCCGCCCGACGCCGCACACAAGCCGGTTGCTGGCCACGGCCATCCCCGCCGCGCTGCTGGCCCTGGTGCCGCTGAACGCGGCGCCCACGGCCGCGCTGGCCGATCCGATGATCGGCACGGTGATGAACCGCTATGGCCTGCCGGGCCTGATCGACACGCCCACCGCCGAGGTGCTGCCCGACGCCACGCTGGCCGCGACCGTGTCGGCGTCGCAGCTGGACCAGCGCACCGGGCTGACCTTCCAGCTGATCCCGCGGATGACCGTCGCGCTGCGCTATGGCAAGTTCGACAGCACCGAACAGCGCCGCGGCTATGTCCGCGACCGCTCGCTGGATCTGCGCTATCAGTTCCTGGACGAGGCCGAGAACGGCTGGCGCCCGGCCGTCGCCGTCGGCATCCAGGACGCGATCGGCACGGGGTTCTATTCGGCCGAATATCTGGTCGCCACCAAGACGATCAACCCGCGGCTGCGGGTCACCGCCGGACTGGGCTGGGGGCGGCTGGCGTCCTCGGGCGGGATCGGGTCGCCCATCGGCGACCGCCCCGGCCCCGACGAGGGCACCGGCGGCAAGCTGAACGCCGACCAGTGGTTCAAGGGCGAGGTGGCGCCTTTTGCGGGCGTCCAGTGGAAGGCAACCGACCGGCTGACGCTGGCGGCCGAATATTCCGGCGACGACTATGCCTGCGAGACGGGCGACGCGGACCGCTGCGCGCGCAGCGCCTGGGTCAGCGACGACGACGAGTTGAAGAACAACGTGAACCTTGGCTTTACCTGGCAGGGCGGGCAGGCGTGGCAGGTCGGCGGCTATCTGCTGGGCGGCACGCACGCGGGCATCCAGTTCTCGCTGGCGCTGAACCCCAAGCAGTCGCCCTATCCGTCCGGGCTGGAAAAGGCGCCGGCGCCGGTGCGTCCCCGCGTCGCGCCGGGCGCCGACCCCGAGGGCTGGTCCGGCGCCTGGTCGGCCGACCCGACCGCGCAGCCCGCCATCCAGCAGGCGCTGTCCGACGCCCTGGCGAAAGAGGGGCAGACGCTGGAATCGATGGTGCTGACCGCCAACCGCGCCGAGGTCCGCATCCGCAACAACCGCTATATCCAGCAGGCGCAGGCCGTCGGCCGCACCGCCCGGCTGATGACCCGCGCGCTGCCGCCGTCGGTGGACACGCTGGTCGTCACCTCGGTCGAGGACGGGATCCCGACGTCGTCGGTGACCATGCGCCGCGCCGACGTGGAACGGCTGGAGAATACCGAGGCCGGGCAGATCGCCGCCGCGGCCGTCCTGACCGACGCCGATCCGCGCCCCGCCGGGCTGGTCGGCACGCCCGGCAACCTGCCCCGGTTCCAATGGGGGCTGCGCCCGTTCTTTACCACCGGCCTGTTCGACCCGGACGAGCCGTTCCGCTATGAGGTCGGGGTCGCGCTGAGCTCCAGCTATGAGCTGTTGCCCGGCCTGCTGGCCAAGGGCACGATCCGCCAGCGCCTGTTCGGCAACGCCGAACAGGACGCGCCCGGCACGATGACCGTCGAGGAATACGAGGCCATGACCATCGAGGAGGTCACGGCCGAGAACGAGGGCGTCTATCGCGTCCGGTCGGACAGCCGGATGTATTCGGGCAACGACAAGCTGCAGGTGCCGGAACTGACGCTGAACTGGTATGCGCGGCCGACGCCGACCACCTATACCCGCGTGACGGTCGGCCTGCTGGAACGCATGTATGCCGGCGTCTCGGGCGAGGCCTTGTGGAAGCCGGTCAATTCGCCGCTGGGCCTTGGGGTCGAGATCAACCGCGTGCGCAAGCGCGACTATCGCGACGCGTTCGAGTTCCTGGACTACGAGGTCACGACCGGCCACGTCTCGGCCTATTACGAGTTCGGCCAGGGGTTCGTCGCGCAGCTGGACGCCGGCCGGTATCTGGCCGGCGACAATGGCGCGACCGTGTCGCTGACGCGCGAGTTCGCCAGCGGCTGGCAGGTCGGCGCCTTCGTCACCAAGACCAACCTCAGCGAGGACGAGTTCGGCGAGGGCTCGTTCGACAAGGGGATCATGCTGCGCGCGCCGCTGGCGTGGGCGATCGGCACGCCGACCAAGCGCACGGTCGGCGGCACGCTGGGGTCGCTGAACCGCGATGGCGGGCAGCGAGTCAAGGTCGATGGGCGGCTGTATGACACGATCCGCGAAAGCCACGGCACGCGGATGTATGACGGATGGGGGAAATTCTGGCGATGACCGTGACGTTCACCCGCGGCCTCGCCGCGCTGGCCGTGCTGGCCACCCTGACCGCCTGTGGCAACACCGCGTCGGATGGTCCGTCGAACCTGGGCATCGCGCGGCAGGCGCTGGGGCAGGTGCTGGCGGGCCGCCGGGCGGCCCCCGCCGCCCCCGCCCCCGATCCGCAGGCGATGGCGGCCGAGGCATTGGCGGTGAACAAGGGCCCGCTGATCATGGTGGGGCTGGAAAGCATGGGCACCACGCAGGTTCTGGCGATGACGGGCCAGAACGGCGGGATGCGCACCTATATGACCAAGAACGAACAGGCGGTCATCATGCGCGGGTTCATGCTGACGGGCACCCGCGGCCTGGGCAACGACCTGTCCGTCGCCGAGGCGGCGGGATCGGCCGCGCTGATCGGCGCGGGCCGGTCGGGTGCGGCACAGCGGACGATGCGGATCTATTCCGCCGACGGGCTGGAACGGCCGCTGGTGTTCGACTGCCGCATCGGCCCCGGCCCCCGCGCCGGTGTCATGGTCGAGGATTGCGCCGGCCACGGGCTGACCTTCCAGAACAGCTATCTGCCCGGCGCGGGCGTGTCGCGGCAATGGGCCGGACCCGGACTGGGTTACGTGACGGTCCAGACGCTGCGCCCCTGATCGGCGCCACCGAATGAAAATGCCCCGCCATTCCGGCGGGGCCTTTTTTTGTTCCTGGCGGGCGCGAAGGCCAGGGCCACCTGACCGGGCCAAAAGAAAAGGGCCAGTCCGAAGACTGGCCCCCATCAGAAATAACCCGGGTGGATTATTCGCCGGTGGTGTCGTCGTCATCATCGTCGTCGTCGTCCGAAGCGACGGCAGCGATCACGCCCAGCAGCAGCAGGGCGGGAACGACCAGGCCAGCGTTGGTCGAGGCGGGACGGGTGTCGACGACAACCGGCTCCACGTCGACGACGGGGGCAACATAGCCGCCGGCCATAGCGGTCGAAGCCGTCAGGCCGAGGGCCAGAGCGAAGGTAGCAAATTTGGTCATGATCATGCTCCGTACTTTTTTGAAGGCTGCCAGTCCGACAGCATCGAGGCGACAGTTGCACAAACCCCCGATCTTGAAAAGCGCGAACGCTTGTCTCGGTCGGCCGGGTCAGGGCCACTGTTGCATATTCGCCAACAACTTGCAGGGGGGTCGGTTCCGTGCCCGCGTGCGTTCCGCGCGACTGTGGCCGGAATGCGACTCTAGCGGCGGAATGCCGCCAGCGCGGCGAATGCCGCGGCCGCCGCCACCACGATCGACGGCCCCGCCGGCGTGTCCCAGCGCAGGCTGCCGGCCAGCCCCGCCACCACCGCGCCCGCCGCGATGGCGGTCGCCGCGGCGGCCATGCGTTCGGGCGTGGCGCTGACCATCCGCGCGGCCGCCGCCGGCACGATCAGCATCGCCGAGACCAGCAGCGCGCCCACGATCCGAATCGCGACCGCGACGACCACCGCCAGCGCCAGGGCCAGGATCATCCGCTCGCGCGCGGGGTCGATGCCTGCGGCCATCGCCAGTTCCTCGTTGACCGTCGCCGTCACCAGCCGCTGCCAGCGCCAGACAAGCAGCGCCAGCACCGACAGCGACCCCGCCCAGATCCAGCCGACATCGGTCCGGGTCACGGACAGGATGTCGCCAAACAGGAATGCGTCCAGGTTCATGCCGCCGCCGGGGGCAAGGCTGGCGGCGACCAGCCCCAGCGCCAGCGCGGAATGTGCCAGCACCCCCAGCGTGGCGTCCGCGCCCTGCCCGCGCCGGACCAGCCGCGCCACCAGCGCGGCCATCGCCAGCGACACGACCAGCACGCCGAAGCCCACGGGCAGATCCGCCGACAGCGCCAGCGCCACCCCCAGGATCGCCGCATGGGCGGTCGCGTCCCCGAAATAGGCCATGCGCCGCCACACCACGAACGACCCCAGCGGCCCCGCCGCCAGCGCCAGCCCCAGCCCGGCCAGTCCGGCACGCAGCAGGAAATCGTCAATCATGGCGGCAATCCGGCCCGTGGGCGTGGGGGGCGGACCCAACGGCATCGCCGTCGTGGCGGTGGTCGTGATGGTGGCGATATAGCGCCAGCGTCCCCTGCCCGTCGCCGAACAGCGCCCGATAGGCGGGCGCGGCGCTGACGTCCTGGGGTGTGCCCTCGCAGCAGATATGCCCGTTCAGGCAGACCACCCGGTCGGACGCGCGCATCACCACCAGCAGGTCGTGGCTGACCAGCAGGACGGCGGCGCCGGTCTCGGTCCGCAGGGATTCGATCAGGCGATAGAAATCGACCGTGCCGGGCTGGTCCAGCCCCTGCGTCGGCTCGTCCAGCACCAGCAGCTGCGGCCGCGCCAGCAGCGCCCGCGCCAGCAGGACGCGCTGGAACTGCCCGCCCGACAGCGCCGCGATCTGCCGCCGTTCCAGCCCCGCGACGCCCGTGCGCGCCAGTGCGGCGGCGGCCTGGTCGTCGCCCACTCGCTGCGGCAGCGACAGAAAGCGCCGCACCGTCATCGGCATCGCGGCGTCCATCTGCACCCGCTGCGGAACATAGCCGATCCGCAGCCCCGGCGCGCGCGTCAGCCGGCCCCCGTCCAGCGGCAGGTGCCCCAGCAGGGCGCGGATCAGCGTCGATTTCCCCGACCCGTTCGGGCCGACGACGGTGACGATCTCGCCCGGCGCGATGGTCAGCGACACGCCCTGCAGGACGGGACTGTCCAGCCCCGCGCGGGTCACGGTCAGGTCACGGGCGGCGATCAGCGGCGGCTGGACGGCGGCCGGGGCCGGCGGGGCAACGGGCACGTGGGCGGGCACGGTCACGGGCACGGTCATGCGGGTTCCAACGCGGCGCAGGCGGGGCACAGGCCCAGCGCCTCGATGGTCAGGCGTTCGACCCGGAAACCACGGGCGGTGCGCCCCAGCGCGTCGCCCGCGGGGCCTGCGTCAGCCTCGGCCACGCGCTGGCAGAGGCGGCAGATCAGGAAGGCGGGCGCATGGTCGCGGTCGGGATGGACGCAGGCGGCAAACGCGTTCAGCCGCTGAACGCGATGCGCAAGCCCCTGTTCCACAAGGAAATCCAGCGCCCGATAGGCGACCGGCGGCTGGTGGCCAAAGCCGTCGGCGGCCAGCCGGTCCAGCACCTCATAGGCGCCCATCGCGCGGTGCGATTCCAGCAGGATTTCCAGCGTCCGCCGCCGCACCGGGGTCATGCGCGCGCCCCGCGCACGCACACGGTCCAGCGCCGCCTGCAACGCGCCCCGCGCGCAGGCGCCGTGGTCATGATCGTGAAAGGCCTGCGTGTCGGGTGCCATGTGATATTGTGTCTTTTCCTGCCGACGTGATGGTATAACATAGCGGCGCCCCGAACCGCTGACAAGGACGCCCCGATGATCCGCCTGACCCAATTCCTGACCGCGCTGCTGTGCCTGCCCGGTGCGGCGCTGGCGGTGCCCGCCGTCGTCGCCGACGCGCCCGTCACCGCCTCGCTGGTGGCGGCCGTGATGGGCGAACTGGGGGCGCCGCAGACGCTGGTCGGCGCGGGACAGGACGCGCATGATCTGCAGCTGCGGCCGTCGCAGGCGTCGGCGCTGCGCCGCGCCGACCTGCTGGTCTGGGTCGGGCCGCAGATGACCGGCTGGCTGGACGGCACCGCCGACGCGATGGGGACGGATCGGGTGCTGACCCTGCTGGACGTGCCGGGAACCCGCCTGCGCGACGCGGCCGGCGGCAGCGATCATGGGCACGGCGACGGCGACCATGCGCACGGGCACATCGACCCCCACGCCTGGCTGGACCCGACGAATGGCGCGCTGTGGTTGCAGGCCATCGCCGAGGCGCTGGCATCGCGCGATGCGGCGAACGCCCCCACCTATCGCGCCAACGCCGCAAATGCGGTCGAGTCGCTGGCGGCGCTGGACGCCCGCCTGCAGGCGCAGCTTGCGCCCGTACGCGGGCTTCGCTTCGTCGTGGCGCATGATGCGTTCGGCTATTTCACCGATCACTATGGCCTGCGCCCGGCGCTGGCCGTGGCGTCGGGCGGGGCGGCGACGCCGGGGGCCGCGCGCCTGACCGGGCTGCGCCGCGAACTGGCCGCGACCGGCGCGGCCTGCGCCTTTCCCGAAGCGAACCACGATGCCGCGACCCTGACCACGGTGGTCGAGGGCAGCGGCATCGCCATCGGTCCGCCGCTGGACCCCGAAGGCAGCGGGCTTGAGCCGGGACCGCAGCTTTACCCCGCGGTGCTGGAGGCTTTGGCCGCCACGATCGGCGGGTGCCCGCAGCAATGAAGCTTACCCGACAAATTCGCTTTGACATAGGTTAGCGATTCCGTCAGGCTTGACTTAGGACAAACCCGGAGCCGCGCCATGACTGCCTTGAACCCGACCGATTTCACCCGCAGCATCGCCCTGAACATGCCGCTGCACGACGCCAACGCCCTGACCGGCGGCGGCAACCAGGCCCTGATCGCGCTGGGGGACCAGGTCTATAACCTGCGCATCACCCGCGCGGGCAAGCTGATCCTGACGAAATAACGCCCACCCCGCCGGACATGACAGGGGCCGCTGGTTGCGCCAGCGGCCCCTTTTTTTGGGCGGGTGAAGAAGTGGACCGGGGCGCTGGTGGTCAGTCCAGCGGCCCCGCATCCCTGGGGTGGAGGCCTCAGCCCCGCGGACGCCCCTGCCCGCCGGGACGCGGCCCGCCAGCGCGAGGACCGCCAGCGCCGCCGCGCGGCCCCTTCGGCCCCGGCTTCGGTCCCGGCCCGCCGCCGCGGGGTCCGCCCCCGGCCCCCGGCCGGGGACCGCCGGGCTTGCCGAACGGCTTGCCGCCGGGCTTGCCACCGCCCGGTCCCGGACGGCGCCCGCCCGGCCCACCGGAACCGCCCTCGGGACGCGGGGCGCGGGGCTTGTAGCCCTCGCGTTCGGGACGTGGAGCGCGCGGCTTGTAACCTTCGCCCTCAGCCCGGGGACCACGCGGTTTATAGCCGTCACCTTCAGTCCGCGGCCCACGGGGCTTGTAGCTCTCGCCCTCAGCCCGCGGACCGCGCGGCTTGTATCCTTCGCCCTCAGCCGGGGGGGGGGGGGGGGGTAGCCTTCGCCCTCAGCCCGGGGACCACGCGGTTTATAGCCGTCACCTTCAGTCCGAGGCCCACGGGGCTTGTAGCTTTCGCCCTCAGCCCGCGGACCGCGGGGCTTGTAACCTTCGCCCTCAGCCCGGGGACCACGCGGCTTGTAGCCTTCGCCCTCAGCCCGCGGACCGCGCGGCTTGTAACCCTGGCCCTCAGCGCGGGGACCGCGCGGTTTATAGCCTTCACCCTCAGCCCGGGGACCACGCGGCTTGTAACCTTCGCCCTCAGCGCGGGGACCACGCGGCTTGTAACCCTCGCCCTCAGCCCGAGGGCCGCGCGGCTTGTAACCCTCGCCCTCAGCCCGGGGACCACGCGGTTTGTAACCTTCACCCTCAGCCCGGGGACCGCGCGGCTTGTAACCTTCGCCCTCAGCCCGGGGACTGCGCGGCTTGAACCCTCCGCCCTCGGTCCGCTGGCCGCGCGCTTCGAACCCCTCGCCGTCGCGGCGCGGGGTGCGGGGTTTGCGGGGGCGCTCGCCCGCGTCGGGGCGGGGCGCGCGGGGGGGGGCGCCCTCGGGGCGTGGGCTGCGCGGCGGGCGGCCCTCGGTGCCGGTGCGCGGACTGCGGTCGCCCGCGGCGGCGCTGGCGCGGCCGGCGGCGCCAAGGGCGCGCGGGGCCTCGTCCGGGTCGCCGGTCAGCAGGCCGCCAAGCTGGTCGCGCAGGATGCGGCGGCGCACCTCGCGAACCTCGTTCGGCTCCATCCCCAACAGCTTGAAGGGGCCATAGCCGATGCGGATCAGACGGTTCACCTGCAATCCGACATGGGTCATGGCGCGGCGGATCTCGCGGTTGCGGCCCTCGCGGATGCCGACGGTCAGCCAGGCGTTGGCGCCCTGCTGGCTGTCCAGCTTGATTTCCATCGGCTGGAAATCCTCGCCCTCGATCGAGGCGCCGCGGCGCAGCGGATCAAAGGTCAGGTCGTTCGGCGTGCCATTGACCCGCACGCGATAGCGGCGCAGCCAGCCCGTCGCGGGCAGTTCCAGCCGGCGCTTCAGCTCTCCGTCGTTGGTCAGCAGCAAGAGCCCCTCGGAGTTCAGGTCAAGGCGCCCCACGCTCATCACCCGCGGCAGGTCGCGGGGCAGCGCGTCGAAGACCGTCTGGCGGCCCTTTTCGTCGGATTCCGACGTCACCAGCCCGACCGGCTTGTAATACAGCCACAGCCGCGTTTCCTGCGGCGCGTCCATCGGCTGGCCGTCGATCCTGACCTTGTCGGTGGGCAGCACGTCCAGCGCGGGCGAGCTGATATTGTCGCCGTTCACGGTGACGCGCCCCTCGACGATCATGCGCTCGGCCTCGCGGCGGCTGGCGACGCCGGCGCGGGCCATGACCTTGGCGATGCGCTCGCCGCCCGACGACTTGCGCGCGGGCTCGGGTGCGTCGCCCGCGCCGTCATCCCCGGCGTCGGCCGGTTCGGGGTCGGGCGTCTCGTCGGCATAGATCGCGGCATATTCCGCGCCGCTTTCGGGCGGCGGCGGCGCGACCATGTCGTCGTCGTCGTCGTCGTCGTCGTCGTCGTCGTCGTCGTCGTCGTCGTCGTCGTCGTCGTCGTCGTCGTCGTCGTCGTCGTCGTCGTCGTCGTCGTCGTCGTCGTCGTCGTCGTCGTCGTCGTCGTCGTCGTCGTCGTCGTCGTCGTCGTCGTCGTCGTCGTCGTCGTCGTCGTCGTCGTCGTCGTCGTCGTCGTCGTCGTCGTCGTCGTCGTCGTCGTCGTCGTCGTCGTCGTCGTCGTCGTCGTCGTCGTCGTCGTCGTCGTCGTCGTCGTCGTCGTCGTCGTCGTCGTCGTCGTCGTCGTCGTCGTCGTCGTCGTCGTCGTCGTCGTCGTCGTCGTCGTCGTCGTCGTCGTCGTCGTCGTCGTCGTCGTCGTCGTCGTCGTCGTCGTCGTCGTCGTCGTCGTCGTCGTCGTCGTCGTCGTCGTCGTCGTCGTCGTCGTCGTCGTCGTCGTCGTCGTCGTCGTCGTCGTCGTCGTCGTCGTCGTCGTCGTCGTCGTCGTCGTCGTCGTCGTCGTCGTCGTCGTCGTCGTCGTCGTCGTCGTCGTCGTCGTCGTCGTCGTCGTCGTCGTCGTCGTCGTCGTCGTCGTCGTCGTCGTCGTCGTCGTCGTCGTCGTCGTCGTCGTCGTCGTCGTCGTCGTCGTCGTCGTCGTCGTCGTCGTCGTCGTCGTCGTCGTCGTCGTCGTCGTCGTCGTCGTCGTCGTCGTCGTCGTCGTCGTCGTCGTCGTCGTCGTCGTCGTCGTCGTCGTCGTCGTCGTCGTCGTCGAACAGGTTGCCCTGCCGGTCCGGCGCGTCCAGCGCGATCTCGTCGCCCGGCTCGGCTGCCTGATCGGCGTCCGGCGCCGCATCGACGGGGGCCGCGCCATTGTCGGCGGGCAGGTCGGGGCGGTCGTCCTCGTCTCGGGCGGGGTCGTTGGGGTCGGTCATCGCGATCTCCTTCGCAGTCGCTGCGGTGGCAAGCGGCCCTGTTACGCCCAACGCGGCGGGGGCGAAAGCGGTTCTTGCGCCATCCCGCGCGCCGGTGCAGGACCGGGCCATGACATTCCGCAGCCACATGGACGAGGCGCTGGCCCAGGCGCGTGCCGCGGCCCACAGGGGCGAGGTGCCGGTGGGCGCGGTCGTCGTGGACCCGGCCGGGCGCGTCGCCGCCGCCGCCGGCAACCGCACGCGCGAATTGTCGGACCCCACCGCGCACGCCGAGATCCTGGCCCTGCGCGCCGCCTGCGCCGCCGCCGGGTCGGAACGGCTGCCGGGCCATGCGCTGTGGGTGACGCTGGAACCCTGCCCGATGTGCGCGGCCGCCATCTCGGCCGCCCGGATCGCCACGCTGTATTACGGCGCGCCCGATCCCCGCATGGGCGGCGTGGCGCATGGCGCGCGGGTCTTCGACCATCCGCAATGCCATCACCGCCCCGTCGTTTATGACGGCATCGCGGTGCGGGAATCGGCCGGGTTGCTGCGGGGCTTTTTCGCGGCGCGTCGCTAGACGCCTTTGTCGCGCTTGCACTTAGCCAAAGGCTGCTGAAAGGTGCCGCCGAAATCCTTCGGGGGGGACCGATGTTCCACAAGATCCTTGTCGCCAACCGCGGCGAAATCGCGATCCGGGTGCTGCGCGCCGCCAACGAAATGGGCAAGCGCACCGTCGCCGTCTATGCCGAGGAGGACAAGCTGAGCCTGCACCGCTTCAAGGCGGACGAGGCGTATCGCATCGGCGCGGGGCTGGGACCGGTCGCGGCCTATCTGTCGATTGCGGACATCATCCGCGTGGCGCGCGAAAGCGGGGCCGACGCGATCCACCCGGGCTATGGGCTGCTGTCGGAAAACCCCGACTTTGTGGACGCCTGCACCGCCGCCGGCATCGCCTTCATCGGGCCGACGGCCGAGACGATGCGGGCGCTTGGCGACAAGGCCAGCGCCCGGCGCGTGGCGATCGCCGCGGGCGTCCCGGTGATCCCGGCGACCGAGGTGCTGGGCGACGACATGGACGCCATCCGGGCCGAGGCCGGGGCCATCGGCTATCCCTTGATGCTGAAGGCCAGCTGGGGCGGCGGCGGGCGCGGGATGCGGCCGATCCTGTCGGCCGCCGAACTGCCTGAAAAGGTGCGCGAGGGGCGCCGCGAGGCCGAGGCGGCGTTCGGCAACGGCGAGGGCTATCTGGAAAAGATGATCCAGCGCGCCCGCCACGTCGAGGTGCAGCTCTTGGGCGACGCGCACGGGGGCCTTTACCACCTTTTTGAACGCGACTGCACCGTGCAGCGGCGCAACCAGAAGGTCGTCGAGCGCGCGCCTGCGCCGTATCTGTCGGACGATCAGCGGGCCGAGGTCTGCGGGCTGGCGCTGCGGATCGGGCAGGCCGTCGGCTATCGCAACGCCGGCACGGTCGAGTTCCTGCAGGACATCGATTCGGGCGCGTTCTATTTCATCGAGGTGAACCCGCGCGTCCAGGTCGAGCATACCGTGACCGAGGAAGTCACCGGCATCGACATCGTGCAGGCCCAGATCCGCATCGCCGAAGGGGCGTCCCTGGCCGAGGCGACCGGCATGCCCTCGCAGGACGCGATCACGCTGTCGGGCCACGCGATCCAATGCCGGGTCACGACCGAAGACCCGCAGAACAACTTCATCCCCGATTATGGCCGCATCACCGCCTATCGCAGCGCGACGGGGAACGGCATCCGCCTGGACGGCGGCACCGCCTATGCGGGCGCGGTCATCACCCGGTTCTATGATTCGCTGCTGGTCAAGGTCACGGCCTGGGCGCAGACGCCGGACGCCGCGATCCGCCGCATGGACCGGGCGCTGCGCGAGTTCCGGGTGCGCGGCGTGTCCACCAACATCGACTTTGTCATCAACCTGCTGAAACACCCGACCTTCCTGTCGGACCGGGCAACGACCAAGTTCATCGACACCACGCCCGAGCTGTTCGACTTCCGCCCCCGTCAGGACCGCGCGACCCGGATCCTGACCTATCTGGCCGACATCACCGTGAACGGGCACCCGGAAACTGCGGGCCGCGCCCGCCCGGCCGAGGCCCGCGCGCCCGTGCCCCCCGCCCCCCGCCATGACCCGCCCGAGGGCACGCGCCAGATGCTGGACCGCGACGGCCCGCAGGCGGTGGCCGACTGGATGGGCCGCCAGACGCGGCTGCTTTTGACCGACACCACCATGCGCGACGGGCACCAGTCGCTGCTGGCGACGCGGATGCGATCGATCGACATGATCCGCGTGGCGCCCGCCTATGCCGCGAACCTGCCGCAGCTGTTCAGCGTCGAATGCTGGGGCGGCGCCACCTTCGACGTGGCCTATCGCTTTCTTCAGGAATGCCCCTGGCAGCGGCTGCGCGACATCCGCGCGCGGATGCCCAACATCATGACCCAGATGCTGCTGCGCGCCTCGAACGGCGTCGGCTATACCAACTATCCCGACAATGTCGTGCAAAGCTTCGTGGCCCAGGCGGCCAAGTCGGGCGTGGACGTGTTCCGCGTCTTCGACAGCCTGAACTGGGTCGAGAACATGCGCGTGGCGATGGACGCGGTGATCGACGCGAACAAGCTGTGCGAGGGCGCGATCTGCTATACCGGCGACCTGCTGGACCCGGACCGGGCGAAATACGACCTGCGCTATTACGTCGATATGGGCACCGCGCTGCGCGAGGCGGGCGCGCATGTGCTGGGCGTCAAGGACATGGCGGGCCTGCTGAAGCCCGCCGCCGCCCGCGCGCTGTTCACCGCGCTGCGGGACGAGGTCGGATTGCCGATCCATTTCCACACACATGACACCAGCGGCGTCGCGGGGGCGACGGTGCTGGCCGCGGCCGAATCCGGCGTGGCCTGCGTGGACGCGGCGATGGACGCGTTTTCCGGCGGCACCTCGCAGCCGTGCCTGGGGTCCATCGTGGCCGCGATGGAAAACACGCCGCGCGCCACCGGGCTGGACCTTGGCAGGGTCCGCGAGATCTCGAATTACTGGGAACGGGTGCGCGACCAGTATTGCGCCTTCGAGGCGGGATCGCGCGCCCCCGCGTCCGAGGTTTACCTGCACGAGATGCCGGGCGGGCAGTTCACCAACCTCAAGGCGCAGGCCCGCTCGCTGGGGCTTGAGGATCGCTGGCACCAGGTCGCGCAGGCCTATGCCGACGCGAACCGGCTGTTCGGCGACATCGTCAAGGTCACGCCCAGTTCCAAGGTGGTGGGCGACATGGCGCTGATGATGGTGGCCCAAGGGCTGACGCCCGCGCAGGTCGCCGACCCCGCGGTCGAGGTGGCGTTTCCCGAATCGGTCGTGGACATGATGCGCGGCAACCTGGGCCAGCCCCCCGGCGGCTGGCCGCCCGCGCTGCAAAGGAAGGTGCTGAAGGGCGAGACGCCGACCACCGACCGTCCCGGCGCGCATCTCGCCCCCGTCGACCTGGCCAGCGCCCGCGCCGGGGCCGAGGCGAAGCTGGACATCCGGCTGGACGACGAGGATTTCAACGGCTGGCTGATGTATCCCAAGGTGTTCTCGGACTATGCCGAACGCCACAAGGTCTATGGCCCGGTGCGCACCCTGCCGACCCGCGCGTTCTTTTACGGGATGGAGCCGGGCGAGGAGATCAGCGTCGAGATCGACCCCGGCAAGACGCTGGAAATCCGCATGCTGACGTTGGGGGAAACCGACGACGCGGGCGACGCCAAGGTGTTCTTTGAACTGAACGGCCAGCCCCGGTCGGTGCGCATCCCCAACCGCGCCGCCCGCGCGACCAGCACCGCGCGCCCCAAGGCGGACGCCGCCAACCCCGACCACATCGGCGCGCCGATGCCGGGGGTCGTGGCGACGGTCGCGGTGCAGACCGGGCAAAAGGTCAAGGCGGGCGACCTGCTGCTGACCATCGAGGCGATGAAGATGGAAACCGGCATCCACGCCGACCGCGAGGCTGTCGTGAAGGCGGTCCACGTCGCGCCGGGCCAGCAGATCGACGCCAAGGATCTGATGGTCGAGTTGGACTAGGCGCGCGGCCCCCCCGCCGATTCCCTTTGGAGGCGGGGCCTGGGGGCTTTATGCTGCGCGGCAAGGCCGGTCAGAAGGACGCGCCCATGCCGCAGGTCGATGTCGCGCTGCGCAATGTCGCCGGAACCGGCGCGGCGCTGGGTTGGGCCGGCAGCCACACGATGGTGGTGGACCGGCCACCGGGCAAGGCGGGCGGCATGGGGCTGGGCTTCAACGGGGCCGAGCTGCTGGCGCTGGCCATCGGCGGATGCTTCTGCAACGACCTGCGCTATGTCGCGCGGCGGCGCGGGGTGACGCTGGACACGGTTCAGGTCGACGTGGCGCTGACGCTGGAGGGCGAGCCGCTGCTGGCCACCGCCGCCGCGATGACCGTGCGCTGCACGCTGGCGGACGGGTCCGACCCGGCCGAAATCGTCGACGAGGCGCGGGGCAGCTGCATGGTCAGCAACTCGCTGGCGCGCGGCGTTCCGGTCACGATTGCGCTGGCTCAGGGGCCTGCGGCGGGGGCGTTCTCGACCTGATCGACCGGCGGCGGCTCGGTCGCCTGCGCGGGATCGTCGGGACGCGGCAGATCGAACACCATGCAGTCGCCGTCCCGGCCCTGCCCCGACCAGCGCCGGGGCGCGGGGTCGGGCGGCAGCTCGAACCCCGCGCAGATGCGGAACTTGCGGGCCTCCAGCGGCTCGATTCGATAGGGCGCGCCGGTGAACGGGTCGGCAAGGCGGATGGGGCCGGGGCACGCCGCGGTTTCCGCAAGGTCCGCCGGCATCCGGCCGTCGCGGGTGGACAGGCACGCGACATGGCCCGACAGCTGCTGCAGGTCATCCACGCGGATGGCGTCATGCCGTTCGGCCCGGCCCCTGCCCGGACCGCCGGCCAGCATCAGCCCGCCGACCACGGCCAGCAGCGCCAGGGCGGCGATGGCGATTGTCGCGCCCTTCTGGGTGCGGATGCGGTCAGCCGGCATCAAGCTCATCCCGCCACCACGCGAAGACGACGCCGCCCAGCACCGCGATCAGCACCGCCTTGGCGGCGAACCGCGCCGTCAGGTCGCCGTTCAGCACCGCATAGACGACCGCCACCAGATCCGACATCAGCGCCAGCGCCGCCAAAAGCAGCGTGACGGCGGCGAACCAGCGCCGCACCAGCGACCGCCGCCGTCCCGGATCGTCGCCCGTCGCCCGTGTCACGCGCGCGTTCAGCCACAAGAACAGCGGCACGGCGGCGATCAGCACCGCGACCGACCAGCGCATCGACGCGCGGGGCGGCGCGTAGAAATCCCCCGGCTCGGGCCACAGGGCGTCGATGATGGCAAAGCCCAGCGCACCGATATGCCAGCAGATCGCGCCCAGCGTCAGGAACAGCAGCCCATAGATGACCGCATCGCGCGCCGAGACATGCGGCCGCGGGCGGGGCACCGGCGGCAGCCCGTCGCCGGGCGGCAGCCAGGCGTCCAGCCCCTCGGCGATCTCGCGCCCGCTCCACCCCGCGCGGGCAAGCGCGGCCTGCAGATCCTGCGGGGCGCGGCCTGCCGCCAGCCCGGCGTGGACGAACTCGGTCAATGGATCGCTTCGGGACATGTTTTCTCCTGCACGGCATGGTGCGGACCGGGGCGCTGCTGTCAACGCGCGAAAACTGCCGGGGCGGGCTGATTTTCCGCTTGCACCCCCCCGCGCCGTTGTCTAAATCCCCGTCACCGGCGGGGCAGCCCACCGGAACGGAGCGCGGGCGTAGCTCAGGGGTAGAGCATAACCTTGCCAAGGTTAGGGTCGTGAGTTCGAATCTCATCGCCCGCTCCAAATTTTCTCTTATCGATGAATAATATAAAAAGTTCCCTTCGGGAGAACCTTTGCTTACATGGCTGACAAGTCCTTCGTGTTTAAGCATTTTGTAAGCACAAGAACGCGTACTGCCGGCTACCGTAGCGCGATTTCGGCTCAGGCCGGATCGAGCAGGCGGCGTCCGAGGTGAGCGGGAAAACAAGCCGAAGTGCGAACTCTGACTCGATGCAGACGCGAATCTCTCCGCATGAGAGTACGGGCCGGTGGATGCAGTGTGGGTCGACAAGGTAAGTGGTTGCGGGGACAGGATTTGAACACTGTTCCGACATCACGCGGCTGGGGGGCTCCGGGCAGGCCGTTGCGTCTGCCGCGTCAGACAACCTTTATTCCAGGTCTGCGGGCGATCGGCCCAAGTCCCTGCGAAGTTGACACTGAGCGACCTGAAGAGGCTGCTCGATACTCGGATCGCAGAGATGGAGGAGCGGATCGCCCGCGAGATCGCCAGCGATGGCACGCTCGCCGAAACCGCTTGCATCCTGCGCTCCATTCCCGGGATCGGCCCTGTTGCCCGTGCCATGCTGCTTGCCGAGATGCCCGAACTGGGAGCCATCTCTGGGGCACAGACCGCTGCCCTTACCGGGCTGGCGCCCATTGCCCATGGCAGCGGCGTGCTCCGCGGAAAGCGCGCCATCGCCGGTGGAAGACGTGCCTTGCGGCATGTCATGTTCCAGGCCGCACTCGTCGCCGCGCATCATAACCCGACACTGAAAGCCTTCGCACAGCGGCTGCGCAAAGCCGGCAAGCCGCACAAGGTCATCATCACAGCCGTCGCCCGCAAGCTTGTCACCATCGCCAACGCGCTATGCAGATCGCGGAAGTCGTGGGCCGTCCAAGCCGGCTGAACGATACAGATGGGATGGTTGCCGCCCTCTCCAAACGGCATCGAGAGGTGCCAGCATAGTGGTTGTTCTTTGCCACGAAACAGAGAAGGGGCGGCAAGATGACGGACATGATCATCGGCGTTGATCTGGCAAAGGCGGTTTTCAGCTACACGGTGCAGCAGCTGACGGTCGACCGGTATTCCGGAAGAAATTGCCTCGCGGCCAGTTCCTGCGGTTCATGTCGCGGCATCCCTCGGCTGTGGTGGCGATGGAAGCCTGCGGCAGCGCCCATTACTGGGCACGTGAACTGATGCAGCTTGGCCACGAGATCCTGTTGATCCCTCCGCAGTATGTGCGTCCCTTCGTCAAGCGCCAGAAAAACGACGCAGCCGATGCGGCGGCGATCGTCATTGCAGCGCGCCAACCAGAGATGCGATTTGTTCGGCCCAAGACCGAGGAGCAGCAATCACGGGCTGCACTGTTCCGGGCCAGGAGCGCCTCGTGCATCAAAGGACCGAGCTGGTGAATGCCTTGGGCGCCCTTCTCTACGAGTTCGGCCAAGTTCTTCCAGCAGGCATAGAGCAGATCAGTCGCGTTGCCGCTGTTCTCGAGGCCGATGACGGAACGCTTCCTTTGCTGGTGCATGACGAATGCCGAGATCTTCTGCAGCAGATTGAGGAGAAATAGGCTCGCATTAACGCACGGACCCAGAAAGCTCATCTGCTTGCTGAAAGCGCAGGAACTGCGAAACGTCTGCAAACCTTGCCGGGTGTCGGTCCGATCACGGTATGGGCCTTCGAGGCCTTCGCACCGGACATGAAATCCTTTCGGCGTGGACGCGACTTTCCCGCTTGGCTCGGACTTGTGCCACGTCAGCGGTAATCCGGCGGCAAAGAACGCTTGGGGGAATCACGAAAGCCGGACAGGCTGACATCAGGCGCCTGCTGTTGCGTGACAAGCGCAACCGACAGCAGACGACACCGGTGAAGGAGGTGCGAGAAGCCGACGACCTCATGGGCAAAAAGATCGAAACGATCCGGATCGGGAAAACCAGCTAGCAACTGCGAGCACTCGAGCTCGAGACACAGATGTGGACCCGCTTCGCTGATCACCATCCCGGCCAGCGGCTTCCGAAGTGCCGCATGAACAGGCCTGACAGAAGACCGCGCTCGATCACCCAGCCCAGACCTCAGAGGCCCTTGCACAATGGGCGGCAACCACAGAAGTTGCTAGTAGACGGATGCCGAAGGTTGAGAGCAAAAATGGCGGTTATCCCCGTCATCTCCAGCAATGCAATCGGCGGTTCAAGGGTTCAAGCAGGCGATCCGCCGGCGCGAAGCAGGCAGCCCCGCAGTCGGCGGGCATCGCACGGTCCTATTCCGCCGCAGGCGCCGCCCTCCGGTTCATCGAGGCGGTAATCTCGATCTCCACCCGTGCCCCTTCGGCCGGAATCTGGCATATCAGAAACGTGCTGGTCGGCCGGATGTCCGCAAAGATTTCCCCCAGGACCGGGGTGACGGCCTCGGCAGCCTCTCGGTCGGCAACATAGACACGGCTCGCGACCGCATCGGCAAGGCTGGCCCCCGCCTCGCGCAGCGCCGTGTCGATCGAGGCAAGAGCGTTGCGGGCCTGCTGCGCCGGATCTGCCGGAAAGCCGGTCGTCGCCGGATCGCGGCCGGTCGTGCCGGACACATAGACGGTGGCTCCGTCCACCACGGCCTTGGCATAGCCCGCCAGCTTTTCCGAAGGGGCGCCGGTGAAGATGCGTTTTATCATGGATGCTCCATTGGATTGTTCACGAGCGCAGGACGCGGCGCAGCCCGGCAAGCCGGTCGAGGATGACCATGGCGACGATCGACAACAGGATCAGCGATGCCGCCAGCGCCGCTGCAACCGCGTCGTACTGGAATTTGATGTAAGAGTAGAGCTCGACGGGAAGCGGGGTCCAGCCGGGCGGAGCGAGGAAGACAGAAATCGCGAAGTCGTTCCAGGACAGGATGAAGCACAGCGCAAAGCTCGAGATCAGCCCGGTGCGGATCACCGGAAGCGTGACCGAGAACAGCGTCCGCACACGCCCCGCGCCCACGTTCCGGGCGGCTTCCTCATAGGAAGGGTCGAAGTTGTGCAGGCTCGCCGTCAGGATGCGCAACGCATAGGGCATGACATGGATCGCATGGCCGACGAACAGCGGCAGCAGCCCCGCCCCATAACCGATCCGCACGAACCAGATATACAAGGCAAGGCTGAAGATTGTCGTCGGGATCAGCAGGGGCGACATCAGGATCAGGTTGACGACGGCCTTGCCGCGAAAGTCATGCCGGACCATCGCCATCGCCGCGGGCAGCGCCAGCGCGTTGGCCAGCGTCGCCGAGACGATCCCAAGCACCAGACTGACGCCCATGCCGCGCAGGAAGGTCTCGGAACTCCACGCGGCCTCGAACCACTTCAGCGTGAAGCCGTTGGGCGGCAGGATGAACTCGCGCGGATTCACCGCGACCACCAGTGTCACGAGGATTGGGAAGATCAGAAAGATCATCATCAGCAGCGTGAACAGCCGCAGGGCCAGGGCACCGAAGTCGAAACGTGTCATCGCTTGGCCTCGAGACGGTTGAGGATCAGGTGGCCGAAGAGAACGGCCATGCCGACAAGGATCAGCGCGTTCATCGAGACCATGATGACCGACAGCGCCGACGCGAAGGGCAGGTCGTTGTTCAGCAGCGCCTCGCGATAGATGACCAGGCCGATCATCTGCGTGTTGCTGTCCCCGATCATCAGCGGCACCGCAAAGGCCGCGAAGTTCAGCGAGAAGACGATGACCAGACCGGCGTAAAGCCCCGGCATGGTCAGCGGGAACACGATCTTCCAGAAGGCGGTCCAGGGGCTTGCGCCGACATTGCGGGCGGCCTCGACCAGATAGGGGCTGATCCGCTCGATGCTGTCCAGAAGCGACAGCACGACATAGGGCATCCCAATATAGACCAGCAGGATGACGACACCCTTGATGTCCCACATGTATCGCACCGGCTCGTCATAGACATTCAGCGCGATCATCAGCGAATTCAGTAGCCCGCCGCCGCGGAAGATGACGATCCAGCCATAGACCAGCGTCACCAGCCCGATCAGCAGCGGGGCCATGATGAGCGCCATCAGGATGTTGCGCTGAACGCCCGTGGCGCGGGCGATGTAAAGCGCGACCGGATAGGCGCAGATCACCGAGACAGCCGTGGCCAGGACGGCAATGCGGACCGTGAACCACAGCGTATTCACCAGATACCACGGGTCTCCCAGAAAACGCGTGTAGTTGTCGAGCGCGAAGGTCTCGACGATGAGGGAGCCCTGCGCCAGGTCGTTGAAGCTCGTGCGCACCACCCACAGCATGGGCAGCGCGACGAAGACGAATATCGCGATCAGCCCCGGCGACAGCGAGAGGATGAGGCGCCGGATCATTTGCCGTCCTGCCGGTCGTGGGGGATCACCCGCAGATGCTCGGGCAGCGCGCAGATCCAGACCTGCTCGCCGGGCGCAATGAAGCCGTCGAAGTTATGCACCTCGGAGCGAAGCGTCCCGCCGTCGTCGAGCCTTACCGTATAGCGCAGCACCGCGCCGAAATACTCGGACAGCACGACGCGGCCCTGCAGCACGTTCAGCCCGTCGAGGGGGGCAGTGGACAGCGTGATGCGTTCGGGCCGGATCAGGGCGCGCACGGCGCTGCCGCGGCCGACGGGCTGGCGGGCCAGGGCGCGCAGCACCTGCCCGGTTTCCAGCCTCACCTTGGCCCAGCCCGGTTCGGTATCGACCACGACACCTTCAAGGAAATTGGTGATCCCGACGAAATCGGCGACGAAGGTCGTCGCGGGATCCTCGTAAAGCTCATAGGGCGCGGCGATCTGTTCGACCCGGCCCTTGTTCATGATCACGACGCGGTTCGACATCGACAGCGCCTCTTCCTGGTCGTGGGTCACGTAGAGCGTGGTCATCTTCATGCGCGCCTGAAGCTCTTTCAGTTCGCGCCGCATGACCACCCGCAGGGCCCGGTCGAGGTTCGACAGCGGCTCGTCCATCAGAAGAACCTGCGGCTCGAGCGCAAGCGCGCGAGCCAGCGCCACCCGCTGCTGCTGCCCGCCCGAAAGCTCGCGCGGCAGGCGACCGGCATAGCCCGACAGCCCGGTGATCGAGAGCGACTCTTCGATCTTCTCCTTGATTAAGGCGCGCGGCTTCTTGCGCAGCTTCAGGCCGAAGGCCACGTTCTCGGCAACCGTCATATGCGGCCACAGCGCATAGTTCTGGAAGACAAAGCCAAGGTCGCGCCGTTCGGGCGGCAGATATGTCACGTCGCGGCCATGAACGCGGATGCTTCCGCCCGAGGCCTCGATGAACCCCGCGATCATGCGCAGCGAGGTGGTCTTGCCACAGCCGCTTGGTCCGAGCAACGAGACGAACTCGCCTTGTGCAACATTGAAGGAGACATCGTCCACGGCCAGCACGCTGCCGTAGCGCTTCATCGCCCCCTGAACTTGGATGGCATCGTCGGACATTGGCTATCTTGATCCTGCTTCGGGCGGACATGCCGGGCTACGCACCCGGCATGGAGAGATGGCAAGCCCCAGAGATGGGGCAGCTTGGTTGCGATCAGCGAGAGGCCTTCTGGCTCAGTTGCTGCTGCCATTCGGCCTTGTTGGCCTGGACTTTTTCCTGGTCCGGCAGATAGAGGCGGCCGAACTCTTCGTTCGACACCAGAAGCTCGCTCATCTCGAAGTCAGCGGGAATCTCGGCGTTCTTCACGGTCGGCGCGTAGAGGTTGCGCGTGGCGAAGGCGACCTGCACCTCGGGGCTCAGGACGTAGTTGACGAAGTTCGCCGCCATGTCGGGATCGGTTGCATCCTTGTGGATGTTCACCGTCGAGATCAGCGGGAACGTCCCCTCCTCGGGGCGGACGAAGGCGATGTTGTCCGTGCCCTTGGACAGCAGTTCGCGCAGGCGGCCAGTCGCCATCATCCCGATCCAGGCATCGCCGGTTTCGAACAGCGACACCATCTGGCTTTCGACATCCAGCGACCCGACCAGGTTGCCGCTTTTCATCAGCTCGGCCATCCGGTCGATGCCCGGCTCCATGCTGTCGATGCCGCCGCCGTTCTGTTCGGCCTCCATCACCATCAGGCTGAGTGTCGGGATGTGGTCGATGCCGTAGATCACCACCGAGTTCTTGTACTCGGGATTCCACAGCGCGTCCCAGCTGGTCGGCGCCTCGGGGATGCGATCGGTGTTGTAGGTCAGCACATAGTCGCCGACATTGGCGAATACCGTGTGATCCGAATATTTGGCGTTATCGTAAAGATTGGCCATGTTCGGGATCTTGGCCGGGTCGAGCGGCGCCCACAGCCCTTCGTTTTCCCCGGCGATCGAGTTCAGCAGGGTGTTGGTCGCGACGTCGACCTGCCCCAGCCGCGCCTTGATGAGGTGGTCCGGGCTGGCGCCGACGATCCACTGGATCTTGCAGTCGTATTGCTGCTCGAACGCCTCGGCGACCGTTTCATAGGTCGCCTGATAGCTGCCGCCCCAGGTGGTCACGCGAAGCGTGCAGTCCTGCGCGGCGGCCAGACCTGCCCAGGACACCGAAAGGGCCAGACCGGCGAGAAGTTGCTTGGTCTTCATGGATTGCTCCTGTTGGAGGAAGTGCGGGCAGTGTCTGCCCCGTCTTACCTGCCGGCCCATTTCTTGCGTCAGGTCCGGCAGATTCCTTCATCGCTCAGGCCTTCGCGCGCGCCGCACGGCGTGCACGCAGATCGCTCAGCGTATAGCGGGTATGGATCGCCTCGGGGTCGATCACCAATTCGATCAGGGCGGGCTTGCCCGACGCAAGCGCGCGCTCGAAGGCGGGGGCGAATTCCTCGGTCGTCGTCACGCGCTCTCCATGCGCGCCATAGGCCTGCGCAAGCAGGACGAAATCGGGATTCGTGAGGTCGGTCCCGTTCGCCCGTCCGTCGAGCCGGTTTTCCTCGTGGATGCGGATGGTGCCGTAAAGCCCGTTGTTGAACAGCAGGATGACGACCTTGGCGCCGTACTGGACCGCCGTCGCCAGTTCCTCGCTGCTCATCTGGAAGCAGCCGTCGCCGACAAACTCCACCACGATCCGCTCGGGGTGGGCGATCTTCGCTGCGATCGCCGCCGGCAGCGAATAGCCCATGCTGCCGCTGATCGGGCCAAGCTGGGTATGCAGGCGGTAATGCGGGAAATAGCGCTGACTCCACGTGGCATAGGCACCGACGCCATTGGTGACGATGGCATCCTCGGGCAGCCGCTCGCGCAGCCAAGTCATCACGCCGGGCAGGTCGATTCCGCCGGGGCAAGGCTGGGGCTCACGCTCGGCCATCAGCGTCGCGCGCAGCGTCGCGTTCCATTCCGCATGTTCCGGGACCGGCTCGGCCGCATGACCGGCCAGCGCGCGGGCGGTCGCATCGTTGTCGGCAACCAGCGCCAGATCCACCTGGAACACGCGGTTCAGGTCGCCGTCGTCGGCCATGACGTGGACGACCTTCTGCTTCGGATGCGGGATCGAGAAGAGCGTGAACCCCTCCATGTAGCCTGCGCCGATGGTGTTCACGTCGCTCAGCGCGTCGTTCAGCATCAGGATGAAATCGGTCTCCTTGATATGGGCCAGCAGCGCCGGGTTCGAGCCGATCCCGATCTCGCCTGCATAGCAGTCGAGCCGGTGGTCGATGATGTCCCGGCGGCGGAAGGTGGTGACCACCGGCAGCCCCATGCGGGTGGCGAAATCCTGGATGTCGCCCCTTGCCGCCTCGGTCCAGTCCGAGCCGCCGACGACGATCAACGGCTTCTTCGCCGCGGCCAGCATCTCGAAGATCTGCGTCACGTCCTCGTCGCGCGGCGCGCCGGCGCGCGAGGGTTGCGCCGGACGGGCCGAGGGCGCGACGTCGCTTTCCTCCTCAAGCACATCCTCGGGCACGACCAGCACCACCGGACCGCGCCGTCCCGACAACGCCGTCGCCCATGCGCGCTGGACGAATTCAGGGATTCTCGCCGGATCGTCGATCTGCGCCACCCATTTCGCCATCGGCGCGAACATGGTGCGGAAATCATAGGCCATGAAGGCTTCACGTTCGAGGATCGAGCGCTTCACCTGCCCCACGATCAGGATCATGGGAGAGCTGTCCTGGAACGCCGTGTGGACGCCGTTCACGGCATTGGTCGCACCAGGGCTGCGGGTGACGAAGGCGATGCCGGGCTGACCGGTAAGCTTGCCATGCGCCTCTGCCATCTGCGCGGCACCGTTCTCGTGCCGGCAGCTGACGGCGCGGATGTCGGGATGCCGGGTCGCCAGCGCATCCAGTGCGACCAGAAAGCTTTCTCCAGGGACATGATAGACGATCCGGGCGCCATTCAGCGCCAGTTCGTCGGCAAGGATATCTGCGCCTCTTCTCATGCCACTCACCCGATCACGAAGGGATTGGCGATCTCTTCGGCGGTCGAGAGCCAGACGGCCTTGGTCTGCAGGAACTCGCGGATGCCCTCGATCCCGTTCTCGCGGCCGATGCCGCTTTTCTTGTAGCCGCCGAAAGGGGTGGTGTAGGACACGTCGCGGTAGGTATTGACCCAGACGCTGCCCGCCTCGAGCCGTTCGGACATCAGGATGGCGCGGCGCATGTCGGCGGTCCAGACCCCTGCGGCCAGACCGAACTCGCTGTCGTTCGCGATGGCGACGGCTTCTTCCGGCTCGTCGAAGGGGATTGCGGCGAGCACAGGGCCGAACACCTCCTCGCGGGCGATGCGCATGTCGTTGTTCACCCCCGCAAAGATTGTCGGCTCGACAAAGAAGCCTTGGGCACATTCGGCGATCTCGGGGCGCTTGCCGCCCAGCACCAGCTCGGCACCCTCCTGACGGGCGACGTCGATGTAGCCCAGCACCTTCTCATACTGCATTGAGTTGGCGATCGGTCCGATGCGGGTATCCTCGTGCTTCGGGTCGCCGATGCGGGCGGTCCGGGTGAAGGCCGTCAGCTTGTCCAGGAACTGGTCGTGCACCTTGCGATGGATGAGCAGCCGCGAGCCGGCGATGCAGGTCTGCCCCACCGCGCCGAAGATGCCGCCCACGACACCGCGCACGGCGTTGTCCAGGTTGGCGTCGTCGAAGACAATGTTCGGGGACTTCCCCCCGAGTTCGAGGCTGACGCGCTTGATGTCCCTGGCGGCCAGGGAATAGAGATGCGCCCCGGTTTTCGTCGATCCGGTGAAGCCGACATGGCGGGTCAGCGGATGCGTGACCAGCGGCTCGCCCACCTCCGGGCCATAGCCGGTGACGACGTTGATCACACCCGGCGGGAAGCCCGCTTCCTCGACCAGCTCCATCAGCTTGAGCGCGGTGGCCGAGGTGTATTCGGCGGGTTTCATCACCAGCGTGCAGCCGGCCGCCAGCGCCGGCGCCGCCTTGAGCGAGAACAGGAACAAGGGCGCATTCCACGGCACGATGCCGACGCAGACACCCAGCGGTTCGTGGCGTGAGAAGCTCAGCGCCGGCTTGTCGCAGGGATGGACGGCGCCTTCGATCTTGTCGGCGAGTCCCGCGTAGTAGTGGTACCACCGAGGAATATAGCGGATCTGGTGGCGCATCTCGGCTAGCAGGCGGCCGTTGTCCCGCACCTCGATCTCAGCCAGCGCATCGGCGTTCCGCTCGATCAGGTCGGCGAACCTCTGGATGATGCGCCCGCGCAGGCTGGGGTGCATCCGGCCCCATTCACCATCCTTGAAGGCGCGATGGGCGGCCTGAATCGCGCGGTCGGCGTCCTGCGCGTTGCCGCGCGGGATCAGCGCCCAGGGCTTCGCGGTAAACGGGTCCACCGTCTCGATATACTCTCCCGAAACCGGGGCGCTCCATTGGCCGTCGATATACATGGACAGTTTCGGCAGGCTTTCGGTGGACATGCTCACTCCATTCTTGCGGTGACGGATGCAAAGGCCCCTTCCCGCAAACTGTTCGTCTCGGCTTTTCTGCGCCTACGACCATGGGATGTCATATTCATGTCCCATGTCAAGAACATACTTATGTGTCGTAAAAAATATCTTAAATCTAAATATATTTGGGTAGAATGGCCCGCGAGGCCATGGCGACACTGCCCTCGCGCAACAGACCGGGACGATTTTCCTTGCATTCCCGCTTCCCAGCGGCTCATGTCATCCAAGATAGTAATATCACTTTGGAAGACGATGTGAGCACGGAACAACCGCTGTACGAGCAGATCAAGAGCGTCATCGATCGGCGGATCGAAGCCGAGGAGTGGCCTGCCAATTTCCAGATCCCCTCGGAAGAGGTGCTCGCAGGAGAGTTCGGGGCCTCGCGCCTGACCGTGCGCCGCGCGCTGCGCGAACTGCAGGCGGACGGCGTGCTGGTGCGCATTCAGGGCCGCGGCACCTTCGTCATCGGGCCGCGGATGCAATGCGCGGTCTTCAACCTGCCCGACATCGCCGAAGAGGTCGCGCTGTCCGGCGGGGCCCACAGATGCCGCGTGCTGCAGCATTCGATCCTGGGTCGGGACAGTCCCGGCCGGAACATGCTCCAGCTTCCGCCGGACGAGGTGGTCTTCCATTCCCGGCTGCTTCACCTCGAGGACGGCACCCCGATCCAGCTCGAGGATCGCTATGTCAACGCCGCCGAGGCGCCCGGTTATCTGGAACAGGACTTCAACCGGGTCACTCCGCACAACTGGCTGCTACGCGAGACGACCGTCACCACCGTCGACAACACCATCCGGGCCATTCGTGCCGATGAAGAGGCGCGCAAGCTTCTTCAGATCGACGAGAACCAGCCGTGCCTGCTGCTCGACCGCTCGACCTGGCGCGATGGAATACCCGTCACCCGCAGCCGCTTCATCTATCCGGGCGATCGGTACCGACTGCGTTCGACGCACGAGGCCCGCACCAGCCGGATCGTCACCACGTCCAGCCCCAATCTTGGCCGCTGACTGACCACAGGAACCCGATATGAGAGACTTCGTCCGCAACCTTGAGGCACGTGGCGACCTGCTGGTGGTCGATCGCGAGATCGACCCCGCGCATGAACTGGCTGCCGTCACCCAGCTTGCCCAGAAGAAATGGGCCAAGCCGGTCATGTTCACCAATGTGAAGGGCACCCGCTTTCCGGTGGTCAGCAACATCTACAGCACACGCGAGCGGCTGGGCGAGGTGATCGGCATCGACCCGAATGATTTCTGCCGCCAGTGGAGCCGGCTGGCATCGCTGGGCGCCTCGGGGATTTCCGAACCGCTGGTTCCGGCCCGGCCGGACGATCTGCCGGAATACGACGAGGTCAAGCTTTCCGACCTGCCGCTCATCACCTATTCGGACCGTGACGGGGCGGCCTACTTCACCTCGGCGATGTTCATCGCCAAGGATCCCGAGACGGGGGTCGGCAACCTGTCCTATCACCGCTCGATGTATATCAGCGATGACGAACTGCGCTGCCGGCTGGCGCCGCGACACCACCTGACCATCTACCACGAGAAGGCCGAGAAGATGGGCAAGCCGCTGGAGGCCGCCATGCTGATCGGCCCGCCGGCCCATGCGTTCCTGACCGCGGCCGCGCCCCTGCCCTATGACGTGGACGAGCTTGAGGTCGCCGCCCGCCTGCGCGGCCGCCCGATTGCCATGCGCAAGTGCAACTACATCGATCTCGAGGTGCCCGCCGAGACCGAGGTGGTGATCGAGGGCCGCTTCCTTCCCAACGAACGCCGCCCCGAAGGACCGTTCGGCGAGTTCATGGGCTACTATGTCCCCGTCGGCCCGAACGCCGTCTTCGAGGTGCTGGGCGTGACGGTGCGCAAGGACGCCATGTTCCACTCGATCCTCTGCGGCTCGCCGGAAGAGGTGCTGACGCTGGAGCTTTCGGTTTCGGCCAACATCTTCCAGCGCCTCAGCGCCGCGCTGCCGGGCATCGTCAACGTCACCTGCCAGCCCTTCGTCAACCACGCCATCGTGCAGATCGAACCGCAGTTCGAGGGCCATGCCCGGCAGGTCATGCTGGCCACCATCGGGGCCGAGCCGATTTGGGCCAAGCAGATCACGGTCGTGGACAGGGACGTCGACATCTACGACATGGACGACGTGCAGTGGGCGATCCTCACCCGCTGCCGGCCCGACAAGGACATGATGATCATTCCCGAAACGCCCTCGTTCTACCGTGACGAGATGAAGGACCACTGGGGCCGCCTTCTGGTGGACGCCACGAAACCCTGGGGTCGCGAGGCCGAGTTCGAGCGCAAGCGCCTGCGGCTGGGGGACAAGGTCCGCGCGGAAGACTGGTTTCCGGGGCGCTGAACCATGACGCTCAATCCGCGGCGGCTTGTCATCGGCATCTCGGGCGCTTCGGGGGCGGCCTACGGCATCGCCGCGCTGGCGCTTGCCCGCGGCGCCGGGGTCGAGACGCATCTGGTCGTCTCCCGCTCGGCCCTGCTGACGCTGCAGCAGGAACTGGGCCTGCAGAAAGGCGATCTGGACGGGCGCGCCGATGTCATCCATCCCGCGAGCGATATCGGCGCATCCATCGCCTCGGGATCGTTCCGCACCTTGGGGATGCTGATCGCGCCCTGCTCGGTCCGCACGATGTCGGAGATCGCGACCGGCGTCACCTCGACGCTGATGAGCCGCGCCGCCGACGTGGTGCTGAAAGAGCGCCGGCGGCTGGTGCTGATGCTGCGCGAAACCCCGCTGCATCTGGGTCATCTGGAAACCATGACCCGTCTGACGCAGATGGGCGCGCTCATCATGCCGCCGGTCCCTGCGTTCTACGCCATGCCGCAGAGCCTCGATGAGGTCGTCACCCATTCCACCGCCCGCGCACTTGACCTGTTCGACATCGATACCGGCGCGGTGAAACGGTGGAACGGCCTGAAGGACGCGCTGGGAGATTCATCGTGACCCCACCCGTTTCGCCCGTCCGCCGCAGCATCCACGGCGTCATGCTGGGCATCATCGTCCTCGACACCGGCTTTCGTCGCCTGCCGGGGGATATCGCCCATGCCGACACCTGGCCGTTTCCGGTGCAGTTCCGCATCCTGCGCGGCGTGAGGCCGCGAGACGTGATCGAGGGCGATCCGCGCGAATCGCTCGGCGCCTTCCGTCAGGCGATCGACGATCTGGTGGCGCTCGGCTGTTCGGCGATCACCACCAGCTGCGGTTTCCTTGCCGCGGTCCAGGACGAGCTGACGCGGCATTCGCCGGTGCCGTTCCTGTCGTCGGCGCTGCTGCAGATCCCGATGGTGGCCCGGATCCTGCCGGCGGGGCGGGTTCCGGGACTGATCGTTTCGGACCCCACGGCGCTTGGCGACCGGCATTTCCACGGCGTGGGGGCCACGCGCGGCCTGCCGATGGCGGCACTGCCTGCCGACGGGTCGCTGCTGCGCAACATGCGCGAGCAGGCGGCAGCCGTGGACCCTGCGGCGCAGGAAGCCGATGTCATGCTGACGGTCGCGGACCTTCTTGCGCGCCACGCCGAGGTCGGCGCGCTTGTCTTCGAATGCGCCAATCTGCCCCCCTATTCGGCTGCCGTTTCGCGCCGGTTCGGGCTGCCCGTCTTCGATATCGTGACGCTGACAAGCTGGTTGCATCTCTCGCTGCGGCCGAGGGAATGGCCGGATGACCAGCCCCGCTGATCTTGTCGTCATCGGCGGAGGGCTGATCGGATCGGCACTCGCCTGGGGGGCGGCGCGCGCCGGGGCCGACTGCCTGCTGCTGGACGAGGGCGACATCGCCCACCGCGCCTCGCGCGGGAACTTCGGCCTCGTCTGGCTTCAGGGCAAGGGCATCGACCACCCCGACTACATGCACTGGTCGATCCGGGCCGGGCGGCGCTGGCCGGAACTCGCCCGCATCCTGGGCGAGGAGACCGGCATCGACGTCGGCTGGCGCGGCGGCGGGTTGCATTTCTGCTGTTCCGAGGCCGAAAGGGAGCAGCGGCGCGCCCTGATCGCGCGCACCCGCGCTGCGGGCGGGGATATCCGCATCGAATTGCTTGACCGCGACGCCCTGCGCCAACTGGTTCCTGGGATCGGTCCCGAGGTGGCCGGCGCCTCGCTCTCGAACCTCGACGGCGAGGTAAGCCCGCTTTTCACCCTGCGCGCCCTGCAGCAGGGGTTCCGCGCTCATGGTGGGCGGCTGCTGGTGAACTTCACTGCGTCCAGGATCGGCCACGACCCGCGCCGCGGCTTTGTGGTCCAGGATGCGGCGAGGCGCGAGGTTCTCGGCCGCCGTCTGGTCATCGCTGCTGGGCTGGGGGCGAACGATCTCGCCCGCCAGATCGGGCTTGAACCCCGGCTCATGCCCGAGCGGGGCCAGATCGTCGTGACCGACCGGGTCGCGCCCTTCCTGCACCACCCGGCCAGCGCCATCCGCCAGACCCGCGAGGGCACCGTGCTGCTGGGCAGCACCCATGAGGATGCCGGTTTTTCGACGGGAACCGACGTCGATGCGATTTCCCGGCTGTGCCGGATCGGCACCCGCCTGTTTCCCGCCTTGCGGAATGCCCGTCTGGTCCGGGCATGGGGCGCCTTGCGGATCATGAGTCCCGATGGCCTGCCGATCTATGACGAAGCCTCCGATTTTCCGGGCGGCTTCCTTGTCACCTGCCACAGCGGCGTCACTCTGGCGAGCCTGCACGCGCTCGAGCTCGGCCCCGCGCTGGCCCAGGGGCATCTCGGCCCCGCCCCCCAATCCTTGCGGAGCAATCGCGTTGGCCTTCATCCGGCTTGATCCCCTGCCCTGCGAGAGTTCGGCCGAGCTGTTCTTCGAGGACCGGCCAATGCGTTTCGCGCAGGGCGATACCGTTGCCGGGGCCTTGCTGGCGGCCGGGATCGACACATTCCGCCAGACCCCCGTCACCGGCGCCGAGCGCGGCCCGTGGTGCCTGATGGGCGTGTGCTTCGAATGCCTCGTGAGCATCGACGGGGTCGAGAACCAGCGCGCCTGCATGACACCTGCCCGCCCCGGAATGCAGGTCCGCCGCCAGACCGGCTCACGCCATGACGCGGCGGCGGCAGGGGGCGACGCATGAGCCTGTGGGATGCAATCGTCATCGGCGCCGGCCCCGCAGGCATGGGCGGCGCTGCGGTTCTGGCAGAGCATGGCGCCAGCGTGCTGCTGGTGGACGAGGCGCCGGGCCCAGGCGGGCAGATCTGGCGCGGGATCGAGACCGTGCCGGACGGCCGCGCCCGGATTCTCGGCCCCGACTACATGGCCGGGCGGCCCGAGGCGGCGCGGCTGCGCGCCAGCGGCGCCGTTCTCGCCTTCGGCACCCGCGCCTGGCGGGTCGAGCCGCACGGCACGGTCTGGCTCGGTGACGCCACAGGGCTGCGGGCCGAGCGGGCGCGGCATGTGCTGATCGCAACCGGCGCGATGGAGCGCCCGGTCCCGGTGCCCGGCTGGACGCTTCCCGGCGTGACCACCATTGGCGGGCTGCAGATCCTGCTCAAACGGGAAGGGCTGCTTCCGGCAGGACCGCTCGCGCTGATCGGGTCCGGGCCGCTTTTCTACCTTTACGCGGCGCAATGCCTTGCTGCCGGCAAACGTGACATCATCTTGGTCGATACGGGAAAACGGACGGCGCTGCTTACGGCCTGGCGCCACGCCGCCAGGGCACTGGCCGGGCGCGGCCCGTCCTATCTGGCCAAGGGCATCGGCCTGTTGCGGCAGTTGCGCCGGGCCGGCGTTCCCGTCCATTCCGGCGCCCAGGGGGTCGAGATCGAGCGCGCGGGCGACGGCCTCACGGTCCACTTCCATATCCGCGGCGCGTGGCGCAGCCTGTCCGTAAGCCGTGCCG
The DNA here is from genome assembly GCF_004522155.1 of Paracoccus luteus. Classification (GTDB taxonomy): domain Bacteria; phylum Pseudomonadota; class Alphaproteobacteria; order Rhodobacterales; family Rhodobacteraceae; genus Paracoccus; species Paracoccus luteus. The sequence goes on along the minus strand of NZ_SDEA01000001.1, from coordinate 164,317 downwards.
CGCTGCACGAAGGGGTGATCCCCGAAACCCATCTTCCGCGCAGCCTTGGCTGCCGCATGGAATGGTCGGCAGCGGCCGCAGCATTTCACCCGGTTCGGGACAGCGACCTGCGCGTCTCGCAGCCGGACTTCTACGTTGCCGGCGATGCCGGCGGAATCGGCGGCGCGAAGGTCGCACTTCTGGAAGGCCAACTCGCCGCGATCTCAATTCTCGAAAGTCTGGGCCGGCAGGTCGATCCACTGCTTGCAACCGCCACCCGCCGCGAGCGGCGCGCGCATCTGGCGGCGCGGCCGCTGCTCGAACACATCTACCGCCCGCGACCTGAGCTGCTCGCGCCCGCCGATGAGATCATCGCCTGTCGTTGCGAGGAAGTGCGCTGCGGCGAAATTCGCGCCAGCCTCGCCGCCGGCTGCGCCGGGCCCAACCAGCTCAAGGCGTTCCTGCGCTGCGGCATGGGCCCCTGCCAGGGCCGAACCTGCGGGCCGCTCCTGGCCGGACTGACCGCCGAGATGCGGGCCCTGCCGATGGAGGATGCCGGCTGGCTGTCCATCCGTTCGCCCCTGCGGCCGGTTTCCGTGGGCGAACTCGCCGATTTCACGGGGTCGTGACGGACCTCGTGGACCCATCGCTGGCAATCACCTAATCTTTGGCATGTTCAGTTCGGAGTTTGCCATGAGCAGGGACGAGGCCGCGCAACGCGTCACCCATCATCAGCGCATCCTAACCGAACTGCGCGACCACATCACCACCGGCGAATGGCCGCCGGGCTTTCAACTTCCGTTCGAGACGCAGCTTGCCGAAAGCCATGGCGTCTCGCGGATGACGATGAACAAGGTGCTCGCGCAACTGACACGCGAGGGGTTTCTGGTCCGCCGCAGGAAACTGGGCACCTTCGTCGCCCGGCCGCGAGCACAGGCCGCCGTGATGGAGATCGCGGATATCGAGGCCGAGGTCGCCGCACTTGGCTTTGACTGGCGCTTCGACCTGCTGGAACGCAGTCTGCGCCTGCCGCTGCATGGCGAAATAGAGGCGGCGCGGATCGTGGACGCATCGCTTCCCGTCCTTGCGTTGCGCGGCGTGCATCACGCGGGCGGCCTGCCCTTCTGCCACGAGATCCGCATCATCAATCCCGAAGCCGCACCCGGCGCCGCCGAGGTCGACTTCCGCCGCGCCGCGCCCGGCGCGTGGCTGCTGCGCGAAATCCCGTGGAGCTCGGCCGAGCACCACATCCGCGCGGTTCCGGCCACGGGCCTTGTCGCGCGCGACCTTGGATTGGCCGCCGGCTGCGCCTGTCTCGAGGTGACGCGGCGGACCGAAGCCTCGGGCCAATGGGTGACGCTGGCCATCCAGACCTATCCCGGCGACCGCCACCAGCTTGTCGCGCAATTCGGTCCAGGCGGGACCGACGAAAGCGCCTGAAGCGCCCCTCAGCCCCCGATCTCGACCGAAATCGCCTGCACCCCTGTCAGTGCCGCAGCCAGCCTGGGAGCGGCGGCGTCCAGATCGACCAGATCCAGCCGGGAAAGCCCGGCACGATCCTCCAGCAGCAGCGCCAGTCGGGCAAGGGCGCGCCCGCCAGCAGGTCGCAGCGGTCCCTTGCGGACCTGCGCCGCAAGGGGGCGGCGCAGCATGAGGTTGAAATCCAGCAGCGGCGGGCCGCAAAGCCGCGCCTCGCAGGGCGCGTCGCCGGGAAACGCAAGCGGGGAGCTGTGTTCATCGAGCTGGCGGACATGGCCGTCGATGGTCAGAGCCATCGGTCCGCCCTCGATCACCGTCAGCACCCGGTCCACGCCGGGAAAGCGCGAGAACGGACCATCGGATGCCACCAGCGCCGTCGATATCCGCCATTCGAAATCGTCGAATCCAGCGCCCGGCGGCGAGACGACGATTTCCGCAGTGTCGCCGCCGCCGTTCTTCCAGGGCCGGAACACCCGGTCCCGCAGCGGATGGATTCCGTTCACCGGAGGATGCCGGGAAGGCAAAGATCGTGTTCGCGGGCGCAGTCCTTCGCGATCTCGTAGCCCGCATCGGCGTGGCGCATGACCCCGGTCGCGGGATCGTTCCACAGCACCCGCTCAAGCCGCCGGTTGGCTGCCTCGGTCCCGTCACACACGATCACCACGCCCGAATGCTGCGAGAACCCCATGCCAACGCCGCCGCCGTGATGCAGCGAAACCCAGGTGGCGCCGCCCGCGACGTTCAGCATGGCGTTCAGCAGCGGCCAGTCGGACACCGCGTCCGACCCGTCGGCCATCGCCTCGGTCTCGCGGTTGGGGCTGGCCACCGAGCCGGAGTCCAGATGGTCGCGCCCGATCACCACGGGGGCCTTCAGCTCGCCGTTGCGGACCATCTCGTTGAACATCAGCCCGGCGCGATGGCGATCGCCAAGACCGATCCAGCAGATCCGGGCAGGGAGTCCCTGATAGGCGATGCGTTCCGCCGCCATGTCCAGCCAGCGGTGCAGGTGCAGGTTTTCCGGGAACAGCCGCTTCATCGCCTCGTCGGTCTTGCGGATATCCTCGGGGTCGCCGGACAGCGCCGCCCAGCGGAACGGACCGATGCCGCGGCAGAACAGCGGGCGGATATAGGCCGGCACGAAGCCGGGGAAGGCAAAGGCGCGCTCGAACCCTTCCTCCAGCGCCATCTGCCGGATGTTGTTGCCGTAATCGACAGTCGGCACGCCTGCGTCGTGGAAAGCGACCATCGCCTCGACCTGCGCGCGCATCGAGACGCGGGCCGCCCTGGCCACCTCGGCGGGGGCGCTTTCCTGACGCGCGCGCCAGTCGCCCACGCTCCAGCCCGCGGGGCAATAGCCGTGGACCGGATCATGGGCCGAGGTCTGGTCGGTCACGATGTCGGGCCGGCCGTTCGGCAGCGGCTCGCCCGCTTGCATGCGCCGGACGATCCCGGGGAAGATCTCGGCGGCATTGCCCAGAAGGCCCACCGACTTCGCCTCTCCCCTAGCGGTCCATTCGGCGATCATGGCCAGCGCCTCGTCCAGCGTCCGCGCCTTGGCATCGAGGTATTTCGTGCGGATGCGGAAGTCGATGCGGGTTTCGTCCACCTCGACGGCAAGGCAGCAGGCGCCGGCGAAGACGGCCGCCAGCGGCTGCGCGCCGCCCATGCCGCCAAGCCCTCCGGTCAGAACCCATTTGCCGGTCAGGTCGCCGTCGTAATGCTGGCGCCCGGCTTCGGCAAAGGTTTCATATGTGCCCTGAACGATGCCCTGAGTGCCGATATAGATCCAGGAGCCGGCCGTCATCTGGCCGTACATCATCAGCCCCTTGCGATCGAGTTCGTTGAAATGCTCCCAGGTCGCCCAGTGCGGCACGAGGTTCGAGTTCGCGATCAGGACCCGCGGCGCGTCCTCATGCGTGCGAAACACGCCGACCGGCTTGCCGGACTGCACCAGCAGGGTTTCGTCAGCCTCCAGCCTGCGCAGGCTGTCGCAGATCAGGTCGAAATCCCTCCACGTCCGGGCGGCGCGGCCGATTCCGCCATAGACCACCAGCTCGTGCGGGTTTTCGGCCACGTCGGGATGCAGGTTGTTCATCAGCATCCGCAGCGGCGCCTCGGTCAGCCAAGATTTCGCGGTCAGTTCGGTGCCGGTGGCGGGAAGAACGACACGGGCGTTGTGACGAGGGTTGTTCATGTCGTTGACCTTTCAGGGACGGGCCAGGCGCGGCGCGAGTGCGGCCAGCGCATTGAGGATCTCGGCAAGGGTTTCGCGCAGCCTTGCGCTGCGGTCGGGGTCGAGCGTGAATGGCGGTTCTTCGCTGGCAAGATGCGAGATCTGCGCCAGTTCCATCTGCACCGCATGGACGCCGCTTTCGGGCCGGCCGTAATGGCGCGTCGTCCAGCCACCACGGAACCGGCAGTTCAGCACGGTGGTGCAGCGGGGCGCGGCGGTGCAGATGCGGTGGACCTCGGCCTCGACCTCGGCGGCGCAGGTCGCGCCATTGTCGGTGCCGATATTGAAGTCCGGCAACCGCCCCTGGAACAGCCAGGGAATGACCGACCGGATCGAATGGCAATCATAGAGGATCGCCACCCCGTGCAGCGCCCTGACCCGCGCAATCTCGGCAGAGAGCGCGGCGTGATACGGGCGGTGGACCGCCTCGCGCCAGCGGGCGACGTCATCCGCCCGCGGCCAGGCGTCCTCGCGCCAGATCGGGACGTTGTCGAAGGTGGTTTCGGGGATCAGCCCGGTGGTGGTCTGGCCGGGATAGAGGCTGGCGCCTTCAGGGTCGCGGTTGAGGTCGATGACATATCGCGACTGGGTCGCGGTGACGGTAGTCGCGCCCGGCAGCAGCCCGGCGTAAAGCGCGTCGATATGCCAGTCGGTGTCGCGCAGAAGCCTGCCTTCGTCGTTCAACCTTTCGGCCACCGCAGATGGCAGTCCGGTCCCGACATGGGGGAAGGCAAGGATGACGGGACTGTCGCCCTGCTGGACGCGGACCGGTTCCATCATCCGACCTCCGGCAGAAGCCCGGTCGCGGCGGGTTCCAGCGCGCCTTCGGCGACCAATGCGCCTGCGGCCTCCATGTCGCTGCCCATGAAGCGGTCGGCACCCAGAGCGGGGATGCGCTCGCGGATCGCGGCGATGGCAGTTTGCAGGTGGGGCGAGCTTTTCAGTGGTCCGCGCAGGTCGATCCCCTGGGCGGCGATCATTGCCTCGACACCCACGATCCACCACAGGTTCTGCGTCATCGGAAGCAGCCGCCGCGCCCCGTGGCACGCCATCGAGACGTGATCCTCCTGATTGGCCGAGGTGGGCGTGCTGTCCACGCTGGCGGGATGGGAAAGCTGCTTGTTCTCGCTCATCAGCGCGGCGGCGGTGACCTCGGCGATCATCATCCCCGAGTTCAGCCCCGGCGCCGGTGTCAGGAAGCCCGGCAGCCCGTAATTCAGCGCCGGATCGACCAGCAGGGCGATGCGGCGCTGCGCGATGGCGCCGATTTCGGCCACGGCAAGGGCAATCACGTCCGCGGCGAAGGCCACCGGCTCGGCATGGAAGTTCCCGCCCGAGACGACCGCCCCGTCCGACAGCACGAGCGGGTTGTCGGTGGCCGCGTTGGCCTCGATCTCCAGCGTTGCGGCGGACTGGCGCAGGATATCCAGTGCGGCGCCTGCGACCTGGGGCTGGCAGCGGATGCAATAGGGATCCTGCACGCGCTCGTCCCCCTCGGCATGGCTGTCGCGGATCTCACTGCCCTTCAGCAGTTCGCGCAGGGCCAGCGCCACATCGACCTGACCGCGATGACCGCGCAGGCTGTGGATTTCCTCGTGGAACGGCGCCGTCGAGCCCATCGCCGCATCGGTCGAAAGCGCGCCCGTGACGATCGAGGCGCGCAGCGCCCGTTCGGCCCGGAACAGACCGGCGAGCGCCAGGGCGCAAGACACCTGGGTGCCGTTGATGAGCGCCAGCCCCTCTTTCGCGGCCAGCACCACCGGGGTAAGTCCGGCATGCGACAGCGCTTCGGCGCCGGGCAGCCGCTGGCCATCCAAGAATGCCTCGCCCTCGCCGATCATGACGGCTGCCATGTGGGCAAGCGGCGCGAGATCGCCCGAGGCGCCGACCGAGCCCTTTTCGGGAATGACCGGGATCACCCGGCGGGCCAGCATCGCCTCGATCAGCGCCACCACCTCGGGCCGCGTGCCCGAGGCGCCGCGACCCAGCGACATCAGCTTCAGCGTCAGGATCAGCCGGACGACATCGGCCGGCAGCGACGGGCCGACGCCGCAGCAATGCGACAAGATCAGGTTGCGCTGGAGCGTCGCCACGTCGCCCGCGTCGATGCGGATCGAGGCGAGCTTGCCGAAGCCGGTGTTCACGCCATAGACAGCCGCGTCACCGGCGGCGACCTCGGCGATGCGGGCGGCAGAGCGGGCAATGCCCTCGGCGGCGGCCGGGTCCAGTCCTGGCGTCAGGCCCTGCCAATAGATCCGCCGCAGCGTGCCGATCGAGACTGCGCCGGGGGTAAGCACTTCGGTCATGGTCAGACTGTCTCTCCGTGGAAGATGCGGGCGTGAAGCGGGTTGAACGCGATCCGCGCAACAAGCTGGGCCGGTGTCTCGACATTCCAGAGCGCGAGATCGGCGGAAAGCCCGGCGGCGATGCGGCCGGTTTCCCCGGCAAGCCCAAGCGCGCGGGCCGCGTTGCAGGTGACGCCGGCAAGGCATTCCGGCACCGTCAGCCGGAACAGCGTCGCCCCCATGTTCATCGCCATGAGGATCGAGCTCAGCGGCGAGGTGCCGGGATTGCAGTCGGTCGAAAGCGCCATCGGCACGCCGGCCTCGCGGAAGGCGGCGACCGGCGGCACGACCGTTTCGCGCAGCATGTAGAACGCGCCGGGCAGCAGCACCGCAACGGTGCCGGACGCCGCCATCGCGCGGGCATCCGCCGGGGTCGCATGTTCCAGATGATCTGCAGAGATCGCGCCGAAGCGGGCGGCGAATGCGGTGCCGCCTGAATGGGAAAGCTGCTCGGAGTGGATCTTGACCGGCAGTCCAAGCGCCTGCGCCTTTTGGTAAAGCGGCTCCAGCTCGGCGGTCGAGAAGGCGATGGTCTCGCAGAAGCTGTCAACCGCGTCGACCAGCCCTTCGGCATGGGCCTGTTCCAGACCCGCGATGGCGACCTCGCGGATGTATTCCCCGGCCCGGTCCGCATGTTCGGGCGGCAGCGCATGGGCGGCAAGCCAAGTGGTGCGGATGCGCACGGCCCGCAGCGCCTCAAGACGCCGCGCTGCGCGCAGCATGTTCAGCTCGGCCTCGACCGACAGGCCATAGCCCGACTTGATCTCGACGGTCGAAACGCCTTCGGCCAGCAGATGGTCCAGCCGGGGCAGGCTTGCCTCGACCAGCGCCTCCACTCCCATCTCGCGGGTGGCCCGCATCGAGGCCCTGATGCCGCCGCCTGCCCGCGCGATCTCCTCATAGGCCGCGCCGTCCAGGCGCATCTCGAACTCCCGCGCGCGGTCGCCGCCGAACACCAGATGGGTGTGGCAGTCGATGGGCGCGGGCGTCATCAGCCGCCCTTCGCAATCGACGATGCGCGCCCCGCTGCGCGGCAGGTCGGCCCCGACGGCGACGATCCGGCCGCCATCCGCCAGCACCTCTACCGCGCCGGGCTCCGGTGCACGGTCGATGGCGCCGTCGGCGGTGACGACGCGGGCATTGGTCCAGAGCGTCCTGGTCATCTCTCGCTTCCTTCGCTTGCCCGTTTCCGGGCGGCCTCGGCGGACGGATTCCGCAGAGCCGGGAATCACGCTGGCTGCCATCGAGACCAAGGGTGCACTTCCCCAATTCCGAAATCAAGTATATACATGTAGAGAATCTTGATATGCCAGACGGCAGATCGGCAGGAGGTTGAGGGATGCAGGTTCATGCGGAGGCGGCGCTCCTTCCAGGGGGCTGGACGCGCGATGTGGCGGTGACGCTTGATGGCGCGGCCATCGCCTCGGTTGTCCCCGGCACCGCCCCGGACTCTGGCGATATCCGCGTCGCGACGCTGGTTCCCGGTATGCCCAACCTGCATAGCCATGCATTCCAGCGCGCCTTTTCCGGGCTGACGGAATGGCGCGGAGAAAGCCGCGACAGTTTCTGGACGTGGCGCGAGATGATGTATCGCTTCGCGCTGCAGCTGGGCCCCGAGGAAATGGAGGCGGTGGCAGCGCTTGCCTATGCCGAGATGCTGGAAGCAGGCTTCACCCGCGTGGGCGAGTTCCATTACCTGCATCACGACACCGACGGCAGCCCCTATGCCGATCCGGCCGAGATGTCGCTGCGGATCTTCGCCGCTGCCGAGACGACCGGCATCGCCCTGACGCATCTGCCCGTCTTCTACGCCCATGGCGGCTTCGGTCCGACCCCTGCGGCCGATGGGCAACGCCGCTTCCTGCATGGGCCCGACAGTTTCGGGCGGCTGATGGAGTCCTGCGCGGCCCGGCTCTCGCGCCCGCAGGACCGGCTGGGCCTTGCCCCCCATTCCCTGCGCGGCGCCACCATCGACGAGATCCGGGAACTCGCCGAGACCTGGCCGGGCCGGCCCTTCCACATCCATGCCGCGGAACAGGTGAAGGAAGTCGAGGACTGCCTTGCCCATTCCGGCGCGCGGCCGGTCCAGCTTCTGCTGGATCGGGCACCGGTCGGGCCGGATTGGTGCCTGATTCACGCCACCCATCTGACCGCAGCCGAGATCGCCGGCATCGCCTCTGGCGGAACGGTGGCCGGGCTTTGCCCCGTCACAGAGGCCAATCTGGGCGACGGCATCTTCCCGGCCCCCGAGTTTCTTGAACAAGAGGGACGCTTCGGCATCGGCACCGACAGCAATGTGGCGATCTCAGCCGCAGGCGAGTTGAACATGCTGGAATACTCGCAGCGCCTGGCCCATCGCAGCCGGAATGTCTGCACATGGCATGGCTCGACCGGCGGCGCGCTGTTCGCGGGCGCGCTTCGCGGTGGCGCACAGGCGCTTGGTGCGCCGGTGCCGCAGATCGTGGCCGGCGCCCCGGCCGATCTTGTCGCGCTCGACGACGCCCTTGCGCTTGACGAGCCCGCAAGCCTGCTGGACCGCTGGATCTTCGGCCGCGGGATCCGGGTCCGCGACGTCTGGGCAGCGGGCGCCCATGTGGTCAGCGAAGGGCGTCACCGCGACCGCGAGCGGATCGTTTCGGCTGCCGCCCGCGTGCTGCGGGAACTGAGTTGAGCAGGCTGCAATGACAACCGACGAAACCCGGAGGACAGACATGGCTTCAGCCGACGCACCGGATCTGAAAGGCCCGCTCTGGGACTTTGCACTGCGGTTCTACGCCCTGCCGGGGGTCGCGCCCGCCTGCCTCGACCTGCAGGACCGGTTCGATCTTGACGTGCCGTTGATGATCGCGGCGCTCTATGCCCGCATTCAGGGCCGCATCGTCGATCAAGCCGCGATCGCAACGCTCGCCGCCAGCACCGCGGGCTGGCGCGACCAGGCGATCCGCCCCCTGCGCCCGATCCGGCGCAACATGAAGGTCAGTCCATGGATGGCAGCCCATTCCGCCATCCCCGCCTGGCGCGAAGGGGTCAAGGCGCTCGAATTGCGAGCCGAGCAGATCCAGCTCGCCTTCCTCGGGCATGTGGTGGACGGGCTCCGCCCTGACGGCCGCTCCGCGGATGAGGCGAGCTTGAGGGCAACCCTGGTTCTCGTCATGCAGCATTTCGCGGACCCGGGCGTGGAACCGCCTGAACCGGCCATGACGCTGATCACGAAGGCTGCGGCCAGCGCCACCTGATCTCCTGAACCGTCGTTGACCGCTGCTGGCGTCGAAATCGGGAAACGGCGCGATCCGACCGTCTTTTCGCGCGCCAAGAACGCGGCAATCCGCAGCGACCTGTTGGTCCGCGAAGCCCTGCGAATTGCCTTTTTACGGGCGCGGCGATCGGTCCGTGGTCAGCGCCCTGCCCGAAATCCGCCCCCCGAAGCCGCAACCTCTGCTCCAAAGGAATAGACTTGACAGGTAGTAGTGATATTATTTCCATGCATGAGCCGGGATGGGCGAAAGACTACCTGCCGCCTTGGCGGCGAGAGGGAGAGAGCGGAGAACACGGAAGCCCTGCCCAACTACGCGATAGCAGCAGAAGATCGCGGTGGACTGCGCCCAGCCGCCACAAGCCGAACCCGTCCGACGAGGGGCAAGGACATGCACTTCGCGCCCCGCGGCTGATGCGCGGAGCTTCTCACACGGGTCTCGGTCGTCCAACAGCCTGGCCCATCAATTCAGGAGACTGGCAATGAAGAATACGCACAAAGAGGGGCGCATCACCGGTCTGGCGGGTGGCGTTGCCGGGGCGATGGCCCTGATCCTGATGGCGGGCGCTGCCCAGGCCCAGGCGGCGGCCGACCTGCTGCCCGCCAAGTACCGCGAAGCCGGCGTCATCAAGCTGGTGACCGATGCCAAATACCCCCCGTTCCAGTATATCGACGACACCGGGAACATGGTGGGCTTCGAGGTCGACCTGTGGGACGCCATCGCCGAGCGGCTGGGCGTTGACCTGGAGGTCACTTCGGTCGCGTTCGACTCGCTGATCCCAGGCGTCCAGTCGGGCCGCTGGGACATCGCCATGGAGGGAATCACGGACAACGCCGAGCGGCAGCAGGTCGTCAGCTTCGTCGACTACGGCTACACGACCTCATCGGCCTATGTGCTTGAGGAAAAGGGCGGCAGCGTCAACGGCCACCTGGACCTCTGCGGCCTCAACGGCGCGGCGCAGAGCGGCACCGAATGGGCCGGGTTCATCACGGCGGAACTGGCCCGGGCCTGCACCGAAGCCGGAAAGGCCGCGCCCACCCTGTCCGAGTTCGGCACCTCGGATGCGACGCTGCTGTCGCTCTATTCGGCGCGCACCAACTTCGTCCTGACCTCGGCCGCGTCCGCGCAAGAGATCATGAAGGCCGCACCCCGCCCGGTGAAGGTGGTGCCCATGCCGATCCTGCCGCGCAAGCCGAGCGGCATCGCCTTCCGCAAGGACGAAACAGATCTGGGGGAAGCGCTGCTGGCCGGGCTGAAGGAGGTCCGCGCCGACGGCACCTATGAGAAGATCTATGCCGAATGGAACGTCCAGCCCATGATGATCGACCACGAGCCGGGCATCAACCTGACGACGGTCCCTTCCAATTAATGCCGCGCGGGGCCGGCGGGCCGATCGTGGGCCCCGCGACACGATCATCCGAAAGAACCGATGCCATGCCCGATGTTCCCTTGGCAGCCGTCACGCTGCGGCCGGACAGGCCCATGCTCACCTATGTCCCTGCCAAGGCCTGGGGCAGCCGCATCGTCGCCGCGCTGCTGGTCGTCCTGATCGCATATTTCCTGCTTTCGATCGCCGGGAATGCGAACTTCGGCTGGGATGTGGTCGGCAGCTATCTGTTCGATCCCCGCATCCTGTCAGGTCTGTCCCTCACGATCTGGCTGACGATCGTGACCATGGTCATCGGCGTGGTGCTGGGGACGGTCTGCGCGATCATGGCGATGTCGGGGAATGTCGTCGTCGCCACGGTCGCCAACGCATACATCTGGTTCTTCCGCGGCACGCCCGTGCTGGTGCAACTGATCTTCTGGTATAATCTCGGCGCGCTGTTTCCCGAGCTTTCGATCGGCATCCCCTTCACCTCGTGGTGGGTCTCGGTGCCGACGAACACGGTGATCGCGCCGATCACCGCTGCGGTGCTGGGGCTAGGACTGAACGAAGGCGCCTACATGTCCGAGATCATCCGCAGCGGCCTGCTGTCGGTCGATCCGGGTCAGCGCCAGGCGGCGAAGGCCTTGGGGATGACAAACGGCAGCGCGCTGCGCCGCATCGTGCTGCCGCAGGCGATGACCGTGATCATCCCGCCGACCGGCAACCAGACGATCGGGATGCTGAAGACGACGTCCCTCGTCAGCGTGATCTCGCTTTCGGACCTGCTGTATTCGGCCCAGACGATCTATTCACGCAACTTTCAGACCATTCCGCTGCTGATCGTCGCATGCATCTGGTATCTGGCCGCAACGACGGTGTTGAGCGTGCTGCAGGCCCAGATCGAGAGATACTTCGCCCGCTCGCGCCAGGAGCCCGGCGCGACCGCGCAACGCCCCGCCACCGGCGAGAAGAAGGGTCGATGATGTCCCAGCCCATGATCGTCTTTGATCGCGTGTCCAAGAGCTACGGCAACGTTGCCGTGCTTCACGACGTCAGCCTGACCGTAGATGCCGGCGAGGTCATCAGCCTGATCGGGCCTTCGGGATCGGGAAAGTCAACGCTCTTGCGCTGCGTCAACCACCTTGACCGGATCGAAAGCGGCAGCATCACCGTCGATGGCGAGTTGATCGGCTACCGGCGCGTGGGCGACCTGGCCTTCGAGCTTCCCGAAAAGCTGATCGCGCGGCAGCGCGCGCGCATTGGGATGGTATTCCAGAACTTCAACCTGTTCGGCCACAAGACCGCCCTCGAAAACGTCATGGAAGCGCCGGTCCACGTGCTGGGCACTCCCAGGCGGAAAGCCGAGGCCGAAGCGGCCGAACTGCTCGCCCAAGTCGGGCTGGCGGATAAGATGCACAATTACCCACGCATGTTGTCGGGCGGACAGCAGCAGCGCGTGGCCATCGCGCGGGCGCTCGCCATGAAGCCCAAGGTCGTCCTGTTCGATGAGCCGACCAGCGCGCTCGACCCCGAACTCGTGGGCGAGGTGCTGGACGTCATGCGGAGACTGGCGGCGGACGGCATGACGATGATGGTGGTCACACACGAGATGAGCTTCGCCCACGAGGTCTGCAACCGCATCGCCTTCATGGAAGGCGGCAGGATCGTCGAGTGCGGGAGCCCGGCCGAGATCTTCGACGACCCGGCATTCCGGCGGACACGCGCCTTCCTGTCCAGGATCCAGTGAGATGATCCGCATGAAGGGTGATGGCACGCAGGGCTGGGATCTGATCGTCGTGGGCGGGGGCATCGTCGGGTGCTCGGCCGCGTATTATGCGGCCCGATCGGGGCTGCGTGTGCTGCTTGTCGAGCGTGAGACGCCGGGCGCCGCCCAGTCGGGGCGCAACCTCGGCTTCGTGCGGCAGCAGGGCCGCGATTTCCGCGAGCTTCCGCTCGCCATGGCGTCGATGAAGCTATGGAAGGGGATCGAGGCCGAACTGGGCCGCAAGGTCGGCTGGTTCCAGGGCGGCAACGTCGCACTGGCGGTCAGCGAAGCCGTCGAGGCGTCACAGGCGGAATGGCAGGCTCAGGCCCGCGACTTCGGACTTAATACCCGGATCCTCACGGCCAGCGAGGTTGCCGACAGGGTGCCGCTGCTCGCGCATGATGCAGGGGTGAGAAGTGCCATGTACACCGCGTCCGACGGCCGGGCCGAGCCGGGTCGCGCGACGCGCGCGTTCTTCGAGGCAGCGGTCGAACAGGGAGTCACGGTCAGTCTTGGAGCCACTGTATCCGGTATCGAGACCAGCGCGGGTGCGGTCACCGGCATACGGGTCGGGGATCGGGTGCACCGGGCCGCGGCCGTGTTGTGTGCCGCCGGTGCAGGCAGCGGCCGGCTGCTGCATTCGGTCGGCATCGACTTGCCGCAGGAACGGATCCGCGCCACGGTCGCACGCACTTCTCCCTGCCCGGAACGGCCGCTCGATCCCTGCGTTTCGGCACCGCTCACGGGCATCCGCCAGGATAGCCGTGGCGCCTTCGTCATCTCGGTCGCGGGGGGCGAATACGATCTTCGGCTCGATTCCTGGCACTACATGCGGCTTTATGCGCAGGCCCGGAAAGACAACCCAGGCGCCGCGAAGGTCAACTTCCTTGCCCCCCTGCAACGCCTTTTCCTCCGGCCCTACGAACCGCCCCTCGCTGACATTCCTCCGACCCGCGATCACGTAATGCCCGAACCGCAAAGGGTCGCCCAGGCACTTGGCGAGTTCCGCCAGTATTTCCCGGCTCTCGCCGATCTTGAAGTCGAGGCGGTCTGGGCAGGCGTCATCGACACCCTTCCCGACATGGTCCCCGTCATGGGGCCCGTGGAGGGGCTGCCAGGCCTGCTGGTCGCCACAGGGTTCAGCGGGCATGGTTTCGGACCTGGGCCAATGTCCGGCAAGATCATGGCAGAGCTTGCCGGCGGGCGGCCGTCACCGATGGACCTGACCGAGCTGTCGCCGATGCGGTTCCAACGCATCGCCGATCGGTCTCGCGGGAAAACCGCAGCCGGCCGTGCCGGAGCGTTGCCGGGAGGACCACCGGCGACGTAGAGCAAGTCAGCCTCGGCCCAAGGCCCGCCAGCACGTCATTGGCCCCCTCCCGGTTCTTCTGCAGCAGGTGCACCGTCAGACTGCGCTCCTCCAGATCGACATGGCTGAACAGCGACCTGAACTGAACTGCACATCGGGCTCATCCGCCACAACACCACCGTGGAGGAACTCGGCTTCCGCCGCGAGCGTCACGCCGATCGCTACCTCAAGCCGCCCGCCGAGATGGCCCGGGGGACGCATCGGGCCAAGGGGCGCGCGCGGCGAAAGCCGCGTTGACCGGGGAACGCATCGGGCCAACTCGCGCGCCAGATGGCGATGCCGCCGATCTGGTCGGGCTTGCTGAACCGGATGGGCGCACATGGATTCGGACAGCGCGGCTTATGTGGATAAGGCGCACCCGCCGCCCCGGACTGTCAGCCACGGCGCGCCCTTGCGCATGGCCCTTCAACCGCCCGCCCCGGCCGGATAGGTCAGGGCCTGCATCAGGAACAGGAGGCGTTGCATGCTGCCGTGGATACAGCTGGCGACGGCGACCGCGCCGGGCGGGGATACGCTGAGGCTTTTGCGCCGTGGCGACGAGTTCTCGATCCGCCTGAAAGGCGGGAACGAGTTGATGAACAGCCGGCTGGGCAGTTCCGAGGAGGCGCTGGCGACGCTGGCGCTTGGCCGCCTGACCGGCCGCCCCGCGCCGCGCGTGCTGATCGGGGGGCTGGGCATGGGCTTCACCCTGCGCGCGGCCCTGACGGTCGCGCCGCCCGCCGCGCGCCTTGTCGTGGCCGAGATCGTGCCCGAACTGGTCGGATGGGCCGGGCAGCACATGGCGGCGGTGTTCGGGAACTGCCTGTCCGACCCGCGGGTGACGGTCGAGACGCGCGACGTCGGCGCCATGATCCGCGAGGCGGCGGGCGTGTTCGACGCCATATTGCTGGACGTCGACAATGGCCCTGACGGCCTGACCCGTGCCGGCAACGACGCCCTGTATCACGAGGCGGGGCTGGGTTCGGCGCGCCGGGCGCTGGTGCCGGGCGGGGTGCTGGCGTTGTGGTCCGCAGCCCCGGTTCCGGCCTTTTCGCAACGGCTGTCGCGCTGCGGGTTCGACGTCACCACCCACACCGTCCGCGCCAGCGGCGGCAGGCGCGGCAACCGGCACACGATCTGGATCGCGGTGCGCAGCGACAGTTGATCGCGCCGCCCGGCCCGCAGCATGCGCGCGCGTGGCGGGGCCGCCCCGCGCCACGCCATCAGAACCGCACGCATTGCGCCACGGCGCCGTGGTTGCCGGGGCTGGCGCTGTCGGTGCCGGTCAGGGCGTATTCCTGATCGGCGGTCACCGTGATCTCGACCGAATCGCGGGGGTCGTCGAAATCGCCCCACACGCGCACGAGATAGCAGAACCCCTCGCCCGCCTTCATCCCCAGGGGCAGGGGCGGGTCGGCGGCCAGCCACGGCCCCCCCGACGCGGGCAGGGGCCGGGTGACGCGCATCACCGGCTCGCACGACGCGGGGTCGGTCTTCAGCCCGTACTGGCCGAACTCGGGGGCCAGGCGGCTGGCGGCAAGGACGGCATAGGCGTTGGGATATCCCGTCGCGGGGTCCGGGCTGACGCCCGCGACGATGCCGATCAGTTGGCCGTTTTCCGCCAAAGTCACGCGGCCGCCGCTCATCCCGCTGGTGGTGGCGGCGTCGCTTTCGATCAGGCCCGGCGCCGCCGCGCCGCCGGGTTCGACGGTCGCAAGGATGCCCATCCGTTCCGACGGCAGCCCGGTCGCGCTGAGCAGGGGAAACCCCGCGGCGATGACCTGCGCGCGCTTGTGGCGCGGCAGGACGTCGCAGTAACCCAGATGCGGCGCGCCGCTGAGGCCCGGGTATTTCAGCATCGCGGCGTCGTATTCGCTGCTGACCTTCTGGATGGTCATCGTCACGCGGACGCCGTTGGCGTGACCCAGGCTGCCGGTGCAGACCGTGTCGGCGGTGGCCCCCGCCGCGGTGCCCGTCACGACATGCCGCGCGGTCAGCACCATCCCGTCGGGCGACACCACGACGCCGGTGCCGCGCCGCTCCATCCCGTTGGAACTGCAGATGAGGTGGACGATGGTGGGGTCCAGTTCCTCGGCGCGGGCGTCGGGCGCGGCCAGCAGGCCGGGCAGCGCCAGCGCGGCGGCGGCAAGGGCTGCGAACGGGCGGGTGTTCATGGCGTCTGCTCGCTTATCCAGCCTGCGATGGTCGCAAGGCGTTCCGGGGTGATCCGCGTGCAGCCGTTGAACCGCGCCCAGTTGCCGGTTCCGTGCAGCCCGTTGGTGTGGACGCAGGTGATGTGGTTGTCCGCCTCGGTGAACACCGGCGATCCGCTGGTGCCGCCGAAGGTGTCGTTCTCGTAGAACGCCTTTTCGGTCTCGACGACGCGGAACTGGTCGCGGCTGACCCACTGCCGCCCCGGCGGTTCCTTGTCGGCGGCATAGCCCTGGACCGTGGACGGCTGGCCGGACGCGTCGTCCGCCAGCGGCACCACGCCGAACCAGCCGGTGCGCTGCCCGGCATCGCAGTCCAGCCGGATCGCGCCCAGATCGTACAGCCGCGAATCCGACACGGTCGTGGCCGAGGTCCAGCCCCGCAGCGCGTAAAGCCGCGTGGCCTTGCACGCGCCAAAGGGCTGCGAGCCGGTGTTGCGGCCGGGGAACACCTCGAAATCGCTATACCATCGGCCCATCGTCGTGCCGCCGTGGACGCAGTGGCCCGCCGTCAGCACCATGTCGGGCGCGATCATCGCCCCCGAACACAGGTTCTGGCCAAGCCCCTCGCGCTTGCGGAACAGTATCTGCACGATGGCGCGGGCGGGGAACGCGGTCGTGTCCAGCACCACCTTGCGGTCGTCGTTGCCGATGACGGTGAAGGGGATGAAGTCGTTGCCGACATAGCGGCCCTGCGCCGTCTCATAGGCGGAATAGGCGCCGCCCGCACGGCCCAGCGCGGACAGCTGGTTGACGTCCAGCGGCTGGGGGCGGCTCTGGCCGGTGCCGGTCACGGGGTCCAGCGCCGCCAGCGCGGGCGGTGCGGGGGCCGTTCCGGGCAGGTCGAACGCCACGCCCTGGTCGGCATCGCCCATCGGCGGGGCCGCGGCCAGTTCGGTGTCGTCGGTGGTGCGCCATTCGGCGGGATCGGTGATGGCATAGAACGTGTCGTCGTCCAGCACACCCGTCGCGGGCAGGCCGCGGCTTTCCTGATAGCCGCGCAGCGCCTCGGCGGTGGCGGCCGCCGGGTCGCCCCCGGCCTCGAACGAACCCGAGAGGGCGAAGCCCTCATCGACAAGGATGCGCTGCAGCGCCTCGCTTGCGTCCTCGGGCGCGGCCTCGCCCGCCTCGGTCACCGCTCCCTCGCCCGGAAAGGGCGCGCGGTTGGCATAGATGCCGGCCCAGATGCGGTTGTGCCACAGCTTGGCCTGGTCCAGCCCCTCCATCCGGGGGCCGTTGACCAGCCGCCGCACGCCGGGGCGGTCGTTCAGGTCGGCGGCGGCGTTGATCCGCCGGGCCGACCAATAGGCCGTCGCCGCCGTCAGCCCCGGCCCGGGCTGCCGCGCAAGGTCGGGCTGCTGCTCAAGCGGTATCCCCACCTCTTCGCCGCGCAGGCGATAGTTGGTGCGCCCGGTCAACTGGATATAGCCCGATCCGCGATAGGCCCAGCCGTCGCCGCTTTCGGGACTGCCGTTGCCCAGCCGGTTGCGATAGACCCAGTTGGCGATGGCCTCGGGCTGGCCCGCAATCTGCCCGGCCTTGGCGGGCGTCACCACACCGCGGCTGAAAACCTCGGTCAGGCGGGCGGCGGAGTAGTTCATGTTCTCGTCCAGGCGGCGCAGGCCGCCGGTTTCGGTCATCACCTGCGCCAGGAAATGCGCCAGCCGCAGGCGCGTGTCGATGTCGGCGGCCGCCAGCGCGCGCTGGTTGTCGACCAGCGCCTGCACAAGCACGGGGGCGGCGCGCGGCGAGACGGCCCGTATCTCGGCGGCGGTGAAGAAATCCTGCGCCGTTGCCCCGCGCCCGGAAAGGGCGGCGACAGCCAGCACGGCGGCGAAGGCGGCGGCACGGAACATCCTGTCCTCTCCTGCGTCAGGTCATGGCGGCATGGCCCTGCGCGCGGCGGGTGGCCGTCCACCGCTGCGGCACGGGGTTGCCCTGGAAATCGGGGCCGGCGCCCAGGTCCAGGTCGTCCCGGCGCAGGATCTGTCGCACGATCTCGGGGACCATCGCGGCGGCGACATGGCGGCCCAGGCAGGCGTGATGGCCGTGACCGAAGGTAAAGCCGTCGCTGAAGTCCCGGCCCGGGTCAAAGCGGTCGGGATCGGGGAACCCGGCCGGATCGAACATCGCCGCATGGGTCAGCGCCAGGACGGTGGTGCCCGCGGGGATGCGCGTCTCGAACGGGGTGCCTGCGCAGACCGGGGTGTCGCGATGGCAGACGCGGAAGAAATAGGGGAATGCCGGGCGGAACCGCAACGCCTCGAACACATGGCCGTCGATCGCCTGCGGGCGGGCGTCCTGCGCGGCCTGCCGCGCCGCCGCCAGCCGCGCCGGGTCGGACGCAAGCTCGGCCAGCGCGTTGCAGACGGCGTGCGACGTCGTTTCCACCGCGCCGATCAGCAGGCCGCCGATGTTGAACAGGGCGTCGCGCCGGTCAAAGCGCAGCCTGCCCCGCATCGCCAGCCGCACCACCCGCGTCGCGGGGTCGTCGCCGCCCCGCCCCAGCCAGATGGCGATGCTGCGCCGCGTGACCAGCCGGCCCAGATACAGCGCCATCATCACATTCGCCCGCTGCCGCGCCGCGACGATGGCGGGCTGGTCGATGCCGGGGCGGACGCTGTCGAAGGGCTGGTTCCAGAACGCATCCTGCTGGTTCCAATAGGACCATTCGATCAGCCGGTCGGGGTCGCTGCGGGTCAGGCCGAACCATTCCTGCACCAGTGCCACCGGCACGCCGCGCGTCACCCGGCGCACCAGATCGAACTCGGCGCCGCCGCAGTCCAGCAGATCGGCGGTGCGCTGTCCCACCCACGCCCGCAGGCGGGGGATGTCCTCGACGTCCAGCACGGCCTTCATCAGCGACTTTTCGCGCCAGTGCCCGGCGGTGTCGTCCTGCGCCATGAAATACCCGCCCTGCTTCGGGGCATACAGATCGACGCCGAAGGTATCAGACCTGCGCAGCACCAGCATGCAGTCGGCCAGCCGCGCGACCAGCGTCAGCTCGTCCAGCACCAGCACCGGGCGTTCGTCCCGCAGTTCGGCCAGAAACGGCAGCGCGCGGGCAAGGATCAGGCGCTGGACCTCGGCCCAGCGGCGGTCGGGGGGCAGCGCGGCGATCCGGTCCAGATGCGCGCCCATGCCCCCCGCCCCCTCACAGCGACTTCATGTATTCGATCAGCGCCCGGCGGTCCGCGTCCGACAGACTGCCCGCGCCATAGTCGTGCCCGGCGTTGCTGTTGCCCTCGATCACCCGGCCCTGGGCGTCGCGGGTGCGCAGCAGAAACCCCCGGCCGTCGCCCGGATCCGCATCGACGTAACCGACCGCGACCGGGTCGTATTCGCGGTTGCCGACCCAGAACTGCGTCTTGCGCCGGTCGGCGGGCAGCAGCAGCTCATGCAGCGAGGCGACCGATCCGTTGTGCAGATAGGGGGCGGTGGCCCAGATCCCGTCCAGCGGCCGCGCCTTGTAGGCCAGCGTCGGCTCGTTCTCGGCCTCAAGACAGGTCTGCCGGTCTGCGGCGCGCGGGTCGGCGCCGGGCCGGGGCGGCGCCACCTCGAACGAGGGCCGGGGCCTGAGGCCGAGGAAGTTCTGGAACCCCGCCCTGATCAGCGCGGGCGCCTGTCCGATCAGCGCCCCCCGCACGGCGGTGGCCAGCATGTTCGCCACCGGCGCGGTGTCGTCCATCACCTCGCCGTTGTTGTCGCGCACGCCCTGCATCGGTCCGGTCGGGCCCTGATAGACAAAGGCGTTGCAGGCCATCCAGATGTCGGTCAGGTCGGCGGGCCGCGCGTCGCTGAAGGGCAGCATCCGTTCCGTGGGCCTGCCCGCCTGCTGCGCCGCGGGCGGCAGGTGGCACCTGGCGCAGCGGTCGGCGAACAGCGCCTCGCCTTGCGCGCGCAGCGTGGCGTCGATGGCGGGGAAGTCGTCGGGCCATGCGGGCGCCTTCAGATCCTGCAGGATCAGCTCCATCTGCACCAGATTTTCGGCCCGCACCGAACTGGCGTAATGGATCAGGTCGCCCGCGCCGGGCGGCTGCGGCGTGACCACCACCTCGCCAAAGACGCCCAGCACCTCGCCGGTGTTGCGGCCCAGCGCGCCGTATTCGAAGGAGTCGCCCGGCAGCGCGAAGCGGCTGTTCCGAGCGATGCCGTTCCACTGCACATGCTCTTGCCGGGTGATGTCCCACAGGAACGGAAAGCTGACCGGCGCATTCGACGGGTTGCCGTCGCTGGCCTCCGCGCCGGAAAACATCAGCACCTTGTTCAGGATGTGGCCGACCGCGTCCAGCCGCCCGGCGCCATAGCGCAGCGGCGTGTCGTTCATCGCGGCCGTCTGCTGCTGCCACGCCAGCAGGCGGCCAAAGGCCGCGTCCAGCAGCTGCCGGTTCGCGGGCGTGTCGCGGCCGTCGTTCACCTCGGCGGCGAAACGGTCCCAACGGACGGGGTCGCTGCGCGTCGCCGCCAAAACGGCATCCAGATCCTCGACAAAGCCCTGAAAGTCGATCAGCGCCGGGCCGCCGTCGATCACATGCGACCGGCCGTCCAGCGTCAGGTGGGCCGTGTGGCAGGCCGCGCAGTTGATCCCGACCCACGGCTCGGCCTGCCCTTCGGCGCCCGACTGTCCCGCATACCAGCGCAGCTTGCTGACGCGCAGCCGGTCATCGGACTGGCGGTCCTGGGTGAAACCGATCGGCAGGTCGCGCGGCGCATCGGCGGGCGGACGCAGAAAGCCATAGCGGTCGAGATTGCCGAGGTCCGCGAAACGGCTGCCGTCCGGCAGCGTCAGCGCCCTGAACCAGCTGGCGGGCATCAGGCGCGACCCCTGCGTCGCGAAATACCACGATTCCCGCTGCGCCGCGGTCCACCCCTGCCCCGCGTCCGGCCCGCGCCCCGAAAAGCACCCGCCAAGCAGCAGGACCAGGGCGACGGCAGCGGGAACACGGTTCGGCACGAGACTGCTCACATCGCAGGTTGGATCGGCCCCCCTTGGGCGCGCAGATGGATCGAAATGCCGGCCGGCGCGGGCCTAGCAGCCGCAGCCGTTCGGACGACCGTTGATATCCGTGGTGGGCGAGCAGCATTGCTGCCCGTTCGGCAGGACGCAGCAGACATTCTGCGGCGGTCCGGTCACGGGAAGGCCGCCGCCCCCGGCGGCCGTCAGGTCAAGGGCAATGGACAGCAGGGCGACGATCATGTGAGCCTCCACTCAATACGACCGTTCATCAGCCGGCCGCGTAAAAAGCACGCCGTCTATCAATGACTTTAGATCAAAAAGGCCCGATTCGGTATCGCCTTCTTGCTCGCCCAGCCGGTCGAGGGCGGTCGCCGTGCGCGGGCCCGGGATGCCGTCGGCCGCGCCCACGCCATAGCCGAGCCGGTTCAGTTCCGATTGCACCTGCCGCAGTGTCTCGGCGCTGCGGGGGATGACCTGCGCGCCGTCCTCCAGCGCGCCGGGCGCGCGGATCAGGTGGATGCGGTCCAGACCGGCAGGGTCGCGCACCACCACGGCGGCATATGTCCCGTCGGCGCTGACCTCGATCTGCCTCAGCCCCCCGGTGCTGCGCAAGCTGCCCGCCCGGACCAGCGTGTCGCCGTCGCGGCGGAACCGCAGGATGTCGGTCTGTCCCTGGCCGCCGACAAAGATGACTGCGCCATCGGCGCTTGCCGCCAGCAGGGTGATCGCGCCGGGCGCGCCCGTGCCAAGGTCGATCCAGTCCGCCCGCGCCAGCTGCTGCGTCAGCGGATCAAGGCGCAGCAGATGCAGGATGCCGGTGTTCGGCTCAAGCGCAAGGACCGCGTCGGGGCGGCCCGCGGCATCGGCCAGAACGGCATGGGCCAGGCTGTTCAGCGTCGGCGGCGCCTCTTTATAGCCGAAGACGTTCGTCACCCGGAAACAACTGGCCGTCGCCGTGCCCTCGGGGTCGGCCGCGATGCTGACGAAACCGGTTTCCAGCAGCGCGCCGTCGGTGGTCGATGCGGCATAGGCGATCCGGCCGCCCGACCGGAACACGCTCAGCTGCGCGGGCGCGCCGCATTGCAGCACCAGACGCGGCATGGTCGTCGCCCCTTGCAGCGGCGCCCGCGTATCGGGAAAGACCGCCACGCTGAACTGCGTGGGGGCCGCCAGATAGACCCGACCCTCGCCATCGAACGCCGCCTGGTTGAAGCGCGAGACGGCGGCCACGTCCTCAAGCCCCGCATAGCTGACGATGACCGCCGGCGCCTGCGCGGACCCGCCGGGGTCCAGGCTGACCAGGCTGCCGCTGCGCGGCGCGCCGCCGCCCTTGGTGCCTGCCCCGCCGGGTGCCGCCCCGTGCTGGCCGGCCGCATAGACAAGGCCCGTCGGGCTGACCGCCAGATCGCTGACCAGCGTGTCCGTGGGCCAGGTCCGCACCAGCCGGAGCGGGTCCAGCTGCCACTGCACGATGTCCGACACCGCGCCGGACGATTCCGCCCGCGGCGACGCCGCCGCATAAAGCGTGCCGTTCGCGGGATCGATGGCGATGCTCTGGACGCCGGGAACGTTGAAGATGGTGTCGAACCCTGCGCTGGCGCGTTCGGCCGCGGGCGTCTGGGCCTGCGCCGCCGTGGACAGCACGATCACTGCGCAGAGGCCAGCACGCATTCGTCGCTCGTGTTCTGGGGATCGAGGTCGAGACCGGAGACGTCGTCAAAGCCCATGCTATCAGACCGCGGCGCACGCTGGGCCAGAAAATCGATCACGCTCTGGTCGCTGTCGAACAACATGCATTGCACCGGCACAACACCCCCGTCGCCTCCCTGCCGGTCGGGGAACTTGACCAGCACCCGCAGGATCACCTGATCGCCCTGCTCGTCGGCCGACCCAGCCGGTCCGGCCGGTCCAGTGCCGCCCGGTGCGGGGCGGACCAGCGCCGCATAGAACAGGCCGCTCCACTCGTATCCGCGGGGGATCCAGTCCCGGTCCTCGCGATAATCGTCGAACATGCCGGCCAGGTCGCTGCGCCACACCTCGAACCGGTATTCGCCCGAATCGGTCAGGACGGCCGAACTGGCGACGTTGACCCGTTCGCAGCGCACAAGCCCCGCCTCGTCCTGCTGCGCTGCGGCGGCATAGAACGGGCGGGCGCGGAAATAATGCTGTTGGTCGTCGCTGGACTGGACCGGGTTGATCACCCGCATGCACAATCGCAGCCTGTCGCTGAACTGCGGCCCCGGCAGCTGGGTGCGATAGCTGAACGTCAGCTGCAGCTCTCCGCCGTCGGACTTTGCCCGGGCTTTCCACGTCGGGCGCTGCAGGTAATCCTCGATGGTGGACACCGCGTTCACCAGCGGCAGCTTGCGTTGCAGCCGCAGGCTCATCCGGTTCAGGATGGGTTCGATGTCGGTGCCGCTGGTCAGCGCGGTCTGCAGGTCGCTGAGGTCACCGGCCACGTCGGCCAGCGCGCTCATCGCAAGCTGCGCGGTCTGTTCGGCGGCCTCGACGCGGCTGGTCTGCGCCCTGATGTCGCTGTCCAGACCCGACAGCCGCCGTGCGATATCCTGCATGTCGCTGCGCATGTCGTCCAGCGCGCCGACGCTGACCCGCGGGTCGCAGTCGACCTCGGCATCCTCGGGCAGCAGATCCGCGACGGCGGCGATGGGCGTGACCTCGACGCTGCGCCCGTCGGCGGTGGCGTCCGTCACCACGCCGATGACACGGCCGTCGCGCAGCACCGGCGCGCCCAAGGATGCCCGCGCGTCCCAGCCGCCCGCGGGCTGCGCGACATCGAAATGCGTCACGACGCCGCCGTCGCGGACGGGCGTCACCGTGACGGCCGCGCCACCCGCCGCCTGAACGACATGGTCCGCATCCTGCACCGCGCAGGCGCTTAGCGGCATGGGGGTCAGCGCGGGCTGCTGCGCGCCCCGGTCCAGCACCGCCACGCGCCCGGCGAATGGCCGCGCCTGCGCGCTCAGCGTCGGCTGTTCGCCCGGCCCCAGGGCGTCCAGCTGGATCGCGCGGGCAGGCACGCCGTCGCGGCCGAACTGCGGGTTCTGCGCGAAATCCGCCGCGACCC
Organism: Paracoccus luteus; assembly: GCF_004522155.1. Taxonomy (GTDB): domain Bacteria; phylum Pseudomonadota; class Alphaproteobacteria; order Rhodobacterales; family Rhodobacteraceae; genus Paracoccus; species Paracoccus luteus. Next base: position 140,293 of record NZ_SDEA01000001.1, on the reverse strand, counting down.
CGATCGCCAGCGGCGCGGTCAGCAGCGTGTCGCGCGACACCGCGAATGCGATGCCGCGCAACCGCAGGTCGCTGCGGCCGGGGATGGCCGACGGCCCCGTCGCGGTCAGCGAAAACACCTGCAACGGCGCGGCCCGGGCCGGTTGCGCGGCGAATGGCACAGCCGCAAGGCCCAGCAGGACCGCGGTTCCCAGTCCCTCAATGATGCGCATCGAAGACCATTCCATTGCACCCCGCCGGAACAGGCCAGAGACGTCAAGGAAGATGCCGCACAGGCTATCATTCCCTTTCCGTTTCGGCCAGCGTCGAAACTTTCGGGATGCGCGCCGCGTCAGAACAGTTGCACGAATCGGACGCCGCGCTTACCATTTCGGCCGATCGCAACAGATACGCATCACTGAATCCACTGCCAAGCCCGGAATGTCTGCGAAGCGTGTCGTGGGCGCAGTAGCTTGCAGCCACTTCGTTCCCGACAGATCCGTGGACCATTCCGGGATTGCCCGCGCGCAGCCAGCCTTGCGCGGCGCCGAACGAACATCTCTCGCGGCATTGTCGCCCGCCTGAGACAATGAAAGCCCGCCTCGCCGGCAAACGGGACGAGGTCATTCTGCATGAAAACGACTGGCGCATGATTACGCGCCGATCATCGGAAAGCTATGGAAACGGCCGCCAGACCGGAACGTCAATCCTGACGCGCCTGCCTGATTGTCCCGCGCCGCGGATCGCAAGCGCGGAAAGGGGCGGGGGACATGGCTGATCGCCACCGGTCGGACCGGCTTCACAAGGGGATTGCGATGGCATTCACCGACAATTGCGACGTGTTCGCGTCGATCCATGAAGACGGCATGAACCGGATCGCCCGTCACATCATGCGGCAGCGCCCGTCCTGGTTCAATTTCGCCACCCCCGACGTGGCCGCGAACCGGGAACTGTGGTGCTCTAATCCCCGTCCGACGGGGGACGTGACCCGGTTCGGCAATCCGATCTTCACCATCATGCCCTATCTGCCGGTCATCGGGGCGGATTCGCCGCCGGTGGGGCTTGGCTTTTGCGCGCAGATCACCCGCGCCCAGATCGATTTCCACCCCAGCAGCGTGTTCGGTCTGCCTGACGAGCTTGGCTCGAAGCTGGACGAACAGCGGCTTGCGATCGAGTTCCAGGTCTGCGGGGGAATCCGCTGCCCGGAACGCGATTATCTCGACAAGATCCCCGTCGCGCCGCCCCCCGATCCCCGAAAGAACGAGGGGCGCGACCGGCCGCCGCAGGTGCAGGTTCCGGGGCGGATGAACTGCTTTTGCCTGGACGTTTTCGCCGTGGCGCATGTCGAACGCGAATTCATCAACGGGGTCGAACGGGTGGTCGGCAAGCTGGACGGCATCGAGATCGTGGATGTCGCCCCCGAGGGGCTGGAGGCGAACATGGAATGCTATATCCGCACCGCCGTCAGCCTGTATCTGCGCCAGAAACTGGCCATTCCGCTGAAAACCCTGTTCGTCGATTTCCCGCTGTTCGGGATGGGCACCGTGTCGCTGGCGCCGACGCCGAACCCGCCGGTGCCCCACAATCCCGCCGTCGAGGAGGACCAGCTGAAAGCCTTCGTGACGATGACCGTGACGCCATAGGACAGATGCCATGAGCCACCTGACCATTGCCGCATCCGAGAAATCCTTTGAACAGCTGTTCAAGCTGGTTCGCGACGGCTTTACCTTCGCGAAATCCGACGGCGGCAGCTTCGGCCCCTTTTCGGCAAGCTATACGATCGCGCTGCATCTGGAAAAGGGAACCATCCAGCTGAACAATGACGGCACCGTTCAGATCAAGGCGCTGGACGTCGTCTGGGACACGCTGCTTCTGAAGGTCTGCTTCGACTTTCCGGGCTTTACCATTCCGGGATTCTGCATCATCCCCGATCCCTGGAACGGGTGCCTGGTGGGGATTCCCGACATCCATATCGGCGGGCCGATCTGCATCCCGCTGAACCTCAGCGAGCTGGTCAGCGAAATCTCGGAAATACGGGCGCGGCTTGACGCAAGGTATTTCGTCGATCCCGGCCGCCTTCCGGCGTGGAGCGACCTTGAAGCCGAGTTCGCCGGCAAGCCCAACAAGTGGCGCATCTTCATCGACCCCGACTTTGTCAGTGTCGATCCGATCGACATTCCCGCAACCGTCGGCAACCTGTTCGAGAACCTTGTCGAACAGGCGATCGAAGACCTGCTGCCGGGCTGGCTGCCCGGTTTCGCCAAGGACATCCTGATGGCGTTCCTGGCCCCCGTGGTCGAGATCGTCAAGGGCGTCATGGACATCTTCGATTCGGTCGAGGATTTCATCCAGGATCTTCTGGGCAATCAGCTGGACCTGCTGGGCATCATCGAAACCATCGTGGCGGATCATTTCGCCAACAAATACCCGATCTATCAATTCGAGGATCCTTATCCCATCCTGACCGACGGTCCGCTGATCCCGGTCAAGATTCCCCTGCGAAACCTCAAGGCCGACGTGACCTCGCAGGAAATGATCGTAACGGGAGACATTGGTTAGCCATGAGCAAACTGGACATCGACCCCGCCCTTTTCGCGCAGTCCGGCCTGGACAGCGGCGCCCTGACGATGCTGGGGGCGATCGTGCACCGGTTCGAGAAACCGGGCGAGTACCGCGGCACGGTCCGACGTGGCGACGACATCGAGAACGTCTTTTACCTGTCCGTCGACCCGGAAAGCCCGGTCGCGGCCGCCGACATCGACCTTGCCCGTCTGGCCGGCTCGCTGCCCCGGCAGGGCGACGCGGCGGATTGCTGCTGCCCCAAGCCGGCCGAGACGCGGTTCTCGGTCAATCCGCGCGGCTATGCGCTGTTTCGCGTGTCGGGCGGCAAGGGCGGCTATTCGGTGAACATGCGCCGCGCCGACCCCAGCGAGGATACTCCGGTCTTCAACAGCACCCTGCTGGACGACGGGCAGATCTTCAGCGCGCGCATCCTGCGCCCCGGCACCTACAGCGTCGCCAACACCCGCGGCAGGGGCCGCGCCGCGCTGACGGTCGGCCGCCCGCCCAAGCCCTTTTCGGGCTATCGTCCACCCGAACCGCTGCGGGTGGTCGTGACCGAGGGCGGGTTCGATCCCGAACGGATGGACCTGCAGCCCGCGCAGGGCCTGATCTTCGAATGTCGCGCCCCCGCCCGGATCGTCATCAAACCGGAACGGACGGGCGAGGACCGGGGCGGCGAGGAACGAACCGGCGACGAACGGGCCGAACGCCGCCGCCGCCCGCGCGCCGAATGAACACGGCCGCCCGCAGCCGGGCGGGGCCGGACGACGCCGGATGGGCGCGGGCAACGGATGGCGGCGGCGCCATTCCCGTGCGGGACCGCCTTTCGGGGCTGATCGCCGATTTCGGGTTGGCGGCGCAGCGCACACGCATCCTTGCCTGCTATGACGCGATCTTCGGCGGGTCGCTGGACGCCCCGCCCGGCACCGGGCCACAGCGCAATTCGCGCCTGTCCGAGGATGGCACGCCCGTCCAGTTCGCCACCGCCGCCGGACCGGCCATCCCGTCGCTGCGCCTGGTCGGCGACCCCGCCCTGCCGCAGGACACGGGCGCGGCGCGGCTGGCGCGCGGGCGCGCGGCGATGGAACAGGTGGCGGGCATCCTGGGCATTCGCGCCGAACTCGACCGGCTGCGTCCGCTGCTGGCGGTGCTTGCGCCGGAAGGGGACCGCCACCTGCGCGACGACCCCGCGGGCGCACTGTGGATCGGGGCGGGTTTCGCGCCCGGAACCGCGGGCCGAATGCGGCTGTATCTCAACGGTGCATGGGGCGGCGCGGCGCAGCGGCGCGGCCGCCTGGCGGCCTTTGCCGCGCATTTCGGCCAGTCGCGCGAATGGCGCGCGGCCGAGGCACGGCTGCCCGCCGGCCTGTCGCCGCTGGGCGTGGCGCTGACCCTTGCGCCCGGCCGCGCGCCCGCCGGGGCGCTGTATCTTCGCGGCTTCGGCCTTCGTCTCGACGATTTCGCCGAACTCGCGTGGCACGCTGGGGGGCCGGTGAACGCGCAGTCGATCCGGGCCTTCGGCGCGGCGCTGCTGGGGGCCGGTGTGGCCTGCCCCACGGCCAGCGCGGTCGTGTCGCTGGGCTTCGGCGCGGGCCCGGTCCTGCCCGTCGATCTTGAGTTCTGCGCCCACTGCCTTTTCCGCAACGATGCCGAGGCCGGGCAGCGGCTGCTCGCCCTCCTGTCGGCGCTGGACCTTGACCCCGGCCCCTATCGGACCCTTGCCCGGCACATGCAGCCGGGGGCCGACGCGGCGGGCCCGCCGCGTATCCATTCGTTCGTCGGGCTGGACGCCAAGGCCGCGCCGCCGGCCTGCACCGTCTACATGAAGCCCGACCTGACCGCGCGCCGATGCCCGGGCTGAGGGCGCTGCTGGAGAACGCCACCCGCCGCGCCGCCGATCTGCTGGTGGCGCGGCAGAACGCCGACGGGTCGTGGACGGACTGGTCGCTGCCGCCCGGACCGTCGTCGGAATGGACGACCGCCTATGTGGGCCACTGCCTGTCGCGGACCGCAGCGCCCCTGCGCCGTGACCTGGCCCGGCCGATGGCGCGGGCCGCCGCGTGGCTGCAGCGGCATCGGTTCCCGGACGGCGGCTGGGGTTACAACCCGGCGGTGCCGTCCGACGCGGATTCCACGGCGCTGGCGATCCTGTTCCTGGCGTCCAACGGCACGCCCGCGCCGCCCGGCGCGATTGCGCAGCTGCGCCGGTTCCAGCGCGCGGACGGCGGCTTTTCAACGTTCCTGCCGGACGGGCTGACCGGATCATGGGGCCGGTCGCACCCCGAGATCACGGCGGTGGCGCTGCTGGCTGCAGGGGGTCGGCGCGACCCCGCCATCGACGCGGGCATCGCGTGGCTGCGCCGGGCGCGACGGGGCGACGGCACCTGGAACGCGTTCTGGTGGGCGACGCCCATCGGCGCCACCGCGCTGGGGCTTGAGGTTCTGGCGGCGGCCGGCTGTCCCGAACCCGTGCCCGATGCGGTGCTGCGGCTTGATCCCACGGACAGCCTCGGGGCCGCGCTGCTCGCCTCCTGCCTTGCCGCGCAGGGGCGGTCGCCGCGGCTCGAGGATCTCGCCCGGCGGTTGATCGCGGCGCAGGCGCCGGACGGCAGCTGGCAAGGCGCGGCCGCCCTGCGCGTCACGCGGCGCGACTGCGACACCCCTTGGGACGACCCCGCCCCCGGCCCGCTGTTCGCCGATCCCCGACGGATTTTCACCACGGCCACGGTGCTGGCCGCGTTGTCGAGGGTGCAGGGCTTGGCGGATCGGACCTGACGGGCGCGGCCGATGCCCCTTTCAGGGGACGGCAGGATGGCGGGTGGAGGGCCATGCGAACGCCGCTGCGGCCCCGGTGCCGCCTCGGCAGGCCGCGCGAACGCCTGCTGTGCGATGCGCGCCGGGCGATGCTCCTGCGCCTGCGTTCCGCCCCCTGCCCCTGCGATCCGCCACGCGCCTGCGTTGCCACCGCCCCCGCGTTGACTGGCCCCTACGTTGCCCCCGGCGCGCCTCTGCACCGCCCCCCTGCGATGCCCACGCCGCCCGCGTTGCTCACAATCCGCGCGGCGCGTAAACATGGCGTCGTTCATCCGAAAGGCGCCGACGTGTCCCCACATCCCCCTTTTCCCGCCACGCCCATGCCGGTCGAGATCAGGATGCTCGATCCGCGCCTGAACGACTGGGGCCTGCCCCGCGCGCAGACCGCGATGGCGGCGGCGGTGGACCTGTTCGCCTGCGTGGACGCGGACATGGACGTCCGCGCGCAGGAACCGGCGGTGCTGGTGCCCTCGGGGGTGGCGATCCATATCGCCGACCCGCTGCTGGCGGCGATGATCCTGCCGCGGTCGGGGCTGGGGCATCGCGGGCTGGTGCTGGGCAATGGCGTCGGGCTGATCGACGCCGATTACACCGACCAGATCATGGTCAGCCTGTGGAACCGCAACCCGCCGGGCAGCCCGCCGATCCGGGTCAGGCCCGGCGACCGCATCGCGCAGATGCTGTTCGTGCCGGTGGCGCGCCCGGCGCTGCAGGTGGTGCAGGCGTTCTCGCGCGCCTCGGACCGCAGCGGCGGCTTTGGCTCGACCGGGGTCTGAGATGGCGTGGCTGGGCCTGACGCTGCTGGCGGCGCTTGGCTGGTGGCGCCTTGGCGCGGCCCGCGTGCTGCTGGCGCTGGCGGTGCTGTGGGCCGGATGGGTGCTGGCGGCCCTGTGGGCGGGCGGGCTGGACGAGCGCGCGACCGGTCGGCTGGCCTTGGGGGCCGTGCTGCTGCCGGTGGGCGCTTATGCGCTGCTGATCGGCGCGCTGCGGCGCAGGGCGGCCCGCGCCGCGACCCCGCGGCCGGGCGAAATCGGCGCGCGCCCTGGCCCGGCGGCGCGCCTTGCGGCCCCGGCCCAGCCCCCTGCCCCCGCGCCCGACATCGCCCCCCCGGCCGACCCCGAAGGCCCGCTGACCGACCCCGAGCTGGACCGCTATGCCCGCCACATCGTCCTGCGCGAACTGGGCGGCGCGGGGCAGCGGCGGCTGCGCGCGGCGCGGGTGCTGGTGGTCGGCGCGGGCGGCCTTGGCGCGCCCGTGCTGTCCTATCTGGCCGCGGCGGGGGTGGGGCGGATCACGGTGGCCGACGACGACACGGTCGGCCTGTCGAACCTGCAGCGGCAGGTCATCTTCGCCACCGCCGACATCGGCCGCCCCAAGGTGCGGGCCGCCGCCGACGCGATGGCGCGGCTGAACCCCCATGTCGCCGTCACCCCGCTGGCGCGCCGGATCACGGCGGACGACGCCGCGCTGGTCGGCGCGCACGACCTGGTGCTGGACGGCACCGACAGCTTTGCCGCCCGCGCGGCCGTGAACGCCGCCTGCGTCGCGGCGGGGGTGCCGCTGATCGCGGGGTCCATCGCCCAGTGGGAAGGCCAGGTGGCGCTGTATGACCCGGCGCGCGGCGGCCCCTGCATGGCCTGCCTGTTCCCGGCCGCGCCCGCCCCTGGCCTTGCGCTGTCCTGCGCCGAGGCGGGGGTCGTCGGCGCCCTGCCCGGCGTCGTCGGCAGCATGATGGCGATCGAGGCGATCAAGCACCTGTCCGGCATCCCCGACAGCGGCGCGGGATCGGGCCTGCGCGGCCGCATGGTGCTGTTCGACGGCCTGTGGGGCGAGACGCGCAGCATCGCCACCCGCGCCCGCCCGGGCTGCGCCGTGTGCGGCGGGACCGGCTGAGGGCGGGGGGCGCGGGGCGGACGAGAAAGCGGGCGGACGCGGGGCAACTCGCGGCGCGGCATGGCGCGGCCCGTCGGCTGACCTCAACTGCGGGGGCAAAGAGGTTCCCCCCATGACCGCCAACGCCCAGTCCCCAGCTGAGCCGCTGGACCGGCCCGACGCGTGCCCGACGTGCGGGCGATATGCGGCGGCATGGCGCAATCCCGGCCGCTGACCTAAGCTGCGGGGAAAAGAGGTTTCCCCATGACCGACGCCGCCCCCAATCCGCAGCTGACCCGGTGGACCGGGCCGGCCGGCCTGCCCCGCTTTGACCTGATCGCGGACGGCGACATCCTGCCCGCCGTCCACGCCGCGCTGGCGCAGGGGCGCGCCGCCCATAAGGCGATTGCGACCGACGACCGCCCCGCCGATTTCGCCAACACCATCGCCGCGATGGAACTGGCCGACGAGCCGCTGGACCGGGTCATGGCGGTGTTCTCGACCCTCGCCTCGACCTGCGCCACGCCCGTGCGCGACGCGATCCAGCGCGAACTTGCGCCGCTGCTGTCGGCCTATGGATCGGAAATCGTCACCGACCCGCGACTGTGGTCCCGGATCGAGGCAGTCTGGGCCGCCCGCGACGCCCTGCCCGAGCCCGAGGCGCGGCTGACCGAGCTGACGCGCCGCAATTTCCTGCGCGGCGGGGCGGCGCTGGACGCGGCCGGGCGCGACCGGATGGCGCAGATCAGGTCGCGGCTGGCGGTGCTGTCCACGCAGTTCGGCCAGAACCTGCTGGCCGACGAGCGCGACTTTGTCCTGCCCGTCCCCGACGACCGCATGGGCGGCATCCCCGGCTGGCTGGCCCGCGCGATGCGGCAGGCGGCGGCGGAACGCGGCCTGTCGGGACGGATCGTGACGCTGGGCCGGTCGCTGATCGTCCCGTTCCTGGAACATTCGACCGACCGCCCCCTGCGCGAGGCGGCGCAGCGCGCGTTTCAGGCGCGCGGGTCGGGGGCAGGCGCGGGCGGGGCCGCGACCGACAACCTGCCCCTGATCGCCGAGATCCTGGCGCTGCGGCACGAACGGGCGCGGCTGCTGGGCCACGACGACTATGCCGCGATGAAGCTGGAACACGAGATGGCGCGCGACGCCGGTCAGGTGCGCGATCTGCTGACGCAGGTCTGGGCCCCCGCCGTCGCCCGCGCCGCCGAGGATCAGGCCGCGCTGGAGGAGATGGCCCGCGCCGACGGGCTGAACGGGCCGCTGATGGCCTGGGACTGGCGCCACTATGCCGCGCGCCGCCGCCGGGCGCTGCACGCCATCGACGACGACGCGGTCAAGGCGCATCTGGGGCTGGACGCGATGATCGCCGCGGCCTTTGACGTGGCGGGCCGCCTGTTCGGCCTGACGGCCGAGCCGTTCGCCGCGACGCTGTGGCACCCCGACGTGCGCGCCTGGCGCATCCTGCGCGACGGGCGCGAGATGGCGGTGTTCCTGGGCGATTACTTCGCGCGTCCCGGCAAGCGGTCGGGCGCATGGTGTTCCGCGCTGCAGCCCCAGCACCACATGGGCGCGGGCCAGCGGCCCATCGTGGTCAACGTCTGCAACTTCACCCCCGGCGACCCTGCGACGCTCAGCTGGGACGAGGCGCGGACGCTGTTTCACGAATTCGGCCACGCGCTGCACCACATCCTGTCGGACGTGCCCTGGCCCTCGATCTCGGGCACGTCGGTCGCGCGCGACTTTGTCGAGCTGCCCAGCCAGCTTTACGAACACTGGCTGGAGGTGCCCGAGGTGCTGGCCCGCCACGCCCGCCATGTGCAGACCGGCGCGGCGCTGGAACCCGACGCGGTGGCCCGGATCGTGGCCGCGGACAAAGCCGACGCGGGCTTTGCAACCGTCGAATACCTGGAATCGGCGCTGGTGGACCTTGCATTCCACAGCGGCCCGCCGCCCGCCGATCCGATGGCGCGGCAGGCCGAGGTGCTGGCCGATCTGGGCGCCCCGGCGGCGATCCCGATGCGCCACGCCACCCCGCAGTTCCAGCACGTCTTTGCGGGCGACGGCTATGCGGCCGGCTATTACAGCTATATGTGGTCCGAGGTGATGGACGCCGACGCATTCGCCGCGTTCGAGGAGGCGGGCGACCCCTTTGACCCCGCCACGGCGGCCCGGCTGGAGGCCGCGATCCTGTCACAGGGCGGTTTGCGGCCCGCCGACGACCTGTGGATCGAATTTCGGGAACGAAAGCCGGGGGTTGAGGCGTTGTTGCGTGGACGCGGCCTGTCGCCGATCGTTTTCAAGAGGGAGTAACACAGAAATGACCTATCTCAAGCCCGCCCTGGCGCTGGCAGCCGCGATGTCCCTGACGGCATGCATGCCCGGTGCCACCACCACCACCATCTCGACCCCCGGCGAAGAGCCGGTCGTCGTCGTCGACGGCCCGCCCATTGCGCCGGCCGCGCCCGTCGCCACCAGCGGCGTCGAGGGGGCAGACTCGATGAACGGCACCTGGAACCTGGTCGCGTCGCAGTGCGGCGATCCGGCCAGCGAGGGCCGGATGGTCATCGCCGGCAACAAGTTCACCTTCCCCACCACCGAATGCACCGCGACCGGGGCCGAGGTGCAGACCAACTACACCTCGCTGACGCTGGGCTGTTCGTCGGCCGAGAACCGCCAGCTGAACGTCTCGCTGCGGCCGGGCCGGCTGCGCGTGACCGAAGGCGCGACGACGCTGACCTATTACCAGTGCAGCTGACCTGATCCGAACGCGGCGGCCGGTTCCCCCCGGACCCGGCCGCATCACACGCCCGGCCGCATCACAGCCCCGCTTGCGCGGCCGGTCACTCGCGCGTCTCGTCCGGGTCGACGCCCCACAGCGAGGTCTTGACCGTCCAGCCCTTGGCGCCGCCGCCCGAAACGCGGCACCAGTCCGGGTCGCATTCGTGCAGCCGGACGATGGCCCCCGCCTCGGCCCGCGCAATGACGGCGGCGTTGGGGTCGGGACGGGCGCGCAGTTCGGCCATGTCGGTGGTGATGATCGCGGTCCGCACGCCGGACAGCAGCGAATAATGCACCCAGCCGCCGGCGCCGTCCTGATCCTCGACCCGGCGCCAGTGGCCGAACTCGGCCACCACGCGCAGCGGCATGCCGGAATGGCGGAACACCCAGTCGATGCGGTGCGACAGGCTGGGACCGCGCCGGGCGTTCCCCTCGCCCCCCTTCAGCGAGACATAGCGCGGCAGCGGCAGGTTCGTGACAGGCCCGCGGTTCGGATCGCGCGGCTGCGACTGGTGGCGGCTGATCAGGGAATCCGCCGTGACCTCGGACGGGTCCACCTGCACGGGGGCGTCCCTTGCCGCGCTGCCGTCGCCGGACGCGTCCTGCGCGGACGCGGGCAGCGCCAGGCCAAGCGCCAGCGCCACCGCCAGCGTCGCCGCGCCCAACCGGGATCGGGGCGCGGCCCGCGCCACGGCCATCGCGCGGGCGCCCCGCACAAGGCCGGTCCACCCGGCCGCACGCCCCGCCGCGGCCCGCGAAAGCTGACAATCGTGCATGGTCGCTCTTTCCTGTCCGGGCGCGTGCGGCGCCGCCATTCCGCCTCGGGCACCGGCCCGCCGGGCCGGCCCCTGCGGGGTCTTGTGCCTGCCCCGCCTTGCGGGCAGTTTGCCAAAACCGGCCCGGCAATGAAAGAGGTTCCCATGACCGTTCCCGCGTCCGCCCGCCCCCGCCTGACGGTTGCGGTGACGCGCCGGCTGCCGCAGCCGGTCGAAAGCCGGATGGCGGAACTGTTCGACGTGCGGCTGCGCGACGTGGACGTCAAGATGAGCCGGGACGAGCTGGCGCAGGCGATGCGGGACTGCGACGTGCTGGTTCCGACGGTGACGGACCGGGTCGATGCCGCGCTGCTGGCGCAGTCGGGCGAACGGCTGCGGCTGATCGCGAACTATGGCGCGGGCGTCGATCACATTGACGTATCGACCGCCCGCCAGCGCGGCATCCTGGTCGCAAACACCCCCGGTGCCACGACCGAGGACACCGCCGACATGGCCATCGCGCTGATGCTGGCGGTCACCCGCCGCATCCCCGAGGGGCTGGCCGAAATGCAGGCCGGCCGCTGGGAAGGTTGGGCCCCCACCGCCCATCTGGGCGGGCGCATCGCGGGCCGGCGGCTGGGCATCCTGGGCATGGGCCGGATCGGGCAGGCCGTGGCGCGGCGCGCGACCGTCTTCGGGATGCAGATCCACTACCACAACCGCCGCCGCCTGCGCCCCGAGACCGAGCAGGCGCTGCAGGCGACCTATTGGGAAAGCCTGGACCAGATGCTGGCCCGCATCGACGTGCTGTCGATCAACGCGCCGCACACGCCCAGCACGTTCCACCTGCTCAGCGCACGGCGGCTGAAGCTGATGAAGCCCACCGCGGTGATCGTGAACACCTCGCGCGGCGAAGTCATCGACGAGAACGCCATGACCCGCATGCTGCGCGCGGGCGATCTGGCCGGCGCGGGCCTTGACGTGTTCGAGCACGGGCACGAGATCAACCCCCGCCTGCGTGACCTGCCGAACGTGGTGATGCTGCCCCACATGGGATCGGCCACGGTCGAGGGGCGGCTTGAGATGGGCGAAAAGGTCATCATCAACATCAAGACCTTTGCCGACGGCCACCGCCCGCCGGATCTGGTCGTGCCGGGGATGCTTTAGCGCCCGTCCGGGCCGGGCGGCGCGGCGGGTCGCCCTCGGCATGCTGTTCCGGGGCGGGGGCGTGTTCTGCGGCTGGCTGTGCCCGTTCGGCGCCCTGCAGGAACTGACCAACGCCGCGGCCCGGCGGCCGGGGGGGCGCCGGATCGCCATGCGCGGCAACAAAAAAAACGGCCTGCCCCGGTGTCCCGCGGGCAGGCCGTCGTCATTCAGGGGCCGCGCGCACTTACCGCGGCGCGATCATCATCACCATCTGGCGGCCTTCCAGCTTGGGCATGGATTCGACCTTGCCCGCCTCGCCGACGTCGGCCGAAATCTTGTTCAGCAGCTCGACGCCCAGCTGCTGGTGGGCCATCTCGCGGCCGCGGAACCGCAGCGTGACCTTGACCTTGTCGCCCTCGCCCAGGAACTTCATCACGGCGCGCATCTTGACGTCGTAATCATGGGTATCGGTCCCGGGGCGGAACTTGATCTCCTTGATCTCGATGATCTTCTGCTTCTTCCGGGCCTCGGCCTCGCGCTTTTGCTGTTCGTACTTGAACTTGCCCAGATCCATGATCTTGCAGACCGGCGGCGCCGCGTTGGGCGAAATCTCGACCAGGTCCAGTCCCGCCTCTTCGGCCAGCTGCATGCCGCGCGCAGGGGTGACGACCCCGATGTTCTCGCCCTCGGCGCCGATCAGGCGGATCTCGGGGACGCGGATGCGGTCGTTGGTCCGGGGGCCGGTGTCACGGGTCGGCGGGGCATTGTGCGGTCTGCGGGCTATGGCAGTGGTCCTTGGATGGCTGATACGATGGCGGACAGATAACGATGCGGGCGGTGTTTTTCAACCGGCTTTGCAGGCGGATCGCCGGGCATTTGCACGGTATTCTCACGGTTTTCGCGGCCCGGTCGGCTTTTCGCCGCGCCGCATCCGTGCCATAGCCTTGTCACCCGGCGCGGGCGGCGCCGCGGGCGACGACACAAGGGGACGGCCGATGGCGCGCGGTGTGATGGTGGTTGTGGTTCTGGTCCTGCTGGGGCTTGGCGGCTGGCTGTGGATGCGGGGCGACATTCCGGGTCTTGCGCGGCCCGCCGATGCGCCCGCCACCGCCCCCGAGCAGGCAGCCGACGCCGCGGGCGATGCCGCCGATGCCGCGGCCGACGCCGCAGCCGTGGCGGCCGATGCCGCGGCCGAGGCGACCACCGCCGCCGGACAGGCCCCCATCGCCCCCGCGACCGAGGCGGCGCAGGCCGCGCAGGCCGCCGCCGAGCAGGCGATCAAGGCCGCCGACCAGGCCGCCGACGCCGCCGCCCAGGCCGATGCGCAGGCGTCGGCCGGCAACCAGGCCGACGCGGCCGCAGCGACCCGGACGGCGGGCGACGCCGCGCGCCAGGCGGCCGAGGCCACCCGCGACGCGGCGGGCGCCGCCGAAACCGCCACCGATCTTGAGGCGCTGCTGACGCCCGAAGGGTTCGACGCCGACCGCGTGGCCGCGGTCATCGATTCCAGCGACATGGCGCCGGCGCAGAAAACCACGCTGAAAGCCGTCGTGGCCGCCGCCGCGACGAACCCCGCCCTGCTGCGGTCGGCGCTGGAACAGGTCAAGGCCGTGATGCCATGACGGCGGACACCGCGCGGGCCGCGGTGGCGCCCGCATCGGCGATGCGCAGCGCCGCGCCCGCGGCCGATGGCGCGCAGGACGCCCCCACAATCCGTCCCGCGCCCGCCGACCCCGCCGGCGGCCGCCGCCCGCCCGAGCCCGCCGCCGCCCCCGCCGCGGCGCGGCCCCGCCGGACCGAGGCGCTGGCCTCATTCCTGACCGAGGCGCGGGGCGATGCGCTGACCCGCGGCCCCATCGCCGTCATCCTGATCGAGGATGCGGTCGAGGTCGCCTCGACGCTGGAACATCACCTGCGCGCGGGGTTCAAGACGATCCTGGCCGTCTCGCCCGAACCGCTGGCGGCGGCGCAGATGCCGCTGGACCCCGGCGGGCGTATCGTCAATCTGATCCACGACAGCCGCCGCCCCGGCGCGCACACCGATGTCGTGAACGCCGTGATCCAGGCCGCGCCCCGCGACAGCTGGCTGTATTACGGCTATAACGCCGAATATCTGTTCTATCCGTTTTCCGACACGCGCACCGTCGGCGAGATGCTGGCCTTTCACGCCGAGGAACGGCGGCGGGCGATGCTGACCTATGTGATCGACCTTTACGCCCCCGACCTTGCACGGTTCCCCGACGCCGTCAGCACGTCCGATGCGATGTTCGACGGCACCGGATATTACGCGCTGGCCCGGACGGACCGGCAGGGCCACCACAAGGACCGGCAGCTTGATTTCTTCGGCGGCCTGCGCTGGCGGTTCGAGGAGCACCTGCCCCCCGACCGCCGCCGCATCGACCGCATCGCGCTGTTCCGCACCGAACCGGGGCTGCGCCTGCTGCCCGACCACCGGCTGAGCGTCGAGGAGATGAACACCTACTCCTGCCAGTGGCACCATAATCTGACGGCGGCCGTCGCCTCGTTCCGGGTCGCCAAGGCGCTGGCGCGCAACCCCGGATCGCGCGCGGAAATCGCGACCTTCGCCTGGCGCAACTCGCAGCCGTTCCGGTGGGACGCGCAGCAGCTGATGGACTTTGGCCTGATCGAACCGGGGCAGTGGTTCTGATCCGCCCCGGCGCGCAGCGCCGCCCGGAACCGGCCCCGCACTTGCACGGCCGCGCGCCGCGATGATAAACGAAACGTCAACACGGCCGGCGCTGGACCGGATAGCAGGGCGGACACACGATGGCGATGGACAGAACCAGCTTTGACCGCGATGCGCTGCTGGCCTGCGCGCGGGGCGAGCTGTTCGGCCCCGGCAACGCGCAACTGCCCGAACCGCCGATGCTGATGATGGACCGCATCACCGACATCAGCGAGGATGGCGGCCTGCACGGCAAGGGCCATGTGGTGGCCGAGTTCGACATCACCCCGGACCTGTGGTTCTTTGCCTGCCACTTTCCCGGCAACCCGATCATGCCCGGCTGCCTTGGCCTTGACGGGCTGTGGCAGCTGACCGGGTTCAACCTGGGCTGGCGCGGCTGGCAGGGGCGCGGCTATGCGCTGGGGGTGGGCGAGGTCAAGCTGACCGGCATGGTCCGCCCGGATCGCAGGATGCTGACCTACAAGGTCGATTTCACCAAGGCCGTGCAGACCCGCCGGCTGACGATGGGCGTCGCCGACGGCATCGTCGAGGCCGACGGCGAGGTCATCTACCTCGTCAAGGACATGAAGGTCGCTCTCTCCGAGAGCTGAAGCCAGGAGGGCCGCACCATGCGCCGCGTCGTCATCACAGGGCTGGGCATCGTCTCGCCCATCGGCAACAACGCCGCCGAGGTCACCGACAGCCTGCGCGTCGGCCGGTCGGGCATCGTGGCCGCGCCCGATTACACCGAACACGGGTTCCGCAGCCAGGTCCACGGCAGGCCCGACATCGACATCGCGGCCCACGTGGACAAGCGCGACCTGCGCTTCATGGGTGAGGGCGCGGCCTGGAACTTTATCGCCATGCAGCAGGCGGTGGCGGACAGCGGGCTGGAACCGGACGACGTGTCCAACCCCCGCACCGGCCTGATCATGGGGTCGGGCGGGCCGTCCACCTCGAACTTTTTCCAGGCGCACCAGACCGTCATCGAAAAGGGCGCGCCCAAGCGCATGGGACCGTTCATGGTCACGCGCTGCATGTCGTCCACGAACTCGGCCTGCCTGGCCACGCCGTTTTCGATCAAGGGTGTGAACTATTCGATCACCTCGGCCTGTTCGACCAGCGCGCATTGCATCGGCAACGGCGTCGAGCAGATCCAGATGGGCAAGCAGGACATCGTCTTCGCCGGCGGCGGCGAAGAGCTGGACTGGACGCTGTCGTGCCTGTTCGACGCGATGGGCGCGATGTCGTCGAAATACAACGACACGCCCCCGACGGCCTCGCGCCCGTTCGACGCGACCCGCGACGGGTTCGTCATCGCGGGCGGCGGCGGCGTCGTCGTGCTGGAGGAGCTGGAGCACGCCCTGGCGCGCGGCGCGAAGATCTATGCCGAGGTCACCGGCTATGGCGCGACCAGCGACGGCTATGACATGGTCGCCCCGTCCGGCGAGGGAGGCGAGCGGTCGATGCGGCTGGCCCTGGCCACCCTGCCCGAGGGGCGTCAGATCAGCTATGTCAACGCGCACGGCACCTCGACCCAGGCCGGCGACGTGACCGAGATCCAGGCCCTGCGCCGGGTCTTTGGCGAAGGCAGCGTGCCGCCGGTGTCGTCCACCAAGTCGCTGACCGGCCACAGCCTGGGCGCGACCGGCGTCCACGAGGCGATCTATTGCCTGCTGATGATGCAGGAAGGGTTCATCGCCGCATCCGCCAACATCACCCAGCTTGACCCCGAGATCCGCCCCGAGGAAATCGCCATGCAGCGCGTGGACGGGGTGGACTTTGACAGCGTGTTGTCGAACAGCTTTGGTTTTGGGGGCACCAACGCGACGCTGGTGCTGTCCCGTTACCGGGACTGATTTTCAACAAGGGTTTGACATGCCTGGATTGCTGCAGGGGAAACGCGCGCTTGTCATGGGTGTCGCGAATGATCGCTCGATCGCCTGGGGGATCGCGCGCGCGCTGTCCGCGCAGGGGGCCGAGATCGCGTTTTCCTATCAGGGCGAGGCGTTCGCCAAGCGGGTCCAGCCGCTGGCGGCCTCGTTGGGGTCGGATCTGCTGGTCGACGTTGACGTGACGGACGACGCCTCGCTGGACGCGGCCTTTGCCACGCTGGCCGGCCGCTGGGACCGGCTGGACATCGTGGTCCACGCCATCGCCTTTTCCAGCAAGGACGAGCTGACCGGCCGTTTCGTCAACACCAGCCGCGCCAATTTTCGGCAGTCGCTGGACATTTCCTGTTATTCCCTGATCGAGATCGCCCGCCGCGCCATGCCGTTGATGACCGAAGGGGGCACGATCCTGACGCTGACCTATGCCGGGTCGAACCGGGTGACGCCGTTCTATAACGTCATGGGGGTCGCAAAGGCGGCGCTGGAATCGGCGGTGCGTTATCTGGCCAACGACCTTGGCCCGCAAGGCATCCGCGTGAACGCCATCAGCCCCGGTCCGATGAAGACCCTGGCAGGTGCTGCCATCGGCGGCGCCCGCAAGACCTTTCGCCACACCGAGGCCAACGCGCCCCTGCGCGCCAACGCCACGCTGGAGGCGATCGGCGGCACGGCGGCATGGCTGGCGTCGGACTGGGGCGCCTGCACAACGGGCGAGGTCGTGAAGGTGGACGGCGGCTATCACGTGCTGGGAATGCCGCAGTCCGAGAATATCTGACGCCGGACCGGGGATCAGACCGGGGGCCAGCCCCCGGACCCCCGGAGTATTTGCGCCAAGAAGAATGAGGGCCCGATGGAAACGCAGTTCTTCACCGCGCCGGACGGCGCACGACTGGCCTATCGGGATCAGGGCGCGGGGCTGCCGGTCCTGTGCCTGGCCGGACTGACCCGCAGCATGGACGATTTCGACTATCTCGCGCCGACGCTGGCCGACTGCCGGATGATCCGAATGGACTATCGCGGGCGCGGACAGTCGGACTGGACCGGGGCCGAGACCTATACCGTCCCGGTCGAGGGCGCGGACGCGCTGGCGCTGCTGGATCATCTTGGCATTGCGAAGGCGGCGATCGTCGGCACCTCTCGCGGGGGGCTGATCGCCATGTATCTGGCGGCGGTGGCCAAGGACCGGCTGCTGGGCGTCTGCCTGAACGACGTAGGCCCCCAGCTGCGGCGCGAGGGGCTGGAGGCGATCATGGACTATGTCGGCCGCCGCCCGACCGCCCGGACGCTGGCCGAAGTGGCCGAGCAGCTGCCAGGGGTGCTGCGTGGTTTCGGCGAGGTGCCCGCGGGCCGGTGGGAGGAGGAGGCCGCGCGGCTTTACCGGCAGGCCGAGGACGGGGTGAACCTGACCTATGATCCGGCCCTGCGGGAGGCGTTTCTGGCGGCGTTCAAGAACCCTGACGCGACGGCGTGGCCGCTGTTCGACGCGATGGAGGGGCTGCCGGTGGCGCTGATCCACGGCGACGGGTCAGACCTGCTGGGGGATGACGCGGTGGAGGAGATGCGGCGGCGGCGGCCGGACATGATCTATGGGAAGGTGCCGGGGCGGGGGCATATCCCGTGGCTGGATGAGGGGGAGAGTGTGGCGGTGGTCAGGGAATGGGTGGGGAGGGTTGTAGGGGCGGTTGGTTCCTAAGAATAGGATAGGGTGCGAGCTTTGCTCGCACCCATGTTGGAGTCCTACTTAGCCACTACATTCTCGATGGTTTGAACAATTTCATCGAAAAGGGAAATAGCTTCTTTCGCCTTTGTCTGATGAGCACCCCTCAAACCATGCTTACCAGTGCAGTCAAAAATTGGAAGCTTAGCCTCCTGCGAATAAGGAACGAGGCTGTGAAGATTCGGTATCTTACCCAAGCTGTAATTACCATCATCCCAATTAATTACCTGCCCCTCGCCGAGCTTGGTGACAATATTATCCTGAACTGCCGCCTCCAACCGACCGCCGTATATACCCCACCCAGCTGTCATACCTTCTTCATTGTTCCGCATGTTGTGCATCTGCTGAACATACCCGAGATAAACAGGCCTACCAGCAGGAATTGACAAATCGTCTCCTTTCCAGTTGTCGTGCACTTGCTGCCATTGATTTCGCCAGTTAACTAGCTTTCTGCCGAGGTTCTCGGTGCCCTGAATCGAAAAGAGATCCGGAGCAACCGGAGTCATAAAGTAATCACTTCCAGCGAGAACAGCGCGATTGAGCGCGCCGAGATTTGGTCCCATATCAATAAGCACGACATCAATGCTCAACTCCTTAATACACGCTACTATATACCGATGTATTGCGGACTGAATTCTCAACGAAGCCTCTGCACCGCCAAGCGCCGCGTTCCAGGAGTCCCCAAGCCGGTCTTCAAAGTCACTCAGACGCAAGTCCCCTGGGACAAGATAAAGCGAGCCTTGCGCCTTTTCCAGCTTCGTTGGAGCCCTGTAATCAATGTCGCCAGTACCCTTAATGATCGGCTCAACAACTCGATAGATAGAGTTTCCCCTAGACTGCCAAGCCCCCTCTATTTCATCAGGATTAAGGCAGTAATTCGTGAGATTCCCCTGAGTATCACAATCAACCATGAGAACTGCGTGACCACGCCGGGCAAGAATGTGAGCGATGTGAAACATGTAGGTTGTTTTTCCTACGCCGCCCTTATTGTTGAATACACTAAGCACCGTAGCCACAATTGCATCCTTTAGCTAGATTTCTTTTAGTTAGATAAACCTACACGTCAACACCGACCAGAGCAATTGCTAAGAAGTTTACTTTCCCCACACCCCCTCAAACTCCCGCCACTCGCCCTTGCTCATCCCGCTGGTCTCCTGCGTGACCGTCTCGCCCGCCAACCGCCGCTTCAGCACCTCCACGGCTTTCCCGGACAGCGACACCCCGCCCAGCCGGTAGTCCTCGAACGCCGCATAGGCCAGCGGCACCCAGTCGGCCACGATGCGGCACATCGCCTCGGCATAGACGCGGATCTCATACTGCGCGTGGGCGTCGGCGCGCAGGCGCAGGAAATGGAACAAATTGTGCAGGTCGGTCTTCCAGTACCATTGCGTATAGATATTCGCCGGCAGGTTCATCCGCGCCAGTTCCCGCGCCAGACCCTGCTGCCCCTCCTGGCTCAGCATCCCCTCGTAATGGTCATAGGACCGCATCGCGTCGTCCCGCAGGATGTCTAGGACGCGCTGCGCCTCGTCGCCCGACAGCACCGCGCCGCGGCCCTGGTTGTTCACCGTGGATTGGGCGGCAAGCTGTTCGGGCGCGGGGATATAGAACTCGCGGTCGAGGATCGAATAGCGGGCGGAATATTCGTTCACGTTCGCCGTGCGGTGGCGGATCCACTGGCGGGCGACGAAGACCGGCAGCTTGACGTGGAACTTGACCTCGCACATCTCGAAGGGGGTCGAATGCCAGTGCCGCATCAGATAGCGGATCAGCCCCTCGTCGTTCGACACCGCCCTGGTGCCGCGGCCATAGCTGACGCGGGCGGCCTGCACGATGGCGCCGTCGTCGCCCATATAGTCGATGACGCGGACCAGCCCGTGGTCCAGCACCGGATGGGCGACGTACAGGTGCCGTTCGATCCCCTCGGCCACGGCGCGCAGGGTGGGGCGGGGGGTGGCGCGGGCCTCGTCGATCTCGGCTTGCTGCGCGGGGGTCAGGGGCATGGTCGGTCCTTTCGCGGCGTGTCCACGACTGTCTAGCGGAGCCGCGCCAGCCGTGAAAGGATGGCGCCGACAAACCGAAAGGAACCGGCATGGAAATCCGCTATCTGCACACGATGGTGCGCGTCCTCGACCTCGACGCCTCGATGCGCTTCTTCAGCCTGCTGGGGCTGGTCGAGACGCGGCGGATCGAGAACGACAAGGGCCGCTTCACGCTGGTCTTCATGGCGCCGCCCGGCCAGCCCGAGACGCCGGTCGAACTGACCTTCAACTGGGACGGGGACGAGGGCCTGCCGTCCGACAGCCGGCATTTTGGCCATCTCGCCTATCGGGTCGGGGACATCTACGCGACGTGCCAGCATCTGATGGACAACGGCGTGACGATCAACCGCCCGCCGCGCGACGGGCACATGGCGTTCGTGCGCAGCCCCGACAACGTGTCGATCGAGCTTTTGCAAGAGGGCGAGCACCTGCCCCCGCAGGAACCCTGGGCCAGCATGCCGAACACCGGACACTGGTGACGCCGCCTTTCACGACGCGGGCGGGCCGCTGATCGTCAATAGATATAGCGGATCTGTTCCGCCCAATAGCGTTCCACCCGCCGCCATTGCAGGTTCACCTGCGGCAGCGGCGGGTCGTCCAGCACGCCCGACATCCGCAGCCCTGCGGCGTGGCGCGCGAACAGCCGCGCCACCGTGTCGCGGACCTCGACGCCGCTGTCGGACAGGCGGACCCGCACCGACCGGCGGTCCATGTCGCAGCGGGCGTGATGGACATAGCCCATCTGGACCAGCTTTTTCAGGTTATAGCTGACGTTCGATCCCTGATACATGCCGCGCGACCGCAGCTCGCCCGCCGACACCTCGGCCGCGCCCAGGTTATACAGCAGCAGCGCCTGGACCGGGGTCAGGTCGTCCTGCGCCAGCCGTTCGAACTCATCCTTGATCAGGTCCAGCATCAGCCGGTGCAGCCGGTCCAGGATCTGCAGGCTTTCCGCATAGGCCGCGGCCATGTCCGGGCTGTCGTCGCCGTCAAGGTCAAGGCTGCTGTTGGCAGAGGCGATCAGGGCAAGGCGTGTCATCGGCACCATCCGCGTTGGGGCGTGATGTGGCCAGACTGTCGCAAAAACCCCAAGATTCGGTTAAGCGCCCCGGATTTCCCGCAGGCGCCCGGCGGAATGGGCCGCGATGTCGTCCAGCAGCGCGGCGTGCCGGTCAGGCCCGGCGGTCCCGCCGTTGATCCGGGCCGTCACCCACAGATACAGATCCTGGTCGTTTTCATCCAGCAGCACCTCATAGGCGTCCAGCGCCTCGGCGGCCAGCGCGTCCAGCCGCGCCTCGGCATAGGGGCCAAGGATCAGGTCCATCTCGCGCATGCCGCGCCGCCAGCTGCGCATCGTCACCCGTTTCAGCCGCGTCGCCCGGTCTTCCATGTCGCCCCGCCTTCCATGCCGCCCCGGCTTGCAGCCCCGCCGCGCCGCGCCTATCACGGGAAAACCCCCGGAAAAAGGCGTGGAACATGAGCTTTCTGTCGCAGACCCTTGCCCGCGTCAAACCCTCGCCCACCATCGCCATGACCGGGCTTGCGCGCGACCTGGCCGCGCAGGGCCGCGACATCATCAGCCTGTCGGCGGGCGAGCCCGACTTTGACACCCCCGCGCATATCCGCCAGGCGGCCAAGGACGCCATCGACGCGGGCCATACCCGCTATACCGCCGTGGACGGCATCTCCGAGCTGAAGCGCGCCGTCGCCGACAAGTTCGCGCGGGAAAACGGGCTGGACTATGCGCCGCAGCAGGTGACGGTGGGGACCGGCGGCAAGCAGATCCTGTATAACGCACTGATCGCCACGCTGAATCCCGGCGACGAGGTCATCATCCCCGCGCCCTATTGGGTCAGCTATCCCGACATGGTGACGCTGGGCGGCGGCACGCCCGTCGTCATCAAGGCCGGGATCGAGAACGGCTATCGCATCGCCCCCGAACAGCTCGACGCGGCCATCACGTCCCGGACGAAATGGGTGATCCTGAACTCGCCCTCGAATCCCACCGGCGCCGGCTATGGCGAGGCCGAGATGCGGGCGCTGACCGACGTGCTGATGCGCCATCCGCAAGTCTGGGTGCTGGCCGACGACATCTATGAGCATCTCGTCTATGACGATTTCCGCTTTGTGACGCCCGCGCAGGTGGAACCGCGGCTGATCGACCGCACCCTGACCATGAACGGCGTCAGCAAGGCCTATGCGATGACCGGCTGGCGCATCGGCTATGGCGCGGGGCCGGTCGAACTGATCCGCGCCATGGCCAACGTGCAGTCGCAATCGACCTCGAACCCCTGTTCGATCAGCCAGTATGCGGCGCTGGCCGCGCTGGAGGGGCCGCAGGATTACATCGCCGAAAGCCGCGCCGTGTTCCAGCGCCGCCGCGACCTGGTGGTCGCCGGGCTGAACCAGTGCGAGGGCATCGACTGCCCCACCCCGCAGGGGGCGTTCTATGTCTATCCCTCGATCGCCCGGCTGATCGGGCGGCGCACGCCCGAGGGCACGGCGATCACCGACGATCAGGTCTTTGCGATGGAACTGCTGAACGCCACCGGCGTCGCGGTCGTCTTCGGCGCGGCCTTCGGCCTCAGCCCGCATTTCCGCATCAGCTATGCGGCGTCGGACGCCCAGCTGACCGACGCGGTGGCGCGCATCCGGGGCTTTTGCGGCAGCCTGTCCTGATCCCCGGCGCGGGCCGGTCAGGAACCGGACCCGCCAGCCGGCGTTGGCCCGAAAAGCTCGCCGAAAGGACAAGGACATGCTGTCTCATAATGCGCTGGTCGTGGTGGCCGACGGGCATCGCGCCGTGCTGTTTCGCAACGTCGCGCGGCACGGGGTCGATCTGCACGAGGTCGAGCGGGTGTCCCCCCAGCACCTGCAGGACGAAAGCCAGGGCAGGCAGCCCGAGGACACGACGCCGCGCGACGAGGACGAGGCGACCTTTGCCAAGCAGCTGGCGGAACGGCTGAACGCGATGGTGCTGCAGAACAAGATCGATCAGCTGGCGATCATCGCCGACCCCTCGACCCTGGGGTCGATGCGCAAGCATTATCACAAGATGCTGGAACAAAAGCTGGTCAAGGAACTGCCCAAGACGCTGACGGCCGCCACAAGCGAGGAAATCGCCCGCGCGCTGGCCTGACGTCGCAAGCCCGCGACGTGACGACCATCATCGGCCCGCGCCACCGGCGCGCGGGCGCCAGCGGGTGAGGCCGCATTGAAAAGGCCGCGGCGCAAGGTGTTGACGACGACCCTGATCCTGCTCTGCATCTGCGCGGCGGCGATCTTCGCCGCGCATCTCGCGTTTCGCCCCCCTGACATGACGGGCCGCAGCGTCAGCGCCGCCATCCCCGCGTCCGACCGCACCACGCTGGGCCGCGCCGTGACGGCGGCCGCGGGGAACGTGCCGCACGACAGCGGGGTCATGCCGCTGCTGACCGGGCTGGACGCGCTGGGCGCGCGCATCGCCGTCATCCGCGCCGCCGAGGAAACGCTGGACCTGCAGTATTACATCTGGCAGCGCGACGCGACGGGCCTGACGCTGCTGACCGAACTGCACGCGGCGGCCGACCGCGGGGTGCGCATCCGGCTGCTGCTGGACGACAACGGCATCGCGGGGCTGGACGCCGACCTTGCCGCGCTGAACACCCTGCCCACGGTCGAGGTGCGGCTGTTCAACCCCTTCATCCTGCGCCGGCCCAAGTCGCTGGGCTTTGCCTTCGACTTTCTGCGGCTGAACCGGCGGATGCACAACAAGTCGCTGACCGCCGACGGCGCGGTCACGATCCTGGGCGGGCGCAACATCGGCGACATCTACTTCTCGTTCGGCGCGGGGCCGCATTACCTGGATACGGACGTGCTGGCGGTGGGCGCGGTCGCGGCCGACGCGGGGGCGGATTTCGACGGATACTGGGCGTCGGGGTCGGCCTATCCGGCCGAGCTGATCCTGCCGGACGCGCCCGGCGGGCTGGAACGGACGCAGGCGGATGCGGACCGGCTGACCGAAAGCGACGACTGGCTTGCTCACCGGGCGGCGGTCCGGTCGGCGCCGCTGATGGACAAGCTGGCGCAGGGGGCCGCGGTGCTGGAATGGGCGCCGGTCACGTTGATGAGCGACGATCCCGCCAAGGGGCTTGGCAAGGTCCGCACCCGCGACCTGCTGTATGCCCAGCTGATGCGGCTGATGGCTTCGCCCGACCGGTCGGTGGACATCGTGTCGGCCTATTTCGTGCCGGGGCGGCGGCTGACCGAACGGCTGGCGCGCCTGGCGGGCGAGGGCAGGCGCGTGCGCGTGCTGACCAACTCGCAAGAGGCGACGGACGTGCTGGTCGTTCATTCGGCCTATGTGAAATACCGTCCCGCCCTGCTGCGCGGGGGCGTCGCGCTGTTCGAGATGCGGGCCACCGCCGGCACCCCGCGCGAACCGCGCGTCCCCGGCGCCTCGACCCGCGCCAGCCTGCATTCCAAGACGGTGACCGTGGACGGCGAACGGATCTTCATCGGGTCGTTCAACCTCGACCCGCGATCGGTGATGCTCAACACCGAAATGGGCGTGATGATCGAAAGCCGCCGCGTGGCCGCGCAGGTCAACGAGGGGCTGGACCGGGTGCTGCCCACGCTGTCCTATGGCCCGGTGCTGGACGACCGCGGCCGGATCGTCTGGCACCAGCCGGCCGGCGACGATCCGGTGACGATCCACCGGACCGAGCCGGGCACCAACCTGGCCCAGCGGGTGTTCCTGTGGCTGCTGGGCCGGCTGCCGATCGAATGGCTGCTTTAGCGGCCCCAGCCGCGGCCCCGTGTCCGCCCCAGCCCGCCTGCCGCCTCCCTCGCCGCGCCCGCCTCAGGCTCCCATCCTCAACTCGCCTGCCCTCTACCGCCGTCAGCCCGCCGCCTGCCGCTTGGCCGCGCGCCGGGCGGCATGCAGCAGCGGTTCGGTATAGCCGGACGGCTGGTCCGCGCCCTTCAGGATCAGGTCGCGGGCGGCGTTGAACGCAGGCCCGTCCAGCCCCGGCGCCATCGGCCGATAGGCCGGGTCGCCCGCGTTCTGGGCATCGACCCTGGCCGCCATCCGCGCCAGCGATTCCTGCACCTGCGCCTCGGTGATGATCCCGTGCATCAGCCAGTTCGCCAGATGCTGCGAGGAGATCCGCAGCGTCGCGCGATCCTCCATCAGCGCCACGTCGTTGATGTCGGGCACCTTGGAACAGCCGACGCCCTGATCGACCCAGCGCACCACATAGCCCAGGATCGACTGGCACGAGTTGTCGATCTCGTGCGCGACCTCGGCCTCGGACAGGTTCGCGCCGCCCAGCATCGGGGGCGTCAGCAGCGCGGTGCGCGACGCGGGCGCGCGCCCGGCCAGCGACTGCTGCACCCTGTCCACATCGACCAGGTGGTAATGCGTCGCGTGCAGCGTGGCGGCGGTGGGCGAGGGCACCCACGCGGTGCTGGCACCGGCTTGCGGGTGGGCGATCTTGGCGTCCAGCATCGCGGCCATGTCGTCGGGGCGCGCCCACATGCCCTTGCCGATCTGCGCGCGGCCCGCCATCCCGGCGGCAAGCCCGGCATCGACGTTGCCCGCCTCATAGGCCGCCAGCCACGGCTGGTCCTTCATCGCCTCCTTGGGGACAACCGGACCCGCCTGCATCGAGGTGTGGATCTCGTCCCCGGTGCGGTCCAGAAAGCCGGTGTTGATGAACACGCAGCGATCCCGGACCGCCGCGATGCAGGCCGCAAGGTTGGCCGAGGTGCGGCGCTCTTCGTCCATGACGCCCAGCTTGACGGTGTTGGCGGGCAGGCCCAGCACCTGTTCGACGCGGCCATACAGCCGGTCGGCGAACGCCACCTCGTCGGGGCCGTGCATCTTGGGCTTGACCACATAGACCGACCCGGCCCGGCTGTTTTTCGGCCCGTCGGTGCGGTTCAGGTCGTGCATGGCGGCGGCGACCGTCACCATCGCGTCCATGATCCCCTCGGGCGTTTCCCGCCCGTCCAGCAGCACCGCGTCGGTGGTCATCAGATGGCCCACGTTGCGCACCAGCAGCACGGCGCGGCCGGGATGCGTCGCGGTCCGGCCCTGCGGGTCGAGATAGTCCACGTCAGGGTTCAGCCGCCGCGTCATCGTCCGGCCGCCCTTGTCAAACGTCTCGGCCAGATCGCCGCGCATCAGCCCCAGCCAGGCGCGATAGACCTGCACCTTGTCCTGGGCATCCACGGCGGCCACGCTGTCCTCGGCGTCCTGGATGGCGGTCAGGGCGCTTTCGATCAGGACATCGGCGATGCCTGCCGGATCGTCGCGGCCGATCACGCTGTCGCGGTCCACGACGATGCGGATCATCAGGCCGTTCACCCGCAGGAACACGTCGCCGGATTCGGTGTATCCGGCGAACTGCGCCGGATCGGCCAGCCCGGTTTCCGCGCCGCCCGCCGTCACCCGCAGCGCGCCGTCGGCGACGCGCATCGCCGTCACGTCCGCCCAGGCCGCACCCGACAGCGGCGCCACGCGGTCCAGATGCGCCCGCGCCCAGGCGATCACCTGCGCGCCCCGCGCGGCGTCATAGCCGCCCGGCGCGGCCCGCCCCGGCAGCGCGTCGGTGCCATACAGCGCGTCATACAGCGACCCCCAGCGCGCATTGGCCGCGTTCAGGGCAAAGCGCGCGTTGCTGACCGGCACGACCAGCTGCGGCCCGGCGATGCCCGCGATTTCAGGGTCAACGTTTTCCGTCGCCACCCGGAACGGCGCGGGGGCGGGCACCAGATAGCCGATGTCGGTCAGGAACGCCTCATAGGC
Organism: Paracoccus luteus; assembly: GCF_004522155.1. GTDB lineage: Bacteria > Pseudomonadota > Alphaproteobacteria > Rhodobacterales > Rhodobacteraceae > Paracoccus > Paracoccus luteus. Next base: position 113,258 of record NZ_SDEA01000001.1, on the reverse strand, counting down.
GGCGGCATCGTGGGGCTGGCCGCGGCGGGCGCGGTGCCAGTCGTCGATCTGGCGCTGCAGGTCGCCGCGGCGGTCCAGCAGGGCGCGGTTCTCCGGCCCCAGGTCGCGCAGGATGGCGGCATAGCCCGACCAGAACGCATCGGGCGTGACGCCCCCGGTCAGCACCTCATCCTCGACCAGACGGGCCAGCGGGGCGGCGACGGACAGGCCGTGGCGTTCGACGTAATCGGTCATGGCATCCTCCTGCGGTTGGGCCACGGGATACCATCGCACATCGAAGAACGTGACATTCGCCCCGGTTTTTCCCATCATGCGGAAAGCAACGGGGGAAGGCGGGCATGGCCGAGGCGCGGGACGGGGTTCAGTCGGTGGTGCGGGCGCTGTCGCTGCTGCGGCTGATCGCGCAGGGCGACGGCGGCGCGCGGCTCAGCGATCTGGCGCGGGCGGCGGGGCTGCCGGTGTCCACGGCGCACCGGCTGCTGACCACGCTGGAACAGCAGGGCTTCGCCCAGTTCGAGTCCGCGGGCGCCGTCTGGCATGTCGGGCGCGAGGCGTTCGCGGCCGGCATGGCTTACGGCCGCAAGCTCAGCTTTGTCGCCCCCGCCCTGCCGCTGCTGCGCCGCCTGCGCGATCTGACGCGCGAGACGGCGAACCTGGGCATCCTGGACGACGACCACCTCATCACGCTCAGCCAGGTCGAAAGCCGCGAAATCCGCCGCGCCCTGTCCCCGCCGGGCCGACGGGTGCCGGTGTTCTCATCGGCGATGGGCAAGGCGATCCTGGCCAGCTGGCGCGACGAGGACATCGTGGCGCTGGCCGCCCGCGCCGGGCTGCCGCCGCTGACGTCGAAAAGCCTGTGCACCCCGCAGGCGGCGCTGGCCGACATCGCCCTGACCCGCCGCCGCGGCTGGGCGCTGGACGATGAGGAGTTCGGCATCGGCCTGCGCTGCCTTGCCGCCGTCGTGTGGTCGCCGCTGGGCGAGGCGGCCTGCGCGATCTCGATTTCCGGCGCGGCGGCGCGGCTGACGGACGACCGGCTGGACGCGATGGGCGACCGCGTGCGCCAGGCCGCGACCGACCTGACGGCGCTGCTGGGCGGCGTGCCGCCCGCGGACTGATCCGCGCCTTCAGCCGAAACGGTTGTCGGGGCGTGCCGCCCGCCGACCCGCGCTTTCAGCCGCAGCGGTTGCCAGCGGGTGCCGCCCGCAGACCCGCCCTCTTCAGCCGAAGCGGTTGTCGGGGCGTGCCGCCCGCGGACTGACCCGCGTCCTCAGCCGAAGCGGTTGTCGCGCGGGAACCCGCGCGGGGCCATGCGCCCGGCCGTGGCCCGCTTGCCCAGCCATTCGGTCAGGTCCGGTTCCGTGCGGGTGCGGCCGGCCGGGTCCAGCCACGACAGCCCGACCGACAGGGTGATGCACTTGGCGTCCGCCAGCCCGCCGTCCTTGAACTTTTGCAGGCGCACGCCCTTGCCGCGCCCCATCTCGGGCAGTTCGGACAGCGGGAACACCAGCAGCTTGCGGTTGTCGCCCACGACCGCGACGTGATCGCCCTCGACCCGGCGGACCAGAGCCGCATCGCCGTTCAGCACCTGCTTGCCCGCCCGCGTCTGCGCCAGCATGTCGGCGGCGCCGACCACGAACCCGTCCCCCGCCTTGGACGCGACCAGATACTGCTGGTCCGCGCGCCATGCGAACATCGCCAGCACGGCGGCGTCGTTGGGCAGGTCGATCATCAGACGCAGCGGCTCTCCCAACCCCCGCCCGCCGGGCAGATTGTTGGCGGGCAGCGTATAGAACCGCCCGTTCGCGCCGAAGATCATCAGCTTGTCGGTGGTTTCCGCGTGCAGCGCCATGAACGGCCCGTCGCCGTCGCGGAACTTCAGTTCCGCGTCCAGCGGCTGGTGGCCCTTCATGGCGCGTATCCAGCCCATGCGGGACAGGATCACCGTCACCGGCTCGCGTTCGATCATGGCGTCGAAATCGACCGGCTGCACGTCCTCGGAGGCGGTGATCTCGGTCCGGCGCGCGCCTTCGGGGTTCGACTTGCCGAACAGGCCCCGCACCTCGCGCAGCTGGTCGGCGATGCGCGCCCACTGCCGCCCCTCGTCTGCCAGCAGGGCCAAGAGCCCGCCCTGCTCCTCGGCCAGCCGGTCGCGTTCGGCGCGCAGCTCGATCTCCTCCAGCCGCCGCAGGGCGCGCAGGCGCATGTTCAGGATCGCCTCGACCTGCGCGTCCGACAGGCCGAACTCGGCCATCATCACGGCCTTCGGCTCGTCCTCGTGGCGGATGATCTCGATCACCCGGTCAAGGTTCAGATAGGCCACGATATAGCCGTCCAGCACCTCAAGCCGGGCCGCGATCCTTTCCAGCCGGTGGGCGGACCGGCGCTGCAGCACCTCGCGCCGGTGGTCGAGGAAGGCGCGCAGCATTTCCGACAGCGAGCAGACCTTGGGCGTGCGCCCGTCGATCAGCACGTTCATGTTCAGCCCGAACCGCACCTCGAGGTCGCTGACCCGGAACAGCGCCGCCATCAGCTGCGCGGCATCGACGTTGCGGGCGCGGGGTTCCAGCACGATGCGCACGTCATCGGCGGATTCGTCGCGCACGTCGGCCAGGATCGGGATCTTGCGGGTCGTCACCAGCTCGGCCAGCCGCTCGATCAGGCGGGATTTCTGGACCTGATAGGGGATTTCGGTCACCACGACCTGCCAGGTGCCGCGGCCCAGATCCTCGATCTGCCAGCGCGCCCGCAGGCGCAGGCTGCCGCGCCCGGTGCGATAGGCATCGGCCAGCGTCGCCGCATCCTCGACCAGCACGCCGCCGGTGGGGAAATCGGGGCCGGGCATGATCGCCATCAGCGTCTCGTGCCGGGCATCGGGCGACTTGATCAGGTGCAGGCAGGCGTCCACGACCTCGTGCAGGTTGTGGGGGGGCACGTTGGTGGCCATGCCCACCGCGATGCCCGACGCGCCGTTGCACAGCAGGTTCGGGAACGCCGCCGGCAGCACCACGGGTTCGGTCAGCGTGCCGTCATAGTTCGGGCGGAAATCGACCGCATCCTCGGCCAGCCCGTCCATCAGCGCCTCGGCCGCCAGCGTCAGCCGCGCCTCGGTATAGCGGCTGGCGGCGGGGTTGTCGCCGTCCAGGCTGCCAAAGTTGCCCTGCCCGTCCACCAGCGGATAGCGCATGGCGAAGGGCTGGGCCAGCCGCGCCATCGCGTCATAGATCGCCCCGTCCCCATGCGGGTGATAGTTGCCCATCACGTCGCCGGAAATCTTGGCCGACTTGCGGAACGCGCCGGTGGGCGACAGGCGCAGTTCCCGCATGGCGTAAAGGATGCGGCGGTGGACCGGCTTCAGCCCGTCGCGCGCGTCGGGCAGCGCGCGGTGCATGATCGTGGACAGCGCATAGGTCAGGTAACGCTCGCCGATGGCGCGGCTCAGCGGTTCCGACATCGTGGCGGGCGGGCGGTCGGGATCGGGTGCGTCGGACTGGCTCATCGGCGCTGATCTACGCCCCGTTGCGGGGCTGGTCCAGCCCGGCCGCGGCAATCGTGCAACAGCCCCGGCGGGATGACGCCTTGGTGAGCCACGCGCGGGAACGCAGGCGGACGAAGGGGCGTTTCGCACGTAACCAGTCGTCGGCACGCCCGCGGCTTTGTCCCCATCTGGTCGCCCTGTGGCGGCCAATCAGAAAGGATGGCACCCTGCCCGGCGCCTGTTCGATGCCATGTTTCGTGTGATTGCCCTGTCTCTTGTCGCCCTGTTCGGCCTGCTGGCGCTGCTGGGGACCGAATGGACCGGCAGCCCGGCGCCCACGCTCAGCGCGGGCGTGCTGCCGGGGATCGGCCTGCCCGCCGCGACGCCCGCCCCCGCGCCCGCCGCCGGTCTGCCGACGCTGTATGTCGCCGGGCCGCGGTCCGGCATTTTTGCCCGCCCGGCGCGCGACGCGGCCCTTGTGCGCGATGTCCCGCAGGGCGAGCCGCTGTATCCCCTGGGCGACACCCGCGACGGCTTTGTCGAGGTGCGCGACGCACAGGGCCGCGTCGGCTATGTGCCCGCCGTGCATCTGTCGGAACGGCCGGTCTGACCTTGCCGCCCGCATCCGCTACCGCATTTGCGCCCGCCCCTGCACCCGGCGCGCCCCGGACCGTCCTGATCACCGGCTGCTCGTCCGGCATCGGGCTGGACATGGCGCGGCGGATGCAGTCGCGCGGCTGGCGCGTCATCGCCACCTGCCGCCGCCCCGATGACCTGGCCGCCCGCGCCGCCGAGGGGATGACCGCCCTGCCCCTTGACCTGTCGGACGAGGACAGCACCCGCGCCTGCGCCACGGCCGCGATGGCCCTTGGCCGCATCGACGCGCTGGTCAACAACGCGGCATTCGCCCTGCCCGGCGCGGTCGAGGATCTGCCCCGCGGCGGGCTGCGCGCCATATTCGAGGCGAACCTGTTCGGCACCCACGACCTGACCCGCCGCCTGATCCCGCATTTCCGCGCGAACGGCGGGGGGCGGATCGTCAACGTCAGCTCGGTCCTGGGGCTGGTCGGCATCCCGTGGCGCGGCGCCTATGTCGCGACCAAGTTCGCGATGGAGGGGATGACCGACGTCCTGCGGCTGGAACTGTCCGACACGCCCATCAAGGTCGTGCTGATCCAGCCCGGCCCGATCACCAGCCGCATCCGCGCCAATTCCATCCCGCATTTCGAACGCTGGATCGACTGGCAGGCCAGCGCGCGGGCCGACCAGTATCGCGCCAGCCTGCTGCGGCGCCTTTACGAACCCAAGGGACCGGACCGCCACGAACTGCCGCCCTCGGCCGTCAGCGACCGGCTGGTCCACGCGCTGGAAAGCCCGCGCCCCCGTGCCCGCTATGCCGTCACCCGCCCCGCCGTCCTTGCGGGCGTCGCGCGCCGGGTGCTGTCCACCCGCGCACTGGACTGGGTGGCGCGGCGCGGCTAGGGTGCGCCCGAAAGGCGGTGGCGCCATGCACGACAAGCCTCTGTTCATCCTGGCGGCGCTGGCGGTGCTGGTCGTGACCGCGATTCTGGCCACCGGCATCGGCGGCTTCGCCCGGGGTGGCGAGTTCAACCGCAAGCACGGCAACCGGATGATGCGCTGGCGGCTGATCGCGCAGGCCGTGGCGATCGTGCTGATCCTGGCCTATGTCTGGATGCGGGGACAGTGACATGGTCGTGCTGAACAGGATCTATACCCGCACCGGCGACGGCGGCGACACGGCGCTGTCGGACGGCTCGCGCGTGCCCAAGCACGATGCGCGGGTCGAGGCCTATGGCACGGTGGACGAGCTGAACGCGACGCTGGGCCTTGCGCGGCTGCATGCGGGCGGCGACATGGCCGACCGCCTTGCCGTCATCCAGAACGAACTGTTCGACCTGGGCGCCGACCTGTCGCGCCCGAACATGGCGGCGGACGCCGACGCGCCCTATGCGGTGCTGCGGATCATCGCGTCGCAGGTGGACCGGCTGGAATCCGAGATCGACGCGATGAACGCGGCGCTGTCGCCGCTGCGCAGCTTTATCCTGCCCGGCGGCACCGCGCTTGCCGCGCATCTGCACCTGGCCCGCACCGTGGCCCGGCGCGCCGAACGCCGCGCGACCGGACTGGCCCTTGGCGGCGACGTGAACCCCGTCGCGATCCGCTATCTGAACCGCCTGTCGGACTGGCTGTTCGTCGCCGCCCGCGCAGCCAACGGCGGCGGCGCGGGCGACATCCTGTGGGTGCCCGGCGGGTCGCGATAGGCGGGCATTGGTTCCGCCCGCGCGGGCGGTCGTCCGGTTGTGGCGTGGCGGGGCATTTTCCCCCTGTAAAACCCCGGCCGCCGCCGCTATCTGGTCCCCAGATTTTGACGCAGTGAAGTGGAGAGGCGCCGATGAAGGTTCTCGTGCCGGTCAAGCGGGTGATCGACTATAACGTCAAGGCCAGGGTCAAGGCGGACAGATCGGGTGTCGATCTGGCCAACGTCAAGATGTCCATGAACCCGTTCGACGAGATCGCCGTCGAAGAGGCGATCCGCCTGAAGGAGAAGGGCGCCGCGACCGAGATCGTCGTCGTCTCGATCGGCGTCAAGCAGGCCGCCGAAACCATCCGCACGGCGCTGGCGATGGGCGCGGACCGCGGCATCGTGGTGGTCGCCGCCGACGACGTGCATCAGGACATTGAGCCGCTGGCCGTCGCCAAGATCCTTGCCAAGGTCGTGGCCGAGGAACAGCCTGGGCTGGTCATCGCCGGCAAGCAGGCCATCGACAACGACATGAACGCCACCGGCCAGATGCTGGCGGCGCTGCTGGGCTGGGGCCAGGCGACCTATGCGTCCGAAATCGCGATCGATGGCGACGCGGCCCGCGTCACGCGCGAGGTCGATGGCGGGCTGCAGACGATTTCCGTCAAGCTGCCGGCCGTGATCACGGCCGACCTGCGCCTGAACGAGCCGCGCTATGCCTCGCTGCCCAACATCATGAAGGCAAAGAAAAAGCCGCTGGAGGAGAAGACCGCCGCCGATTACGGCGTCGATGTCTCGCCGCGGCTGACGGTGGTCAAGACGACCGAACCGGCGGGCCGCAAGGCCGGCGTCAAGGTCGGCTCGGTCGATGAGCTGGTGTCGAAACTGAAAGAAGCGGGGGTGGTGTGATGGCCGTTCTTCTGGTCGCCGAACTGAACAACGGCAAGGAACTGGCGACGGACGCCACCGCCAAGGCGCTGAGCGCGGCGAAAAAGCTGGGCGACGTGACGGTGCTGGTCGCAGGCCACGACTGCCACGGGGCCGCGGACGAGGCCGCCAGGCTGGACGGCGTCGCCAAGGTCGCCTGCGTCAGCTCGCCCGCGCATCAGCACGGCCTGGCCGAGCCGCTGGCCGACCTGATCGTCGGCATGGCGGGCGGGTTCAGCCACATCGTCCTGCCCTCGACCGCCAGCGCCAAGAACATCGCGCCGCGCGTCGCCGCCCTGCTGGACGTGATGGTGATTTCCGACGTGATGGAGGTGGTGGACGCCGACACCTTCGCCCGCCCGATCTATGCCGGCAACGCCATCCAGACGGTGAAATCCTCGGACAAGGTCAAGGTTCTGACCGTCCGCACCGCCAGCTTTGAGGCGGCGGGCCAGGGCGGGACTGCCGCGCCGGTCGATCACAACGAGGTCGCCGGTTCGGAATCGGGCCTGTCGTCCTGGGTCGAGGACAAGGTCGCGGCATCCGACCGCCCGGAACTGACCTCGGCCAAGCGCATCGTCTCGGGCGGGCGCGCGCTGGGGTCCAAGGACAACTTCGCCATCATCGAGGCCTTGGCCGACAAGCTGGGCGCCGCCGTCGGCGCATCCCGCGCGGCGGTCGATTCGGGCTATGCGCCGAACGACTGGCAGGTCGGGCAGACCGGCAAGGTGGTGGCGCCGGAACTGTATATCGCGGCCGGCATCTCGGGCGCGATCCAGCATCTGGCGGGGATGAAGGACAGCAAGGTCATCGTCGCCATCAACAAGGACGAGGAAGCGCCGATCTTTCAGGTCGCCGACTATGGCCTGGTGGGCGACATTTTCACCATCCTGCCGGAACTGACCGAAAAACTGTGAGTTGGGGAACCGAAGGCGGTTCCCTCCCCCACGCCTGCATGCCTGCAACCGCCCGTGGCCCTCGCCCCGGGCGGTTTGCCATTGCCGACCCGTCCGGCTTGGCCCTATCGTCGCCGCGGTCAGTCAAAGGGGACGAACATGGCGGTTCAGTCGGTGGGCATCGTCGGTGCGGGTCAGATGGGCAACGGCATCGCCCATGTCTTTGCGCTGGCGGGGTTCGACGTGCTGATGACCGACATCTCGGCCGAGGCCTTGGACAAGGCGGTGGCGCTGATCGACCGCAACCTTGACCGGCAGGTCAGCCGCGGCAAGGTCGCGGCCGCCGACAAGGACGCCGCGATGGCGCGCATCCGAACGACCCAGACGCTGACCGACCTGGGCGCCTGCGACCTGGTGATCGAGGCCGCGACCGAACGCGAGACGGTCAAGCAGCAGATCTTCGACACGCTGCTGCCGCATCTGACGCCCGACACGATCCTGACGTCGAACACCTCGTCGATTTCCATCACCCGGCTGGCCAGCCGCACCGACCGTCCGCACAAGTTCATGGGGTTCCACTTCATGAACCCGGTGCCCGTCATGCAGCTGGTGGAGCTGATCCGCGGCATCGCCACCGACGACGCGACCTATCGCACCCTGCACGAGGTCGTCGAAAAGATCGGCAAGACCGCCGCCAGCGCCGAGGATTTCCCGGCCTTCATCGTCAACCGCATCCTGATGCCGATGATCAACGAGGCGGTCTATACGCTGTATGAAGGTGTGGGCAACGTCCGCTCCATCGACGAGTCGATGAAGCTGGGCGCCAACCACCCGATGGGCCCGCTGGAACTGGCCGATTTCATCGGGCTGGACACCTGCCTGGCGATCATGAACGTCCTGCACGAGGGGCTGGCCGACACCAAATACCGCCCCTGCCCGCTGCTGACGAAATACGTCGAGGCGGGGTGGCTGGGCCGCAAGACCGGGCGCGGCTTTTACGACTATTCCGGCGATACGCCGGTGCCGACACGGTGATGGAACAAGCGGGCCGCGCCGCGCCTTGATGGCTGATGCCGAAAGGATCGGATCGTGACCCTTCACCAGCCCCTGCCCGTCGGCGACCCCAACCCCGCGACCGACACCCCCGTGCGCCTGCTGGGACTGGCGACCGCCCTGCCCCCGCACATCCTGCGCCAGACCGACGTGATCGCCCGCGCGCGCGAGCTGCTGGCCCCGCGCTATCCCCAGTTCGACCGCATCGCCGCCGCGTTCGAGAACGCGGGCATCGACCGGCGCGGGTCGGTCGTCCCGATGGGCTGGTTCGGCGGCGCGCACGGGTGGAAGACGCGCAACGACGCCTATCTGGCGGGCGCGACGGCGCTGTTCCAGGACGCGGCGGCCCGCGCGCTGGCGGCGGCGGGGCTGGCCGCCGACCGGATCGACACCATCGTCACCGTCTCGTCCACCGGCGTCGCCACCCCCACGATCGAGGCGCGGGCGGCCCGCGACATGGGCTTTCGCCCCGACGTCCAGCGGGTGCCGGTGTTCGGCCTTGGCTGCGCGGGGGGCGTCACCGGCCTTTCCATCGCGCGCGACCTGGCCGCGGCGCGACCCGGATCGCGGGTGCTGATGGTCGCGGTCGAAACCTGCACCCTGCTGTTCCGCATGGACCGGATGGACAAGGCCGACATCATCGCCACCGCGCTGTTCGGCGACGGCGCGGCCGCCGTCGTCCTGGGGTCGGGCGCGGGCGACACCGGCCCCGCGGTCGGGCGCGGTGTCCAGCACATGTGGCCCACCACGCTGGACATCATGGGCTGGGACGTGGACGACACCGGGCTGGGGGTGATCTTCGACCGCTCGATCCCCGCCTTTGCCGAGGCGGAGCTGGCCGCCGCCTATGCCGCCATGCAGCCCGCGCTGGGCGCGGCACCCGTCGCCCGCATGGTCTGCCACCCCGGCGGGGCCAAGGTCGTGACCGCGATCGAGGCCGCGCTGGGCTTGCCCGGCGGCAGCCTTGACGCCGAACGCGACGTGCTGCGCGACGCCGGCAACATGTCCGCGCCGACCGTGCTGTTCGTGCTGGAACGGGTGCTGGCGACGCGGCCCTCGGGCCGGCTGATGCTGTCGGCGCTGGGGCCGGGGTTCACGCTGTCGATGCTGCCGCTGGATTTGTGATGGGCGCGGCGCTGTTCATCGGCTTTCTGGTCGCTCAGCGGCTGGCCGAGCTGGCGCTGGCGCGGCGCAACACCGCGCGGCTGCTGGCGCGGGGAGCGGTCGAACATGGCGCGGCGCATTATCCGCTGATCGTGGCGCTGCACGGGGCCTGGCTGGCCTGCATCGCGGCGTTCGGCTGGGGACAGCCGGTCCATGCGGGCTGGCTGGCGCTGTTCGCCGTGCTGCAGGGGCTGCGGCTGTGGATACTGACGACTCTTGGGTCGCGCTGGACGACGCGGATCATCGTCACGGGCGAGCCGCTGGTGCGGCGCGGCCCGTTCCGCTGGCTGCGGCATCCGAACTATACGCTGGTCGTGGCGGAAATCGCCGTGGCCCCGCTGGTGCTGGGGCTGGTGGGGGTGGCGGCGGTGTTCACCGTCCTGAACGCCGCCGTGCTGTCGATCCGCCTGCGTGCGGAAAACCGGGCGCTTTATTCCTGAGCGCACCGAGTGCTGCCCTGCCTCACGTCTAGCGCGGCTTGGCCCCGCCGATCCGGGGCTCGGTGCCCGCCAGCAGGCGCTGGATGTTGGCGCGGTGGCGCACGACGATCAGCACCGCCATGAACAGCGTGACGGCCGCCAGCCCGCGCAGCCCCCAGATCAGGGCAAAGACGGGCGCGCCGGCGGCGGCGACCAGCGCCGACAGGGACGAGATGCGGGTGATCGCGGCCGTCGCCAGCCACAGCGCGCAGGCCATCACGCCCAGCGCGGGAAACAGCGCCAGCGTCGTGCCCAGAAAGGTGGCCACGCCCTTGCCGCCGCGAAAGCCCAGCCAGACCGGGAACAGATGGCCCATGAACGCCGCGCCGCCAGCGACTAGCGCGGCGGCATCGCCCGCCAGCCAGCGCGCCAGCAGGACGGCGATGGCCCCCTTGCCGCTGTCCAGGATCAGCGTGGCCAGCGCCGCGCCCTTGTGCCCGGTGCGCAGCACGTTCGTCGCGCCGATGTTGCCGGACCCGATGGCGCGCAGGTCGCCCAGACCCAGCGCGCGGGTGATGACGATGCCAAAGGGAACCGATCCCAGCAGATAGCCGCCGACGGCGGCCGCGATCAGCGTCAGCGCGTCAGTCATGGCCGCCCCCGAACACGCGCTTGCCGCCGACCCATGTGCCCAGCACCCGCCCCTCCATCCGCGCGCCGTCAAAGGGGGTGTTCTTTGACTTCGACCGCAGCGCGAAGCGGTCCAGCACAAAAGGCGCGTCCGGGTCGAACAGCACCAGATCGGCCGGCGCCCCCGCCCCCAGCCGCCCGCCGGGCAGGCCCAGCCGCGTGGCGGGGTTCAGCGACAGCGCGCGCCACAGCTGCGCCAGCCCGATCCCGCCCTGATGGTAAAGCCGCATCGCGGCGGGCAGCAGCGTTTCCAGCCCCACCGCGCCGGGGGCCGCGACCTCGAACGGCAGGCGCTTGGACTCTTCGTCCTGCGGCGTGTGGAAACTGCCGATGACGTCGATGCGGCCGTCGGCCACCGCCTCGACCAGCGCCATGCGGTCATCCTCGGACCGCAGGGGCGGGGTCAGGCGGAAAAAGGTGCGATAGTCGCCCACGTCGTATTCGTTCAGCGTCAGGTGGTGGATCGACGCGCCGGCCGTCACGTCCAGCCCCGCCGCCCGCGCCCGGTCCAGCACCGGCAGGGCGGCCGCCGTGGTGATCTGGTCGGCGTGCCAGCGCACCCCCGTCATCTCGACCAGCGCCAGGTCGCGTTCCAGCCCCATGCGCTCGGCCATCGGCGACACCGCCGGGATGCCGTAAAGCGAGGCGAACTTGCCCGCCGTCGCCGCCGCGCCGCGCGACAGCCCCGCGTCCTGCGGGTGGCCCACGATCAGCGCGCCCAGTCCCCGCGCATAGCCCATGCAGCGCGACAAAAGCCGTGTGTCGGAAACCACCCGCACGCCATCGGTGAAGGCCAGCGCGCCCGCGTCCATCAGGAACCCCATCTCGACCATCTCGCGCCCGTCGCGCGCGCGGGTCAGCGCGGCCTGGTGGCGGATGCGGACCGGCTGCTCGGCGGCGCGCCGGGTCACGAACTCCAGCCCCTCGGGGGTGTCGATGGGGGGCAGCGTGTCGGGCCGGGCGACGATGGTCGTCACGCCCCCCGCCGCCGCCGCCAGCGCGGCGGAGCGCATGGATTCGCGGTGCCGCTCGCCCGGCTCGCCGATCTTGACGCCCCAGTCCACGATGCCGGGGGCAAGGCAGCGCCCGCCGCAGTCGATGACCGTCGCGCCCTCGGGCGCGTCGTCATCCAGCCCGACGATGACGCCGTCCTGCACGGTCAGGCTGCCGGGTTCGTCGGTCAGCGCCTGCGGGTCGATCAGGCGGGCGTTCTGGAAATGCAGGATCATCGGACGGACCTTGTGGCGGTGGCGGCCGCAGCCGGACGATGGGGGAACGGCGCGGCCGGGGTGCTGCGGGTCGGGGCGTCAGACATACGCGCCCCCCTCCGCCGCCCGTGCGCCCCGTTCGGCGCGCAGGTTGCGCGCCAGCAGGTCCATCGCGGCCATGCGGACCGCCACGCCCATTTCCACCTGGTCCTGGATGACGCTGCGGTTGATGTCGTCGGCGATGGTGCCGTCGATTTCCACGCCGCGGTTCATCGGGCCGGGGTGCATGACGATGGCGTCGGGCTTGGCCAGCGCCAGCTTTTCGGCGTCCAGCCCCCAGCGGTGGAAATATTCGCGTTCCGACGGGATGAAGCCGCCGTCCATGCGTTCCTTTTGCAGGCGCAGCATCATCACCACGTCGGCGTCGCGCAATCCCTCGCGCATGTCCTCATACACCTCGCAGCCCCAGTCGGCGGCGCCTTTCGGCATCAGCGTGGCGGGGCCGACAAGGCGCACCCGCGCCTCCATCTTGCCCAGCAGGATCAGGTTCGACCGGGCGACGCGGCTGTGGGCGATGTCGCCGCAGATGGCGACGGTCAGCCGGTGCAGCCTCCCCTTGGCGCGCCGGATGGTCAGCGCGTCCAGCAGCGCCTGCGTTGGGTGTTCGTGCCGCCCGTCGCCCGCGTTCAGGACGGCGCAGTTGACCTTGCTGGCCAGCAGGTTGACCGCGCCGGAATGGGGATGGCGCACGACCAGCAGGTCGGGCTGCATCGCGTTCAGCGTCAGGGCGGTGTCGATCAGCGTCTCGCCCTTTTTGACGCTGGACTGGGCGACGGGCATGTTCATCACGTCCGCGCCCAGCCGCTTGCCGGCCAGTTCAAAGCTGGACTGGGTGCGGGTCGAGTTCTCGAAGAACAGGTTGATCTGGGTCAGCCCCTGCAGCGCGTCGCCGTGTTTCACCGTGCGGCGGTTCAGCGCGGCATAGGTCTCGGCAAGGTCCAGCAGGGACGTGATCTCGGCCGGGGCAAGCGGCTCGACCCCCAGCAGGTGACGGGCGCGGAACGTCATGGGGGCCTCCGGTTGTCCGGGCCCTCTATGGCAAATGGGTGCGCGACGGGCAAGCGGGGCGGCGGCACGGATGCCGCGCCCCGACCCCTCAGGCGCGCCCCGCGGCCGCCGACAGCATCAGGGGGTCGATGCCCAGCGATTTCAGCGCCGCCTGCCATTTCTGGGTGTTGTCGGCGCCAAAGACGATGTCGTCGCCGGCGTCGGCGGTCAGCCAGCCGTTGGCCATCAGCTCACCCTCAAGCTGGCCCGCACCCCAGCCGGCATAGCCCAGCGACAGCACCGCGCGGTCGGGGCCGCGGCCGCGGGCGATATCCTCAAGGATGTCGCGGGTCGTGGTCATCGCCAGCCCGCCTTCGCCGATCCGCATGCGCCCGCCTTCGCCGTCGCCCTCGTCCGGGTCGGCGTCGTCGTCGGCCTGCATCCGGTGCAGCACGAAACCGCGCCCCGGTTCGACCGGGCCGCCGAAATGGACCGGCAGCGGCGGGATCTGCCCCGGCGCGTCGATGCCCAGCTGGCCCAGCAGGTCGGCAAACCGGATCTCGGGCAGCGGGCGGTTCAGCACCAGCCCCATCGCCCCCTGCTCGCCATGCGCGCAGACCAGCACGACGGACCCCGCAAACCGCGGATCGTTCATCCCCGGCATGGCGATCAGCAGCTTGCCGGTCAGGCTTTCGGTATCGGTCGCAATCATCGGGATTCCTTTCCCCCTGAACATCGGTGCGCGGGGTGCCGTCTGCAAGACGCGCGGGCGGGGCGGCGTCGTTCCGTGGCGAAGTTGTGACTTTCCGGCGGCGCCCCCGCGCCCTATCTGGAACGCATGCGTGCGATATTCACCCTTGCCCTTGCGGCTGCCACCGCCCTGCCCGCGCTGGCCGACGACCTGCCGCCGGGCATCGTCTCGGCCCGGCTTATCCCCGGTCACGCGGCGGCGGACGGCACCCGCGTCACGGCGCTGGACCTGCAACTGGAACCGGGGTGGAAGACGTATTGGCGCAGCCCCGGCGACAGCGGGGTGCCGCCGCAGTTCGACTGGTCGGGGGCCGCCAACGTGGCCGGCGCGACGCCGCTGTGGCCCACCCCCGAGGTGATCGATTCGGGCGGCGACCGGACGCTGGGCTATCACGACCGGCTGGTGCTGCCGATCGAGCTGGCCCCCCATCGCCCCGGCCAGCCGATGACCGGCCCGGTCGCCGTCGATCTGGGCGTGTGCGAGAATGTGTGCGTGCCGGTCCATGTCACGCTGGACCTGCCCGCCCCCGACGCCCCCGGCACGCCTGCCGATCCGCTGATCGCGGCGGCGCTGGCCCGCATGCCGGATCGCGGCGACGCGGCGCTGGACTGCACGCTGGCCGACATTGCCGACGGGGTGCAGGTCACGGCCGGGCTGGCCGCGCCCGCCCACCCCGATGCCGTCGCCGCCGCGATGGAGCTGGCCGAGCCGGGGGTCTGGGTCTCGCAGGCCGACCTGACCCGCGAAGGCGGTCGGCTGACCGCGACCGCCGATTTCGTCGGGCCGACCGGCAAGCCGTTCGCGCTGGACCCCGCCAAGGTGCGGCTGACGCTGATCGGCCCGGACGGCGCGGTCGAATATCAGGGCTGCGCGGGCTGACCCTGCATCAGCCGCACCTTTAGCGACAGCAGATCGGCCCATGCCTCGCGCTTGGCGACCGGGTTGCGCAGCAGATAGGCCGGGTGCGTCATCGGCAGCGCCGGACGCCCGAACGCGGTGGTCCACTGCCCCCGCAGGCGCAGGATGCCCTGCTGGCCCAGCGCTGCCTGCGCCGCGGCGTTGCCCAGCAGGACGACGATTTCGGGGGCGGCCAGTTCGACGTGGCGCGCGACAAAGGGCAGCATCGCGTCGATTTCCGCCTGTTCCGGGCGGCGGTTGCCCGGCGGCCGCCACGGCAGCACGTTGAAGATATACAGCGCCGCGTCGGGGTCGGGCGCTGTGCGCGACAGGCCGATGGCGGCGAACATCTGGTCCAGCAACTGCCCCGCGCGGCCGACAAAGGGGCGGCCCTGCCGGTCCTCCTCCTCTCCGGGCGCCTCGCCCAGCACCAGCACGCGGGCGGCGGGATTGCCGTCGGCAAAGACAAAGCTGCGGGCGCCCTTGCGGATGTCGAGGCCCTCATGGGCCTGCTGCGCGGCCGCAAGCTCGGCCAGCGTGCCCGCACGGGCGGCCATCTGCGCGGCATCGGCCCCCGGCGCTTGCCCCGGCGGGGGCGGCGGCGCGGCGGTGGGCGGGACGGCCGCGGGCTGGCGGGCGATCTCGGCCCCCGCCTCGCGGATCGGTTCGGCAAAGCGGTCCACGGGCGCGTCCAGCATCGGCTCGTCCACGCCCATCTCGCGCTGCCAATCCAGCAGCGCAAGCGCAGTCGCGGCGTCCAGCGCCACGCCGTTCCATGTGGGGTCGGCCGTCATGGCGGCACGCTAGGGCCAAGCGCGCCGCGCGGCAAGCTGGCCGCCGGCAAAGGGCCGCCGCTATCGTGGGGCGGCGGCGCGGCGCAGGCGGTCGTTGATCGCCAGCCCCAGCCCGGTGCCGGGCACCCGCGCGACCGCGATGGGGCGGCCCAGCCGATCGGCGGCGCGCAGCACGTCGAACAGCCGCGCCGCCGCCTCGGTCAGGTCGCCCGTGGCCGACAGGGTCAGGTCCGCGCCGTCCACGCGGCCGAAGCCAACGAAGGTCTCGCCCGGCCGCGGCGCGTCCGCGTCCAGCCGCAGGGCGGCGCGCGGGGCATAATGGCTGGACAGCTGCCCCGGCGAATCGGGGGCGGCCAGATGGCCTGCGCGGTCCAGGGGTCGGCCCAGCGCGGCCTCGACCGCCTCGGCGGGGATGCCGCCGGGGCGCAGCAGCGCCGCACGGCCGTCGCGCCATCCGACGATGGTCGATTCCACCCCGACCGGGCACGGCCCGCCGTCGATGACGGCGGCGATGCGCCCGGCCAGCCCGCCGTCGGGGTCCAGCACATGCGCGGCCGTGGTCGGGCTGATCCGCCCCGAGGCGTTGGCCGAGGGCGCGGCAAGTGGCCCGCCGAACGCCGCCAGCACCGCCTGCGCCACCGGATGGGCGGGCACGCGCACGCCGACCGTGTCCAGCCCCGCGGTCACGATGCCCGCCAGCCCGCTGCCGGGGCGCAGCGGCAGCACCAGCGTCAGCGGGCCGGGCCAGAACACGGCCGCCAGCCGCTCGGCCTCGTCGTCCAGCAGGGCGATGGCGCGGGCCGCGGCCGTGTCGGCCACATGCACGATCAGCGGATTGAACGCGGGCCGCCCCTTGGCGGCATAGATGCGCGCCACCGCCGCCCCGTCGCGGGCGTCGGCGGCAAGGCCATAGACCGTCTCGGTCGGCAGGGCGACGGCCTGTCCCGCAGCCAGCAGTTCGGCCGCGCGGGCGATGCCCTGGGGATCTTGACGCAAGGTCAGTGTCTGCATGGGCGCCCTGACGCGGGGTTCGGGTTGCGGCGGAAACAGCGCCCGATAGGCTGCCGTCAATCGGGGATTACGCGCGCGCCCGCCAAATGCAAGCGGCGCCCGCCATAGGGGAACGAACATCATGGCCTATCGCGCGCCGGTCGACGACATCGCATTCATCCTGAACCATGTCGTGCCGATGGCGCCGGTCGCCGCCACCGACCGCTTTGCCGAGGCGACGCCCGACACCGTCGATGCCGTCCTGACCGAGGCGGGGCGCATGGCGACCGAGGTGCTGGCCCCCCTGAACCGCGCCGGCGACCTGACCCCCGCGCGGCTGGAAAACGGCGCGGTGCGGTCCTCGCCCGGCTTTGAAGACGGCTTCCGCGCCATCGCCGACGGGGGCTGGATCGGGCTGGGCGCCGATCCCGAATACGGCGGCGCGGGCCTGCCGCAGGCGCTGAACATGGCGGTGGCCGAGATGATGGCCGGCGCCTGCCTGGCGCTGCAGCTGAACCCGCTGCTGACGCAGGGCCAGATCGACGCGCTGGACCATCACGGCAGCGACGCGCTGAAGGCGCTGTATCTGCCCAAGCTGATTTCCGGCGAATGGTCGGGCACGATGAACCTGACCGAACCGCAGGCCGGGTCGGACGTGGGCGCGCTGACCACGCGCGCCGAACGGGCGGACGACGGCACCTATCGGATCACGGGGCAAAAGATCTTCATCACCTGGGGCGACAGCGACGTGACCGACAACGTCTGCCATGCGGTGCTGGCCCGCCTGCCCGACGGCGGCGCGGGAACGCGCGGGATCAGCCTGTTCATGGTCCCGAAATACCTGCCCGACGACGGCGGCAGGCCGGGCGTGGCCAACAGTCTCAAGGTGGTGTCGCTGGAACACAAGCTGGGCATCCACGGCAGCCCGACCTGCGTCATGAGCTTTGAGGCCGCGACCGGCTGGCTGATCGGGGACGAGCACAAGGGCATGGCCGCCATGTTCACGATGATGAACGCGGCCCGGCTGGGCGTCGGCGTCCAGGGCGTCGCCGTGGCCGAGGCGGCGTTGCAGCACGCCGCCGCCTATGCCGCCGAACGCAACCAGATGGGGCTGATCATCGGCCATCCCGACGTGCGCCGGATGCTGGCCACCAGCCGGGCCGAGGTGTTCGCCGCCCGCGCCATCTGCCTGGCCTGCGCGCAGGCGCTGGATCTGGCGCGCGCCACCGGCGACGCCGAACAGGCCGCCCGCGCCGCGTTCCTGACCCCCATCGCCAAGGCTTACGGCACCGATGTCGGCTGCCGCGTGGCCGACGCGGGCGTGCAGGTCCACGGCGGCATGGGCTTTGTCGAGGAGACGGGCGCCGCCCAGTATCTGCGCGATGTTCGGATCACGCCCATCTATGAGGGCACCAACGGCATCCAGGCGATGGACCTTGTCGGCCGCAAGATGATGGACGGCGGCGACGCCGCGATGCGCCTGATCGACGAGGTGATGGACGGCGCCAAGACCGCGCAGGCCACCCTGCCCGACCTTGCCGGCGAGGTGTGGCAGGCGGCCGAAACGCTGCGCGAGGCGACGCAGGCGCTGATGGACCAGGGCACGGCCGACCGCTTTGCCGGGGCGGTGCCGTATCTCTCGGCCTTCGCGCGCGTGCTGGGGGCGCATTTCCACCTGCTGGCCGCGCAGTCCGGCGATCCCGCCCGCCAGGCGCTGGCGCGGGTCCATGTGGCGCGCATCCTGCCCCGCGCGGCGGCCGACCTGGCCGAGGCCCGCGTCGGCGTGGACGACCTGAACGCGGTGCCCGACGCGGCATTCGCCGGCGCGGCGTGACCGGCGCCGGCCATACCCCGGCCCCGCCGGACGCCGATGCCGACGCCGCCGACATGGCCGCGGCGCCCCCGCCCGCGGCCAGCGGCGTCCAGCATCCCTGGCGCGATCCCCCGGCCGAGGGGCAGGCCACGCAGATCGCCGACGGCGTGCTGTGGCTGCGCCTGCCGCTGCCGATGCGGCTGGACCACGTCAACTGCTATGCCCTGCGCGACGACGACGGCTGGACGGTGGTGGACACCGGCTTTGACACAAGCCGCACCCGCGCGATCTGGCAGGCGCTGCTGGACGGGCCGTTGGCCGGCGCGCCGGTCGTGCGCGTCCTGGCCACGCATCAGCACCCCGACCACATGGGGCTGGCCGGCTGGTTCCAGTCGCGCGGCGCCGCCCTGTGGACCAGCCGCACCGCCTGGCTCTTCGCGCGGATGCTGGCGCTGGACGTGCAGGACCGCGCGACGCCGGAACAGCTGGCCTTCTGGCGCCGCGCCGGCATGGACCCCGGCCGGCTGGCCGCCCGCGCGGCCGAACGCCCGTGGAACACCGGCGATGTCGTCCACCCCCTGCCGCTGGGCTACCGCCGCCTGATCGAGGGCGAGGTCGTGCGCCTTGGCCGCCGCGACTGGCGCGTCGTCATGGGCGAGGGGCACGCCGCCGAACACGTCACGCTGTGGTCGCAGGACGACGATCTGGTGATCGGCGGGGATCAGCTGCTGCCCGGCATCTCGCCCAACCTGGGCGTCTATCCGACCGAGCCGGGGGCCGACCCGGTCGGCGCATGGATCGCGTCCTGCCGACGCATGGCGGTGCTGGCGCATGACCGGCATCTGGTGCTGCCCGGCCACAAGCTGCCCTTCACCGGCCTGCCCGCGCGGCTGGGCCAGCTGGCCGACAACCACGAATCGGCGCTGGAACGGCTGGCCGCCGCGCTGGCGGTCGCGCCGCGCACGGCGGTCGGCTGCTTTGACCTGCTGTTCCGCCGCCGGATCGGCGACGGCGAATACGGCCTGGCGCTGGTCGAGGCCGTGGCCCACATCAACGCCCTGCGCCTGCGCGGGCTGGTCGGCCCGGCGGGCGAGACGGCGGACGGCGGGCGTTTGTGGGGGGGCGTGACAGCACCGCCCCGATCGGCTAGCAACGACCGCGACGATCAGACACGCCCCGGCTAAGGAAACCCAGATGGCCAACCCGCAGCACCACACCGACACCGACCATCACGAACACGGCACGATGGACGCCACCGGACATCAGCGCGTGTTCGAGGGGTTCGTGCGCGTGTCGGCATGGTCGATCGTGGCGTCGATCGCCATCCTGATCTTCATGGCGTTGTCGAACGCCTGACACGGCATCGCCGACCGCCCGCAGAGGCGGCGGCCGAACAAAGGGGCAATGATGCAGCGGCGACAATTCATGGCGCTGGCCCTGCCGGCCGCGCTGGCGGCCTGCGGGTCCGAAACCAAGATGTCCGACCCGGCGACGATCCGGGCGGCGCGCTTTACCTCGGCCGAGCCGCCGTCGATCACGCTGTTCACCGTGATCGGCATCCCGCGGGGCGAGGGCGGGCATTCCGCGCTGATGATCAACGGCAGCCAGCGCGTGATCTTTGACCCGGCGGGCAGCTGGGATCACCCGCACATCCCCGAACGCGGCGACGTGCTTTATGGAATCACCGACAATTTCAAGCGGTTCTATATCGATTATCACGCCCGTTCGACCTATTGGGTGGCCGAGGACACCGTCCCGGTCAGCCGCGAGGTGGCCGACGAGGCCATCCGCGTGGTCGAGGCGAACGGCGTCGTCAACAAGTCGTTCTGCGCGGTCGCGACCGGCGGGGTGCTGAACCAGGTTCCGGGCTTTCAGGGCGCGCCCTCGGGCTTCAGCCCGCTGAAGCTGCGCAACTGGTTCCTGACGCTGCCCGGCGTCACGTCCAAACGCCACATGGACGGCGACCCGGCCAACAACCACGACGTGCTGCTGCGCCAGAAAAGCGGCGCGATCGAGGGGTATCGCAACGGCACGCTGGTGGTCCAGCGCTGATCCCGGCGGCGCGCGCGGGGCGACCCGTCGCGCGCCCGTTCAGATCAGGGCCAGCGCCGCGACCAGCGTGACGGCGCCGCCGATGATGGCGGCCAGCGTGTTGCGCGTGGCCAGCCCGACCAGCACCGTGACCGCCGCCGCCGCGATCCGCGCGGGTTCCGGCCGCCCGCCCGCCGCCGCGGGCCACGCGACCAGCGGCGCGACCAGCGCGGGCAGCACCGCGACGGCGGTATAGCGCAGCAGCCGCTGCGCCCAGACCGGCAGCGGGCGGTTGCCCATGATCCCCAGGAACGACCAGCGGATCAGGAACGTGCCCACCGCCAGCACGGCGATGACCACCCAGATTTCCACGTCCGACCAGCCCGGCATCTGCGCGCTCATGCCCGGTTCTCCCTGCCTGCCGCCGCGGTCCGGTTCCGGCTGCGTTCGACCAGCGTCTCGACCAGCGCGCCGGTCGTCATGCCCACGGGGGCGGCGATCAGCAGCCCCAGCCCGGACGGCAGGCCGGCCAGCGCCAGCGCCGCGATGACCGACACGGTCGCCGCCGCGACATGGGCACGGGTCCGCAGCATCGGCGCGATCATCGCCAGGAAGGTGATCGGCACCGCGAAATCCAGCGGCCAGTGCGCCGGGATCGCGTTGCCTGCCGTGGCCCCGATCCAGGTGGTCACTGCCCAGGGCGGGCAGCAGACCAGAGAGGCGCCAAGGAAATAGGCGATGCGTTGGGGGATCGTCAGCCGCGGGTGTTTCTCGTAATGCTGGATCGCCATGCCATAGGTCTGGTCCACCAGCAGATAGGCGATCAGCCCCCGCTGCCATGCGGGCGCGCGGCCCAGATACGGCGTGAGCGAGGCCGAATACATCGCCATGCGCAGGTTGACCGCCAGCGCCGACGCCAGCACCAGCAGCGCCGGGGCCTGGTCGGTCATCAGCTGGACCGCCGTGAACTGCGAGGCGCCCGCCAGCACCAGCACCGAAAACCCCATCGTCTGCGCGAGATCCAGCCCCGCCGTGCTGGCGACCACCCCGAACAGCAGCGCAAAGGGCACCATGACCAGCAGGAACGGCAGCGCCTGCACCATCCCGTGCCGGAACGCCTGCGCCGGGCTGCGGCCCAACGCGCGCGCGTCCGCCGCGCCGGGCAGAGAGGAAGGGGGAACGGACATGAACGGCAGCCTTTCGCGTGCGCGCACATTATCGCCGGGGGCGGCGGGCGCAAGGGCGGGCGGCCCACGACTCCCGGCCAGCGCGGCAAGGGGCGGCCCTGCATGGATGGAAACTGGTTCGCCATGCGCCGACCCCGCCCGGTCGCGCACCGATCGCCCGTGAAACAATTCAGGGCGACGGGGGTTTTCGGCGGGAACTGGGGCACGGCGCTGAGCGGGCCGCGAGCCGCCTTCTCCCTCGAAGGGAACGGGGGTTTCCGGCGGGAACTGGGGCGCGGCGCTGAGCGGGCCGCGAGCCGCCTTCTCCCTCGAAGGGAACGGGGGTTTCTGGAGGGAACTGGGGCGCGACGCTGAGCGGGCCGGGAGCGGCCTCCTCCCTCGAGGGGTATGCCGGGCAGTCGGAACCCGGCAAGGCGCTATGCTAGGCATCTAACCGACCGCTTGGGCATGGTTCCGATCCGTTCCCGCCCCTCGGCTGCGCCCGGCGCTTGCGCCGCCGCCCGAACGATCTATTTCGAGGATGAGCTCGAGCCACGGGGAACCGGCCTGGACCGTGAGGGATTACCGCCCCTCCGAGCTCACCTCTTTCGTCAGCCGTATCGTTCCCGTTCGTCGGAGCAGGCGCACCCATCTCGAACCATCCGCCCTAGCCGCCCGTCCGTCCGCCGGGGCTGCAATCGGCACCCCGCCCGGCTATCCCGGACCCGTCAGCCGCCGCATGGAACCCTTGATGCACGCCGCCGCCCCGACCATCGTGACCCCCTTGCCGCTGTCGCTGAGGGGCGATGCGGCGGCGCTGGTCTGGGGGGCGTTCGGCCGGGCCGTCGCACCGGGCGCGTCGCGCCGCGCGGGCATCGCGCTGCTGCGCCGCTGCCTTGCGCGCGACCGGATGCTGGCGGCGGTGGATCCCTGCGGGGGGCTGCTGGGCGTCGTCGCCCTGCGCGGCCCCGGCGGCGGGCTGATGCAGCCGCGGCCAGCGGCGCGGCGGATGATCCTGCGCCCGTGGGCGCGCTGGCGCGACCGCGCCGCAAGGCTGCGCCCGCGCCCGCCCGCGACATCCGATGCGGTGCTGGACGGGCTGGCGGTCGCGCCCTGTGCCAGGCGGCGGGGCGTGGCCTCGGCGCTGGTGATCGCCGCCGCCGACCGCGCCCGCCGGCAAGGTTTCGCCGCCCTGCGGGCCGAGGTCGCGCCGGGCGACGCCGCCGCCTTGCAGCTTTACCGCGCGCTGGGGTTCCAGCCCGCGGGACGCATCCGCACGGGCTGGCGGGCGCAGGCCCTGGTGCTGCGCCTGCCGCTATAGGGCCTGCTGGCGCGCGACCCCCGTCGCCTGCGCCAAAAGCACGAACGCCCGTCCCGACCGCGTGTCGGCCAGCGCCGCCATGCCCGCGTCGTTCAGGTCGTCCGCCACGCGCGTCAGCATGCGGTCATACTGGCGCAGGAAATGATGCGCGGCGTCGCGGAACACCTCGTCCCCCTTCAGCAGGGCGTCGGCGGCGGCGATCAGGTCGTCGTCGGCGATCCCCGCCAGCGCCGCCACCGCCGGGCCGCGCGTGCCGGCGGCAAAGCGGCGCCAGACCTCGGGCGCGGCCGGGCGCGGGTCCAGGTCGTCCATGTAAAGCCCGTTGTCGGCCAGCAGGGTGATGACGTCCTGCGCGGCGCGGATGACGCGGGCGGCCTCGGGGTCGGTCAGGGCCGATTTCAGCGCCTCGATGGCGATGACGTCGTCCGGCCCGTCGGGAAAGTTCAGCGCCGCGACCAGTTCCTCGGGGGTGACCGCGGGTGATTCGGGCACATCGAGCGGCAGCGCGCTTTGCCGTGTCTCGGCCCGCGTCGCGGCGGCGGGGCGTGCCGCGGCGCGCGCCACGCCCGCCGACGGCGGGGGCGCCGGCACCGGCGCGTCGCCCGAGAATGCGCGCATCGATTCGACCCGCGCGCGCAGCGCCTGCGCCTCGGCCCGCAGGTCGGCGATGGCGCGGGCCAGCCCGACCGCCATCCAGATCAGCGCCACCGGCAGGATCACGCCGACCGCCGACATCAGCCGCGCCAGCCCGCTGGCCGGGGCGCCGTCCGGGCCCGCCAGCCAGAAGATCAGCACCAGCGCCAGCCATGCGCCGGTCAGCGCCAGCCCGATGGTGGTGGCGCGGTCGCGCGCCTCTTGCCCCGACACCAGGCCGCGCAGTCGTCCCTGCAGGTCAGGCATATTTGATCGCGATGATTTCATACGATTTCCCGCCGCCGGGGGTCACCACCTCGACGCTGTCGCCCTCGTCCTTGCCGATCAGCGCGCGCGCCAGGGGCGAGCGGACGTTCAGCAGGCCGCGCTCCAGGTCGGCCTCCTGCTCTCCGACCAGCTGGAAGGTCTTTTCCTCGTCCGTGTCCTCGTCCACCAGCGTCACGCGGGCGCCGAACTTGACGCTGCCCGACAGCTTGGACGGGTCGATGACCTCGGCCCGCGACAGCACCATTTCCAGTTCCTTGATGCGGCCCTCGACAAAGGACTGCTTTTCACGGGCGGAATGATATTCGGCGTTCTCGGACAGGTCGCCATGCTCGCGCGCCTCGGCGATGGCGCGGATGACGGCGGGACGCTCGACGCCCTTCAGCTCGCGCAGTTCCGCGTCCAGCTGGTCAAAGCCGGCACGGGTCATCGGTATCTTTTCCATGCGTCCCCCAGGGTCTTGCAGGCCGGTGTCGAAACGCCCCCGACCGGAACGGCGGGGGCGCTGTCTGTGACGGGCCGCATCGTGCCCCGCCAGCGTCCGGGGCGCAAGCGCCCTTGGCCGCGCCGTCGTGTCGCGCGGCGATTGTTCAGCGCGGCAAACCGCGCTAGGCGTCATGCCGGATCATGCTGCAAGCGCGAAGGAGGGCCAGCCATGCACGCAGTCGAACGCGAGGCGATGGATTTCGACGTGGTGATCGTGGGGGCGGGACCGGCGGGTCTGTCGGCGGCGATCCGGCTGAAGCAGATCGACCCCGACCTGAACGTGGTGGTCCTTGAGAAAGGGTCCGAGGTCGGCGCGCATATCCTGTCGGGCGCGGTGCTGGACCCCTCGGGGCTGGACCGGCTGCTGCCCGACTGGCGCGAGCGGGGCGCGCCGATCCGGACCAAGGTGACGCGGGACGAGTTCCTGGTCCTCGGCCCGGCCGGGCAGGTCCGCATCCCCAACTGGCCGATGCCCCGGCTGATGGCCAACCACGGCAACTATATCGTCAGCATGGGCAACGTCTGCCGCTGGCTGGCCGAGCAGGCCGAGGCGCTGGGCGTCGAGATCTTTCCCGGCATGGCCGCCAGCGAGATCGTCTGGGACGGCAACCGCGTCGCGGGCGTGGTCGCGGGCGAAATGGGCAAGAACCCCGACGGCACCCCCGGCCCGTCCTATGAGCCGGGGATGGAGCTGCGCGGCAAATACGTCTTCATCGCCGAGGGCGTGCGCGGGTCGCTGGCGCGCGTGCTGATCGAACGCTTCGACCTGTCGGCCGGGCACGAGCCGCAGAAGTTCGGCATCGGAATGAAGGAAATCTGGGACATCGACCCCGCCAAGCACCATGAGGGCACCGTCACCCACACGATGGGCTGGCCTTTGGGCAGCAACGCGGGCGGCGGGTCGTTCATCTATCACGCCGAGAACAACCAGCTGTTCATCGGCTTCGTCGTCCACCTGAACTATGCCAACCCCTATCTTTACCCCTATGCCGAGTTCCAGCGATTCAAGCACCATCCGGCGGTGGCCGAACTGCTGGAGGGCGGCAAGCGCGTGGCTTACGGCGCCCGCGCCATCAGCGAGGGCGGCTGGCAGTCGATCCCGAAACTGACCGTGCCGGGCGCGGTGCTGCTGGGCTGTTCGGCCGGGCTGGTCAACGTGCCCCGCATCAAGGGCAACCACAACGCCATCCTGTCGGGCATCCACGCCGCCGACGCCGCCGCCGCCGCCATCGCCGCGGGCCGCGAGGGCGACGAGCTGGCCGAGTATGAAACCGCGCTGCGGACCGGCCCGATCGCGGCCGACCTCAAGCGTGTCCGCAACGTCAAGCCGACATGGTCCACGCGCGGCATGTGGGGCAGTCTGGCGCTGGGCGGGCTGGACATGTGGACGGCCAGCCTGCTGCGGTTCAACCCGCTGGGCACGCGCCGCCACCTGAAGACCGACGCGGCATCCACGGGCAAGGCCGCGAACTTCAAGCCCATCGACTATCCGCGCCCGGACGGCAGGCTGTCGTTCGACCGGCTGACCAACGTGGCGTTTTCCTTTACCAACCACGAGGAAAGCCAGCCCTGCCACCTGCGGCTGAAAGACCCCACGGTCCCGATCCGCGTGAACCTGCCGGAATACGCCGAACCCGCGCAGCGTTACTGCCCCGCCGGGGTCTATGAGGTGGTCGAGGAGGCGGGCGAGCCGCGCTTTGTCATCAACTTTCAGAACTGCGTCCACTGCAAGACCTGCGACATCAAGGATCCGACACAGAACATCGTGTGGACGACCCCGCAGGGCGGCGACGGGCCGAATTACCCGAACATGTGAACTGGCCCGGAACCGGGCGGCGGGACGCGGCGTTGCCGCAGCCTGCCGCGCGGTCTAGGGTCGCCTGACGCAGATTTGACCCCAGCACCGTCGGCCCCCGGGCCTCGTCCCGGGGGGCCGCATCCCACAACGAGGCGCCCTGCCCTTGATGCCGTTCCAGACCCCGCTGACCGCCACGCTGGCGGCGCTGCTGCTGACCGGCCCCGCGGCCGCGCAGCAGCCGCCCCTGCCCCGACCCGCGCAGTTCGCGCCGCAGGGCATCGCCCAGCCCGCGCCGCATGGCGTCGCCCAGCCCGCACCGCAGGGTGTTGCGCAGGACGCCCCCGCGCGCGCCGGCGCGACCCAGACCGATGCGGCCCGGACCGACGCCGTTCCGGTCGATCCGTCCGCCCCGCGCCCGCCGCTCGATCCGATCCCCGGCCTTGCCGGCCCCTATCTTGCCGCGCGGCAGGCGGCGGGCGACAGCGACTTTGTCGCCGCGGCCCGCTATTTCCGCGAGGCGGTGGAACGCGACCCCTCGGACCCGTTCCTGCAGGACAGCGCCGTGCTGTCGCTGGTCGCGGCGGGCGAGTTTCCCGCCGCCACCGCGCTTGCGCAGTCGATGCAGGCGGGCGGGCGCGCGACGGAACTGTCGCTGCTGGTGCGCCGCGCCGATCTGGCGCGGCAGGGCGACTGGGCCGGACTGCTGGCGCTGCTGGACAGCGCGCCCTCGGCGAATGTCGGCGGGGGCGAGCTGGTCGACGGCATGATGCGCGGCTGGGCGCTGATGGGCGCGGGCCGCGCGTCCGACGCCTTTGCGGCCTTTGACGCGCTGACCGACGTGCGCGGGGCCGGGCCGATCGCGCGGTTCCAG
The DNA here is from genome assembly GCF_004522155.1 of Paracoccus luteus. Classification (GTDB taxonomy): domain Bacteria; phylum Pseudomonadota; class Alphaproteobacteria; order Rhodobacterales; family Rhodobacteraceae; genus Paracoccus; species Paracoccus luteus. The sequence goes on along the minus strand of NZ_SDEA01000001.1, from coordinate 86,277 downwards.
CTGGCGCTCGCCAAGGCCAGCGTCGGCGATTACGAGGCGGCCGAGGTCGCCCTGCGCGATCCCGAGGCCTCGTCGCATCTGCTGGGCATCCAGGCGCGCGCGCAGATCCTGTCGCAGCTGGAACGCAACGCCGACGCGCTGGCACTGCTGGACGGGCTTGAGGCGATGACGACCGAGCCGCTGCTGGTCGACCTGCGCGCCCGGCTGCAGGCGGGCGAACGGCTGCCCTTCACCGCCGTCCGGTCCCCCGCCGACGGCATCGCGCAGGTGCTGCTGACCTTCGCGGGCGCGCTGATGGGCGGGGACGAGCCCGAGCCGCTGTCGCTGGTCTATGCGCGGCTGGCCCAATACCTGTCGCCCGACCTGACCGAGGCGCGGCTGATGACCGCGCAGATCCTGCAGACGGTCGGGCAGTTCGACCTGGCCGAGGTCGAGTTCGCCGCCCTGCGCGAAGGCGGCCAGATGCGCCCGGTCGCCGAACTGGCCCGGATCGAGGCGCTGTCGCGCGCCGACCGGCTGGACGACGCCGAGGCCGCGGCCCGCGCCCTGACCGAGGCGCGCCCCGACCTTGCCGGGGCATGGGTCGCGCTGGGCGACCTGCTGCGCCAGCGCGACCGGTTCGCGGACGCGGTGCCCGTCTATGACCGCGCCCTTGCGATCCTGCAGAAGGACGCCGACCCGCAGGCCAGCTGGTTCGCGCTTTACGCGCGCGGCATGGCGCTGGAACGGTCGGGCCAGTTCGACCGCGCCGACGCCGATTTCCAGGCGGCGCTGGCGCTGCAGCCCGAACAGGCGCCGATCCTGAACTATCTCGGCTATAGCTGGGTTGACCGGAACGTGCGGCTGGACGAGGGACTGGAGTTGATCCGCAAGGCGGTCGAGCTGCGCCCCGACGACGGCTATATCCTGGATTCGCTGGCGTGGGCCTATTACCGGCTGGGCCGCTATGACGAGGCGGTGGCGCCGATGGAACGCGCGGTGTCGGCGATGTCCGACGACAGCCTGGTCAACGACCACATGGGCGACATCTACTGGATGGTCGGCCGCAAGCGCGAGGCCGAGATCCAGTGGCGGCGCGCGCAAAGCCTGCATACGCCCGCCGACACCGACACCGACCTGAACCGCGTGCGCGCCAAGCTGAACGTCGGGCTGGACGCCGTGCTGGCGGCCGAAAAGGCCAACGGCGGCACGCTGCCGCAGGGGTTCGGCCAGCCCGAGGAAACCGCCGCGCCGGACGACGATGCGGGCGGCGGTGACGATGCGGCCGGCGATGGCGAGGGCGATGGCGATGCCGCGCGGGATGGCAGTGCCGCGGGCGCAGGCGATGGCAATGCGGCTGACGATGGCGCTGCGCCAGACGGCGCGTCCGATGCGCCGCAGGATGGCGGCGCGGGGTCCGACAACCCCGACGCAGCCCCGCCGCGTCCCTGACGGTCCGTGATGACCGGCCCCGTGATCCGCAGCCCGTGCCCTTCTGCCGTGGCCGCCGGCCTCTGTCCCTGAACTGTGAACCTCAGCCCGCGCCCCCTGCCCCGTGCCCGCGCCCATGACACCCCCGCCCGTTCCCCCCAGCCCGTGCCCCCCAACCCGTGCCCCCCAGCCCGTGACCGCCAGCCCGTGACCGCGCGCAGCGAACCGGCCCCGGCCAAGATCAACCTGGCCCTGCACGTCACCGGGCGGCGGGGCGACGGCTATCACCTGCTTGATTCGCTGGTCGTGTTCACCGCGCTGGGCGACAGGGTGTCGGTCGCGCCGGGTCCGCTGTCGCTGACCGTGACCGGACCCTTTGCCGCGGCGGTCCCGCCGGGCGACGACAATCTGTGCCTGCGCGCCGCCCGCGCGGTGGGGGCGGACGCGCAGCTCACGCTGGACAAGCAGCTGCCCCCGGCGTCGGGCATCGGCGGCGGCACGGCCGACGCCGCCGCCGTCCTGCGCGCGCTGGGGCGGGTGCCCGCCGATCCGGCTGCGCTGGGGGCCGACCTGCCCGCCTGCCTGCTGTGCCAGCCGCTGCGGATGCGCGGCGTGGGCGAGATCGTGGACCCCGTGCCCCTGCCCGACCTGCATCTGGTGCTGGTCAACCCCGGCGTGGCGCTGCCCACGCCCGCCGTGTTCGCGGCGCTGGCGGCGCGGGACAATCCGCCCCTGCCCGCCAGCCTGCCCCGGTTCGCCGATGCCGCGGCGCTGACCGGCTGGCTGGCGCAGACCCGCAACGACCTGCAACCCGCCGCCCTGGCGCTGGCGCCCGCGATCGCCGACTGCCTTGCCGCGCTGACCGGCGCGGGCGCGCGGCTGGCGCGGATGTCGGGGTCCGGCGCGACGTGCCTGGGCATCTTCCCGGACGCGGCCGCCGCCCGCGCCGCCGCGCAGGCGCTGGCCCGCCCCGGCTGGTGGGTGCGGCCGACCGTGACGATACCGGGGCTGTCCACGGCCGCGCCACCCGGCTAGGTTGCCCGTGCAACGTCAATCATCGGGGGCGCAGATGCTGCGACTGGGCGTCAACATCGACCATGTGGCCACGGTGCGGAATGCCCGCGGCAGCCCCTGGCCCGACCCGATGCGCGCCGCGCTGCTGGCCGAAGAGGCGGGGGCCGACGGCATCACCGCCCACCTGCGCGAGGATCGCCGCCACATCGGCGACGCCGACATCGAACGGCTGATGGCCGGGCTGCGCCTGCCGCTGAACCTGGAAATGGCGGCGACGGCGGAAATGCAGGCCATCGCCCTGCGCCACCGTCCCCACGCCGTCTGCATCGTCCCCGAAAAACGCGAGGAACGCACGACCGAGGGCGGGCTGGACGTCGCGGGCGACCGCGCCCGGCTGGCCGATTTCATCGCGCCGCTGCGGCAGGCGGGCTGCCGGGTGTCGCTGTTCATCGGCCACGACCCCCGCCAGATCGAGGCCGCCGCCGCCATCGGCGCGGCCGTCGTCGAACTGCACACCGGCGCCTTCTGCGACCTGGACACCGAAGGTCGGACCGCCGACCGCGACGCCGAGCTGGCCGGGCTGGCCCAGGGCGCGCGCATGGCCGCCGAACTGGGGCTGGAGGTGCACGCAGGCCACGGCCTGACCTATGACAACGTCGCCCCCATCGCCGCCCTGCCGCAGGTCGTCGAACTGAACATCGGCCATTTCCTGATCGGCGAGGCGATCTTCACCGGCCTCGGCCCCGCCATCGCCCGGATGCGCGCCTGCATGGACGCGGCGCGGCAGACATGAACCTTGCCTTGGTGCCCTATGATATCGACGAGGCGGCACGCAGCAGGCGTGTGAGCGGCAGCTGGCACTGGCCGCAGCTTCCCTCGTGGCCGGCGGACTTCCTCGCACCGTCCGATCTTTCCGGGGCCGCCCCATGATCCTGGGCATCGGCACCGATCTTGCCAACATCGACCGCGTCGCGGGCGTCCTGACGCGGCACGGCGACCGCTTTCGCAAGCGCGTCTTCACCGACACCGAACTGGACCGCGCCGCCCGCCGCCCGCACGAGGCCGCGACGCTGGCCAAGCGATGGGCCGCGAAAGAGGCGTGCAGCAAGGCCCTGGGCACGGGGCTGGCGATGGGCATTTCGTGGCGCGACATGGCGGTGGCGAATCTGTCCACCGGCCAGCCCACGATGACCCTGACCGGCTGGGCCGAACGGCGGCTGGCCGCGATGACGCCGGCAGGCCACCGCGCCGTGGTCCATGTCACCCTGACCGACGACCACCCCTGGGCGCAGGCCTTCGTCCTGATCGAGGCGCTGCGGGACTAGCCCCGCGCCTCGCCGCGACGTGACAGGCCCGCCGCGCAGGCGATCCTTGACTTTGCGCCCCGCGCAGGCCCAAGAACCGCGCACATCGCGGCGAAAGGCAGATCATGGCGGACACCACCGCAAAGAAGGATGGCGGCATCTGGGAAACGGTCAAGACCGTGTTCTGGGCGCTGATCATCGCCGGCGTGTTCCGCACGCTGTTCTTCCAGCCGTTCTGGATCCCCTCGGGGTCGATGAAGGACACGCTGCTGATCGGCGATTTCCTCTTCGTCAACAAGATGGCCTATGGCTATTCGCGCCATTCCTGCCCGTTCTCGGTCTGCCCGATCCCCGGCCGCATCCTTGCGTCCGAGCCTGAGCGCGGCGACGTCGTCGTGTTCCGCCACCCGACCCGCGGCGTCGATTTCATCAAGCGCGTGATCGGCCTGCCCGGCGACACCGTGCAGATGCAGAACGGCCAGCTGATCCTGAACGGCCAGCCGGTCCCGCAGCAGCCCGACGGCGTCTTCACCGAACCCAAGCTGCCGCAGGGACCGGGCCAGATCCCGCCGCGCTGCTTCAACGAACCGGTCGCGGCGGGTGGGGCCTGCGAAAAGCCGCGGTTTACCGAAACCCTGCCCAACGGCACCAGCCACGAGGTTCTGAACATCGTGGACGGCTGGCCGCTGGACGACACGCCGGTCTATACCGTGCCCGCCGGCACCTATTTCTTCATGGGCGACAACCGCGACAATTCCGAGGACAGCCGCGTGCCCGCCATCGCGGGGGGGCTGGGCTTCGTGCCCGCCGAATACCTGATCGGCCGCGCCGACCGGATCATGTTCTCGTCCGCGGGCAAGTCGCTGCTGTATTTCTGGACATGGCGCGGCGACCGCTTCTTCAAGGCGGTGCATTGAGGGCGCCGGCGTGACCGGCGGGGCCGCGCGCCCGGTCCGGCTGGCGGCGGACCTTGCCGCCTTCCAGACGCGGCTGGGCCACAGCTTTGCCGACCCGGACCTGCTGATCCGCGCCCTGACCCACGGCAGCCTGTCCACCGCGACCCGCCCCGACAACCAGCGGCTGGAGTTTCTGGGCGACCGCGTGCTGGGCCTGACCATCGCCGAGGCGCTGTTCACCGGCGACCGCCGCGCGACCGAGGGGCAGCTTGCCCCCCGCCTGAACGCGCTGGTGCGCGGCGAGACCTGCGCCGACATCGCCCGCCAGATCGGCTTGGGCGAGGTGCTGAAGCTGGGCCGGTCCGAGATGATGACCGGCGGCCGGCGCAAGGACGCACTTTTGGGCGACGCGATGGAGGCGGTGATCGCCGCCGTCTATCTGGACGCCGGGTTCGCGGCCGCGCGCGCGCTGATCCTGCGGCTGTGGGGCGACCGGATCGAGGGCGCCGAAAGCGCCGCCTTCAACCCCAAGACGGCGCTGCAGGAATGGGCGCAGGCGCAGGGCATGACGCCGCCCCGCTATGAGATCGCCGAACGCGCAGGCCCCGACCACGCGCCGCAGTTCCGCATCGTCGTCCGGCTGGACGACGGGCGGCAGGCCGAGGCGCAGGGACAGGGCACCAAGCGCAGCATCGAACAGGCCGCCGCGCAGGCAATGCTGGACAAGCTGCACGCCGCCCCTTGAACTTGCCCCGGCTGCCCCCGACTCTGCGTTCGGCAGACCGGTCCACCCCATACGCACCCCCACCCCACCCCTCGCCCGCCGCAGGACACCGCATGACCGATGACGTGACCACCCCCGGGACGGATGTCCCCGACACCCCCACCCGCGCCGGCTTCGTCGCCCTGATCGGCGAGCCGAACGCCGGGAAATCGACGCTGCTGAACCGGATGGTCGGGGCCAAGGTCTCGATCGTGACGCACAAGGTCCAGACCACCCGCGCCCGCATCCGCGGCATCGCCATGCACGGCGCGTCGCAGGTGGTGTTCGTGGACACGCCCGGCATCTTCCGCCCCCGCCGCCGCCTGGACCGCAGCATGGTCGCCGCCGCTTGGGGCGGTGCCGCCGACGCCGACATCGTCGTCCTGCTGGTCGAGGCGCATCGCGGCCTGACCGACGGCGTGCAGGCGATCCTTGACAACCTGCGCGAAAAATCCGGCGACACCCCTGTCGCGCTGGCGATCAACAAGATCGACCGCGTCAAGGCCGAGGAACTGCTGGCCCTGACCCAGCAACTGAACGGCGCCTTTCCCTTCGTCCGCACCTTCATGATTTCCGCCGAACGCGGCCACGGCACCGCCGACCTGCTGGACTGGCTGGCGCAGGCCGTGCCCGAAAGCCCCTGGCTTTACCCCGAGGATCAGATCGCCGACCTGCCCATGCGGATGATCGCCGCGGAGATTACCCGCGAAAAGCTGACCCTGCGCCTGCACGAGGAAATCCCCTATCAGCTGACCGTCGAAACCGAACGGTGGGAAGAGAAGGCCGACGGCTCGGCGCGCATCGACCAGATCGTCTATGTCACCCGCCCCGGCCACAAGGGCATCGTGCTGGGCAAGGGCGGCGAGACGATCAAGGCCGTGGGCCAGCAGGCCCGCGCCGAGCTGATCGAGTTCATGGGCCGTCCCGTCCACCTGTTCCTGCAGGTCAAGCTGCGGGAAAACTGGCTGGACGAAAAGGAACGCTACACCGAGATGGGCCTCGACTACCGCGATGGCGACTAGGGCCGCATGGAACCGCGGCTGACGGCGGGCTTGCGCGTCGCGGCGCTGCTGCGGCGCATGGACCTGACCGGCCGCCCGGCCTATGTCGTCCGGCGCGGCGACGACACCGCGGGTGCGCTGGCCGTCACGGTGCTGCGCCCCGGCGGTAAGGTGGAACTGTGGGTGCAGGATTACGACCCGCTGGCCGACAGCCGCGCCTGGCTGCACGAGACGACCGGCGCCCCCCGCGACATCGACGCGACGCTGGCCCGCCGGGGCGCCCGCGACCCCGATCTGTGGGTGATCGAACTGGAACTGCCGCAGGACGCCGACCCCCGCGACCTGCTGGACTGACGCCCGCGGCTTCTTCTTGGCTGAAATACTCATGATAGGGACCGGCCGACCCCCTTGCGCGCGGACGGTCGGCGGGGAACATTGCCCGGCATGAGTTTCCGTTTCGTTCACGCCGCCGACCTGCATCTGGACAGCCCCCTGCGATCTCTTGCGCTGCGCGCGCCGCAGGTGGCGGACCTGATCGGCACCGCCACGCGGCAGGCGCTGGTGGCCATCGTGGACCTGTGCCTCGCCGAGCGCGTGGACGCGCTGCTGATCGCCGGCGACCTTTACGACGGCGACCAGACCTCGATGAAGACGGCGCGGTTCCTCGCCGGGCAACTGGGGCGGCTGCACGCGGCCGGCATCGCCGTCCACATCATCCGGGGCAACCACGACGCGCTGTCGCGGATCACGCGCGAACTGGTGCTGCCGGACAGCGTCCATGTCTATGGCGACCGGGCGCAGGCGGTGCCGCTGGCCCGCCCGGACGGGCACGCGCCCGTCGTGCTGCACGGCATCAGCTTTGCGCGCCCCCACGCGCCCGACAGCCTGCTGCCGCATTATGCCCCGCCGACCGCGGGCGCGATCAACATCGGGCTGATGCACAGCTCTCTGGGGGGTGCGCCGGGGCACGACGTCTATGCCCCGGTCAGCGCGGCCGACCTGGGCGGCTTCGGCTATGACTATTGGGCGCTGGGGCATATCCACAAGCCCGGCCGCAGCATGGCGGGCCGCGCGCATGTGGTGATGCCCGGCAACCCGCAAGGCCGCGACGTGGGCGAATCCGGCGTGCGCGGCGTGGTGCTGGCGACGGTCGGCGCGGACGGGCGGATCACCCTGCAGGACCGCCCGACCAGCCTGGCCGAGTTCGCGCGGGTGAACGTGGACGTCGCGGGGATCGACGACTGGGCCGCGCTGGTCGCCCGGATCCGTTCGGCGCTGGAACAGGCACGGATGGGCGCGCAATCGCCGCATCTGGTCGCGCGGGTCCACGTCACCGGGGCAACGCCGCTGGCCTGGCGCATCCGCCGCGACCTCGACCTGCTGACGGCCGAGGCCGAGCAGGCCGGCGCCGACACCGGCAATGTCTGGATCGAAAAGCTGGATATCGCCTGCACCCTGCCGGGCGATGACGCCGCCCCCACGGGTGCGGGCCCCCTGGCCGAACTGCGCGGCCTGATCGGGACCGAGGTGCTGGCCTCGCCCGTCTATCGCGCCGACCTGACGGCGGCGGCCGACGAACTGCTCAGGGCGCTGCCTTCGGCCCTTCGCCCCCGCTTCGGCACCGATCCGCTGGCACTGGCCGCGCTGCTGGACGATCTCGCGCGCGAAGGCAGCGACGCGGTGCTGGCCCGGCTCGACGGCCCGCAAGGGGCGGCATGATGCGGATCGCGCGGCTGGACCTGACCCGTTACGGGCATTTCACCGACGCCGTGCTGGACCTTGGCCCCGCCCGGCCCGGCCTGCCCGACCTGCACATCGTCTATGGCCCGAACGAGGCGGGAAAATCCACCCTGCGGTCCGCCTGGCTGGACCTGCTTTACGGCATTCCGGCGCGGACCAGCCAGAATTTCCGCCATCCCTATGCCAGCATGCAGATCGGCGCCGCGATCGAGATCGCGGGCGCGGCGCAGGACATCCTGCGCGTCAAGCGCCCCGCGGGCAGCCTGACCGACCCGGCCGGGCGACCCCTGCCGGACAACCTGCTGGCGGCAGGGCTGGGCGGCCTGGACCGCGCCGCCTATGAAACCATGTTCTGCCTGGACGACGACACGCTGAAACGCGGCGGCGACAGCATCCTGTCCAGCCAGGGCGAACTGGGGCAGCTGCTGTTTTCAGCCAGCGCGGGCCTCGCCGCCCTGGGCGACCGGCTGGAGGCGCTGCGCGAACGCGCCGACGCCTTCCACCGCAAATCGGCGCGCAAGTCCCGCTTGCGCGAGATGCGGGCCGAACTGGACACGCTGGACGCTGACCGCGCCCGGGTGGATTTGCAGGCCGGCGACCACGCGACGCTGCGCCAGACCGCGGCGGCCGCGCGCGCCGCGCGCGACACCGCGCGCGACAGGCTGGCGGCCGCGACGGGCGACTGCGCGCGGCTGGACGGCATGACCTCGGCGCTGGGGCTGCTGCCGCAGTGGCAGCGGCTGGCATCCGAACTGGCGCCGCTGGACGGGCTGCCGGACGTGCCCGCCGCATGGCACGACCGCGCGGGGCCGCTGCGCGAACAGGCGATCCGCCTGACCGCCGCGCGCGATGCCGCGGCGTCCGAACTGGCGGACCTGACCGCGGCCCTCGACGCCACGCCGCAGGATGCGCCGGCGATGGCCGCCGCCGACCGGCTGGCGGCGCTGCAGGATCTGCATGTGCGCCACGCGGCCGCGGCCGAGGATCTGCCCCGCCGCCGGGACGAGCATGACGCCGTGCTGGTCCGCATCAGCGCCCTGACGGCACGGCTGGGCGGCGACATCGCGCCCGACCGCGCCTTGCTGGCGCGGCTGACGACGCTGATCGACGACCGCGCCGCGCCCGCCGCAACGCTTGCCGGGGCACAGGCGGCGCTGCGCGAGGCGCAGGCGCAACTGGACGACGCGGGCGGACCGCCCGACCCCGCGGCCGAGGATGACGCGGCCGAGGCCTTGCGGGCGGCGCTGGCACCCCTGCGCCGCGCCGATCTGGCCGCCCGCCATGACGAGGCGTCGGCCGCGGCCGATGCCGCGGGTCAGGCGCTAGCTGCAGCGATGGCGGCGCTGGCGCCGTGGCGGGGCGATCCGGCGGCGTTGGCGGCACTGGATGCGCCCCCCATCGACACCGTGGCCGCCTGGCGCGCGCAGCTGGACAAGGCCGCGGCCAGCGCCGACGCCGCCGCGCGCGCCGCGGCCGAGCGGCGGGACGAGGCGCAGCGCCTCTCCGCCGAGGCCGGGGGGCTGGCGGCCACGCTGGGCGCGGCCGATCCCGCCGCGGCCGACCGCGCGCGGGCAGACCGCGACGCGGCGTGGACAAGCCATCGCGCGATCCTTGACGCGGTCAGCGCCGACAGCTTTGCCGCCGCGATGGCCGCCCACGACACCGCCATCGCGGCGCAGTTCGCGCGCGCCGCCGACGTGGGCCAGCTGCGGATGGCGCAGTCCGCCGCCGCGACGGCGGTCATCCGCGCCCGCGACGCGGCAGGCCCTGCGGCCGAGGCCGCCGCGGCCCACGACCGGCTGCGCGCCGAAATGGCGGCGCGGGTATGCGCCGTTCTGCCCACCCGCGCCGACGCCGACGCGTTGGCCGAACTGGCCGGCTGGCTGCCCCGCCGCGACCGCGCGCTGGCCCTGATGCGCGAGGCGGCGGCAGCGGACCTTGCCCATCGCCGCGCCGCCGCCGCCGTTGCCGCCGCCGCAGCCGGCCTGTCGGCGCTGCTGCCCGGCGCGCCCGCGGACCTTGCCACACTGGCCCGCGCGGCCGAGGCGCGGCTGGCGGCCATCGACGCCGACGCCGCAAACCGTGCCGAACGCCAGCGGCTGGCGCAGGCGCTGGCCCGGCAAACCCGCGCACTGGACCGCGCCCGCGCCGACATGACGTCGTGGCAGGCCGACTGGGACGCGGCAAGCGCCCTGCTGGGCCTGCCCGACCTGCCCGCGCCCGGCGCGATGCGCCCGGTTCTGGCCGATCTTGCGGCGCTTGCGGACGCGCGCGACGGGGCGGACGCGCTGCACCACCGCATCGCCGCGATGCAGGATGACCAGGCGCGCTTTGCCGCCGCCGCCGCGGACCTTGGCGCGGCGCTGGACATGGGCGCGGGCGACCCGGTCGCGACCCTGCGCGCGGTCTCGGCCCGGATCGACGCGGCGGGGCGGGCCACGCAGGCGCGGGCCGATCTGGCCGCCCGCATCGCCACCCGGCGCGAGGCTTTGGCCGCCCTGGACCGCGACCAGGCGGTGGTCGATGCCGAACTGGCGGGAATGCAGGCGCAGCTGGCCGTCGCCGATCCCGCGGCCCTGGAACAGGCGCTGGGGCGGCTGGCGCACCGGGACCGCCTGCGCGAACAGGCCGCGGCGCTGGCCACCCGCATCCGCGCCGATCTTGGCGCCGCCGACATGGCGCAGGCGGCGGCGCGGCTGGCCGGTGCGGACGCCGCCACCCTTGCCGCCGACCGCAGCCGCGCCCGCGCCGACCGCGACGCCGCCGACGCGGCGCTGGCCGCCGCACAGCAGGCGCTGTTTGCGGCCGAGCGTGATCTGGACGCCATCGGCCTTGACGACGCCGTCGCCCGGATCGAGGCGCGGCGCGCCGCCCTGCTGCTGGCGATCGAGGATGGCGCCCGCGACTGGCTGCGGCTGCGCGCAGGCGTGCTGGCGACGGAACGGGCGCTGGCCAGCTATCGCGAAACCCACCGCAGCGGGATGCTCGCGCGCGCCTCGGACGTGTTCGCGGCCATCACCGGGGGGGAATGGGCGGGGCTTGCCACGCAGCCGCAGGCCGCGGGCGAGGTGCTGATCGCCCGCACCGCGTCGGGCGAGACGCGGCTGACCGACGGGCTGTCCAAGGGCACGCTGTTCCAGTTGTATCTGGCGCTGCGGATCGCGGGTTTCCACGAATTCGCCGCCGCGCGCGGGCCGGTGCCGGTGCTGGGCGACGACGTGCTGGAAACCTTTGACGACGACCGCACGCGCCGCGCGCTGGCGGCGCTGGCCGACACGGCGATGACCGGGCAGGTCGTCTATCTGACCCACCACCGCCATGTCGCCGACCTTGCGCGCGAGGCGTGCCCCGACGCGCGCCACCACGTCCTGGGGGCGGTCAGCCCATCGCGATAACCGCCTGCACCGCCCTGCCCCAGCGGTCGTAAAGCGCCGCGCGCCGCCCGGCGTCGGCCTGCGGATCGAACCGGCGGTCCAGCGCCCAGGCCTTGGCATAGTCGTCTGGCCCGCCGGCAAGCCCGGCCCGGTGCGCCGCCAGCCACGCCGCCCCCTGCACCGTTGTTTCGGTGTTGACCGGCCGGTCCACCGGCGCGCCCAGAATGTCTGCCAGGAACTGCATCGCGGGCGCCGACGCGGTCATGCCGCCGTCCACGCGCAGGACCGACTGGTCCAGATCGGGCCAGTCGCGGCGCATCGCCTCGATCAGGTCGCGGGTCTGGAACCCCACGGCGCGCAAGGCGGCGCGGGCGAATTCGGCTGGTCCCGTGGCGCGGGTCAGGCCGAAGACCGCGCCGCGCACCTCGGGGCGCCACCAGGGCGCGCCAAGCCCGGTGAAGGCGGGCACCATGATGACGTCCTGTTCGGGGTCCGCCTGTGCGGCCAGGAGCGCGGTCTCGGCGGCGTTGCGGATCAGCCCCATCGCGTCGCGCAGCCACTGCACCACCGCGCCCGCGACAAAGATCGACCCTTCCAGCGCATAGGTCGGGCGCCCGTCCAGCTGATAGGCGATGGTCGTCAGCAGGCGGTTGCCGGACCGCACCGCCGTCGCGCCGGTGTTCATCAGCGCAAAGCAGCCGGTGCCATAGGTCGCCTTCATCATCCCCGGGGCAAAGCACGCCTGCCCCACGGTCGCGGCCTGCTGGTCGCCCGCCACGCCCAGGACCGGGATCTCGCGCCCGAACAGATCGGCGCGGCTCTGCCCGAAATCGGCGGCGCAGTCGCGCACCTCGGGCAGCATCGACCGCGGAACGCGGAACAATTCGCACAGATCGTCCGACCATTCGCCCTTGTGGATGTCATACAGCATCGTGCGGGCGGCGTTGGTGGCGTCGGTGACATGGGCGCGCCCGCCGGTCAGCCGCCAGATCAGAAAGCTGTCGATGGTGCCGAAGGCCAGCTCTCCCGCTTCGGCGCGGGCGCGGGCGCCTTCGACGTGATCGAGGATCCAGGCGATCTTGGTGGCGCTGAAATAAGGGTCCAGCAGCAGGCCGGTCACCGGCGTCACGCGGCTTTCGTGCCCGTCCGCCTTCAGCGCGGCGCAGGCGTCGGCGGTGCGGCGATCCTGCCAGACGATGGCGTTGTAGATCGGCTGCCCGGTCCGGCGGTCCCACACGACCGAAGTTTCGCGCTGGTTTGTGATCCCGATGGCGGCCAAGGGCGGGTTGCCGGCCTTTTCCACCGCCCCCCGCGCGGTCGCGGCGACCGAGGCCCAGATATCCTCGGGGTCGTGTTCGACCCAGCCGGAGCGGGGGAAATGCTGCGAAAACTCTTGCTGGTCGGACGCCATCACCCGCAGGTCGTCGGAATAGACGACCGCGCGGGACGAGGTCGTGCCCTGGTCGATGGCGAGGATGGGCATGGCGATCCTTTGCTGGAACGGAAAAGGGGAACCCGGCGCGCCGGGTTCCCCGATGGCGTCAGGCCGTCACTGCTGCCAGCTTTTCACCAGCTCGTCATAGCTGATGGTTTCCGGCTGCGGATCCTCGTTCTCCAGCTTCAGCTGGGGGGCGAGGTTGCCGGCCTTGACCGCCTCGGCGTTCCACCAGGCCAGGTCGTGCTCCTCGGCCAGCTTGGGGCCGATGTCGCCCTGGACGCCGGCGCGCTCCAGCCGCTGCATCACGCTTTCCTGTTCGGCGCACAGGCTGTCCATCGCCTCTTGCGCGGTCTTGGCGCCCGATGCCGCGTCGCCGATCGCCTGCCACCACAGCTGCGCGAGCTTCGGATAATCCGGCACGTTGGTCCCCGTGGGCGACCACTGCAGCCGGGCGGGCGAGCGATAGAACTCGACCAGCCCGCCCAGCTTGGGCGCGCGGTCGGTGAACGACTGGTGGTCGATGGTGGACTGGCGGATGAAGGTCAGCCCGACGTGGCTTTTCTTGACGTCCACCGTCTTCGAGGTCACGAACTGCGCGTAAAGCCAGGCGGCCTTGGCGCGGTCGTCGGGCGTGGACTTCATCAGCGTCCACGACCCCACATCCTGATAGCCCAGCTTCATGCCGTCCTGCCAATAGGCGCCGTGGGGCGAGGGGGCAAAACGCCATTTCGGCGTCCCGTCCTCGTTCACCACGGGCAGGCCGTCCTTGACGAAGTCGGCGGTGAAGGCGGTATAGGTGAACATCTGCTGGGCGATTTCGCCCTGGCTGGGGACCGGGCCGCTTTCGCTGAAGGTCATGCCCTGCGCGGCGGGCGGGGCATAGGCCTTGATCCAGTCGAGGTATTTCTGGATCGCATAGACTGCCGCCGGGCCGTTGGTGTCGCCGCCGCGCGCGACGCAGCTGCCGACAGGGCGGCTGTTCTCGTCCACGCGGATGCCCCATTCGTCCACCGGCAGCCCGTTCGGGATGCCCTTGTCGCCGTTCCCGGCCATCGACAGCCAGGCATCGGTGAAGCGCCAGCCGAGCGACGGGTCCTTCTTGCCATAATCCATGTGGCCATAGACCTTCTTCCCGTCGATCTCGCGACCGGTGAAGAATTCAGCGATGTCCTCATAGGCCGACCAGGTGATCGGCACGCCCAGGTCATAGCCGTATTTCGCCTTGAAGTCGGCCTTGTTGGTCTCGTCGTCGAACCAGTCCGCCCGGAACCAGTAGAGGTTGGCGAACTGCTGGTCGGGCAGCTGATACAGGTCCCCGTCGGGCGCGGTGGTGAAGGACTTGCCGATGAAATCGTCGATGTCGAGGTTCGGGTTGGTGACGTCCTTGCCCGCGTTGGCCATCCAGTCGGTGAGGTTCCGCACCTGCTGATAGCGCCAGTGGGTGCCGATCAGGTCGCTGTCGTTGACATAGGCGTCATAGATGTTCTCGCCCGACTGCATCTGCGTCTGCAGCTTCTCGATCACGTCGCCCTCGCCGATCAGGTCGTGCGTGACCTTGATCCCGGTGATCGCGGTGAAGGCGGGGGCAAGGGTCTGGCTTTCGTATTCGTGGGTGGTGATGGTTTCGGACACCACCTTGATCTCCATCCCGGCAAAGGGCTGGGCGGCGTCGATGAACCATTGCATCTCGGCCTCTTGCCCGGCGCGGTCCAGGCTGGACTGGTCGCCGATCTCGGCGTCCAGGAACGCCTTGGCCTCGTCCATCCCGGCCTGCGCGCCGGTCACCATCAGCGCAAGCGCGATGGCGGTCGTCAGGTGCAGTCTCATTGGGTTCTCCCCTCCCCTCATGCCGTTGCCGGCGTTGTCACACCCAGCGGAACACCGCCGCGGCGTATAGCAATGCGATGGCCAGCCCTCCCCAGGCCGGCGTGCCGATGATGCCCAGCCAGGCCAGGCAGATGAAGGCCGACCCCAGCAGGCTGACGAACAGCCGGTCGCCCCGCGTCGTGGCGATGCCGAGCACGCCCCGGCGCGGGGTTTCCGGGAACCGGATGGCCAGCCAAGTGAAGGTCAGCAGCAGGCCGGCGATGACCCAGAAGAACAGCGCCGCCGGGAACGTCCACGCCATCCAGCCGCCGGGGTTCAGGCTGCCGGTCCATTCGCGGGCGCCGTCCCGGACCGGGACAAGGGCGATCAGCCAGGCAAGGACGCCCAGCATGGCCAGGGCGGCGGCGGCAAAGCCGGTGGTCACGCGGCCCATCACACCCTCCCCAAGGCAAAGCCCTTGGCGATATAGTTGCGCACGAACCAGATCACCAAGGCGCCCGGCACGATGGTCAGCACCCCGGCGGCCGCCAGCACGCCCCAGTCGAGGCCCGAGGCCGACACGGTGCGCGTCATCGTCGCGGCGATGGGCTTGGCGTTGACGCTGGTCAGGGTGCGCGACAGCAGCAGTTCGACCCAGGAAAACATGAAGCAGAAGAACGCCGCGACGCCGATGCCGCTGGCGATCAGCGGCATGAAGATGCGCACGAAGAACCGCGGGAAGGAATAGCCGTCGATATAGGCTGTCTCGTCGATCTCGCGCGGGACGCCGGACATGAAGCCTTCCAGAATCCACACCGCCAGCGGCACGTTGAACAGGCAATGCGCCAGCGCCACGGCGATATGGGTGTCGAACAGCCCGACCGCCGAATACAGCTGAAAGAACGGCAGCGCGAACACCGCCGCCGGCGCCATCCGGTTCGACAGCAGCCAGAAGAACAGGTGCTTGTCGCCCAGGAACCGATAGCGGCTGAACGCATAGGCCGCCGGCAGCGCGACGGCCAGCGAGATGACCGTGTTCAGCGCCACATAGGTCAGGCTGTTGACATAGCCCATATACCACGACGGATCGGTCAGGATGGTGCGATAGTTCGCCAGCGTCGGGTTCTGCGGCCACAGGCTGAAGGTGCCGGTGATCTCGGCGTTGGTCTTCAGGCTCATGTTCACCAGCCAATAGATCGGCACCAGCAGGAACATGAGATAGGCCACCATCACGATGGCCGACCCGGTCCCGCGGCGTTCGGCGACGGCGGCCATCAGGGGGCATCCTTCTGCGCGGTCATCACCGTATAGAACACCCACGAGATCAGCAGGATGACAAGGAAATAGATCAGGCTGAACGCCGCCGCGGGGCCAAGGTCGAACTGCCCGATGGCGGTCTTGACCAGGTCGATGGACAGGAACGTCGTGGCGTTGCCCGGCCCGCCGCCGGTGACGACGAACGGCTCGGTATAGATCATGAAGCTGTCCATGAACCGCAGCAGCACCGCGATCAGCAGCACGCCGGACATCTTGGGCAGCTCGATGAACCGGAACACCGCCCAGCGGCTGGCCTGGTCGATGCGCGCGGCCTGATAATAGGCGTCGGGGATCGATTGCAGCCCGGCATAGCACAGCAGCGCGACAAGGCTGGTCCAGTGCCAGACGTCCATGACGATGATCGTGGCCCAGGCGTCCAGCCGGTCGTTGACATAGTTGTAGTCCAGCCCCAGCGCCGCCAGAGTATGGCCGAGCAGGCCGATGTCCACGCGCCCGAACACCTGCCAGATGGTGCCGACCACGTTCCACGGGATCAGCAGCGGCAGCGCCATCAGCACAAGGCACAGGCTGGCCCAGAACCCGCGTTTCGGCATGTTCAGCGCGACGAAGATGCCCAGCGGGATCTCGATGGCCAGGATGATGGCCGAGAACAGGATCTGGCGGCCAAGGGCGGCGCGGATGCGGTCGCTGTCCAGCACCTCCTGAAACCAGCCGAGGCCGTTCCAGAAGAACTGGTTGTTCCCGAACGTGTCCTGCACCGAATAGTTCACCACCGTCATCAGCGGGATCACGGCGGAAAACGCGACCAGCGCCAGCACCGGCAGGACCAGGAACCATGCGCGGTTGTTGACGGGCTTGTCCATCAGGCGGCCCTTTCCCCGGTAACGGGCGCGACGCGCCAGTCGTCGGCATAGACATGAAGATGCGCGGTCGCGGGCACCGCCCGGTCGATGCCGGCGGGGATCGGGCGATCCTCGGGCAGCAGCATGGTCAGCGGCTGGTCGCCCGCGCGGCCGCGCAGGATGCGGTGGTGGCCCACGTCCTCGACCCGTTCCAGCCGGAACGGCAGGCCCCCGCCGTCCCCACCGGGGCCGCCCGCGGCCGGGGTCACGAACTCGGGGCGGATGCCGATCTGCACGCGGCCCTGCGGCAGGCCGTGGTCGCCCGGCAGCGCGATCTGCGCGCCCGCGACGGTGGCGCGGTCGCCGCGCACCTCGGCGTCCAGCAGGTTCATGCCGGGCGAGCCGATGAAGTAGCCGACAAAGGTATGTTCCGGCCGGTCGAACAGCGCCTGCGGGGTGCCCGCCTGCACGACCCGCCCTTCGGACATCACGACCACCTGATCGGCAAAGGTCAGCGCCTCGGTCTGGTCGTGGGTGACATAGATCATCGTGTGCCCGAACTGGCGGTGCAGCGATTTCAGCTGCGTGCGCAATTCCCATTTCATGTGCGGGTCAATGACGGTCAGCGGCTCGTCGAACAGGATCGCGTTCACGTCCTGGCGCACCATGCCGCGGCCAAGGCTGATCTTCTGCTTGGCGTCGGCGGTCAGCCCGCGGGCGCGGCGGTCGAGCGTGTCCGCCATCCCGATCATCGCCGCCACCTCGGCCACGCGGGCGGCGATCTGCGCGGCGGGCATGCCCCGGTTCTTCAGCGGAAAGGCGAGGTTCTGGCGCACCGTCATCGTGTCGTAGACGACCGGGAACTGGAACACCTGCGCGATGTTGCGCGCCGCCGTCGGCAGCGCGGTCACGTCGCGGTCGCCGAACAGCACGCGCCCCCGCGACGGCACCAGAAGGCCCGAGATGATGTTCAGCAGCGTCGATTTTCCGCAGCCCGACGAGCCCAGCAGCGCATAGGCGCCGCCGTCCTGCCAGGTCAGCGTCATCGGCTTCAGCGCGAAATCATCATCCCCCGCCGGTCGCGGCAGATAGCTGTGGGCGAGGTCGTCCAGCGTGATCCGTGCCATCCCGCCCCCTATGCCGCCTGCGCATAGGGCGCGGGCCGCGCCATGCGCCCGTCCGGCCCGAACAGATAGACATGCGCCGGGTCCAGCCAGACCGTCAGCGCGGCCCCGCCGGCCGGGCGATGGACGCCCCCGACCAGCCCGATCCAGCGGTCGCTGTCGCGGGTCAGATGCAGGAACGTCTCGGCCCCGGTGATCTCGGTCCCGTCCACGCGCGCGGTCAGCGCGATGGCGCCCGGCGACGGGTCCAGCCGCAGATGCGCGGGGCGGAACCCGGCCTGATAATCGCCGTCCGCAAGCGGCCCGACCGGCCAGCGCCCGCCGTCCAGCGCCGCCTGCCCGCCCGCCACGCGGACGGTGGCAAAGTTCATCGGCGGGTCGGAAAACACCCGCGCCGTCACCGCATCGACCGGCGCGCGATAGACCTGCGCCGTCGGCCCGAACTGGGTGATGCGCCCCTGCCACAGCGTCGCGGTGTTGCCGCCCAGCAGCAGCGCTTCCTCGGGCTCGGTGGTGGCATAGACGAAGATCGCGCCCGACCGCTCGAAAATGCGGGGGATTTCCGCCCTAAGCTCCTCGCGCAGCTTGTAATCCAGGTTGGCCAGCGGCTCGTCCAGCAGCACCAGCCCCGCCCCTTTGACCAGCGCGCGGGCCAGGGCCGTGCGCTGCTGCTGGCCGCCCGACAGCTCCAGCGGGCGGCGGTCCAGCATCGGCGTCAGGCGCATCAGCGCCGCCGTCTCGCGCACGCGGCGGTCAACCTCGGACCGCGCGACGCGCTGCAGCCGCAGAGGGGATGCGATGTTGTCGTAAACGCTCATCGACGGATAGTTGATGAACTGCTGATAGACCATCGCCACGCGCCGGTCCTGCACGCGCTGGCCGGTCACGTCCTGCCCGTCCCAGAACAGCCGCCCGGCGGTCGGCGCGTCCAGCCCCGCCATCAGCCGCATCAGCGTCGTCTTGCCCGACAGCGTCGGCCCCAGCAGCACGTTCATGGTGCCGCGCTCCAGCACCAGGTCGGTGGGGTGGATGTGGTGATCCGCCCCGACCTGACGTGCGATGCCGCGCAGTTCCAGCGTCATGCCGCGGTCCTTTCCGCGGTCATCCAGCCGTCCACGGCGGCGATCTGGTCGGGGGTCATCCGCAGCCCCAGCTTGGACCGGCGCCAGACCACATCGTCGGCGCGGCGGGCGAACTCGTGGTCCATCAGCCAGCGCAGCTCGGTTTCCGTCAGCGTCGCGCCGAAGTCGCGGCCCAGCGCAGCGGCGGCCCCCGCGCCCGCCAGCATCCGGGCTGCGTCGGTGCCATAGGCGCGCACCAGCCGCCGCGCCCAGGGGACGGTCAGGAACGGATGGCCGCGGCGCAGGGCGTCGGTCAGCGCGTCCACCCCGTCCACCGGGAAATCCCCGCCGGGCAGCGGCACGCCCGCCGTCCACGGGCCGCGCCCGGCGCGGACGTGGGGCGCCAGCTTCGCCAGCGCCGCCTCGGCCAGCTTGCGATAGGTGGTGATCTTGCCGCCGAAGACGTTCAGGCAGGGCGCGCCCGCCTCGTCCAGCGCCAGCACATAGTCGCGCGTCGCCGCCGTCGCCGATTTCGCCCCGTCGTCATACAGCGGCCGGACCCCGGAATAGGTCCACACCACCTGATCGGGCGTCACCGGGTCGCGGAAATAATGGCTGGCGGCGGCGCACAGGTAATCACGCTCGGCGTCGGTGCAGACCGCATCCCCCGGCGGGCCGTGGTGTTCGGCGTCGGTGGTGCCGATCAGGGTGAACTCGCCCTCGTAAGGGATGGCGAAGATGATCCGCCCGTCCGCGCCCTGAAAGAAATAGGCCTTGTCGTGGTCGAACAGCCGCCGCGTGACGATATGGCTGCCGCGCACCAGCCGCACCGCCTGCGCGGTGTCCAGATGCGCGACCTCGTGGACCACATGGCCCACCCACGGCCCGGCGGCGTTGACCAGCGCGCGGGCGGAAAATGCGCGCCCGTCCGCCAGCGTCACCCGCCACAGCCCGCCCGTGCGCCGCGCGTCGGTCACGCGGGCGCGGGTCAGGATGTCGGCCCCCCGGATCGCCGCGTCGCGGGCGTTCAGCGCGACCAGCCGCGCATCGTCCACCCAGCAGTCGCTGTATTCATAGGCGCGCCGCATCCTGCCCTTGAGCGGCCGCCCCTCGGGCGCGGTTGTCAGGTCAAGGGTCGAGGTCGCGGGCAGGATCTTGCGCCCGCCAAGGTGGTCATACAGGAACAGCCCCGCGCGGATCATCGGCCGGGGCCTGCGCCCGCGCGCCCAGGGCATCGCCAGCGCCATCATCCGCGACACCGGCGTGTCGGCGGCAAAGGTCATGTCGGGGTCCAGCGGCAGGACGAAACGCATGGGCCAGGCGATGTGGGGCATGGCCCGCAGCAGCACCTCGCGCTCGCGCAGCGCCTCGCGCACCAGCCGCAGTTCCAGATATTCCAGATAGCGCAGCCCGCCGTGGAACAGCTTGGTGGACGCCGAGGACGTCGCCTGCGCCAGGTCGCCCTGCTCGGCCAGCCGCACCGACAGGCCGCGCCCGGCCGCGTCCCGCGCGATGCCGCAGCCGTTGATCCCGCCGCCGATGATGAAGAGGTCGGTCTCGTCCGCCATCGCTTCCCCCTGTGGGATGATCGAACAGCGACTGCCGCAATCTGTCAACGCGGATTTTCGCTTTCTGCGCGCCGATGTTCGCTTGACGCGCGGCGGCCGGTTCGTTTTCCTGCGCGCATGAACATCCGGCAGGTCGAGATCCTCAACCTCGTGCGCGCCACCGGCCGCGTCGGCGTCGAGGCGCTGGCCGAACGCTTTGACGTGACCCACCAGACCATCCGCCGCGACCTGGCCGAACTGGCGGATCAGGGGATGCTGGACCGCGTGCATGGCGGCGCGGTGCTGAAAAGCGGCGTCAGCAACATCGGATACGAGGAACGCCGCGCCCTGCACGAACCCGCCAAGGCGGCCATCGGGCGGGCCTGCGCGGGGATGATCCCCGACAATTCCTCGCTGATCCTGAACATCGGCACCACGACCGAGGCGGTGGCCCGCGCCCTGCTGGGCCACCGCAACCTGACGGTGGTGACGAACAACCTGAACGTCGCCAACATCCTGGCCGCCAACGAAAGCTGCGACATCATCGTGGCGGGCGGGCTGGTGCGGCGGTCGGACGGCGGGCTTGTCGGCGACCTGACCAGCGAGTTCATGGCGAACTTCAAGGTCGATCACGCCATCATCGGCTGTTCGGCGCTGGACGGCGACGGCGACATCCTCGATTTCGACATGGCCGAGGTGCGGGTCAGCCGCGCGATCCTGCGGCAGGCGCGCGAACGCTGGCTGGTCACCGACGTGACCAAGCTGGCCCGCACCGCGCCGATCCGCGTCGTGTCGCTGGCCGGCATGGACGCGGTGTTCACCGACCGCGCCCTGCCCGCGCCGTTGCAGGCGCTGTGCGACGACGCGGCCACGCGCACGGTCGTGGCCGATCAGGGCTGACGATCGCCCGCGCCGATCTGCTGCTGCACCAGCGCCAGCATCCGCTGCGCCGCCGCCGACAGCCGCCGGTGCCGCAGCGTCAGCAGGTGCCACGGCGGCAGGTCGAACGGCGCCGCCGTCCGCAGCGTGACCAGCGCGGCGCCCGGGCCGCCGTCGTCCGCGGCCACAAGGCGCGCCACCTCGGCGGCGACAGCGGCCAGCGCGTCGGACTGCGCGACCAGCGCCACGGTCAGCATCAGCGACGCCGTCGTGGTCACGTCCGCAGGCGGACCCGCGCCCGCGCCGCGCAGCGCGGATTCGACCGCCTCGCGCATGGGGGTGCCGCGGTCCTGGATCACCCACGGATAACCGGCCAGTTCGGCCAGCGGCACGGGCCCGCGGCCCGCCAGCGGATGGCCCGCGCGCACCACAAGGCGCAGCCGCTCGTGCGCGCCCGGCCCGATCCGCAGCGCCGACGGATCGCTGCCCGCCGGCACCCGCGCCAGCACGAAATCCAGCGCGCCGCTTTCCAGCCCCTGCAAAAGCTGGATGGATGGCGCGACGTCGATGGACAGCCGGATGCGCGGCGCCTCGGCCCGCAGGCGCTGCGCGGCCGGCACCAGCAGCCCCATCGCCGGGCCGGTGACGGCGCCGATGCGGACCTCTCCGGTCGATCCGGCGGCGACGTCGGCCAGGTCGCGGGCGATGTCCGTCAGCCCCGCCAGCACCTCGTTGCTGCGCCGCGCCAGGATCTCGCCCGCGGCCGTCGCGATCATGCCGCGCGGATGGCGGTCGAACAGCGGCGTGCCGACCAGCCGCTCAAGCTCGGCCAGGCTGCGCGAGGCGGCGGGCTGCGTCAGCCCCAGCGCCTGCGCCGCCGCCTGGATCTGCCCGTGCGCGGCGATGGCCGACACCAGCCGCAGGTGGCCGACCTTCAGCGTCAGGGGCAGGTTGCGTTGCATCGTCGCGCCATACCATGATTGCTATGTCGGACGCCTTTATTTCGATTTGCTCCGCGCGGCAACGGCGCTTTACCGTGGCGCGTGCGCGCCCGCCTTGCGGGGCGGCCGGGCCGGTCCAACGGCCCCGTAACGGGAGGAACGACATGGTATTGAGAAAGCTCGCGGCCACCGCCGCGATGGGTCTGGCGCTGCTGGCCTCGCAGGCGATGGCGCAGGACAAGGGGCTGGTCGGGATCGCGATGCCGACGAAATCGTCGGCGCGCTGGATCGACGACGGCAACAACATGGTCAAGGAACTGCAGGCGGCCGGTTACACCACCGACCTGCAATATGCGGAAGACGACATCCCGACCCAGCTGTCCCAGGTCGAGAACATGATCACCAAGGGCGCCAAGGCGCTGGTGATCGCGTCCATCGACGGCACCACGCTGACCAACGCGCTGGAAAACGCCAAGGCCGCCGACATCAAGGTGATCGCCTATGACCGGCTGATCCGCGACAGCGACGCGGTCAGCTATTACGCGACGTTCGACAACTTCAAGGTCGGCGTCCAGCAGGCGGAATCGCTGGTCAAGGGCCTGAAGGAACGCTTCCCCGACCAGAAGCCGTGGAACGTCGAACTGTTCGGCGGCAGCCCCGACGACAACAACGCCTTTTTCTTCTACGACGGCGCGATGTCGGTCCTGCAGCCGATGATCGACGCGGGCGAGATCGCCATCCCGTCCGGCCAGAGCGGCATGGACAAGGTGGGCACCCTGCGCTGGGATCCGGCGACCGCCCAGTCGCGGATGGACAACATCCTGTCCGCCAACTACGGCGACAAGCAGTTGCACGGGGTGCTGTCGCCCTATGACGGCCTGTCCATCGGCATCCTGTCGTCGGTCAAGGGCGTGGGCTATGGCTCGGGCGATCTCAAGATGCCCATCGTGACCGGGCAGGACGCCGAGATCCCGACCGTCAAGTCGATGGCCGCGGGCGAGCAGTATTCGACGATCTTCAAGGACACCCGCGAACTGGCCAAGGTCACCGTGGGCATGGTCGACGCCGTGCTGCAGGGGTCGGAACCGCAGATCAACGACACCACGACCTATGACAACGGCGTCAAGGTCGTGCCGTCCTATCTGCTGGAACCGGTGCCGGTCTTTGCCGACAACTATCAGCAGGTGCTGGTGGACAGCGGCTATTACACCGCAGACCAGATCAAGTGATGCGCACGGCCTGCCGCGCCCGCCGCGGCAGGCCGTCATTCGCGGGGGAACACCCATGACAGCGATACTCGAGATGCGGGGCATCGGGAAAAGCTTTCCCGGCGTGCGCGCGCTGGACCAGGTGAACCTGACCGTCGAGCCGGGCGAGATCCACGCCATCTGCGGCGAGAACGGCGCCGGCAAATCGACCCTGATGAAGGTGCTGTCGGGCGTCTATCCGCACGGCAGCTATGACGGCGACATCCTTTACGAAGGCCACGCCACCGCCTTTCGCGACATCCGCGACAGCGAGCGGCAGGGCATCATCATCATCCACCAGGAACTGGCGCTGGTGCCGCAGCTGTCGGTGGCCGAGAACATGTTCCTGGGCAACGAGGTCGCCCACCGCGGCGTCATCGACTGGAAACGCACCTGGGCGCGCACGCGCGAACTGCTGGCCAAGGTCGGCCTGTCCGAGGCGCCGACGACCCCGGTCGAAAAGCTGGGCGTCGGCAAGCAGCAGCTGATCGAGATCGCCAAGGCGCTGGCCAAGGACGTGCGCCTGCTGATCCTGGACGAACCGACCGCCGCCCTGCAGGAAAACGACAGCGCCAAGCTTTTGGACCTGATGCTTGAGCTGAAGGCGCAGGGCGTGACGCAGATCATCATCAGCCACAAGCTGAACGAGATCCGGCGCGTCGCCGACCGCGTGACCGTGATCCGCGACGGGTCGACCGTGTCCACGCTCGACCGCGCCGAGATCACCGAGGAACGCATCATCCGCGACATGGTCGGCCGCGACATGGCGCACCGCTATCCCGACCGCGTGCCCGACATCGGCGAGGTGCTGATGCGCGTGCAGGACTGGACCGTCTGGCACCCCGACCAGCCGCGCAAGGTCATCGACCGCGTGTCGTTCCAGGTCCGCCGGGGCGAGATCGTGGGCATCGCGGGCCTGATGGGATCGGGCCGCACCGAACTGGCGATGAGCCTGTTCGGCCGCAGCTATGGCCGCGACATCACGGGCACCGCCGAACTGGGCGGCAAGCCCGCCGACCTGTCCACCGTCGGGCGCGCCATCGACGCGGGCCTTGCCTATGTGACCGAGGACCGCAAGGCGCTGGGCCTGATCCTGGAAGAACCGATCCAGCGCAACATCAGCCTGGCGAACCTGGCGGGCGTCGCGCTGAACGGGGTGCTGTCGCCCGGACGCGAACAGGGCGTCGCCGAACGATACCGCCGCGACCTGCGCATCCGCACGCCCGGCGTGAACCAGCGCGTGGTGAACCTGTCGGGCGGCAACCAGCAAAAGGTCGTGCTGGCCAAGTGGCTGTTCACCGATCCGCAGGTGCTGATCCTGGACGAACCGACCCGCGGCATCGACGTTGGCGCCAAGTTCGAGATCTATGCGCTGATGAACGAACTGGTCGCGCAGGGGCGCGGCGTGGTGATGATCTCGTCCGAGATGCCGGAACTGCTGGGCATGTGCGACCGCATCCACGTCATGAACGAGGGCCGCTTCGTGGGCGAGCTGACCCGCGCTGACGCCAGCCAGGAACGGATCATG
Source organism: Paracoccus luteus (assembly GCF_004522155.1). GTDB lineage: Bacteria > Pseudomonadota > Alphaproteobacteria > Rhodobacterales > Rhodobacteraceae > Paracoccus > Paracoccus luteus. The sequence continues at coordinate 61,084 of NZ_SDEA01000001.1, read as the reverse complement.
GCCCTGATCCTGCAAAGCGAAGGGAAAGCTGCATGACGACCGCCGACAGCGAGGCGAAGAAGCCCGGCATAGGCGCCCATCTGGGCGGCAACCTGCGCGAGAACGGGATGGTGCTGGCGCTGCTGGCGATCGTGCTGTTCTTCCTGATCATGGTGCGCGCGACGCAGGGCGTCGACTTCCTGTCGGCGCAGAACATCACCAACCTGTTCCTGCAGAACAGCTATGTCATCATCATGGCGCTGGGGATGCTGCTGGTCATCGTGTCGGGCCATATCGACCTGTCGGTCGGCTCGGTCGCGGCCTTTACCGGCGCGGTGTCGGCGGTGCTGACGGTGAAATGGGGCTGGCCGTTCTGGGCCGTGATCCCGGCGACGCTGGTGATGGGCGGGCTGATCGGGGCCGCGCAGGGATACTGGATCGCGTTCTGGCGCATCCCGTCCTTCATCGTGACGCTGGCGGGCATGCTGGTGTTCCGCGGGCTGACGCTGTGGCTGCTGCAGGGCCAGAACATCGGCCCGTTCCCCAAGGCCTTCCAGTCGTTGTCCACCGGATTCATCCCCGACGTCTTCGGCGCGGGCAAGCCCAACATGACGGCGCTGGTGATGGTGGGGCTGGCGGCGGCGGCGATCGTCTGGTCGGGCCTGCGCGGCCGGCGGCAGGACGCGGCCTTCGGGGTGGAACCGGAACCGGCGGGGCTGTTCTGGGCGCGCAACCTGATCGTGGTCGCGGCGCTGCTGTTCGTCGGCTGGAAGCTGGCGCAGTTCCGGGGCCTGCCGAACGTGCTGATCGTGATGTCGGTGCTGATCGTGCTCTACAGCTTTTTCACCGAACAGACGACGACCGGGCGGCGCATCTATGCCCTTGGCGGCAATGAAAAGGCCGCGCGGCTGTCGGGGATCAAGACCGACCGGCTGGTGTTTCTGACCTTCGTCAACATGGGCGTTCTGGCGGCGCTGGCCGGCATGATCGTGACCGCGCGGCTGAACAGCGCGACGCCCAAGGCGGGCGTGGGTTTTGAACTGGACGTGATCGCCGCCGTCTTCATCGGGGGCGCGTCCATGTCGGGCGGGTCGGGCCGGATCATCGGCGTGGTGGTCGGCGCGCTGATCATGGGCGTGATGAACAACGGCATGTCGATCATGGGCATCGGCATCGACTATCAGCAGGTCATCAAGGGGCTGGTGCTGCTGGCCGCCGTGATCTTCGACGTCTACAACCGCAACAAGCAGGGCTGAACGCCCCCCGCGCAGGCCGCCGCCCCCAAGGCCGCGGCCTGCGGCCCGAAAGGATATTCCATGACATTCACCCCCAAGCCCTGGCCGCGGAAGCTGCGGTCGCAGGAATGGTTCGGCGGCACCTCGCGCGACCACATCTATCACCGGTCCTGGATGAAGAATCAGGGCCTGCCCGCCGATCTGTTCGACGGCCGCCCGGTGATCGGGATCATGAATACCTGGTCGGAACTGACCCCCTGCAACGCGCATCTGAACGACCTCGCGCAGCGGGTCAAACACGGCATCTATGAGGCCGGCGGCTTTCCGGTCGAGGTGCCGGTGTTTTCCACCGCCGAATCCAGCTTTCGCCCGACCGCGATGATGTTCCGCAATCTTGCGTCGATGGCGGTCGAGGAACAGATGCGCGGCCAGCCCATCGACGGCTGCGTGCTGATGGTCGGCTGCGACAAGACCACGCCGTCCTTGCTGATGGCGGCGGCGTCCACCGACCTGCCGTCCATCGTCGTCACCGGCGGGCCGATGCTGAACGGCTGGTTCCGGGGCGAGCGGGTCGGGTCCGGCACCCATCTGTGGAAATTCTCCGAGGCGGTGAAGGCCGGCGAGATGAACCAGTCCGACTTCCTCGAGGCCGAGGCCGCGATGAGCCGCAGCGCGGGGTCGTGCAACACGATGGGCACCGCCAGCACGATGGCCAGCATGGCCGAGGCGCTGGGGATGGCGCTGTCGGGCAACGCCGCGATCCCGGCGGTGGACAGTCGCCGCCGGATGATGGCGCAGCTGACCGGGCGGCGGATCGTGCAGATGGTCAAGGACGACCTGAAGCCCAGCGACATCCTGACCCGCGAGGCGTTCGAAAACGCGATCCGCGTCAACGGCGCCATCGGCGGGTCCACCAACGCCGTCATCCACCTGCTGGCGCTGGCCGGGCGCGTGGGCATCGACCTGACCCTTGACGACTGGGACCGGCTGGGGCGCGACGTGCCGACCATCGTCAACCTGATGCCGTCGGGCAAATACCTGATGGAAGAATTCTTCTATGCCGGCGGCCTACCCGTCGTCATCAAGCGGCTGGGGGAGGCCGGGCTGTTGCACAACGACGCGCTGACCGTCAGCGGCCAGACCGCGTGGCAGCAGGTGGCGGACGTGGTGAACTGGAACGAGGACGTGATCCTGCCTGCCGACCGGCCCCTGACCGAACACGGCGGCATCGCGGTGCTGCGCGGCAACCTTGCCCCCGACGGGGCGGTGCTGAAGCCGTCCGCCGCGTCGGCGCATCTGCTGGTCCATCGCGGCCGCGCGGTCGTCTTCGAGGATATCGACGACTACAAGGCGCGCATCAACGACGAGGCGCTGGACATCGACGAGACCTGCGTGATGGTGATGAAGAACTGCGGGCCCAAGGGCTATCCCGGCATGGCCGAGGTCGGCAACATGGGCCTGCCGCCCAAGGTTTTGCGGAAGGGCATCACCGACATGGTGCGGATCTCCGACGCGCGGATGTCGGGCACCGCCTATGGCACGGTCGTCCTGCACACCGCGCCGGAATCGGCGGTCGGCGGCCCGCTGGCCGTGGTGCAGACCGGCGACATGATCGAGCTGGACGTGCCCGCGCGGCGCCTGCATCTGGACATCCCCGACGCTGAACTGGCGCGCCGGCTGGCCGACTGGACGCCCGCCGTGACGCCGCCACAGGGCGGATACGCGCAGATCTTCCACAGCCATGTGCAGGGCGCCGACACCGGCGCGGATTTCGATTTCCTGCGCGGTTGCAGGGGCGCGGGGGTCGGCCGTGACAGCCACTGACAGCCCGGCCGCCATCCCGCTGGCCGTCGTCGGTCTGGGCAAGATCGCCCGCGACCAGCATGTGCCGGAAATCAACGCCTCGCCCGCGTTCACGCTGGCCGCGACCGTCGATCCTGCGGGCGGGATGGCGGGGGTGCGGAACTTTGCCGATCTGGCCACGATGCTGGACACGCGCCCCGACATCGCCGCCGTCGCGCTGTGCACCCCGCCTCAGGTCCGGTTCGAGCTGGCCCGCGCCGCCCTGCTGGCGGGCCGCGACGTCCTGCTGGAAAAGCCGCCCGGCGTCACCGTGGCCGAGATGCACGCGCTGGACCGCATCGCCGCCGACCACGGCCGCGTGCTGTTCACCGCCTGGCATTCGCAGTTCGCGCCGGGCGTGGACCCCGCGCGCGACTGGTTGGCGGGCCGCCGCGTGACCGGGGTCGAGGTCGTCTGGCGCGAGGATGTGCGCCAGTTCCACCCCGGCCAAGACTGGATCTTCCAGCCCGGCGGCACCGGCGTCCACGATCCGGGCATCAACGCGCTGTCGGTGCTGACCCGTATCCTGCCCTCTGCCCTGCGCGTGACCGCCGCCGAACACATGGTCCCCGCCAACCGCGCCGCCCCCATCGCCGCCCGCGTCACGCTGGCGACCGAGGAGGGCGCGCCGGTCACGATGGACATGGATTTCCGCGAACAGGGCACCCCCCGCTGGGACATGACCATCCGCACCGACCGGGGCGACCTGACGCTGTCGCGCGGCGGCGCGGCGGTCGCGGCGGAGGGGCTGGACATCGCCGCCGCGGGCGCGCTGCCGGGCGAATACCGGCGCATCTATGAACGCTTTGCCGGGCTGATCGCGCGGCGCGAACGCGACGTGGACGCCGCGCCCTTTCAGCTGGTCGCCGACGCCTTCCTGCTGGCGCGCTGGTCCGTCGTCGAGCCGTTCGAGTGGCGGGCATGACCCCCCCGCTCGAAGGTATCGCCGCCGACTGGATCGCCGCCGACTGGGGCACCAGCAACCTGCGCGTCTGGGCGATCTCGGACGCGGGCGCGGTGCTGGCGCAGGCGGAAAGCGGCCGCGGCATGGGCCGGCTGGACCGCGACGGGTATGAACCCGCGCTGCTGGACCTGATCGGGGGCTGGCTGGCCCCGGACCGCGTGACCCCGGTGCTGGTCTGCGGCATGGCGGGCGCGCGCCAAGGCTGGGCCGAGGCGGCGTATCGCCCCGTCCCCTGCCCGCCGCTTGGTCTGCCGCTGACCGCCGCCCCCACCGCCGACCCGCGGCTGGCGGTGTCGATCGTGCCGGGGCTGTCGCAGACACGCCCCTCGGCCGACGTGATGCGCGGCGAGGAAACCCAGATCGCGGGCGCGCTGGCGGGCCATCCGGGGTTCGACGGCGTGGTCTGCCTGCCCGGCACCCACAGCAAATGGGCCGAGGTGTCGGCGGGCGAGGTCGTCAGCTTTCGCAGCTTCATGACGGGCGAGCTGTTCGACCTGCTGGCCACCCGCTCGGTCCTGCGCCACGGGCTGGCGGCCGAGGGCTGGGACGACGCCGCCTTTGACGCCGCCGTGGCCGAGGCGATGGCCCGCCCCGAGGCGCTGGCCGCCCGCCTGTTCACCCTGCGGGCCGAGGGGCTGCTGGCGGGCCTGTCCCCCGCCGCCGCCCGTGCCCGCCTGTCGGGGCTGCTGATCGGGGCGGAACTGGCCGCCGCCCGGCCGTGGTGGCTGGGCCGCGACGTGCTGCTGGTCGGCGCGGGCTCGCTTGCCGCGCTTTATGCCCGCGCGCTTGCGCCCCTGGGCGTGACGCCGCGCACCCTGCCTGCGGACGCTGCGGCGCTGGCAGGGCTGGCGCAGGCCTGCGCGCTGACGAAAGGAAATCCATGACCCGCCCCCTGATCGCCATCCTGCGCGGCATCACCCCGCCCGAGGCCGTGGCCCACGCCGAGGCGCTGATCGCCGCAGGCATCACCCTGATCGAGGTGCCGCTGAACTCTCCCGACCCGTGGGACAGCATCGCGGCGCTGCTGGCCGCCTGCGGGGGGCGGGCGCGGATCGGGGCCGGAACGGTGCTGACGACGGCGCAGGTGGAGCGGCTGGCGCGAATGGGCGCGCATCTGGTCGTGTCGCCCAACGCCGACGCCGCGGTGATCCGCGCCACCCGCGCGGCGGGGATGGACAGCTGGCCCGGTGTGATGACGCCATCCGAGGCGTTCGCCGCCATCCACGCGGGCGCGACGGGGCTGAAGCTGTTCCCCGCCAGCCTGATCGGCCCCGCCGGGATGGCCGCGATGCGGGCGGTGCTGCCGCCGGACCTGCCGGTCTATGCCGTGGGCGGCGCGGGGGCGGACAATTTCGCCGAATGGCGGGCGGCGGGCGCAGGCGGGTTCGGCATCGGCACGGCGCTGTATCGCCCCGGACAGACGCCCGCGCAGACGGCCGCCGCCGCCACCGCCATCGTCGCGGCGTTCGACGCCGCCGTGCCGGGGAACGGCTGATGCGGGTGCTGGACGCAACCCCGTGCGAGCTGGGCGAGGGCGCGTTCTGGCACCCGGAACGCGGCGTCTTCATGTGGTTCGACATCGTCGGCAAGACCCTGTTCGCCGCCGAACCCGGCGGCACGCGCCGCTGGGCGATGCCCGAGATGACCTCGGCGATGGGGTGGGTGGACCGCGACCGGCTGATGCTGTCGGGGGAAACGAGCCTTGCGCTGTTTAACCTGGAAACCGGCGCGCGTGAGATGGTCGCGGCCATCGCCGCCGACGACCATTCGGTGCGGTCGAACGACGGGCGCGCCGATCCGTGGGGCGGGTTCTGGGCGTCCACGATGGGCAAGCAGGCGCAGCCCGGCGCGGGCGCGATCTGGCGCTGGTGGCGGGGCGAGCTGCGCCGCCTGCACGACGCCATCACCATCCCGAACGCCATCTGCTTTCACGACCGCCACGCGTATTTCGCCGACACCGCCCGCCGGATCGTCTGGCGGCAGGGGCTGGACGCCGCGACCGGCTGGCCGCAGGGCACGGCAGAGGTGTTCCTGGACCTGTCGGCCGACGGGCTGAACCCCGACGGCGCGGTGACGGACGCCGCGGGGAACATCTGGATCGCGCAATGGGGCGCGGGGCGCGTCGCCTGCCACGCCCCGGACGGCCGGCTGGTCCGCAGCCTGCCCGTCCCTGCGGGGCAATGCAGCTGCCCGGCCTTCGGCGGGCCGGCGCTGTCGGATCTGATGGTGACCTCGGCCCGGCAGGGGCTGGGACCGCAGGCGCTGGCCGCCGATCCGCTGGCCGGGCAGACCTTTGTCGCCGCGGGGGGCGTCGCGGGCGTCGCCCCGCCGCGCGTGACGATCTGAGGGGCCTGCCCTAGCGATCAGGGGCGACGGCGCTGAACTCCAGCGCCATGCGGTGCCGGTATTCCCCGCCGGGCCGCAGGATGCAGCCGGGAAAATCCGGCCGGTTCGGGCTGTCGGGCCAGGCGCCGGGTTCCAGACACACGGCGTCGCCCATGCGGTAAGCCGCGCCGCCCTTGCCCGTGACGGTGCCGTCCAGCACATTGCCGGTGTAAAGCTGCAGCCCCGGCGCGTCGGTCCACAGCGCCATGCCCCGCCCGGACGCCGGGTGGTCCAGCCGCGCCGCCTGCCGGAACCCGGCGCCGTCCAGCGCGAAACAATGGTCATAGCCCCGCCCGCGCAGCAGCTGCGGATGCCCTGACCGCAGACCGTCCCCGATCCGGCGGCCCCCGCGAAAGTCAAAGGGCGTGCCCGCGACCGGCTGCGGCGCATCCGCCAGCGGGATCGCGGCGTCGTCCACGGGCAGATAGCGGGCGGCGGCGATGGTCAGGCGGTGGTCGTCCACCGCCCGGATCGCCGCCGGGTCGTCCACCCCGCCGAGGTTGAAGAACGCATGGTTCGTCAGGCTGACCGGCGTCGCGCGGTCGGCGGTCGCCGTCATGGTGATCGCCAGCCGCCCGTCGCTGCTATTGCCCGCCGCGCTGTTGTCCTGCAGCTCATAGGTCACGCGCGCCGCCAGCCGCCCCGGAAAGCCCTGATCGCCGTCGGGGCTGACCAGTTCCAGCGTGACGGATCGGGCGTCATGCGCGGCAACCGTCCAGTCGCGCCGGTCGAACCCCTCGGCCCCGCCGTGCAGCGTGTTTGCGCCGTCGTTCGCGGACAGCCGGTGCGTCACCCCGTCCAGATCGAACCGCGCGCCCGCGATGCGGTTCGCGAACCGCCCAACCGTGACCCCGAAGAAACCGCGCCCCGCCCGCGGATCGGGCACGCCCGCCAGAACATCCGCGGCGCGTCCCGCCGCGTCGGGCACCCGCAGCGCGACCAGCGTCGCGCCAAAGGGGTCGATCTCGGCCGACAGACCGCCGGGCAGTGCAAGCCGGATCATGCCTCGTCCCCTTGCGCCAGCAGCCATTCGGCCGATGCCTCGTCGATGACCAGCCCGGTGACCAGCCCGCCCCGCAGCGCGCCCAGCGCGGCCGCGCGCTTGGACGTGCCGTGGACCGCGGCGATGACGCGGGTGCGCGCCGTGTCCGGCAAGGGCGCCGCCGCGACGCGCGCCTGATCCGGCAGCAGGCGCCCCCGCGCGTCATAGGCGCGGCCCAGGATTTCGCCCACCGCGCCCGCGTCGTGCAGGGCCGCGACCTCGGGGCCGGTCAGGAACCCGTCCTGCAACAGCGGCGCGTCCGGGTCCACGGACCCCAGCCCGACGAACGCCACCTGCGCGCGCCCTGCCAGTTCCATCACGCGGGCGATGCCGGGCTGGCGGTGCAGGGCGTCCTTTTCCTCGGCCGTGGCGGCGATCACCGGGACCATCAGCGGAAATATCCGCGCCGTCACAAGGTCGGACAGCGAAAACAGCACGTTGTAATAGGCGGCCGAGCCGTCCGGCGCGATGTTGCCGGTCAGCGACACGATGCGGTGCTGCGGGCAGTCGATCCGCGACATCTGCCCCACGGCGGCGCGCAGGGTCCGTCCGGTGCCGATGGCGACGATCTGCGGATCGGGGCGGGCAAGCTCGGCCTCGATCAGGTCGGCCAGCGCCATCGCCACGCCTGCCGGTCCCGCCTGATCGGGCGCCACCTCGGCCAGCGTCAGGCCAAAGGCCGCGCGCAGCCGGTCGCCCAGATCGCGGCAGCGCGCCAGCGGGTGGTCGATGCGGACCTTGACCATGCCCGACGCCATCGCCTGCGCCACCAGCCGCTGCGCGGTCTGGCGCGACACGCCCAGCGCGCGGGCGATGTCGTCCTGGGTCTGGCCGGCGACGTAATACATCCACGCCGCGCGGGCCTGCTGATCCTGTTTGCGGTTGTCCCGCGTCATGCCACCATCCACCCGGCGCGAATCCGTTTGACAAACGATGCACCACGGATGAGCATTTGCCCATAGTCAGGGCAAATGACGCCCCTCGGGGAGGAGGACACCGAATGACCACCACGATGCGGCGCCTGCTGGGCGCCGGCGCGCTGACCGCGCTGGCGATCCCGGCCGCGGCCGAAACGCTGACCATCGCCACCGTGAACAACGGCGACATGATCCGCATGCAGAAGATGGCCGAGGATTTCACGGCCAAGAACCCCGACATCCAGCTGGAATGGGTGACGCTGGAGGAAAACATCCTGCGCCAGCGCGTCACCACCGACATCGCCACCAAGGGCGGCCAGTATGACGTGGTGACGATCGGCAACTATGAGGTGCCGATCTGGGCCAAGCAGGGCTGGCTGATGCCGCTGGACCAGCTGCCCGCCGAATACGACGTCGACGACCTGCTGCCCGCGCTGCGCAGCGCGCTGTCGCAGGACGGCAAGCTGTATGCCGCGCCCTTCTATGGCGAATCGGCGATGGTGATGTATCGCACCGACTTGGCCGAAAAGGCGGGCGTGACCATCCCCGAAAGCCCGACCTGGGCGCAGCTGCTGGATGCCGCCCGCAAGATGACCGACAAGGACGCCGAGATCTATGGCATCTGCCTGCGCGGCAAGGCCGGCTGGGGCGAGAACATGGCGTTCCTGTCGGCGATGGCCAACAGCTATGGCGCGGCGTGGTTCGACATGGACTGGAAACCCCTGCTGACCAGCGACGAATGGAAGGCCGCAGCCAACGACTACGTCACCATCATGGCCGAGGCGGGGCCGCCCGGCGCGTCGTCCAACGGCTTCAACGAGAACCTCGCGCTGTTCCAGCAGGGCAAGTGCGGGATGTGGATCGACGCGACGGTCGCCGCGGGCTTTGTCACCAACCCGGCGGAATCGACGGTGGCAGACAAGGTGGGCTTTGCCCAGTTCCCCAACAAGGAAGGCGTGGACAACCACGGCAACTGGCTGTGGTCCTGGAACCTGGCGGTGCCGGCGTCCACCGACGCGCCCGAGGCCGCGCAGAAGTTCATCGCCTGGGCGACCAGCAAGGATTACACCAACCTGATCGCCGGCCAGGAAGGCTGGCTTGCCGCCCCGCCCGGCACCCGCACGTCGCTGTATGACAACGCGGAATACCAGGCGGCCGCGCCCTTCGCGAAACTGACGCTGCAATCCATGAACGCGGCGACGCCGGAACGTCCGTCGGTCGCCGAGACGCCCTATACCGGCGGGCAGTTCGTCGCGATCCCCGAGTTCCAGGCGATCGGGACGGCCGTCGGCCAGCAGTTGTCGGCCGCCGTCGCCGGGCAGATGCCGGTCGATCAGGCGCTGACCGCGTCCCAGCAGATCGCCGAGCGGGAAATGGCCAAGGCCGGCTATCCCAAGTGAGCTGACCCGATCCACCGGCCGGGCGGTCCGCCGCCCGGCCTTTCGACGCCGCCAGCAAGGGGACGCGGCATGGCAACCCGACATCAACGCGGACTGGCCCGGCTGATGGTGGCGCCCTCGGTGGTGCTGCTGCTGGGCTGGATGATCGTGCCGCTGGCCATGACGCTGTGGTTCAGCTTTCAAAGCTATAACCTGCTGTCGCCGGGGACGGAACAGTTCATCGGGCTGATGAACTATCGCTTTTTCCTGTCCGACCCGGCGTTCTGGGCGGCGCTGACCAACACGCTGCTGATCGTGGGGGGCGTGCTGGTCATCACGGTGGGGGGGGGCGTCCTGCTGGCCCTGCTGATCGACCAGCCGATGTGGGGTCAGGGCATCGTCCGCATCCTTGTCATCGCGCCGTTCTTCATCATGCCGACCGTGTCGGCGCTGGTGTGGAAGAACATGTTCCTGAACCCCGTCAACGGCCTGTTCGCTTGGATCGCCAAGCTGCTGGGCGCGCAGCCGGTCGATTTCCTGGCGCAGTATCCGCTGGCCTCGATCATCGGGATCGTGGCGTGGCAGTGGCTGCCCTTTGCGACGCTGATCCTGCTGACCGCGCTGCAGTCGCTGGACAGCGAGCAGATGGAGGCGGCCGAGATGGACGGCGCCGGCGCCTGGGCCAAGTTCACCCACCTGACCCTGCCGCATCTGTCGCGCCCGATCACCGTCGTCGTGCTGATCGAGACGATCTTCCTGTTGTCGGTCTTCGCCGAGATCCTCGTCACCACCAACGGCGGGCCGGGATACCAGTCCACCAACCTGACCTATCTGGTCTATTCACAGGCGCTGCTGCAGTTCGACGTGGGCGGCGCATCCGCGGGCGGCATCGTGGCCGTCATCCTTGCCAACATCGTCGCGATCTTCCTGATGCGGTTGATCGGGCGGACGCTGGACTGACCCTATGGCCCGCACCGTCACCCCCGCGCGCAAGCTGACCTTCACCCTGCTGGCCTGGGGGGTCGGGCTGCTGATCTTTTTCCCGATCCTGTGGACCGTCCTGACCAGCTTCAAGACCGAAGGGGACGCCGTCGCCAGCCCGCCCAGGTTCCTGTTCTTCGACTGGACGCTGGAAAACTATGCGGCGGTGCAGGAACGCTCGCCCTATGTGCGCCACTTCCTGAACTCGATCGCGATCGCGCTGGGGTCCACCCTGCTGGGGCTGGCGGTCGCGGTGCCCGCCGCGTGGTCGATGGCGTTCCAGCCGGCAAAGCGCACCCGCGACGTGCTGATCTGGATGCTGTCCACCAAGATGATGCCCGCGGTCGGCGTGCTGATCCCGATCTATCTGCTGTTTCGCGACCTTGGCCTGCTGGACACGCGCAGCGGGGTGATCGTCGTGCTGATGCTGATGAACCTGCCGATCATCGTGTGGATGCTGTATACCTATTTCCGCGAGATCCCGGCCGAGATCCTGGAAGCCGCGCGCATGGACGGCGCCGGGCTGTGGCACGAGATCCGGCACGTCCTGCTGCCGATGGCGCTGCCGGGGATCGCCTCCACGATGCTGCTGAACATCATTCTGGCGTGGAACGAGGCGTTCTGGACGCTGAACCTGACGACCAGCAAGGCCGCCCCGCTGACCGCCTTCATCGCCAGCTATTCCAGCCCCGAGGGGCTGTTCTATGCCAAGCTGTCGGCGGCCAGCACGATGGCCATCGCGCCGATCGTCATCATGGGCTGGTTCAGCCAGAAACAGCTTGTCCGCGGCCTGACCTTCGGCGCGGTCAAGTAATCAACGGGGGAACACATGGGCAGCATCACCCTGCGCCAGGTCCGCAAGTCATTCGGCCCGGTCGAGGTCATTCCGGGCGTGGACCTGGACATCTCGGACGGCGAGTTCGTGGTCTTCGTCGGGCCGTCCGGCTGCGGGAAATCGACACTGCTGCGGCTGATCGCGGGGCTTGAGGACGTGACCGCGGGCCAGATCCTGATCGACGGGCAGGACGTGACCCACGCCGCGCCGTCGAAACGGCGGCTGGCGATGGTGTTCCAGTCCTATGCGCTTTACCCGCACATGACGGTGCGCAAGAACATCGCCTTTCCGCTGAAGATGGCGGGGCTGCCCCCGGCCGAACAGGACGCCCGCGTGGGCCAGGCCGCGGGCATCCTGAACCTGACGCCCTATCTGGACCGCAGGCCCGGCCAGCTGTCGGGCGGCCAGCGCCAGCGCGTCGCCATCGGCCGCGCCATCGTGCGCGAGCCGGCGGCGTTCCTGTTCGACGAGCCGCTGTCGAACCTGGACGCCGCGCTGCGGGTCAACATGCGGGTGGAAATCAGCCAGCTGCACAAGAAGCTGGCGACCACGATGGTCTATGTCACCCACGACCAGGTCGAGGCGATGACGATGGCCGACAAGATCGTCGTGCTGCAGGCCGGGCGGATCGAGCAGGTAGGCAGCCCGCTGGACCTCTACAACCGGCCCGCCAACCGCTTTGTCGCGGGGTTCATCGGCTCGCCCAACATGAACTTTGTCGAGGGCGAGGCAGCGGCCCGCCTCGGCGCCCACGCCATCGGCGTGCGGCCCGAGCACTGGCAGCTGTCCACCAGCGCCGGCGCGCTGCAGGGCACCGTGGGCGTGGCCGAGCATCTGGGGTCGGACACGTTCCTGCATGTGGGGCTGGACGGCGGCACCCCCATCGTCGTGCGCGCGCCGGGCGAGGTGCCCGTCCACCACGGCGACCGCATCTGGCTGACCCCGCAGGACGGCCGCATCTATCGTTTCGACGCACAAGGAATGGCACTATGAGACTTGCCGGCAAGACCGCCCTGATCACCGGGGCCGCGCGCGGCATCGGCCGCGCCTTTGCCGAGGCCTATATCGCCGAGGGCGCGCGCGTCGCCATCGCCGACATCGACGCGGCCCGCGTGGCGCAGACCGCCGCGGACATCGGCGCGGTGCCGATCGTGATGGACGTGACCGATCAGGCCAGCATCGACGCGGGCGTCGCGCAGGCGGTGGCCGACCTGGGCGGCATCGACATCCTGATCAACAACGCCGCGCTGTTCGACCTGGCGCCCATCGTGGACATCACCCGCGACAGCTATGACCGGCTGTTCTCGATCAACGTGGGCGGCGCGCTGTTCACCCTGCAGGCGGTGGCGCGGCACATGATCGACACCGGCAGGCGGGGCAAGATCATCAACATGGCAAGCCAGGCGGGCAGGCGCGGGGAACCGCTGGTCGCCGTCTATTGCGCGACCAAGGCCGCCGTCATCAGCCTGACGCAATCGGCGGGGCTGAACCTGATCGCCCACGGCATCAACGTGAACGCCATCGCGCCGGGCGTCGTGGACGGCGAGCATTGGGACGGCGTGGACGCCAAGTTCGCCGCATATGAGGGCAAGCCCCGCGGCCAGAAAAAGGCCGAAGTCGGCGCCGCCGTCCCCTTTGGCCGGATGGGCACCGCCGCCGACCTGACCGGCATGGCCGTTTTCCTCGCCTCGCCCGAGGCCGATTACATCGTCGCCCAGACGTATAACGTCGATGGCGGCAACTGGATGAGCTGACCCATGACCCGACTGTCGAACGCGACCCTGCCCGGCCTGACCGGCGCGGCCACCCCGTCCTATGACCGCGCCGCGCTGACGCCGGGCATCGTCCATTTCGGGCTGGGCAATTTCCACCGCGCGCATCAGGCGGTCTATCTGGACCGGCTGATGAATGACGGGCTGGGCCACGACTTTGCCATCGTCGGCGCGGGCGTCATGCCGTCCGACGCGCGGATGCGCGAGGTGCTGGCGGCGCAGGACCACCTGTATACCGTCGTCGAACAATCCGCCGCCGCGTCTGACGCCCGCGTTCTGGGCGCGACCGTCGATTACCTGCCGCCGGGCGATCCCGCGCGCACCATCGCGGCGCTGGCCGACCCCGCGATCCGCATCGTGTCGCTGACGATCACCGAGGGCGGCTATTTCATCGACGCGGCGACCGGGCATTTCGACCCGACCCATCCCGCCATCGCGGCGGACGCCGCCAACCCCGCCGCGCCCGCAACCGTCTTTGGCCTGATCGTCGCGGGCCTGCGCGCGCGGCGCGACGCGGGGACGGTCCCGTTCACCGTCATGTCCTGCGACAACATCCCCCACAATGGCGTCGTCACCCGCGAGGCGGTGGTGGAAACCGCCCGCCTGGCCGACCCGCGGCTTGCCGACTGGATCGCGGCGAACGTGGCGTTCCCCAACGGCATGGTGGACCGCATCACCCCCGCCACCAGCGAGCGTGAGCGCGCGATGGTCCGCGACGACTTCGGGATCGAGGATGCGGCACCCGTGTTCTGCGAGGATTTCATCCAGTGGGTGCTTGAGGACAACTTCCCCGCCGGCCGCCCGCCGCTGGAACGCGCGGGGGTCGAGTTCGTCGCCGACGTGACCCCGTGGGAGATGATGAAGATCCGCATCCTGAACGGCGGCCACGCGGTCATCGCCTATCCCGCCGGGCTGATGGACATCCATTTCGTCCACGAGGGGATGCAGGACGATCTGGTCCGCGCCTTCCTCGACAAGGTAGAAACCGACGAGATCATCCCCGTGGTGCCGCCGGTGCCCGGCACCGACCTGACCGCCTATTTCGACAAGGTCAAGGAACGCTGCGCCAACCCCAAGATCGGCGACACGATCCGGCGCCTGTGTCTGGACGGATCGAACCGCCAGCCCAAGTTCATCATCCCGACCATCGCCGACCGGCTGGCGCGGGGTCTGCCGGTCGAGGGGCTGGCGCTGGAATCGGCGCTGTGGTGCCGATACTGCGCGGGGACCACCGACAGCGGCGCGGTGATCGAGCCGAACGATCCCAACTGGGACCGCCTGACCGCCGCCGCCCAGGCCGCACGCCACGACCCGGCGGCATGGCTGGGCATGGCCGACATCTATGGCGCGACCGGACAGGACGCGCGGCTGGCCGAGCCGTTCGCGCGCTGGCTGGCGATGCTGTGGGCGGACGGCACGGCGGCGACCCTGCGCCGGTATCTGGGGCGATGACGGGGCTGGCCGCCCCGGCGCTGATCTTCGACTGCGACGGGGTGCTGATCGACAGCGAGCCGTTGTCGGTCGCCGAACTGGGGCTGGCGCTGCGCGCGGCGGGCGCGCCGGTCAGCGACGCCGACATCTATGACCGGATGATCGGCCGGTCGGTGGCCGAGATCACCGCGCTGGTCCACGGCGAACACGGCATCGACGCGACGCCCCTGCTGCCCGGCTATCGCGCGCGGCTGGCGGAACGCTTTGCCGCCGAACTGCGCCCCATCCCCGGCATCGCCGCGGCGCTGGCCGCGCTTTCGGGGTTGCCGCGCGCGGTCGCCTCGTCCTCGACGCCCGCGCGGCTGGACCAGACGCTGCGGCTGACGGGGCTGTGGGACGCCTTCGCCCCGCATATCCATTCCGCGACCGAGGTTGCGCGCGGCAAGCCCGCGCCCGACCTGTTCCTGCATGTCGCGGCCCGGCTGGGCGTGCGCCCCGCCGACTGCATCGTGATCGAGGACAGCATCGCCGGCATCCGCGCCGCACAGGCTGCGGGCATGCGCTGCATCGCCTTTACCGGCGGCAGCCATGCGGCGGCGGCGCGGCTGGCCGAACGCCTGCCCGCGCTGGACCCCGAGGCGGTGATTGCGCAGGCCGTCGAACTGCCGGACATTGTGGCGCGGCTGGCGGCCGCGCAGGGCTGACCGGAAAGGACGGCGATGTATCTGGGGATCGATCTGGGCACCTCGGGTGTCAAGGTGCTGCTGATGGACGAGGACCAGCGCGTGCTGGGGTCTGCGACCGCGGCGCTGACCGTCTCGCGTCCCGCGCCGGGGTGGTCGGAACAGGAACCCGCCGACTGGATCGCCGCGACCGAAAGGGCCGTCGCCGATCTGCGCGCGCGCCATGACCTGTCGGGCGTGCAGGGCATCGGCCTTTCGGGCCAGATGCACGGCGCGGTGACGCTGGACGCCGGCGACCGGGTGATCCGCCCGGCGATCCTGTGGAACGACGGGCGCAGCCACCGCCAAGCCGCGCGGCTGGACGCCGACCCGCGGTTCCGCGCCATCTCGGGCAACATCGTCTTTCCCGGCTTCACCGCGCCCAAGCTGGTCTGGATGGCCGACGAGGAGCCGGCGGCGTTTGCCCGCGTCGCCCGCGTGCTGCTGCCCAAGGACTATCTGCGCCTGTGGCTGACCGGCGAGCATGTGGCCGAAATGTCGGACGCCGCCGGCACCAGCTGGCTGGACACCGGCGCCCGCGCATGGTCGCCCGAGCTGCTGGCCGCGTCCGGCATGCGCCCCGACCAGATGCCCGCGCTGATCGAGGGGAATGCGCCATCGGGCGGGTTGCGCATGGCGCTGGCCGACGAATGGGGGATGCGGCCCGGCACGGTGGTCTCGGGCGGCGCGGGCGACAACGCCGCGACCGCCATCGGCGCAGGGACGGTGGCGGGGGGTCAGGGGTTCGTGTCGCTGGGCACCTCGGGGGTGCTGTTCGCGGCGACCGACCGTTACCTGCCGCTGCCGGAAAGCGCGGTCCACGCGTTCTGCCACGCGCTGCCGGGGATGTGGCACCAGATGGGGGTGATCCTGTCGGCGTCCGCGGCGCTGGAATGGCTGGCGGGCATCCTGGGCCAGCCCGCCGCCGCGCTGACCGCCGAGCTGGGCGACCGGCTGGCCGCGCCCACCGAGACGCTGTTCCTGCCCTATCTGTCGGGCGAGCGCACACCCCACAACGACGCCACGCTGACCGCGCGCCTCATCGGGCTGACCGCCCGCACCGACCGCGCGGCGATGACCCGCGCCGTGCTTGAAGGCGTGGCATTTGCGCTGGCCGACAACCTCGCCGCGCTGCGCGCCGCGGGGTCGGACCCGCAGGCGCTGCTGGCGCTGGGGGGCGGGGCGCGGTCGCGTTACTGGCTGGCGGCGATCGCCACGGCGCTGGACCTGCCGGTGCTGGTCCCCGAAAGCGGCGATTTCGGCGCGGCCTTCGGCGCGGCGCGGCTGGGGCTGATGGCGGCCACGGGGGCCGACCCGCTGGCAGTCTGCACGGCCCCCCGTATCGCGGCCGAGATCGCGCCGGACGCCGCGCTGCGCCCCGCGTTTCAGGACGCGCTGGCCCGGTTCCGCGCCGAGGGGCCGCGCGGCTAGGGCAGCAGATCGCCCGGCCGGTCGATGTCGCGCAGCGCGCCCGCGGGCAGCGCCCCGCGTTCGGGGACGCGCTGGCCCGGTGCCGCGCCGAGGGGCCGCGCGGCTAGGGCAGCAGATCGCCCGGCCGGTCGATGTCGCGCAGCGCGCCCGCGGGCAGCGCCCCGCGTTCGGGGACGCGCTGGCCCGGTGCCGCGCCGAGGGGCCGCGCGGCTAGGGCAGCAGATCGCCCGGCCGGTCGATGTCGCGCAGCGCGCCCGCGGGCAGCGCCCCGCGTTCGGGGACGCGCTGGCCCGGTGCCGCGCCGAGGGGCCGCGCGGCTAGGGCAACAGATCGCCCGGCCGGTCGATGTCGCGCCGCGCGCCCGCGGGCAGCGCCAGCCCGACCGGGTTCATCGCCGCCAGCAGCGGTCCCGCCCCCCGGTCGCCCTGCGCGCCGGCCAGCGCCGCGATCAGCGCGCCGGGGATGCAGGCCGGAACGCCGGGCCGTCCATTATGCAGGGTGGCGGCGGGCCGGTCGTCCGTGCAGGCGTCGATCACCCGCGCCAGATGGTCGGCGGTGATCCCCGGCATGTCCCCCAGCGCGATCAGCAGCCGCCCCGTGCCCAAGGCGCGCGCCGCCGCGACGCCTGCGCGCAGGCTGGCGGATTGATCCTCGCCGTCCGGCGCGACGATGGCAAACCCGTCCAGCATGGGGACCAGCGCCGGGTTGCGGACCACGGCGATGCGCGCGTCCAGCGCAACGCCGCGCAGCGCGTCCGCCGCCCAGCCCAGCACCGGGCGGCCCCGGTCCGCGGCCGCCAGCTTGTCGCCCGCGCCGAACCGCCGCCCGTGGCCCGCCGCCAGCAGCAGCCCGACCCTTGTCCCCGGCATGTCAGCGCGGGGCCTCGGCCAGGATCTCGGCCAGCACCGACACCGCCAGCACCTGCGGGTCGCGGGCCGACGGGATCAGCCCGATAGGCCCGCGCAGCCGCGCCAGCGCGACGTCGGGCAGGCCCATGTCCCGCAGCGCGGCGACCCGTGCGCGATGCGTCCGCAGGCTGCCCTGCGCGCCGACATAGAAGGCGGGCGAGCGCAACGCGTCGGCCAGCAGCGGCGGCTCGCGGTCGTGGTCGTGGAAGAACAGCACCACCGCCGTCCACGGGTCGGGGTCGGCGCCCAGCCCGGTCGCGCCGGGGGTCAGCATCGTCACCGGAACGCCCCGCGCGGCCGCCGCCCGCGCGGTGGCCGCATCGGGCGTGGCCAGCCGCACCGGATGCCCCGCCGCCGCGGCCAGTGCGGCGAAGACCAGCGCCTCGACCCCGGTGCCGGCGGTCAGGCACTGGACCGGCGGGGCAAGGTGGATGGCAAACCCCGCGCCCGCGCCGCCCAGCCCCAGCCCCGCATCCGCCAGCCCAGTGTCCGCCAGCCCCGTCTCGGACAGCCGCAGCACCGCGGGCCGCCGCGCCGCCAGCCGGGCCAGCGCGCCCGTCACCGGCGCGGGATCGCGGACCGGCACCAGCGCCACGTCCAGGCCCCCGCCGCAGGGCAGCGTCAGATCGACAAAGGGCGACCCGCGCCCGTATCGCAGCCGGACCGCGCGGCCGGTCGCCGCGACGTCGGCGGCATGCAGGGCCAAGTCCGCCTCGATGCAGCCGGAGCTGAGCTGGCCAACCGCCCCGCCCGCCGCCGGGAACGCCATGAAGGCGCCCGGCGCGCGGTAATGCGGCCCCTCGACGCCGGTCACGACGGCGATCACGCCGCCATCGGCCAGCGCGGCAAGCGGGTCGCCCACGGGGTCGGTCGGGGCCGCCGCGGCATCGGCGGCCCGCGCGAGCGTATCGAAAGGATCGAACAATTCCATCGGACGGGAACCCCTTGCCGCACCCGCTTGTTCCCTGCCGACGCAGCCGCCGCAAGGAGCCACGCCGTGCCCGCCCCATCAGACCACTCGATCACCCTGACCGTCAACGGCACGGCCGAAACGCTGACCCTGCCCGATCCGCGCGTCAGCCTGCTGGACGCGCTGCGCCAGCGGCTGAAACTGACCGGCACCAAGAAGGGCTGCGACCACGGCCAGTGCGGCGCCTGCACCGTCATCGTCAACGGACGGCGCATCAACAGCTGCCTGTCGCTGGCCGTGATGCACGACGGCGACCAGATCACCACCATCGAGGGGCTGGGCGCGCCCGGCGCGCTGGCCCCGATGCAGGCGGCGTTCCTGCATCACGACGGGTTCCAGTGCGGCTATTGCACCCCCGGCCAGATCATGTCGGCGACCGCCATGCTGGACGAGGCGCGCGCCGGCTGGCCCAGCGTCGTGTCGGGCGACCTGACCGCGCCAAGCCTCAGCGACGACGAGATCCGCGAGCGCATGTCGGGCAATCTGTGCCGCTGCGCCGCCTATCCCAACATCGTCGCCGCCATCCGCGAGGTCGCCGACACCGCACCGGAGGATGCGGCATGAGGGCGTTCACCTATGCCCGCGCCGCCACCCCGGCCGACGCCATCGGCGCGGCGGGGCGGCTGATCGCGGGCGGCACCAACCTGCTGGACCTGATGAAGCTTGAGGTCGAGACGCCCGACCGGCTGCTGGACGTGAACCACATCGGCCTGGACGAGATCGCGCCCGACGGCGACGGGCTGCGGGTGGGCGCGCTGGTGCGCAACGCCGACCTTGCCGCCGACGACCGCGTGCGGCGCGACTGGCCGCTGTTGTCCCGCGCGCTGCTGGCGGGCGCCAGCGGCCAGATCCGCAACCGCGCCACGACCGGCGGCAACCTGATGCAGCGCACGCGCTGCCCGTATTTCTATGACCTGGCCGCCGCCTGCAACAAGCGCGACCCGGGCACCGGCTGCGACGCGCTGGCGGGCAAGAACCGCAACCACGCGATCCTTGGCGCGTCGGACCGCTGCATCGCCACCTATCCCGGCGACATGGCGGTGGCCCTGACCGCCCTGGACGCCGTGGTCGAGATCGAGGGCGCGGGCGGCACCCGCCGCGTGCCGGTGGGCGATTTCCGCCGCCTGCCCGGCGACACGCCCGAACGCGACACGGTGCTGGAACCGGGCGATCTGATCCGCGCCGTCACCCTGCCCGCGCCCACGGGCGGGCGGCAGGTCTATCGCAAGGTGCGCGACCGGCGGTCCTATGCCTTTGCGCTGGTGTCGGTCGCGGTCGACGTGACCGTCACGGGCGGCAGCATCACCCGCGCCGCGCTGGCCTTGGGCGGCATCGCCCCCCGGCCGTGGCGCGATCCGGCGGCCGAGGCGCTGCTGGTCGGGCGCAGCCCCGACGCCGCGGGCTTTGCCGCCGCCGCCGACGCGATCCTGCAGGGCGCGCGCGGCTGGGGCGAGAACGACTTCAAGATCCCCCTCGCCCGCCGCACGATCATCGCGGCGCTGGCCGAGGCCACCGGAACCGACGTGAGGACCGCCGCATGAGCGCCCCGATCGAATCGAAGCTGCACCACAAGATGGACCGCCCGGACAGCGACAACCTGCTGGACCGCACCGCGCAGGGTGTCATCTCGGCCCCGCTGGACCGCCCCGAGGGGCCGCTGAAGGTCACCGGCCGCGCGACCTATGCCGACGAGGACCATCCTGACGACATCGCCCACGGCGTGCTGGCCCGCGCCACCATCGGGCGCGGCTGGGTCGTCGGCATGAACACCGCCGAGGTCCGTGCCATGCCGGGCGTGCTGGACGTCATCCGCGACCCGCGCCTGCTGCGCAGCCCGGCGCAGGGACAGGCGGCGCGCGCGCCCGTGCAGAACCCGGCCGAGATCTTTTATGTCGGCCAGCCCGTCGCGCTGGTCGTGGCCGAGACGCTGGAACAGGCGCGCCACGCGGCGCAGGCGATCCGCGCCACCTATGAGGCGCGCGAGCCGGTGGCGCTGGTGGACGGGCAGGACTATGCCGCCCCGCCCGGCAAGCAGGCCTCGCAGGGCGATCTTGACGCCGCGATGACGGACGCGGCGCACCGCATCGACGTGACCTATACGACCCCCGCGATGAGCCACGCCTCGATGGAGCCGCACGCCGCCGTCGCGTCATGGAACGGCAACCGGCTGACGGTGCGCTGTTCGAACCAGATGCTGAAACACAACGTCGCGGAACTGGCGGATTCGCTCGGCATCCGGGCCAAGAACGTCCGCATCCTGTCGCAGTATGTCGGCGGCGGCTTCGGCAGCAAGCTGGGCATCTCGCATGAATCGGTGGCCGCCGCCATCGCCGCAAAGCGGCTGGGCCGCCCGGTGTCGGTGGCCCTGCACCGCCGCACCGTGTTCGAGGCGACGATGCGCCGGTCGGAAACCCGCCAGCGCGTGCGGCTGGCCTGCGGCGCGGACGGGCGGCTGACCGGCGTCGGGCACGAGGTCTGGGTGTCAAACCTGAAAGGCGAGACATTCTCGGAACCCGTGACGCAGGCGACGCCCTTCACCTATGCCGGCGAGAACCGCGTCATCGGCCACCACGTCGCGCGGGTGAACCAGACCACCGCGGGTTCCATGCGCGCCCCCGGCGAGGCGGTGGGCGTCCCGATCATGGAATGCGCGATGGACGAGCTGGCCGAGGCCGCGGGCATCGACCCTGTCGAGCTGCGCATCCTGAACGTTCCCGACTCCGATCCCTCGACCGGCAAGGATTTTTCGTCCAACCGGCTGGCCGACTGCCTGCGGGCGGGGGCCGAGGCGTTCGGCTGGTCGCAGCGCCGGCAGCCCGGCCAGCGGCGCGAGGGGGAATGGCTGATCGGGCTGGGCATGGCGTCCGCGGTGCGCGTCAACATGCTGGAGGAGTCCGAGGCGAGCGTCATCCTGCTGCCCGACGGCACCGCCCGCGTCGAAACCGACATGACCGACATCGGCACCGGCAGCTATGCGATCCTGACCCAGATCGCGGCCGAGGCGCTGGGGCTGCCGATGGACCGGGTGACGACGGTGCTGGGCGACAGCGACCTGCCGCCCGCGTCGGGGTCGGGCGGGTCGTTCGGCGCGGCCTCGTCCGGCAGCGCGGTGATGCTGGCCGCGCAGGCGATCCGCATGCAGCTGGCCAAGCGGCTGGGCTGCGACGAGGCCGAGCTGACGCTGAAGGACGGCGCGGCCATCGCCGGCAACCGCGTCACCCCGCTGGCCGAGGTGCTGGACGGCGACACGCTGAAGGGCAATGGCCTGATCCAGCCCGGCAAGGCCGAGAAATCGACCCGGCAGGCCAGCTGGGGCGCCCAGTTCGCCGAGGTGGCGGTCAGCGCCCTGACCGGCGAGGTGCGGCTGCGCCGGCTTGAGGCGACCTTCGCCTGCGGGCGCATCCTGAACGAAAAGACCGCGCGTTCCCAGTGTCTTGGGGGCATGACCTTCGGCATCGGCTCGGCCCTGACCGAAGAGGTGATGAACGACCCGCGCGACGGGCATTTCGTCAACCGCGACATGGCCGAATACCACATCCCGGCGAACCTGGATGTGCCCGCGATGACGGTGACGTTCCTGCCCGACCGCGACCCCTATGCCAATCCGATGCAGGCCAAGGGCATCGGGGAACTGGCCTGCTGCGGCACTGCGGGCGCGATCGTCAACGCGATCCACAACGCGACCGGCATCCGGGTCAGGGATTTCCCGGTGACGGTGGACAAGCTGCTGGACCGCCTGCCCTGACCTGACCGGGCGGGCGGCGGGGCGGGGTCAGCCCAGCAGGCCCCGTCCGGCAAGGTTCCGCATCAGCGCGCCCGCGCCGAACGTCCATTCCGGGCATTCGGTGGACAGCGCCACGCGGTTGACCAGCGCCCCCAGCGAGGGTTCCGCAATAGTGACCACGTCGCCCCTGTGGTGCGTGAACCCCTGCCCCGGCGCGTCGCGGTCCTGCGTGGGGGCGAACAGCGTGCCCAGATACAGCATGAACCCGTCGGGATACTGGTGATGCCGCCCGCAGGCCTGCGCCACCAGATCGGCGGGATCGCGGCTGATCCGCGCCATCGACGACGCGCCTTGCAGCACAAAGCCGTCCGCGCCCTCGACCCGCAGGGTCAGTTCCGCCCGGCGCACGTCGTCCAGGCCGTAAGTCTCGTCGAACAGACGGATGAACGGGCCGATGGCGGCGCTGGCGTTGTTGTCCTTGGCCTTGCCCAGCAGCAGCGCCGAACGCCCCTCGACGTCGCGCAGGTTGACGTCGTTGCCAAGCGTCGCGCCCTTGATGCGGCCGCGGCTGTCCACGGCCAGCACGATTTCCGGTTCCGGGTTGTTCCAGCGGCTGATCGGATGCAGTCCCACGTCCGCGCCCCAGCCGACCGAGGCCATCGGCTGGCACTTGGTAAAGATTTCCGCGTCGGGACCGATGCCGACTTCCAGGTATTGCGACCACAGCCCCTCGGCCTGCAGGGCGCGCCTGACCTCGGCCGCGCGGGGCGAACCGGGGACGATGCCGCGCAGATTGGCGCCGATGGCCGCGCCGATGCGGGCGCGGATCGCGCCGGCGCGGTCGGGATCGCCCGCGGCCTGCTCCTCAATCACCCGTTCCACCATGCTGTCGGCGAAGGTGACGCCGCTGGCCTTGATCGCCTGCAGGTCGGCGGGCGACAGCAGGCGCAGGTCGTCCGCGCCCTGCCCCGCCTGCGCCAGATCATCCGGCGCGCAGACCCGCTCGCCCGCCTGCGCATCCAGCCAGCCGGCGGGGTCGTCCATCTCGAGCAGGTCGCGCATCGTCGGCGCCTCGGGCGCGGTCACGTCGATGACGGAACCCGCGCGGATGGTGACCAGCGCAGGCCCGATGCCCGGCCGCCAGACGCGGCCGACCGGGCGCCCGCCGCCGGGCAGGCCGAGGGCGGCCTGCCGGGACGCCCCGGCGCGCGATGCACCGCCGGTTGCGGCGCCCACCGCGGTCCCGGCCCCTGCGTTTTCCGCCATCAGCGGCCCCAGCGCAGCGCGACCGGGTCCAGCGGGCGCACCAGATCCAGCAGCATCGCCCGTGTCGCCGGGTGCAGCGGCGGGATCGGGTGGCGGCAGAACTCGGACGCGATCACGCCGCCTTCCTTCATCACCGCCTTGGCGGCGCGGAACCCGCACTGGCGGTTTTCGTGGTTCACCGCCGGCAGGATGCGGGCATAGGCCGCGGTCGCGCCGTCGCGGTCGCCGGCCGCCCATTTCGTCAGCACCGGCCTGATCTGGTCGGGGATCATGGCCGAGGTCATCGACCCCGTTGCGCCCGCGTCCAGGTCGGCCAGCAGGGTGATCGCCTCTTCGCCGTCCATCGGCGCCTCGATCGCGTCGCCGCCTTCGGCGATCAGCGCGCGCAGCTTGGCGGCGGCCTGCGGACATTCGATCTTGAACAGCTTCACCATCTCGATCTCGCGCGCCATCCGCACCAGCAGCGGCACCGGCAGATCCACCCCCGACATCGGCGCGTCCTGCACCATGATCGGGATGCCCGCCTCGCCCACGGCGCGGAACTGGTCAAAGGTCTGCTCGGCCGTGCCGCGCAGGGTCGCGCCGTGATAGGGCGCCATCATCATCACGATGGCCGCCCCCTGCGCCCTGGCGCGGCGGGCGCGGTCCACGGCGATGGGCGTGGCGTAATGGCTGATCGTCACGATCACCGGCACCCGGCCCGCCACATGGTCCAGCGACAGCCGGGTCAGCGTCTCACGTTCTTCATCCGAGATCAGGAACTGTTCGGAAAAATTGGCCAGGATGCAGATGCCGTCCACGCCCTGGTCGACCATGCAGTCCAGCACCCGGCGCATGCCGTCCAGATCCACCGCGCCGTCGTCGGTGAACGGTGTCGGCGCAACCGGCCAGATCCCCTCATACGCCATGCTTTCGCCCCTTTGCGTTGCTGTCGGCGCGGATGGTATACCATTTCGGATGCGCCGCAACCGGGACCACGAACGGGGGACACGCCATGACCGACCGCACCCGACCGGACGCGGCCGCAGACCGGACCCGCCCGGCGGCGCTCGCCCGGCTGCTGCGGCGCGAGATCCTGACCGGCGTCCTTGCCCCCGGCAGCGCCATCAAGGAACGCGATCAGGCCGACCGGCTGGGCGTCAGTCGCACCCCCCTGCGCGAGGCGGTGCGCATCCTGGCGCAAGAGGGGCTGGTCACGCTGCGTCCGCTGCGCAGCCCGCTGGTCGCCGACCCCGACCTGACCGAGGTGCTGGACGAAATCGCCGTCCTCCGCCGGCTTGAGCTGTTTTCGGGCGAACTGGCGTGCCGGAACGCCACCCCGGCCGAGATCGCCGCCATCGCCGATCTTGTCGCCGCCGTGGCGCGCGACCACGCGGCGGGGGACGCGCTGGATGTGTTCGACCTGGACATGCGGATGCACCGCGCCATCGTCGCGGCGGGCCACAATGCGGCGCTGACGCGGACGCATGCCGAATATCTGTCGCGGCTGTTCCGCGTCCGGTTCCTGTCGGCGCGCGAACGCGCCGATGCGGGCCGCGTGCTGGCCGATCACGACGCCATGCTGCACGCCCTGCAGACCCGCGACGCGGCCGCGATGGAACGCGCGATCGAGTCGCATTTCGACGGGCTGGAACGCAACATCGTTCGGCAGCTGCGCCCGGCGGATGCGGCCACGGCCTCAGCCGCGACCCCGGTCACGCCAGATCGACCAGCGCCCCGCGGCGGCGGATCACCTGCCGGCTGACCGCGTGCCCGGCGCGCACCGCGCGTTCCATGTCTGCCTCGCCCAGCCGCGCCGGATCGCGGGCTGGCCCGCCGGACGCAGGGTCCGGCAGGGCGCCTGCCTCAGACAGCGGGGCGGACGCGCTGGGTCTGTTCGCCCAGGCCCGCGACGCCCAGGCGCATCACCTCGCCGCCCTTCAGAAACACCTTGGGGTTCTGCCCCATGCCGACGCCGGGCGGCGTGCCGGTGGTGATGATGTCGCCCGGCATCAGCGTCATCAGCCGCGAGCAATAGCTGACCAGCGTGGCGACCCCGAACACCATCGTCCGGGTCGAACCGTCCTGATAGCGCTTGCCGTCCACCTCAAGCCACATGGCCAGATCCTGCGGGTCGGCGATCTCGTCGGCGGTGACCATCCACGGACCGATGGGACCGAAGGTGTCAAAGCCCTTGCCCTTGTCCCAGGTGCCGCCGCGCTCCTGCTGCCATTCGCGCTCGCTGACGTCGTTGACGACGCAGTAACCGGCGACATGGGCCAGCGCCTCGGCCTCGGTCACGTCGGACGCGGGCGTGCCGATGACGACGCCCAGCTCGACCTCCCAGTCGGTCCTGGTCGATTCGCGGGGGATCTGGACGTCATCGTCGGGACCGATGATGCAGCTGGTCCACTTGCTGAAAACCACCGGCTCGGACGGGACGGGCAAGTTCGATTCGGCGGCGTGGTCGGCATAGTTCAGCCCGATGGCGACGAACTTGCGGACATTGCCCACGCAGGGGCCCAGGCGCAGATCCTGCTGCGGGGTGCCCTCGACCAGCGGCAGGGCCGCCACGTCCAGCGCCGCCAGCCGCGCCAGCCCCGCGGGCGTCAGCACGTCGTCCGCGATGTCGGCGATTTCGCCCGACAGGTCGCGGACCCGGCCGTCGGCGTCCAGGATGCCCGGTTTCTCGGCCCCGGCGGGACCATAGCGCAGCAGCTTCATGCCATTCCTCCTTGATTGCGCGCGGCTGGCGTCCGCGCGCGCCCTGTCGGCTCGCCCGCAGCCTATGCAAGCACGCCGGGCGGCGCAATCTGGCATACCAGATTTGACTTACCGCCCGCGACCCGCCATGTCAGGCTGACCGCCCGCCGCCCCCCATGCAAGCAGGAGATCGCGATGACATTCACCCCGCACGGCAAGCACCTGATCGACGGCCAGTGGGTCGGGGGGGACCGCAGCTTCGCCTCGGACCCGGCGCACGGGCCGGCGCATGACTTTGCCGTCGGCACGCCGGAGCTGGTCGCGCAGGCCTGCGCCGCGGCCGATGCCGCGTTCGACGCCTTTGCCGCCACCACGCGCACCGACCGCGCCGCATTCCTTGACGCCATCGCCGACGAGATCGAGGCGCGGGCCGACGCCATCATCGAAATCGGCACGCAGGAAAGCGGCCTGCCGGCGGCGCGGCTGAACGGGGAACGCGGGCGCACGACCGGGCAGCTGCGGCTGTTCGCGGACCACATCCGCAAGGGCGACTATCTCGACCGCCGCGTCGATGCCGCCCTGCCCGACCGCCAGCCCGCCCCGCGCCCGGAATTGCGGGTGATCCAGTTGCCGGTCGGGCCGGTCGCGGTGTTCGGCGCGTCGAACTTTCCGCTGGCCTTCTCGACCGCCGGGGGCGACACGGCGGCGGCGCTGGCCGCAGGCTGCCCGGTCGTCGTCAAGGGCCATTCCGCCCACCCCGGCACCGCCGAGATCGTGGCCGAGGCGGTGCTGGCCGCCATCCTGCGCACCGGCATGCCCGCAGGCGTCTTTGCCCTGATCCAGGGCGGCGACCGCAAGGTCGGCGAGGCGCTGGTGACCGACCCGCGCATCAAGGCCGTGGGCTTCACCGGGTCGCTGGCGGGGGGACGGGCGCTCTTTGACCTGTGCGCCGCCCGACCCGAGCCGATCCCGTTCTTTGGGGAACTGGGGTCGGTGAACCCGATGTTCGTGCTGCCCGCCGCCGCCGCCCGCGCGGACGAGATCGGCGCCGGTTGGGCCGCGTCGCTGACGATGGGCGCGGGCCAGTTCTGCACCAACCCCGGCATCGCGGTTGTCATGGACGGGCCCGACG
The DNA here is from genome assembly GCF_004522155.1 of Paracoccus luteus. Lineage (GTDB taxonomy): Bacteria > Pseudomonadota > Alphaproteobacteria > Rhodobacterales > Rhodobacteraceae > Paracoccus > Paracoccus luteus. The sequence goes on along the minus strand of NZ_SDEA01000001.1, from coordinate 33,487 downwards.
CCGACCGGCTGGTCGCCGCCGCGCGCGCCGCGCTGGAACAGGTCGCCCCCCAGACCATGCTGACGCAGGGCATCGCCAAGGCCTATCGCGAGGGGGTCGAGCGCATGGGCCGCAGCAACGCCGTGACCGCCGTGGCGACATCGCCCAGCGAGGGGCGCAACGCCGCGCCCAACCTGTATGAGACGACGGCCGACGCATTCCTGGGCGAGGATCATCTGGCCGAAGAGGTGTTCGGCCCGCTGGGGCTGGTCGTCCGCGCCGCCTCGGGCGCCGACATGGAACGCATCGCGCGCGGCTTTCCCGGCCAGCTGACCGCCACGCTGCAGACCGACGCGGGCGACGCCGAACTGGCGCGCCGCCTGCTGCCGCTGTTGGCGCGCAAGGCGGGGCGGGTGCTGGCCAACGGCTTTCCGACCGGGGTCGAGGTCGCGGACGCGATGGTCCACGGCGGCCCCTATCCGGCCAGCACCAACTTTGGCGCGACCAGCGTCGGCACGCTGTCGATCCGCCGCTTCCTGCGGCCGGTGTGTTTCCAGAACCTGCCCGACTATATGATGCCCGCCGATCTGGCGGGCTGACGGGGCGGCCCGATGTCCCCCGCCGAAACCCGCCTGCGCGAGACGCTGTGCGACATGGCCGCGTCGCTGTTTTCCCGCGGCGCGACGCATGGATCGACGGGCAACATCTCGGCCCGGACGGAGGATGGCGGGCTGATCGTGTCGCCGACGGGCACAAGCTTTGGCCGGCTGGACCCGGCGCGGCTGGCGCGGTTCGACGCGGCGGGGCGGCAAGTGGACGGCGATCCGCCGACCAAGGAAATGGCGCTGCACGCCGCATTCTATGCCACGCGGCAGTCGGCGGGTGCCGTCGTGCATCTGCATTCCTGCCATGCCGTCGCGCTGTCCACCCTGCCCGGCATCGACCCCGACGACGTGCTGCCGCCGATCACGCCCTATGCGATCATGCAGCTGGGGCGGGTGCGGCTGCTGCCCTATTTCCGCCCCGGCGACGCGGCGATGGGCGACGCGGTGCGGGGTCTGGGCGGCAAGCGCGCGGCGGTGCTGCTGGCCAACCACGGCCCGGTCGTCGCGGGCCGCAGCATCGAGGCCGCCTGCAACGCCATCGAAGAGCTTGAGGCGACCGCCCGGCTGGCGCTGCTGACCCGCGGGCTGTCGCCCCGGCTGCTGACGCCCGAACAGGTGGCCGACCTTGTCGCCGTTCACCGGATCGAGTGGGACACATGACGCGATTTTCCGCCAATCTGGGCTTTCTGTGGGCGGACCGGCCGCTGCCCGGCGCGATCCGCGCGGCGGCGGCGGCGGGGTTCGACGCGGTCGAATGTCACTGGCCCCATGACACGCCGCCGGATGCGATCGCCGCGGCGCTGGCGGACACCGGCCTTGCGATGCTGGGGATGAACACGCGGCGCGGGCGGCCGGGCGAAAACGGGCTGTCCGCCCTGCCGGGGCGCGAGGCCGAGGCGCGGGCCGAGATCGACGCCACCATCGCCTATGCCCGCGCCATCGGCGCGGGCGCGATCCACGTCATGGCGGGCGTGGCGGATGGTCCCGCCGCCGATGCCGCGTTCCGCGCCAGCCTGGCCCACGCCTGCGACAGCGCCCCCGAGTTGACCGTGCTGATCGAGCCGCTGAACCCCCGCGACGCGCCCGGCTGTTTCCTGCGCGGATCGGATCAGGCGGCGGCGCTGATCGGCGCGCTGGGGCGGCCCAACCTGAAACTGATGTTCGACTGCTATCACCTGCAGATCGTGGACGGCGACATCACGCGCCGCCTGCGCGACATGGCGGGCATCATCGGCCATGTGCAGGTCGCCGCCGTCCCCGACCGCGGCGCGCCCGATCACGGAGAGCTGGATTACCGCCACATCTGCGCGGTGCTGGACGACATCGGCTGGACCCGGCCGGTGGGCGCGGAATACCGGCCGCCGGGGGACACCGACGCCTCGCTGGGGTGGATGGCGACGCTAGGCCGCTGAGGCCGCCGCCAGCGCCTGCGCAAAGAACTCCGGGCCGCCGAAGTTGCCGGATTTCAGCGCCAGCCCGAACGGCCCCGCCGCATCCTGCGCCCGCGTCCACGGCACCCCGGGCGCGATCTCGCGTCCGATCGCCAGCCGCCGCACGCCCAGCGCCGCCACGACCGCGCCCGACGTCTCGCCGCCCGCGACGACGATGCGGGTGACGCCGCGGGCGCGGGCGTCCTGCGCCAGGCGCGCCATCGCATCCTCGACCAGGCTGCCCGCAGCCTCGCGCCCCAGCCGGTCCTGCGCCTGCCGCACGGCGTCGGGGTCGGCGGTGGCATAGACCAGCGCAGGGCGGTCGGGCGTCTGTGCGGCCAGCCAGTCGCGGGCCGCGGCGATGCCGTCCCGCGCGATGGCCAGCGGGTCCAGCCGCAGGGCCGGGGCGCCCGCGTCGATCATCGCGGCGACCTGCCGGCGCGTCATTGCAGAACAGCTGCCCGACAGCACCAGCGCCGGACCGGCCGGCAGCGCCAGCGATGCGGCCGCCGCCGGCGGCGCCAGTTCGCCCGCCGCGCGCAGCAGGGCCGGCAGCGGGCGGGCCAGCGCGCTGCCCCCGGTCAGCAGCGGCAGGTCCGCGCAGGCCGCGGCGATGGCGTCCAGCCCGGCGTCATCCACCGCGTCGGCGACGACATGCGCCACGCCGTCCGCCACGGCCGCGTCGAACGCCGCGCGGATCGCGTCCGGCCCCTGCGCCACGGTCGGCCCGTCCACCAGCCCGACCCGGCCGCGCACCTGGCGGCCCAGCAGCCGCGTCAGGTCGCTGTCGCGCATGGGCGTCAGCGGGTGGTCGCGCATCGGGCTTTCGGCCAGCGGCTGGCGGCCGACGAACAGGTTGCCCATCCAGACGGTGCGGCCGTTTTCGGGAAATGACGGCGCATAGATCGTGGCGGGCGCGCCCAGATCGGCCGTCAGCGCCTCGGCCACGGGGCCGATGTTGCCCTGCGGGGTGCTGTCGAAGGTCGAGCAGTATTTCCAGAAGAACCGCCGCGCCCCGGCCGCGCGCAGCCAGCCCAGCGCCGCCCGTGCCTGCGCGACGGCCTCGGCCACCGGCACGGTGCGGATCTTCAGCGCGATGACCTCGATCTCGTCGGCATCCTCGTCCGCGTCCGGCACGCCAAAGCGCAGCGAGACGCGCGCCCCGCTGCGCGCCAGCAGCGCGGCCAGATCGGACGCGCCGGTCACGTCATCGGCGATGCAGCCCAGCGCCGGGGTCATGCCGCGCCACCGGGCGCAGCGGCGCGCCACACCGTCATTCCTTGACGGCCCCGGTCATCGACGAGACGTAATAATCCACGAAGAACGAATACAGGATCACCACCGGCAGCGAACCCAGCAGCGCCCCCGACATCAGCGCGCCCCATTCATAGATGTCGCCCCGCACCAGTTCCGTCAGCACCCCCACCGGCACGGTCTTGTTTTCGGAACTGGAAATGAAGGTCAGCGCATAGATGAACTCGTTCCACGACAGCGTAAAGGCGAAGATGCCGGCCGAGATCAGCCCCGGCACCGCCAGCGGCAGGACGATCTTGGTCAGGATCTGCCAGCGCGTTGCGCCGTCCACCAGGGCGGATTCCTCAAGCTCATACGGGATCGACCGGAAATAGCCCATCAGCAGCCAGGTGCAGAACGGGATCAGGAAGGTCGGATAGGTCAGGATCAGCGCGAGGCGCGAGTCGAAGATGCCGACCTGGAACACGATGAAGGCCAGCGGGATGAACAGGATCGACGGCGGCACCAGATAGGCCAGAAAGATCAGCAGCCCGGTGACGCGCGACCCGCGAAAGCGCAGCCGCTCGATCGCATAGGCGGCCAGCACCGCCGCCACCAGCGAGATCACGGTGGACGCGACCGACACGATCACCGTGTTCCACATCCAGCGGGGATAGGTCGTCTCGAACAGCAGGAACCTGATGTGATCCAGCGTCGGCCCGACCACCCAGAACGGGCTGTAGTTGTTGTAGTCGGTCAGCTGGTTGTCCGGTTTGACCGCCGTGATCGCCATCCAGTAGAACGGGAACAGCAGAACGAAGACGAACACCGCCAGCGGCAGCCAGACCATCAGGATGCGGCGGGCCGGGCTTTCGAACTGTTCCAGCGCGCTGACATTATCCTCGGTCGCCATGATGCGCCCCTTTCAATCGTTGCCCTGCTGCCACTTGCGGCGCTGCAGGCCGAAAAAGCTGAACAGGATCGCCGCCAGCAGGAACGGGATCATGGCCACCGCGATGGCCGCCCCCTCGCCCAGCTGGCCGCCGGGGATGGCGCGCTGGAACGACAGCGTGGCCATCAGGTGGGTGGCGTTCACCGGCCCGCCGCGGGTCAGCACATAGATCAGCTGGAAATCGGTGAAGGTGAACAGCACCGAGAACGTCATCACCACCGCGATGATCGGGGTCAGCAGCGGCAGCGTGACCTTGGTGAAACGCTGCCACGGCGTCGCGCCGTCGATGGCCGCGGCCTCGTTCAGCGACTGCGGGATGGTCTGCAGCCCGGCCAGCAGCGAGATGGCGACGAACGGGATGCCGCGCCAGATGTTGGCCGCGATCACCGACCAGCGCGCGTTCCACGGGTCGCCCAGAAAGTTGATCGGCGCGTCGATGAACCCGGTCCGCATCAGCACCCACGAGATGATGGAAAACTGGCTGTCGAAGATCCACCAGAAGGCCATCGCCGACAGCACCGTGGGCACCACCCAGGGCAGCAGGATGATGGCGCGGAAAAAGTTCTTGAACGGCAGGTGCCGGTTCAGCAGCATCGCCAGCCACAGGCCCAGCGCGAATTTCGCGATCGACGCGAACACGGTGTAGAACAGCGTGTTGAACACCGCGAGCCAGAACACCGGGTCGTCGAACAGCCAGCGGTAATTCTCAAGCCCGACAAAGACGCCGCTGCGGCCGATCTTGGTGTCGGTGAACCCCAGCCAGACGCCAAGGCCCAGCGGATAGGTCAGGAAGAACAGCAGAAAGATCGCGGCGGGCAGCATGAACAGAAAGCCCAACCCGTTGCGGCTTTGGGACAGCCGCGCCATCAGGCCCGGCCTGCGCTGCGCTGCGTCGTCGGTGGCGGACGATCTGGTCATGGGGATTTCCGGCATGCGTGCGGGGGACCGGCGGCGACGGGGCCGCCGCCGGCCGACGGATCAGCGATAGTAACGCTGCAGGCGGCGTTCGGCGTTGGCGATCGCCTCTTCCGGGGTGCGCTGGCCGGTCACGGCCTCGGCGAACATGTCGACCAGCACGTAATCGGCCATCGCGCCCGCCGACGCCGGTCCCAGCGGCCCGGCATAGCCGTTCACCCGCAGCGATTCCGATGCCTTGGCATAGGGCGCGTGGATCGGGTTCGAGGTCCAGACCGGGTTCGCCGCAAACTCTTTCAGCGCCTGGCAGCAATAGGCGCTGGCGGCCTCAAGCCAGCGGTTCATGTTTTCCGACCGATACATGAACTCGAGATACGCCTTGGCCGCGTTCGGGAACTTGCAGTGGTTGAAGATCGAGATGGTCGAGGTCTGGTGCAGTTCCACCGACTTGCCGACCGGCCCGACCGGCAGGTTCACCGTGCGGATGTCGGCAGCGATCTCGGCCATCGCGGGGTCTTTCGTCGCCGCGTAATACAGCGACACGCCGTTGGCGGTCAGCGACACCTCACCGGCAAGGAAGGCGCGGTTGTTGTTGATGTCCAGCCAGCTTTCCGTGCCGGGGATGAAGGTCGCGTAGAGCTTCTTGGCATAGTCGATGGCGGCCAACGTCTCGGGGCTGTTGATCGTGACCTCGCCCGCCTCGTTCACCGTCTGCCCGCCGTGCGACCACAAGAGCCAGTGGGCATAGTTGTTGCCGTCGCCCACCGCCTTGCCGTGCGGGAAACCGGCCGGCGTGCCCTTTTCCTTCAGCGCGGTGCAGAGCGCGAGGAAGCCGTCGGTGTCGGCCGGGAACTGGTCGAAACCCGCCGCCTTCATGTGGCTGTCGCGATAGCAGACGGCGTTGCCGATGGCGCAAAGGGGCGTGGAAATCCACTTGCCATCCTGCTGGCCATAGGCCGCCAGCCCGTCATACCAGCCGCCGTGCGCCTCGCCCAATGCGGTGCACAGGTCGGTCACGTCCACCAGCTTGTCGGGATATTGGAAGGGGTCGTCGAACCAGCTCATCACCATGTCGGGGCCGGAACCCACGTTGGCGGCGACGGCGGCCTTGGGGCGGACGTCCTCCCAGCTTTCCTGGTCGATGGTGACCTGCACGCCGGTCGCGTCGGTGAACGCCTTGGTGTTGGCGTTCCACGCCTCCTCCTCGCCCTTGACGAAGGGCACCCAGCGCAGCAGGCGCAGGGACGCGCCCTCTTCGGGGGTGAACATCGCGGCGCCGGCGGCGGGGCTTGCGGCCTGCGCGGCGGCGCGGCGGGCCCCGAACGGCCCGACCAGCGCGCCCGCCGCCACCATCGCGGCCGAACCTTTCAGCAGCGTTCTGCGGTCGATCGTCATGTATTCCTCCTCGTGCTGGCGGCGGACTGGCCCGCCTTTCGTCCTTCGCGCCTCGCTCGTCGGGCGCGACAGGTTTGCCTTGTCAGCGCGTCAGGCGCTGCCCGCTGCCGGCATCGAACAGATGCACGGCGGACGGGTCGATGCCGATGTCCAGCGTGCCGCCGGGCGCCACCGCGATGCGGTCGCGGAAGACGCCGGTGATGCCGGTCCCGCCCATCGTGCCCACGACATAGGTCTCGGACCCGGTCGGTTCCGTCACCTCGACCCGCAGGGGGATCGTTCCGCCGGGGCTCATCGCCTCGGGGCGGATGCCATAGACAAGGGGCTGGCCGGCGCGTGCGCGGCCGGTGTCGGCGACAGGCAGGCGCGTGCCGTCGGCGGCGGCGAAGGCGCCGTCCTCGGCCAGCGTGCCGTGGATCATGCTCATCGCCGGGCTGCCGATGAAACCCGCGACGAACAGGTTCGCGGGCCGGTCATACAGTTCCAGCGGCGCGCCGATCTGTTCGACGCGGCCGTCGTGCATGACGACGATCTTGTCGGCCATCGTCATCGCCTCGATCTGGTCGTGGGTGACATAGACGGTCGTCGTCTTCAGGCGCTGGTGCAGGTTCTTGATCTCGGTCCGCATGGACACGCGAAGTTTCGCGTCCAGGTTCGACAGCGGCTCGTCGAACAGGAACACCTGCGGGTCGCGCACGATGGCGCGGCCCATCGCGACGCGCTGGCGCTGGCCGCCCGACAGCATCCGCGGATAGCGGTCCAGCAGATGCGCAAGGCCCAGGATTTCCGCCGCCGGGCGCACCTTTTCGGCGATCGCCGCGCGCTTTTCGCCCGCCAGCTTCAGCGAAAAGCCCATGTTCTCGGCCACGGTCAGATGCGGATAAAGCGCATAGTTCTGGAACACCATCGCGATGTCGCGATCCTTGGGCGGCAGGTCGTTGACCACCCGATCCCCGATCAGGATGCGCCCCGAGGTGATGTGTTCCAGCCCCGCCAGCATCCGCAGCAGCGTCGATTTCCCGCAGCCCGATGGGCCGACCAGGACGACGAATTCGCCTTCGTCGATCGGGATGCTGACGCCATGCAGCACCTCGACCGCGCCATAGGACTTGCGGACGTCATCAATCGTTACGGAAGCCAACTAGTCCCCTCCCCAGGGTATCCGTTGTCAGGGCAGCGTTGCAAAGCACATCCCGCCGCGCAAGCTTTATTTGCCCTACTCCGACATCAGGCGCGCGAAACTATGTATACATCAATAGGTCGCCCGCCCGCCCGAGATGTCGAACACCGCGCCCGTGGAAAAGCTGCAGTCCGCCGACGACAGCCACGCGACAAGGGCCGCGACCTCGTCCACCTCGAGGAAGCGGTTCAGGGGGATTTTCGACAGCATATAGTCGATATGCGCCTGGCTCATCTGGTCAAAGATCGGCGTGCGGGCGGCGGCGGGCGTGATGCAGTTGCAGATGACGCCGGTGCCCGCCAGTTCCTTGCCCAGCGACTTGGTCAACGCGATCACCCCGGCTTTGGACGCCGAGTAATGCGAGGCGTTGGGGTTGCCCTCTTTCCCCGCGACGGAGGCGACGTTGACGATGCGCCCATAGCCCCGTTCGACCATGCCGGGGACCAGCGCGCGGCAGACCAGATAGGGGGCGGTCAGGTTGACCTCCATCACCTGCCGCCAGACGGCGGGGTCCAGTTCCCACAGCTTGCCGTTGCCGCCGGTGATCCCGGCGTTGTTGACCAGGATGTCCACCGCGCCGGCCGCGCGCGCGGCATCCGCGACCGCGGCGTCGTCGGTCAGTTCCACGACCCGGGCGCTGGCGGCGGGGCCAATTTCGGCCACGGCGGCGTCCAGCCGCGCGGCCTCGCGGTCCCACAGTTCCACGGTCGCGCCGCTGGCGGCGAACCGGCGGGCGATGGCAAGGCCGATGCCCTGCGCGCCGCCGGTGACGACGGCGCGGCGGTCGGAAAGGTCGATCTGGTTCATGCTGTCTCCTGCGGTGCTGGTTGCGTCAGACGTGGCCGCCGGCCCCAAGGCTGCGCCGCATCAGGTCCATCTGCTGGGCGTCGGCGCGGTCGCGGTGGGCGGCGTGCAGCATCCGGGCGCGGCCCGCGTCGCCCGCGATCAGCGCCGCCACGATGGCGCGGTGCTCGGTGTCCGACTGCACCGGCGCCGGCCGCAGCGGCACGATCAGCGCGCGGGCGCGGAACTGCTGGCCCCAGTATTCGCCCAGCGTGCCCAGCAGGCGCGGGTTGCCGCACAGCCCCACGATGGCGGAATGAAAATCGTCGTCCAGGTCCGACCAGGCGGCGATGTCGCCCGCGGCGGTCGCCCGCTCCATCCGGGCCAGCAGGGCGGTCAGCACCCGCCCCTCGTCCGCGGCAAGGCCCCGGCGGGCGACCAGCTCCACCGCCCGCACCTCGAGCGCCGAGAACACGTCCAGGATGTCGCGCACGTCGGCCAGCGTCAGGCCGCGGACGCGCACGCCGTGGCGGGGGCGGATCTCGACCAGCCCTTCCTCGGCCAGGCGGATCGTCGCCTCGCGCACGGGGGTGCGCGATACGCCCAGCAGCGCCGCCAGTTCGGTTTCCAGCAGCGTGGTGCCCGGCGCAAGGCTGCCGGTCAGGATGCGGTGGCGCAGATGGTGATAGGCGCGGTCCCGCGCCCCCAGCGCGGCAAGCCCGGTCAGCGTCGGCAACGGCCGCCCGACGCGCGCCGACCCGTCGCGGCCGGGCCAGCCCTCGGGCCGGGTGCGCGCGCCCGGTTCGGGCGGGTCAGCCGTCTGCGCCACCATCCCGCTGCCCATGCTGTCCGTTCCCCTGCCCCCCTGCGGCATAACCGCTGTCGCGCATGTGGGCGCGCACGATGTCGTCAAAGCTGGCATCCGCGGTGAACCCCGCCGCCAGCGCGCGTTCGGGGGCGAAATCGCGCGGCCATCCCGCGACGATGCCCCGGATGGTTTCGTCCGGCACCCGCCGGACGCGGCCCGCCGCATCGGGACCGGCCACGCGGGCAAGCGATTGCAGCATCTCGCCCACCGTCATCGACAGGCCCGGCATGGTCAGGCAGCGGCGCGGCCCCAGCCCCGACAGGTCCATCGTCGCCGCGTGGATCAGGAAACCGACCGCCGCGTCGGGCGAGGCGACCCAGTGGCGCACGTCATCCTCGACCGGCAGCACCGCGTCCTGCCCGGCCAGAGGTTCGCGGATGATGCCCGAAAAGAACCCCGAGGCCGCCTTGTTCGGCTTGCCGGGCCGCACGACGATGGTCGGCAGCCGGATGCCCACGCCGTCAAGGATGCCCTTGCGGGTATAGTCGTTCAGCAACAGCTCGCCGATCATCTTCTGCGTGCCATAGCTGGTCAGCGGCGCGTTGACGAAATCGTCGCCGATGCGGTCAGGGAACGGCGCGCCGAACACCGCGATGGACGAGGTATAGACCACGCGCGGCCGATAGTCCGGCCCCTGGGCGCGGATCTCCTCGAACAGGTGGCGGGTGCCGTCCAGGTTGATGCGATAGCCCTTGTCGAACTCGGCCTCGGCCTCGCCCGAGACGATGGCGGCGAGGTGAAAGATCAGGTCCGGCCGGGGCGCGACCAGCCGGGCCACGGTGTCGCGGTCGGCGATGTCGCCCGCGATCTCATCGACCGGGAACGCGCCCGCCGGCAGGCCCGCGTCCACCACGTCGAACACGGTCAGCGCGGTGATGGCCTGCCCGTCCAGCGTTCCCGCGGCCAGCAGCCGTTCGCACAGGCGGCGGCCGACCATGCCCGCCGCGCCGATGACCAGAACCTTCATGTGATCCCCCTTTGGCGTTCCGCAGTGTATACGCACCATCGCAGCGCCGCAGCGTCAAGCGATTTCACCCGGCACCTGCCCACGGCCACGCAATGCATACATCGTTGCTGCCCGCCCTTGCCTTGCCTGCGGCTTGCGCTACGATCCCGGCGGACCGCCAAAGGATCGCCCCCCATGTCCGACACCCGCGCCAACAAGCGTTTCCGCAGCCAGGAATGGTTCGACAACCCCAACAACCCCGGCATGACGGCGCTGTATCTGGAACGCTATCAGAACAGCACCTTCACGCGTGAGGAGCTGACCGCCGAACGCCCGATCATCGGCATTGCCCAGACCGGCAGCGATCTGTCGCCCTGCAACAAGATCCACGTCTTCCTGATGGACCGCATCAAGGCCGGCATCCGCGAGGCGGGCGGCGTCCCGATGGAGTTTCCGGTCCACCCGATCCAGGAGACCGGCAAGCGCCCGACCGCTGCGCTGGACCGCAACCTGGCCTATCTGGGCCTCGTCGAGGTGCTGCACGGATACCCGCTGGACGGGGTGGTGCTGACCACCGGCTGCGACAAGACCACGCCCGCGATGCTGATGGGCGCGGCGACGGTGGACATTCCGGCGATCACCCTGAACGGCGGCCCGATGCTGGACGGCTGGTGGCAGGGACAGCGCGCCGGGTCGGGCACCATCGTCTGGGAAAGCCGCCGCCTGCTGGCCGAGGGCAGGATCGACTATGACGAGTTCATCAGCCGCGTCTGCGCCAGCGCCCCCAGCCTTGGCCACTGCAACACGATGGGCACCGCCAGCACCATGAACGCGATGGCCGAGGCGCTGGGGATGTCGCTGACCGGCTGCTCCGCCATTCCCGCGCCCTTCCGCGAGCGCATGGCGATGGCCTACGAGACCGGCAAGCGCATCGTGCAGATGGTGCTGGACGACCTGAAGCCCAGCGACATCATGACCCGCGCCGCGTTCGAGAATGCGATCGTCGTGAACTCGGCAATCGGCGGATCGACCAACGCCCCGCCGCACCTGCAGGCCGTGGCCCGTCACATGGGGGTTCAGCTGGACGTGCGCGACTGGCAGACCATCGGGCTGGAAATCCCGCTGCTGGTCAACATGCAGCCGGCGGGCGAATACCTGGGCGAAAGCTTTTTCCGCGCCGGCGGCGTGCCCGCCGTGATGGGCGAACTGGCCCGCGCGGGCCTGATCCGCGAGGGCGCGATGACCGCCACCGGCCGCCCGATGGGCGAGAACCTGAAGGGCTGGGAAAGCCGCGACCCCGAGGTGATCCGCCCCGTGTCCCGCCCCCTGCGCGAGAACGCCGGTTTCGTCGTGCTGACCGGCAACCTGTTCGACAGCGCCCTGATGAAGACCAGCGTCATATCCGAGGATTTCCGCCGCCGGTTCCTGCGCAACGGCGTCTTCGAGGCGCGCGCGGTCGTGTTCGAGGGCCCCGAGGATTACCACGCCCGCATCAACGACGAGAGCCTGGGCATCGACGAGCAGACGATGATGTTCGTGCGCAACGTCGGCTGCATCGGCTATCCCGGCTCGGCCGAGGTTGTGAACATGCAGCCGCCGGACGCGATCCTGAAGATGGGCATCAAGCACCTGCCCACCGTGGGCGACGGGCGGCAGTCGGGCACCTCGGAAAGCCCGTCGATCCTGAACGCCTCGCCCGAATCGGTGGTGGGTGGCGGGCTCGCCTATCTGCAGACCGGCGACACGGTGCGGCTGGACCTGACGGCCGGGCGGCTGGACGCGCTGGTGGACGATGCCGAATGGCAGGCGCGCAAGGCGGCCTGGACCGCGCCGCAGATGGTCAACCAGACCCCGTGGGAGGACATCTATCGCCGCGAGGTGGGGCAGCTGGCCGACGGCGGCTGCCTGGAACGCGCCACGGCGTTCCAGCGGGTCGCCCGCACCCTGCCCCGCGACAATCATTAAGGGACGGACATGACCGAGCAATCCATCATCATCACCGGCGCGGGCAGCGGCATCGGCCGCGTCACCGCGCGGCATTTCCTGCAGAACGGCTGGCGCGTCGGGCTGATCGGCCGGCGCCAGGACGCGCTGGCCGAGGCGGGCGGGGGTCACGACGGCGCGCTGGTCCTGCCCTGCGACGTGACCGACGAGGGCGCGGTGGACGCGGCCTTCGCCCGCGCCGCCGCCGAATGGGGCCGCATCGACGTGCTGTTCAACAACGCGGGCGCCAACGTGCCGCCGCGCAGCGTGGACGAAACCACCCTTGACGACTGGCGCACCGTCATCGACGTGAACGTCACGGGGATGTTCCTTTGCGCCCGCGCCGCGTTCCGCCAGATGCGCGCGCAGTCGCCGCAGGGCGGGCGGATCATCAACAACGGCTCGATCAGCGCGCATGTGCCGCGACCGGGCATGGTCGCCTATACGGTGTCGAAACACGCCGTCACCGGGCTGACCCGCACCGTGTCGCTGGACGGCCGCCCGTTCGGCATCGCCTGCGGCCAGATCGACATCGGCAACGCCCTGACCGACATGGCCGCCGCCCAGACCAAGGGCGTGACCCAGGCCGACGGGTCCACGCGGGTCGAACCGGTGATGGACGCGGTCGAGGTCGCGCGCGCCGTCTGGCACATGGCCGGCATGCCCGAGGGCGCGAACGTGCAGTTCATGACGGTGATGGCGACCAACATGCCGTTCATCGGGCGGGGCTAGGGGCGATGCGGCTGCAGGGCAAGCGCGCCTTTGTCACCGCCGCGGGCGCGGGCATCGGGCTGGCGACCGCACGCGCCTTCGCCGCCGAAGGGGCCGAGGTCATCGCCACCGACATCGACGCGGACGCGCTGCGGCCGCTGGCCGACGCGGGGATAACGGTGCGCCGGCTGGACGTGACCGATCCCGATCAGGTCGCCGCGGCGGCGGCCGAGGCGGGCACGGTGGACATCCTGTTCAACTGCGCGGGCTTCGTCCACCACGGCGCGATCATGGATTGCGACCGGACGGCGTGGGACTTTTCCGTCGGGCTGAACGTGACCGGGCCGTATAACGTCACCCGCGCCCTGCTGCCCGCGATGCTGGCGGCGGGGGCCGGGTCGATCGTCAACGTGGCGTCGGTCGCAAGCTCGGTCATCGCGGCGCCGAACCGCTTTGTCTATGGCGTGACCAAGGCGGCGGTGATCGGGATGACCAAGTCCATCGCCGCCGACTATGTGACCCAGGGCATCCGCTGCAACGCCATCTGCCCCGGCACGGTGGACAGCCCCTCGCTGACCGACCGGCTGCGGGCGACGGGGGACGAAACCGCCGCCCGCACGGCCTTTGTCGCGCGCCAGCCGATGGGCCGGCTTGGCCAGCCCGACGAGATCGCGGCGCTGGCGGTCTATCTGGGGTCCGACGAATCGGGGTTCGTGACCGGGCAGGCCATCGCCATCGACGGCGGCTGGTCGAATGTCTGACAGGGGTTTCGGCCTGACCGGCCGGACGGCGCTGGTCACCGGGTCCAGCGCCGGGATCGGGCTGGGCCTTGCCCGCGCGCTGGGGCGCGCAGGCGCGCGCGTCGTGCTGAACGGCCGCGACCCGGCGCGGCTGGACGCCGCCCGCGCCACGCTGGCGGCCGAGAGGCTGGAGGTGAGCGCCGCCCCGTTCGACGTGCTGGACGCCCCCGACGCGCTGGCGGCGCAGATCGCGGCCATCGAGGATGCCGCGCCGCTGGACATCCTGATCAACAACGCCGGCATCCAGCGCCGCGGCGCGCTGGAAAGCTTTCCGCCCGAAACCTTCGACGAGGTCATCGCCACCAACCTGACGGCGGCGTTCCGGGTCGGACAGGCGGTCGCGCGCGGGATGATCGCCCGACGGCGGGGGGTGATCGTCAACGTCTGCTCGGTCCAAAGCGAACTGACCCGCCCCGGCATCGCGCCCTATGCCGCGTCCAAGGGCGGGCTGAAGATGCTGACCAAGGGCATGGCCACCGACTGGGGGCCGCATGGCATCCGCGTCAACGGCCTTGCGCCCGGCTATTTCCGCACCGAGCTGAACGCGGCGCTGGCGGCGGACGCGGCATTCTCGGGGTGGCTGGAAAACCGCACCCCGCTGCGCCGCTGGGGCGAGGTGGGGGAGCTGGGCGGCCCTGCGGTGTTCCTGTGTTCGGACGCCGCCAGCTTTGTGACGGGGCACATCCTTTATGTCGACGGCGGCGTGACCGCCTGCCTGTGACGCGCAGGCCGATCAGGCCGACAGCCGCCGTTCCAGCCAGACGAACCCCGCGTGGATCAGCAGCGCCAGCACGCCCACGACAACGCCCCCCTGCACGACAAAGGCCGTGTTCGACGACAGCAGCCCGGCGATGATGACCTCGCCCAGCGTGCGCGCGGCCACGGTCGATCCGATGGTCGCGGTGGACAGCGCGATCACCGCCGACAGCCGCACCCCGGCCAGGATGACCGGCAGCGCCAACGGCAGTTCGACCTGCACCAGCCGTTGCGCGGGCGTCATGCCCATGCCGCGCGCCGCCTCGGCCACCGCGGGCGGCAGGTTCGTCAGCCCGGCCAGCGTGTTTTCAAAGATCGGCAGCAGCCCATAGAGGAACAGCGCCAGCAGCGTCGGACCAGAGCCGAAACCCATCAGCGGCACCGCCAGCGCCAGCACCGCGACGGGCGGAAACGTCTGGCCGACCGAGGTAACGGTGCGCGCCAGAGGCAGGAAATCGCGCCAGCCCGGCCGCGTCACAAGGATGCCCAGCCCCACCGCCAGAGTGGCCGAGGCCGCGACCGCCGCCGCCACCAGCGCCAGATGCCACAGCGTCAGCGCCAGCAGGCTGGTCTGGGTATAGATCGGCGGCGCGCCGTTCTGGGTCAGCGGGCGCAGCAGCGGCGCGAACGCTTGGGGCCACAGCAGGAACGCCGCCAGTCCCGCCGCCGCCAGCGCCAGCGCGACGCGGCCGATCACCGCGCGGCCCCGATCATCCGGCGGCCCCGCCGTCCGGGGGGCCGTCATCAGGGCGGCCGTCCGGCCGGGCGGCGCGGCGCAGCGCGTCCAGCGTGACGACGCCGCCGCCCTCGACCGGCAGGGCGTCGCGCCCCGACCACAGGCACAGCGCCAGCGCGTCGCGCAGCGTGGCGTCGGCCGGCACCGGGGCGCCGCCGGCCATGCCCGGCGTCGCAATATCCGCCACGCGGGTCAGCGACAGCAGGTGGAACGGCCGCTGGTCGGTGCCGATCAGCCGGGCGACGAACGGTGTCGCGGGCGCGGTCAGGATCGCGCCGGGGGCGGCGTATTGCAGCAACAGGCCGCGGTCCATCACGCCGATGCGGTCCCCCAGCGCCATCGCCTCGTCGATGTCGTGGGTCACGATGACCAGCGTCGTGCCCAGATCGCGCTGGATGCGGCGCAGGTCGGCCTGCGCGCTGGCGCGGATCACCGGGTCCAGCGCGCCGAACGGCTCGTCCATCAGCAACAGCTCGGGCCGGGCGGCCAGCGCGCGCGAGACGCCGACGCGCTGCTGCTGGCCGCCCGACAGCTGGTGCGGCAGGCGGTCGCGGAACTCGGCCGGGGGCAGCTGGAACAGGGCCAGCAGCTCGTCCACCCGCGCCCGGATTCGGTCCGCGTCCCAGCCCAGCAGGCGCGGCACGGTGGCGATGTTCTGCGCCACCGTGCGATGCGGGAACAGCCCGTGACCCTGGATCGCGTATCCGATGCGGCGGCGCAGCAGGTGGGGCGGCAGGGTCGCCGTGTCGGTGCCGTCGATCAGCACCCGCCCGGCCGTCGGCTGCACCAGCCGGTTGATCATCCGCAACAGCGTCGTCTTGCCCGACCCCGAGGTGCCGACCAGCGCGGCGATCTGTCCCCGCTCGACCGTCAGGCTGACGTCCTCGACCACCGCGCGGGTGCCGTATCGCTTCGTCAGATGCTCGATCCGGATCATGCGCCGCGCCCCCGTCGTCCGTCCAACTGCGCAACCAGCAGGTCCAGCGCGATGCCGGACAACAGCGCCAGCGCGATGGTCGGCAGCGCGCCCAGCAGGACAAGGTCCATCGCCGTCTGGTTCAGCCCCTGAAAGACAAAGCTGCCGAAGCCCCCGCCGCCGATCAACCCGGCGATCACCGCCAGCCCGATGTTCTGCACCAGCACGATCCGCACCGCCGCCAGCAGCACCGGCAGCGTCAGCGGGATCATCACCTGCGCCAGCACCTGCGCGCGGGTCATGCCCAGCCCGGCGGCGGCGTCGCGGACGGCCGCGGGAACGGCGGACAGGCCCACGACCATGTTCGACACCACCGGCAACAGCGAATAGAGAAACAGCGCGACCAGCGCCGGAAACGCCCCGATCCCCGCGACGCCCGCCGCCGCCGCGCCGGGCACGGTGGCCGCGACCCAGCCGAACAGCGGGATCATGATGCCGAACAGCGCCAGCGACGGGATCGTCTGGACGATGTTCAGCGCCCCCAGCACCCCCGCCCGCAGCCGCGGCACCTGATGGACGGCGATGCCCAGCGGCAGCCCCAGCGCCAGCGCCGCCCCCAGCGAGCCGAAGGCCAGCATCAGGTGGCGCGCCGCCTCTCGCGCGAAGACGTCGCGGCGGGCGTGGTATTCGCGCATGACCGACACGTCGTCCAGCAGACCCGACCGCAGGATCAGCGCCACCGCCGCGACCGCCCCCAGCAGCAGCGCCCAGCGTTGCCACGGCGCAAGGTCGATGCGCGCCAGCGCGTCGGCGGCGGCCAGCGCAAAGGCCAGCGCCAGCAGCCAGAAACCGGCGGCGGGCGACACCCGCGCGATGCCGTCGCCGGGCGGGGTCAGGGCGCCAGCGGCCGCGCCCAGCACGGCGACCGATGCAAGCGTTCCCGCCAGCGCGATCAGCAGCCGCAGGCCCGGCGTCATGCGCGCGGCAACGCCCGCCATCAGCGCCGCGGCCAGCGCCGCCGCCACCGCCCAGCCCGTCGCGCCCAGCGCGGCGGGCAGGCCCGCGCCCTCGCCCGCGACGATGCGGTTGGCGCGGAACTGCACCAGCGGCAGCGCCAGACCGACCAGCCCGACGAGCGCAAACAGCACGCCGGGGCGGCTGAGCGGCAGCCGCGTGCCGGTCGTGGGTCGCGTCGCCTCGATCATCCCGCTGCGCCGCGCCGGCGCCTCACTTGAGGATGCCCTGCTGCGTCAGGTAATCGCGCGCCACGGCGGCCGCAGGTTCGCCGCCGACCTGGATGCGGGCGTTCAGGCCCTGCAACGTGGCAAGGTCAAAGCCGGCGAAGATCGGGTCCAGCACCTCGGCGATCTGCGGATATTCGGCCAGCACCGGGGCGCGCACCACGGCCGCGGGCTGATAGAACGGCTGCACGGCCTTGTCGTCGGTCATCACGACCAGCCCCGCAGGCTCGATCCCGCCGTCGGTGCCATAGACCATCGCGGCGTTCACCCCCGAGGTCTGCTGCGCGGCGGCGGCGATGGTGGCCGCCGTGTCGCCGCCCGACAGCTGCACCAGCTGCGCGGGGTCCAGCTGGAACCCGTAAGTGGACTGGAACGCGGGCAAGGCGGCGGGCGAGGTCACGAACTCGGCCGAGGCCGCCAGCTTCACCTGCCCGCCCCCCGCCACCCAGGCGCCGAAATCCGACATGGTGGCCAGCTTGTTCTGGTCGGCCACGTCGCGGCGCACGGCGATGGCCCAGGTGTTGTTGGCGGGCGCGGGCGTCAGCCAGACGATGTCCTGCGCGCGGTCCAGCTCGGCCGCCGTTGCATAGGCCTTGGCCGCGTCCTTCCACACGGGGCTGTCGGCCTGATTGTGAAAGAACGCGGCGTTGCCGGTGTATTCGGGATAGACGTCGATCTGCCCCGAGGTGATGGCGTCGCGCACGATGGGCGTGCCGCCCAGTTGCAGCCGGTTCTGGACCGGCATCCCGGCGTTTTCCAGCGCCAGCAGGATGACGTTGCCCAGCAGCCCGCCCTCGGTGTCGATCTTGGACGACACCACGATGTCGCGCGCCGCCGCCTGCGAGGCGAGCCCGATCAGCAGGGCCGTGGCGATTGTCGTGATTCTTTTCATCTGCACTCTCCTGATGGGCCTGCCCCCAGCGGGACTTGTTCGGGCCGTCGGCGCAACCCGAAAGCTGCAGCGTCCCCCAACGCGCGGGATGGGGCAAAAGGTGGCAAGCGGGCGTGAAAATATCGCCGGGGCGCGTGGGCGGCGGCTGCGGATTTCACCGGACGGGCGGTGCGCGCTTTTGCCGCAGGCGATTCGGGGCTAACATGCCGCTGCCCAGCAACGGAGCCAGGCCATGACGACACTGACCATCAACGGCACCGAACGCACGCTGGACGTCGATCCCGACACGCCGCTGCTGTGGGTGCTGCGCGACGAGCTGCGCCTGACCGGAACCAAGTTCGGCTGCGGCGTGGCGCAATGCGGCGCCTGCACGGTGATGATGGACGGCGCCCCGCGCCGGTCCTGCGTCACCCCCGTCGGCATGATCGACGGCGCGGACATCACCACCATCGAGGGCATGGCCGGCCCCGAGTTCGACGCCATCCAGACCGCATGGCGGGCGCTGGACGTGCCGCAATGCGGCTGGTGCCAGTCCGGCCAGGTGATGAGCGCGACGATGCTGCTGCAGCAGTTGCCCGCGCCGTCGGATGACCAGATCGACGAGGCGATGGCGGGCAACGCCTGCCGCTGCGCCACATATCACCGCATCCGCGCCGCGATCCACGACGCCGCCAGGACGCTGGAGGGCTGAGACATGGGCTTTGCAACCTCTCGCCGGGGATTCCTGCGCGCCGCGTCCGGCCTGCTGGTCGCGGTCGCCCTGCCGCTGAAGGCCCGGGCGCAGGACGCCGCGGCGGCGGCGGCCCCCGCCGCGCCCGCCATCCCGCCCGGCGCGTTCATCCACATCGCGCCCGACGACACCGTGACCGTGATCGTCAAGCATATCGAGTTCGGCCAGGGACCGCTGACCGGCCTTGCCACGCTGGTGGCCGAGGAACTGGACGCCGACTGGTCGCAGATGCGCGGCGCGCTGGCCCACGCCGACGACGCGCTTTACGCCAACCTTGCCTTTGGGATGCAGGGCACGGGCGGGTCCACCGCACTGGGCAACAGTTTCCTGCAGATGCGCGCGGCTGGCGCCGCCGTGCGCCAGATGCTGGTGGAAACCGCGGCCGAGGAATGGGGCGTCCCCGCGGCCGAGATCGCCGTCGCCAAGGGGCGGATCACCCATCCCTCGGGCAAGGAGTCGGGCTTTGGCGCGCTCGCCGACGCGGCGGCGCAGCGTCCGGTGCCTGCGGAACCCGCGCTGAAATCGCCCGACCAATGGGTGCTGATCGGCACCGACCTGCCCAAGCTGGACACCGCCGAAAAGTCGGACGGCCGCGCGCAGTTCACGCTGGACCTGTATCCCAAAGGCGTGCAGGTCGTCGTGATCGAACGCCCGCGCAGCTTTGGCGCGACGGTGAAATCCTATGACGACACGGACGCGAAGCAGGTCGCGGGCGTGCGCGCGATCCGCCAGCTGTCGCAAGGTGTCGCGGTCTATGCCGACACCACCTTTGCCGCGCTGAAGGCCCGCGCCGCGCTGAAGGTGGACTGGGATCTGTCGGGTGCCGAGACCCGCACCAGCCAGGCGCTGATGGCCGAGATGGCCGCCGCCGCCCGCGAGCCGGGCCGCACGGTCGAGGAATCGGGCGACCTGTCGGGCCTTGACGCCGAGGGCGTGACGCTGGTCGAGGCCGAATACAGCTTTCCCTATCTGGCCCACGCCCCGATGGAGACGCTGGACGGCGTCATCACGCTCTCGGACGGCAAGGCCGAGGCGTGGTATGGCTGCCAGTTCCCCGGCGTGGACCGCACCGCCATCGCCAGGACGCTGGGTCTGCCGGTCGAATCGGTCAGGGTCAACGTCCTGCTGGCGGGCGGCTCGTTCGGGCGGCGCGCGCAGGGCAGCGCGCATTTCGCCATCGAGCTGGCCGAGGTCGCCAAGGCCGGCGGCAACGGCAGCTACAAGCTGATGTGGACGCGCGAGGATGACATCCGCGGCGGCTATTACCGCCCTATGACCGTCCACCGCATGCGCGGCGCCATCGACGCCGACGGCCGCATCGCCGCCTGGGAAAACGTCGTCGCCAACCAGTCCATCGTGGCCGGAACCGTGATGGAGATGATGATGCAGGACGGGCTGGACCCGACCGCCTACGAAGGGTCGATCGGCCTGCCCTGGACCTTCGGCGGCCACCGCGTCGCGTGGCGGCGGGTGGACGGCAAGGTGCCGGTGCTGTGGTGGCGGTCCGTCGGTTCCACGCACACCGCGATGGCGACCGAGATGTTCCTGGACGAGCTGCTTGAGGCGGCGGGCAAGGACGCGGTGCAGGGCCGGCTGGACCTGCTGAAACCCGAGGCGCTGCGCGAGCGCGCCGTGATCGAGGCCGTGCGCGACATGGCCGGCTGGCAGGGCAGCAAGCGGGGCGACAAGGCCTATGGCGTCGCCTTCGCGAAAAGCTTCGGCACCTATGTCGCCCAGATCGTCGAGGTCGAAAGCCGCGACGGCCAGCCGCATGTCACCCGCGCGTGGTGCGCCGTCGATTGCGGCATCCCGGTCAACCCCAACATCATCCGCGCCCAGATGGAGGGCGGGATCGGCTATGGCCTGGGCGCGATCCTGCACAGCACCATCACTTTGGGAGAGAACGGCGCGGTGCAGGAAGGCAACTTTGACGATTATCCCACGCTGAGGATGGGCGAGATGCCGCGGGTCGAGGTCACGATCATCAAGTCGGCCGAGGCCCCCACCGGCGTCGGCGAACCCGGCGTGCCGCCCATCGGCCCCGCCGTCGCCAACGCCTGGCGCGCGCTGACCGGGCAGCGGACCCGCAGCCTGCCCATGCTGCAGACCGGGGGGGTGGTGTGATGCGGTTCGTGGCGATTGCCGTGGCCGCCGCGCTGGTCCAGCCCGCCCTGGCGCAGGATCTGCGCGCGCCCGATCAGATCGCCGGCGCCGATGACGCCGCCCGGTCGGCCGCGCTGTTCGTGGAAATGGGCAAGGTGCTGACCCACCCCCGCTGCCTGAACTGTCATCCCGTGACCGGCGGGCCGACGCAGGGCGACGACATGCGCCCCCACAACCCGCCGATGGTCCGCGGAGAGGCGGATTTCGGGCCGGTCGGCATGAACTGCACCACCTGCCACGGCACCGAAAACGTCAGCTTCGCCACCCAGCCCGGATCGATCCCCGGCCATCAGCCGTGGTCGCTGGCGCCGGTGTCGATGGGCTGGCAGGGCCGGTCGCTGGCCGAGATCTGCGAGCAGATCAAGGATCCCGCGCGCAACGGCGGCAAGGATCTTGAGGCGATCCACGACCACAACGCCGCCGACGGGCTGGTCGGCTGGGGCTGGAACCCCGGCGAGGGGCGCGCCCCCGCGCCCGGCACGCAGGACATCTTCGGCCAGCTGACCCGCGCCTGGATCGACACCGGGGCGGCGTGTCCGGGTTGATCCCGGTCGCCCGCTCAGCGGCCGGCGCGCTGCCTGAAGCGCCAGATCGCCGACACCGGGCATAGCTGTCGGATCGCGCACGACAGCGCCACGGTGGATGGAAAGCGCAGGCTGCGTCAGCGCCGCCAGAAGATGAAGAACAGGAACGGCGTGCTGGTGGACATCCCGCTGCACCGGAACTCGTCAGGCGGATTGACCCGCTGACACCGGCGCCCACGTTCTTGCAGACGCAAGGCGGGAAGCAACGATCCGCCGCTGGGCCAGGGAACTCGATGCACGACTGGTGCGGCAGTGCCGGTCTGCCGCTCTGCACAGGCCACGGGCTTGGCAAGGCGTGCGCCAGACGCATCGCAGAGGTGGGGCTGGCCCGCATGAGATCGGCCGTGACGGGGCACAAGACTGGCCGAAGTCCAGCGGTAGACCGAGGGGGTCGCCCGTGCCGGGCTGGCCGACAAAGCGATGGAGAGGATCACATGACGAAATAAGGTTCGCCGGACTAACCTGCCCCGAGGTTAGCCGCCTGCGCCGCTAACCGTTTAAAACACAACGTTTCCGTGGAAAAGTGGCAGCCCGTAGGGGAGTCGAACCCCTCTTCCCAGGTTGAAAACCTGGTGTCCTAACCGATAGACGAACGGGCCACCGTCGCATCATCGCGGTCTGTGCCGCGCGGCGTGGGGCGGTGTTTAGGGGACAGCGCGGCGGGGCGCAAGCGCAAAATGCGGACGGGGCGCGCAACGGGCTGATCGGGCTGCGTCAAGCCTCGGCCGCGTCGTCCAGGCGCAGGCGCAGGCGCTGGCGGCCGCCCCAGACCGACAGCTCCAGCTTGCCCGCCAGATGAAAGCGGCGGCCGCGCGCGCCCATGAGCGCGGGGCCGAGCGGGCCGGTCATCGCGCCCCAGCCGACCGCGTCCAGCGCGGGCGCGCCGGGGCTGCGCAGGCGCAGGCGCAGATGCCCGTCGCCCATCGTCTGGACCTGATCGATGATCTGGTCGGCAAAGGCAAAGCGGGGGGCGGGCGCGGCCGCGCCAAAGGGACCGGCGCTGTCCAGCGCCTCGATCAGGTCCACGGACGCCGCGGCGGGGTCCAGCAGGCCGGATATGCGCAGCCGCCCTGCCCCCTGCCGCCCGGCCATGCCGGCCGACAGCAGGTCCGCCAGCCGTGCCATTGCCGCGGGAATCATCGCCGGATCGACGGTCAGCCCCGCCGCCATCGCGTGGCCGCCGCCCTTCAGGATCAGCCCCTCGGCCGCCAGCCGGGCCATCGCGCGGCCGATGTCCACGCCGGGGACGGACCGCGCCGACCCCTTGCCCACGCCGCCCGCGACGCCGATCACCACGGCGGGCAGGCCCGTCGCTTCTTTCAGGCGGGCGGCGACGATGCCGACCACGCCGGGGTGCCAGTCGTCGTCAGCGGCCCAGGCGAGGATCGAATCGCCCCGCGCCTGGACCTGCGCTAGCGCGGATTCCCGGACCCCCGCCTCGATCGCGCGGCGGTCGCGGTTCAGCTCGTCCAACTGCGCGGCCAGCTGCGCGGCCTGCTGCGGATCGGAACAGGACAGGCAGCGCGCGCCCAGATCGGCGCGCCCGACGCGGCCGCCGGCGTTGATGCGCGGCCCCAGCAAAAACCCCAGGTGGAACGCCGAGGGCGCGCTGTCCAGCCGCGCCACGTCGGCCAGCGCAACCAGACCGGGCCGCTGCCGCCGCGCCATGATCGCCAGCCCCTGCCGGACAAAGGCGCGGTTGACGCCGACCAGCGGCGCCACGTCCGCGACCGTCGCCAGCGCGACAAGGTCCAGCATCCCGATCAGGTCCGGCTGCGGGCGGGCTTGTTCGCGCAGCAGCCGGTTGGCCTGCACCAGCGTCAGGAACACGACGCCCGCCGCGCACAGATGGCCCAGCGCGCCGTCCTCGTCCGCGCGGTTGGGGTTCACGACGGCCAGCGCGGGCGGCAGCGTCTCGCCCCCCTGATGGTGATCCAGCACGATCACGTCGGCAATGCCGGTGGCCGCGGCCAGCGCCTCGTGGCTGAGCGTGCCGCAATCGACGCAGACGATCAGGTCGTGGCCGGCGGCCAGCGCGGCGATGGCGGGGGCGTTGGGGCCATACCCCTCGTCGATGCGGTCGGGGACATACAGCGTGGCGTCGCGCCCCATCGCCGCCAGCCACCCCAGGATCAGCGCCGCCGAGGCGCCGCCGTCCACGTCGTAATCGGCGAATATCGCGATGCGCTGCCCGGCGATCGCGGCGGCGACCAGCCGGGCCGCGGCGGCGGCCATGTCGCGCAGGGTCAGCGGATCGGGCAGCAGGTCGCGCAGCCTTGGTTCCAGAAAGCCCGGCACCTGTTCGGACACGACGCCCCGCGACGCCAGCACCCGCGCCACCGGCAGCGGCAGCCGGGCCTCCTGCGCCAGCGCCTCGGCCAGGCGGTCCTGCGCGGGGTCCGGCCCGATCCAGGCGCGCCCGGTCACCGAGCGTTCGACGTTGAGGAATGCGGCCATACCGGCGTTTTGGCCAAGCGCGCGGTCCGGGGCAAGGGGGATGGCGCGCAAGGCGGCCTTGCGCCGGGGATCGCCGGGCAAGCTTGCGCCGCCACCCGGCCAGCGTCGTTCGTCAGCGCCCTTGACGGGCGGCATCATGACGCAACCTGTTCCCGGCCGCTTTCAGCTGTCATCATCCGGCATTACGTGGTTTGATGATGGCGCTGCCGGAAATGGCCCGCGTCATGCGCCATGTGCGGGCAGCAAGCCTGAGCCGGTCCATAGGAAGCGAACGAACGGTCTGATGAACAGGGGTGCGACAAAGGGCATGACGCCCCGCGGCGGCTGGAGGCGGTGGCTCGCGACCGCATTGCTGTTCGTGGCTTTCGCCGCCCTGACTTTGCAGGCCCAGGCCCATGTGCTGCCGGCCGAACACATGACCCATGCCAACCCGGCCGCCGCCGTCGCGCTGCAGCAAGGCTGCGACCACGCGCATGCGGCGGCAGAATGTGTCCAGCCGACCCCGCAAGACCATGACGCTTGCTGCGGCGGCGCGGCCGCGCAGGACGATTGCTGCGATCAGTTCTGCACGATCGCTGCCCTTCTGCCCGAAGGCGCGCGGGCGGGCCCGCCGCCCGGTGGGGAAGCCCATCTTGGCGTCATGGCGGACCGCGTGGGGCGGGCCCCCGAGGGTTTTCTGCGGCCTCCCCGTTCATCCATCGCCGCGTAAAGGCGTTCCGGGCCTGACAGGTCCAGCCGTCCGGCCGCTTCGGTCGACGGGACGACGCCAACCAGCCAGCAATGATCACCGGGAACCGCGCGTCCGCTGTGTGACGCTGCCTTCCCGTCAGCATGGATGAACAGCAATGAAACGAACCGCAATCGCACTTTCCCTTGGCCTCGCCGCCGGGCTGCCCGCCGCTGCCCTGGCCCAGGCCGGGCATGACGCCCACCACCCTGCACAGGCGCAGGGACAGGCCGCCCCGCCTGCCGCCCCGACGGTGCCGATGTCGGACATGCCAGAGCAACACCGGACCATGATGCAGGCCATGCCTGCCGAGTGCATCGCCGCCATGCAGCAGATGATGCAGGGCGGGATGATGCACGGTGCGGCCGATGCAACGAAGCCTGCCGGGATGGCGCCAGCCGACGGGAACGTTCCCGATTTCACCCGCGCCTATGTGGATTCGATGGACGCGATGCACGGGCCGATGATGGAAGGCATCATGGCCGATGACCCCGATACGGCCTTCGTGCGGGGCATGATCCCGCATCATCAGGGCGCGATCGACATGGCGAAGATCGTCCAGCAACACGGTGACGACCCCCAGACAAAGGCCTGGGCGGCCGAGATCATCGCCGCGCAAGAGCGCGAGATCGCCGGGATGGAGGCTTGGTTGGCAGAAAAGGCCAGCCCCGCGCCCATCGACTTCGGCCAGACCGGCGGCACCGTCTGGTCCGCCGATGAGGGCGGCAGCTCGATCAGCGCCATCGAGCTGGGCACCGGGACCGTGACCACGACGCCGATCCCGGTGGCGCCCCATAACGTCGATCTGACGCCGGACGGGCGCGTCCTGCTGGCGGTCGGCACCCCGGCCAGTGGCGACCACGGCGACGGGCACGACCATGCGGGCGGCGACACCGCCGGACTTCTGGTGATGCTCGATCCGCAGGATCTGTCGAAGCCCGCTGCCACGGTCGAGGTCGGCGCGCATCCCGCCCATGTGGTCGCCGACCGGCAGGGGCGCGCCTTCGTCGCGCTGTCGGGCGGCGACGAGATTGCGGTGGTCGATCTGGCGCAGGCCGCCGTCGCCACCCGCATCAAGACCGGCGCCTATCCGCACGGGCTGCGCCTCAGCCCTGACGGGACCGAGCTATACGTCGCCAATGTCGAGGACGGATCGGTCTCGGTCATCGACACGGCCAGCCTCACCGAGGCGGCACGCATCCCGGTGGGCAAGGCGCCGGTTCAGGTCGGCTTCACCCCCGACGGCAGCCGCGTCTATGTCTCGCTGCGCGACGAGAACCGCGTGGCGGTCATCGACACCGCCTCGCGCGAGGTCACGGGCAGGATCGAGGTCGGTCCCAATCCGATCCAGATGATTGCTACCCCTGACGGCAGGCAGGTCTATGTCGCCAACCAGGGGACCGAGGCCGCGCCGAACGACACCGTGTCGGTGATCGACACGGCAACCGGTCAGGTGGTCAAGACGCTGAAAACCGGCCCCGGCGCGCATGGGGTGTCGGTTTCGGCGGACGGCGCCTTCGTGTTCGTGACCAACATCGCGGACGACAGCGTCTCGGTCATCGACGTCGCGCGCCAGGAGGTGATCGGATCGGTGCCGGTCGGCGACCGTCCGAACGGCATCGTTCACGGGCCGTCGAACTGACCGGATCGCGGAAGCTGGCGCCGGGGTATCCCGGCGCCGGTCCAAGCGACACCTCACCCGACCAAGCTTCTCCGGCACCGCGCGCGGCTCATCCTCCGCGCGGGCCGATCAGAGGAAAGACATCATGCGAACTGTTCTTCTTGCGGCGACTGCCGCAATCGCCGCAGGCGGTGCCTGGTGGCTATCGGGCCAATCCGATGCAAAGCCAACGGGCGATGCTCTGGTGGCCGTGACCATGCCGGCCACGCTGTCACCCGGCGCCGAAGCCGGTCAGCAGGCATTCGCCGCCAATTGCGCATCCTGCCACGGCACCGATGCCGAGGGGCGGGAGGGGATCGCGCCGCCGCTTATCCACAAGGTCTACGAACCGAGCCACCACGGCGACATGGCTTTCGTCCTGGCGGCACGCAACGGGGTGCGCGCCCACCACTGGTCCTATGGAGACATGGCCCCGGTGCCGGGCCTCACGGACGCCGAACTGGCCGGCATCATCCGTTTCGTGCGCGAGGTTCAGGTTGCAAACGGCATCCGGTAAACCGCCGGTCTTCGGCAGCCCGACCATGATCGTGCGCGTCTTCGGGCTGCAAGGTTGCCGCATCCCCGGTCAGCGTGCAGGTGGTATCCTTCACGCCAGGGGACGACGGGAATGAACATCGCCCAAGCTGCGCGTGCGTCGCGTCTCACCTCCAGGACGATCCGATACTATGAGGACATCGGTCTTGTAGCCCCGCAGCGGGGCCGAACGGCTATCGCGATTTCAGCCGCGCCGACGTCCACCGATTGCGCTTCCTCGTCCGTGCGCGACGGCTGGATTTATCCCTGCAGGACTGCCGTGACCTTCTGATGCCGGACCAAGACACGGGCCGCAGCAGCGCCGATGTGCGCGAGATTGCCGCGCGCCATCTCGCCCGGGTCGACGAAAGGCTGGCCGATCTGACGCAGCTGCGCACGGCCTTGCAGCAGCTTGTTCGCTGTGCGGGCGACGGGCAGCCGGATTGCTCGATTCTGGATGCACTGGCAAAAGACTGCACTGTCCCGGGCCGGGACTAGCCGCCATTCCGTTCGGTCTGGATCGCGCGTATCCGGTCAGGCCAAGTGGACTTGATGAACGCGAGGATGGCGGCGATGTCGCCGTCCGTCAGGATTCCGCCGAATGAAGGCATGCCGGACGTCATGGATACCCCCATGTCATCCAGAACCGCCTGGCCGCCGCGGCGGATATAGTCCGTCAGCATGGCGTCATCATGGTGCCATGTATGGCCGTTTTCGTCATGGGGCGGCGCAGGGAAAATCCCGCTGTCGTCGGCAACCTGCCAGTCGGGCTGACCTTGCAGCCGGGCGCCGTGGCACGCCGCGCAATGCTCGGCGTAAAGCCGCGCGCCGTGCCGGATCTGGGTTGAGCTGCGATAACTCCATGCCGCCCAGACGGCTACGCATGCGACAGCTGCAACAAGCAGGCATGCTGGAAGGAAGAGACGACGGACCATGTCGGGCAGATTGCGAGGGTTGGCGCAAAGGTCAACCTGGGGAGTCCGGGCCTGACCTTTATGCGCCTGACCTTTATGCGCCGCCTGCAACCGATCCACGGATGGCGTCCGTCACCGTCGATGTGCGCCGGCGGGCATGCCAAGGCCAGGGACACCATGATTGCGCCACAGCCGGGCCGTCTTTCCACCGGCGATGCCCACTGCGGCCCCATCCATGCAGGTCATGGCCCGATCCACCCGCAGGCCGACCCCACAGCTGCCCCGGTCATGGGGACCGTCCCCATCGCGCTTGTCAAACCCCGGCGTTCCCCGGCCGCGCGCCTGATCCCTGCGCGGGGGCGTTCGGCATCATCATCGCCGAACCAGCAGCGAACTGTGACCCGTCCGCATACGACCAACCCGGATGGCCCGATCAGCAGCGTCCTGATCGAACCGCGACATATCCAAGGACGACACCCGATGGACCTTGCACCCCTCAGGCCCCTGACCAGGCGGCACCCGCGGGACCAGTCAGGAACCCGTCGGAAAGCGCCCCGCCGGGAACCCAGGGGCGCACCGCTTGGGCCAGCTTGTCGGCAGCGACTCCTCCGGCCAGCCGCCGATGATACAGCGCGACGGTCTCGGCAAAGCCCCGGCTTTGCGGCGACAGGCGCAGGGCGCTGACCCCTGCCTCGCGCAACGCCTCGACCTGATGGGCGGCGCTGGCGGTGGACTGGCTGAGCGTCTGGATGCCGTTCACGGCCAGGAAAGGCTGGCCGTCCAGCGTTTCCACGTCGCGGCCGTCGGGGTCGTCCTCGCAGACGAACTGGCAGGAGTCCTTGGCCCGGTCATGCAGCCGCGCGTGATAGCAGCGCCCCGAGACCGCCAGAGGCAGGCGGCCGTGGCCCCAGACCTCGACCGCGACGCCGAGATCCGCCCCCGCCCGGACCAGCACGGCGACAGAGGCCAGCGGCAGTTCGGGCGGCAGGCAGACCCGCACCGCGCCGCGCTTGGCCAGCCAGCGCAGCGTGCCCTCGTTATAGACATTGACCAGCGGCCCGACCCAGAAGGGCTGGCCTGCGGGCAGGTGGTGCAGCGCGGTCAGGTCGTTGACCTCGACCGGCAAGCCCATGTCCATCAGGTCGGCGGTCAGGCGGCGTTCGCGTTTCAGCGTGATCAGGGCCAGCGTGGTCAGCGCGACCTCTTTCCCCGCCGCCTGCAGGACTTCGATCGCACCCGGAATCTCGCCTTCCCAGAACGGCAGGCGCTTGGAGCAGACGAGTTCACCCAGAACCACCCGCGTGGCGGGGGTGGCGGCCATCTCGCGGTAGAAGCCGCGCACCGTTTCGGCGGGCCAGAAGAACTGGTTGGGTCCGATGGTCAGGTCCATGATCTCACCTCCAGGTCTTGGCATAGGCGCCGGTTGTCGCGGCCTGCCCCTCGGTCAGCCGCGCCAGCAGGCTGACCGGCAGGGGCTGGCCCGCGGCCTCGGCCTCGACGGCGGCGCGGAAGGCGCGCACCACCTCGGCCACATAGGCGCGCGAGCGCTGCCGCCCCTCGATCTTCAGCGCGCTGACGCCCGCGCGGGAAAGCGCCGGGATCAGCTGCGTGGCATCGAGGCTGACGGGATCTTCGAAGACGTGCCCCGTCTGTTCGCCCGAGGTGAAGCAGCCCTTGCAGAGCGTCGGATAGGGCGCGGGGCGGCCCGGCGGCGTGCGGTGGATGGTGAATCCGCCCAGCGCGGCGCGCAACCCGTCGGCTTCCTCGGAATAGACGACATGGCTTGCAGGCGAGCAGACGCCGTTCATGTTGGGCGAGCGGCCCGTCGCATAGGACGACAGCGAGCAGCGCCCCTCGGCCATGACGCAAAGGCCGCCGAAGACGAAGACCTCGGTTTCCACGTCGATCTCGCGGTTGATGGCGGTGATCTCGGTCACGGTCAGCACGCGCGGCAGCACCACGCGGCGCACGCCGAAGGCCTCGGCATAGAAGTTGATCGCGTCGGGGTTCGCGGCCGCCGCCTGCACCGAGAGGTGCCGCCGCAGCCCGGGGTGGTGTTCCGCCGCATGGGCCAGCAGCCCGGGATCGGCCAGGATCACCGCGTCGGCGCCGGCGGTTTCCGCATCGGCCACGGCGCGGTGCCACATCGCCTCGGCCCCGGCGCGCGGGAAGGTGTTGATCGCGACCAGCACCTTGGCGCCGCGCGCATGGGCATGGGCCACGGCCTCGGCCATCTCGGCGCGCGAGAAGTTCAGGCCGGGGAAGTTCCGGGCGTTCGTCTCGTCCGCAAAGCCGCAGTAGACGGCGTGGGCGCCTGCCTCGACAGCGGCGCGCAGGGCGGCGGGGGTGCCCGCCGGGCAGACGAGTTCCATCATCGGAAGGCTCCATTCGCCAGATCTTCGCGGTGAAGGCTGAGCCCGCTGGCGCGCTCGGCCACTGCCACCACCCGCCGGACCGCCCAGCCGAAGGGACCGGCCAGCGCCGCCAGTTCCGCCGCCAAGTCCAGTTCGGCATCGTCCAGCGCGTTGCGCAGCGCCAGCACGGCCTCGGTGTCGCCCTCGATCACCAGGTCGCGGGAAAAGAACAGCGCGTCCCCGTCATAGCGCCCGTGCAGCATCCCGGTCAGCGCCGAGAGCGGCCCGGCAATGCGGGCGGCGGCCTGCGGCGCGCTTCCCCGCCGGTGGGCGGTGACGCGCGGGCCCGCCGCAGGCTCTATCCGCAGGACAAAGGGCAGGTCGGTCGGGTCGATCAGCACCGCGCGCTCGGCATATTCGCCTAGGCGGCGCAGCATCGAGGGATGGCGCGCCGACAGGCGGCGGGACAAGGCGCTGAGCGCAAGGCCCAGCGGCAGGGGCGGGAGGGGCCGCAGCGCGCGGGCGATCAGGCGCGGGCACTGCGGCAGGTCGGAATCAGACATCGGGGCACCTTTCTGGCCCGACCCCTAACGCAGCGTCCCTGCCCCCGACTTGACCCAAGCCAAGTCACCCTGCCCTTTCCGCTGCTAGCTGCGGCCCTGATCCCTGCGGAGCCTGCCTTGCGAAGCCTTCCCGTCTTTCCCGACCTGCGCGCCTTCCTCGACTGGACCGAAAGCCGGGGAGAGCTTGCCCGCATCCCCGATCGCGTCCCGATCCGCCACGAGATGACGGCGGTTCAACTGGCATCCCTGCGCGCGGGCGGGCCGGTGCTGCGCTTCGACGCGCCGGTGCTGGAGGGTGGCGAACGCTCGACCATCCCGGTCGTGACCAACCTCTTCGCCACGCGGGAACGGGTCGCGGCGGGGCTGGGGCTGACACTGGATCAGGTGCCCGGCTTCGGCGCCTTCCTTGCCGCACTGCGCAGCCCTGCGCCGATGGAGGGGATGCGCGACGCCCTGTCCCGCTGGCCCATGCTGCGCGCGGCGCTGTCCACCCGTCCCCGCATCGTGGGCCGCGCGCCGGCCCAGCAGGTGGACGCCGCCCCGGACCTTTCCGCCCTGCCCGTGCAGGTGCCCTGGCCCGGCGACGCGGGGCCGCTGGTGACATGGCCGGTTGTGGTGACGCGGCCGCATGGCAGCGAAGCCGCGCAGGCCGCGCGCTACAACCTCGGGGTCTACCGGGCGCAGGTGATCGGCACCGACCGGCTGATCCTGCGCTGGCTCGCCCATCGCGGCGGCGCGGCCCATGCCCGGACTTGGGCGCGGGCCGGCGAGCCGATGCCCGTCGCAGTGGTCCTTGGCGCCGATCCCGCCACGCTGCTGGCCGCCGCCCTGCCCTTGCCGGAAACCGTGTCCGAACTGACCTTTTCCGGCGTCCTGCGCGGCGCCCGGACCGAACTGGTCCCGGCGAAGACCGTGCCGCTGCTGGTCCCGGCGCAGGCCGAGATGGTGATCGAAGGCTGGGTGCATCCCGGAGAGACCGCGCCCGAAGGCCCCTTTGGCGACCACACCGGCTATTACAACGCCGTCGAGCCCTTCCCCGTCATGCGCGTCAGCGCCCTGACCCACCGGCGCGACCCGCTGTATCTGTCCACCGTCACCGGCCGCCCGCCCGACGAGCCTTCCGTAATCGGCGAGGTCTTCAACGACCTTGCCCTGCCGGTGATCCGCGCGCAGATCCCCGAGGTCCGCGACCTCTGGCTGCCGCCCGCCGCCTGTTCCTATCGCATGGCGGTGATCTCCATCGACAAGCGCTATCCCGGGCAGGCGCGGCGGGTGATGATGGCGCTGTGGGGAATGCTGCCGCAGTTCAGCTATACCAAGATGCTGGTCGTCGTGGACGCCGACATCGACGCGCGGAACTGGGACGACGTGGCCTGGGCGCTGTCCACCCGCATGGACCCCGGGCGCGACGTGACGATCCTGGACCGCACGCCGATGGACTACCTCGACTTCGCCTCGCCGCTGGAGGGACTGGCTGGCAAGATCGGCCTCGACGCCACGACCAAGATCGGCAGCGAGACCTCGCGCGAATGGGGACGGGTCATGGCATTGGACCCGGCGCACGCGGAACGCGCGGCCGAGCTTCTGGCGCGCCGGGGCCTTGCGCGATGAGGGTCGCGCTGGGCGTCTCGGGCGCATCCGGCGCGGCGCTGGCGCTGGCCTGCGCGCGGCATCTGGCGCGGCTTGGCACACGGATCGACCTGGTCCTGTCGCCGATGGCGGAACGGACGCTGGACACCGAGGTCGGGCCGGACGCCCTGCGCGAACTGGAAGGGATGGCCGCCCGCCGCCACGACATCCGCGACCTGGGGGCGACCATCGCCTCGGGCTCGCATCCCGTGGCGGGGATGATCGTCGCGCCCTGTTCCATGCGCAGCCTTGCGGCCATCGCGCACGGGCTTGACGACAACCTGCTGACCCGCGCGGCAGGCGTCCAGCTGAAGGAGCGCCGCCCCCTTGTCCTGCTGGCGCGCGAGGCGCCGCTGACGCTGGCGCACCTGCGCAACATGACGGCAGCCGCCGAAATGGGCGCGGTGATCCTGCCGCCGGTGCCCGCCTTCTATCTGCGTCCCCATTCGGTTGACGAGATCGTCACCCAGATCGCCGCCCGTGCCGTCGATCTGCTGCGCCTGGGGCCTCCGGTCGCGGCGGCATGGGACGGTGAAGGCTGAGCGTTCCGTTGAGAACGGGAGGCCCATTTTCGGAAAGCACGACGGCATCAGGGCCACTGCAATTTTGCGCCATACGAAGGGTGTTGAAATGGTGCCCGGAGACGGATTTGAACCGCCGACACGCGGATTTCCAATCCAAAGATTATTGTTAAATATCAATAGGCTTTGATCGGGCAGCCCGTCAAACCGGCTACGGAAGATCAACTGCTTACGACAGGAGTGTCAAACCAACTGCGGCGGCCACAAAAGCCGAGCCGGCAGTTTTGAAAGCGGATGGTCTTGCCCCTGTTTCGCCGGACACTCAGGCGG